>NZ_JAOWID010000007.1:0-212 GCF_030332285.1 Citrobacter sp. Cu096
TGCATCCGGGAGGATTCGAACCTCCGACCGCTCGGTTCGTAGCCGAGTACTCTATCCAGCTGAGCTACGGATGCATCAGGAAACTTGCTTTACTGCCGATATTGATATCGAAATAAGTGATATCAAGTAAGAGATGGTGCATCCGGGAGGATTACTCGGCTGCGCCTCGCCCTGCGGGCCGTTGCTGAAGCAACGTTATCCTCCCTGGTGCT
>NZ_JAOWID010000008.1:0-219 GCF_030332285.1 Citrobacter sp. Cu096
GGTGGGTGATGACGGGATCGAACCGCCGACCCCCTCCTTGTAAGGGAGGTGCTCTCCCAGCTGAGCTAATCACCCACTTCTCAATTTCTTACTCTACACGGCGGAGACTACATAAAGTAGTTGGTGGGTGATGACGGGTTCGAACCGCCGACCCCCTCCTTGTAAGGGAGGTGCTCTCCCAGCTGAGCTAATCACCCCCGCTGTGTGGAGTCGCATTAT
>NZ_JAOWID010000009.1:0-561 GCF_030332285.1 Citrobacter sp. Cu096
TGCTCCCACTGCTTGTACGTACACGGTTTCAGGTTCTTTTTCACTCCCCTCGCCGGGGTTCTTTTCGCCTTTCCCTCACGGTACTGGTTCACTATCGGTCAGTCAGGAGTATTTAGCCTTGGAGGATGGTCCCCCCATATTCAGACAGGATACCACGTGTCCCGCCCTACTCTTCGAGTTCACAACCTGTGCATTTTGGTGTACGGGACTATCACCCTGTACCGTCGGACTTTCCAGACCGTTCCACTAACACACAAGCTGATTCAGACTCTGGGCTGCTCCCCGTTCGCTCGCCGCTACTGGGGGAATCTCGGTTGATTTCTTTTCCTCGGGGTACTTAGATGTTTCAGTTCCCCCGGTTCGCTTCATTACGCTATGTATTCACGTAATGATAGTGTGACGAATCACACTGGGTTTCCCCATTCGGAAATCGCCGGTTATAACGGTTCATATCACCTTACCGACGCTTATCGCAGATTAGCACGTCCTTCATCGCCTCTGACTGCCAGGGCATCCACCGTGTACGCTTAGTCGCTTAACCTCACAACCCGAAGATGTTTC
>NZ_JAOWID010000011.1:0-2023 GCF_030332285.1 Citrobacter sp. Cu096
TTGGTTTGCGAACGGCTGCTAAAGCTGATGTCGTAGGAACAGTATCTCAGTCAGGGGGAGTTCCGACCGGGGCAATTATTGAGAGAGGATCTAACTCAAACGGTGAGTACACAAAATTCGCCGATGGAACACTAATCTGCTGGTTTACCAGGTCGGTTGAATCCATAACAAGCAACCCTAGCGGTGGGACGACAAACCTATATTTTTCCACTGAATCTGTGTTCACTTTTCCTGCAACTTTCGTTGGCACCAAGCCAGCCGTAGCACCCTCCGCTCCACTATCATCGGGTGGTACATCTTCATGGCCTTCCGTTCGCGGTAGTTCACTGACAGGGACCTCACTGGCGCTGATCAGCAATGTGCAAAATGCAGCGGCATACCTTGGATATACAGCAGTTGGGAGATGGTTCTGATGAAAGCAATCTTTACCCCGCAGCGTTCTGATTACGTTATGAAAGTGTCGGCAAAAGGTGATGTATTAACGATTGAAGTTGATGATGTTGCCGATTCATTCGATTTTAGCATCCTGAATGATGGCGATATCGCGGTCGATTTTGTATCTGTGTTAACCCCCAATCCTGTACTGAAGGCCAGAAAGGAGTCAGGAGAGATCATCGTAGAATTAATTGGCTTCTATGGTCCTGATGCTGAAGAGAGTGAAATGCTGACTCGCGAGGTAATATTAAATGGGTAGTTTCACGGTAATAACAGCAAAAGAGTCCGCTATCAGTGCGGCAGAGAATAAAAAACGTCTCCTGATTAATGAAGCCACTGAATACGTCAACAGTAAGCAGTGGCCCGGTAAGGCAGCAATTGGTCGGCTG
Organism: Citrobacter sp. Cu096; assembly: GCF_030332285.1. Taxonomy (NCBI): domain Bacteria; kingdom Pseudomonadati; phylum Pseudomonadota; class Gammaproteobacteria; order Enterobacterales; family Enterobacteriaceae; genus Citrobacter; species Citrobacter sp. Cu096. The sequence goes on from NZ_JAOWID010000011.1 coordinate 825, forward strand.
AAAGGTGACGAACTGGCGCAATACAACTTGTGGCTGGATTATCTGGATATACTGGAATCGGTAGATGCCTCAAGTGCACCAGATATTGAATGGCCTACACCTCCGGGGGAACAGGCCAGTTAACATGCTCGGGGTCGGCTGTCACGTCAACCGCTTTAACCTCGTTTTTATAGGTCATCCACGCCGACAGTTTATCCCTGTTGGCGTCGCTGATTTCCCCCAGCATCAGTTCTGTACGCCAATCCAACATAACAGCGTCGGCATGGGCCAGTAGTTGCTGGCGAACCTGTTCTGCGGCAGAAATCAACTCCTCCCGTGTGGGTGGTGGAATATCCACCCACGCTGGCATCCCATCAGCACCCACACCAATAGTTTTTCCTTCCGGTGGCAGTCCGGTAAATTCGGCTGATACCTCATCAGAAACATCGATGCCATTCTCAGGCCACATTCCGGCAGCTTCATACTCATCTTTGAGTAAATAAGCGAGAAGACGAACATTAATTACATCCCAGATAAAATTAACTTTATTTAATTTCATATTTAGTACCCAACGGCAAGGAAAACAGCGCTTGATAAGGTTGTTGATGCCACACCGGAAACAGCGCAAGTCGTGGCGCTAAACCCGCTGTTTGTTACGCTTTCACAGGATGTATTAATTTGTGCATAGGTCATTTTTGTACAAAATACACCCCACACAGCCCCCGGAAATGGCGTCGGGAAGGTAACAGGATTTATGGTAGCTACGCCGACGGACGCACTGTTACTAATGTTTCTACGGAATACCTGGATAATCAGACCATTAGGGAGTTTTGCAATCATGTTATCAGTGCCGATACCAGACAGTTCGAAATAACTCATATCCGGTATCTGACCTGCGCTGTTACCCACGTCTTTTTTAGCCGCTGATTTCAGCTCCTTTACATGCTCAAACCCGATAGTTCCTGCAACTAACTCCCCGGATGAAGACCACGACATAACCATTTTATTGAGAGCTAAGCTGTAAAGAGATAAGACTCCTGAATCACTCAATTGCAGAGAGTAATCCCGGCCTCCACTCAACATCAGCGTTGCACCACCAAAGTGATCAAAAAGGCTCTTTAAAGCAAAGTTATCTGTTGCTCCCTTTTGGCTGATAACGTCTTTTTCAGACTGACCTGTTGTCTGAACGACACCGCTTTTTGCCGCTGTTCCCAAACCAA
>NZ_JAOWID010000012.1:0-305 GCF_030332285.1 Citrobacter sp. Cu096
TTGCGGGGGCCGGATTTGAACCGACGACCTTCGGGTTATGAGCCCGACGAGCTACCAGGCTGCTCCACCCCGCGTCCGTCTTTTTGCTTCGTATTTCAAACCACATCTGCGTTGGCTTTCCTCGTTCACCTCAGTCACTTACTGGAGTAAGCTCCTAAGGATTCACTGCGTCGCCGCCTTGCTGTGATTTGAACTACTTTGCAAAAATATTACATCAGATTTTAATTGGTTGCGGGGGCCGGATTTGAACCGACGACCTTCGGGTTATGAGCCCGACGAGCTACCAGGCTGCTCCACCCCGCGTC
>NZ_JAOWID010000013.1:0-219 GCF_030332285.1 Citrobacter sp. Cu096
CGCCTCGGTGGGTAAATCCACCCGTTTACCCGACATTTTACCCAGCCACAGGCAGTAGTCTTTGGCCATCTGCCAGGGGATGCTGACGGGAACGTCATCCGCCAGTAACTTCCCACCAAATACATAGGTAAGCTTTTTTCCATGAGTGATTTTTATATACTCATTATAATCTTTATAGGTGACCTTATATTTGCCAATCATAAAGTCATTCAGCCTGAC
>NZ_JAOWID010000014.1:0-257 GCF_030332285.1 Citrobacter sp. Cu096
GCTTGTAGCTCAGGTGGTTAGAGCGCACCCCTGATAAGGGTGAGGTCGGTGGTTCAAGTCCACTCAGGCCTACCAAATTCGCTCTCGTGCTTTGTTGTGGCAAAGCTCGCATACTTCAGTATGCTTCGCTTCACCACGCCGCGCCCGAAAACGAATTAAGGTTAAAAGAGATTCATTCGATGGGGCTATAGCTCAGCTGGGAGAGCGCCTGCTTTGCACGCAGGAGGTCTGCGGTTCGATCCCGCATAGCTCCACCA
>NZ_JAOWID010000015.1:0-246 GCF_030332285.1 Citrobacter sp. Cu096
ACTCCCTATAATGCGCCTCCACTGACACGGAACAACGGATTACAAGCCGCCGGGTCAGCGGGGTTCCACTGAGAACTTCGGCGAAGAAAGCACAATTAAATGCTTGACTTCGTAGCGGGATGGCGTAATATGCACACCCCGCGCCGCTGAGAAAAAGCGAAGCGGCACTGCTCTTTAACAATTTATCAGACAATCTGTGTGGGCACTCGAAGATACGGATTCTTAACGTCGCAAGACGAAAAATGA
>NZ_JAOWID010000016.1:0-215 GCF_030332285.1 Citrobacter sp. Cu096
CGATGGGGCTATAGCTCAGCTGGGAGAGCGCCTGCTTTGCACGCAGGAGGTCTGCGGTTCGATCCCGCATAGCTCCACCATCTTTACTGCAACAAACCAAGAAAACTTCAGAGTGTACCTGAAAAGGTTCACTGCGAAGTTTTGCTCTTTAAAAATCTGGATCAAGCTGAAAATTGAAACGACACACTGTTTCATTTCTCCGTAATAAGAAATGA
>NZ_JAOWID010000017.1:0-93213 GCF_030332285.1 Citrobacter sp. Cu096
CGGTAGTTCAGTTGGTTAGAATACCTGCCTGTCACGCAGGGGGTCGCGGGTTCGAGTCCCGTCCGTTCCGCCACTTATTAGAAAATTAAGCCTGCTATCAAGCAGGCTTAATGATAAGAAAATTTAGGGGCGTAGCTCAGTTGGTAGAGCACCGGTCTCCAAAACCGGGTGTCGCGAGTTCGAGTCTCTCCGCCCCTGCCAGAAACAATCCTTAGCATTCTTGCTAAGGATTTTTTTTTCGTGCAATTCAACATTGTCTTCCTTCTGTTTTTACTCCCGGCATCCTTGCCAGTATTTACCTTAATCTTCCAGAATATTTGTTCTCAATAGATCGCAGATCAGTGCATGTTTATCGCTGTTTTGCAGCCAAACTGCATATAAAGGGCGAGATAGTGTTGTACTGTCGGTAACCGTATGGAGATCGCTTTTGGTTTTGGCCCAGTTGACAGGAAGCCAGCTAAAGCCCTTAATCACAGAAAGCTGTTGCCTGGCCAGTTCAGCTGAACTGGTAGTGAGTACCGGCACTTCATCTCCCGCGATCAATCCCGCTTCGTGTTGTTGAAAATCGGGTCCCCATTCCAGACGTAGATAGTTCAGTTCATCTTTGGTTTGCGATGGAGAACTACAATAGAGCGCCAGCGTGAAATATCCCAACAGTTGGCTGCTAAATTCGTCCATTTTGGGCGTTTCGGTCGTAATCAGTAGATCAAGCTGTCGTTCATGAAGCTGTTTTACCAATGACTGGCGCTGAGCGATCCTCGCTTCAAACTGCAGGCTGGACTGTGGCTCCTGAGATTGATATAAACGTCTCAACCAGTCATTAAGCATGCACTCCCAGAGAGATGCGCTGGCGCCGATAGAAAACTCGTTATGCCGCGAGGTATTCGCAACTTCCTTACGTGCTGCTTGCCACGTATTCATCAGGGTTTCAGCGTAAGGCAATAATTTTTCACCTGCGGCGGTCAAACGGATATTGTTTCTGTGTCGAGTGAACAGGTTTACACCCAATTGATTTTCCAGCTGTCTGATCCGAAAACTAACCGCTGACTGGGTCAGATAGAGCGCTTCAGCAGCCCTGCCAAAGTGGCGTGTCCGGCTAACTTCCAGGAAAGTTTTTAACAATTCCGTATCCACAACTCGCTCCATAAAATAATTTGTCGTTATGATTTAAATCTTTTGTTTGACGCTCTGTCAAGCGTAACTAATACTCCGCGCCATAAATAGCTCGGCCAAAGAATTAGGAGCGTGCAGGATGGCGGAAAGCTTTACGACGACTAATCGATATTTCGATAATAAATATTATCCCCGCGGATTCTCCCGTCATGGTGATTTCACCATTAAAGAAGCACAACTGCTTGAGCGTCACGGTTATGCTTTCAACGAGCTGGATCTGGGTAAGCGTGAGCCGGTAACTGAAGAAGAGAAACTGTTTGTTGCGGTATGCCGTGGTGAACGTGAGCCGGTTACTGAAGCTGAACGCGTGTGGTCTAAATACATGACGCGTATTAAGCGTCCAAAACGCTTCCACACGCTTTCTGGTGGGAAACCTCAGGTGGAAGGCGCAGAAGACTACACCGAATCTGATGATTAATAAAAAAGGGCGAAAGCCCTTTTTTTATGCCAGTAGTTTCTGCAAATGAATGAGTAACCTGTCTATCGCCCGGTATCCAACGGCTTCCTGTAAGTGTTGGCGAGAGATGCGATCACATTGTTCTATATCCGCAATCGTTCTAGCGACCTTTATCAGACGCAGCCAGGCGCGGATAGATAATCCGAGATGCGCGAGCGTTTCTTCCAGCCATTGAGCATCGTCGCTGTGCAGTGGGCAGTATTTATGAATATCCTGGCTGTTCAGGTGCGCGTTTAACTTATTTTGCCGCAGATACTGACGCTCTCGTGCTGCTATAACGCGTTGCTTAACCGTTGCACTATCTTCCCCTTTCACTGCGCTCTGACTGAGTATGCCGGGCGGTGGTAAGGGGATTTCGAGGGAGAGGTCGAAGCGATCGAGAAATGGTCCTGACAGTCGATTGAGGTAGCGCAGCGTCTGTTCTGGAGTACAGCGATTATGATTCCCCTGATAATGGCCTGTAGGGCTTGGATTCATCGCTGCTATAAGTTGAAAGCGCGCGGGATAGGTTATTTTTGCTCTGGTGCGGGATAGATGGATCTGCCCGGACTCGATGGGTTCGCGCAAGGCATCCAGCGTACGCCGTTCAAACTCGGGTAGTTCATCCAGAAACAGTATGCCGTTATGCGCCAGAGAGATCTCGCCTGGTGCAGGAATAGAGCCTCCACCGACCATGGCCGTTAATGAAGCACTGTGATGTGGTGAACGAAAAGGGCGTTGCTTCCATTGTTTTTGTATCGTTTCGGAATTAACCAGACTGAGTATCGCAGCACTTTCCAGCGCTTCATCGTTGCTAAGCGGTGGGAGCAGACCTCTGAGGCGACTGGCCAACATGGTCTTGCCCGTACCCGGCGGGCCAATGAGCAAGAGGTTATGACCGCCAGCTGCGGTAAGCTCCAGCCCGCGTTTACCCTGTTCCTGGCCGATAACATCGCTCAGGTCGTCGGCGAATGCGTCGGGCGTAAAATCTGCGGCTGAGGGCCTGTCTAAATCGTGCTTACCTTCGAGAAATGCGCATACGGTCTGCAGGTGATCTGCGATCAGGCATCCTTCGCCGTGTATCAGTCCAACTTCAGCGGCATTCTCTGTGGCGACAATAATTCTCCTGCCTGCACGAATGGCTTCGGTTGCGCTTGATATCGCGCCGGGAACGCCGCGTAACGCGCCTGTAAGCGCTAATTCACCGACCAGCTCATATGCATCGAGATTATGGGTTGTAAGCTGCTCAGAAGCGGCCAGAAGCGCAACAGCGATAGGTAAATCATATCGCTCCCCTTCTTTCGGAAGATCGGCTGGAGCGAGATTTATGGTTATCTTCTTTGCCGGGAATTCATACCCGCTATTAATTATCGCACTGCGTACCCGATCGCGAGCCTCTTTCACCGTCGTTTCCGGCAGCCCCACCATGGTTAAACCGGGCAGGCCGTTGCTGATATGTACCTCGACAGTAATGGCGGGTGCATTTACGCCCAACGCGGCGCGTGTATGAATGATCGATAGTGACATAATGCCTCCTGATGACAGTATTATGTCGCAATACATCGCGGCAAGATTTTACATAATTACGCCTTTTAGGTGCTGATTCATGTGTATTAGTGTAATTCACAATAAGTTGCATCTAGTCTGGGATGACGCCCGCAAATGCTTTTGAATAGACTTTTTATTGGGGATCGGGCTGCTGAGAATTACCTGAAACGTGAAATATTTTCATTTTTGATTTTTTGTATAAAAAACAACGATATTTATCTAAACCGTTAATGGTGTCAGAAAAATGAATAAAAAAATATCTTGTGTCATTTGCAAATTCTATGGTAACTCTTTAGGTATTCCTTCGAACAAGATGCAAGAAAATACAAAAATGACAGCCCTTCTACGAGTGATTAGCCTGGTCGTGATTAGCGTGGTGGTGATTATTATCCCACCGTGCGGGGCTGCACTTGGACGAGGAAAGGCTTAGAAAACAAGCCTTAACGAACTAAGACCCCCGCACCGAAAGGTTCGGGGGTTTTTTTTGACCTTAAAAACTTAAACGAGGAGCAGAAAGTGAATATCAGCATAAAATTCTGTTTCTCAAGATTTACGGCGGGGATGTAACTATGAATGGGGCACAGTGGGTGGTACATGCGTTGCGTGCACAAGGGGTTCAAACCGTCTTTGGTTATCCCGGTGGCGCAATTATGCCGGTTTACGATGCGCTGTATGACGGCGGCGTAGAACACCTGTTGTGCAGACATGAGCAGGGCGCAGCGATGGCGGCGATTGGCTATGCCCGAGCGACGGGTAAAACCGGCGTTTGTATCGCCACTTCCGGTCCTGGTGCTACTAACCTGATCACCGGACTTGCCGATGCGCTGTTAGATTCTGTTCCTGTGGTGGCGATCACCGGTCAGGTGGCATCACCTTTCATCGGAACGGATGCATTCCAGGAAGTGGATGTTCTGGGTATGTCTCTGTCCTGCACCAAACACAGTTTTCTGGTGCAATCACTGGAAGAACTGCCGCGCATCATGGCTGAGGCTTTCGCCGTGGCGAATTCCGGTCGTCCGGGCCCGGTTCTGGTTGATATCCCAAAAGACATCCAATTAGCCAGCGGTTCGCTGGAGCCATATTTTACGACCGTCGAAAACGTTGAGGCTTTCCCGCACGCTGATGTTGAGCAGGCGCGTAACATGCTGGCGCAGGCGCAAAAACCGATCCTGTACGTAGGTGGCGGCGTAGGCATGGCGCAGGCAGTTCCGGCCCTGCGTGAGTTTATTATGCTTACCCAAATGCCGGTCGCCTGTACGCTGAAAGGCCTGGGCGCAGTAGATGCTAACTACCCATACTATTTGGGTATGTTGGGAATGCACGGTACTAAAGCTGCAAATTTCGCGGTGCAAGAGTGTGATTTACTGATTGCAGTTGGCGCACGTTTTGATGACCGGGTGACCGGTAAGCTGAATACTTTCGCACCGAACGCCAGCGTGATCCACATGGATATCGACCCGGCGGAAATGAATAAACTGCGCCAGGCGCACGTGGCGCTGCAAGGCGATTTAAATGCGTTGCTGCCGGCATTACAGCAACCGTTGAAGATTGACGAATGGCGTCAGTACAGTGCTGAGCTGCGCACAGAGCATACCTGGCGCTATGACCATCCGGGCGAAGCTATTTATGCGCCGTTATTGCTGAAACAGCTTTCAGACCGCAAACCAGCCGACAGCGTAGTAACAACGGATGTTGGTCAGCATCAGATGTGGTCGGCACAGCATATGACCTACACCCGCCCGGAAAATTTTATCACGTCGAGCGGCTTGGGTACGATGGGCTTTGGCTTGCCTGCTGCGGTTGGCGCGCAGGTTGCTCGCCCGAATGATACGGTAATCTGTATCTCCGGTGACGGTTCCTTCATGATGAATGTACAGGAGCTGGGCACCGTAAAACGCAAGCAGTTGCCACTGAAGATAGTTTTACTCGACAACCAGCGGTTAGGCATGGTGCGACAATGGCAGCAGCTGTTTTTTCAGGAACGTTATAGCGAAACTACCCTTACCGATAACCCCGATTTCCTCATGTTGGCCAGCGCTTTCGGCATACCTGGTCAGCACATCACCCGTAAAGACCAGGTTGAAGCGGCACTCGACACCATGCTGAACAGCGAGGGGCCATATCTGCTTCATGTCTCAATCGACGAACTTGAGAATGTCTGGCCTCTGGTGCCACCTGGCGCCAGCAACTCAGAAATGCTGGAGAAATTATCATGATGCAACATCAGGTCGCCGTTGAGGCTCGTTTCAATCCGGAAACGTTAGAACGTGTTTTACGCGTGGTACGCCATCGTGGTTTTCAGGTGTGCTCCATGAATATGGAAGCCGCCAGCGATGCGCAGAATATAAATATCGAATTGACCGTTGCCAGCCCCCGGTCGGTCGACTTACTGTTTAGTCAGTTAAGTAAACTGGTGGATGTTGCACATGTTGCCATCTGTCAGAGCACAACCACATCACAACAAATCCGCGCCTGAGCGCAAAAGGAAGAAAAATGACGACGAAAAAAGCTGATTACATTTGGTCTAATGGCGAGATGATTCGTTGGGAAGACGCGAAGGTCCACGTGATGTCCCACGCGCTGCACTACGGTACTTCCGTATTTGAAGGTATTCGTTGCTACGATTCTCACAAAGGGCCGGTGGTGTTCCGTCATCGTGAACATATGCAGCGTCTGCGTGATTCAGCCAAGATCTATCGTTTTCCGGTATCTCAGAGCGTTGATGAGCTGATGGAAGCGTGCCGCGAAGTGATTCGTAAAAACAACCTGACCAGCGCCTATATCCGTCCACTGGTGTTTGTTGGCGATGTAGGGATGGGCGTTAACCCGCCAGCGGGTTACACCACTGATGTGATTATCGCCGCGTTCCCGTGGGGGGCTTACCTCGGAGCTGAAGCGTTGGAACAGGGGATCGACGCGATGGTTTCTTCCTGGAACCGCGTTGCACCGAATACTATCCCTACCGCTGCCAAGGCTGGTGGTAACTATTTGTCTTCACTGCTGGTGGGTAGCGAAGCGCGTCGTCATGGCTACCAGGAAGGTATTGCGCTGGATGTGAATGGCTACATCTCAGAAGGCGCGGGCGAAAACCTGTTTGAAGTAAAAGACGGCATTTTATTTACTCCGCCATTTACTTCTTCCGCCCTGCCGGGTATCACCCGTGACGCGATCATTAAGCTGGCGAAAGATCTCAATATTGAAGTGCGTGAGCAGGTGCTTTCCCGTGAATCGCTGTACCTGGCCGACGAAGTATTTATGTCCGGTACTGCGGCCGAAATCACCCCAGTACGTAGCGTCGATGGTATCCAGGTGGGCGAAGGCCGCTGTGGTCCGGTCACCAAACGCATCCAGCAGGCCTTCTTTGGCCTCTTCACCGGTGAAACGGAAGATAAATACGGCTGGTTGGATCAGGTTAATCAATAAACATAAATTTGGGACGGCACGCACCGTCCCAATTATTAGACAGACGGGAGTTAATCAAGCATGCCTAAGTATCGTTCTGCTACCACCACCCACGGCCGCAATATGGCGGGTGCCCGCGCACTGTGGCGCGCCACCGGGATGACCGATGATGATTTCGGTAAACCGATTATTGCTGTGGTGAACTCTTTTACCCAGTTTGTGCCGGGCCATGTCCACCTGCGCGATCTCGGTAAGCTGGTTGCCGAACAAATCGAAGCCTCAGGCGGTGTGGCAAAAGAGTTCAACACCATTGCTGTGGATGATGGTATCGCCATGGGCCACGGGGGCATGCTGTATTCACTGCCGTCGCGCGAGCTGATCGCTGACTCCGTTGAGTACATGGTTAACGCTCACTGCGCCGATGCGATGGTCTGTATCTCTAACTGCGACAAAATTACCCCGGGGATGTTAATGGCCTCCTTGCGCCTGAACATTCCGGTGATCTTTGTTTCCGGCGGCCCGATGGAAGCCGGGAAAACCAAGCTCTCTGACCAAATTATCAAGCTCGACCTGGTTGATGCGATGATTCAAGGCGCTGACCCGAAAGTTTCCGACTCGCAGAGCGAGCAGGTTGAACGTTCTGCCTGTCCGACCTGCGGCTCATGCTCCGGGATGTTCACCGCAAACTCCATGAACTGTCTGACCGAAGCGCTGGGTTTATCGCAGCCGGGTAACGGTTCGCTGCTGGCGACTCACGCCGACCGTAAAACGTTGTTCCTTAACGCGGGTAAACGCATCGTTGAGCTGACTAAACGCTACTATGAGCAGGATGATGCTTCTGCGCTGCCGCGCAACATTGCCAGCAAGGCGGCGTTTGAGAATGCCATGACGTTGGATATCGCCATGGGCGGCTCCACCAACACCGTTCTGCACCTGCTGGCGGCCGCACAGGAAGCGGAAATCGACTTCACCATGAGTGATATCGACAAGCTGTCCCGCAAAGTCCCACAGCTGTGTAAAGTGGCGCCGAGCACGCAGAAATACCATATGGAAGACGTGCACCGCGCAGGCGGCGTACTGGGTATTTTAGGCGAACTGGACCGAGCCGGGCTGCTGAACCGTGACGTGAAAAACGTGCTGGGACTGACTCTGCCGCAAACGCTTGATCGGTATGATGTGATGCTGACCAAAGATGATGCGGTGAAAAAAATGTTCCGCGCTGGCCCGGCGGGCATCCGTACCACCCAGGCGTTCTCGCAGGACTGCCGCTGGGACACGCTGGATGACGATCGTGCCGAAGGCTGTATCCGTTCGCTGGAACACGCTTACAGTAAAGACGGCGGTCTGGCGGTACTCTACGGTAACTTCGCGGAAAACGGCTGTATCGTGAAAACCGCAGGTGTGGATGACAGCATCCTGAAATTTACCGGCCCGGCGAAAGTGTACGAAAGCCAGGATGACGCGGTTGAGGCGATCCTTGGCGGCAAAGTGGTGGCGGGCGACGTGGTTGTCATTCGTTACGAAGGACCGAAAGGCGGGCCGGGCATGCAGGAAATGCTCTACCCAACCACCTTCCTGAAATCGATGGGCCTTGGCAAAGCCTGTGCGTTGATCACCGACGGACGTTTCTCCGGCGGCACATCCGGCCTGTCTATCGGCCACGTTTCCCCGGAAGCGGCCAGCGGTGGCAACATTGCGATCATCGAAGATGGCGACATGATTGCTATTGATATCCCGAATCGCGGTATCCAGTTACAACTAAGTGATGCGGAAATCGCTGCGCGTCGCGAAGCGCAGGAAGCACGCGGTGACAAAGCCTGGACGCCTAAAGATCGTCAGCGTCAGGTCTCTTTTGCGCTACGCGCCTATGCCAGTCTGGCAACCAGCGCCGACAAAGGCGCGGTGCGCGATAAGTCAAAACTCGGGGGATAATGATCATGGCGGATTCACAACCTCTATCCGGTGCTCCTGAGGGCGCTGAGTATCTCAGAGCGGTACTGCGTGCGCCGGTATACGAAGCGGCGCAGGTAACGCCGCTACAAAAAATGGAAAAGCTCTCTTCGCGCCTCGATAACGTGATTCTGGTCAAGCGCGAAGACCGTCAACCCGTTCACAGCTTCAAGCTGCGTGGAGCCTACGCCATGATGGCGGGCCTGACCGAAGAGCAAAAAGCGCATGGGGTCATCACCGCATCGGCGGGTAATCATGCTCAAGGTGTCGCGTTCTCTTCTGCGCGATTAGGCGTGAAGGCACTGATTGTCATGCCAACGGCTACCGCCGATATCAAAGTTGATGCCGTACGCGGCTTCGGTGGAGAAGTGCTGTTGCACGGCGCGAATTTTGATGAAGCCAAAGCCAAAGCGATTGAGCTGTCGCAGCAGCAGGGTTTTACCTGGGTTCCGCCGTTTGACCATCCGATGGTGATTGCCGGGCAGGGCACGCTGGCGCTGGAGTTATTGCAACAGGATGCTCACCTCGACCGCGTATTTGTCCCGGTAGGCGGCGGCGGATTAGCGGCAGGCGTGGCGGTGTTGATCAAACAGCTGATGCCACAGATCAAAGTGATTGCCGTGGAAGCTGAAGATTCCGCCTGCCTGAAAGCGGCGCTGGATGCCGGTCAACCGGTCGATCTTCCGCGTGTGGGTCTCTTTGCTGAAGGTGTGGCGGTGAAGCGTATCGGCGATGAAACTTTCCGTCTGTGCCAGGAATACCTCGACGACATCGTTACCGTTGATAGCGATGCAATCTGCGCGGCAATGAAAGACCTGTTCGAAGACGTGCGTGCGGTGGCGGAACCTTCCGGGGCGTTGGCATTAGCAGGGATGAAAAAGTACATCGCCCAGCACAATATTCGCGGTGAACGACTGGCACATGTGTTGTCAGGTGCGAACGTTAACTTCCACGGCCTGCGCTACGTGTCTGAACGCTGTGAGTTGGGAGAACAGCGCGAAGCGCTGCTGGCAGTCACTATCCCGGAAGAAAAAGGCAGCTTCCTCAAGTTCTGCCAGTTGCTGGGTGGACGCTCGGTGACCGAGTTTAACTACCGCTTTGCCGATGCCAAAGATGCCTGCATTTTTGTCGGCGTACGCCTGAGTCGTGGTCTGGAAGAACGTAAAGAAATCCTCCAGTTGCTTAGTGACGGCGGTTACAGCGTGGTGGATCTGTCTGACGACGAAATGGCGAAGCTGCACGTGCGCTATATGGTTGGCGGCCGTCCGTCGAAACCCTTGCAGGAACGTCTGTTCAGCTTTGAATTCCCCGAATCGCCAGGGGCGTTGCTCAAATTCCTGCATACCCTGGGTACGCACTGGAATATTTCATTATTCCACTACCGCAGTCACGGCACCGATTACGGTCGTGTACTGGCGGCGTTTGAGTTGGGTGAGCACGAGCCTGATTTCGAAACGCGGCTGAACGAACTGGGCTATGATTGTCACGATGAAACGCATAACCCGGCGTTCCGTTTTTTCCTCGCGGGTTAGCAGTCGCCATTAAAAAAGGGTTCATGTTTTCACATGAACCCTTTTTGCAACTGTATCTGCAAATTACAGCGTGATGACGTCGAATTCGACTTCGGTGTTCACGTCAGCATCGTAATCCACTTCGTCGAGGCCAAAACCGAACAGGTTCAGGAATTCCTGCTTGTACCCTGCATAGTCAGTTTCTTGCGCCAGGTTTTCGGTGGTGATCAGCGGCCACAGATCGCGACATGCCTGCTGAATGTCTTCGCGCAGTTCCCAGTCATCCATACGGATACGCTGGTTGTCATCAAGCGCCACTTTGTCGCCGTACAGGCTGGTGGTCATCAGACGGTTGATCTGCTCGATACAGCCTTCATGAATCCCCTGCGCTTTCATCAGTTTGAAGACCATAGAGATGTACAGCGGCATTACCGGGATCGCAGAAGATGCCTGAGTGATCACGGATTTCAGTACGGCAACGTTCGCAGAACCGTGCAGCGGAGCCAGCTGATCACGCAGCGCACCTGCCGCGCGGTCGAGGTCTTCTTTTGCTTTGCCCAGCGCGCCGTGCCAGTAGATTGGCCAGGTCAGGTCGGTTCCGATGTAGGAGTAGGCCACGGTTTTCACGCCATCAGCCAGCACGCCCGCTTCGCTCAGCGCGCCCATCCACAGTTCCCAGTCTTCACCGCCCATCACAGTAACGGTGTTCTGAACTTCTTCTTCCGTTGCCGGCTCAATGCTGGCGGTGATGATCTGATCTTTGTTGGTATCAATCGCTTTAGAGGTGTAAACCTCACCGATTGGCTTCAGCGCCGAACGGACGATTTCACCGGTTTTCGGCATTTTACGCACCGGGGAAGCCAGCGAGTAAACCACCAGATCAATCTGACCCAGGTCTTCTTTGATCAGTTTGATGACTTCATCACGGCACTCGTCGGAGAACGCGTCGCCGTTGATGCTTTTGGCGTACAGGCCTTCGCGCTTAGCGGCTTCATCGAAGGCTGCAGAGTTATACCAGCCCGCGGAACCCGGTTTGGTTTCCGTGCCTGGTTTTTCGAAAAATACGCCGATAGTGGCGGCACCGCTGCCAAAGGCGGCGGAAATTCTGGACGCCAGACCGTAACCGGTGGAAGCACCGATGACCAGCACGCGGGAAGGGCCGTTAGCGATTTTCCCGTTTTTCTTCACATAATCGATCTGTTTTTCCACATTGACTTTGCAGCCAGTCGGATGGGTCGTTGTACAGATGAATCCACGAATTTTTGGTTTGATTATCATAATGATGGCTAATTAAGTTTGTATTTTCGCTGTCAAGTGCGCAATGACACCGTCTGTTCTGGCTTGCTAAACGTGATGGTTAACAAGCCCCCCACATCTATTATGGCACGTGACATTATACAGAAAAGGAGTGCCAATACTGAATCTACCACTGATTTTAGGCCTGATGCTGGCGCTACTCGGTGGATTTACGCTCCAGAACAATTTTCCAGAACGCATCAATTAGCGGCTCATGCAGCCGCTTTTTCGGCGCGCAGACGCCCAGCTCGAACGGTGTTTTCTCGTCGCTGCGCTCTAAAATCATCACGCGATTACGCACCGGCTCCGGGCTGTTTTCCAGCACAACTTCCGGCAGCAGCGCCACGCCGCAGCCGAGCGCCACCATCGAGACCATCGCTTCATGACCGCCCACCGTGGCGTAAATCGACGGGTTGCTGATTTTGTGGCGGCGGAACCACAGCTCAATGCGGCGGCGTACCGGCCCCTGGTCGGCCATGATAAACGGCACCGTCGACCAGTCGGGTTTCTCGACGGAAACCTGATTACGCACCGGGCAGGGCAGCGCCGGGGCGATCAATACGACCGTCAGATTCTCCAGCATCGAAAACGCCACCGCGCCGGGCAGCATCTCGGGCTTACCGGCAATCGCCAGATCGGCCTCGCCGGTGACCACTTTGTCCATCGCATCGGCGGCGTCGCCAGTGGTGAGCTTGATTTCCACCGAAGGATGCTCGGCGCGGAAGCGGTCGAGGATTGGCGGCAGGTGGCTGTACGCGGCGGTGACAGAGCAGAAGATATGTAACTCGCCAGACAACGACGGTCCCTGTTGATCGAGGGTGTGGCGCAGCTGCTGGTATTGCAGCAGTGTCTGCTGGGCGAATACGCGCAGCTCTTCACCTGCTTCGGTCAGGGTGACCGTGCGGTTATCGCGCACAAACAGCGGCTGGCCGAGGTCTTCTTCCAGGCGCTGGATCTGGCGCGAAAGCGTGGAAGGGCTGACGTGCATCGCCCGCGCGCTGCGGCCAAAATGGCGACTTTCTGCCAGATGCAGGAACATTTTCAGATCGCGTAAATCCACCGGCGAGCCTCTTTATTTTGACGTTGCAGATATTGCAATGTGACGTTGTGAATATATCAATTTCCGCAATAAATTTCCTGTTGTAATGTGAGTCTAATCCCGCTGAAACGCGAACCGAATAATAAGCACCACAACACAACATCACGGAGTACACCACCATGGCTAACTACTTTAATACACTGAACCTGCGCCAGCAGTTGGCACAGCTGGGCAAATGTCGCTTTATGGGCCGCGACGAATTCGCCGATGGCGCAAGCTACCTTCAGGGTAAAAAAGTGGTCATCGTCGGCTGTGGCGCACAGGGTCTGAACCAGGGACTGAACATGCGTGACTCCGGTCTGGATATCTCTTATGCCCTGCGTAAAGAAGCGATTGCTGAGAAGCGTGCTTCCTGGCGCAAAGCGACCGAAAACGGCTTCAAAGTCGGGACCTATGAAGAGCTGATCCCGCAGGCTGACCTGGTGGTTAACCTGACCCCGGACAAGCAGCACTCTGACGTGGTACGTTCCGTACAACCGCTGATGAAAGACGGTGCGGCGCTGGGTTACTCCCACGGTTTCAACATCGTGGAAGTGGGCGAGCAGATCCGTAAAGACATCACCGTAGTGATGGTGGCGCCGAAGTGTCCGGGCACCGAAGTCCGTGAAGAATACAAACGTGGTTTCGGCGTTCCGACCCTGATCGCCGTTCACCCGGAAAACGATCCGAAAGGCGAAGGCATGGCTATCGCCAAAGCGTGGGCAGCAGCCACCGGCGGTCACCGTGCGGGCGTGCTGGAATCCTCCTTCGTGGCGGAAGTGAAATCTGACCTGATGGGTGAGCAGACCATTCTGTGCGGCATGTTGCAGGCCGGTTCTCTGCTGTGCTTCGACAAGCTGGTGGAAGAAGGGACCGACCCGGCTTACGCGGAAAAACTGATTCAGTTCGGCTGGGAAACCATCACCGAAGCGCTGAAGCAGGGTGGGATCACCCTGATGATGGACCGTCTGTCCAACCCAGCGAAACTGCGTGCTTACGCGCTCTCTGAGCAGCTGAAAGAGATCATGGCGCCGCTGTTCCAGAAGCACATGGACGACATTATTTCCGGTGAATTCTCTTCCGGCATGATGGCTGACTGGGCCAACGATGATAAGAAACTGCTGACCTGGCGTGAAGAGACCGGCAAAACCGCGTTCGAAACCGCCCCACAGTTTGAAGGTAAAATCGGTGAGCAGGAGTACTTCGATAAAGGTGTACTGATGATCGCGATGGTGAAAGCGGGCGTTGAGCTGGCGTTCGAAACCATGGTCGATTCCGGCATTATCGAAGAATCTGCGTACTACGAATCGCTGCACGAGCTGCCGCTGATCGCGAATACCATCGCTCGTAAGCGTCTGTACGAGATGAACGTGGTTATCTCCGATACAGCAGAATATGGTAACTACCTGTTCTCTTACGCTTGCGTACCGCTGCTGAAAGAGTTCATGACGACTCTGCAGACTGGCGACCTGGGCAAAGCGATTGCCGAAGGCGCGGTAGACAACGCGCAGCTGCGCGACGTGAATGACGCGATCCGTAGCCATGAAATCGAGAAAGTAGGCCAGAAACTGCGTGGCTACATGACCGATATGAAGCGCATTGCCGTAGCTGGATAAGCATAACGCCATCAGGCAAAAAAAGCCCGGAGGTTGATACTCCGGGCTTTTTATTAGTTACGGTACAGCACTTTAATGATGTGATAACCGAACTGGGTATGCAGCGGGCCGGTCGGCTCCAGTACAGGGCAAGAGAAGACGACTTTATCGAACGCCGGAACCATCTGGCCCTGGCGGAACTCGCCTAAATCACCGCCGCGTTTACCTGATGGGCAGATAGAGTGTTTCTTCGCCAGTTTGCCGAAGTCGGCGCCGTTTTTAATCTGTTCCAGAAGATCCAGTGCCAGTTTCTCTTCTTTAACAAGGATATGCACTGCTGCTGCTGTTTTTGCCATGATCGTGCCTTGAGTGGGGTGGTTAAGGCTGGCTATACTACCACGCTGTTATTCTCCCCTCCCGACTTTCATGAGTGACCCTTTATGCGTTTGAACCCCGGACAACAACAAGCCGTCGAATTCGTCACCGGACCTTGCCTGGTGCTGGCGGGGGCGGGTTCCGGCAAGACGCGTGTTATCACTAACAAAATCGCACATCTGATCCGTGAATGTGGTTATCAGGCACGCCATATTGCGGCCGTGACCTTTACCAATAAGGCTGCGCGCGAGATGAAAGAGCGCGTGGCGCAAACGCTGGGTCGTAAAGAGGCGCGTGGGCTGATGATCTCCACATTCCACACGCTGGGACTGGACGTCATAAAGCGCGAATATGCGGCGCTGGGGATGAAGTCGAACTTCTCGTTATTTGACGATACCGATCAGGTGGCCCTGCTTAAGGAACTGACCGAAGGGTTAATTGAAGACGATAAACTTATTCTTCAACAGCTGATCTCGACGATCTCCAACTGGAAAAACGATCTGATGACCCCGGCACAGGCGGCGGCCAGTGCGAAAGGCGAGCGCGATCGCATTTTTGCTCACTGCTATGGCCTGTACGACGCGCATATGAAGGCGTGCAACGTGCTGGACTTTGACGATCTGATCCTACTGCCGACGCTGCTGCTTCAGCGTAATGAAGAGGTGCGCGAGCGCTGGCAGAACAAAATCCGCTACCTGCTGGTGGATGAATACCAGGATACCAACACCAGCCAGTACGAGCTGGTGAAGCTGCTGGTGGGGCAACGTGCGCGCTTTACCGTGGTGGGTGATGACGATCAGTCTATTTACTCCTGGCGCGGCGCGCGTCCGCAGAACCTGGTACTGCTAAGCAAAGATTTTCCGGCGCTACAGGTGGTGAAGCTGGAGCAAAACTACCGTTCCTCCGGGCGTATCCTGAAGGCGGCGAACATTCTCATTGCTAACAACCCGCACGTCTTTGAAAAGCGGCTTTTCTCCGAGCTGGGCTATGGGGCTGAGCTGAAGGTGCTGAGTGCGAATAATGAAGAGCATGAAGCGGAACGCGTCACCGGGGAATTAATTGCCCATCACTTTGTGAACAAGACGCAATATAAAGACTACGCCATCCTGTATCGCGGTAATCATCAGTCGCGGGTATTTGAAAAATTTTTGATGCAGAACCGCATCCCGTACAAAATTTCTGGTGGAACGTCGTTCTTCTCGCGTCCGGAGATTAAAGATCTGCTGGCCTACCTGCGTGTGCTGAGCAATCCGGATGACGACAGCGCATTTTTACGCATCGTAAACACGCCAAAACGTGAAATCGGTCCTGCCACGCTGCAAAAGCTCGGTGAATGGGCGATGACCCGCAACAAAAGCCTGTTTACCGCCAGCTTTGATATGGGGCTTAGCCAGACACTGACCGGACGTGGGTATGATTCTCTGACCCGTTTTACGCACTGGCTGGGTGAAATCCAACGCCTGGCGGAGCGCGAGCCGGTTGCCGCCGTGCGCGATTTGATCCACGGCATTGATTATGAATCCTGGCTGTATGAAACCTCGCCGAGCCCGAAAGCGGCAGAGATGCGTATGAAAAACGTCAACACCCTGTTCAGTTGGATGACGGAGATGCTGGAAGGCAGTGAGCTGGAAGAACCCATGACCCTGACTCAGGTCGTTACCCGCTTTACCCTGCGCGACATGATGGAGCGCGGAGAGAGCGAAGAAGAGCTGGATCAGGTGCAGTTGATGACGCTGCATGCCTCAAAGGGGCTGGAGTTCCCTTACGTGTTTATGGTGGGAATGGAAGAAGGATTTTTGCCGCACCAGAGCAGCATTGATGAAGACAACATCGATGAAGAGCGTCGTCTGGCTTACGTCGGAATTACGCGTGCGCAGAAAGAACTTATCTTCACGCTGTGCAAAGAGCGCCGCCAGTACGGTGAGCTGGTGAGACCAGAACCGAGCCGATTCTTGTTGGAACTGCCACAAGATGACGTTATCTGGGAACAGGAGCGTAAAGTGGTAAGCGCCGAGGAGCGGATGCAAAAGGGACAGGCCAGCATCGCCAATATTCGGGCGATGATGGCGAAAGCAAAAGAGAAGTAGATATTTTCCAGGGCGTATAAGCGTCATCCGGCAGCCAGCACAACAGGGAGGTTGATGAGATGTTGAAGTTTGTATTGGTCATTTTGTCAGGGATGTTCTATACCGCAACGGCGTCTGCAACAGATAGATTTGAGTTTTTTGACTATTGTTCTGTGTCGATGGTGAATATGGTTGCCAGCAGTAATCAGCCATTAATGATTGCAGAGCATGTTGGTGCGAAAGATTTACGTATTGAAGCCGAAGAAGATGATGAGAGTAACGTTATGCTCCAATTGTTTGATCGGCGGAAAAAAAGCACCCCGGATACCCCCGGAGCCGGGCATCTTGGCTGGGTGACTTATCATCCGGCTAAAAATATCCTGACGGACATTAATGATGAACAACTGCAATTTGACCCGCAAAAAGGCAAACACTTTCAACAATGTTTAACCCGTATGCGGGAATGTCAGGATTTAAATCAGAAACTGAAACTGGATGCCACCATTGATTTCCCGCGTTATGCGTTGACGGGTAAGTCTCGCGCCTGGTTCTATGCCGCTCCGGTAGCGCAGTGCCGCAGTGAATCAATTTTTATCGTACCCGGTGATATCGTATCCAGAACCGGGTTCAGCATTGCCCGGGATGAAGAAACGCAAAAGTTTTATGAGTCTGTGCGGGGTAACGATTCACATGGTTATTTGTTGGCAGGATACGGTGGTTACGTTGGTTGGATAGAAGCCAATCATCTGGAGGCGGTCGATCTGGTATGCAACGATGCCAGGGATAAATCGGGGTTAAAGAATCCTGCGCCGGGAGAGTTTGTTGAGCGTAAAGTCGCTCAGACTCAACCGCGCCTCTATTTCTATGATGCGCCGGATAAAGCCTGCCTTCGCGAAGATAATTCATTCATCATTGCTGACGACAAAGTTCAGATGGTAAATCGGTCTGCGTACGCGGGCTTTTCCTTTGTTCGCTATACCCATCCGGTGACGCATAAGGTGACTGAAGGATGGGTTTTAGCCAGTGGGCTGAAGTAGCCTATTCCGCGTTAATGAACGTCCAGAGGCCAGTGGACATAGCTTTGCCACTGGATTTCCTGATCGATTAACTCTTTACCTAATGGATGATGTTCCAGCCAGCCTTCCGGCAACGTTAGCGTCAGATTTTCATCCTGAGCTTGCAGGATGATGTGTGGCACTAAATCGTCGCGACGGCGTGCGGCGAAGATGATCGCCAGACGTAGTAAACGGCAAAGGTGCTCCGCAATGCGCGGTGGCACAGCGTTTTGCTGGTGCAGCGAAGAGAGATCGACAGGATTGCTCTGGTTGAGTAACAGCGTGGCTAACAGTTTTTTCTGTGCGGGAGTAAAGCCCGGAAGATCGAGATTACGCACCAGCCAGGCGGCATGCAGCGGAGCCTGCTTATATTCCACGCTCAGCCCTATTTCATGCAACTGACAGGCACTTTGCAGCAGTTCGCGGTTAATGGCCTCAAGATGCCACTCATCTTTCACCTGATCGAATAAATGTACAGCCAACTGTGCGACGCGGTTCGCCTGATCGGTGTCGACCATAAAGCGACGCTGAATATTACGCAGCGTGCGGCTGCGAATATCCTGATCGACAGGCAGGTGTAGCATACCGTAAACCAGACCTTCACGCAGTGCGCCGCCGGCCAGGGTCATGCATTGAATATTCAACTCAGTGAAAATGGCGAGCAGAATGGCCAATCCGCTGGGGAAAACCAGCGCGCGTTCCAGCGTTAACCCTTCGATTTCCAGCTCTTCCAGGCGACCGCAGTGAATAGCACGTTGCTTAAGCTGTTGAAGTTTGGCCAGCGTAATGCGCTCATCCATACCCTGCGCCATCATGATTTCCTGCAACGCCTGGACGGTACCGGAGGCACCGACGCAAACTTTCCAGCCATGAAAACGCAGTTTGTCGGCGACGGGGCGCAAAACTTCACGAGCCGCTTTCTCGGCTTCGTCAAAGTTTTCCTGTGCCAGATTACGATCGGTGAAGTACCGTTCAAGCCAGGTGACACAGCCCATTGACAGGCTGAACAGAGAGGTTGTTTGGGCACCTGAGCCGGTAACCAGTTCGGTACTGGCGCCGCCAATATCAACGACCAGACGCTGATCGGCACCGCCAGTGGTGTGAGCAACACCCTGATAAATCAGACGCGCTTCTTCTTCACCACTGATGACCTGGACTGGGCAGCTGAGGATCTCTTGCGCTTTAGCGATAAAGACATCGGCGTTTACCGCGATGCGCAATGTTGCCGTGGCGACCACACGGATTTGCGGTTGCGGGATATCCTGCAGGCGTTCAGCAAACAGGCGCAGGCATTGCCAGCCGCGTTCCATGGCTTCAGCGGAGAGAACGTTGTCGCTGTTGAGTCCAGCGGCCAGACGCACCTTGCGTTTAATACGCGTGAGCGTCTGGATGCTTCCCGCCACCTCGCGCACAACCAGCATATGAAAACTATTAGAGCCTAAATCGATTGCGGCGTACAGCGAAGTGGTTGTGAGCATATCTTACGTTAACCTGAACGACGACGATTACGCGGAGCACCACCGGTACGACGTGGGCCATTGCCAGTGCGTGGGCGCGTTAAACGTAACGGCTTCGGCAGATCGGTCATCAGCGCATCCGGGTTGTACTTACTAACCGGAATCGAGTGGCCAATATAGGTCTCGATAGCGGGTAAATTCAGCGCGTATTCTTCACAGGCCAGGCTGATCGAGTGACCGCTCGCGCCAGCACGGCCGGTACGACCGATACGGTGAACGTAATCTTCACAGTCATCCGGCAGGTCATAGTTGAATACATGCGTTACGGCTGGGATATGCAGACCGCGCGCGGCGACATCAGTCGCAACGAGAATATCCAGATCGCCACGAGTGAACTCATCAAGGATACGCAGACGTTTTTTCTGCGCTACGTCACCGGTCAGTAGACCAACGCGATGACCATCGGCGGCAAGACTACCCCAGATATCTTCACAACGATGCTTAGTGTTAGCAAAGACGATAGCGCGATCTGGCCACTCTTCTTCAATCAGCGTTTGCAGCAAACGCATTTTTTCTTCGTTGGAAGGATAGAAGAGTTCTTCTTTAATACGATGACCTGTCTTCTGTTCCGGTTCGACTTCAACGTACTCGGCGTTATTCATCTGTTCAAACGCCAGTTCGCGAACGCGGTAAGAGAGGGTTGCAGAAAACAGCATGTTCAGACGTTGGGTGGTTGGCGGCATACGACGGAACAGCCAACGGATATCTTTAATAAAGCCCAGATCGTACATACGATCTGCTTCATCCAGCACCACGACCTGAATCGCGCCCAGGTTAATGTGGTTCTGTTTTGCATAGTCGATAAGACGACCGGTCGTGCCGATAAGAATATCGACGCCGCTTTCCAGCACTTTCAGCTGTTTATCGTAACCGTCGCCGCCATAAGCCAGGCCTAATTTCAGACCGGTGGTCTGTGCCAGCGGCTCGGCGTCGGCGTGGATCTGCACGGCTAACTCACGCGTTGGCGCCATAATTAACGCACGCGGTTGGTTCACCTTGCGATCGTCAATCGCGGGATGAGAGAGAAGATAATGAAACGTTGACGTCAGGAACGCCATCGTTTTTCCGGTACCGGTTTGCGCCTGCCCTGCAACATCACGACCTGCCAGCGTTAGCGGCAGCGCGAGGGCCTGAATGGGCGTGCAGTTATGAAACCCTTTGTTTTCAAGGGCTTCGATCACCTTTGGGTGCAGGGCGAAGTCGGAAAACTTCTGTTCTGTTAAATGTGTTTTGCTCATAGTGTGGTAGAATATCAGCTTACTATTGCTTTACGAAAGCGTATCCGGTGAAATAAAGTCAACCTTTAGTTGGTTAATGCTACATCAACACGTCGTTGATTAAGGGTACACCAACGCACCAGGCTTATTCCTGTGGAGTTAATATGAGCGATAAAATTATTCACCTGACTGACGACAGTTTTGACACGGATGTACTCAAAGCGGACGGAGCTATCCTCGTTGATTTCTGGGCAGAGTGGTGCGGTCCGTGCAAAATGATCGCTCCAATTCTGGATGAAATCGCTGACGAATATCAGGGCAAATTGACGGTTGCTAAACTGAACATTGACCAAAACCCAGGCACCGCGCCGAAGTATGGTATCCGTGGCATCCCGACCCTGCTGCTGTTCAAAAACGGCGAAGTTGCGGCGACTAAAGTCGGCGCACTGTCCAAAGGTCAGTTGAAAGAATTCCTCGACGCTAATTTAGCGTAAGGAAGTCTCATGATCGGGCGACCATACTTCGAAATGATTCGGATGACTGGACGCCCGACTTGAGTCGTGCTAAGTTAGTGTTGACTTCGTATTAAACATACCTTATTAAGTTTGAATCTAGTTATATCCAATACTTCCCGTTGTTTCTCGCGCAGGAAGTGGACAGATTCCTGGCTTATCGCTCAATCCGTCTTGTCGTTTCAGTTCTGCGTACTTTCCTGTGACCAGACAGCGAACAGACATGAGTTTGATGGCCGTAAACAGGCATGGATGACCCTGCCATACCATTCACAACATTAAGTTCGAGATTTACCCCAAGTTTAAGAACTCACACCATTATGAATCTTACCGAATTAAAGAATACGCCGGTTTCTGAGCTGATCACTCTCGGCGAAAATATGGGCCTTGAAAACCTGGCTCGTATGCGCAAGCAGGACATTATTTTTGCCATCCTGAAGCAGCACGCAAAGAGTGGCGAAGATATCTTTGGTGACGGTGTGCTGGAGATATTGCAGGATGGATTTGGTTTCCTCCGCTCTGCAGACAGCTCCTACCTCGCCGGTCCTGATGACATCTACGTTTCTCCCAGCCAAATCCGCCGTTTCAACCTCCGCACTGGTGATACCATCTCTGGTAAGATTCGCCCGCCGAAAGAAGGTGAACGCTACTTTGCGCTGTTGAAAGTTAACGAAGTTAACTACGACAAACCAGAAAACGCCCGTAACAAAATCCTCTTTGAGAACTTAACGCCGCTGCACGCAAACTCTCGTCTGCGTATGGAACGTGGTAACGGTTCTACTGAAGACTTAACGGCGCGTGTACTGGATCTGGCATCGCCGATCGGTCGTGGCCAACGTGGTCTGATTGTTGCTCCGCCGAAAGCGGGTAAAACCATGCTGCTGCAGAACATCGCGCAGAGCATTGCTTACAACCATCCGGACTGTGTGCTGATGGTGCTCCTGATTGACGAACGTCCGGAAGAAGTGACCGAGATGCAGCGTCTGGTTAAAGGTGAAGTTGTGGCTTCTACCTTTGACGAACCAGCATCCCGTCACGTTCAGGTTGCGGAAATGGTTATCGAGAAGGCGAAACGCCTGGTTGAGCACAAGAAAGACGTTATCATTCTGCTCGACTCCATCACCCGCCTGGCGCGTGCGTACAACACCGTGGTTCCGGCTTCCGGTAAAGTGCTGACTGGTGGTGTTGATGCCAACGCCCTGCATCGTCCGAAGCGTTTCTTCGGTGCGGCGCGTAACGTGGAAGAGGGCGGTAGCCTGACCATCATCGCGACTGCGCTGATCGATACCGGCTCTAAAATGGATGAAGTTATCTACGAAGAGTTTAAAGGTACCGGCAACATGGAACTGCATCTCTCTCGTAAGATTGCTGAAAAACGCGTCTTCCCAGCTATCGACTACAACCGTTCCGGTACCCGTAAAGAAGAGTTGCTCACCACTCAGGAAGAGCTGCAGAAAATGTGGATCCTACGCAAAATCATCCATCCGATGGGTGAAATCGACGCAATGGAATTCCTCATTAACAAGCTGGCGATGACCAAGACCAATGACGACTTCTTCGATATGATGAAGCGTTCCTGATTCAGGCATCATCTGAAAACGCCACGTTTTTACGTGGCGTTTTGCTTTTGTGGATGTAATCTTAACGACACAATAACAACAATACGGTATGACTACCGCCTGGCGAAGAAAGGTTGTAATTCGTATTTTGTGGTTGATAATCATACAGAACCACCTGATATGGAGTCGGGTTTCTCTTCTGAATAATCGCCCGGATGGTTATACTTCATATATTGATATTCTCTGAGAGCATGTATAGTGAATTTACTGACAGCAAGTACTGATCTCATCAGTATTTTTTTATTCACAACGCTGTTTCTTTTCTTTGCCCGCAAGGTCGCGAAAAAGATTGGATTGGTGGATAAACCCAACTTCCGCAAACGTCATCAGGGACTGATTCCGTTGGTTGGGGGGATTTCGGTTTACGCAGGCATTTGCTTTACCTTCCTCATCGCCGATTACTACATCCCGCATGCTACTCTCTACCTGGCCTGTGCTGGGGTACTGGTGTTTATCGGTGCTCTGGACGATCGTTTTGATATCAGTGTAAAAATCCGCGCGACCATCCAGGCCCTTATTGGCATCATTATGATGTCGGTGGGAAAACTCTATCTGCTAAGCCTTGGCTATATTTTCGGCCCTTGGGAGATGGTGCTCGGTCCTTTTGGCTATTTCCTTACTTTGTTTGCCGTCTGGGCGGCGATTAACGCCTTCAATATGGTGGATGGGATCGATGGTCTGCTCGGTGGGCTATCCAGCGTGTCATTCGCCGCTATGGGACTTATTCTGTGGTTCGATGGCCAGACAAGCCTTGCTATCTGGTGTTTTGCCATGATCGCCGCCATTCTGCCTTACATCCTGCTGAACCTGGGTATTCTCGGACGCCGCTATAAAGTCTTTATGGGGGATGCGGGAAGTACGTTGATTGGCTTCACGGTGATTTGGATTCTGCTGGAGACGACCCAGGGGCCAACGCATCCTATTAGTCCGGTTACGGCTCTGTGGATTATTGCCATTCCGTTAATGGATATGGTGGCAATTATGTACCGTCGTTTACGCAAGGGTATGAGTCCTTTCTCCCCGGATCGCCAACATATTCACCATTTAATCATGCGTGCCGGATTTACTTCCCGACAGGCTTTTGTCCTGATTACCCTGGCTGCAGCGATTCTGGCATCCATTGGCGTGCTGGCTGAATATTCTCGTATTGTCCCGGAATGGGTGATGTTGGTGCTCTTTTTACTGGCGTTTGTCTTGTACGACATCTGTATTAAACGAGCGTGGAAGGTGGCGAGATTTATCAAACGTTTGAAGCGCAAGCTGCGTAGAAATCGTGAAAGTAAACCAGACTTAACCAAATAAAATGAGGGTACGATGACACAACCATTACCGGGGGAACACGCCGTGAGCGCTGAAAATGAACTGGACATCCGTGGGTTGTTTCGTACCTTGTGGGCTGGAAAGGTGTGGATCGTCGGTATGGCTCTCGCCTTTGCGATTGTCGCTCTCGCCTATACGTTTTTTGCGCGTCAGGAGTGGAGCGCCACGGCGATTTCAGACCGGCCAACGGTCAATATGTTAGGCGGTTATTACTCTCAGCAGCAGTTTTTGCGTAACCTGGATATTAAGGCCAGTCTCGCTTCTGCGGACCAACCGTCGGTGATGGATGAAGCCTATAAAGAATTCATCATGCAGCTTGCTTCCTGGGATACGCGTCGTGAATTCTGGCAGCAGACTGATTACTATAAGCAGCGTATGGTCGGTAATAGCAAAGCCGATGCGGCGATGCTGGATGAACTGATTAATAACATTCAGTTTATGCCTGGTGATGCGGTACGTAATACCAACGACAGCGTGAAGCTGATTGCCGAGACGGCGCCTGATGCTAACAATCTGCTGCGTCAGTACGTCGCGTTTGCCAGCCAGCGCGCGGCGCGTCATCTGAATGATGAGTTGAAGGGTGCCTGGGCTGCACGCACCGTGCAGATGAAGGCGCAGGTTAAACGTCAGGAGGAAGTGGCGAAATCGATCTTCTCCCGCCGTGTTCACAACATTGAGCAGGCGCTCAAAATTGCTGAACAGCATAATATTTCGCGTACTTCCACGGATATTCCTGCTGAAGAATTACCTGATTCTGAACTGTTTTTGCTTGGACGACCTATGCTGCAGGCGCGACTCGAGAACCTGCAATCTGTTGGTCCTGATTTCGATCTGGACTACTTCCAAAACCGAGCCATGCTTAACACACTGAACGTTGGGCCAACTCTGGATCCGCGTTTTCAGACCTATCGTTATTTGCGTACGCCGGAAGAACCGGTAAAACGTGACAGCCCTCGTCGTGCTTTCCTGATGATTATGTGGGGCATCGTTGGGGCTCTGATCGGTGCTGGTGTCGCGTTAACCCGCCGCCGCACGATTTAGCAATACCGTTGCAGTGAGGGGCTGGGCCCTCACTGCCAATCCGAAGAGAATCGATGTGAAAGTACTGACTGTATTTGGCACGCGACCGGAGGCTATCAAAATGGCACCTCTGGTTCATGCGCTGGCAAAAGATCCTGATTTTGAGGCGAAAGTTTGCGTCACGGCGCAGCATCGGGAGATGCTCGATCAGGTGTTGAACCTCTTTTCCATCGTACCTGACTACGATCTCAATATTATGCAGCCAGGCCAGGGATTAACAGAAATTACCTGCCGAATACTGGAAGGATTAAAGCCAATTCTGGCTGATTTTAAACCTGATGTGGTGTTGGTTCATGGTGATACCACAACGACCATTGCCACTAGTCTGGCTGCGTTCTATCAGCGCATCCCGGTGGGGCATGTAGAGGCTGGTTTACGTACTGGTGATCTCTACTCTCCCTGGCCGGAAGAGGCGAACCGTACGCTGACCGGGCGTCTGGCTATGTATCATTTTGCGCCAACAGAAAACTCGCGCCAAAATTTGTTACGGGAAGCTATTCCCGAAAATCGTATTTTCGTCACGGGCAATACGGTGATTGATGCGTTGATCTGGGTTCGCGACCGCGTACTGGCGAACGATGAATTGCGTGCTGAATTAGCAGAGCATTATCCTTTCCTGAGCTCTGATAAAAAGATGATCCTGGTGACCGGCCATCGTCGGGAAAGTTTTGGCCGCGGCTTTGAAAACATTTGCCACGCGCTGGCGGAAATTGCTGCGGCTAATCAGAATGTACAGATTGTCTATCCGGTACACCTCAACCCTAACGTTAGCGAGCCGGTTAATCGAATCTTAGGTCACGTTGAAAACGTGATTCTGATTGAACCGCAGGACTATATGCCATTCGTCTGGCTGATGAATCACGCCTGGCTGATCCTTACCGACTCCGGCGGGATTCAGGAAGAAGCGCCGTCTTTGGGGAAACCTGTGCTGGTAATGCGCGAAACGACGGAGCGTCCGGAGGCCATTACCGCTGGTACGGTACGTCTGGTGGGGACAGACCCGCAGCGTATTGTTGAAGAAGTCACGCGTTTGCTTCATAACGACGATGAATATCAAACCATGAGCCGCGCCCATAATCCGTATGGTGACGGGCAGGCATGTGACCGAATTTTACACGCGTTAAAAAATAATCGGATATCGCTATGAGTTTTACGACCATTTCTGTCATTGGGCTGGGTTATATCGGACTGCCAACGGCGGCTGCCTTTGCTTCCCGTCAAAAACATGTGATTGGCGTAGATGTAAATCAGCATGCGGTGGACACCATTAACCGCGGGGAAATTCACATCGTTGAGCCCGATCTGGGGGCGGTGGTGAAAACGGCGGTTGAAAACGGATTTCTGCGAGCGGTCACTACGCCCGTCGAAGCTGACGCTTATCTGATCGCCGTGCCGACTCCATTCAAGGGTGAGCATGATCCCGATATGGCCTACGTTGAAGCCGCGGCGAAGTCTCTTGCAGCGGTGTTGAAAAAAGGCGCCCTGGTGATCCTTGAATCGACGTCACCCGTCGGGGCAACGGAACAGATGGCTGCATGGCTTGCAGAAATGCGGCCCGATCTGACTTTCCCGCAACAGGTTGGTGACCAGGCTGACGTCAATATTGCCTATTGCCCTGAACGCGTGCTGCCGGGTCAGGTGATGGTTGAGCTGATTAAAAACGACCGAGTGATTGGGGGCATGACCCCAGTCTGTTCTGCACGCGCCAGTGAGCTGTACAACATCTTCCTTGAAGGAGAATGTGTCGTGACCAACGCGCGCACAGCGGAAATGTGCAAGCTCACGGAAAATAGCTTCCGCGACGTCAATATCGCCTTCGCTAATGAACTATCGCTGATTTGCGCCGAACAGGGGATTAACGTCTGGGAACTGATTCGCCTGGCAAATCGTCATCCGCGTGTGAATATTTTGCAGCCTGGCCCGGGCGTAGGTGGGCACTGTATCGCGGTCGATCCGTGGTTTATCGTGGCGCAGAACCCGCAACAGGCGAAATTAATCCGCACTGCGCGTGAGGTCAATGATGGTAAGCCTCATTGGGTGGTCGAGCGTGTTAAGGCTGCCGTGGCCGACTGTTTGGCGGACACCAATAAACGCGCCAGCGAAGTGAAAATTGCCTGTTTTGGCCTGGCATTCAAACCGAATATTGATGATTTGCGTGAAAGCCCGGCGATGGGAATTGCGCAACATATCGCGCAATGGCACAAAGGTGAAACGCTGGTGGTGGAACCGAATATCCGTCAACTGCCGAAAAAACTGGATGGTCTTTGCCAGCTGGCGGCACTGGATGATGCGCTGGCAAGTGCCGATGTGTTAGTCATGCTGGTCGACCATAATGAATTTAAAGCCATTGAAGGCGATGCGGTACAACAGCAGTATGTGGTTGATACCAAAGGGGTCTGGCGCTAATGAAACGAATTCTGGTTACCGGTGGAGCGGGATTCATCGGCTCTGCAGTTGTACGGCATATCATTCATGAGACAAAGGATGCGGTGGTGGTGGTCGATAAGCTGACCTACGCCGGAAACCTGATGTCGCTGGAGCCGGTTGCACAGAATCCCCGTTTTGCCTTTGAGAAAGTGGATATCTGCGATCGGGCATCTCTCGACAGAGTGTTTCAACAATATCAGCCGGACTGTGTGATGCATCTGGCTGCAGAAAGCCATGTTGACCGCTCCATTGATGGGCCGGCCGCATTTATCGAAACTAACATTGTGGGAACTTACACGCTGTTAGAAGCGGCGCGCGCGTACTGGAGTGCATTAACCAGCGAGGAAAAAGCCGCATTTCGGTTCCACCATATCTCGACGGATGAGGTGTATGGTGATCTCCATTCTACCGATGATTTCTTCACAGAAACCACGCCGTATGCGCCGAGTAGCCCTTATTCTGCGTCGAAAGCCAGCAGCGATCATCTGGTCCGCGCCTGGCTGCGTACCTACGGTCTGCCAACGCTGATTACCAATTGTTCCAACAACTATGGTCCGTACCATTTCCCGGAAAAACTGATTCCGCTAATGATCCTCAACGGACTGGCGGGGAAACCGTTGCCGGTGTACGGCAATGGGCAACAAATCCGTGACTGGTTATATGTAGAAGATCATGCCAGGGCGCTCTGGTGTGTGGCGACGGCGGGCGTGGTTGGAGAAACCTATAATATTGGTGGTCATAACGAGCGTAAAAACCTGGATGTCGTCGAAACAGTTTGCAGCCTGTTGGAAGAGCTGGCGCCGCATAAACCGCAGGGCATTGCGCAGTACCGCGATTTGATCGCTTTTGTGGACGATCGCCCAGGTCATGATTTGCGTTACGCCATTGATGCTTCAAAAATAGCGCGTGAACTAGGTTGGATGCCGCAGGAAACGTTTGAAAGCGGAATGCGCAAAACCGTGCAGTGGTATCTGGATAATCAAGCATGGTGGAAACCCGTGCAGGACGGCAGTTACCAGGGCGAACGTTTAGGTCTGAAGGGCTAACAGCCTGGTTTTGGCTCCCGGAGGAGACAACGCATGAAAGGTATCATTCTGGCGGGTGGTTCAGGTACTCGCCTGTATCCCATCACGCGCGGCGTATCGAAGCAACTGTTACCCATTTACGATAAGCCGATGATTTACTACCCGCTATCGGTACTGATGCTGGCGGGAATTCGCGAAATCCTGATTATCACTACCCCGGAAGATAAAGGGTATTTCCAGCGTTTACTGGGTGATGGCTCTGAGTTCGGCATTGAATTGCAGTATGCTGAGCAGCCGAGCCCGGATGGATTAGCGCAGGCGTTTATTATCGGTGAAACGTTTCTTAACGGTGAACCATCGTGTCTGGTGTTAGGGGACAATATCTTCTTTGGTCAGGGATTTAGTCCAAAACTGCGTCATGTGGCTGCCCGAACGCAAGGCGCGACGGTGTTTGGCTATCAGGTGATGGATCCTGAACGTTTTGGTGTTGTTGAGTTTGACGAAAATTTTCGCGCAGTCTCACTGGAAGAGAAGCCGAAAGAACCGAAGTCTAACTGGGCGGTGACAGGACTCTATTTCTATGACAGTAAAGTGGTGGAATATGCAAAACGCGTAAAACCGTCTGAGCGTGGAGAACTGGAGATTACGTCCATTAACCAGATGTATCTTGATGACGGACACCTGACGGTAGAGTTGCTTGGGCGTGGTTTTGCCTGGCTGGATACCGGTACGCATGACAGTTTGATCGAAGCGAGTACTTTTGTGCAGACGGTAGAGAAACGCCAGGGCTTTAAAATAGCCTGTCTGGAAGAAATCGCCTGGCGTAACGGTTGGCTGGATGACGAAGGCGTTAAGCGTGCCGCCAGTTCACTGTCCAAAACGGGCTATGGCCAATATTTGTTGGAGCTGCTCCGTGCTCGTCCGCGCCAGTATTGAGCCGCTTAGCTGGGAAAATACGTTCTTTGGCGTCAATAGCGCCATTGTACGTTTTGACCAACATGCGCCGGTTCTGACTGCGAATGCGTTGCAGTCCTGGTCGCGGGTACAGGCAAAAATTCCTGCCGCAAATAGCCATGAATTAGATGGCTTACAGCAGTTGGGATTCTCACTGGTAGAAGGTGAAGTGGATTTTGTACTGCCGGTGACCTGTTTAAGCGGCAACCCCGGTGCGCAGGTCGCACAACCTGAGGATATCCCGGCATTACGCCAACTGGCAGGCCAGGCGTTTGCGCAAAGTCGTTTTCGCACTCCGTGGTATCCCGCAGATGCCAGTGCGCGTTTTTACGCGCAGTGGATCGAAAACGCGGTGCTTGGGACGTTCGATCATCAATGCCTCATTTTTCGTAAACCGACAGGTGAAATTCGTGGCTATGTCTCGCTGCGTGAACTGAATGCGACCGAGGCCCGAATTGGTCTGCTGGCCGGGCGTGGTGTGGGCGCAGAACTGATGCAGGCGGCGCTTTGTTGGGCACAGGCTCGCGGTAAAACAACATTGCGCGTGGCGACCCAAATGGGCAACACCGCCGCGCTTAAACGTTACATACACAGTGGTGCGAATGTGGAAAGCACCGCGTATTGGTTATACAGGTGAAACGATGATTCCATTTAACGCACCGCCGGTGGTGGGAACTGAACTTGATTACATGCAGTCCGCGATGAACAGCGGCAAACTGTGTGGTGATGGCGGCTTTACCCGCCGCTGTCAGCAATGGTTGGAGCAGCATTTTGGCAGCGAGAAAGTGCTGCTGACACCCTCCTGTACCGCATCGCTTGAGATGGCGGCATTACTGCTGGATATCCAGCCTGGTGATGAAGTCATTATGCCAAGCTACACGTTTGTCTCCACGGCCAATGCCTTCGTGCTGCGCGGGGCAAAAATCGTCTTTGTTGATATCCGCCCGGATACCATGAACATGGACGAAACGCTGATTGAAGCGGCAATTACCGACAAAACCCGCGCGATTGTGCCAGTACATTACGCGGGCGTGGCCTGCGAAATGGATACCATTATGGCGCTGGCGACAAAGTACAACCTGTTTGTGGTGGAAGATGCCGCTCAGGGCGTCATGTCAACCTACAAAGGTCGGGCGCTGGGGACAATTGGTCACATTGGCTGCTTTAGCTTCCATGAAACCAAAAACTATACCGCAGGCGGTGAAGGTGGTGCGACGCTGATTAATGATAAAAAATTAGTCGAACGCGCAGAGATCATCCGTGAAAAAGGCACCAACCGCAGCCAGTTTTTCCGCGGTCAGGTAGACAAATATACCTGGCGTGATATCGGCTCCAGCTATCTGATGTCCGATCTGCAGGCCGCCTATCTGTGGGCGCAACTGGAAGCGGCGGACCGCATTAACCAGCAGCGTCTGGCGCTGTGGCAGAATTATTACGATGCCCTCGAACCGCTGGCGCGTGCCGGACGGATTGACCTGCCTTGTGTTCCGGAAAGCTGCGTGCAAAATGCCCATATGTTTTATATCAAGCTGCGCGATATCGATGATCGCACCGCGTTGATTAACTTCCTGAAAGAAGCCGAAATTATGGCGGTGTTCCACTATATCCCGCTGCATGATTGCCCGGCTGGCGATAAATTTGGCGTGTTTGCCGGTGTTGATCGTTACACCACCAAAGAGAGCGAGCGCCTGCTGCGTTTACCGCTGTTCTATAACCTGTCACCGGTTAACCAGCGAACGGTAATTTCGACCTTACTCAACTATTTCGCCTGATATGTCGCTTGCAAAAGTGTCCTTGTGGACGGCGGCCAGTACGCTGGTAAAAATCGGTGCGGGTTTGCTGGTCGTGAAGCTGCTGGCAGTGTCATTTGGTCCGGCTGGCGTGGGGCAGGCGGGCAACTTCCGTCAGATGGTCACCGTGCTTGGCGTGTTAGCGGGGGCCGGCATTTTTAACGGCGTCACGAAATACGTTGCGCAGCACCATGATGACCCGGCACGACTGCGGAGGGTAGTCGGTACCTCTTCCGCAATGGTGTTGGGATTCTCTACCCTAATGGCGGTGGTTTTTTTGCTGGCGGCCGCGCCTATCAGTCAGGGGTTATTTGGCCATACTCATTATCAGGGGCTGGTACGACTGGTTGCGCTGGTGCAGATGGGTATTGCATGGGCGAATCTACTGCTGGCGCTGATGAAGGGTTTCCGCGATGCGGCGGGTAACGCGCTGTCGCTAATTGTGGGTAGCCTGGTAGGCGTGGTGGCTTATTATGGCTGTTATCGCCTGGGTGGGTATGAGGGGGCCTTGCTGGGGCTGGCGCTGGTTCCTGCGCTGGTGGTTATCCCAGCAGCCATCATGCTGATTAAGCGTGGCACTATTCCTCTGCATTACCTGAAGCCCTCGTGGGATAACGGTCTGGCAGGGCAGCTAAGCAAGTTTACGCTGATGGCGCTGATTACCTCCATAACGCTACCTGTCGCATATGTGATGATGCGAAACCTGCTGGCGGCGCAGTACGGCTGGGATGATGTGGGGATCTGGCAAGGGGTAAGCAGTATTTCCGATGCTTACCTGCAATTTATCACCGCCTCATTTAGCGTTTACTTGCTGCCGACATTGTCGCGTTTGACCGAAAAGCGCGACATTACACGCGAAGTGATCAAGTCGTTGAAGTTTGTGTTGCCGGCGGTTGCCGCCGCAAGCTTTAGCGTTTGGCTACTGCGTGACTTTGCTATCTGGCTGCTTTTCTCCGCTAAATTCACCGCGATGCGCGACCTGTTTGCCTGGCAACTGGTCGGCGATGTGCTGAAAGTGGGGGCGTATGTCTTTGGGTATCTGGTGATCGCGAAAGCGTCGCTGCGGTTTTATATTTTGGCTGAAATTAGCCAGTTCATATTATTGACGGCGTTTGCTCATTGGTTGATCCCTGCTCACGGTGCGCTGGGCGCGGCACAGGCGTATATGGCAACGTACATCGTCTATTTTTCTCTTTGTTGTGGCGTATTTTTACTCTGGCGTAGGCGGGCATGACTGTACTGATTCACGTTTTGGGATCGGATATCCCTCACCATAATCAAACCGTGCTGCGGTTTTTCAACGACTCGCTGGCCGCAACCAGCGAGCACGCGCGCTCGTTTATGGTTGCAGGTCCGGATGCGGGATTCAGTGAGAGCTGCCCGGCGTTATCGCTGAGTTTCTACAGCGGGAAAAAGGCGTTGGCTGAAGCGGTTATCGCGAAAGCAAAAGCGGATCGCCAACAGCGCTTCTTCTTCCACGGTCAGTTCAATACCAGCCTATGGCTGGCGCTGCTGAGCGGGGGAATTAAACCGACGCAGTTTAACTGGCATATCTGGGGCGCAGATTTATACGAAGTCTCCAGTGGACTGAAATTCCGCCTGTTTTACCCGATTCGTCGCATGGCGCAGAACCGCGTGGGCTGCGTATTTGCCACGCGTGGTGACTTGAGCTATTTCGCCGGACAACATCCGCGCGTGCGTGGTGAGTTGCTCTATTTCCCAACGCGAATGGATCCCAGACTCAATAATATGAGCAGTGAATGTCAGCGTAGCGGCAAGATGACGGTGTTGGTTGGCAACTCAGGCGATCGCAGCAATGAGCATGTTGCCGCGCTACGCGCTGTTCATCAGCAGTTCGGCGACACGGTGAACGTGATTGTGCCGATGGGTTACCCCGCTAATAATACCGCCTACATCGATGAGGTTCGCCAGGCGGGGCTGGCATTATTTAGCGCTGATAATCTGCAAATTTTAAGTGAAAAACTGGAATTTGATGCCTATCTGGCATTATTGCGTCAGTGTGATTTGGGGTACTTCATTTTTGCCCGTCAGCAAGGGATCGGTACTCTGTGTTTGCTGATTCAGGCCGGTATTCCTTGCGTGCTGAACCGTGAAAATCCCTTCTGGCAGGATATGGTGGAGCAGAATCTCCCGGTGTTATTTACCACTGATGAGCTCAATGAAGACGTCGTACGCGAAGCGCAGCGCCAGTTGGCATCGGTAGATAAAAATACAATCACCTTCTTTAGCCCTAATTATCTGCAGCCGTGGCATAACGCGCTGCGCATTGCTTCAGGAGAAATCGTATGAGCCTGATGCAATTTAGCGGCCTGCTGGTGGTATGGTTGCTTTCCACCTTGTTTATCGCCACGCTGACCTGGTTCGAATTCCGTCGCGTACGTTTTAACTTCAACGTTTTCTTTTCGCTGCTGTTTTTGCTGACGTTCTTTTTTGGATTCCCGTTGACCAGCATCCTGGTGTTCCGTTTTGATGTGGTTGTCGCTCCACCGGAGATCTTGCTGCAGGCCTTGCTGTCAGCCGCCTGTTTCTATGCCGTCTACTATGTGACGTATAAAACGCGATTGCGTAAGCGAGTAGAGGGTAAGCCGCGCAGGCCGCTGTTTACTATTAACCGCGTTGAAGCCCATTTGACCTGGATTATCCTGATGGCGATTGCGTTGGTAAGCGTAGGCGTCTTCTTTATGAACAACGGATTCCTGCTGTTCAGACTGCAATCCTACAGCCAGATTTTTTCCAGCGAAGTCTCTGGGGTCGCTCTGAAGCGTTTCTTCTACTTCTTCATTCCGGCCATGCTGGTCGTCTATTTCCTGCGTCAGGACAGCAAAGCGTGGTTGTTCTTCCTGGTAAGCACCGTCGCGTTTGGTTTGCTGACCTATATGATTGTGGGCGGGACACGCGCCAATATCATTATTGCGTTTGCCATCTTCCTGTTTATCGGCATTATTCGCGGCTGGATTTCGCTGTGGATGCTGGCCGCTGCGGGTGTGTTGGGTATTGTCGGAATGTTCTGGCTTGCGCTGAAGCGCTACGGAATGAACGTCAGCGGAGATGAGGCGTTCTATACGTTCTTGTATCTTACGCGCGACACTTTCTCGCCGTGGGAGAATCTGGCGCTGTTGCTGCAAAATTACCATAATATTGAGTTCCAGGGGCTGGCGCCGATTGTTCGTGACTTCTATGTCTTTATCCCTTCCTGGCTGTGGCCAGGGCGGCCGAGTATTGTTCTCAACTCAGCGAACTACTTTACCTGGGAAGTGTTGAATAACCACTCGGGACTGGCGATTTCGCCGACGCTAATTGGTTCTCTGGTGGTGATGGGCGGGGCGCTGTTTATTCCGTTAGGCGCGATTGTCGTCGGGTTAATTATTAAATGGTTCGACTGGTTGTATGAGTTAGGCAATCGCGAAGCTAATCGCTATAAGGCGGCGATTCTGCACAGTTTCTGTTTTGGTGCCATTTTCAATATGATCGTTTTGGCACGTGAAGGACTGGATTCGTTTGTCTCACGAGTAGTCTTTTTCCTCGTGATTTTTGGCGTTTGTCTGCTGGTAGCAAAATTGCTGTTCTGGCTATTCGATAGTGCGGGACTCATCCATAAACGAATAAAATCGCTGCCCCGGACACAGATTGAAGGATCGTAATGACAGATAACACAACAGCGCCACTCTATTCGCTGCGCGGGCTACAACTGATTGGCTGGCGCGATATGCAGCATGCGCTAAATTACCTGTTTGCCGAGGGACATCTCAGGCAGGGGACACTGGTGGCGATCAACGCCGAGAAAATGCTGACGGCAGAAGATAACCCTGAAGTGCGGGAATTGATCAACGCCGCTGAGTTCAAATATGCGGATGGCATTAGCGTGGTGCGTTCAGTGCGCAAAAAATTCCCGCAGGCGCAGGTTTCACGCGTGGCGGGGGCTGATCTGTGGGAAGCGCTGATGGCGCGAGCCGGGCATGAGGGAACGCCGGTATTCCTGATTGGCGGTAAGCCTGACGTTCTGGCGCAAACAGAAGCCAAACTGCGTGCGCAGTGGCGCGTGAACATAGTGGGTAGCCAGGACGGGTATTTTACCCCGGAGCAACGTCAGGCGTTGTTTGAGCGTATCCACACCAGCGGTGCGCAAATTGTGACGGTGGCGATGGGCTCGCCGAAACAAGAGATCTTTATGCGTGATTGCCGCAAGACTCACCCAGAAGCGCTGTATATGGGCGTGGGTGGTACCTACGACGTCTTTACCGGTCACGTTAAGCGCGCACCTAAAATTTGGCAGAATCTGGGTCTGGAGTGGCTGTATCGCTTACTGTCGCAGCCAAGCCGCATCACTCGTCAACTGCGCTTATTGCGTTATCTCCGCTGGCACTATACCGGCAACCTCTGACACCTTCTCTTCTCTGATAAGTAGCGTTTTCTACTAATTACGCTACTTATTCACCACATTATCGCTGCTTTATCGCACAATCCATCTATTTTTTGAATGCTTTAATTGCCATTTAAGCGATTTTAGGAAACCATTCGCAACAATCATTCCAGTGCCGTGGAGTTTTGACGCCAACCGCTAAGCGGTCGGTGTCGTGTGGCCTGTTATGGCATAACAAGATGTACCCATAACGAGAACCGGTAATACCGGACAGCATGCAAACACAACAAGAGGATTTATGGCCGAGAACAAACCTGAGCTACAGCGTGGGCTGGAGGCTCGTCACATCGAATTAATTGCCCTTGGGGGCACTATTGGCGTCGGACTCTTTATGGGGGCTGCCAGTACCCTGAAATGGGCGGGGCCGTCGGTTCTGCTGGCATACATCGTGGCCGGGCTGTTCGTCTTTTTCATTATGCGTTCTATGGGGGAGATGTTATTCCTCGAGCCGGTTGCCGGTTCATTCGCTGTTTACGCCCATCGTTATATGAGCCCCTTCTTTGGTTATCTCACCGCCTGGTCATATTGGTTTATGTGGATGGCAGTGGGGATATCAGAGATTACCGCCATCGGAGTGTACGTCCAGTTCTGGTTCCCGGAAATGGCGCAATGGATACCCGCACTGATTGCTGTTGGACTGGTTGCGTTGGCAAACCTCGCCGCAGTTCGCTTGTATGGTGAAATTGAATTCTGGTTTGCCATGATCAAAGTGACCACCATCATTGTGATGATCGTCATTGGGTTAGGGGTGATTTTCTTCGGGTTTGGCAACGGTGGTCAGGCGATCGGTTTTGGCAACCTGACCGAGCATGGTGGCTTCTTTGCTGGTGGTTGGAAGGGCTTCCTGACGGCATTGTGTATTGTCGTGGCTTCTTACCAGGGCGTGGAGCTGATCGGCATTACTGCAGGTGAAGCGAAGAATCCACAGGTCACGCTGCGTAGCGCAGTAGGTAAAGTGCTGTGGCGTATCCTGATTTTCTACGTTGGGGCGATTTTTGTTATCGTCACTATTTTCCCGTGGAACGAGATTGGCAGCAACGGCAGTCCGTTTGTTCTCACCTTTGCCAAGATTGGTATTACCGCCGCGGCAGGGATTATTAACTTTGTGGTTCTGACGGCTGCGCTGTCGGGTTGTAACAGCGGGATGTACAGCTGCGGGCGCATGCTCTACGCACTGGCAAAGAATCGTCAGCTCCCCGCCGCTGTTGGAAAAGTTTCTCGCCATGGCGTACCGGTTGCCGGCGTGGCTATTTCTATCGCGATACTGCTGATTGGGTCGTGCCTGAACTACATTATTCCCAACCCGCAGCGCGTATTCGTTTATGTTTATAGCGCCAGCGTGCTACCGGGGATGGTGCCGTGGTTTGTGATCCTGATAAGCCAGCTGCGGTTCCGCCAGGCGCATAAAGCGGCGATCGCCAGTCATCCTTTCCGTTCGATTCTGTTCCCGTGGGCGAATTATTTGACGATGGCGTTCCTGATTTGCGTATTAATCGGCATGTACTTTAATGAAGATACCCGAATGTCACTGTTTGTTGGCATTGGCTTCTTACTGGCGGTGACACTCATTTATAAGGTTTTTGGCCTGAATCGTCATGGCACAGCCCAAAAATTGCAGGAATAAGCGACAAAACGCACAAACCATGACCAAACGATAATTTATTTTAAAAAACCACTAGACAGCAGACCGAGACCTCCGTAATATCCAGCCCCGCAACGGCGCTAAGCGCCCGTAGCTCAGCTGGATAGAGCGCTGCCCTCCGGAGGCAGAGGTCTCAGGTTCGAATCCTGTCGGGCGCACCATTTAGTAAGGTGCCGGAGCTGCGGTGGTTTTAATACCGCGTAAAAGATTTGCAGTGGTGGCTATAGCTCAGTTGGTAGAGCCCTGGATTGTGATTCCAGTTGTCGTGGGTTCGAATCCCATTAGCCACCCCATTAATTTAAAGTTGTGAAATGCGAAGGTGGCGGAATTGGTAGACGCGCTAGCTTCAGGTGTTAGTGTCCTTAGGATGTGGGGGTTCGAGTCCCCCCCCTCGCACCACGACTTAAAGAATTGAACTAAAAATTCAAAAAGCAGTAAAACGGCGAGTAGCGCAGCTTGGTAGCGCAACTGGTTTGGGACCAGTGGGTCGGAGGTTCGAATCCTCTCTCGCCGACCAATTTTGAACCCCGCTTCGGCGGGGTTTTTTGTTTTCTGATTTTCCTTTCTCAGTCGTTATTCCCAAGAATTACCTGCTGTCTTAAAAAGTCCGAATACCTGGTTTTTGCAGTGCAATCGTGGCACGCGTTGTGCAATAATATACGGGTAGATGCTCATTCCATCTCTTATGTTCGCCATCTGGCCTCATAAACTCAGGAATGATGCAGAGCCGTTTACGGTGCTTATCGTCCACAGACAGATGTCGCGTAGCCTCATCAAACACCATGGACATAACGTTGAGTGAAGCACCCATTTATGTTGTCATACAGACCTGTTTAACGCCTGCTCCAAAAGAGCGGGCGTTTTTTTATTTATGCATCATTGAAAATGCCCGGTAAGCGAAGCGTCACCGGGCAATGGGGAATTACTGCGGGGGATTGTTGTTCTGCAGCGTCAGCATCAGGCCATCACGGCGCATGGTGGCGGCTTCTTCCGGTTGATGCAATCTGTCCAGCGCGTCAGCAAGCCAGGCGTAGTCATAGGCATCCGGGCGCTGTTTGAGGGCTGCACGGAAGGCGAGCGTGGCTTCCTGCCATTCGCCATGCTTCATGAGCGACTGCCCCAGCGTGCTCCATAGCAACGGGCGATCGCCCACGGCTTTAATCTGCTGGCGCAACACTTTCTCTATCTGTTCCGGGTTATTGGTTTTCAGACGCGGGATCGGCAGCACCAGGCGATCGTCGTACTGACGTTTCAGGCCATCAATAATGACCTGCTGCGCCGTGTCGTGATCGTCACACTCAATCAGATGTTCAGCCATCGCTACCTGCAGGGCAACCTGATGACGGGTTTTACGGTTCTGATTTTTCCACCATGCGCGTAGCCCCTCGCTGCCCTGATCGGCGCGAACCTGATCCATCAGGCCAACCCATGCCTGCTGTTCCAGCATAGTGCGATGTTCGTCATCGCCCACGTGCGCTTTTGCCATGGATGGAATGATATCCAGTAACGAACTCCATGCGCCGGTACGAATGTAGGCCTGTTCAGCCAGACGCAGCACTTCCGGATGACGAGGTGTCACTTCCAGCAGTTTGTCTACGCTGTGGCGCGCGGCATGATTTTCATTACGCGCCAGCTGCAGGCGAACGCGAGCGATTTCAACCGGGATCGTATCATTGCCTGCCAGTTCGGCGGCACGCTCAAGGTGTTGGTTGGCACGCGCTTCGTCACCGCGCTGCTGAGCCGCTTCTGCCGCCAGCAGGTAATTCACTACCGGCTGTTCTGCATGATCGGCATTTTTCGACATCAGCTTCTCAACCTGCTGATAGTCACCTTCCGCCAGCTTGAGCAGCGCCTGTTCGGTCTGCTTACGGGCGCGACGACGTTTACGACCGACAAACCATCCGCGGGTATGCGCACCTGTGCGGAAAATTCGGCGCAGCAGCCATTCAATTGCAAACAGGACGACCATGGCGACGATCAGGATGATCGCCAGTCCCGTCACGCTGGTTTCGATATTGTAATTATCCGTCTGGATCAATACGTAGCCCTGATGACCGGCAATCATCGGACCAACAACGATCCCGGCAATCAGCAGCACAAAGAGCAATAATACTTTTAGCATCATTATTCTCCTTGCGGCGCAGTCGCCGGAGCGTCTGTTGCAGGCGCAGGCGCAGGTACAACTGGCGCTGTGGCAGGTTGCGCCAGTAAATTACGTACGCGGGTCTGCATTAGCTTGTCGAGAAGAGCCTGGCTCTGCAGCGTTTCCGGGACATCCATACTGATGCTTTGTTGGCTCAGCTGGTCTACCTCTTCAAGGAAAGCTTTGGTCGTTGCA
The DNA here is from genome assembly GCF_030332285.1 of Citrobacter sp. Cu096. Classification (NCBI taxonomy): domain Bacteria; kingdom Pseudomonadati; phylum Pseudomonadota; class Gammaproteobacteria; order Enterobacterales; family Enterobacteriaceae; genus Citrobacter; species Citrobacter sp. Cu096. Next base: position 39,368 of record NZ_JAOWID010000017.1, read on the forward strand.
TCATCGGTGTCGTAGTAGGCGCGCACCCAGGTAGAGACGTTTTCCAGCGCCTGACGCCAGGTTTCTTCCTGATGACGCGGCACAGCCTGGGCGGCCACTAACAGGCGTGAACGGATGTTTTCACGTAAATAAACGTCCTGGTTCGGTGCCAGCAGCGGGACGGCGGTTTCATCACGACGGCGAACGGTGATAAAGCTATCCATAAAGTTCTGCCAGCTTTTTTGCAGATTGATACGCCATTCGCTGATCGAGCTGGAAAGCTCGTTGCTGTCGGAGTCCATCGGCGAATCATCGGTGTCATTGTCGGCCAGACGCAGGTTATCAATCTGGTTTGCGAGCTGATTTACTTTGAGGATAATGCCGTCATAGTCGACCTGAGTCACCGCGGAGAGGCTAGCGATATCATCGGTAATCGCGCGGCGGGCGGTAATCAGGCTCGGGTCGTTCATATCCGCCAGGCTGGCATCAGCGCTTTTCAGTAGCGCCGCGGCGGTGGTCACGTCCTGATCGCTCCATAATTTGCGACCGGCCAGTTTCACCAGGAAATCAGCCTGCGCCAGTAACCATGTTCCGGCATCGCTGCTGGAGATAGTGGCGACTTTTTGCTGGACTTCGTCAAGCTGTTTGACCAGAGCGGCCTGCTGGCGAGAGGCTTCATCCAGCTGCGTGGCCTGCTGTTTAATAATGCCTTCCAGCTCAGCTTTTTGGCTTTCCTGCGCTTTTTGCAGCGCCGTCAGTTGGTTTGCCAGCGCGTCGCTGGTTGCTGTCTGTGTTGTTGCCTGTTGTTTCCCCCAGCCGTACAGCCCAACGCCTGCTGCCAGCGCGATTGCAATCGCCACGGCGCTCAGAATCAGCGCCGTGCTGTTCTTACTCTTTTTTTCAGTATTGACTGGCTGTGACGTGGTTTCCACGGCCTCCCTGGTCTCTTCAACCACGGCGGAGGATTTTTCTTGTTCCGTCATTATGGCATCCCATTATGAGAGTTATTGTAATGCGCGTAACAGCGCATCGTTGTCGGCGTTATCAGCGACCTTAATATCTTGCCAGCCCAGTTCCCGGGCGAGGTGCGCCAGACGCTCACTGACGACCAGCAGCCGACAGCGTAGTAACCAGTGCTCACGATACCATTGCGGAATGAGCGACCAGAGCTGTTGTAGCATCTCTCCGCTGGTGACAACCAGCGTGGTCACGCCACGAGATTGCCAGCGCATCGCTTCTTCCGCGCCATCGTAGTGTTTTGCACTGCGTTGATAACATTCACAAAAATTGACATCAGCTCCACGTGCCGTCAGGGTTTCACCTATCAGCTCGCGACCACCGTTGCCGCGTAAAATAAGCGCGCGTTTTCCCGCAATATTTTGTAATTCAGGTAATTGTAGCAAGACTTCGCTAATTTCCCGATCCAGAGGGTAGTGAATATTGCAGCTGCTAACGGTATGCAGTGCCAGCGCCGTTGTGCGGCCAATAGCAAAATAATGCGGAAGGGAGGGCCAACTTTTCCCTTGCTGCTGAAGCTCGGCATCAGCAAAGGTGACGGCGTGCTGTGAGAGTGCGAAGACCAGATCGTTTTCCGTCAGCGCTGACAGTCGGGAAGCAAGCATCGCCAGTTCCCGACCCGGTGAAAAATCGATGAGCGGAAAACTCCAGGCCACCTGCCCCAGTGTGCGCAGACGGCTCACTAACTCTTCCCCAGCGGGAGACGGGCGGGTGACCAGAATACTCATGCGGGGGCTTCTCCGTTGTAAACTTCAGCCAGAATGGCACGCGCACCGTTCTCCAGTAGCTCTTCAGCCAGAGAGATGCCCATCTGTTCAGCATCCTGCGCGGCACCGCGACGTTCTCCGCATACCATCTGCGAACCATCAGGTGCGCCAACCAGCGCCCGCAGCCAAATCTCACCGTTAATGACCTCGGCATAACTGCCGATAGGTACCTGACATCCTCCTTCCAGGCGGGTGTTCATGGCGCGTTCGGCTTTGACGCGTAGCGCTGTCTCTTCATGATTGAGCGGCGCTAACAGCGCCTGAGTGCGCATATCATCCAGTCGACATTCTATGCCAACTGCGCCTTGCCCGACAGCTGGCAGAGAGACTTCCGGCGGCAGAGCGGTACGGACGCGCGACTCAAGACCTAAACGTTTTAATCCGGCGACCGCCAGAATAATCGCGTCATAATCACCGTTATCCAGTTTGCCGAGACGTGTGCCTACGTTACCGCGCAACGAACGGATGATGAGGTCCGGACGGCGTTTCGCCAACTGGCACTGACGGCGCAAACTGGATGTCCCGACGATGCTGCCAGCCGGGAGTTCATCCAGCGTGTTGTACTTATTGGAGACGAAAGCATCACGCGGATCTTCTCGCTCGCAAATGGTGACCAGTCCAAGACCGTCAGGGAATTCAACCGGCACATCCTTCATGGAGTGCACGGCGATATCGGCGCGTTTTTCCAGCAGCGCGACTTCCAGCTCTTTAACAAACAGCCCTTTCCCCCCGACCTTCGCCAGCGGAGTATCAAGGATCACATCGCCACGGGTTACCATAGGAACCAGTTCCACGATCAGACCGGGGTGGTTTGCCATTAAGGCGTCTTTGACATAATGTGCCTGCCAGAGCGCAAGGGGGCTTTGGCGTGTGGCAATTCTCAAAACATTGTCTAACATGCTTGTTACCGTCATTATCAATCATTGACCATCCTAACATCCTTATCAAAGGGATGTCAGCGTTACGCTCAAACGTAAGTGAGAGGAAAAGGCGCTGCATCATCACTGTCAGTGAAGAATGACGAGAAAAACCTCCCGACCGTATGAAGGAATTTACACGTAACGAACGGTGCTACACTTGTATGTAGCGCATCTTTCTTTACGGTCAATGAGCAAGGTGTTAAATTGATCACGTTTTAGACCATTTTTTCATCTGTAACTAATAAAAGTGCAGGTGAAAAAGGTAACGGTTATTTTTGACATACGGTTTATCCGGATTGATGACGAGGGTGGTAAGCGTTTGCGCCGCCGCTATCGACGCCATGACGGATGCAACATCAGGCGATACGTCTTGTACCTCTATATTGAGACTCTGAAACAGAGACTGGATGCCATAAATCAACTGCGTGTGGATCGCGCGCTTGCTGCCATGGGACCTGCTTTCCAGCAGGTATACAGTCTGCTGCCGACATTATTGCACTACCACCATCCGCTGATGCCGGGTTACCTTGATGGTAACGTTCCCAAAGGCATATGCCTTTACACGCCTGATGAAACCCAACGCCACTACCTGAACGAGTTGGAACTGTACCGCGGCATGTCGCCGCAGGACCCGCCGAAGGGCGAACTGCCGATCACCGGCGTTTACTCGATGGGCAGTACCTCTTCGGTAGGGCAAAGCTGTTCGTCTGACCTTGATATCTGGGTCTGCCATCAATCCTGGCTGGATAGCGAAGAGCGCCAACTGCTGCAGCGTAAATGTAGCCTGCTGGAAAGCTGGGCGGCCTCGCTGGGCGTGGAAGTCAGTTTCTTCCTGATTGACGAAAACCGTTTCCGTCACAATGAAAGCGGCAGTCTGGGTGGGGAAGACTGTGGCTCGACGCAGCATATCCTGTTGCTGGATGAATTCTATCGCACCGCTGTGCGCCTCGCGGGTAAACGTATTCTGTGGAATATGGTACCGGGCGACGAAGAAGAGCATTACGACGATTACGTCATGACGCTCTACGCACAAGGGGTGCTAACGCCAAACGAATGGCTGGATCTCGGCGGGCTCAGTTCGCTCTCTGCCGAAGAGTATTTCGGCGCCAGCCTTTGGCAGTTGTACAAGAGTATCGACTCTCCGTACAAAGCAGTGCTGAAAACGCTGCTGCTGGAGGCGTATTCCTGGGAATACCCCAATCCACGCCTGTTGGCGAAAGATATTAAACAGCGCTTGCACGATGGTGAGATCGTCTCATTTGGTCTCGACCCTTACTGCATGATGCTGGAGCGTGTAACCGAATACCTTACGGCGATCGAAGACCCGACACGTCTGGATTTAGTGCGTCGATGTTTCTACTTAAAAGTGTGTGAGAAACTGAGCCGTGAGCGCGCCTGCGTGGGCTGGCGCCGTGAAGTATTAAGTCAATTAGTGACAGAGTGGGGCTGGGATGATGCCCGTCTGACCATGCTGGATAACCGCGCTAACTGGAAGATTGACCAGGTGCGTGAAGCGCATAACGAACTGCTCGATGCGATGATGCAGAGCTATCGTAACCTGATCCGCTTTGCACGGCGTAATAACCTCAGCGTCAGCGCCAGCCCGCAAGATATCGGCGTGCTGACCCGTAAGCTGTATGCCGCGTTTGAAGCGTTGCCGGGTAAAGTCACGCTGGTGAACCCGCAGATATCTCCAGACCTCTCGGAACCGAATCTGACCTTTATCCATGTGCCTCCGGGTCGTGCCAACCGTTCGGGGTGGTATCTTTACAACCGAGCGCCGAACATGGACTCGATCATCAGCCATCAGCCACTGGAATATAACCGCTATCTCAACAAGCTGGTGGCGTGGGCCTGGTTTAATGGCCTGCTGACCTCGCGTACGCATCTATTTATTAAGGGTAACGGCATCGTTGATTTGCCGAAGCTGCAGGAAATGGTCGCCGATGTGTCGCACCACTTCCCGCTGCGTTTACCAGCGCCAACGCCGAAAGCGCTTTATAGTCCGTGCGAAATTCGGCATCTGGCAATTATCGTTAACCTCGAATATGACCCGACGGCGGCATTTCGCAATCAGGTGGTGCATTTTGATTTCCGTAAGCTGGACGTCTTCAGTTTTGGCGAAGAGCAAAATTGCCTGGTCGGTAGCGTAGACCTGCTGTATCGCAACTCGTGGAATGAGGTGCGTACGCTGCACTTCAACGGCGAGCAGGCGATGATTGAAGCGTTAAAAACGATTCTGGGCAAAATGCATCAGGATGCCGCGCCGCCGGATAGCGTCGAGGTCTTCTGCTATAGCCAGCATCTGCGCGGGTTAATTCGTACTCGCGTACAGCAACTGGTGTCTGAGTGCATCGAATTACGCCTCTCCAGTACCCGTCAGGAAACTGGACGCTTCAAAGCGCTGCGTGTTTCCGGTCAGACGTGGGGGCTGTTCTTCGAACGTCTGAACGTCTCGGTACAGAAGCTGGAAAACGCGATTGAATTCTATGGTGCGATTTCACATAACAAACTGCACGGACTTTCCGTTCAGGTTGAGACTAACCATGTGAAACTTCCGTCGGTAGTGGACGGGTTTGCCAGCGAAGGGATCATTCAGTTCTTTTTCGAAGAAACGGGTGATGAGCAGGGCTTTAATATCTACATTCTGGACGAGAGTAACCGGGCCGAGGTGTATCACCACTGCGAAGGCAGCAAAGAGGAACTGGTACGCGACGTCAGCCGTTTCTACTCATCGTCGCACGATCGCTTCACCTATGGCTCAAGCTTTATCAACTTTAACCTGCCGCAGTTCTACCAGATTGTGAAAACCGACGGGCGCGCGCAGGTAATTCCGTTCCGTACCCAGCCGATTAGCGCTGTTCCGCCCGTCAATCAGGACAACGACGCGCCGCAGTTGCAGCAGTATTTTTCCTGAACATGATGCCGGATAAGCGAAGCGCATCCGGCAATCACACTTAGCGGAAGCTCACTTCTTCACCTGCCTGCTGTGTTGCCGCCTGTTCCAGCAGATCCCAGAACGTTTCGCCGCTACGATCGCAGATCCACTCGTCGCCTTTCAGGTCAAAGTGGTAGCCGCCCTGCTTGGTTGCCAGCCACACCTGGTGCAGCGGCTCCTGACGGTTAATAATAATTTTGCTGCCGTTTTCGAAGCTGAGGGTCAGCACGCCGCCGTTGATTTCACAATCGATATCGCTGTCGCCGTCCCAGTCGTCCAGACGCTCTTCAATGGTCATCCACAGGGTGTCAGCAAGGCGATGAAATTCACTGTCGTTCATTTTCTTATCCTGTTTTTCGTGATGACGGCAGTATAACCTGAAACAAAACGCGTTGCAGATTACAGGCTAACTCTTGCTTTTACGCCTTCTCCTGCGATGATAGAAAACAGAAAGCATGAACTTTACAGGCAATCCATAATGAAAAACGTGTTAAAGCCACTCGCTGTCATTTTTACTCTGTTCAGCCTGACGGGCTGTGGGCTCAAAGGCCCGCTGTATTTCCCGCCAGCAGATAAAACCGCGCCGCCTCCGACCAAGAGCGTTCAGCCGCAATCGCAATCCACCACGCCTGAGAAAAACGATCGTGGGATTAGTGACGGGCCTTCCCAGGTGAATTACTGACGGCAGGAATAGATTTACATTTCTGTACCCGCGTGAACGGAGTGAATGATGCAATTCTCTAAAATGCATGGCCTTGGCAACGATTTTATGGTCGTCGACGCGGTAACGCAGAATGTCTTTTTCTCACCAGAGCTGATCCGCCGCCTGTCCGACAGGCATCTCGGCGTTGGATTTGATCAACTGCTGGTGGTTGAACCTCCGTATGATCCGGAGCTGGATTTCCACTACCGTATTTTTAATGCCGACGGCAGTGAAGTGTCACAATGTGGCAATGGCGCCCGCTGTTTTGCCCGCTTTGTTCGCCTGAAAGGGCTGACCAATAAGCGCGATATTCGCGTCAGTACCGCCAATGGTCGTATGGTATTAACCGTAACCGACGACGAGCTGGTGCAGGTGAATATGGGAGAACCCAATTTTGAACCCTCGCAGGTTCCGTTTCGCGCCAATAAAGCAGAGAAGACCTATATTATGCGCGCGGCCGAACAGACAGTATTGTGCGGCGTGGTTTCAATGGGGAACCCGCACTGCGTGATTCAGGTTGATGATGTTGATACGGCCACAGTAGAAACACTGGGACCGGTTCTGGAAAGCCACGAGCGCTTCCCTGAACGCGCCAATATTGGCTTTATGCAGGTGGTGAAGCGCGAGCATATCCGACTGCGGGTTTATGAGCGTGGAGCGGGTGAAACGCAGGCCTGCGGTAGCGGGGCGTGCGCCGCTGTTGCGGTTGGTATTCAGCAGGGTCTGCTGGCAGAAGAGGTGAGGGTGGAATTACCGGGCGGTCGACTTGATATCGCCTGGAAAGGTCCGGGTCATCCGCTGTATATGACAGGCCCGGCGGCACATGTCTACGACGGATTTATTCACTTATGAAGCAACCAGGGGAAGAACTACAGGAAACGCTCATGGAGCTCGACGATCGGGCGGTCGTCGATTACCTGCAACGTAATCCTGAGTTTTTTATCCGTAATGCCCAGGCAGTTGAGGCGATGCGTGTTCCGCACCCGGTGCGCGGCACGGTCTCTTTAGTGGAATGGCATATGGCACGGGCGCGTAATCATATTAACGTGCTGGAAGAGAACATGGCGCTGTTGATGGAACAGGCCAACGCCAATGAAAGCCTGTTCTATCGTCTGTTAAATCTGCAAGGACGTCTGGTGGCGGCCAGCAGCCTTGACGATATGCTGATGCGATTTCATCGCTGGGCGCGTGAGTTAGGGCTGGCAGGAGCGACGGTTCGTCTGTTCCCGGATCGCTGGCGACTAGGCGCGCCCTCAAAATTCACCCATCTGGCATTAAGCCGTCAGGCTTTTGAACCGCTGCGAATTCAGCGTCTGGGCCAGTCTCGGCATTATCTTGGGCCGCTCAATGGCCCCGAGTTGCTGGTGATGATGCCGGAGGCGAAAGCGATAGGCTCAGTCGCGATGTCGATGCTCGGGCAAGATGGCTCCATTGGCGTGATGCTGTTCAGCAGTCGTGACGTTAATCATTACCAGCAGGGACAAGGTACGCAGTTATTGCAGGAAATCTCGTTGATGTTGCCGGAACTGCTGGAGCGCTGGATTGAACGCATATGACCGATTCACCCCTTTCTCAGGATGTGGCGCGCTTTTTGCGCTATCTGGGCGTTGAGCGCCAGCTTAGCCCGATCACATTGCTTAATTATCAGCGCCAGCTTGATGCCATCATCGCGTTAGCCGGAGAAACCGGTTTGCAAAGCTGGCAACAATGTGACGCTGCTATGGTGCGAAGCTTTGCCGTGCGCAGTCGTCGTAAAGGGCTGGGACCGGCGAGCCTGGCGTTGCGACTTTCCGCGCTACGCAGTTTTTTCGACTGGCTGGTTAATCAGGGCGAGCTGAAAGCCAATCCGGCAAAAAGCGTTTCCGCACCCAAAGCACCGCGTCATCTGCCTAAAAATATCGATGTCGACGACGTTAATCGCCTGCTGGATATCGATCTCAACGATCCCCTCGCCGTGCGCGACCGCGCGATGCTGGAAGTGATGTACGGCGCCGGGCTGCGTTTATCTGAACTGGTTGGGCTGGATATTAAACATCTCGATCTCGACACCGGCGAAGTATGGGTGATGGGCAAGGGCAGTAAAGAGCGTCGACTGCCGATTGGCCGCAATGCGGTGGCGTGGATTGAGCACTGGCTGGATCTGCGCGGACTCTTTGGCTGCGATGACGATGCGTTATTTCTGTCAAAACTGGGCAAACGCATCTCTGCACGGAACGTGCAGAAACGTTTTGCTGAATGGGGTATCAAGCAGGGGCTGAACAGCCATGTACATCCCCACAAGCTACGCCATTCATTTGCGACGCATATGCTGGAGTCGAGCGGCGATCTGCGTGGTGTGCAGGAATTATTAGGCCATGCCAATCTCTCCACGACCCAAATCTATACCCATCTTGATTTTCAACACCTGGCTTCAGTGTACGATGCGGCGCATCCGCGCGCCAAACGGGGGAAATAATGCGTTTTTACCGGCCTTTGGGGCGCATTTCTGCGCTCACCTTTGACCTTGATGACACCCTTTACGATAACCGTCCCGTTATCACACGCACCGAGCAGGAAGCGCTCGCGTTTGTACAGAATTATCATCCGGCGCTGAGTTCGCTGCAAAATAGCGACCTCCAGCGCTTACGTCAGGCCGTTCGCGACGCTGAGCCGGAAATCTACCACGACGTTACTCAATGGCGCCACCGCGCCGTAGAACGCGCTATGCTGGAGGCGGGGTTGTCAGAGGCCGAAGCCAGAATGGGAGCGAATGCGGCGATGATGAATTTCGCCAAATGGCGTAGCCGTATTGATGTCCCGCAGGCGACACATGACACGCTGAAGGCGCTGGCCCGAAAATGGCCGCTGGTGGCGATTACCAACGGTAACGCGCAGCCGGAATTGTTTGGCCTGGGCGATTATTTTGAGTTTGTACTGCGCGCCGGTCCCGACGGGCGATCAAAACCGTTCAGCGACATGTACGCGCTGGCGGCGGAAAAACTGAACATGCCCGTGGGTGACATTCTGCACGTGGGCGATGACCTGACGACAGACGTCGCGGGAGCCATCCGTTGCGGTATGCAGGCTTGCTGGATCAAACCGGAAAATGCCGACCTGATGCACATCGCTGACAGCCGTTTGCTGCCGCATATCGAAATTTCACAGTTGGCATCTCTGACCTCGCTGATATAATCACCAACAACTCTGTATAAATTCCCAGGGGTCCGGCTGGGCCCTGTTGATTCCGGCGGTGCCAATGGACGTTTCTTACCTGCTCGATAGCCTCAATGACGAACAGCGCCAGGCTGTGGCCGCGCCACGCAGCAACATGTTGGTTCTGGCAGGCGCGGGGAGTGGTAAAACGCGCGTGCTGGTGCACCGCATCGCCTGGTTACTGACGGTAGAGAACAACTCGCCGTACTCCATTATGGCGGTCACCTTTACCAACAAAGCGGCGGCGGAAATGCGCCACCGTATTGGTCAGATCATGGGAACCAGCCAGGGCGGTATGTGGGTGGGTACGTTCCACGGTCTGGCGCACCGTCTGCTGCGCGCGCACCATATGGATGCCAACCTGCCGCAGGATTTCCAGATCCTCGACAGCGAAGACCAACTGCGTCTGCTCAAGCGCCTGATCAAGGCGATGAACCTGGATGAGAAGCAGTGGCCGCCGCGTCAGGCGATGTGGTTTATCAATAGTCAGAAAGACGAAGGGCTGCGCCCGCACCATCTGCAGAGCTATGGCAACCCGGTTGAGCAAACCTGGCAGAAAGTGTATCAGGCTTACCAGGAAGCGTGTGATCGCGCCGGGCTGGTGGATTTCGCCGAGCTGCTACTGCGTGCCCATGAACTGTGGCTCAACAAACCGCATATCCTGCAGCACTACCGCGAACGCTTTACCAATATCCTGGTGGATGAGTTCCAGGATACCAACAACATTCAGTACGCCTGGATCCGCCTGCTGGCAGGCGACACCGGCAAAGTGATGATCGTGGGCGATGACGACCAGTCGATCTACGGCTGGCGCGGAGCGCAGGTGGAAAATATCCAGCGCTTCCTCACCGATTTCCCGGGCGCAGAAACCATTCGCCTGGAGCAGAATTACCGCTCGACCAACAATATCCTCAGCGCGGCTAACGCCCTGATTGAAAACAACAATGGGCGTCTGGGTAAAAAGCTGTGGACCGACGGCGTCGACGGTGAACCGATCTCGCTATACTGCGCGTTCAACGAACTCGATGAAGCGCGCTTTGTCGTTAACCGCATCAAAACCTGGCAGGACAACGGCGGTGCGCTTGAACAATGCGCTATTCTGTACCGCAGCAACGCCCAGTCGCGCGTGCTGGAAGAGGCGTTGTTACAAGCCAGTATGCCGTATCGTATTTATGGCGGGATGCGCTTCTTTGAACGCCAGGAAATCAAAGATGCACTCTCCTACCTGCGCCTGATCGCTAATCGCAATGACGATGCGGCGTTTGAGCGCGTGGTGAATACACCGACGCGCGGGATTGGCGATCGTACGCTGGATGTGGTGCGCCAGACCTCACGTGACCGCCAGCTAACGCTGTGGCAGGCCTGTCGTGAACTGTTGCAGGAAAAAGCCCTTGCGGGTCGTGCCGCCAGCGCCTTACAGCGTTTTATGGAGCTGATTGACGCTCTGGCGCAGGAGACCGCCGATATGCCGCTGCACGTGCAGACTGACCGGGTGATTAAAGACTCCGGGCTGCGCATGATGTACGAGCAGGAAAAAGGCGAGAAGGGCCAGACGCGTATCGAAAACTTAGACGAACTGGTGACGGCAACGCGTCAGTTTAGTTACAACGAAGAAGACGAAGACCTGATGCCGCTGCAGGCGTTCCTGTCTCACGCCGCGCTGGAAGCGGGCGAAGGACAGGCGGATACCTGGCAGGACGCGGTACAGCTGATGACCCTGCACTCGGCGAAAGGTCTGGAGTTCCCTCAGGTGTTTATCGTCGGCATGGAAGAAGGCATGTTCCCCAGCCAGATGTCGCTGGACGAAGGCGGACGTCTCGAAGAGGAACGCCGACTGGCCTACGTCGGCGTGACCCGTGCGATGCAAAAGCTGACGCTAACCTACGCTGAAACGCGTCGTTTGTATGGCAAAGAGGTTTACCATCGTCCGTCACGCTTTATTGGTGAACTGCCGGAAGCGTGCGTTGAAGAGGTACGTTTGCGCGCCACGGTCAGCCGTCCGGTGAGCCATCAGCGGATGGGCACGCCAATGGCGGAAAACGACACTGGCTATAAGCTTGGCCAGCGCGTGCGCCACGCCAAGTTTGGCGAGGGCACCATTGTCAATCTGGAAGGCAGCGGTGAGCACAGTCGTTTGCAGGTCGCGTTCCAGGGGCAGGGGATCAAATGGCTGGTGGCAGCCTATGCCCGACTGGAAACGGTATAACTTTCAGAAAAATATCATTATTTTGTAACGATCTGCTAGCCTTACTGATGAGCAGGTAATTTATCCAGGCTAGCGTTTCGTTGCGTGTTGACGTCAAAATTTTGCTGGCGTAACATGCGCGCACGATTACGCTAAGAGGACATTCGCCTTGGACACACCCAGTAGATACTGGCTCATTATCCTGTCATCCAGGATCAACTCCTAAGGCTATCCCTTTTTGCTGATAGCCTTCGCGGTTGTCAGCGACCTTCTGTTTTTTTTCCGTCGCGCTGAGTCAGGCTGTTTAATGGTCTGAAACCCAATTTGTTTCTGTGTGCCCTCCGAACTGTCCGATAATTTTTTGCATTGGGAGTCCCGGTCATGCTGAGCGCATTTCAACTGGAAAACAATCGTTTAACTCGCCTTGAGGCAGACGAGATCGAGCACCTGGCCAGTTCGGTTTGGGTCGATTTAGTCGAGCCGGATGACGAAGAACGAAACCGTGTGCAAAAGGACTTGGGCCAGAATCTGGCTACGCGCCCTGAACTGGAAGACATCGAAGCATCCGCGCGTTTTTTTGAAGACGAAGACGGTTTGCACATTCACTCCTTCTTCTTTTATGAAGACGCCGACGATCACGCGGGTAACTCAACCGTCGCATTTACTATTCGCGAAGGTCGACTGTTTACCCTGCGCGAGCGCGAATTACCGGCCTTTCGCCTGTACCGCATGCGTGCGCGTAACCAGGCGATGGTGGATGGCAACGCCTACGAGCTGTTGCTCGACTTGTTCGAAACAAAAATTGAACAGCTGGCGGATGAGATCGAAAATATCTACAGCGACCTGGAAAAACTCAGCCGTGTGATCATGGAAGGGCGTCAGGGCGATGAATATGACGAAGCGCTGTCGACGCTGGCGGAACTTGAAGATATCGGCTGGAAGGTACGCTTGTGTCTGATGGATACCCAACGCGCACTGAACTTCCTGGTACGTAAAGCGCGGTTGCCGGGCAGCCAGCTGGAACAGGCGCGTGAGATCCTGCGCGATATCGAATCTCTGCTGCCGCACAACGAATCGCTGTTCCAGAAGGTTAACTTCCTGATGCAGGCGGCGATGGGCTTTATCAACATTGAGCAGAACCGCATCATCAAGATCTTCTCGGTGGTCTCTGTGGTGTTCCTGCCGCCGACGCTGGTAGCTTCAAGTTATGGGATGAACTTTGAGTTCATGCCGGAACTGCACTGGAGCTTCGGGTATCCGGGGGCGATTGTCTTTATGATGCTCGCCGGTCTGGCGCCGTATCTGTACTTTAAGCGCAAAAACTGGCTGTAAGGGCTGTGCCGGATAAGGCGCAGCCGCCATCCGGCACTTCTTCAGCTCCGGCGCGCCCGTCGTTGCGTATAAATCGCATCCATTACGAAAATCGCCAGTGCGACCCAGATAAACGCGAAGGTGACCATCTTGTCCGCACCCGGGGCTTCACCGTAGAACGTTACCGCCAGCAGGAACATCAGCGTAGGGCCAATGTACTGGAAGAAACCCAGCGTCGACAGACGCAGGCGGGTTGCGGCGCCGGTAAAGCACAGCAGCGGAATGGTGGTCACGACACCCGCAGCAATCAGCAGCAGATTGAGCGACATTGGGTTTTGCCCCATATGGCTGGTTGGGCTGTCGGCAATGCCAAACAGATAGATGGCCGCGATGGGTAAAAGCCACAGCGTTTCGATCAGCATGCCGGTTTGTGCTTCGACGGCAATCTTCTTGCGCACCAGACCATAAAAAGCAAAGCTGAACGCCAGTCCCAGCGCAATTATTGGCAGCGATCCGAAGGTCCACAGCTGTACCAGTACGCCACAGGCGGCTAATAGTACCGCCAGCCACTGCATGCGACGGAAGCGCTCGCCGAGGAAAAGCATTCCCAGCACAATATTCACCAGCGGGTTAATAAAATAGCCGAGGCTGGCTTCCAGCATATGGTGATTATTGACTGCCCAAATGAACAGCAGCCAGTTTCCGCCAATGAGCACTGCAGAGAGTGCCAGCAGGAATATCTTCTTTGGCGTTTGGAGTAATGTTTTGACACCCGACCACTGGCGGCTGATGCTCATCAGCACCACCATGAAGAAAAATGACCAGATGACGCGGTGCGTCAGGATTTCATCCGCCGGGACATAGTAAATCAGCTTGAAGTAGGCAGGTGCGATACCCCAAATAAAATAAGCAGCAAGAGCGAGTAACACGCCCTGCCGCGTTTGTTTAGCATCCATCGGGAAAACTCATTGCAGAAATGTAACAGCAGTTTACCTTTTTTTGGCTGCTTACCCCACCATATAAGTGGCGGTTGCGCTGGCAATATAAAGCTGTTCTTCGTTATGCAGTTCCACGCGCGCCACGGCGACTTTATTACCCGCCCGCAGCAGGCTGCTGGTGGCGGTAAAGCGATTCCCTCTCCCCGGGCGCAGGTAATCAACGCGCAAATCGATGGTTCCCATGCGTGACATCCGCTGACGTAATTCGTCTTCACTGATCGTCTCATGGCGGGTTAGCGTACTGCCAACGCACACCAGTCCGGCGGCGACGTCCAGCGCCGAGGCGATCACGCCGCCATGCAAAATGCTTTGCGCCCAGTTGCCGACCATCATCGGTTGGTTATTAAAGGCTAATTGAGCGAATTCTTTCTCATAGCGTTCAAGCTCCAGTCCCAGTGCCCGGTTAAACGGCATATGATAGACGAACATTTCACCCACTAACTTCAGCGCTTCCTCAGCAGTAAGTACGGCAGACATACGATCCCTACATCTTAATGGTTAATGAAATGTTGATATTATGCTTATTATTTGTTGTTTTCTACTTTAGGACGGGATAACTAACGAGGAACTCGCTAAGTATGTAGAATACTTGCCAGATAATTATACAATTCATCAATATTTTGGTTCAGGAGAACAGTACCGATGCGGGCGATTCTGGGATGGTTACTACCAGCAGTCATGCTGCCGTTGACCGCGTATGCGCAGGAAGCGACAGTGAAAGAGATTCATGATGCACCCGCGGTTCGCGGCAGTATTATCGCCAACATGCTGCAGGAGCATGACAATCCTTTCACGCTTTATCCTTATGACACCAACTATCTTATCTACACCAATACCAGCGACATGAACAAAGAAGCGATCAGCAGCTATAGCTGGTCCGAAAATGCGCGCAAAGATGAGGTTAAGTTTCAGCTAAGCCTGGCGTTTCCGCTCTGGCGCGGGATCTTAGGTCCGAACTCGGTACTTGGCGGCTCCTATACCCAGAAGTCCTGGTGGCAGCTTTCGAATAGCGAAGAGTCTTCCCCATTTCGCGAAACCAATTATGAACCGCAATTGTTCCTCGGTTTCGCTACCGACTATCGCTTCGCTGGTTGGACGCTCCGCGATGTCGAAATGGGTTATAACCATGACTCCAACGGTCGGTCTGACCCCACTTCACGTAGCTGGAATCGTCTTTACACGCGTTTGATGGCTGAAAACGGTAACTGGCTGGTGGAAGTTAAGCCGTGGTACGTCATCGGCAGCACCGACGATAACCCGGATATCACAAAATATATGGGCTACTATCAGCTCAAACTGGGTTATCACCTCGGTGACGCCGTCTTAAGTGCGAAAGGTCAGTACAACTGGAATACCGGTTACGGCGGTGCTGAGTTGGGTGTCAGTTACCCCATTACGAAGCATGTGCGCCTTTACACCCAGGTTTACAGCGGTTACGGCGAATCGCTGATTGACTATAACTTCAATCAGACCCGTGTTGGCGTGGGCGTGATGCTCAACGATATCTTCTGACAGGTATTGAGAGTATTTTAATCATTGCAGTTTCTCTCTCAGGCGCTGAAAATAGCGCCTGTTTTTATTTCAGGCTAATGGGGTTAATGTGGCGCAGGCGGAAGTGTTGAATCTGGAAATGGGCGCTAAACAGGTTTTGCAAGAAACCTTTGGCTACCAACAGTTTCGCCCGGGTCAGGAAGAAATCATTGATACCGTGATCTCTGGTCGCGACTGCCTGGTCGTTATGCCGACCGGCGGCGGTAAATCCCTGTGCTATCAGATTCCCGCATTATTGCTCAACGGGCTCACCGTTGTTGTTTCTCCGCTGATTTCTCTGATGAAAGATCAGGTCGATCAACTGCTGGCCAACGGCGTGGCGGCAGCATGCCTTAACTCCACTCAAAGTCGCGAGCAGCAGCTTGAGGTGATGGCAGGCTGTCGCAGCGGACAGATTCGCCTGTTGTACATTGCGCCTGAGCGCCTGATGCTGGATAACTTCCTTGAAAACCTGGCGCACTGGAACCCGGTGCTGCTGGCGGTAGATGAAGCGCACTGTATTTCGCAATGGGGACATGATTTCCGCCCGGAATACGCGGCGCTGGGACAGTTACGTCAACGTTTCCCAACCCTGCCGTTTGTGGCGCTGACCGCCACCGCGGACGAAACCACCCGGCTGGACATTGTGCGTCTGCTGGGCCTCAACGACCCGTTAATTCAGATCAGCAGCTTCGACCGCCCAAATATTCGCTACATGCTGATGGAGAAGTTTAAGCCGCTCGATCAGCTGATGCGCTATGTGCAAGAGCAGCGCGGTAAGTCCGGCATTATCTACTGTAACAGTCGCGCCAAGGTAGAAGATACCGCCGCGCGCCTGCAAAGCCGGGGCATCAGTGCCGGGGCTTATCATGCCGGGCTGGAAAATACCGTACGCGCCGACGTGCAGGAGAAATTCCAGCGCGATGATCTGCAAATTGTGGTGGCAACCGTGGCGTTCGGCATGGGGATCAACAAACCCAACGTACGTTTCGTGGTGCATTTCGATATTCCACGTAACATCGAGTCTTACTACCAGGAAACCGGTCGCGCCGGGCGTGACGGCCTGCCTGCGGAAGCAATGCTGTTTTACGATCCGGCAGATATGGCGTGGCTACGCCGTTGCCTCGAAGAGAAACCCGCCGGACAACTGCTGGATATCGAACGGCATAAACTCAATGCGATGGGGGCGTTTGCCGAGGCGCAAACCTGTCGTCGTCTGGTGCTGCTGAACTATTTTGGCGAGGGGCGTCAGGAGCCGTGTGGTAACTGCGATATTTGTCTCGATCCGCCAAAGCAGTACGACGGACTCATGGATGCGCGTAAAGCGCTGTCGACTATCTACCGTGTGAATCAACGTTTTGGTATGGGTTATGTCGTCGAGGTTCTGCGTGGCGCCAATAACCAGCGTATTCGCGAGCTGGCCCATGACAAGCTGCCGGTCTACGGCATTGGTCGTGAGCAAAGCCATGAACACTGGGTCAGCGTTATTCGCCAGCTTATTCATCTTGGTCTGGTGACGCAGAATATTGCCCATCACTCGGCATTACAGTTAACCGAAGCCGCGCGTCCGGTACTGCGCGGTGACGTTCCACTACAGCTTGCCGTGCCGCGTATTGTGGCGCTGAAACCGCGCGCAATGCAGAAATCCTTTGGCGGTAATTACGATCGCAAACTGTTCGCCAAACTGCGTAAGCTGCGTAAAGCCATTGCTGATGAAGAGAATATCCCGCCTTACGTGGTGTTCAACGACGCCACACTGATTGAAATGGCCGAACAAATGCCGGTTTCACCGAGCGAAATGCTGAGCGTTAATGGCGTGGGAATGCGTAAACTTGAGCGTTTTGGCAAAGAGTTTATGGCACTTATCCGCGCACATGTGGATGGTGACGACGAAGAGTAGTCAGCCGGGCAAAAAAGTGCCAAGATGGTGACTCACTGAACTATTCCCCCGCGAGTCATTTTTTATGTTAACGCTATTTTTCACCGTTGCGTTGGTGCACATCGTTGCGCTGATGAGTCCCGGCCCCGATTTTTTCTTTGTCTCTCAAACGGCCGTTAGCCGTTCGCGCAAAGAAGCGATGATGGGCGTGCTGGGTATTACCTGTGGCGTCATGGTCTGGGCTGGCGTGGCGCTGCTCGGCCTGCATCTGATTATTGAAAAAATGGCCTGGCTACATACCATTATTATGGTCGGCGGGGGTCTGTATCTGTGCTGGATGGGGTATCAGATGCTGCGCGGCGCGTTTAAAAAACAGGACGTGGCTCCTTCCAATCCGCAGGTTGAGCTGGCGCAGAGCGGACGCAGCTTCTTGAAAGGTCTGCTGACCAATCTGGCGAATCCTAAAGCCATTATCTATTTTGGCTCTGTCTTCTCATTATTCGTTGGCGACAACGTGGGAACTGGCGCGCGTTGGGGAATTTTTGCCCTGATCATCGTGGAAACGTTGGCGTGGTTTACCGTGGTTGCCAGCCTGTTTGCGCTGCCGAAAATGCGTCGTGGCTATCAGCGCCTGGCGAAGTGGATTGACGGTTTTGCTGGCGCGCTGTTCGCGGGCTTCGGTATCCACCTGATCATTTCGCGCTGAGTTCGTTCCAGACCCGATAAGCGTTAGCGGGTCCGGTCCTGTAATCAGGCATGCCTTGCCGATGCCAGCAGGGCGCCTATCAGCATAAATAGCGAACCAAACACTTTGTTCAGCGCCTTCATTTGCTTTGGCCCTTTAATCCATCCTGCAATGCGCGTAGCCAGCGTCGCGTAACCGATCATCACAATGATATCGACCACGATGGTCGTAACGCCAAGCACCACATACTGCATCAGCTGCGGTTCCTGCGGCAGAATAAACTGCGGGAACAGAGCAGCAAGAAAAACAATGCTCTTGGGATTGGTCAGATTCACAAAGACCGCGCGTTTGAACAGGCGACTGCGCGATTGCGTATTTGCCATGGTGTTCAGATCGATAGCGCCCGCTGCCCGCCATTGTTGAATGCCCAGCCAAATCAGATAGGCTGCTCCCGCCCACTTCAGCACCTCAAACGCGATCACCGAACGAGAAAATAGCGTTCCCAGCCCCACGCCAACCAAAACGATATGAATGCCCAGCCCGGTCTGTAAACCCGCAATCGACGCGCTGGCACCGCGATAACCGTGACTGATGGCAGTGGTCATGGTGTTGATTGCGCCTGAACCTGGAGACAAGCTCAAAATAATAGAGGTCAGCAGGTAGGCGAACCACCATTCAAAGGTCATGAGAAACTCCCGAATTGTCTATTTTTATGCCACAATACGCTACTGTCGTTAGGTTGTGTCAGCGACGGTGAAAAAAACGATTTTACTTGGTCAGCGAGGCTGGATACCCGATGTTTCAGCAGCAAAAAGACTGGGAAACAAGAGAAAACGCGTTTGCTGCTTTTTCCATGGGGCCACTGACAGATTTCTGGCGTCAGCGGGAAGAAGCGGAATTTACGGGTGTGGATGATATCCCCGTACATTTTGTTCGTTTTCATGCAGAAAAAAACGATCGCGTCATCGTCGTCTGTCCTGGACGCATTGAAAGCTACGTGAAATACGCTGAACTGGCGTATGACCTGTTTCATTCTGGTTTTGACGTGCTCATTATCGACCACCGTGGCCAGGGGCGCTCCGGGCGCATGCTGTCGGATCCACATCGCGGTCATGTCGATAACTTTAATGACTATGTCGACGATTTAACCGCCTTCTGGCAGCAGGAAGTGCTACCCGGTCCGTGGAGAAAGCGCTATATACTGGCGCATTCGATGGGCGGTGCGATTGCCACATTGTTCCTGCAGCGCCACCCGAATCAGTGTGATGCCATTGCGCTTTGCGCGCCGATGTTTGGTATTGTGATGCGCTTTCCCGACTGGATGGTGCGCCACATTCTGGACTGGGCTGAAGGGCATCCACGGATCCGCGAAGGCTATGCGATGGGCACCGGGCGCTGGCGGGCGCTACCCTTCGGCATGAATGCGTTAACTCATAGTCGACAGCGCTATCGGCGCAATCTACGTTTCTATGCTGATGAGCCGCGGCTACGTGTTGGCGGCCCGACCTACCATTGGGTACGTGAAGGTATTCTGGCAGGCGAACAGGTTCTGGCTGGTGCGGGAGATGACGCGACGCCGACCCTACTAATTCAGGCCGAAGAAGAGCGTGTGGTGGATAACCGCATGCACGATCGTTTTTGTGAACTCCGCGCCGCGGCGGGCCATCCTGTAGAAGGAGGTCAGCCGCTTGTCATAAAAGGCGCGTACCATGAGATCCTTTTTGAAAAGGACGCAATGCGCTCAGTCGCGCTTAACGCTATTGTCGAATTTTTCGACAAGCATAACTCATCCAGCGGAACCCGCTTTGCCTAGAGGTTTAATTTTCTTATGTATCAGGTTGTTGCGTCTGATTTAGACGGTACGCTGCTTTCCCCCGACCATACTTTGTCCCCTTATGCCAAAGAGACGCTGAAATTACTGACTGCTCGTGGCGTTAACTTCGTGTTTGCGACTGGCCGTCATCATGTTGATGTGGGACAAATTCGCGATAACCTCGGTATTAAAACCTACATGATCACCTCCAACGGTGCGCGGGTGCATGATTCTGATGGAAATCTGGTGTTTTCTCATAACCTGGATCGCGACATTGCCAGCGACCTGTTTGGCGTAGTGAATGCAAATCCGGACATCGTGACCAACGTTTATCGTGATGATGAGTGGTTTATGAACCGCCATCGCCCCGACGAAATGCGCTTTTTCAAAGAAGCGGTGTTTAACTATTCCCTGTTTGAACCTGCGCTACTGGAGCCGGAAGGCGTCAGCAAAGTTTTCTTCACCACCGATTCTCACGAAAGATTGCTGCCGCTGGAGCAGGCGATTAACGCCCGCTGGGGCGATCGCGTCAACGTTAGCTTCTCTACGCTTACCTGTCTGGAAGTCATGGCGGGCGGCGTATCGAAAGGTCATGCGCTGGAAGCGGTAGCGAAAGCGATGGGCTACAACCTGAAAGACTGTATCGCTTTTGGCGACGGGATGAACGACGCGGAAATGCTCTCCATGGCGGGCAAAGGCTGCATCATGGGCAACGCCCACCAGCGTCTGAAGGATCTGCATCCGGAACTGGAAGTCATCGGACTCAACGCCGACGATGCCGTGCCGCACTACTTGCGCGATCTCTTTTTAAAGTAATTGTTCTTTAGTTGACCAGTTGTCAACTAAACTCTCCGCTACAATGGATGTTCCCTGTTCTAAGAGACATCCATTGTGGCGCTACTCATCATTACCACTATTTTGTGGGCCTTTTCCTTCAGCCTGTTTGGCGAGTACCTTGCTGGTCATGTCGATAGCTATTTTGCAGTGCTGGTGCGCGTTGGACTCGCGGCGCTGGTGTTCCTGCCGTTTTTACGTACCCGTGGGCACAGCGTAAAAACAATCGCGCTGTATATGCTGGTGGGGGCCATGCAGCTTGGCATTATGTATATGCTGAGTTTTCACGCCTACCTGTATCTGACGGTTTCAGAGCTATTGCTTTTCACCGTGCTGACGCCGCTCTACATCACGCTGATTTATGACCTGATGAGCGGGCGGCGTCTGCGTTGGAGCTACGCTTTCAGTGCGTTACTGGCGGTGATTGGCGCGGGGATTATTCGTTACGATCAGGTAACCAGCCACTTCTGGACTGGCCTGCTGCTGGTGCAGCTTTCCAACATTAGTTTTGCCATCGGTATGGTGGGCTATAAGCGTCTGATGGAAACCCGCCCAATGCCACAGCATAACGCTTTTGCCTGGTTTTACATGGGGGCCTTTATGGTGGCTGTCGTGGCCTGGTTCATGCTGGGCAATGCGCAGAAAATGCCTACCACTACGCTACAGTGGGGTATCCTGGTATTTCTTGGCGTGGCGGCGTCCGGCATTGGTTACTTTATGTGGAACTACGGTGCGACCCAAGTGGATGCAGGTACGTTGGGCATCATGAACAATATGCATGTGCCAGCCGGGCTGTTGGTCAACCTGGCTATCTGGCATCAACAGCCTCACTGGCCAAGCTTCATCATTGGCGCGGCTGTGATAGTGGCCTCACTGTGGGTACATCGAAAGTGGGTCGTTCCGCACTCCGCACAAACGGCAGATGATCGCAGGCGTGATTCCGCGCTGAGCGAATAAACGCTTCCGTGACCGGCTGCCGCTGCTCGCCATCACGCACGGCGGCGTACAGTCGGCTCCACAATCCATCGCCCAGGGTTTTGGTCACCACCAGGCCCTGGCGTTCAAAACTCTCCACCACCCAGTGTGGTAACGCGGCGATACCCATTCTGGCGGCAACCATTTGAATCAGCAGCAGGGTGTTATCCACGCTCTTCAGCGACGGGCTCACGCCCGCAGGCTGTAAGAAATGCCGCCAGACATCCAGTCTACTCCGTTGCACCGGGTAAATAAGCAGCGTCTCGCTGGCTAAATCTTCCGGTGTGATTTGCGTTTTGCTGGCTAACGGATGATCCGGCGCCAGTACCAGGCGGACTTCAAAATCGAACATCGGTGAGTAGTGCAGTCCACTGCGCGGCAGAATGTCGGAAGTTAATACCAGATCCAGCTCATCTTGCTGTAGCGCCGGTTGCGGATCAAACGTTACACCGGATTTAAAGTCCATCTCCACCTGCGGCCAGTTGGCACGAAAATTCTCCAGCGCGGGCGTCAGCCACTGGATACAGCTGTGGCATTCAATGGCGATTCGCAGCCGGGTTTGCTGCGGTTCGTTGCAGGCCTGCAGTGCCCGGCCAATTTGCGGCAACACCTGATTTGCCAGCTGCAGCAAAATTTCGCCCTGCGGCGTAAAGCGCAGCGGCTGGCTTTTACGGATAAAGAGTCGAAAGCCAAGGCGCTGCTCCAGATCGCTGAACTGGTGAGAAAGGGCGGATTGGGTCTGATGCAACGTCGCTGCGGCGGCTGCCAGCGAACCACTATTCCGCAACGCCTGGAGCGTTTTCAGGTGTTTAATCTCGATCATGAAAGTCCTTCACTTCGGCATGAACAAATTGCGCTTGAGGAATATACAGTACTTGCGAAATATAGCGGTGTAAACATCTGGATGGCTAAAACCTGCAAATTAAATAAGAGGCATATAATGACAATACTTAATCACACCCTCGGTTTCCCTCGTGTTGGCCTTCGTCGCGAGTTGAAGAAAGCGCAAGAAAGTTACTGGGCGGGAAATTCCTCCCGTGAAGAATTGCTGGCCGTTGGCCGCGAGCTGCGTGCCCGCCATTGGGATCAGCAGAAGCTGGCGGGTGTTGACCTGCTGCCGGTAGGTGATTTTGCCTGGTACGACCATGTTCTGACCACCAGCCTGCTGCTCGGCAACGTTCCGGCTCGTCATCAGAACAAAGACGGTTCGGTTGATATTGATACCTTATTCCGCATTGGTCGTGGCCGCGCACCGACCGGTGAGCCAGCGGCGGCGGCAGAAATGACTAAATGGTTTAACACCAACTATCACTACATGGTACCGGAGTTCACCAAAGGTCAGCAGTTCAAACTGACCTGGACGCAACTGCTGGATGAAGTAGACGAAGCGCTGGCGCTTGGCCATAAGGTGAAACCTGTGCTGCTGGGGCCGGTAACTTACCTGTGGCTGGGGAAAGTGAAGGGCGAACAGTTTGATCGCCTGAGTCTGTTGAACGATATTCTGCCGGTTTACCAGCAGGTGCTGGCGGAGCTGGCAAAACGGGGTATTGAGTGGGTGCAAATCGATGAACCGGCTCTGGTGCTGGAGTTGCCGCAAGCGTGGCTGGATGCCTTTAAACCGGCTTATGACGCCCTGCAAGGCCAGGTGAAGCTGCTGCTGACCACCTATTTTGAAGGCGTCACGCCGAATCTGGATACCATTACCGCGCTGCCGGTACAGGGGCTGCACGTTGACTTCGTGCATGGTAAAGATGATGTCGCCGAGCTGCACAAGCGTCTGCCTGCCGACTGGCTGCTGTCAGCGGGTCTGGTGAACGGGCGCAACGTATGGCGCGCCGACCTCAGTGAGAAATATGCGCAAATTAAAGATATCGTCGGAAAACGTAATCTGTGGGTGGCCTCTTCCTGCTCACTGCTGCATAGCCCCATCGATCTCAGTGTGGAAACCCGCCTTGATGCGGAAGTGAAGAGCTGGTTTGCTTTCGCCCTGCAAAAATGCGGCGAACTGGCGCTGCTGCGCGATGCGCTAAACAGTGGTGATACGGCGGCAATTGTGGCGTGGAGCGCACCGATTCAGGCTCGTCGTCACTCTACCCGCGTCCACAACGCTGCAGTGGAAAAACGTCTGGCGGCGATCACCGCCCAGGACAGCCAGCGCGCCAACGCTTACCCGGTTCGCGCCGAGGCACAGCGTGCCCGTTTTAATCTGCCGGCATGGCCGACCACGACTATTGGCTCATTCCCGCAAACCACGGAAATTCGCGGTCTGCGTCTGGACTTCAAAAAAGGCAACCTGGATGCCGGTAACTATCGCACAGGGATCGCGGAACATATCAAACAGGCGATCGCCGAACAGGAGCGCCTGGGTCTCGACGTGCTGGTACACGGTGAAGCAGAACGTAACGACATGGTGGAATACTTTGGTGAGCATCTGGACGGGTTTGTCTTTACCCAGAACGGTTGGGTGCAGAGCTATGGCTCCCGTTGCGTGAAGCCGCCGGTGGTGATTGGCGACGTCAGCCGCCCGGAAGCGATCACCGTGGAGTGGGCGAAGTATGCCCAGTCGCTGACCGACAAACCGGTAAAAGGTATGCTGACCGGTCCGGTGACCATTCTCTGTTGGTCATTCCCGCGTGAAGACGTGACGCGTGAAACCATCGCGAAGCAGATTGCGCTAGCATTGCGTGATGAAGTCGCGGATCTGGAAGCGGCGGGGATTGGTATTATTCAGATTGACGAACCGGCACTGCGTGAAGGTTTACCGCTGCGTCGCAGCGACTGGGCGGCGTATCTGGAGTGGGGCGTGGAAGCCTTCCGCATTAACGCGGCAGTGGCGAAGGATGAAACCCAGATCCACACCCACATGTGTTACTGCGAGTTCAACGACATCATGGATTCCATTGCGGCGCTGGACGCGGACGTGATCACTATTGAGACTTCACGTTCTGATATGGAGCTGCTGGAATCGTTTGAAGAGTTCGACTATCCGAACGAAATCGGGCCGGGCGTCTACGACATTCACTCGCCGAACGTCCCGAGCGTGGAGTGGATTGAAGCCCTGCTGAAGAAAGCCGAGCAGCGTATTCCGGCAGAGCGTCTGTGGGTGAACCCGGACTGCGGCCTGAAAACGCGCGGCTGGCCGGAAACCCGTGCTGCGCTGGCCAACATGGTTAAAGCGGCGCAGAATCTGCGTCAGGCTTAACCTCTACAGCGGAGGCAAAAGCCTCCGCTCTTCCCTGTTAACTGGCATAAAGCGCCGGTTTCTTTAAATAGTCGATGCACCACTGGCACACTTTCCCCATTCCATCCGAACGGGCTGCCAGGAATAATTTTGTCGCATGTTTATGCTCGCGCATCGGTTTTTTCAACAGTTTGCCACTATTTAACAGCGGGAGCGCTAAATGGTGCGGGATATAGCCAATACCGACATTTTGTTCGATAAGCGCAATGGCGGTAGCAAAGTCTGGTACGAACAGCGGTTTTTGTCCCTCCAGTAACCATGCTTGTAACGGCGTAAAATTTACGGATGTATCACGAATACACACTGCGGTGTACTGGCGAAGTTCTGCGTTTTCCAGCGGATGGCGCTCACTGGCGAGCGGATGTCGCGGGCTGACGACAAAATCCCATTCAAGCTGGCCAATAGGTTCACTGACAATACCTTCAGTACTGGGGACGGCATGTGGCGCGCCAATCACCAGATCGGCACGTCTGCTGTAGAGCGCGTCCCAACAACCGTTGTATACCTCAAGGCAGACCGTCAGAGTTGTCGAGGAAAATTGTCGTTCGAAATCGTGGATAAACGCCACCAACAAAGGGGCGGGAATAATATTGTTCACCGCAATTGTTAATTCGCGCTCGACGCCATCATGGATCAGAGCGGTGTTACGCTTAAGCGCCTCCATATCACCGAGAATGGTCTTGCTATGTTCAATAAAATAGCGGCCAGCAGGTGTGATTTCGATATATCGACCTTTGCGAGTAAACAGCGCTACCCCCAGGCTTTCTTCCGCTTTTTTAATGGTGTAACTGATGGCTGAAGGCACCTTATTTAATTGTTCTGCGGCGATGCTGATGCTCTGATGCCTGGCGACCAGATGAATAACACGAAGGGTTTCGTCAGAGATGAACATAAGGTTTCCTGGTTGGCAGAGATCGGCTAAACCAATCCCGGTTCAGCCGTAATGTTAATGCCAATTATACCCAGGAACTAATGATGTTTGCCCAGTCGACTTAACAGTATATAAGCGATACAAGCTACAACAATCGAATCCACCGAAGGAATACTGGTTAGAGTGAAGAGGCCTTTTACCGTCATAAAACCTACAGCGGCGCCAAGGATCCATGCAACAAACGTCAGTACCTTAATCTGTGGCTCTTGCGTCAGGACCAATTCCTGATAACCATTTCGGCGATAGAGGAAAAAGTCGGCAATATAAATACCTGCTACAGGCGGCGTCGCGATACCGAGGAACAGTAGGAAGGGAATGAACCACGCCATAATATCCAGACTTCCGACTATCGCAGAGAGTACACCCAGGGCGATAGTAATTTGCCATTTAGGGAACCGGGTTAACAGTGTTGAAACCACTAACGTACCCTGAAACATATTTCCGGCATTCCCTGTTACACAGGCAAAGATCAGCAGCAGCGCGCCTGGCAATACGGCGCCAAATATTGTCATGGCTCCCAGCAGAGAACCCTGACCGCTGAGGGCGCTGGGCGTTGCGCCAGCCCAGTAAAGTAGCGGATAGGCGATTAGGAACGTCACAGCCGCAGAGATGAGAGCATGTTTGCGATTATGCACAAAGCTGCCGAAATCAGGTAGCGTAGCGACAAGCACGATAATGGTGCCGACGACGGTCGAGACAGCGACACCTGTATTCATGCTGACAACTTCCGCTGGCGCGGTGACTTCGCTGTGTGTCGCAATATAGAGGATATAGCACAGTACTAAGGCGATGATCGGCACCGCGACCTGTGCGACTTTACCCAATACGGCAAAGCCAAATGCCGTAGATGCGACGAATACCACGCAACCCGCTATCACCAGCAGAGGGACAGGAAGCGTTATGCCGTGCTGTAACAGTAAGTCATGGACAGAGTGACCAAACATATTTGCAGTCACGGCAATCCAGCCAAAAAGACTGATTGCCATCAGGATATTGATAGCAATGGCCCCTTTTTCACCGAAAGCGTACTTAACAATACCGTATGTCGGCAGACGGGCTTTTTCGCCAACGCTGATCGTGATGGCGGCAAGGATGGTAAGGATTAACCCACCCAACAGCACTACAGTAACCAGACTGCTACTGGAGAGTTGGTTGCCAAGACTTGAGGACGACAGCAAAACCGGTGTTACTGCGATCCCCAACAGAATCATGGCAATTCTCAAGCCTGATGCAGTATTCATACTCTCTTCTGTTTTACGCATATCCTGTTCCCTCTGTTAATGCGCATTACACGGTATGAAAATGACCGGTGTATTTGCGCCAGCTTCCTAATTCGGTAATTTCCCGTTGCCCTTCTGTCAGCCAGTTTTCCGCCAGTACACCCAAAACTTCACTGCCATCTTCGAGTTTGACTTTGCCGATTGCCAGTCCGGCTGGCTCACTCATCAGCAGTTCAGCAAAACTGGCCAGTGGTAATTGCCAAATTTCCAGAGCCACGTGAGTACCACCTTGGGCAACGCGGATCATCCCCGGATGTTGGTCGTTAATGCTCCACAAACGGTAGTGCGCATCAGTGCGGTCTTCGCGGATAAAGACACCTCCTGCTTTTTGCATATTTTTATTGAGTTCCAGGCCGCGCATCAGGGTTCCGTTGACGGCCAGTAGGGTTGTTGTAGTCATCTTATTCTCCTAAAGCTAAAGGGTTATCCATGTGCCGTTTTGATGGTCCAGTGCAGATTTGATCGCCTGCGGGCTGGTGATCAGACCGCTGGCGTTCTTGCCCTGTTGTCGGCTGGCATTCATGAAATCGAGAATTGCTTCGACTTTGGGCTGCATGCTGCCGACGCCAAACTGACCTTCCTGCAGGAGCTTTTCGGCTTGCGCGATGCTGAGCGTTTCCAGCCATTGCTGCTTTGGTGTGCCGAAGTTAATCGCCACTTTTTCCACGCCAGTCGGGATAACCAGCAAATCCGCTCCCAGTTGGCTGGCAAGCAGCGCGGAAGCGAGATCTTTATCTATCACCGCCTCAACCCCCTGCAACTGGTGATGCGCATCGCGTATGACAGGGATCCCGCCACCGCCGCAGGCGATAACGATATAGCCCTGCCGCACTAACTGCGCGATAGTGTCTCGTTCAATGATTTCCAGAGGCCTTGGCGACGGTACGGTACGTCGCCAGCCTCGTCCGGCATCCTCCATCATCGTCCAGCCAAGCTGTTGCTGGCGTTCACGTGCAGTGTGTTCGTCCAGAAATGCACCGATGGGTTTACTTGGGTTAGCAAAAGCGTCGTCGTGCTGGCTGACCCGTGTTTGCGTGATGAGTGCCACAACCGGCTTATGGAGGCTGCGGCGCGCAAGTTCGTTATGCAGCGCTTTCTGAAACATATAGCCGATCGCGCCCTGAGTATCGCCGACCGCATAATCCAGCGGGACCGGCGAGACTTCACTGCTAGCTAACTCGGATCGACGTAAAATAAAGCCCACTTGTGGGCCATTGCCATGAGTCAGTACCAGGTCCCATCCAGCTTCGACCATATCAGTAATGTGCTTCACGCTTTCCATGACGGCCTCGTACTGATCGGAGATACTATTACGCCGATCGTCCTGAATCAGCGCGTTGCCGCCAACGGCAACGACAGCCAGAGGTTTATTCACGGTTTTTCTCCTTGTGCGACGATCCGCGCCAGCGCGGCAATGGCATCAACAAAACAGCGCATTGGCGCGGTCGTGATCCCTGCGCCAATCTGACCGACACCTGCCTGTTTATGGGCGATCCCCGTATTGATGACCGGTAAAATCCCCCTGTCGGCCACCTTACGTGCATCGATTCCCGCCGCCGTCGGAGCAAAATTGAGTGCTGGCAGAGTAAATGCCGGATTGCCGCCCAGGGTGATTGCCTGCATGCGTCTGCTGTTGTTGGTGGCATCTGCAGGTGTTCCGCCAACAAATTTCACAATTGCTGGGGAAGAAGCCATGGCAAAACCACCCACGCCCGCGGTTTCGGTAATAGCGCTGTCGCCAAGATCGGCGGCGGCATCGTCTACTCCATAGCCGGGGAAAAATAACCCTTCAACCGCATTGGCCGGAGCCTGGAACCACTGGTCGCCTGTACCCGAAAGACGAATACCAAAATTCACGCCGTTGCGGGCCATAACGGTAACCATGGAACTGAAAGGAACATTGGTTGCCGCGTCCATCATTGCTTTGCAGGCCGCCATCGAGAGATTAAGAAAGAAGTGATCATTGCTGGTAATGAAGGTGACCGTTCGCTGCAACTGCTCCGCAGGTAAATTACTGGACAACAGCGCAGGCAGTAGGCGTTTGATGAGCAGGCCGGTCGCGGCGGCGTTACGGTTGTGAACCTCGTCACCCATATGCAGCGCCTGGGCCATGAGTGGTTTTAGCTCCAGTTCTCCAAGACGAATGACAGCCGCTTTCAGTGCCGGTGCCAGCTCGTCACGCATCCAGTACAAGCGATTGAGTACCTCATCGTTGTTCGCTCCGAAGCGTAAAACCTTACCCAGCCCTTCATTAAAATTGCTGAACGTACGCTGACCGTTAGTCTTGTTCTCGATGACCCACAGCGGCATCGACGGACTGATAATTCCCGCCATCGGTCCAACAGCGTGATAATGGTGGCACGGTTCAAGTTCGATATCTCCCGCCAGAATCTGACACTCCGCCTCTTCATGGCTGGTGGCCCATCCTTCAAAGAGCATTGCGCCGATGATTGCGCCTTTTACCGGCCCACACATGTTTTCCCAGCTAATGGGGGGACCGGAGTGAAGAATACGTTTACTTTTAGCCATTTCTGGAATTGCTTCATGAGCCTGCATAACATCGACCAGTACCGGTTGGGCGCTGAGATAGCGCTCCATGGCGATTTTATTCGCCTGTTCAACCAGCGGATGGTGTATTAAAGAGGCCAGCTCCAGTCCGGCATTCACATCTCCCTGTGCAGGCGGCTGCCAGCTCAACGCTATTGCTTCACCGCCGACTTTCTGAATATTGTTGGCGAAACTCTGTAATCCGGCGTTTACCACTTTCAGCGGCTGATTAAACAAGGTATTCATGCAATTACTTCCTTCTTCTCAATCTGAATCTGCGCCACGATGCTGGCCCATTGCGCAGCCTGGGCATTACAGTCAGCGATAATGACGCCAGCATCACGCAAAGCGCTGACCTGGCGACTTCTTTGCTGGGGATCGCTTTCGGTACCGCAAACGTGAGCAATCATCAGTGGTGCCTGCTGTTGATCAATCTGTGTGAGTTGTTCGAGTAATTCAGCAGCAGGTGCTTCAGACGCACCGTATCCCAACACCAAATCGAACAGAACGACGGCGGTCTGCGGATCGTTAAGTTCAGCGAGCAGACGTTGATTGCGTAATGTCGGGTCGATCATGGGATGTGGCTTACCTCGGGTAAAATCGTCATCACCCATATCTATCAGCGTGTGGTTATGGCTTTGCCAGATATTGGCAAGCGTTTGGTTACCCGACACCGGCGTGTTTGATGCGGCGGTAAAACCGTTTTGCTGACAGATGAGCTGCGCTTCGTAGCAGAATGTTCCTCCTGCAAAAACACCGCGGATAGCCTGACGAGTTGGAGCCAAACGCTGGCAGGCTTGTTGCAGTGCAGTAAGGTCTGACGGTGAAGGCTGATAGCGAGTTTCCGTTAGTGGGCGTTTGTTTAGCAACGCGACGGCAAGGTCTGCTGCGCCAGCAAGGGTTGTCGCTGCGGTTACGTTTGGTCGCGTAACGGTTTGTGGGTCGGCTCCCAGGAAATTGACGACGACCGGCTTGCCGGCAGACTGCGCCAGTTGCAGAATACGTTCAGCTACCACTGATGACGGTGGTTTGGAAATCAATACGATGACGTGGGTGTCGTCATCATCCATGAGTGCTTGCAGCCCAAACAGCATCGAAATCCCGCCGATGTCTTCGCTCAGATCGTGGCCGCCAGTACCGAGCGCCTGAGAGATACCTGCACCCAGTTGGTCAATACGACAGGTGACTTCCTGTAATCCCGTGCCGGAGGCTCCCACCACGCCGATATGACCGCGGTTTACTACATTCGCGAAACCCAATGGAATGCCGTTAATAATGGCGGTTCCGCAATCGGGCCCCATGACGATACGGTTACGATCACGAGCGAGGTTTTTTATCGCTTTCTCTTGCTCAATGCTGACGTTATCGCTGAACATCATCACATTCAGACCAAGATTCAGCGCTTTAATGGCTTCCGCCGCGGCGTAGTCACCAGGGACAGAAATCAGCGCCAGATTGGCATCAGGCACTTTCTCCAGCGCCATTTCTATACTCACTATATCCGGTGTTTTTACACCCTCGTCACCTTCATCTTCCGGTTTACTGATCAGGCGTTGTTCTGCGATATCCAGCGCTTCGGCGCAGATATCCTCTTCTCCCATTACCGCTATGACCAGGTCGTTTGGCCCTGCTTTGACGTTGTCGCCAAGCCCGGCGTGACTAAGCTGCTCAAGATTTGTTGATGTTCCCATCACCACGGAAGCCTGCTGAATGCCTGGTAACGCGCTGATTTGCGCCGAAATCTGCATCAGGGATACGGAATCCTGATAGAGGTTTCTGAAAATTTTATTCTTTACTTTCATTGTGTTATGTCCGTCGTTTATCACCCGATAACAGATTTCGGGTACAGCGATTCCGCGTAGCGATCTGCGCTACGAGAGCATTTCATTTATTCAATGGTGTGCGTACAGCGTTCTCATGCCGTGAAGCAAACCGGCCAGGCAGTCGACGCCCGATGTCGCCCCAAATTGCATGACCTGTTCTGCACAGGCGATAATCGTTGTTGTAGGCGCGTCAACATTAAGCTGTTTGAGCAACTCGCAAATCGGTTGCGAAAAATGACCTTGTAGCGCGCCGCGTAAATAATGCTGGCTGATGTCAGTTGTGTACGGTAGTTGCCGTTCAATAGCCTGTTGCAATCTGGTGTAGTGAGCCTCAAGACCGGGACAGAGTTTCCACTGCCAAAGCGCCGCCAGATAACCCAGTAGATAGTCATCGCCATCCGGCGTTAGCCCTTTGCCGTAACCGATTAACCGGGGGACCTGTTCTTCAAGTTGCTCCGGCGACTCTTGTGGCCTTAACCCCCGTTGGCGAATATTTCCCTGCCATTGCAGTGCGCTTTCTACCTCATGTTCCAGGCAAAACAGCAGCAGTTGAGAATCCAGCGTCCTGTAGTGCCGTTGGGGCCACAAACAGGTTTTCGGATCCAGCGATTCACGTCGGAGTTGGGGTTGCCATACTGCGGCTGCGTTCAGGTCCACACGAAAACGCTGGGCTATTAATACGCCATCGGCTAACCGAATTGTCCCGGTTCCTGTGATCTCCCGCCGCCAGTCCCACCATTCTGGCAGCATGATCCGTGCCGCATCCGCCAGGTTTTGATACTTCTCTGCACACAGCAGCGTGAGGTGACGTCCTTCTTCTGAGCGCAGATTCAGAGCATGCTGAAATGCACTGTGAACCCGCAGAATGTGTCGTCCTTTCACCGGAAAGAGATACCCTAGCGAAAGCGCAGAAAGTGCCGCCGGCGCCATGACGTTAGCCTTTCAACCCTGCGATAATGGCATCAGCGTGACTGACCCAACCAAAAATCGCGCCCTGGGCTTTGATCATCTCCAGCGCATATTTCTGGAACTCTGGAAAGTAGGAACCCACACAATCTTCAGGAATGATGCATTCATAGCCCCGATCGTTGGCTTCTCGTACCGTCGTCGTCACGCATACTTCAGTCGTGACGCCGCAGACAATTAACGTTTTGATCCCGTGATTTTGTAAAATCAGATGTAAATCAGTCTGGTAGAACGCACCTTTACCTGGTTTGTCGATAACCGGTTCACCCGAGACCGGGTACAGTTCAGGGATAATGTCGTGGCCGGCTTCGCCCCGAACCAAAATGCGTCCCATAGGGCCTGTTTCGCCAATGAAAGTTTTACCGCCGCGGGTGAGTTTCGCCGCCGGGCAATCGCTAAGATCGGCGCGGTGCCCTTCGCGAGTATGAATCACAAGTAAGCCTTTATCGCGCGCAGCCGCTAATACCTTTTTACATGGCTCAATTGCGCTTCGAACCAACGAGACATCGTTACCTAATGCTTCACCAAAACCACCTGCCTCAACAAAGTCACGTTGCATATCGATCATCACCAGTGCGGTGGTATGCGGATCAAAAGGCAGAGCAAAAGGTTGGGCCTGGAAAGTCTGTTGCGTCATGATCAATCTCCTGTTCACAGAATAAGCAATTCGCTGGGTCTGTTACTGAGTATTCAGGAGAATAGCGATGTTAAACAGAAAAATAGTTTGGCGCTAAGCAACGAAAATTTTGCATTTGATGGGGGAGGAGTACGTCAAATGTGAAGGCGATCATAGCGCCTTCTTTAACAGCAAAAAAATTGATGCAGCGAGACTGTATAATTAAAAAAATTGTCGCAAGAATGTGACGCAATACACTTATTTTTTCTGAGGGATACCCTGGCCGAAGCCAGGGTTGTCCTTATTTTTTACTGCCGTACTGGGTAAACCACTCCAGCATTCTCTGCCAGCCATCCTTAGCGGACTCTTCGTGATAGCTCGGGCGATAATCGGCGTTAAACGCATGTCCGGCATCGGGATAGACCACGATTTCCGCTTTAGCATTGGCGGCGCGTAGCGCCTGACGCATTGTTTCAACGGTATCTTGTGGAATACTGGTGTCCTGGCCGCCATAAAGCCCCAGAACGGGAGCGTTAAGATCGGTCGCGATATCAACGGGATGTTTCGGCGAGTTGAGGGTTTTATCGCCCACCAGTTTGCCGTACCACGCCACCGCCGCTTTTAACTGTGGATTATGTGCGGCATACAGCCAGGTAATGCGCCCGCCCCAGCAGAATCCGGTAATCATCAGTTGATGCGCATCACCTCCGTTGCGGGAGGCCCAGCTGGCGACGTGATCCAAATCGGCCAGTACCTGAGAGTCAGGTACTTTGGCGACAAGGCCGCTGAGCAGCGTGGGAATGTCGGCAAAGTCATTGGGATCGCCTTCGCGAAAATAGAGCTCTGGAGCGATAGCCAGATACCCTTCCAGAGCCAGACGGCGGCAAACGTCACGAATGTGTTCATGAATGCCAAAAATCTCCTGCACGACAATAACCACGGGCAGCGGGCCATCGGTTTGCTTTGGTCGTGCGTGATACGCTGGCATATCATCGCCTTGTGAAGGTATGGATGTTACTCCGGCGATAATTGCGTTATCTGGAGTGTGAACCGTGGTAGACGTTGGTGGAGATACAGCAGGTGCAAAGCCAGATTGTCGTGTTGTCATGGTATTCTCCGTACCCTTAAATATTCAGCCAAAAAGCGCATTGTTAACTATAGACACATGCAACGAACCACATTGCCTTAAACGGGCTATCTTTTGTGCAGGGGTTCCTTACATCGCATCATTTATGTGATTCAAGTCACTATTTGATGGTAATTGAATGCAATTGATTTACATCATAGTGATGACTGTCACGAAAATATGTTCATGCCTTCGGTAAAGTGTGTTTTTGCTTCTTCTGACAAAACCGATTCACAGAGGAGTTTTTATGTCTAAGTCTGATGTTTTTCATCTCGGCCTCACTAAGAGCGATTTACAAGGGGCTACGCTTGCTATCGTCCCTGGCGACCCGGAGCGTGTGGAAAAGATCGCCGCGCTGATGGATAAGCCGGTTAAGCTGGCATCTCATCGCGAGTTCACTACCTGGCGTGCTGAGCTGGATGGTAAAGCCGTGATCGTTTGCTCTACCGGTATCGGTGGCCCGTCAACCTCTATTGCCGTAGAAGAACTGGCACAGCTGGGCATTCGTACCTTCCTGCGTATCGGTACGACTGGCGCTATCCAGCCACATATCAACGTGGGTGATGTCCTGGTCACCACGGCGTCTGTCCGTCTGGATGGAGCAAGCCTGCACTTCGCGCCCATGGAGTTCCCGGCTGTTGCGGACTTCGAGTGCACCACCGCGCTGGTGGAAGCGGCGAAATCAATCGGCGCCACCACCCACATTGGCGTTACTGCGTCTTCTGATACCTTCTACCCGGGCCAGGAGCGTTATGACACCTTCTCTGGTCGCGTAGTGAGCCGTTTTAAAGGCTCTATGGAAGAGTGGCAGTCTATGGGCGTCATGAACTACGAAATGGAATCCGCCACGCTGCTGACCATGTGCGCTAGCCAGGGTCTGCGTGCCGGTATGGTTGCGGGTGTTATCGTGAACCGTACTCAGCAAGAGATCCCTAATGCGGAAACGATGAAACAAACAGAAAGCCACGCGGTGAAAATCGTGGTGGAAGCTGCGCGTCGTTTACTGTAATTCTCCCGTCTATTCAAAAAGGCCGACGCGTTCGGCCTTTTTATTTTGCGTAGTGCCTCGCAGGAAATTCCTTTTAAACTGGACGTTTATACAGCACAATTCTATTTTGTGCCGGTAAGTCGTAGCTGTAAGGGGGGCGTTGTGGATATTTCAATTGTGATGAGTGCCGTGCTGGCATTAGCCGCAGGACTGCTGGTCGGGTGGCTGGCAACAAAAGCGCACGCCGACAGGATCCGTGCCGATCTCATCGAAGAACGACGTGAACTGGATATCGCGCTAAGCGCCGCCCGGCAACAACTCTCACAGGAAGCCCACTGGCGTGATGAGTGCGAACTGCTTAATAACGAATTGCGCAGCCTGCACAGTATCAACACCTCTCTGGAAGCCGATCTCCGTGAAGTCACTACCCGGCTGGAAGCAACGCAACAGCATGCGGAAGATAAGATCCGTCAGATGATCAACAGCGAACAGCGCCTGAGCGAGCAGTTTGAAAATCTGGCGAACCGTATTTTCGAGCACAGCAATCGCCGCGTAGATGAGCAAAATCGCCAAAGCCTGAACAGCCTGCTGGCACCGCTTCGCGAACAACTGGACGGTTTTCGACGCCAGGTTCAGGACAGCTTTGGCAAAGAGGCGCAGGAACGCCATACTCTGGCGCACGAAATTCGTAATCTCCAACAACTGAATGCGCAGATGGCACAGGAAGCGGTAAACCTGACGCGGGCATTAAAAGGTGATAACAAAACGCAGGGGAACTGGGGCGAGGTCGTACTCACGCGGGTGCTTGAGGCTTCCGGTCTGCGCGAAGGCTATGAATACGAAACCCAGGTCAGCATCGAAAACGACGCCCGTTCACGGATGCAGCCAGATGTTATTGTTCGATTACCGCAGGGCAAAGATGTGGTGATTGATGCGAAAATGACGCTGGTCGCCTATGAACGCTATTTTAACGCTGAAGATGAATTCACCCGCGAGAGCGCGCTACAGGAGCACATCGCCTCGGTGCGAAACCACATTCGTCTGTTGGGCCGCAAAGACTATCAGCAGCTTCCTGGATTACGTACGCTTGACTATGTGCTGATGTTTATCCCCGTTGAGCCAGCTTTTTTACTGGCGCTCGACAGGCAGCCCGAACTGATTACCGAAGCGCTTAGAAATAACATTATGCTGGTCAGTCCCACCACGCTGTTGGTGGCATTGCGTACGATTGCCAATCTGTGGCGCTACGAGCATCAGAGCCGTAATGCGCAACAAATTGCCGATCGGGCCAGCAAACTTTATGACAAGATGCGGTTGTTTGTGGATGATATGTCGGCAATTGGTCAAAGCCTGGATAAAGCCCAGGACAACTACCGACAGGCGATGAAAAAACTCTCTTCAGGCCGTGGAAACGTCCTGTCGCAGGCCGAAGCGTTTCGCAGTTTAGGAGTGGAAATTAAGCGCGAGATTAATCCTGAGCTGGCTGAACAAGCCACTACGCAGGATGAAGAGTACCGCTTGCGCTCGGTCCCTGAAACGCAACAAGATGAGCCTTACTCCGATGATGAAGCGGTAAATCAGCAATCAAGCTAGTCCATTTGGGGTAGTTGAACCCGGCAGAAGGGTAGGGCAAATTGGCCCAATCTGTTACACTTCTCGAACATTTTTTGAATGAGCAGGCACTGAGATGGTGGATAATTCACAAGAAACGACGCACTTTGGCTTTCAGACCGTCGCTAAAGAGCAGAAAGCTGACATGGTGGCCCACGTTTTTCATTCTGTGGCCTCTAAATATGACGTTATGAATGACTTAATGTCATTCGGCATTCATCGTTTGTGGAAGCGCTTCACCATTGACTGCAGTGGCGTGCGTCGCGGACAAACCGTTCTCGATTTGGCTGGCGGTACCGGCGATCTGACGGCGAAATTCTCTCGCATGGTAGGCGAAACCGGCAAAGTTGTGCTGGCGGATATCAATGACTCGATGCTCAAAATGGGTCGTGAAAAGCTGCGCAATATCGGTGTAGTGGGGAACGTTGAGTACGTTCAGGCGAATGCGGAAGCATTACCTTTCCCTGACAACACGTTTGACTGCATCACCATCTCTTTCGGTCTGCGCAACGTGACGGATAAAGACAAAGCATTACGCTCAATGTATCGCGTGTTGAAGCCGGGCGGGCGTCTACTGGTGCTGGAGTTCTCTAAGCCGATTATCGAACCGCTGAGCAAAGCCTACGACGCGTACTCTTTCCACGTTCTACCGCGTATTGGCTCAATGGTAGCAAGCGATGCAGACAGTTATCGCTATTTGGCGGAGTCAATCCGCATGCATCCCGATCAGGACACCTTAAAAGCAATGATGCAAGATGCCGGGTTCGAAAGCGTTGATTACTACAACCTGACGGCAGGTGTCGTTGCGCTGCATCGTGGTTACAAGTTCTGACAGGAGATTGGGGATGCCTTTAAAACCCTTAGTGACCGCAGGCGTTGAAAATCTGCTCAACACCTTTCTGTACCGTTCCCCTGCGCTTAAGTCAGCCAGAACGCGTTTACAGGGAAAAGTGCTACGTGTTGATCTCAAAGGATTTTCAACACCGTTAGTTCTGGTGTTCAGTGAGCGCCAGGTCGATGTGCTGGGGGCATGGGAAGGCGAAGCCGATTGCACCGTAATCACACATGCCAGCGTGTTACCGAAACTACGCGATCGGCAGCAACTCACCACGCTTATTCGCAGCGGTGAGCTGGAAGTCCAGGGCGATATTCAGGTCGTACAGAACTTTGTTGCGTTGGCCGATCTGGCGGAGTTTGATCCCGCTGAACTGTTAGCGCCCTATACTGGCGATATCGTCGCGGAAGGGGTTAGCAAAGTGTTGCGTGGTGGAACGAAGTTCCTGTGCCGCAACATTCAACGCCAGCAGCGCTATGTTGCTGAAGCGCTCACCGAAGAGTGGCGCATGGCTCCTGGTCCGCTTGAGGTTGCATGGTTTGCAGAAGAAACGGCAGCCGTTGAGCGCGCGGTCGAATCTCTGGCAACACGGCTGGAAAAACTGGAGGCCAAATGACGCCAGGTGAAGTACGGCGCCTTTATTTCATCATTCGCACTTTTTTAAGTTATGGCCTTGATGAACTCATCCCTAAAATGCGTATCACGCTGCCGCTCCGGCTGTGGCGTTACTCGCTGTTCTGGATGCCCAACCGACACAAAGATAAACCACTGGGAGAAAGGCTGAGACTGGCTTTACAGGAACTTGGCCCGGTGTGGATCAAGTTTGGGCAAATGCTCTCAACCCGTCGTGATCTTTTCCCTCCTCACATCGCCGATCAGCTAGCGCTACTGCAGGATCGGGTTGCGCCATTCGATGGGCAACGCGCGAAAGAACAAATCGAAGAAGCGATGGGCGGACTGCCCGTCGAAGAATGGTTTGATGATTTTGAGATCACGCCGCTGGCATCTGCATCTATTGCTCAGGTTCACACCGCACGGCTGAAATCGAATGGCAAAGAGGTGGTGATCAAAGTTATTCGCCCGGACATCCTGCCGGTTATCAAAGCGGATTTAAAACTGATCTATCGCCTTGCTCGTTGGGTTCCTCGCCTGCTGCCTGATGGTCGTCGCCTGCGGCCAACAGAAGTGGTCCGTGAATATGAAAAGACGTTGATTGATGAACTGAATTTGCTGCGCGAGTCAGCGAACGCGATTCAGCTGCGACGTAATTTTGAAGACAGCCCGATGTTGTACATCCCGGAAGTGTACTCCGACTATTGCAGTCAGAACATGATGGTGATGGAGCGCATTTACGGTATTCCCGTTTCAGATGTCGCCACGCTTGAGAAGAACGGCACCAATATGAAGTTGCTGGCTGAACGCGGTGTTCAGGTCTTCTTTACTCAGGTTTTCCGTGACAGCTTTTTCCATGCGGACATGCACCCCGGGAATATTTTCGTAAGTTATGAGCACCCTGAAAACCCGAAATACATTGGTATTGATTGTGGGATAGTGGGTTCTTTAAACAAAGAAGATAAGCGCTACCTGGCTGAAAACTTCATCGCGTTCTTTAACCGTGACTACCGCAAAGTTGCTGAACTGCACGTGGATTCTGGCTGGGTTCCGCCGGATACCAACGTTGAAGAGTTCGAATTTGCCATTCGTACCGTGTGTGAGCCGATTTTTGAAAAGCCGTTGGCGGAAATTTCCTTTGGTCATGTGCTGTTGAATCTGTTCAACACTGCGCGCCGATTCAACATGGAAGTTCAGCCTCAACTGGTATTGCTTCAGAAGACGCTGCTGTATGTTGAAGGTGTCGGACGACAGCTCTATCCGCAGCTAGATTTATGGAAAACGGCTAAGCCATTCCTCGAATCCTGGATCAAAGATCAGGTCGGTATTCCGGCACTTGTCAGGGCATTTAAAGAAAAAGCACCGTTCTGGGTCGAAAAAATGCCAGAAATACCTGAACTGGTGTATGACAGTTTGCGCCAGGGCAAATATTTACAGCACAGTGTTGATAAGATTGCCCGCGAGCTTCACGCGAATCATGTACGTCAGGGACAATCCCGTTATTTATTGGGCATTGGCGCAACATTGTTGCTAAGTGGAACATTCCTGCTGGTAAGCCGTCCTGAGTGGGGGCTTATGCCGGGCTGGTTGATGGCAGGCGGTGTCCTGGCCTGGTTAATCGGCTGGCGCAAAATGCGCTGAATTTTTCATCGCCCAAGGCAGGCCGTGTAACGTATACTACGGCCTTATTAATTCATCATCTATGACAGAGGAACATGTATGGGTGGTATCAGTATTTGGCAGTTGTTGATCATTGCCGTCATCGTTGTACTGCTATTTGGCACCAAGAAACTCGGCTCCATCGGTTCCGATCTTGGCGCATCGATTAAAGGCTTCAAAAAAGCGATGGGTGATGATGAGCCTAAGCAAGATAAAACCAGCCAGGACGCTGATTTTACAGCTAAATCCATCACCGATAAGCAGGGCGAAGTGAAAAAGGAAGACGCCAAAAGCCAAGATAAAGAGCAGGTATAATCCGTGTTTGATATCGGTTTTAGCGAACTGTTATTGGTGTTCGTGATCGGCCTCATCGTTCTGGGGCCGCAACGATTACCCGTAGCGGTAAAAACGGTTGCTGGCTGGGTGCGTGCTTTACGTTCCCTGGCAACTACTGTTCAGAATGAACTGACCCAGGAGCTTAAGCTTCAGGAGTTTCAGGACAGCCTGAAGAAAGTAGAGAAAGCGAGCCTGACAAATCTGACCCCGGAGCTGAAAGCCTCAATGGATGAGCTGCGTGAAGCGGCAGAATCGATGAAGCGTTCATACAGCGTGCACGATCCTGAGAAAGCGAGCGATGAAGCGCACACTATCCACAATCCGGTGGTGAAAGAAGGTGAAGCGCAGCGAGAAGGGGTCACCCCTGCCGCCGCTGAAAACCAGGCCAGTTCGCCGGAGCAAAAACCGGAATCCACGGGTGCTACAACGCCAGAGCCGACGGAAAACGCTTCCGCCACGTTGATGGATGCAGAAAAGAAAGCTGCCGCACCTGTTGTCGAATCCTCACCCTCGTCGAGTGATAAACCGTAAACATGTCTGTAGAAGATACCCAACCGCTCATCACGCATCTTATTGAGCTGCGTAAGCGACTCCTGAACTGCATTATTGCGGTAATCGTGATCTTTCTGGCGTTGGTTTATTTTGCCAACGACATTTACCATATGGTTGCAGCGCCGCTGATTAAACAGATGCCGCAGGGCGCAACGATGATTGCCACTGATGTGGCCTCGCCGTTCTTTACCCCGATCAAGTTGACCTTCATGGTGTCGCTGATCCTGTCAGCGCCAGTGATCCTCTACCAGGTGTGGGCATTCATTGCGCCAGCTTTGTATAAACATGAACGTCGCCTGGTGGTGCCACTGCTGGTTTCCAGTTCGTTATTGTTTTATATCGGCATGGCATTCGCCTACTTTGTCGTCTTCCCGTTGGCGTTTGGTTTTCTGGCCAACACGGCTCCGCAAGGTGTACAGGTATCGACGGACATTGCCAGCTATCTCAGCTTCGTCATGGCGCTGTTTATGGCTTTCGGTGTCTCTTTTGAGGTTCCGGTTGCCATCGTCCTGCTATGCTGGATGGGCATTACGACGCCTGACGATTTACGCAAGAAACGTCCTTACGTTGTAGTTGGGGCATTTGTCGTCGGGATGTTACT
Organism: Citrobacter sp. Cu096; assembly: GCF_030332285.1. Classification (NCBI taxonomy): domain Bacteria; kingdom Pseudomonadati; phylum Pseudomonadota; class Gammaproteobacteria; order Enterobacterales; family Enterobacteriaceae; genus Citrobacter; species Citrobacter sp. Cu096. The sequence continues at coordinate 80,818 of NZ_JAOWID010000017.1, forward strand.
GACCCCGCCGGATGTTTTCTCGCAAACGCTGTTGGCGATACCGATGTACTGCCTGTTCGAGGTGGGTGTTTTCTTCTCCCGTTTCTATGTCGGTAAGCGACGTACGCGAGATGAGGACAACGAGGCTGAAGAAGCAAAAGAAGCCGAAGCCACTGAGAAAACTGAAGAATAAATTCAACCGCCCGTCAGGGCGGTTGTCATATGGGAGGAAGCATGTTTGATATTGGCGTTAATTTAACCAGTTCACAATTTGCGAAAGACCGGGATGAGGTCGTGGCGCGCGCCTTTGCTGCGGGCGTAAACGGTATGCTTCTGACCGGAACAAACCTGCACGAAAGTCAGCAAGCGTTAAAGCTGGCGCAACATTATCCGCATTGCTGGTCCACGGCTGGCGTGCATCCCCATAACAGCAGTCAATGGCAATCCTCAACGGAAGACGAGATTATCGCGCTGGCAAACCAGTCGAAGGTGGTTGCTATTGGTGAATGCGGCCTGGATTTCAATCGTAATTTCTCCACCCCGCAAGAGCAGGAGCGTGCGTTTGAGGCACAGCTTCGCATTGCCGCTGAACTGCAGATGCCGATTTTCATGCATTGTCGGGATGCGCATGCGCGTTTTCTGACATTACTGGAGCCGTGGCTGGATAGCCTCCCCGGCGCAGTGCTGCACTGTTTCACCGGCTCGCGTCAGGAGATGCAGGACTGCGTGGACCGAGGACTTTATATCGGTATTACCGGATGGGTCTGTGATGAGCGCCGGGGAATGGAACTACGGGAGCTGCTGCCGTTTATCCCGGTGGAAAGACTGCTGATAGAAACCGATGCGCCTTATCTACTTCCTCGCGACTTAATGCCGAAACCAGCCTCACGGCGCAATGAACCGGCGCACCTGCCACATATTCTTGAGCGTATTGCACACTGGCGCGGAGAAGATCCTCAATGGTTGTCAGCAACCATTGATGCTAACGTCAGAACGCTGTTCGAAGTGGCCTTCTAATGGCTTATATTTTTCGAAAGCCAGTATTTTTCACGCTCTGCTTAATCTCTTTATTCAGCAGGTTAAGCAGCAGCATGGAGCGCGCTTCGCCATCCGGCTCGGTGAAAATCGCCTTTAACCCCTCAAACGCCCCTTCAGTGATAATCACACTGTCCCCAGGCTGAGGGGTCTGAGGATCAACAATACCTTCAGGCTTGTAGATGGAAAGCTGGTGAATAACGGGAGAAGGGACGGTCGCTGGCGTTGCGCCGAAGCGTACGAAATGACTGACACCACGCGTGGCGTTGATGGTAGTGGTGTGGATCACTTCTGGGTCGAACTCGACAAACATGTAATTAGGGAATAGCGGTTCACTGACCGTGGCACGTTTACCGCGCACCATTTTTTCCAGGGTGATCATAGGCGTCAGGCAGTTCACCGCCTGCCTTTCCAGGTGTTCCTGGGCTCGCTGAAGTTGCCCACGTTTGCAGTACAGTAAATACCAGGCTTGCATAATAACTCTTATCCGCTTGTTCTGAGCGCCAGCATAGCAAAAGCCATGAGTTAAGTTAATTATACCTGTCTCAAAGCAGGCTGAAACCCAATGGGTATATACTCCCAGAGCTTAAATGCATCGCCAGAGTTCACGCTAATTTAACAAAAATACAGCATCACAATGATGAACGCCGTATAATGAAGCGCTTACGAAGAGGCCACAATGGACGCCATGAAATATCACGATTTACGCGACTTCCTGACGCTGCTTGAACAGCAGGGCGAGCTCAAACGCATTTCGCTTGAGGTGGATCCCCACCTGGAAATCACTGAAATTGCCGACCGCACCCTGCGTGCCGGTGGGCCTGCGTTACTGTTTGAGAATCCTAAAGGCTATTCAATGCCGGTGTTGTGTAACCTGTTTGGCACACCGAAGCGTGTTGCGATGGGTATGGGGCAAGAAGATGTCTCGGCATTACGGGAAGTCGGTAAACTGTTGGCGTTTTTGAAAGAGCCAGAGCCACCGAAAGGATTCCGCGACCTGTTTGATAAGCTGCCGCAGTTTAAGCAGGTGCTGAACATGCCGACTAAGCGGTTGCGCGGTGCGCCTTGTCAGCAAAAGGTCTTCTCCGGCGATGACGTTGATTTAAATCGTATTCCGATTATGACCTGCTGGCCGGAAGATGCGGCGCCGCTGATTACCTGGGGGCTAACCGTAACGCGCGGCCCGCATAAAGAGCGGCAGAATTTGGGTATCTATCGCCAGCAGTTGATTGGCAAAAACAAGCTCATTATGCGCTGGCTGTCCCACCGCGGCGGAGCGCTCGATTATCAGGAATGGTGCGCGGCGCATCCTGGTGAGCGCTTCCCGGTTTCAGTTGCGCTGGGTGCAGACCCTGCGACCATTCTGGGGGCCGTCACGCCCGTCCCAGATACATTATCCGAGTATGCATTTGCCGGGCTGTTACGTGGTACCAAGACCGAAGTGGTCAAATGTATTTCCAACGATTTGGAAGTACCCGCCAGCGCTGAAATTGTGCTCGAAGGGTATATCGAGCCGGGTGAGTTGGCCCCGGAAGGGCCGTATGGCGATCATACCGGGTATTACAACGAAGTAGATAGCTTCCCGGTCTTTACCGTAACGCATGTTACCCAGCGTGAAGATGCTATTTATCACTCTACCTATACCGGACGTCCGCCTGATGAGCCAGCAGTGCTCGGCGTGGCGTTGAACGAAGTATTTGTTCCTATTCTGCAAAAGCAGTTCCCGGAAATCGTCGATTTTTACCTGCCTCCGGAAGGCTGTTCATACCGTCTGGCAGTGGTGACGATGAAAAAACAGTACGCTGGCCATGCTAAACGCGTCATGATGGGTGTTTGGTCGTTTTTGCGCCAGTTTATGTACACCAAATTTGTTATTGTCTGCGATGATGACGTCAACGCACGTGACTGGAATGATGTGATTTGGGCAATTACTACCCGTATGGACCCTGCCCGGGATACGGTACTGGTAGAGAATACGCCAATTGATTACCTGGACTTTGCCTCGCCGGTTTCCGGCCTTGGTTCAAAAATGGGGCTGGATGCCACAAATAAATGGCCGGGCGAAACCCAACGTGAATGGGGACGTCCGATTAAAAAAGATCCTGAAGTGACTGCGCGTATTGACGCTATTTGGGATGAACTGGCCATCTTTAATGACGGCAAAAGCGCCTGAGGCGCGATCATTTTGCCTATTGATCCGACAGAGAGAGCGCATGACAACCTTAAGCTGTAAAGTGACCTCGGTAGAAGCTATCACTGACACCGTATATCGCGTTCGTTTAGTGCCTGACGCGGCGTTTTCCTTTCGTGCTGGCCAGTATTTAATGGTCGTGATGGACGAAAGGGATAAGCGTCCGTTCTCCATGGCATCAACGCCGGACGAGAAAGGATTCATTGAGCTGCACGTTGGCGCTTCTGAGCTAAATCTTTATGCCATGGCCGTGATGGACCGCATTCTGAAAGACCGGGAGATCAAGGTCGATATTCCGCATGGCGAAGCCTGGCTGCGTGATGAAGACGAGCGCCCGTTGATCCTGATCGCAGGCGGCACGGGGTTTTCTTACGTGCGTTCCATTCTGCTCACCGCGCTGGCGCGTAATCCCAACCGCGATATCACCATTTACTGGGGTGGGCGCGAAGAGAAACATCTCTACGATCTCTCTGAGCTGGAAGCGTTGTCAGTTAATCACCCGAACCTGCGCGTTGAGCCGGTGGTGGAACAGCCTGAAGACGGCTGGCGTGGTCGTACGGGCACCGTGTTAACGGCAGTATTGCAGGATTACGGTACTCTGGCGGAACACGATATCTACATTGCTGGTCGTTTCGAGATGGCCAAAATCGCGCGCGATCTGTTCTGCAATGAACGCAGTGCGCGTGAAGACCGTCTGTTTGGCGATGCTTTTGCATTCATTTAGTAATAAAAAACCCGCCCCTGACAGGCGGGAAGAACGGCAACTAAACCTTTCCCCGTCATAATTCACACTGCTTCTTTGTTGGCTGCCTTTTCTCACCCCGGTCACATAGTTATCTATGTTCCCGGGGATTCGCTCAGTTGCCGCCGCGATGCAGCGCGAATTATTTAGGGGAATTTATCTTTGATTAAACTCGCTCAAATACCGTTGCGATGCCCTGCCCTAACCCGATACACATCGTCGCCAGACCAAACTGCACGTCTTTGCGTTCCATCAGGTTGAGCAGGGTGGTGCTAATACGCGCACCGGAACATCCCAGTGGGTGGCCCAGGGCGATCGCGCCGCCGTTGAGGTTGATCTTCTCGTCTATCTGCTCCATCAGCCCCAGATCTTTAATGCACGGCAGGATCTGGGCGGCAAAGGCTTCGTTCATTTCAAACAAGCCGATGTCGCTGGTGGAGAGTCCCGCTTTTTTCAGCGCCAGTTTTGAGGCCGGAACCGGACCGTAACCCATGATTGAGGGGTCGCAGCCGACAACAGCCATCGAACGAATACGGGCACGCGGCGTCAGACCCAGCTCACGGGCGCGGCTTTCGCTCATCACCAGCATTGCCGCTGCGCCGTCGGAGAGCGCGGAGGAGGTACCCGCAGTGACCGTTCCGCTCACCGGATCGAACGCCGGACGCAGGGTGGACAGCGCTTCAACGGTTGTCTCCGGGCGAATAACCTCATCGTAGTTAAACTGCTTCAGCACGCCGTCTGCGTCATGACCACCGGTTGGGATGATTTCATTCTTAAAGGCGCCGGACTGTGTGGCGGCCCAGGCGCGGGCGTGTGAACGTGCGGCGAAGGCGTCCTGCATTTCACGACTGATACCGTGCATGCGCGAAAGCATTTCTGCGGTCAGGCCCATCATCCCCGCAGCTTTTGCTACGTTGCGGCTCATGCCCGGGTGAAAATCAACGCCGTGGCTCATTGGTACATGGCCCATATGCTCCACGCCACCAATCAGGCACGCCTGTGCATCGCCGGTCATGATCATACGTGCCGCGTCGTGCAGCGCCTGCATTGATGAACCGCACAGGCGGTTCACGGTGACCGCCGGAACGGAGTGCGGGATTTCCGCCAGCAGCGAGGCGTTACGGGCGATGTTGAAACCCTGCTCCAGCGTTTGCTGCACACAGCCCCAGTAAATGTCATCCAGCGCGGTTGGATCCAGTGCCGGATTACGCGCCAGCAGGCTACGCATTAAGTGTGCGGAGAGATCTTCTGCCCGCACGTTACGAAACGCCCCCCCTTTTGAACGGCCCATCGGGGTACGGATCGCATCAACAATTACAACCTGTTCCATTGTGACTCCTTAAGCCGTTTTCAGGCTGCCAACCGGGCGGGCAGGCTCAACCTGGGGATAATACGGTTCGTTATGGCGCGCCTTATCACGCAGACCAGCCGGAACTTCATACAGCGGGCCAAGGTGCTGATACTGCTGAGCCATATCGAGATACTTCGCGCTGCCGAGCGTATCCAGCCAGCGGAACGCGCCGCCGTGGAACGGAGGGAAGCCCAGGCCATACACCAGTGCCATATCGGCTTCTGCCGGACTGGCGATAATGCCTTCTTCCAGACAACGCACCACTTCGTTGACCATTGGGATCATCATGCGGGCGATAATCTCTTCATCACTGAAGTCGCGTTTAGGCTGGCTGATATCTGCCAGCAAACCATCAACGGTGGCATCTTCTTCTTTCTTCGGCTTGCCTTTGTTGTCTTCTTTATAGCGCCAGAATCCAAGACCGTTTTTCTGCCCGAAACGGTTAGCATCAAACAGGGCGTCTATCGCGTCGCGATAATCTTTCTGCATCCGTTGTGGGAAACCTGCAGACATTACCGCCTGCGCGTGATGTGCAGTATCAATACCCACCACGTCCAGCAGGTAAGCCGGACCCATTGGCCAGCCAAACTGTTTTTCCATGATTTTGTCGACTTTGCGGAAATCCGCTCCGTCGCGCAGCAGCTGGCTGAAACCGGCAAAATACGGGAACAGCACGCGGTTCACGAAGAAACCGGGGCAGTCGTTGACCACAATTGGCGTTTTGCCCATCTGGCTTGCCCATGCGACAACTTTGGCGATGGTTTCATCCGAGCTTTTCTCGCCGCGAATGATCTCAACCAGTGGCATGCGGTGTACTGGGTTAAAGAAGTGCATCCCACAGAAGTTTTCCGGGCGCTTGAGCGCGCTGGCCAGTTCGTTGATTGGGATGGTGGAGGTATTCGAAGCCAGTACCGTATCCGGGCGAACTTTGTCTTCAGTCTCCGCCAGCACCGCTTTTTTCACTTTCGGATTTTCCACGACCGCTTCAACTACCACATCCACACGTTCGAAACCGCTGTAGTCGAGGGTAGGATGAATGGTGGAAATCACGCCCGCCATTTTCAGACCGTCAATTTTGCCGCGTTCAAGCTGTTTGTTCAGTAGCTTGGCTGCTTCGGTCATACCGAGCGTTAATGATTTGTCATTGATATCTTTCATCACAACCGGCACGCCTTTCCAGGCTGACTGGTACGCGATGCCGCCGCCCATAATACCTGCGCCCAGCACTGCCGCTTGCTTTGGCGCATCAATATTTTTGGTGAGTTTTTTGGCTTTGGCTTTCACGAACTGATCGTTCAGGAAGATCCCAACCAGCGCGCGAGCTTCACTGGTGTGCGCCAGTGGCACAAAGCTTTTATTTTCCAGATTCAGCGCTTCTTCACGACCAAAACGGGCCGCTGCTTCAATGGTTTTCACTGCGGTAATCGGTGCGGGATAGTGCTTACCTGCCGTCTGCGCCACCATACCTTTAGCGATGGTAAAGCTCATGGCCGCTTCAATTTTGCTGAGCTTCAACGGCTCAAGCTTCGGCTGACGTTTGGCTTTCCAGTCGAGATCGCCATTAATTGCCTGTCGTAATACCGCAATCGCGCCATCAAGCAGTTTGTCTTGCTTCACTACGCCATCGACCAGGCCGATTTTCAGCGCCTGCTCAGCGCCAACATCTTTACCCGCAGCAATAATTTCCAGAGCGCTGTCTGCGCCCAGCATACGTGGCATACGTACGGAGCCGCCAAAGCCCGGCATGATACCCAACTTAGTTTCCGGCAGGCCGATGCGCAGGTCTGGTGTTGCCAGGCGATAATCGGTTGCCAGGACACACTCGCAGCCGCCGCCCAGTGCGTAGCCGTTTACCGCTGAGAGGGTCGGAACAGGCAGATCTTCGAGGCGGTTAAAGACGCTGTTAGCAAAATGCAGCCACTGGCTCAACTGCTCTGCAGGCACGAGGAACAGTGAAAGGAATTCGGTGATATCGGCACCAACAATAAAGGCTGCTTTGTTAGAACGCAGCAGCAGCCCTTTTAAATTCGGTTGATTTTCCAGCACGTCAAGCGCATGGCCCAGGCTGGCAACGGTGGCCGTGTCGAGTTTATTGACCGAACCAGGGGCATCGAACACCAGTTCGGCGATGCCATCTTCCAGCCAGTCGAGGTACAGGGTGTCGCCTTTGTAAAGCATGTCAGTCTCCTGAATCCGCAAGGTGATCTGGTCATACCAGATGAATCGAAGTGTGTATTTTGTGTTAAAAAATGCAAATGAATGATTAAAGAAATGACGATTTGATCACGCTCGGTAGAAATCACGCACTCACAAGGCGATGTGCTAAGATGCGGAGACTTGAGGTCAAAAAAACAGAAGGATAGAAAATGGAATCACTGGCCGCACTCTATAAAAATCATATCGTTACCCTACAAGAACGGACGCGCGACGCGCTGGAACGCTATAAGCTGGATGCGTTACTTATTCATTCAGGTGAGCTGATTAACGTCTTTCTCGACGATCATCCATATCCGTTTAAGGTCAATCCGCAGTTCAAAGCCTGGGTGCCTGTAACGCAGGTTCCTAACTGCTGGTTGTTGGTGGATGGTGTGAATAAGCCAAAGCTGTGGTTCTACCTGCCGGTTGATTACTGGCACAACGTTGAGCCGCTGCCGACCTCCTTCTGGACGGAAGAGATCGAGATCATCGCGCTGCCAAAAGCGGATGGTATTGGTAGCCAACTGCCTGCTGCTCGCGGCAATATCGGTTACATCGGTCCCGTTCCGGAACGCGCGCTGCAACTGGACATCGCGGCCAGTAACATCAACCCGAAAGGGGTGATCGACTACCTGCATTATTACCGTGCTTATAAAACGGATTACGAACTGGCCTGTATGCGCGAAGCGCAGAAAATGGCGGTGAATGGACACCGTGCCGCGGAAGAAGCGTTCCGTTCCGGAATGAGCGAGTTTGACATTAACCTCGCTTACCTGACGGCTACCGGTCATCGCGACACCGACGTGCCGTACAGCAATATCGTGGCGCTTAACGAGCATGCTTCGGTTTTACACTATACCAAGCTGGATCATCAGGCTCCGTCTGAAATCCGTAGCTTCCTGCTGGACGCAGGTGCGGAATATAACGGCTATGCGGCAGACCTGACGCGCACCTGGTCGGCGAAAAGCGACAATGACTATGCGCATCTGGTGAAGGATGTGAATGACGAGCAACTGGCGTTGATTGCCACGATGAAAGCGGGCGCCAGCTATGTGGACTACCACATTCAGTTCCATCAGCGCATCGCGAAACTGCTACGTAAGCATCAAATTATCACCGATATGAGTGAAGAAGCGATGGTTGAAAACGATCTTACCGGGCCGTTTATGCCGCACGGTATTGGTCACCCGCTGGGCCTGCAGGTACATGATGTTGCTGGCTTTATGCAGGATGACAGCGGTACCCACCTGGCTGCGCCGTCGAAGTATCCTTATCTGCGTTGCACCCGCATTTTGCAACCGGGCATGGTTTTGACGATCGAACCGGGCATCTATTTTATTGAATCGCTGCTGGCACCGTGGCGTGAAGGGCAGTTCAGCAAACACTTCAATTGGCAGAAAATCGAAGCCCTGAAACCGTTCGGCGGTATTCGTATTGAGGACAACGTGGTGGTCCACGAAAACAATATCGAAAACATGACCCGGGATTTAAAACTGGCGTAATGGACAGTTGGTTAATCCCTGCGGCGCCGGTAAGCGTCGTTGAAGAGATCAAAAAAAGCCGCTTCATTACGCTGATCGCCCATACGGACGGTGTAGAAGCGGCAAAAGCGTTTGTTGAGTCAGTTAAAGCGGAACACCCGGACGCCCGTCATCATTGTATGGCGTGGGTGGCGGGTGCGCCCAATGACTCGCAACAGCTGGGATTTTCCGATGATGGCGAACCGGCGGGTACGGCAGGCAAACCGATGCTCGCACAGCTGATGGGGAGCGGCGTCGGTGAGATTACCGCGGTGGTGGTGCGCTACTACGGCGGTATCCTTCTGGGTACGGGGGGACTGGTAAAAGCCTATGGTGGTGGTGTGAATCAGGCGCTGCGGCAGTTAACGACACAGCGCAAGACGCCATTAACCGAATATACTTTGCAGTGTGAGTACGGTCAGTTGGCAGGTATTGAAGCTTTGTTGGGGCAGTTTGACGGTAAAGTCATTGCCAGTGATTACCAGGCTTTTGTTCGGCTCAGGGTGGCGCTTCCTTATGCCAAAGTGGATGGATTTTCGGCAAAACTGGCGGATTTTAGTCGTGGTTCATTGCAATTGTTAGCGATTGAAGAATAATCCCCACCTCATTTTAAAGAACTAAGGAAGCGGCAGAGATGCATTTTCGCGCCATCACCCGAATCGTTGGACTACTGGTCATCTTATTCTCGGGGACAATGATTATCCCCGGACTGGTAGCGCTCATTTATCGCGATGGGGCTGGGCGTGCATTTACCCAAACTTTCTTCGTTGCTCTGGCTATTGGCTCTATGCTGTGGTGGCCAAACCGTAAAGAGAAGGGCGAGCTGAAATCGCGCGAAGGATTTCTGATTGTTGTTTTATTTTGGACCGTGCTGGGGAGCGTGGGTGCGTTGCCATTCATTTTTTCGGAAAGTCCTAACCTCACGATAACCGACGCTTTTTTTGAATCCTTTTCCGGATTAACTACCACAGGTGCGACGACGCTGGTGGGGCTGGATTCATTGCCACACGCGATTCTCTTTTATCGCCAGATGCTGCAATGGTTCGGCGGGATGGGGATCATCGTGCTGGCAGTGGCTATCCTGCCTATTCTTGGCGTGGGTGGCATGCAGCTCTATAGGGCAGAAATGCCCGGACCGCTGAAAGATAATAAAATGCGCCCGCGTATTGCCGAAACAGCAAAAACGCTGTGGCTTATCTATGTATTACTGACGGTGGCCTGCGCGCTGGCGCTATGGTTTGCCGGGATGCCCGCGTTTGATGCCATTGGGCACAGCTTTGCCACAATTGCTATCGGCGGCTTTTCCACACACGATGCCAGCGTGGGATATTTTGACAGTCCCACGATTAATACGATTATTGCTATCTTCTTGCTGATCTCCGGCTGTAACTATGGTCTGCACTTCTCTTTATTAAGCGGGCGTAGTCTGAAGGTCTACTGGCGCGATCCGGAATTCCGTATGTTCATCGGCGTACAGTTGACGCTGGTGGTTGTCTGTACGCTGGTGTTGTGGATACATAATACCTATGGGTCGGCGCTCACGACCATCAACCAGGCTTTTTTCCAGGTAGTGTCGATGGCGACGACTGCCGGATTTACTACAGATAGTATTGCCCGCTGGCCGCTGTTCCTACCGGTGCTGTTGCTGTGTTCTGCGTTTATCGGCGGGTGTGCCGGGTCGACGGGCGGTGGCTTGAAGGTGATTCGTATCCTGCTGCTGTTTAAACAGGGTAACCGTGAATTGAAACGACTGGTACACCCGAATGCGGTTTACAGTATCAAGCTGGGGAATCGTGCGTTGCCGGAGCGAATTCTTGAAGCCGTATGGGGATTCTTCTCTGCTTATGCGCTGGTCTTTATTATCAGTATGCTGGCGATTATTGCGACCGGCGTAGATGACTTCTCTGCGTTTGCCTCTGTGGTCGCGACGCTGAATAACCTGGGGCCCGGGCTGGGGGTTGTTGCCGACAACTTTGCCAGTATGAACCCCGTAGCGAAGTGGATCCTGATTGCCAATATGCTGTTTGGTCGTCTGGAGGTCTTTACTCTGCTGGTACTTTTTACACCTACCTTCTGGCGTGAATAATGGAGTAACACGTGAAAACACTGATTCTTTTTTCTTCCCGGGACGGACAAACGCGCGAAATCGCCGAGTATCTGGCTTCTGAGCTCAAAGAGCTGGGTGTTTGGGCGGATGTGCTTAATTTGCATCGTACCGCGGAGCCCGACTGGCAAAATTATGACAGCGTGGTGATTGGCGCCTCGATTCGCTATGGTCATTACCATGCTGCTTTCCAGGAATTTGTGAAAAAGCATGCCACGCGATTGAATGCGATGCCGAGTGCGTTCTACTCCGTTAACCTGGTTGCCCGTAAACCGGAAAAACGTACGCCTCAAACTAACAGCTATGCGCGCAAGTTCCTGATGAGTTCGCCGTGGCGGCCAGATCGTAGCGCAGTTATTGCCGGTGCTTTGCGGTATCCCCGTTATCGCTGGTATGACCGCGTTATGATCCAACTGATAATGAAGATGTCAGGCGGTGAAACGGATGCGAATAAAGAAGTGGTGTATACCGATTGGGAACAGGTTGCGGGTTTCGCGCGGGAAATCGCTCAGTTAACCCACAAAACGGTGTCAAAATAAACGTAAAGTATAAAAAATAATCACTCGGAAAATTATTTTAAATTTCCCCTTGTCAGCCTGAAATAACTCCCTATAATGCGCCTCCACTGACACGGAACAACGGATTACAAGCCGCCGGGTCAGCGGGGTTCCACTGAGAACTTCGTAGAGAAAAGCAAAAATAAATGCTTGACTCTGAATGAGGAAAACGTAATATACGGGACCTCGCGACAGAGCGCTAAAGCGCGTCGCAACTGCTCTTTAACAATTTATCAGACAATCTGTGTGGGCACTCGAAGATACGGATTCTTAACGTCGCAAGACGAAAAATGAATACCAAGTCTCTGAGTGAACATACGTAATTCATTACGAAGTTTAATTCACGAGCATCAAACTTAAATTGAAGAGTTTGATCATGGCTCAGATTGAACGCTGGCGGCAGGCCTAACACATGCAAGTCGAACGGTAGCACAGAGGAGCTTGCTCCTTGGGTGACGAGTGGCGGACGGGTGAGTAATGTCTGGGAAACTGCCCGATGGAGGGGGATAACTACTGGAAACGGTAGCTAATACCGCATAACGTCGCAAGACCAAAGAGGGGGACCTTCGGGCCTCTTGCCATCGGATGTGCCCAGATGGGATTAGCTAGTAGGTGGGGTAACGGCTCACCTAGGCGACGATCCCTAGCTGGTCTGAGAGGATGACCAGCCACACTGGAACTGAGACACGGTCCAGACTCCTACGGGAGGCAGCAGTGGGGA
>NZ_JAOWID010000018.1:0-566456 GCF_030332285.1 Citrobacter sp. Cu096
AGGGAACTGCCAGGCATCAAATAAAGTGAAGAAGCCCATCCTGCCGGATGGGCTTTTTTGCGTCTGTGCGCCGTGAAATCTGCCGGCTGCGGCGCAGCGCCTTATCCGGCCTTAGGTTCATAACCTGTGCTGTAGATTTATGCAGCGGACTGCCGTTATCCACAAGTGACAAACCGGACAGTATCATGGACCGCTTTTCCCGATAATCCGCATTCACAAGGCTGGTCTCACTATGGAACAGGAACTTCATTTTATCGGTATCGACGTCTCTAAAGCCTGGCTGGATGTCGATGTGGTGCGGCCAGATGGCCGTCACCGCAGTGTATATGCCTGCGATGGTGGCGGTGAGTAAAACAGAATGGGGACGGGCATTCCGGGTGCGTCTGGCAGGGAATGGAAAGAAAGGGAAAGTGATAATCGGCGCGATGATGCGCAAGCTGGCGCAGGTGGCTTACGGGGTGCTGAAATCAGGTGAGCCGTTCGATGTGAGCAGACACATAGCCGTACAGCGTGGTGAAAAGCGCGGGAGATAACAGCGCCTGACGGCGCTGTGGTTGTCATGCCTTCAATCCGGAATGCCGGAACATCAAAATGCTTGCAGGTGATAACAGTATCGATAACAGTCTACATCATTACCCGAGCACCAGTTTCAGTAGCGGATACGGTCGTCCGAGATCGACTACTTCCGTGCGTCCCGTCACTTTAAAGCCCATCTTCTTATAGAGCCCAGATGTCTTCTTGTTAACTGGCATGGCTATTTTATATATGGATTGTGAGCGGGGAAACTCTGTAAGGATATTGAGAGATGAACAGTTGGAAAGTATCAGAAACTATAAAAGCAAAAACCCGCCTTTAGGGCGGGTTCTTTAAATAGTGGTGCCCGGACTCGGAATCGAACCAAGGACACGGGGATTTTCAATCCCCTGCTCTACCGACTGAGCTATCCGGGCAACGGGGCGCATTAAACCGTATTCACGTCTGTCAGTCAATTAAATTTCGGGAAAAACCGTTCAACCGCTTAATATTACGGCAATCTACGCATTTATGCCTGAAGATTGAACAAAATAGCGTGGTGCCAATTTCTCACCACCCAATAAGCGTTGTGCGCTTAAGTCAGCGCACCGCCCATACGGCACTGAGCAAAGCGCAGGATATCTTCAGCCAGACGGTGTGCTGTTTCGACATCAGCATGGCTACGATTGACCAACATGCGGCTCAGGCAGCCTTCCAGCACCAGTTCCATCTGTTTGGCAACCATTGCCGGGTCGTCAACTTCCAGCGTCGTGAGCAGTTCATGGGTGAAGTCATGTGCCGCCTTTTTTTGTTGATCGGCTAACTGATGGATCGGATGTCCGGGATCGGGGTAAAACGTACAGGCGGCGATGAACAGGCAGCCTGGATAGCGATTATTGCTCACGCATTCGGACAGCGCGTTGTAGCGTGCCAGTAATTTCTGCTCAACGCTCTGGGTGTCATCCAGCAAAAGCTGACGCCGCCAGATATCCACCCGCTGGCTGAGGTAACGTAACGCATCGTACAGAATGGCCTCTTTATCGGGCCAAAAGCGTTGTAGTTCATCAAGAGGATAATTGATACGTTCGGCCACCATTTCCAGCGTGGTATTGGCTATCCCTTGAACCTCAAGTAATTTCAGGGTTTCTCCCAGGACATCTTCACGTTGCACGGTATTCTCCTCCGTATTTCCTGTTGCAAGTGTCGCTCACGGTTGGCGATCGCGCAAATGTGCGCTGAAGGCCGTGGCATCCATAAAGCCCGTTACCCGGGCCTCCGGGTGCTCTTTCCCTTCAGCGTCAAAGAACAAAATAGTCGGCAAACCTAAAACCTGTAAATGCTTCAGCAGAGCAACATCCTGGGCATTGTTTGCCGTCACATCCGCCTGCAAAAGCACTGTGTTGCCGAGCGCTTGCTGAACCTGTGGGTTACTGAACGTATACTTCTCAAACTCTTTGCAGGCCACGCACCAGTCGGCATACAAATCCAGCATAACAGGCTTGCCTTTAGCTTGCGCCAGCGCCTGATTTAGCGCATCTACCGATGCTACCGGCGTAAAGTTAAGATGCGTCTGGTCTTGAGCATGCGGCGCACCGAACGCCCAGTCCTGTAATGGTCTTACGCTGACCAGCGCTGCAGCTAACAGGACAATCTGCACGATGCGCATCCAGGCGTGCTTTGCCTGCAGGCTGGTGATGAATGCCCACGCAAAGAATGCGACGCCAAGCGCTGACCACAGGCGAGCGCCCCATTCGTCGCCAATGATGCGTTCGAGTAAGAAGACGGGAAGCGCCAGAATGACAAAACCAAAAGCGGTTTTGACATGCTCCATCCAGGGGCCGCTTTTAGGTAACAGGCGATTGCCAAATACGGTAATCAGCATCAGAGGTAATCCCATCCCCAGCGCGTACAGATACAGCGTGCCGCCTCCCAGCCACATGTTCCCGCTCTGAGCGATATACAGCAAAATCGCGCTTAACGGGGCTGTGGTACAAGGAGAACAGATGAGACCTGCGATCGCCCCCATCGCAAAGACGCTACCGGGAGAACCACCTTGCTGGCGGTTACTCATCAATGTAAGGCGCGTTTGCAGCGATGAAGGGAGCTGCAGCGTAAACAAACCAAACATCGATAACGCGAGCAGCGTAAAGATGACGGCAAGGCCAATCAGAACGTAAGGATGCTGTAGTGCGGCCTGGAACTGCAATCCAGCGGCCGCAACAACCAGACCCAACGCGGTATAGGTGAGCGCCATCCCCTGGACGTAGATAAACGTCAGCAACAGTGCGCGCCCGGTTGATAATCGTTGCTTGCCGCCCAGCACTATGCCGGAAATCAATGGATACATCGGTAATACGCAGGGCGTAAACGCGATGCCTATTCCGATCAGTAATGCCCACAGAGCGGTAAAGGGGAGTTTGGCTGCGGGCTCCGGTTGCTCTTGCGGCGCGACAGTGGCTGGCGCTGGCGCAGGTGTTGCCTGGGTATCGGCGGATACTTCACTTAACGGTACGGTTTTGGTTTCTGGCGGGTAGCAAAATCCGGCGTCAGCACAGCCCTGGTACGTGACCGTTAATGTTGCGCCAGATTTCGCCTGATTGATCGTGACCGGGATGGTCAACTGTTTACGGTATATCTCACTTTTGCCGTAAAACTCATCTTCATGCCAGACCCCCGGCGGTAGTTTTACCTCGGCGATATCAGCCTGAGAAGGCGTAATGCTTATCTGTTTGCGATACAGATAATAGCCATCTTTAACCTGCCATGTGAGGTTCAGATCGTGTTGGTTTTGCTGGAAATCAAAAACAAACGCCCGATCGGCAGGTACAAACTGCGAGCGGCCTGGCGCGTCAAATAATCCGGCAAAAGTAGATGTGCTGCACAGCAGCAGGATCAGCGTAAGGATGCGTTGAGCCATGAGCGGTAATCAAAGTCTCCGTGAATGACGGGTAAAACCAGAAGTTCAGGTGTTTGATATGGATGATGTGACTTCAGGCAATCGAGTAAGGCTTGCTGGTGCGTAACGGTGGTTTTTAAAATCATCTGGACTTCATATTCCTGCTCCAGTTTACCTTCCCAATAATAGAGGGAGGTCGCACCGGGCAGTAGCGTTACACAGGCGGCTAGCTTTTCCGCCAGCACTTTTGCAGCCAGATCCTGGGCGGTTGCTTCATCCGGCGCAGTACAGAGCACCACAACGGTATCGGGGATGGAAATATCCTGACTCTTTACATCAAGCATAAACACCTCGAAAGAACAGAGTAACCAGCTAAAGAGTGGTCACTATACAACGGACGAGGGAAGGATGTTAGCTAAAGCGGGGTGATAAAGAGGAGGAACTGCAGGGTGCGAAGGCACCCTGCAGTAAAGTCTTATAGCATGAAGCTGCCCAGCAAGAAGCCGAAGCAGACAGCCAGAACGACACCCAGAGTACCTGGGATGAAGAACGGATGGTTAAAGACGAATTTACCGATGCGGGTTGTTCCGGTGTCATCCATCTGAACCGCCGCAACCAGAGTTGGGTAGGTTGGCAGAATGAACAGGCCAGAAACCGCGGCGAAAGACGCAACAGCAGTCAGCGGGGAAACGTTCAGAGCCAGAGCCATCGGCATCAGTGCTTTAGCGGTTGCAGCCTGAGAGTACAGCAGTGCAGAAGCAAAGAAGAAGATGACCGCCAGCAGCCACGGATGACCCTGGATTACGCTACCTGCAGTATCTTTGATCCAGTCAATGTTGTGAGATACGAAGGTATCACCCAGCCATGCAACACCCAGGATACAAATACAGGCGCTCATACCGGCTTTGAAGGTGCTGGAGTTCAGGATGGAGTCAGTTTCAACGCGGCAGATGATTGTCGTCAGCGTCGCGATGCTCAGCATGATGATCAGGATTGCGTTGGTGGTGTTCATCAGCGGTTTAGCGACCAGGCCAAGGCTTGGGCTGTTGATGATGGCGTATACAACGACGCAAACCACGCCCAGCAGGAACAGCCAAACGGAGGTTTTCGCGCCAGCTTTGATTTCAACTTGTCTTTCACCGCGCAGTTCAACCAGGCCTTCTTCCAGACGCTTACGATAAATCGGGTCGTCAGACAGTTTGGAGTTGAACAGTGCGGTGATCAGGAAGGACATCACCAGAACGGCCAGCAGAGTGGATGGAATGACCACGGACAGCAGGTGAATGTAGCTGATGCCATGACCTTCCATGACGGAAGACATGTAAACCACAGCCGCGGAGATTGGAGACGCCGTAATCGCAATCTGTGCGGAAACCACTGCGGTAGAGAGCGGACGGCAAGGCTTGATACCTTGCTCCTTCGCGACTTCAGCGATAACCGGCAGAGTAGCCAGAGAGATGTTGCCGGTACCGGCAAAGATCGTCAGGAAATAGGTCACGATAGGTGCAAGGATCGTGATGTATTTCGGATTCTTACGCAGCAGTTTTTCAGTTTGATGAACCAGATAGTCCAGACCACCGGCAATCTGCATGGCAGAGATAGCAGCGATAACCGCCATGATAATGGAAATAACATCGAACGGAATATTACCCGGTTTTACGCCAATAGCGGCAAGAACCAGAACACCCAGCCCACCTGCAAATCCAATACCTATACCCCCAAGTCTGGCACCTAAAAAGATTGCCAGCAAAACGATGATAAGTTCTAAAACTATCATATTAGCCTTCCTTGTTGTTTAACAAGTTGATATTAAATTGTTGTTTTTAAGTAACTTCGAGTAAGAAAAAAGGCACGTCATCATGACGTGCCTTCTCCGGTACTACCCTACACGATTACTGTTCGCTTTCATCAGTATAACGTTTTGCTTTATAAGCAGGGTGCATCAGGTTCTGTGCAGAGAAGATATCGTCCAGTTCAGACTCGGTCAACAGACCGCGTTCCAGGACAACTTCACGTACGCTCTTACCGGTTTCGGCACAAATTTTACCGACGATGTCGCCGTTGTGGTGACCGATGAACGGGTTGAGGTAAGTAACGATGCCGATGGAGTTGAATACAAACGCTTCACAGACTTCTTTGTTAGCAGTGATACCACTAACGCATTTTTCCAGCAGGTTGTAGCAAGCATTGCTCAGAATGTGAATGGATTCAAACATTGCCTGGCCAATGACCGGTTCCATTACGTTCAGCTGCAGCTGACCCGCTTCAGATGCCATGGTGACAGTGATGTCGTTACCGATGACTTTGAAGCACACCTGGTTTACGACTTCCGGAACAACCGGGTTCACTTTTGCTGGCATGATAGAAGAACCCGCCTGCAGTTCTGGCAGGTTGATCTCGTTCAGACCAGCACGTGGGCCAGAGGAGAGTAAACGCAGGTCGTTACAGATTTTGGACATCTTAACAGCCAGACGTTTCAGTGCGCCGTGCACCATAACGTATGCGCCGCAGTCAGACGTCGCTTCAATCAGGTCTTCAGCAGGAACACAAGCGAAGCCAGTGACTTCAGCCAGTTTCTGTACTGCCAGCGGGGAGTATTCTTTCGGCGTGTTCAGACCTGTACCGATTGCCGTTGCGCCGAGGTTAACTTCCAGCAGCAGTTCTGCGGTACGACTAATGTTTTTCACTTCTTCTTTCAACAGTACGCTGAAAGCATGGAATTCCTGACCGAGAGTCATCGGTACAGCATCTTGCAACTGGGTACGACCCATTTTCAGGATGTCCTGGAATTCAACAGCTTTTTGTTCGAAGCCTTCACGCAGTTGGTTCAGAGCATCAATCAGTTTGATGATGGATGCGTAAACAGCGATACGGAAGCCGGTTGGGTAAGCGTCGTTGGTAGACTGACATTTGTTAACGTGGTCGTTCGGGTTCAGGTACTGATATTCACCTTTCTGGTGACCCATCAGTTCCAGACCGATATTGGCCAGCACTTCGTTGGTGTTCATGTTGACGGAGGTACCCGCACCACCCTGGTAAACGTCTACCGGGAATTGATCCATGCATTTTCCGTTATTCAGGACTTCATCACACGCCGCGATGATGGCATTTGCCACACTCTTAGGAATGGTTTGCAGCTCTTTGTTGGCCATTGCCGCTGCCTTTTTAACCATTACCATACCGCGAACAAATTCAGGAATGTCGCTGATTTTGTTGTTGCTAATGTAGAAGTTTTCAATCGCTCTCAGAGTGTGAACACCGTAGTAGGCGTCCGCTGGAACTTCCCTGGTACCCAACAAGTCTTCTTCGATACGAATGTTGTTTAACATGTGAACCTTCTTTTTCAAGCTGCCAATGATTTGACTAAACACACAGGATATATGTGATTTCGATTGTTTCTCGACCGACGATTATCCCCTGCATCGGTCTGATACTCGAGATCATATGCTGGTTCAGGATTTCTACCGTAATCTGGATCACTTAAAGCGTGGAATTTACCCCTTATTTATTATTCTGTGAAATGGATCACCCCTTTGTGATTAACCCTAAATATTAGTGTACAAGCCGCTTGAAATTTTGCTAACCACCACAATATCAAACCGATGCGAGTCACATAATTTTCGTACAGGCGTTGAAAAAAACGACTGTTATTAACAGGAGATCCCCTTGCGCTGGATACCACTAATTGCCATTTTTCTCTATGTTTACATAGAGATATCCATTTTTATTCAGGTCGCCCATGTATTTGGTGTCCTGATGACGCTGATTTTGGTTATTTTTACGTCGGTTATCGGTATGTCACTGGTTCGTAACCAGGGATTTAAGAACTTTTTACTGATGCAACAAAAAATGGCGGCTGGTGAAAGTCCGGCTGCAGAAATGATCAAAAGCGTGTCGCTGATTATCGCTGGTTTGCTGTTGGTGCTGCCCGGCTTTTTCACCGATTTCCTCGGTCTTCTCCTTTTATTACCTCCGGTGCAAAAACATCTGACGATGAAACTGCTGCCGCATTTACGTTTTTCGCGGATGCCGGGTGGCGGTTTTAGCGCTGGAACCGGTGGCGGTGAGACCTTCGACGGTGAATTTCAGCGTAAAGACGATGAGCGCAACCGTCTTGATCATAAAGACGACGATCGTCGAGACTGACCCCGCAGGCCCGGTAAGTACTACCGGGCTTTTTTATTGCTTATTTGGCCTCAGCCATTTTCCGACTCGGTAAAAACAGCCACAGCCCAGCCAGCATAACCAGGGCGTACAGGCTCTTCCAGCCAACCATCGTCAGTAGCAGTAGACACAGCAGACCGCCAATGACTGCCAGTGCGCGGTAATGCCCTTTCAGTAATCGACATCCCGCCAGCATGCACAGCAGGTAAATCATAATAAAAATACCGTTGGCATAGACGATTAACGCATCGAGATTGATTTGCAGCATATAGATGCACAAGGTACTCACCACGCAGCAGCCCAATACGGCGTTTAGCGCATTGCGTGGAAGGTGACGGGGAGACAGACGTGCCAGATGACTCTCCGGTTTATACTGTGCTTGCGACCAGACCAGCCGGGCGAAGCTTTGAATATAAATGTTAAGGCTGGCAAAACAGGCCAGATAACCAATGATGCAGGCGACCCACAGTGCCTGTACGCCAAACAGCTGCACGACGATCTCTGGCAGTGATGCCGCTGCCGCCATCTGTTCGCCGTAGGCGCCAAAATGAAGCACGACGACGGTGCATGCCCAATAAACAGAGCCCGCCAGCAGCAGACCTATCATTAGCGCGCGCGGGAAATCCCGCTCAGGATTTTTGAATTCAGACGCCAGATGAGCAAAGGCTTCAAGGCCAACAAAACACCAGAACATCACCGACAGCGCGGCGAATAGCCCGGGTAGTTCAATATCGCTAATCGCAGGGAAGGGGATTTCGCCAGGTTTCAGATCGCCCGCCCACCAGATAGCGACAATGAGGGCAACAATCAGTCCGGCAATGACCGTTTGCAGATTCGCGCTGGAGCTTGCGCCGCGAGAGCCGATATACCAAACCAATCCCAGCGTACCGAGTTCCGCCAACAGCAGTTGCTCGTCATGCCAGCCAAACATCGCCTGACCAAATCCGGCGGCGATGTGTAATGCCGCGGGCAAGCCGACGGGAATCACCGACAAAAACAGCCATCCGGTGACGCGCTCCAGGCGTGAGCCAAAGGCCATGCCGACAAAATGCGCTACGCCGCCCGCGCTGGGAAAATGGCGACCCAGTATGGCAAAGACAATCGCCACGGGAAAAACTAAAACAATCAGCACCGGCCAGGCCCACAAACTGTTGTTGCCGGCCACCAGCGCAGCCAGCGCAGGGACGGCGAAAACGCCTGTACCTAACAATGATGTCGACAACAGGCCAACGCCCTGAGCCAGTCCCAGCTCTTGTTTCAGTCCGCTCATAAGTTGTTATCCGGTTATGCCCAATGACGGGCTACAGCGCAGATTTTTGATGGTATCACAATCGGATTTGCTTATGACGACGCGGCTGAAATCGTTATGAAATGTGAGGCGCGTCGGCGTTTTGACGGGATTTTCTGCTGATAAAAATTTTTTTTCGCTTGCCCCCTTGAAGGCACAAAACCCCATCCCCATCTCTCTGGTCACTAGCCGGGAAACCGTTTACGGGCCGGCGTCACCCATAACTGATAAAGACTTTCTCAAAGGAGAGCTATCAATGAGTATTCGTCCGTTACATGATCGTGTGATCGTCAAACGTAAAGAAGTTGAATCTAAATCTGCTGGTGGCATCGTACTGACCGGTTCTGCAGCAGGTAAATCAACTCGTGGCGAAATCATCGCTGTCGGTAAGGGTCGCATCCTGGACAACGGTACCGTACAGCCGCTGGACGTTAAAGTCGGCGATATCGTTATTTTCAACGATGGCTACGGTGTTAAATCTGAGAAGATCGACAATGAAGAAGTGTTGATCATGTCTGAAAGCGACATCCTGGCAATTGTTGAAGCCTAATCCGCGAACGACACTGAACATACGAATTTAAGGGAAAGAGAAAATGGCAGCTAAAGACGTAAAATTCGGTAACGACGCTCGTGTGAAAATGCTGCGCGGCGTAAATGTACTGGCAGATGCAGTGAAAGTTACCCTCGGTCCAAAAGGCCGTAACGTAGTTCTGGATAAATCTTTCGGTGCACCGACCATCACTAAAGATGGTGTTTCCGTAGCACGTGAAATCGAACTGGAAGACAAGTTCGAAAACATGGGTGCGCAGATGGTGAAAGAAGTTGCCTCTAAAGCGAACGACGCTGCAGGCGACGGTACCACCACCGCAACCGTACTGGCTCAGTCCATCATCACTGAAGGTCTGAAAGCCGTTGCTGCGGGCATGAACCCGATGGATCTGAAACGTGGTATCGACAAAGCTGTCGCTGCTGCCGTTGAAGAACTGAAAGCACTGTCCGTACCGTGCTCCGACTCTAAAGCTATTGCTCAGGTTGGTACTATCTCCGCTAACTCCGACGAAACCGTAGGTAAACTGATCGCTGAAGCGATGGACAAAGTCGGTAAAGAAGGCGTGATCACCGTTGAAGACGGTACCGGTCTGCAGGATGAACTGGACGTGGTTGAAGGTATGCAGTTCGACCGTGGCTACCTGTCTCCTTACTTCATCAACAAGCCGGAAACTGGCGCAGTAGAACTGGAAAGCCCGTTCATCCTGCTGGCTGATAAGAAAATCTCCAACATCCGGGAAATGCTGCCGGTTCTGGAAGCCGTTGCGAAAGCAGGCAAACCGCTGCTGATCATCGCTGAAGATGTTGAAGGCGAGGCGCTGGCAACTCTGGTTGTTAACACCATGCGCGGTATCGTGAAAGTGGCTGCGGTTAAAGCACCAGGCTTCGGCGACCGTCGTAAAGCGATGCTGCAGGATATCGCTACCCTGACCGGTGGTACCGTTATCTCTGAAGAGATCGGTATGGAGCTGGAAAAAGCAACTCTGGAAGATCTGGGTCAGGCTAAACGCGTTGTTATCAACAAAGACACCACCACCATCATCGATGGCGTGGGTGACGAAGCTGCAATCCAGGGTCGCGTGACTCAGATTCGTCAGCAGATCGAAGAAGCAACTTCCGACTACGACCGTGAAAAACTGCAGGAGCGCGTAGCGAAACTGGCAGGCGGCGTTGCAGTTATCAAAGTAGGTGCTGCGACTGAAGTTGAAATGAAAGAGAAGAAAGCCCGCGTTGAAGATGCCCTGCACGCGACCCGTGCTGCGGTAGAAGAAGGCGTGGTTGCTGGTGGTGGTGTTGCGCTGATCCGTGTAGCAAGCAAAATTGCTGGTCTGAAAGGCCAGAACGAAGACCAGAACGTTGGTATTAAAGTTGCGCTGCGCGCAATGGAATCCCCGCTGCGTCAAATCGTGCTGAACTGCGGCGAAGAACCTTCTGTAGTGGCTAACACCGTGAAAGCGGGCGACGGTAACTACGGCTACAACGCTGCAACTGAAGAGTACGGCAACATGATCGACATGGGTATCCTGGATCCAACCAAAGTAACGCGTTCTGCTCTGCAGTACGCTGCTTCTGTTGCGGGTCTGATGATCACCACCGAGTGCATGGTTACCGACCTGCCGAAAGGCGATGCGCCTGACTTAGGTGCTGCTGGTGGTATGGGCGGCATGGGCGGTATGGGCGGCATGATGTAATCATGTTGTTCTGAATCTCTCAGAATTGAGAAACCCCTGGGCAGAAATGTCCGGGGGTTTTTCTTTTGGTCATCTTTTTAGTATATGATTCAGCTACGGACATAACGTCCAGCTAATTGATTATGGGGAATGACATGCACGTGAAATATTTAGCAGGGATCGTTGGTGCCGCGCTACTGATGGCGGGTTGTAGCTCCAGCAACGAACTGAGTTCTGCCGGACAAAGCGTACGCTTTGTCGAAGACAAGCCTGGCGCAGAGTGTCAACTGATTGGCACTGCAACCGGCAAACAAAGTAACTGGCTTTCTGGCCAGCACGGCGAAGAGGGTGGTTCAATGCGTGGTGCTGCAAACGATCTGCGTAACCAGGCCGCAGCAATGGGTGGTAACGTGATTTATGGCGTCAGCAGCCCATCACAAGGAATGCTTTCCAGCTTTGTTCCTACTGCCAGTGAGATGACTGGCCAGGTTTATAAGTGCCCTAATTGATTACACTTCATCCTGCCTCCTTGTTGGCTGCGCTATGAAACCCCAGTCACATAGCTATCTATGCTCCTGGGGATCTCTTTGCTTGCCGCCGTGATGCAGATTGAATGATTTTGCGTAATGAAAAGCACTTACCAAATTCGCTTGGTCATAGGCCTGATAAGCGCAACGCCATCAGGCATTCTGAACTTTTTGCGCAGACTGGACGCGTAAATGATGTAGTGCGCGCAAGCATTGATCCTGAGTGAGCTTTTGCGCCTTATCACTCGTCAACGTTCTGACAAATACCTGACAGGGTACGCCCGCTATTTTTTTCAGCCGAGGGCTGAAATCGAGAAGACGACGAGTAATGGCTTCGGCTTCTTTGCTGCCGGAAAGGGCGCGAGTTTTTACTACCGATCCACAGAACTGGACTTTCCCTTTTTCATCCTTATAACGATAGATAATCGCCAGATAATGATTAAACAGGTTATGCTTCCATTCTGGTTGTGTATAAGAGTCGTATTCAAGATTGTCGTTTTGCTGGCAATCAACATCATACAGCGGCAGAAAATCCAGTAGTGATGTAATTCGTAGCGCCAACTCCCGCATGCCTGTATTATTTATTGCATGAATAATTGCATGGACCAGCACTTGAATCTGTAATTCATTAACCCGTAGTTCGTGCGTTTTTCCGTCATGCAACGTCAGAGAAAATGTTAAGTTTTCCCCTTTATTATTCACTAACATGAGCGAATTTATGCGAAAGTTAATATCCGCGTTCCTTAACTCATCTTCCTGAATTAAAGGGATATTTTCGTGCATTTTTTTGCTGGCTTTGTCACGTTCTTTTTCATATTGCAAACGAGCGTCTTCGCTAAGCTGGTGCTTTGTATAGAGTCTGCTCTCGAGCGCGATAAGCAGATCTCTTAGTCCAAGCGGAGAGAGAAAAAATAACGACTCTTTATTTCTTGGTTCTTTAATCTTCAATGCCAAAGCAACAAATTCATTCTTCTGACGAATAACACCGGTATTAATACCTTTAATACTGATAGTCATCAAAGGTTCTCCCTAACCATATATTTATTAAAAATCTAGATTTGACCTGATTTATATGTTTTGCAAATAATAAATTGCGCACCGCGAGTTAAAATAGCACATATTAAAAGCGCGACTCCACCTACAGGGAAATTAAATAATCGCGATCGATAGCGAGTGTCCGAAATCGGACACTCAATAATGACTATTGTTGGCGTAACTGCAGATCCAACGGTGTTTTACTTGGTTCTCCACCAATTTCACGTGCCAGTTTAGGGACCATATAGCCGGAAACCAGTGTCAGCAGCTCACGCATAATACGACGCGCTTCATCGTCGCTGACCATAAAGTGGGCGGCACCCTGCACTTTATCCAGTACGTGCAGGTAATAGGGCATCACACCGGCATCAAACAGCGCGTTACTCAGGTTGGCCAGCGTTTGTGCGTTATCGTTCACGTCACGCAGCAGTACGCTTTGGTTGAGAAGCGTGACGCCTGCAGCACGCAGTCTGACCATCGCCTGGCGAAATGTCTCATCGACCTCATTCGCGTGGTTAATGTGATTGACCAGCAGAATTTGCAAGGAAGAGTGCGCAAAACGTTCGATCAGTCCTTCAGTAATACGTGCTGGGATAACAATCGGCAAACGGCTGTGAATACGCAGACGCTTAATATGCGGGATGTCTTCCAGTTGCGTGAGCAGCCAGTCCAGTTCATGGTCTTTAGCCATTAACGGATCGCCACCGGAGAAGATAATCTCATCCAGCTCAGGATGTGCGCTAATGTAGTCCAGAGCGACCTGCCAGTTGCGCTTATTGCCCTGGTTTTCAGCGTACGGGAAGTGTCGACGGAAGCAATAACGACAATTTACTGCACAGCCACCTTTAACCAACAGCAGCGCACGGTTGCGATATTTATGCAGCAGACCGGGAACCACGCTGTGCTGTTCCTCCAGTGGATCGGTGGAGTAGCCAGGTGCAGAAACGAACTCTTCCTGAGAAGTCAGTACCTGACGCAGAAGAGGATCGTCCGGATTGCCTTTTTCCATGCGGGCAATAAACGCACGTGGTACGCGCAGGGCGAAAAGCCGTCTCGCGTCGCGTCCGGCCAACAGTTTTTCATCTGCGTCTATATTCAAAAGATGCAGAAGTTCATCAGGATCGGTCACAACATCGGCAAGTTGCGATAACCAATCTTCTCTGGATGGGGTATTTAGGGTTACAATATGCGCCATTTTGTGGCTTAGCTACCAGTTAACAATTTTCAGAGGGCCTTATGGCAACGTACTATAGCAACGATTTTCGTGCTGGTCTTAAAATCATGTTGGACGGCGAACCTTATGCGGTTGAAGCCAGCGAATTCGTTAAACCAGGTAAAGGCCAGGCATTTGCGCGCGTTAAGCTGCGTCGCCTGCTGACCGGTACTCGTGTAGAGAAAACCTTCAAGTCTACTGACTCCGCTGAAGGCGCAGACGTAGCTGACATGAACCTGACCTTCCTGTATAGCGACGGTGAGTTCTGGCACTTTATGAATAACACCACTTTCGAACAGCTGGCTGCAGACGAGAAAGCGGTAGGCGATAACGCCAAATGGCTACTGGACCAGGCTGAATGCATCGTGACCCTGTGGAACGGTCAGCCGATCTCCGTGACTCCGCCGAACTTCGTTGAGCTGGAAGTTGTTGAAACCGACCCAGGTCTGAAAGGTGATACCGCAGGTACTGGCGGCAAACCGGCTACCTTGTCCACCGGCGCAGTCGTTAAAGTTCCGCTGTTCGTACAGATCGGCGAAGTGATCAAAGTGGATACTCGCTCAGGCGAATACGTTTCTCGCGTAAAATAAGATATCTCATTGATTATATGGCGCAGGTTACTGCGCCATACTTTTTCCAGGGCAGGAATGATGAAACGTCTTCTCGGTCTTGTAATGCTCATTTCTTTCACCTGCACCTTGTTGACGGGGTGTAATAGCGCGCGCGGCTTTGGTGAAGACATCAAACATCTTGGTAGTTCAATCTCTCACGCCGCCAGCTAATCCTCTCTCATAGTCTTAAAAATGGTTGTTTATCCATCATCCTTGCGGATCTTGTCTATTATTAAGTAGCTATACACAAACAATATTGGCTAGAAAAGGAAGACGTTATGGTTAAGAAGACAATTGCTGCGATCTTTTCTGTGTTGGTACTTTCTTCTGTATTAACCGCGTGTAACACCACGCGAGGCGTAGGGCAGGATATTTCTGAAGGCGGTAGCGCCATCTCTGGTGCAGCGACAAAAGCTCAGCAATGACCATCAACGGTACGACGTTGTGTCGTACCGTTAATTACCTTTCTCGGGTAGTGAGAGAAACGGCGAGAATCGATTCCCCAGGTGCAGTTTCATGCGGATATTCCGTTTATAGGTGTAGACCGTCTTGCCATGAATGCTGAGGGCGGCAGCTATCGCATTGTTACTCACACCATCCATCCACATCGATAACACTTTCTCTTCCTGGGGCGTAAGCAGCGGAGACGCGTTTTCGCCGATTTCTAAGGTGGGACGAACCTGCAGCGCCTCCTGAATGGTGTTCGAAAGTGCGCTCAGAGTGGCGTGCTTAGTTAAAACCGAATGGGCGACGGATTGAGGGGAAGCAAGAGTGGGATGTAATCTGTCAGCTGATTGCAATAAAATCAGCGGAACGACACCGCAGCTCATAAAAAAGGGCGTAATTGGCGGGCTGGGATGCGTCTCGCTAATAAAACTGTATAAATCCGCGATCACCAGATGCGGCTTCCACTGCAAAATATGCTCTTTTGCTAACAGGAGGTTATTTATTCCTGATACCAGAAATGAGGAGCTGAACCTGCCGGAATGATTAAGCAAGGCCTCAATCCCTGTGCGAGTATAGTGGCACCGGTCAATCACTAAAATTTTAAGCATAACCTTTTCGCATTCAGAAGAGAGGCAATCGACTTTCGGGATTCAGAAAGCCCTTCATCATAGAGAACTCCGATGAGCGCCAAACGCGGGAACTACGCCGCTAATTATGCTTAATTCTTGCTTTTAGTAGGTTGCGAATAAAAAGGTTGAAATTCATTTTCTTCCGGGCAAAAATGCCATTTCACACATCAGCTTTGCAGGACGACCTGCAAACGCTTCTTTCACCGGGGACGGCCCCATTGTTCTGGAGCCTGATATGTCCTGGATCGTTTTATTAATTGCAGGTTTGCTCGAAGTTGTCTGGGCGATTGGCCTGAAATATACCCACGGTTTTACGCGTTTGACGCCAAGCATTATTACCATTGCGGCGATGATCGTCAGCATCGCCATGCTATCCTGGGCAATGCGTACGTTGCCTGTCGGGACCGCTTATGCCGTATGGACCGGTATTGGCGCAGTTGGCGCAGCAATTACCGGGATTCTGCTGCTGGGTGAGTCTGCCAGCCCGGCGCGTTTACTGAGCCTCGGGCTGATTGTTGCCGGCATTATTGGCCTGAAGCTGAGCACCCACTAAGCGCCTGGTTGTTTTACCCAAATCAGTTTATTTACCTCAAACCCTTCCCGGGTCGCGACAGCCAACATTTGCTGTTTTATTTCGTCTGAAATAGTCGGGGTCCGTGAAAGGATCCACAGGTAGTCGCGATCCGGCCCGCAAACCAGCGCGTGACGATATTCCCTGTCGAGCGCAATCACGTTATACCCGCCATAGAAAGGGCCAAAGAACGAGACCTTGAGCGCAGCGCGGTTTGGAGCGCCGGTGAAATAGGCTTTACCCTCGGTTTTCTGCCACATTTCCCTGTCAGGATTATAGCCCTTGTTGATTACATTGATGCCGCCATCGTCGCGCAGGCTGTAGGTTGCGGTCACTTTTTCCAGTCCACGCTCGAATCGATGGTCGAAACGCGCAATTTCATACCAGGTGCCCAGATAGCGTTTGGCATCAAAGTTATTCACCACGGTAACGCCTTTCGGCGGTGTAGGGGTACTGCAAGCAACAACCAGAAATGCAGCCGTAACTGCAGCAACGACGGGCAGAATGCGCATAGTGTTTTCCTTACTGTTTTTTGTTAAGTGTAGATGACAGCAGGAAAAAAAGATCAAGAATGGAGGTCCGATTTACCGGACCTCTTTGTCAGTTATTGCAACTTTTCCAGGATGCGCCAGGCGGCCTCTACGCGAGCCGGGTTAGGGTAGCTTTTGTTTGCCAGCATCACGATGCCAAGTTTTTTTTCTGGCACGAAGGCAACGTAGCTGCCAAATCCGCCAGTAGACCCTGTTTTATGCACCCATGAGGCTTTCACGGCCGGGGCTGGCGGATTTACCTCAACGGCGGGAAGTGCTGCCAGCGCCACTTTGCTGTCGCTACCGCTGATTATCGAGTCGGCTTTCACCGGCCAGTTAAGCATCTCCCAGCCCAGTCCCTGATACATATCGACAATACGCCAGTAACGTGATTGCGCAAGCTCAATGCCCTGCTGGAGCGTTTTCTCCTTAACCTGGCTGGCGTCCATGTTGGCCTGAACCCAACGAGTCATATCGACGACGCTGGATTTCACGCCATAGGCTTCGGCATCAAGTTGTCCGGGGGAAACATGCACTGGCTTTCCTTCGCGATAGCCCCAGGCATAATCTTTTTGTTCGCTCTGTGGAACCGTAATCCAGGTATGCGCCAGTTTTAAAGGCTGCAGGACGCGTCTGGTTAGCGCCTCTTCATAGCTCATCCCTGAAGGTTTCACCGCCAGTGCGCCAAACAGGCCAATACTGGAGTTAGCATAGAGACGTTTAGCGCCTGGAGCCCATTGCGGCTGCCAGTTTTGATAAAAGCGCAGTAATGCGGCTTTATCCGTAACGTCGTCGGGGATCTGAAGCGGCAGACCACCCGCCGTATAGGTGGCTAAGTGTAGCATGCTGATACCCCGCCATTGTTTGCCCGTCAATTCTGGCCAGTATTGCGTGACCGGATCGCTGAGCTTGATTTCGCCGCGGGCGATAGCATCGCCACCCAACACGCCGTTGAACGTCTTACTGACCGAGCCAAGTTCAAACAGTGTTTGCTGAGTAACGGGACGGTTATTGGCGATATCGGCTTTACCCCAGGTAAAGTAATACGGTTTCCCCTGGTAGATAATCGCCACGGCCATACCCGGAATAGCCTGTTCTTGCATCAGCGGTGTGATGGTGCGATTAACGATATCGGCAATGTGTTGTTCTGTTTTTGACGCGGCAAACGTTGAGAAAGAGGCTGTCAGCAGCAACGCGCAGCATATTGATTTTTTCATCATGAAATCAGTTCCGTTATAAAAAGCGAAAGAGTGTCCGGGCCCGTCAGACGCAATCAGTGTGTTTGATTTGCATCGTGTTGACAAACGGTTAAATTTAGCAGCAGATATAAGTTTTTCTAACAGGCCAGATGATGACGCGTCGCTATATCCCTCTAAACTCTCTGCGTGCTTTTGAAGCAGCGGCCAGACATCTCAGCTTGACCCGTGCTGCGATTGAACTCAACGTGACGCATTCTGCAATTAGCCAGCATGTAAAATCACTAGAGCAGCAGCTGAATTGTCAGCTTTTCGTGCGTGGTTCTCGTGGGTTAATGCTGACGACTGAAGGAGAAAGTCTGTTACCTGTACTTAATGACTCTTTCGATCGTATGGCGGGGATGCTGGATCGTTTTGCCACTCAGCAGACTCAGGAAAAACTTAAAATTGGCGCGGTAGGGACTTTTGCGGTCGGCTGTCTTTTCCCTCTGCTGAGCGAATTTAAGCGCAGCTACCCGCATATTGATTTGCACATTTCCACCCATAATAACCGCGTGGATCCCGCTGCCGAGGGGCTGGATTATACCATTCGCTATGGTGGTGGTGCCTGGCACGATACCGATGCGCAATATTTATGTAGCGCGTTGATGTCTCCTCTGTGTTCACCGACATTGGCTTCGCAGATTAAAGTACCTGCGGACATCCTGAAATTTTCGTTACTGCGATCGTATCGGCGTGATGAATGGGCGCTTTGGATGCAGGCCGTCGGAGAAGCGCCGCCGTCACCGACGCACAACGTGGTGGTGTTTGATTCGTCCATCACCATGCTGGAGGCCGCGCAGGCGGGGATTGGTGTGGCAATCGCCCCAGTCAGAATGTTCACGCATTTGCTCAGTAGTGAACGTATCGTCCAGCCGTTTTTAACGCAGATTGATCTGGGGAGTTACTGGATAACGCGTTTGCAATCTCGCCAGGAGACACCTGCGATGCGCGAGTTTTCACGTTGGTTGATCGGGGTATTGCACAAATAAAAAGGCCCGCCACTGGCGGGCCTGAAATTAACGTATGCGATTAGATGGTCAGGATACCAATCGCCGTTACAACGGTCAGGATCGCTGCCAGGCCGTAGAATACCCATTTGCCAGCAGGCACGTGGATTTTCAGGTCATGCATTGCGTGGTGCATACGGTGTAAACCGCACCACAGCGGCAGAACGATCATCAGGAACAGAAACGCACGTCCGATGAAGCTCTGAGCGAATGCCAGTACGCGTTCATAGGTGAAGGCATCAGGAACAAAGCCCAGCGGCAGCATAATGCCGACCAGCAGGATCATCACTGGCGCAATGATTGCGCTCCACATACCGCCTGCACCAAACAGGCCCCAGAATACGGGTTCGTCAGAGCGTTTTGGATTTGGATTAATCATTCCGGACTCCTTACCAGAACAGGGCAACAAACAGTATTACTACTGTCGCAACCACAGTAACTGCCCAGAGACCTTTGATGATCGGCTCTGGCCCCATTTTTTCGTCTTTTACGATGATGTTGGCGGCTTTAGGCGCCAGCTCAAACCAGGTTTTGGTATGCAGCAGCGCTGCTGCCAGGGCGATAATGTTCAGGATCACCACCACCGGGTTTTGTAAAAAGGCGACGAAGCCCATCCAGGACTCTGCACCATGCTTGAGTGCAAACAGGCCGATAATCAGTTCAATGCTGAACCAGACTGCCGGAACTGCCGTGCCTTCGCGCAGCATGTAAAAACGATAAAATGGCAGCTTTTTCCACCAGGTGGACGTCATAGGACGCACATAGGGTTTGCGTTTAGTCGTCATCGTGCACTCCTTAGCGTGGTTTCAGGGTAGCGATAAGAAAGTCTTTTGAACTTTCAACTTTACCCTGCTGAATGGCCGCAGCCGGATCGACGTGTTTCGGGCAGACTTCGGAGCAGTAGCCCACGAAAGTACAGGTCCAGACGCCGTTCGGGCTGTTCAATTGAGCCATACGCTCCTTCTTACCGTGGTCGCGGCTATCTTCGTTGTAACGATGCGCCAGCGTAATCGCAGCCGGTCCAATGAACTCAGGGTTCAGGCCGAACTGCGGGCACGCGGCGTAGCACAGACCACAGTTGATGCAACCGGAGAACTGATGATACTTCGCCATCTGCGCCGGAGTCTGGGTGTTTGGTCCCTGATCCGGTGTACGCGGGTTACCGATGATGTACGGCTTGATTGCTTCCAGACTTTCGATAAAGTGCGTCATGTCAACGACCAGGTCGCGCTCGATCGGGAAGTTGCCCAGCGCTTCAACCTTCATACCGCTGGTGTAATCACGCAGGAAGGTTTTGCACGCCAGTTTTGGCACATTGTTGACCATCATGCCGCAGGAGCCGCAGATCGCCATACGGCAGGACCAGCGGTAGCTCAGGTCCGGCGCCAGGTTATCTTTGATGTAGCCCAGCGCATCCAGCAGTGACGTGGTTTCATCATAAGGAACTTCGTAGAAAGCACTGTGCGGCGCGGTATCGGTTTCCGGGTTATAGCGCACCACCTCAACTTTCAGGTTTTTCATCTCAGCCATTCGCCTTCTCCTTCTTATCGGCTGCTTCCGCTTCGCCACCGTAAACACGTTTAGCCGGTGGCAGAGTGGTGATTTTCACGTCGCTGTATTCCAGGCGAGTCGTGCCGTCAGCATCGCGGAAGGCGAGGGTGTGTTTGAGGAAGTTCACGTCGTCACGCTCGGTGCAGCCTTCATCCAGACGCTGGTGCGCGCCGCGGGATTCTTTACGTGCCAGAGCGGAGTGCGCCATACATTCAGCAACGTTCAGACCGTGACCCAGTTCGATGGTGTACAGCAGGTCGGTGTTGAAGACGCTGGAAGTATCAGTGATACGTACGCGCTTGAAGCGCTCCTGCAGTTCCGCCAGCTTATCAACGGTTTTCTGCATGAGTTCCGGCGTACGGTAGATACCGCAACCTTCTTCCATGGAAATACCCATTTCGTCACGGATCTTAGACCAGTTTTCGTTACCTTCCTGGTTAACCAGATCTTTCAAGCGTTTTTCAACGCCAGCAACCTGTGCATCCAGAGCAGCACTGTTTGCAGCGCCAGCCGTTGCAGCGCGTTCCGCAGCTTGTTCACCGGCCATACGACCGAAGACCACCAGTTCCGCCAGAGAGTTGGAGCCCAGACGGTTAGCGCCATGCAGACCAACAGAGGAACATTCGCCGACAGCGAACAGACCTTTAATGCGGGTTTCACAGTGCTGATCGGTTTCGATACCGCCCATGGTGTAGTGTGCTGTCGGACGTACCGGGATCGGTTCTTTAACCGGATCGACACCCACATAGGCTTTCGCCAGTTCGCAGATGAACGGTAAACGTTCGAGCAGTTTTTTCTCGCCGAGGTGACGCAGGTCGAGGTGAACAACATCGCCACGCGGAGTGGAAATGGTGTTGCCTTTGCGCCATTCGTGCCAGAAAGCCTGAGAAACTTTGTCGCGCGGACCGAGTTCCATATATTTGTTTTTCGGCTCGCCCAGCGGAGTTTCTGGGCCCATGCCGTAGTCTTGCAGATAACGGTAGCCGTTTTTGTTGACCAGAATACCGCCTTCACCGCGGCAGCCTTCAGTCATCAGGATACCGGAGCCTGGCAGACCTGTCGGGTGATACTGAACGAATTCCATATCACGCAGTGGAACGCCATGGCTAAGTGCCATGCCCATACCGTCGCCGGTTACGATGCCGCCGTTGGTGTTGTAACGGTAAACACGACCTGCACCGCCCGTCGCCATCACAACGGCGTTAGCACGGATCTGCACCAGCGTGCCTTCCATCATGTTCATGGCTACCAGGCCGCGAGCATGACCATCGTCAACAAGGATATCCAGAACGAAGTGTTCATCAAAGCGCTGAATCTGCGGGAACTGCAAAGATGTTTGGAACAGCGTATGCAACATGTGGAAGCCGGTTTTATCCGCGGCAAACCAGGTACGCTCGATTTTCATACCGCCGAAGCGACGTACGTTGACGCTACCGTCTTCACGACGGCTCCATGGGCAGCCCCATTGTTCCAGTTGCGTCATTTCAGTTGGGCAGTGGTGGACAAAGTAATCCACGACATCCTGCTCACACAGCCAGTCTCCGCCTGCTACCGTATCGTGAAAATGGTAGTCAAAGCTGTCATGATCCTGCGCGACAGCAGCAGAGCCGCCTTCGGCAGCAACGGTATGGCTGCGCATTGGGTACACTTTTGAGATCAGTGCGATTTTAGCGTTGGGATTTGCTTGTGCGGCAGCAATTGCTGCACGCAATCCCGCGCCACCGGCGCCTATAATGGCAAGATCGGCTTGAAAGGTTTGCACGACATTCCTCCAGATTGTTGTTATTTCATTCCTGCCTGAAATCAGATGCTTCATCGGCTCCAAACAGGTTATGAACGCGTTTCCACTGCTCCTTTATAGGTACAATAGTATAGTCTCAGGGATGTGCGGGAAATTTGACGTGTTCGATTTTTTTAGCGTGTCACAGGGGGGAATTATCATTGAATTTGATTAATTTAATTACTAAACCACCCTATGTCGCTTTTTTTACCCAATTGCTTGTACAGATTACTGGGGCGCGAAATTTGTCTCGTTAACGCGATACGAGTAGACTTCGTGCCCTTGTCTTAAATCGGAGAAACAACCATGAGCGAAACGGCAACCTGGCAGCCGAGCGCGTCCATCCCCAATCTGTTAAAACGTGCAGCAATTATAGCGGAGATTCGCCGCTTTTTTGCCGATCGTGGCGTGCTGGAGGTTGAGACCCCTTGTATGAGTCAGGCAACGGTAACGGACATCCATCTGTTCCCGTTCGAAACGCGTTTCGTCGGCCCGGGACACTCCCAGGGGATGAATCTCTATTTAATGACCAGTCCGGAATACCATATGAAGCGCCTGCTGGTGGCAGGGTGCGGCCCGGTGTATCAACTGTGCCGCAGCTTCCGTAATGAAGAGATGGGGCGCCATCATAACCCTGAATTCACCATGCTCGAGTGGTATCGTCCGCACTACGATATGTATCGCCTGATGAACGAAGTGGATGATTTGCTTCAGCAGGTGCTGGACTGCTCGCCTGCGGAAAGTCTCTCTTACCAGCAAGCCTTTCAGCGTCATCTGGAGATAGACCCGTTGTCTGCGGATAAAACCCAACTGCGGGAAGTCGCGGCGAAATTGGATCTCAGCAATATCGCTGATACCGAAGAAGACCGGGACACCTTACTGCAACTGCTGTTTACGATGGGCGTTGAGCCGCATATTGGCAAAGACAAACCGACGTTTGTGTATCATTTCCCGGCCAGTCAGGCATCACTGGCGCAAATCAGTACCGAAGATCACCGCGTGGCTGAACGTTTTGAGGTTTATTACAAAGGTATTGAGCTGGCAAATGGTTTCCATGAATTGACCGACGCGCGTGAACAACAGCAGCGGTTTGAACAGGATAACCGCAAACGTGCCGCACGAGGCTTACCGCAGCAACCTATCGACACCAACTTGCTTGAAGCGTTAAAAGTAGGCATGCCGGATTGTTCTGGCGTGGCGCTGGGCGTTGACCGTCTGGTGATGCTGGCGCTGGGCGCAGAGAGCCTGGCTGAGGTTATCGCATTTACCGTCGATCGCGCGTAACTGACTCTTCTTCAATACAACGTGGCGGTAAAATCGCCACTTTGTAGCATATTTTTTCATTTTCCCTCTAATAGCCACAATTTACTCCTGGATATTTGATATCGTTCAGGTATCAATTCTGTGTTGATTTATCTATCGCTGAACTCTGCAAAGAGAGCAGTGCCAATCGGTGAGCGGCGTTAGTTAAACGCTTGCCAGAGAAAGGGATGGTTTAATGACCCAAACAATAAAAAAGATGAGCCTGATTGGTCTCATCCTCATGATATTTACGTCAGTTTTTGGATTTGCTAATAGCCCATCGGCTTTCTATTTAATGGGATACAGTGCTATTCCATGGTATGTATTTTCTGCATTATTATTCTTTATTCCATTCGCCTTAATGATGGCTGAAATGGGTTCTGCCTATCGTAAAGAAGAGGGCGGTATCTATTCCTGGATGAATAATAGCGTTGGACCACGCTATGCCTTTATCGGCACCTTTATGTGGTTCTCTTCCTATGTTATCTGGATGGTCAGCACTGCGGCGAAAGTCTGGGTACCTTTTTCAACCTTCTTATTTGGCGCAGACATGACGCAACATTGGCGTATCGCGGGGCTTGAGCCTACGCAGGTCGTCGGACTGCTCGCCGTTGGCTGGATGATTCTGGTGACCTGCGTGGCCTCCCGGGGTATTAATAAGATTGCCCGTATTACGGCAGTAGGCGGAATTGCCGTAATGTGTCTTAATTTAGTTCTGTTGTTAGTGAGTGTCGCTATTTTGTTATTAACTGGTGGCCACTTTGCTCAGGATATTAATTTTATCTCCTCGCCTAATCCGGGATATCAGTCCGGTCTGGCCATGCTGTCATTTGTGGTATTTGCCATTTTTGCTTACGGTGGAATAGAAGCCGTGGGTGGATTAGTTGATAAAACGGAAAAACCCGAAAAGAATTTTGCGAAAGGCATTGTTTTTGCCGCGATTGTGATTTCTGTGGGTTATTCGCTGGCTATTTTTTTATGGGGGGTTAGTACTAACTGGCAGCAGGTATTAAGTAATAGCTCGGTTAACCTCGGCAATATTACTTATATCCTGATGAAAAGCCTTGGGATGACGTTGGGTAATGCGCTGCATCTTTCCCCTGAGACCGCGATGGCGATGGGCGAATGGTTCGCGCGTATTACCGGACTTTCTATGTTCCTCGCTTATACCGGCGCGTTTTTCACGCTCAGCTACTCGCCGTTGAAAGCGATTATTCAGGGTACGCCGAAGGCATTGTGGCCCGCACCGATGACCAAACTGAATGCGGTGGGAATGCCGACGACCGCAATGTGGTTGCAGTGTCTGTTGGTAAGCCTGTTTATCCTGCTGGTTTCGTTTGGCGGCGATACGGCTTCAGCGTTCTACAACAAACTGACCCTGATGGCGAACGTTTCGATGACGCTGCCGTATCTGTTCCTTGCGCTGGCATTTCCGTTCTTTAAATCCCGCACGGGTCTGGAAAGACCGTTTGTTGTCTTTAAAACCCGAGCGGCGACGCTACTGGCAACAGGCGTGGTAGTACTGGTGGTGACGTTTGCCAACGTATTCACCATCATCCAGCCGGTAATTGAAGCCGGGGACTGGAACAGCGCATTGTGGATGACCGGTGGCCCAATCTTCTTCTCGCTGCTGGCGATGGCGATTTATCAGAACTACAGCCGCCGCAAGGTCAACGAACCTGAGTGGGCGGTGGAATAAACATCCTACCTAATCCGGCCTACAAAGAAGCATCTTCGTAGACCGGATACGCTGTAGCCGTCTGTTTACAAACTTCCCGCCGGGCGACTGCCTCTGCCCGCAGAACTTAACGTTCTACCCGTTTGCTTACCCCCCAGACTCTCCAGACGCATCTGGAACGGTGGGAATGGCATATCGATACCGTGCTCGCGGAAACCAGCCAGTATCAGCTGATGGATCTCGTGGCGCAGCGGCATACGGTGCCCCATCTCTGCGGCATAGATACGCAGTTCGAAGATTTGAATCCCCTGCTGCAGGTCAACCAGAAAGACTTCTGGCGCCGGGTTATCGATAACCAGTGAACAGCGGTGTGCGGCAGTAAGCAGGATCTGCGTCACTTCCTCGCTGTTCGCCTCCGACGGTGCCGGGATGGTTAACACTACGCGGGTGACCGAATCTGACAACGACCAGTTGATAAACTGCTCGGTGATAAAGGCTTTGTTGGGCACGATGATCTCTTTGCGGTCCCAGTCGCTGATGGTCGTGGCGCGGGTATTAATTTTCGTCACGCTACCGGTAAGATCGCGAATTGTCACCGTGTCGCCAATGCGGATTGGTTTTTCAAACAGGATAATCAGGCCGGAAATAAAGTTGGCGAAGATTTCCTGCAAACCAAAGCCCAGACCAACACCGAGAGCCGCCACCAGCCATTGCAGTTTGGACCACTCAATACCGATCATCGAGAAGCCAACCAGACCGCCAATCAGCATTAGCAGGTACTTGGTGATAGTGGTGATGGCGTAACCGGTGCCGGGGGTTAAATCCAGATGTTGCAGCAGCGCCAGTTCCAGCAACGCGGGCAGGTTGCGTACTAATTGGGTGGTGATGATAAACACCAGAATTGCGATAAGCACTGCACCCAGCGTTATCGGCTCCAGGCTTTCCACGCCCTGCACCGTAGAGGTGACATCCCACAGCGAGATGTTTTCCAGGAAGCCAAAAGCGGAATGAATTTCTGACCACAGCACAATGACCGAGAGCAGGGCGATAAGCATCAGGATAGAACGCACCAGACGCAGCGATTGCGCGCTGATAGCATCCAGATCCACTTCGCTTTCATCAACATCAATTGTGCCTTCAAGACTGGTGGAATGCGGTGGTTCTTCTTCACCCCGCGCGCGCTGCGCAAGCATTTCGGCGCGTCGATGCTTGGCGCGATCGAAGGCCAGGCGGCGGCGCTGGATCAGCATCCAGCGGCGGATGACGTGATAAACCACCAATAACAAGAACCAAATCGCCACGGACGTTTCCAGACGTGCCAGCAACGCTTGTGACGTGGCGAGGTAGCCCACGGCTGCGGCGAGAATAGCAATCAGCGGCGCGCCCATCAGCATATTCCATAGCATGCTGTTGACCATGTTGTCGCTGTTGCCCTCTTTATCGAGGTACAGCGGTATCCCGGCGCGTTTCAGGCTCAGGGTTACAACCGCCAGCGCACCGCAAATCAGAATAAAGCACAGACGTCCCAGTGAGGCGGAGAATTCCCGATCATTGAGATTATCAAACATAATCACCGCCATGATCAGCGGGACAATCAGTCCGATGCTCATCAGGTAATAGTGCATGGCTTTCGCGACGCGGTTACGTGGCCAGCCAAAGTGGGCAATGAACAAACCGTTGGGACGCGCAAAGGTGGCGCAAATCATTACCGCCCATAGCATAGGCACCGTGGCGGTAACGCCATCGCCGATAGCAACAGCCAGCGGGTAAGGCCAGGCTTCCTGCAACCCGTAACCGAGCGTTGCCCACAGCACCGGCAACGGCGAAGCGACGAGTATTGACCAGAAAACCGTGCGTATCGTCAACCAGAAGTGGTCCTGGGTGACTTTCCCGACCCGCGCTGATGAACGCTCCAGAAAACGGGTGAAATGTTTGCGCGAAGAGAGGCTAAAGCCAACCAGCACCAATGCCGCGAAAAGCGGTAGCAGCGTTTCTTTGCTGGTCAGCATCATGATGCTGGCTTTACCCAACTGATTAAACGTATCTAATGAGATCAAACGTCGCAAATCCTGAACGATGTCGACAGGCCAGGAGAGCGAGATGGGGCTGACGTCTGACGTCCAGAACAGATAGCGGTGCGTTGCTTCGTTGACCTCTTTTAGCGCATCTTCCAGTTGGCTGTTGGAGACCTTGAGTTTGGTCAGCTCAAGGATCAGGGTATCGCCACCCTGTAACAGAGAGTTCAGCAACTCACGCTGGGTGCGTAGCTGGGCGTTGAGAATGCTGCTCTGTTCAGCAGTTAGCGGTTGTCCATCGGCCTGATGAATCTGACGCAGTTGTGGCTGTTTGTTGAGGAGATCTTCATAGCGCATACGGTGCACGCGTAGCTGCGCCATTTCGGTATCCAACTGCTGGGGTTTGGGCATTTCCGGTAAACGGGATACCTGCGCGCGCAGCGCTTCTCCCAGCATATTTGAGACCCCAAGCCATTGGGACTGCTCTCGCAGCGTATTCAATGCCTGGCGCACCTGTAATGTTTGACTGGCGGCCTGACGCTGTTGCGAGGCAACCAGGTCCATACGCTGCGCCTGCTGGTTTAAGGCCTGAGACAGTTCGCGGTTAACTTTGAACTGGTCAACAATGCCTTCCGGCAGCCCCGCGCTGTTTTCCGCCAGCAGTTCGGTGCTTTCCAGCGCTCGCTCTGCTTCACGCTGGCGCTGACTGTTGAGTTGGTTGCGCAAAGCCTGCAGGTAAGTATCAAGCTGTTGGCTCTGTTTTTCCGCAAGCTCTGAGCGCATACGTGCCAGTTCCTGGCGGTTATTGGCGGAAAGCTGCGCCAGCTCCAGTTCATCGACCAGAGCTTTGAGTTTGGCGGATTCAGCCTGCATCGCCTGATTCTGCGCGGGATTCGCGTTGGCGGCACCAATACGTCGCTCAAGCTCATTGAGCTGGCGGCGGGCATCGGTTTGCTGTTGAGGAAGCTGACTTAAGGAGTCGGCGATTTCCCGGGCGCGATCCTGCTCCTGCTGGGCCTGACGACTCTTTTCCAATAGCTGGCTGCTGACCTGGAGGATCTCCTGGTTTAACGCATCGGTGGTGAGTCCGGTTGGCACATTGCGCGGTTCATCGCGCAGGTTGCTAAGCTGCGCGCGTAATGTTGCGGACAGCTTGGGGAAGTTATCAATAACCTGTTGATATTGTTGGGCGCGCTCGAGAGATCCTTTACGCTCCTCAAGGGCATTCAGCGCGGACTGGAGCGCCTCGACGGTTTCTGGCTGAGCGGGTTTTGCCGCCTTTGCCTGCTCCAGTTCCTGGGTGAGTTGTTTGGCATCGGGGGCCGTCGCAGCGTACGCCCCCAGGCTGAGGCACCAGGCCATCAGAAAAGTGATAATCAGGCGCACAGCAGCGATTCCTATGTTTAACTTTCGTCTTTTTTGTCGTCAACCAGCGGGCTGGCATCGTGTTCTGCTTCGATCTCTTCTTTCGTTAGCGGGGCAGGTTCTGCCTCTGGCGTCACGAAAGTCTCGGTCGAGATGGCCATTGGTTGGCCAATTTTTGTCACGGAAAGGTCCTGCAACTGCTCAACCAGGTTAACTTTGCCCGGTGCGAACAGGTTGATGACGGTGGAACCGAGCTTAAAGCGACCCATTTCCTGACCTTTCAGCAGCGCCACCGATCCTTCACTTTCGCCTTCCGGCCAGGTCCAGCGTTTAATGACGCCTTCACGCGGTGGGGTAATGGTGCCAGCCCAGGCGGTTTCAATACTGCCGACGATGGTCGCACCGACCAGAATCTGCACCATCGGACCAAATTCGGTATCAAACAAGCAGATTACGCGTTCGTTGCGTGCAAACAGGTTTGGCACGTTTTGCGCAGTCAGGATGTTTACAGAGAAGAGATCGCCCGGTACATACATCATTTCACGCAGGATACCGTTACACGGCATGTGTACACGGTGGTAATCGCGTGGAGACAAGTAAGTGGTCACAAACGTACCGTTGCGGAATTTGTCCGCCATCTGGTAGTTGCCGGCCAGCAGCGCTTCCAGGGTATAGCTGTGTCCTTTGGCCTGCAGCAGTTTGTCTTCTTCAATGTTACCTAACTGGTTAATCACACCGTCAGCAGGCATGACCAGAACGTTTGGATCGGTGTTGATCGGGCGTGCGTCATCGCGCAGCGGGCGAACAAAGAAGTCGTTAAAGGTGCGATAGCTTGCGGTGTCCGGCTTTTGTGCCTCTTTCATATCGACCTTGTAGTATTTCACGAACAGATCGATAACCAGTTTAGTTAGCCATCCAGCTCGTTTGCTTGCACCCCAACCCGCCAGGCGAGTGAGCCATAGTTTCGGCAGAATGTATTGTAGCGAAAGCTTAAATGAGTTTAACAAGGTAGCCTCCAGGCCATAATTTGTTCCCGATCCGGCATACGAGCCGGATCCTGAAAAAAGGGGGTCGATTCTAGCGATGCTTAGCTTAGTTGTCAGTTGTCTGTATCAGAAAAGTTTTTACGCGTTTTTACCTGCGCCATGCTTTCCAGGATGCGGTGATAATTTTCAAACCGAGTTTCGGCTATGGCCCCTTTTTCTACAGCCTCACGGATAGCGCAGCCTGGATCGGTATCATGCTTGCAGTCGCGGTATTTGCAGTGGCCCAGGTAGTCATGGAATTCGACAAAGCCCTGCGTGATTTGTTCCGGCTCCAGATGCCACAACCCGAACTCACGAACGCCAGGGGAGTCGATCACGTCACCGCCATGCGGGAAATGATACAGACGAGAGGCCGTGGTGGTATGCTGTCCAAGGCCGGAGTTGTCGGAGACATCGTTGGTCAGGATCTCTTCCTGCAGCCCGAGAAGGTTATTAAGCAGGCTGGATTTCCCTACGCCCGACTGACCGGCAAAAATGCTGATGCGATCGGTTAATGCTTCTTCAAGTGGTTTCAGACCGTCTTTAGTGCGGCTTGATACCATCAACACGCGATAGCCAATGTGGCGATAGATATCCATCTGTTCGTTAACAAAGGCCATGCCTTCGCTATCCAGCAGATCGATCTTATTCAGTACGATAATTGGTTCAACGTGTAGTGTTTCACAGGCTACAAGATACCGGTCGATAATATTGAGTGACAGCTCGGGTAAAATGGCTGAGACAATAACGATCTGGTTGATGTTGGCGGCAATGGGTTTCACCCCGTCGTAAAAATCGGGACGTGTCAGTACTGAGGTACGCTCGTGTACCGCCTCAACGATGCCTTTGACATTCACACCTTCTGCTGCCGCTTTACCTGGGCGCCAGACGACGCGATCGCCGGTAACCAGCGAGCGAATTGTACGGCGGATATTGCAGCGGTGAATCTCGCCGTCAGCGGATTCCACGTCGGCATGCATGCCAAAACGGCTGATAACGATGCCTTCGGCGGTTTCGCCAAACAGGTTGTCGTCGTAGTCTGGCTTCTCCGTGGACGTTTTAAGACGACGCTGGTGATTGGCATTCACTCGGCGCTGTTGGCCTTTGGAGAGTTTATTCTTACTCAATCGGACTGGCTCCTGGTCGCCCATGATGGGCAAAACATTTATGATACACGCAATTTTAGACGAATATAGTCACACTGAATGTGACGCTGAAGGGTGGAAAATAGCATGAGTGCCAATGAAAACAACCTGATTTGGATCGATCTGGAGATGACAGGCCTGGATCCCGAGCGCGATCGCATTATTGAGATCGCCACGCTGGTGACGGATGCCGACCTGAATATTCTGGCTGAAGGACCGACAATTGCGGTGCACCAATCCGACGAACAACTGGCGTTAATGGATGACTGGAACGTACGTACACATACCGGTAGCGGGTTGGTGGATCGCGTGAAGGCAAGCACCATGGGAGATCGTGAAGCCGAATTGGCCACCCTGGCGTTTTTGAAAGAGTGGGTTCCAGAAGGAAAATCACCTATCTGCGGCAACAGCATCGGTCAGGATCGTCGTTTCCTGTTTAAATACATGCCGGAGCTGGAGGCGTATTTCCATTATCGCTATCTGGACGTCAGCACGCTCAAAGAGCTGGCGCGTCGCTGGAAGCCGGAAATTCTGGCTGGCTTCACCAAGCAGGGTACACATCAGGCTATGGACGATATTCGTGAATCGGTTGCCGAGCTTGCTTACTATCGCGAACATTTTATTAAGCTCTGATTTTGTTCTCCGGTGGCTTGCGTCACCGGGTTTTTGACGCTAAATTGTTCAGCTTGATTGTAAAGTAATCACTTGAACGGATTTTCGAAAAAAACGTATTCAGGGGGGTTGCAGCTAAACGGATTTCTCGTATAATGCGCCTCCCGTAACGACGCAGAAATGCGAATTACGACAGCAACAAATTTGCGGGAATAGCTCAGTTGGTAGAGCACGACCTTGCCAAGGTCGGGGTCGCGAGTTCGAGTCTCGTTTCCCGCTCCAAAATTTGAAAGTGCTTATAAAGCACAGACCACCCAAGCGGGAATAGCTCAGTTGGTAGAGCACGACCTTGCCAAGGTCGGGGTCGCGAGTTCGAGTCTCGTTTCCCGCTCCAAAATTTGAAAGTGCTTATAAAGCACAGACCACCC
Source organism: Citrobacter sp. Cu096 (assembly GCF_030332285.1). NCBI lineage: Bacteria > Pseudomonadati > Pseudomonadota > Gammaproteobacteria > Enterobacterales > Enterobacteriaceae > Citrobacter > Citrobacter sp. Cu096. Next base: position 31,790 of record NZ_JAOWID010000018.1, read on the forward strand.
AAGCGGGAATAGCTCAGTTGGTAGAGCACGACCTTGCCAAGGTCGGGGTCGCGAGTTCGAGTCTCGTTTCCCGCTCCAAATTCTTACCCCAATAAAAATATCCACAACGACTAATCGCGTTGGGGGCGTTTTGTTTCGTCATTGACATACTCTTGTAAACAGACTTATCCACAGGTCCAGGTATTGTTCCTCGAATACAAAAAACTTCGCTGGGTGAATAGTATCATTTTAACCATCTGAAATTATTGAATTAATTATCATTTCAAATTGTTAATGCGATCACTTGACGATTTTTTCCCTCTTGAATATCAATGTGTTTTTATTTTTATACACAAGCTGTGGATGACTTATGCGTCGCGCGGCAGACCCTTTTCAATGACCCTGACCAAACGTAGTTTCTTCGGTAACTGCACCTCAACTACGCTGGCATTCCGCTTCTCAATTTGCTGAGCAATCGCCCAGTCTATGTGTTCGTCGAGAAGTGGGTGCTCACTTCTTCGACTTTCCAGCGCGTGAATAACCGCTTCATCCCATGGGGCATTACCCAACGCAACGGCGATATTTCGCAGCCAGCGCAGGTGGCCAATACGGCGAATGGCAGAACCTTCCGTGACTTTTAAAAACCACGCTTCGCTCCAGCTAAACAGTTCAATTAACTCCGGGGCATGAAGTTGCTTGCGGGGAGAGAAGTCATCCTCTGTCGTCAACTGCGAATAGCGGTTCCACGGGCAGATGAGCTGACAATCATCGCAGCCATAAATTCGATTCCCCAGCAGAGGACGAAATTCTTCCGGGATCGCGCCTTCCAGTTCGATAGTGAGATACGAGATACAGCGGCGCGCATCTACCGTATAGGGTTCAACGATGGCCCCGGTTGGGCAGATGGTCATACAGGCAACGCACTTCCCGCAGCCTTCTTCGACTGGCTCATCGACCGGCAGGGGCACGTCGATCAGTAATTCCCCGAGGAAGAAAAATGAACCTGCTTCACGATTGAGGATAAGTGAGTGCTTACCTGTCCAGCCAAGCCCGGCTTTTTCCGCCAAAGGACGCTCAAGAATGGGCGCGGAATCGACAAAAGGTCTAAAATTCAGCGAAGCGCAGTGCTGTTGGATCTTCTCCCCCAGCTTTTTTAAGCGGTTACGCAGTAGCTTATGGTAGTCGCGTCCAAGCGCGTAACGGCTGACATAACCGAGTGAGGGATTTTTCAACGTGCCGGCAAAGGCTGCATTAGCAGGAAGATAGTTCATACGTACGCTGATGACGCGTAGAGTACCGGGTAACAATTCGTGAGGTCGGGCGCGCATCATGCCGTGACGGGCCATCCAGTCCATCTCGCCGTGGTATTGTTTATCCAGCCAGGCCTGCAGTTTGGGTTCCGCTTCGCTGAGGTCGGTATCGGCAATACCGACCTGCTGAAAGCCAAGCTCCAGCCCCCACTGCTTAATATTATGCGCTAACTGATTGAGATCGAGGGGCTCTGACATGACGGACCATACAATGAAGAAAAACCCCACAAGTATACCACACTCCATCTGGCACGCCGATGACATCAGGCGGATGGAGCGAGAGGCAGCAGACAGTTTAGGGCTGACGTTGTATGAGCTGATGCAACGAGCGGGAGAGGCGGCGTTTCAGGTCACACGCAAGGCATATCCGAATGCCCAACACTGGCTGGTGCTCTGCGGTCACGGCAACAACGGCGGTGATGGTTACGTGGTGGCAAGGCTTGCCAAAGCGCAGGGTTTTAATGTTACGTTGCTGGCGCACGAGAGTGATAAACCGCTCCCCGAGGAAGCACAGCAGGCGCACGACGCCTGGCTTAACGCTGGTGGCGTGATTCATGCTGCTGATATTAACTGGCCAGACAGCGTGGACGTCATTATTGATGCGCTGTCAGGTACTGGCTTAAAAAACGCGCCGCGTGAACCTCTCCCGGCGTTGATCGAACGTGCCAATAGCCACCCAGCCCCTACAATTGCAATCGACATTCCATCCGGCCTGCTGGCGCAAACGGGGGCGACGCCGGGTGCGGTCATCCACGCTGCGCACACCGTTACCTTTATGGCGCTCAAGCCAGGTTTGCTCACCGGTAAAGCACGCGATGTCACCGGACGTCTGCATGTTAATGCTCTTGGGCTGGACGACTGGCTGGCGGGGCAGAACGCGCCGCTGCAACGTTTTGATGCTCAACAGCTTGCGCACTGGCTAAAGCCACGTCGGCCCACCTCACACAAAGGTTCCCACGGTCGGCTGGTGATTATTGGCGGTGACCACGGTACGGCAGGCGCAATACGTATGGCCGGTGAAGCGGCGTTGCGTGCGGGAGCCGGGCTGGTCAAAGTGTTGACGCGCAGTGAGAACATTGCGCCTGTTCTGACTGCCAGACCGGAACTGATGGTCGATGCGCTGACGCCGCAGACTCTGGAAGAGAGCCTGGCATGGGCGGATGTTGTAGTGATCGGACCAGGGCTTGGTCAGCAGGAGTGGGGCAAAAAAGCGCTGCAAAAAGTAGAGAATTTTCGCAAACCGATACTCTGGGATGCGGATGCGCTGAACCTGCTGGCAATCAACCCCGATAAACGTCACAATCGCGTGATCACGCCGCATCCTGGCGAAGCCGCGCGGCTGCTGGGCTGTTCCATTGCAGAAATTGAAGACGATCGCTTACTTTGTGCGCAACGTCTGGTAAAACGGTACGGAGGCGTGGTTGTGCTGAAAGGCGCGGGTACGGTTGTTGCTGCTGAACAAGCTGAGTTAGGTATTATTGATACTGGCAATGCAGGGATGGCCAGCGGCGGAATGGGTGATGTGCTTTCCGGTATTATTGGCGCATTGCTCGGACAGAAGCTTACCCCGTATGATGCAGCATGTGCGGGATGTGTTGCGCACGGAGCGGCGGCGGATGTGCTGGCGGCGCGTTTTGGTACGCGCGGCATGCTGGCGACAGATCTCTTTACCACGCTACAGCGTATTGTTAACCCTGATGTGATTGACGTTTATCATGATGAATCGAGTAATTCCACTACCTGATGAGCAGGCGACTTTAGACCTGGGACTGCGGGTAGCCAAAGCCTGTGACGGCGCGACGGTTATATATTTGTACGGCGATCTGGGGGCGGGTAAAACCACTTTCAGCCGGGGATTCCTGCAGGCGTTAGGCCACAAAGGTAATGTAAAAAGCCCCACCTACACGCTGGTTGAACCCTATTCACTCGATAACTTGATGGTATATCACTTCGATCTGTACCGACTTGCGGACCCGGAGGAGCTGGAATTTATGGGGATCCGCGATTATTTTGCCAATGATGCCATCTGCCTGGTGGAATGGCCGCAACAAGGTAAAGGTGTGTTGCCAGACCCGGACGTCGAAATACACATTGAATATCAGGCGCAAGGTCGAGAGGCGCGCGTAAGCGCAGTCTCCTCATCGGGTGAATTATTGCTGGCGCGTTTAGCCGAATAACCTTAAGGGTGGCGGGATGATTTATTGCATCAGAAACTGGCTGATGGCAACCCTGGTCCTGCTGTGCACGCAGGCAGGGGCCGCCAGTCTCTCCGATCTTCAGGTTTCCAATGGCGATCAACAGGCGCGGATCACGCTGAGCTTTATTGGCGATCCTGAATACGCCGTGACCCAGGACGGGAAACGCACCGTCGCGTTTGATATTAAACAAACTGGTGTGATTCAGGGTTTACCACTGCTGTTTAGCGGCAATAATCTGGTGAAATCTATCCGTTCCGGCACGCCAAAAGATGCGCAGTCTCTGCGCCTGGTAGTGGATTTAACCGAGAACGGCAAAGCTGAAGCCGTTAAACGTCAGAACGGTGGCAATTATACCGTTGTGTTTACCATCAAAGCAGATGCGCCGCCGCCTCCACCTCCAGTGGTTGCTAAGCGTGTTGAAACGCCGGTTGTCGCCCCTCGTCCTGCCGAACCTGCGCGTAACCCGTTTAAAGCGGAAAACGATCGCACCACGATGGTGACCAACAGTAATACCTCCACACGACCTGCGGCGCGCGCCAGCACCAGCAGCGGTGATAAAGTGGTTATTGCCATTGATGCCGGACACGGCGGGCAGGATCCGGGGGCGATTGGCCCTGGCGGTACGCGTGAGAAAAACGTCACGATTGCCGTGGCGCGCAAACTGCGTAGTTTGCTCAATGATGACCCGATGTTTAAAGGCGTACTCACCCGTGATGGCGATTACTTTATCTCGGTGATGGGGCGTTCAGACGTCGCGCGTAAACAAAATGCCAATTTCCTGGTCTCTATTCATGCGGATGCCGCGCCAAACCGGGATGCCACCGGCGCTTCCGTTTGGGTTCTGTCAAACCGTCGGGCAAACAGCGAGATGGCCGGCTGGCTGGAACAGCATGAGAAGCAATCAGAGCTTTTGGGCGGCGCGGGCGATGTGCTGGCAAACAGTCAGTCCGATCCTTATCTCAGTCAGGCCGTGCTGGATCTGCAATTCGGCCATTCGCAACGTGTCGGGTATGATGTGGCGACCAGCATGATCGGCCAGTTAGAACGTATTGGCTCGATGCATAAGCGTCGTCCTGAACATGCCAGTCTGGGGGTATTACGTTCGCCTGATATCCCGTCAGTGCTGGTTGAAACCGGCTTTATCAGTAACAACAGCGAAGAGCGTCTGTTGGCGAGTGATGATTATCAGCAGCAGCTGGCCGAGGCGATTTACAAAGGATTGCGTAACTATTTCCAGGCGCACCCAATGCAAACTGGGCCGCAGGGCGCACAGGCGCAAACCGCCAGTGCTGTATCGCCTGGTAACACGTTAACAAATTAAGGATTAGCCATGCCGATTCAGGTTCTACCGCCACAGCTGGCGAACCAGATTGCCGCAGGCGAGGTGGTAGAACGGCCTGCGTCAGTGGTGAAAGAGCTGGTGGAAAACAGCATTGATGCTGGTGCGACGCGCATTGATATTGATATAGAGCGCGGTGGTGCGAAGCTTATCCGTATTCGTGACAACGGCTGCGGGATTAAAAAAGACGAGTTGGCGTTAGCGCTGGCGCGCCATGCCACCAGTAAAATTGCCTCGCTTGACGATCTCGAGGCCATCGTGAGCCTCGGATTTCGCGGCGAAGCGCTGGCCAGTATCAGCTCCGTCTCTCGTTTAACCCTGACGTCGCGCACACAAGAGCAGCCTGAGGCCTGGCAAGCCTATGCTGAAGGGCGCGACATGGATGTGACGGTAAAACCTGCTGCGCATCCAGTGGGAACCACACTGGAGGTGTTAGATCTGTTCTACAACACCCCGGCGCGGCGCAAGTTTATGCGTACCGAAAAAACCGAATTTAATCATATTGATGAGATTATTCGTCGCATTGCCCTGGCACGTTTTGATGTGACGATTAATTTGTCACACAACGGTAAAGTGGTACGCCAGTACCGTGCAGTGGCTGCTGATGGACAGAAAGAGCGCCGACTGGGCGCGATTTGCGGCACGCCGTTTCTGGAACATGCGCTGGCGATTGAATGGCAGCATGGCGATTTAACGTTGCGCGGCTGGGTGGCCGATCCTAACCACACAACGGCAGCGCTGGCGGAAATCCAGTACTGCTATGTGAATGGCCGGATGATGCGCGATCGGCTGATCAACCATGCTATTCGTCAGGCCTGTGAAGATAAGCTGGGAGCCGATCAGCAACCCGCTTTTGTGTTGTATCTGGAAATCGACCCGCATCAGGTGGATGTTAACGTACATCCGGCCAAACATGAGGTCCGTTTTCATCAGTCCCGCCTGGTGCACGATTTTATTTATCAGGGCGTGTTGAGTGTTCTGCAACAGCAGCTTGAAACGTCGCTGCCGTTGGCTGATGACGATGAACCCGCCCCAAGGCACATTCCTGAAAACCGCGTTGCCGCCGGACGTAACCATTTTGCCGAACCGGCTCCCGTGCGTGAACCTGCGACACCGCGTTACTCCGCGTCCGCTGGTGGCGCAGGCCGTCAGGCGGCTAGCTGGCCTCATGCCCAACCTGGATATCAAAAGCAGCAGGGTGAAATTTATCAGCAACTGCTGCAGACGCCGGCTCCGCCGCGTAAAACGCCGGTCTCTGAAACACCATCGGCACCGCTGACCGGCAGCGCTCAGGGCTTTGGACGGGTGCTAACGATTGTCGGCGCAGACTGCGCGTTACTCGAATGCGATGGTCATATTCGGTTGCTGGCATTACCGGTGGCGGAACGTTGGCTGCGTCAGGCGCAGTTAACGCCAGACCAGGGGACCGTTTGCGCCCAGCCGTTGCTGATCCCTTTACGTTTAAAAGTCACCGCCGATGAAAAAGCGGCGCTGCAAAAAGGGCAGGGCCAACTGGCTGAGCTGGGCATTGAATTTCAACTGGATGCACAGCATGTGACCATCCGGGCGGTGCCTTTACCCTTACGCCAACAAAATTTACAAATCTTGATTCCTGAACTGATAGGCTACCTGGCGCAGCAGTCCGTATTCGAACCGGGCAATATTGCACAGTGGATTGCACGTAACCTGATGAGCGAGCATCCTCAGTGGAGCATGGCTCAGGCGATTACGCTGTTAGCGGATGTTGAGCGGCTTTGCCCACAACTCGTGAAGGCGCCGCCGGGTGGTCTGTTACAACCCGTTGATTTACATTCGGTAATGAATGCCCTGAAACATGAGTGATACCCGTAAGGCGAGCCTGCCAAAGGCGATTTTTTTGATGGGGCCAACGGCCTCTGGTAAAACGGCACTGGCAATTGAATTGCGTAAAGTTTTACCCATAGAGTTGATAAGCGTTGATTCCGCCCTTATTTACAAAGGGATGGATATCGGCACAGCCAAGCCTGATGCAGATGAATTACAGGCTGCGCCGCACCGATTGCTGGATATTCGCGATCCGTCGCAAGCATATTCTGCGGCGGATTTTCGCCGCGATGCGTTAGCCGAGATGGCCGATATTACCGCTGCGGGGCGTATCCCGCTGCTGGTGGGCGGTACAATGTTATATTTTAAAGCCTTGCTTGAAGGGCTGTCGCCGTTACCGTCGGCGGACCCGGAAGTCAGGGCCAGAATTGAGCAGCAGGCTGCAGAGCTTGGGTGGGACGCGTTGCACCGACAGCTTCAGGAAATCGATCCAGTGGCAGCGGCGCGTATTCATCCAAATGATCCGCAAAGACTTTCCCGGGCACTGGAAGTTTTTTTCATTTCGGGTAAAACTTTAACGGAGCTGACGCAAACGTCAGGAGATGCTTTGCCGTATCAGGTGCATCAGTTTGCAATCGCCCCGGCGAGCCGTGAACTGCTCCATCAGCGAATTGAGCAGCGTTTTCATCAGATGTTAGCTTCAGGTTTTGAAGCAGAAGTCCGGGCGCTTTTTGCCCGAGGAGATTTGCATACGGATTTGCCTTCCATTCGTTGTGTAGGGTATCGCCAGATGTGGTCATACATTGAAGGCGAAATTTCATACGATGAAATGGTTTATAGAGGTGTTTGCGCCACGAGGCAGTTGGCGAAGCGACAGATAACCTGGTTGCGTGGTTGGGAAGGCGTGCATTGGCTTGACAGTGAAAAGCCTGACCAGGCGCGAAACGAAGTATTACAGGTTGTTGGTGCTATCGCGAACTGAATGTGTACAATTGAAACGTATCGTGCGCAATTTTTCAGAATCGAAAGGTTCAAAGTACAAATAAGCATATAAGGAAAAGAGAGAATGGCTAAGGGGCAATCTTTACAAGATCCGTTCCTGAACGCACTGCGTCGGGAACGTGTTCCAGTTTCTATTTATTTGGTGAATGGTATTAAGCTGCAAGGTCAAATCGAGTCTTTTGATCAGTTCGTGATCCTGTTGAAAAACACGGTCAGCCAGATGGTTTATAAGCACGCGATTTCTACTGTTGTCCCGTCTCGCCCGGTTTCTCATCACAGCAATAATGCCACCGGCGGCACTGGCAGCAACTACCATCACGGTAGCAACGCGCAAGGTTCATCTGCGCAACAGGACAGCGAAGAAACCGAATAAGGTTGTCTGCTGTTTTACACACGGGGAGCCAGCGATCCTGCGTTCCCCGTTGATACATATTAAGGGGTTGACGCTTGTTTGACCGTTATGATGCCGGTGAGCAGGCGGTACTGGTACACATCTATTTTTCGCAAGACAAAGATATGGAAGACCTCCAGGAGTTTGAATCTCTGGTTTCTTCCGCCGGTGTCGAAGCAATGCAGGTGATTACCGGGAGCCGTAAAGCACCGCACCCGAAGTATTTTGTTGGTGAAGGTAAGGCAATCGAAATTGCCGAAGCCGTAAAAGCGACTGGCGCTGCGGTGGTGATTTTTGATCATGCTCTAAGCCCCGCCCAGGAACGTAACCTGGAACAGTTGTGCCAGTGTCTTGTTATCGACAGGACAGGCCTTATTTTAGATATTTTTGCCCAGCGTGCGCGCACCCATGAGGGTAAGTTGCAGGTTGAGCTGGCGCAGTTGCGCCATATGGCTACGCGTCTGGTCCGTGGCTGGACCCACCTTGAAAGGCAAAAAGGCGGGATTGGTTTGCGCGGTCCGGGTGAAACCCAGCTCGAAACCGACCGTCGTTTGCTGCGTAATCGCATTTTGCAAATACAGTCGCGCCTGGAAAAAGTTGAAAAGCAACGTGAGCAGGGGCGACAGTCGCGCAAGAAAGCGGATGTCCCAACCGTATCACTGGTGGGATATACCAACGCCGGAAAATCCACCCTGTTCAACCAGATTACCGAAGCCCGGGTTTACGCAGCGGATCAGCTGTTTGCAACTCTGGACCCGACGCTGCGCCGAATAGACGTAGCGGACGTCGGTGAAACTGTGCTGGCGGATACCGTAGGGTTTATCCGTCATTTACCGCACGACCTGGTGGCGGCGTTTAAAGCCACCCTGCAGGAAACACGTCAGGCGACATTGCTGCTGCACGTTATTGATGCAGCAGATTTTCGTGTGCAGGAAAACATCGAGGCCGTCGACACGGTGCTCGAAGAGATCGATGCTCACGAGATCCCGACCCTGCTGGTGATGAATAAAATCGATATGCTGGAAGATTTTGAGCCGCGTATCGACAGAGATGAAGAGAATAAACCGATTCGCGTTTGGGTTTCAGCGCAAACGGGAATAGGTATACCACAGCTTTTTCAGGCTTTGACTGAGCGACTTTCCGGTGAGGTGGCGCAGCATACGTTGCGTTTGCCGCCGCAGGAAGGGCGTCTGAGAAGCCGGTTTTATCAACTTCAGGCAATAGAAAAAGAGTGGATGGAGGAGGACGGCAGCGTAGGTCTGCAGGTTCGTATGCCGATCGTAGACTGGCGTCGCCTCTGTAAACAAGAACCGGCACTGGAAGACTATGTTGTCTGATCTGACGGATATGGCCTGAAGATTTTTTCGCCTCTATACCTTGTGGATTTTGTGCGGCAGGAAGGCGGCAAGTCCTGAAATCTCCAGCAGCATAGTCAACTATGTGACTGGAGTTGAGGGACGTAGCCAACGCATCGGCAGCGCAAAAGACGCAGGTATAGCATCGCATAACAAATATGGAGCACAAAAATGGCGTGGAATCAGCCCGGTAATAACGGACAAGACCGCGACCCGTGGGGAAGCAGCAAACCTGGCGGCAACTCTGAGGGAAATGGAAACAAAGGTGGTCGCGATCAGGGACCTCCCGATCTGGATGATATCTTCCGCAAACTGAGCAAAAAGCTCGGTGGTCTGGGTGGCGGTAAAGGTACTGGTTCTGGCGGCGGTAGTTCATCGCAAGGCCCGCGTCCTCAATTGGGCGGTCGGGTCTTTGCTATCGCAGCGGCAGCTATCGTCATTATCTGGGCGGCCAGCGGTTTCTACACCATTAAAGAAGCGGAACGCGGCGTGGTGACACGCTTCGGTAAATTCAGCCATTTGGTTGAGCCGGGTCTGAACTGGAAACCGACCTTTATCGATGAAGTGACCCCGGTTAACGTTGAAGCCGTGCGTGAACTTGCCGCATCCGGCGTCATGCTGACCTCTGACGAAAACGTCGTACGCGTTGAAATGAACGTGCAGTATCGTGTGACCGATCCGCAGCGTTACCTGTTTAGCGTAACCAGCGCGGATGACAGCCTGCGTCAGGCAACCGACAGCGCCCTGCGTGGTGTTATCGGTAAATACACTATGGACCGTATCCTGACTGAAGGCCGTACCGTTATTCGTAGCGATACCCAGCGTGAACTGGAAGAAACGATCCGCCCGTACAACATGGGTATCACCTTGCTGGACGTCAACTTCCAGGCAGCACGTCCGCCGGAAGAAGTAAAAGCCGCGTTTGACGATGCTATCGCAGCACGTGAAAACGAACAGCAGTACATTCGTGAAGCAGAAGCGTACACCAACGAAGTGCAGCCGCGTGCAAACGGTCAGGCGCAGCGTATTCTGGAAGAAGCGCGGGCTTACAAAACGCAAACCATCCTGGAAGCACAGGGTGAAGTGGCTCGTTTCGCAAAAATTCTGCCGGAATATAAAGCCGCGCCGCAAATTACCCGCGAGCGTCTGTATATCGAGACCATGGAAAAAGTGTTGAGCAATACCCGCAAAGTCCTGGTTAACGATAAAGGCAGCAATCTGATGGTTCTACCGCTGGATCAAATGCTGAAGGGCGGCAGTGCGCCGGCAGCAAAGACTGACAGCAGTTCAAACCTGCTGCGTCTGCCGCCAGCAGCGACTTCCAGTACTGGAGCAAGCAATACTTCGTCCACCAGTCAGGGCGATATTATGGACCAACGCCGCGCGAATGCGCAGCGTAACGACTACCAGCGTCAGGGGGAATAACGATGCGTAAGTCAGTTATTGCGATTATCATCATCGTTCTGGTAGTTCTGTTCATGTCTGTCTTTGTGGTCAAAGAAGGCGAGCGCGGTATTACTCTGCGCTTTGGTAAAGTACTGCGTGACGATGAAAACAAGCCGCTGGTTGTTGCACCAGGCCTGCACTTCAAGATTCCGTTTATTGAATCAGTGAAGATGCTGGATGCGCGTATTCAGACCATGGACAACCAGGCCGATCGCTTTGTCACCAAAGAGAAGAAAGACCTGATCGTTGACTCCTACATTAAGTGGCGTATCAGTGACTTTAGCCGTTACTACCTGGCAACGGGCGGTGGCGATGTTTCTCAGGCAGAAGTCCTGCTGAAACGTAAGTTCTCTGACCGTCTGCGTTCTGAAATTGGTCGTCTGGACGTGAAAGACATCGTTACCGACTCCCGCGGTCGTCTGACCCTGGAAGTGCGTGACGCGCTGAACTCCGGTTCTGCTGGCACGGAAGATGAAGTCGCGACGCCGGCGGCGGACAGCGCAATTGCCGAAGCGGCTGAGCGTGTTCAGGCTGAAACGAAAGGTAAAGTACCGGTCATCAACCCGAACAGTATGGCGGCATTGGGGATTGAAGTGGTTGACGTGCGTATTAAGCAAATCAACCTGCCTGCTGAAGTGTCCGAGGCTATCTACAACCGTATGCGCGCTGAGCGTGAAGCGGTAGCGCGTCGCCATCGTTCACAAGGTCAGGAAGAAGCGGAAAAACTGCGCGCGACGGCAGACTATGAAGTCACCAAAACGCTGGCAGAATCTGAGCGCCAGGGCCGCATAATGCGCGGTGAGGGCGATGCAGAAGCCGCTAAATTGTTTGCCGATGCGTTCAGCCAGGATCCTGACTTCTACGCCTTCATCCGTAGCCTGCGTGCGTACGAGAAGAGCTTCGAAGGTAATCAGGACGTGATGGTCATGAGCCCGGACAGCGATTTCTTCCGCTACATGAAGACGCCGAATACCGCGACACGCTAATAGCGTTCCAGCGGTTTAAAAACCAGCAAAACCACCGGCATCCCCAGGATGCGGTGGTTTTCTTTTTATAAAAGGACGATGGATGAATTCAACAATTTTGCTGGCGCTCGCACTGGTTCTGGTGCTGGAAGGCCTGGGACCGATGCTTTATCCCGGCGCGTGGAAGAAAATGATCTCCGCAATGGCGCAGCTTCCTGAAAATACTTTACGTCGTTTTGGTGGAGGTCTTGTGGTTGCGGGCGTTGTGGTCTACTACATGTTGAGGAAAACGATTGGCTGATCAATTAGTAGCCTATTTTGCGGATTTTCGCATGCAAAAAGTGCTGTATATCTGAAAAAGCGGTGGTAGAATCCATTTTTAAGCAAACGGTGATTTTGAAAAATGGGTAACAACGTCGTCGTACTGGGCACCCAATGGGGTGACGAAGGTAAAGGGAAGATCGTCGATCTTCTGACTGAACGGGCTAAATATGTTGTGCGCTACCAGGGTGGTCACAACGCAGGCCATACTCTCGTAATCAACGGTGAAAAAACCGTCCTCCATCTTATTCCATCAGGTATTCTTCGCGAGAATGTCATCAGCATCATCGGTAACGGTGTTGTGCTGTCTCCGTCCGCGCTGATGAAAGAAATGAAAGGACTGGAAGATCGTGGTATCCCGGTTCGCGAGCGCCTGCTGTTGTCTGAAGCTTGTCCGCTGATCCTTGATTATCATGTGGCGTTAGATAACGCTCGTGAGAAAGCGCGTGGCGAGAAAGCGATCGGTACTACCGGTCGTGGTATCGGTCCTGCTTATGAAGACAAAGTGGCACGTCGCGGTCTGCGCGTTGGCGATCTGTTTGATAAAGCAACCTTCGCTGAAAAACTGAAAGAAGTGATGGAATATCACAACTTCCAGCTGGTGAATTTCTATAAAGTTGAAGCGGTTGACTACCAGAAAGTGCTGGATGATGTGATGGCGATTGCCGACATCCTGACCTCGATGGTTGTTGATGTTTCCGATCTGCTGGACCAGGCGCGTAAGCGTGGCGATTTCGTCATGTTCGAAGGCGCGCAGGGTACGCTGCTGGATATCGACCACGGTACCTATCCGTACGTAACGTCTTCTAACACTACCGCAGGTGGTGTGGCGACCGGCTCCGGCCTGGGTCCACGTTATGTGGATTACGTTCTGGGTATCATCAAAGCTTACTCTACACGTGTCGGTGCGGGTCCGTTCCCGACTGAGCTGTTTGATGACGTTGGTGAGTTCCTGTGCAAACAAGGTAACGAGTATGGCGCGACCACCGGTCGTCGTCGTCGCACCGGTTGGCTGGACTCCGTTGCTGTACGTCGCGCAGTACAGATTAACTCCCTGTCTGGCTTCTGCCTGACCAAACTGGACGTACTGGACGGTTTGAAAGAGGTGAAAATCTGTGTCGCTTACCGTATGCCAGATGGTCGTGAAGTGACCACGACTCCGCTGGCAGCTGACGACTGGAAAGGTATTGAGCCGATTTACGAAACCATGCCGGGCTGGTCTGAATCCACCTTCGGCGTGAAGGAACGTAGCGGTCTGCCGCAGGCAGCACTGAACTACATCAAGCGTATTGAAGAACTGACCGGTGTGCCGATTGATATTATCTCAACTGGCCCAGACCGTACCGAAACCATGATCCTGCGCGACCCGTTCGACGCATAATTCTGGTTATAGCGTGGCGTCGAATGGCGCTGCGCTTGCACTATCTTAGGCCGGATGGAGCGCTTTGTATTAGAATCCGGCTTAAATTCACGTAAGTTCCTCGCTTTTTTCCTTCCTGAATTGAAATAAATTAGCGACCTGGCTGGTGGCTGGTTTATCATCAATGTAATTAATACCACCAGGTTTATCCGTTTTATCCCTTTTCCTGAGGTTGATGTGCAGTTAACAAGTTTCACCGATTACGGATTACGTGCGCTAATCTACATGGCGTCACTTCCCGAAGGACGTATGACCAGTATTTCTGAGGTGACAGAAGTCTACGGCGTGTCCCGTAATCATATGGTCAAAATAATCAATCAACTTAGCCGGGCGGGCTTTGTTACTGCTATTCGTGGAAAAAATGGCGGTATCCGCTTGGGTAAACCGGCTAAAGCTATTGGTATTGGTGATGTGGTTCGCGAGCTCGAACCTCTATCGTTGGTCAATTGTAGCAGCGAGTTTTGCCATATTACCCCGGCCTGTCGACTCAAACAGGCGCTTTCTAAGGCAGTGCAAAGTTTTCTCACGGAACTGGACAACTACACACTTGCTGATTTGGTTGAAGAAAATCAACCGCTTTATAAATTATTGCTGGTGGAGTGACGAAAATCTTCACCAGAGCTGACAATGGAGGAACCTCAATGTCACAAGATCCTTTCCAGGAACGCGAAGCAGAAAAATACGCGAATCCTATCCCGAGCCGGGAATTTATCCTCGAACATTTAACTAAACGTGAAAAACCGGCCAACCGCGATGAGCTGGCCGCTGAACTCAACATTGAAGGTGAAGAGCAGCAAGAAGCGTTGCGTCGTCGCCTGCGCGCCATGGAGCGTGACGGACAACTGGTCTTCACCCGCCGCCAGTGCTATGCGCTGCCGGAACGTCTTGACCTGCTGAAAGGTACCGTTATTGGCCACCGTGATGGCTACGGCTTTCTGCGCGTTGAAGGCCGTAAAGATGACTTGTACCTGTCCAGCGAGCAGATGAAAACCTGTATTCATGGCGATCAGGTACTGGCACAACCGCTGGGCGCAGATCGTAAAGGTCGTCGCGAAGCGCGTATTGTGCGCGTCCTGGTGCCAAAAACCAGCCAGATTGTCGGTCGCTACTTTACCGACGCAGGCGTTGGGTTTGTTGTCCCTGACGATAGCCGCCTGAGCTTCGATATCCTGATCCCGCCGGAAGAGATTATGGGGGCGCGTATGGGCTTTGTGGTCGTGGTTGAACTGACCCAGCGTCCGACTCGTCGCACCAAAGCGGTGGGTAAAATTGTTGAAGTCCTGGGCGACAACATGGGAACCAGCATGGCCGTAGATATGGCTCTGCGTACTCATGAAATCCCGTATATCTGGCCGCAGGCGGTCGAAAAACAGGTCGCCGGGCTGAAAGAAGAAGTGCCGGAAGAAGCGAAAGTCGGACGTGTCGATCTGCGCTCACTGCCGCTGGTGACTATCGATGGTGAAGATGCGCGTGACTTCGACGATGCGGTTTACTGCGAAAAGAAACGTGGCGGCGGCTGGCGTTTATGGGTGGCGATTGCTGACGTAAGCTATTATGTTCGCCCGCCGACTCCGCTGGACCAGGAAGCCCGCAGCCGTGGCACATCCGTCTACTTCCCGTCGCAGGTTGTTCCGATGCTGCCGGAAGTGCTGTCTAACGGATTGTGTTCTCTCAACCCGCAGGTGGACAGGTTGTGTATGGTCTGCGAAATGACCATTTCGTCGAAAGGCCGTTTAACCGGCTTTAAATTCTACGAAGCGGTCATGAGCTCCCATGCGCGTCTGACCTACACCAAGGTCTGGCATATGCTGCAGGGGGACCAGGAACTGCGTGAGCAGTACGCGCCGTTGGTTAAACACATTGAAGAGTTGCACAACCTCTACAAAGTGCTGGATAAAGCGCGAGAAGAGCGTGGCGGTATCTCGTTTGAAAGTGAAGAAGCGAAGTTTATCTTCAATGCTGAACGCCGTATTGAGCGTATTGAGCAGACACAACGTAATGATGCGCACAAACTGATTGAAGAGTGCATGATCATGGCGAACATCTCCGCGGCGCGATTCGTTGAGAAAGCCAAAGAACCCGCGCTGTTCCGTATTCATGATAAGCCGACGACCGAAGCGATTAACTCGTTCCGTTCCGTACTGGCGGAGTTGGGGCTGGAGCTGCCAGGTGGCAACAAACCGGAGCCACGAGATTACGCGGAGCTGCTGGAGTCGATTGCTGACCGTCCTGACGCTGAAATGCTGCAAACCATGCTGCTGCGTTCGATGAAGCAGGCGATTTACGATCCGGAAAACCGCGGACACTTTGGTCTGGCGCTGCAATCTTATGCGCACTTTACCTCGCCGATCCGTCGTTACCCGGATCTCTCCTTGCACCGGGCGATTAAGTATCTGCTGGCGCAGGAGCAGGGCCATAAGGGCAACACCACGGAAACGGGTGGCTACCATTATTCGATGGAAGAGATGCTGCAACTGGGTCAGCACTGTTCGATGGCCGAGCGCCGCGCTGACGAAGCCACGCGCGATGTCTCTGACTGGTTGAAGTGCGACTTCATGCTGGATCAGGTAGGGAATGTCTTCAAAGGCGTGATCGCCAGCGTCACCGGATTTGGCTTCTTTGTCCGTCTTGATGAGTTGTTTATCGACGGTCTGGTGCATGTCTCCTCCCTGGATAACGACTACTATCGTTTCGACCAGGTTGGGCAGCGCCTGACGGGTGAATCCAGCGGTCAAATGTATCGCCTGGGCGATCGGGTGGAAGTTCGTGTAGAAGCGGTCAATATGGACGAGCGTAAAATCGACTTCAGTTTGATCTCCAGCGAACGTGCACCGCGCAATGAAGGCAAAACCGCGCGCGAAAAAGCGAAAAAAGGTGATGCAGGTAAAAATACCGGTAAACGTCGTCAGATGGGCAAAAAGGTGAATTTCGAGCCGGACAGCGCTTTCCGCGGCGAGAAGAAAGGCAGAGCCAAACCTCAGGCGGATAAGAAAACGGCTGAAAAGAAAGGCGACAAAAAAGCGAAAAAGCCATCGGCAAAAACGCTTAAAATCGCTGCCGCCACCAAAGCTAAACGTGCGTCGAAAAAGAAAGTCGCACAATAACAGCCATAAACAGTAAGTCGGGCAACTTCGCGTTGCCCGCGTTACACATAAAAAATTAACGAGTACATTTATGAGTGAAATGATTTACGGCATCCATGCGGTGCAGGCTCTGCTGGAACGTGCGCCTGAGCGCTTCCAGGACGTCTTTATTCTCAAAGGTCGTGAAGATAAACGCCTGCTGCCGCTGATCCACGCACTGGAAGCACAGGGTGTTGTCATTCAGTTGGCTAACCGCCAGTTCCTGGATGAGAAAAGTGAGGGTGCGGTACATCAGGGCATTATTGCTCGCGTGAAGCCGGGTCGTCAGTACCAGGAGAACGATCTGCCGGATCTGATTGCTACACTCGATCAGCCGTTCTTTTTGATCCTTGATGGCGTCACTGACCCGCATAATCTGGGCGCATGTCTGCGTAGCGCCGATGCTGCTGGCGTGCATGCGGTTATCGTACCGAAGGATCGTTCTGCGCAGCTGAATGCGACGGCGAAAAAAGTGGCCTGCGGCGCGGCAGAAAGCGTACCGCTGATCCGTGTAACTAATCTGGCACGCACCATGCGTATGCTGCAGGAAGAGAATATCTGGATCGTCGGAACCGCAGGTGAAGCCGACCATACTCTCTACCAGAGCAAAATGACCGGGCGTCTGGCGCTGGTGATGGGCGCAGAGGGTGAAGGTATGCGCCGTCTGACCCGTGAACACTGTGACGAACTTATCAGCATCCCGATGGCAGGTAGCGTTTCGTCGCTGAACGTTTCAGTTGCGACGGGCATCTGCCTGTTTGAAGCAGTCCGCCAGCGCGGATAAATTTAATTTTCAGACAAACCATCCAATTTAGGATGGTTTTTTTTTATCTAAAACGGGTATTATAAGCGAGTAAAAATAACATTCATTTTATTTATTCCTAAATAATCAATATATGGAAGATATATAGTGTGGACTCCACAAATGCTCGCTACTGCGCTGCAGAATATCCATGATTTAAATATTAAAACTCATAATGATGAGCAATCCTTAATAGTTAAAATGGATGATTATGGCGATCTGCAGCTTAACGTTTTATTTACTTCCCGCCAGATGATAATTGAAACTATTATTTGTCCGGTGAATGATATTCAACACCATGACGAATTCAATCTCTTTTTGTTACGTCATCAAAAACTGCTGCCGCTGTCCTCTGTGGGAATTTCTCGCGTTCAGCGAGATGAATATTACGTTGCGTTTGGCGCGCTGTCGCTTAATTCATCTCTGGACGATGTTGTCCTTGAAATGAAAACGTTAGCCGATAATGCGCTGGATCTGGCTGAAATCACTGAAGAATACACGCACGAATAACAAGGAACGTTATTAATGGGAATTTTGAAAAGTCTGTTCACCCTCGGCAAGTCAATGATTTCGCAAGCGGAAGAATCAATTGAAGAAGCACAGGGTGTGCGGATGCTGGAGCAGCATATTCGTGACGCGAAAGGTGAACTGGATAAAGCGGGAAAATCACCGGTTGATCTGTTGGCGCGTGTGAAGCTCAGCAACGACAAACTGAAAGATTTGCGCGACCGTAAATCCACGCTGGAAACGCGAGCGATGGAAGCGCTGAGTAAAAACGTTGATCCATCTTTGATAAATGAAGTTGCGGAAGAGATTGCCCGCCTTGAGAATATGATTTCAGCTGAAGAGCAAGTACTTACTAACATTGAGGCGTCGCGCGATGGCATTGAGAAAGCGGTGAACGCAACCTCACAACGGATTGCGCAGTTCGAACAGCAGCTTGAGGTGGTAAAGGCAACAGAAGCGATGCAGCGCGCCCAACAGGCGGTGACTACATCGACAGTGGGCGCGTCTTCCAGCGTGTCTACAGCCGCAGAGTCGCTCAAGCGTTTGCAAACGCGGCAGGCAGAGCGTCAGGCTCGTCTGGATACCGCTGCGCAACTCGAAAAGGTTGCCGATGGGCGTGACCTCGACGAGAAGCTGGCCGAAGCTGGCATTGGGGCGACCAATAAAAGTTCGGCTCAGGATGTCCTGGCACGACTGCAGCGTCAGCAAGGCGAGTAATGCTGTTCACCTGGGTCATCAAAACGTGCCAACGGCACCTTTCAAGACTGACCTGGCCTGCATTACTGGGGTTATTCGCAGGGCAGTATCTGTTTTGTTACCTGGTGCTGAGGTTACTTGGTGAGGCGGTACTGGTTGGTCGTCTGAGCGACTTTATTTATTACTGCTCAGTCGTCGGCTCTACGTTGGGTTTTGGTGACATGAGTCCGCAAACTGCGGCAGGTCGGATTTTTACAGCGATCTGGCAAATTCCTGTCAGCGTTGGTTTATTTGGCGCATTAATGGGAAAGGTTATCGGCCTGGTGCAAGGGATGTTAGCGAAAGGAATGATGGGGATGGGAGATTATCAGCATTTGCGTAACCATATGCTGGTGGTCGGTTGGCGAGGCCACCAGACGGAAAAAATGATATCGCTGTTGCTGTATGACACCCGGCGCGCTTTTGAGCGGGTGCTCCTGTGTGAATCAGATGATATTCAGCATCCTTTATCAGGAAATAACTGGGTTGATTTCATTCGTATCCGTAATTTTAATGACCCGCAAGAGCATGCTCGCATGGGGTTATGCAATTGCCAGAGTGTGATCATATTTGCTCGTACAGATGAACTCACGTTTACCATCGCGCTTTCACTGGTAGATTCCATTCCTGAACAATGCCATGTTGTTGCTTATATGGAAGATGAGCGTTACGCAGGATTGCTGGAAGTTCATTGTCCGCGCATTGAAATTGTGCGCAATCTCTCCGCTGAGCAGCTTTCTCGCTCCATTCAGGACCCAGGGTCTTCGCAGTCGGTCGCATCCATCATGAATCCCATGCTGGGTGATACGGGGTTTGCCGTGCCAATACCTGAAGAGGTGGTTTCAATTCGTTATGGCGACCTCATGCGCTATATGAAGCTTCGTCACGATGCCACGGTTTTGGGGATTAGCAGCTGTAAAAATGGTCGGGGGATGGAATTAAATCCGGTCATTTCGACAGAGGTAAAAGGAGGTATGTGGCTGCATCTGATAGGTAATAGCCGCATTCTGGCGAAAGAGATTGCATGGCTGGAGATAGAGGGAAAATAATGACGAGTTTTTTCCAGCGTTTATTTGGTAAAGCTGCTGCCGATGCGCCAGTACGCGGGCCGTTGGGGTTACATCTGAATGCAGGGTTTACGCTCAATACGCTGGCGTTTCGCCTGCTGGAAGAGTCTTTGCTGATCGAATTACCTGGTGAGGAGTACACCGTCGCCGCGGTTAGCCATATTGATTTGGGAGGAGGAAGCCAGATTTTCCGCTACTACACGTCTGGAGAGGAGTTTCTGCAAATCAATACCACGGGCGGCTCAGATATTGATGATATCGACGATATCAAATTTTTTGTTTATGAAGAAAGTTACGGGATTTCACAGAAAAAACACTGGCAGTCTGCCATTAGCCCGTCCGCAATAGGTACGCCGACGCTGAGCTGGCAGGAAATATGCTGGCAGCGCTTTTTTAACGATGAAGAGCCGGGGAATATTGAACCGGTTTATATGCTGGAGAAAGTGGAAAATCATCAGCATGCCACATGGGATGTACATAATTTTACTATGGGCTACCAGCGGCAGGTTACAGATGATACGTGGGAATACCTGTTGTTAAACGGTGAAGAGTCGTTCAATGAGCAGGGAGAGCCTGAGTGGGTATTTTCGCGGGCGCTGGGTGTAGATATTTCATTAACATCGCTTGATATTATTGGTTAATTTTAGGGATGGTTACAATGCATATACTGGATTCATTACTGGCTTTTTGCGCCTATTTTTTTATTGGTGCAGCCATGGTGATAATTTTTCTTATCATCTATTCAAAGATTACACCGCACAATGAATGGCAGCTGATTAAAAATAATAATACGGCAGCATCGCTGGCCTTTAGCGGTACATTGCTGGGCTACGTTATTCCGTTATCCAGCGCGGCAATAAATGCTGTTAGCATCCCGGATTATTTTTGTTGGGGGGCAATTGCGCTGGTAATTCAACTCATTATCTACGGCGGCGTGCGTTTATACATGCCAGCACTGAGTGAGAAAATTATTAATCACAATACCGCAGCGGGAATGTTTATGGGGACCGCTGCCCTGGCGGGGGGCATTTTTAACGCCGCCTGCATGACATGGTAATGGACGATCATGGCAAGAATACGCAAATCCGGAAACAAAAACAGGACGTCAGGGCATTCCTCCATCACGCGAATCGGACGCCCGGTCGATCCTTTTGCAAAAAAACGCAGCCGCTACAGCGGAAAATATCTGACGTTGGCCATTATGGGCGGAGCGGCATTTTTTATCCTTAAAGGATGCACAGACGACGATAATACCGATAACGACGGTGACGGTACCTTTTACTCCACGGTGAACGAATGCATTGACGGTGGCAATAGCGCCACCGTTTGTGCCGATGGCTGGAACAATGCGAAATCAGAGTTTTACGCTGATCTGCCGAAGCAAATGAGCAAGGAGAGTTGTCAGACGCAGTTTGGTGACTGCTATCTCGATAGCACCGATCAAAGCTGGGTGCCGGTATTCACCGGTTTTTTACTCAGCCGCATTATTCGTAAGGATCGCGACGAGCAGTATGTCTACAGCAGCGGCGGTTCTTCTTATGCTTCACGCCCGGTCTGGCGTACGCCTTCCGGAGATTACAGTTGGCGTTCCGGTAGCGGAAAGAGTGATACCGCAACCAGCCATAGCTATACGACGAAAAAAGTCTCGACAGTTTCACGCGGTGGCTACGGACGTTCGTCCAGCGCACGCGGGCACTGGGGAGGTTAACGATGCTGCGACATGATGTCCCTGTGCGCCCCGCTCTGGACAGGATCGCCTACGATCATGGTTTCGATTTTCATATTATCGATGACGAAATCTACTGGGATGAGAGTCGGGCATACCGCTTTACGCTCAGGCAAGTGGAAGAGCAGATCGAAAAGCCTACCGCAGAATTGCACCAGATGTGTCTGGATGTCGTCGAGCGGGCAGTTAAAGACGAACAGATTATGCAGCAACTGGCGATCCCGCCCCTGTACTGGGATGTGATTGCCGAAAGCTGGCGCGATCGCGATCCTTCGCTGTATGGCCGCATGGATTTTGTCTGGTGCGGGAATAACGCCCCGGTCAAGCTGCTGGAGTACAACGCCGATACGCCAACGTCGCTCTACGAGTCCGCGTATTTCCAGTGGTTATGGCTGGAAGATGCGCGTCGTAGCGGAGTGATCCCGCGCGATGCCGACCAGTACAACGCTATTCAGGAGCGGCTGATCTCTCGTTTTGCTGAGCTTTATAGTCCCGAGCCCTTCTATTTCTGCTGCTGCGAAGATACCGATGAAGATCGGACCACGGTATTGTATTTACAGGATTGCGCGCAGCAGGCTGGGCAAAAGTCACGATTTATTTATGTCGAAGAACTGGGGCTTGGCGTCGGCGGCGTGCTCACGGATCTGGACGATAACGTCGTTCGTCGCGCCTTTAAGCTCTATCCCCTGGAGTGGATGATGCGCGATGAAAATGGTCCCTTACTGCGCCATCGCCGAGAACAGTGGGTTGAGCCGTTGTGGAAGAGTGTGCTCAGCAATAAAGGGCTGATGCCTTTGCTGTGGCGATTTTTTCCCAACCATCCTAATCTGCTTCCCGCCTGGTTTGATGGTGAAACGCCACAAATTGCGGCTGGTAAAAGTTATGTGCGCAAACCGATATTTTCTCGGGAGGGGGGAAACGTCACCATTTTTAATGGTCAGCAGCAGGTCGTTGAACATGCTGAGGGGGACTACGCCGAAGAGCCGATGATCTATCAGGCATTTCAGCCATTACCGCACTTTGGCGACAGCTATACGCTGATCGGCAGTTGGATCGTGGATGATGAAGCCTGTGGTATGGGGATCCGCGAGGACAATACGTTGATCACTAAAGATACTTCTCGTTTCGTCCCTCACTATATTGCGGGCTAACCGCACTTTTGTGATCTCCCTCCGTCGCGAATAATGAGGTTCTGACCATACTTAAGGCGAGGGCCATTGACGGAGGGAGACACAATGCACTGGCAAACGCATACCGTTTTTAACCAACCTGTACCGCTCAATAACAGCAATTTGTACCTGTCGGATGGGGCTCTGTGCGAAGCGGTCAATCGCGAAGGCGCGGCCTGGGACAGCGATCTTCTCGCCAGTATTGGTCAGCAGTTAGGGACTGCCGAGTCGCTCGAATTGGGTCGGTTGGCTAACGCTTATCCACCGGAACTGTTGCGCTACGACCCGCAGGGGCAGCGGTTGGATGATGTGCGTTTTCATCCAGCCTGGCATATGCTGATGCAGGGATTGTGCGCCAACCGCGTACATAATCTGGCCTGGGAAGAAGACGCGAGGCAGGGAACATTTGTTGCCCGGGCGGCCCGCTTCATGCTGCATGCACAGGTGGAAGCGGGTACGTTGTGTCCGGTGACTATGACGTTTGCCGCCACGCCGCTGTTGATCCAAATGTTACCTGCACAATTTCGCGACTGGTTGACGCCGCTGCTAAGCGACCGTTATGACTCGCATTTACTGCCCGGAGGGCAAAAGCGTGGGCTGCTAATCGGCATGGGAATGACCGAAAAGCAGGGTGGTTCAGATGTGCTGAGCAATACCACTCAGGCAGAACGTCTTACAGACGGCGCGTATCGGCTGGTCGGACATAAGTGGTTTTTCTCCGTGCCGCAAAGCGATGCCCATTTGGTGTTGGCTCAGGCAAAGGGCGGTTTATCCTGCTTTTTTGTACCGCGATTTTTACCTGATGGGAGCCGGAATGCGATTCGTTTTGAACGACTCAAAGATAAGTTAGGCAACCGATCCAACGCCAGCTGCGAGGTTGAATTCCACGATGCGATTGGTTGGCTATTGGGTGACGAAGGGGAAGGTATCCGCCATATCCTGAAAATGGGCGGGATGACGCGTTTTGACTGCGCGCTCGGCAGTCACGGCATGATGCGGCGTGCTTTTTCCGTCGCGATTTACCATGCGCATCAGCGACAGGTTTTTGGTAAGGCATTGATTGAACAACCGATGATGCGTCAGGTATTAGGTCGAATGGCGCTCCAGTTAGAAGGACAGACGGCGTTATTGTTCCGACTGGCGCGGGCCTGGGACCGTCGTGCTGATGTCAAAGAAGCGCTGTGGGCCAGGTTGTTTACGCCAGCAGCGAAATTCTCCATTTGCAAGGCCGGTATGCCGTTTGTGGCAGAGGCGATGGAAGTGCTGGGCGGGATTGGCTATTGCGAGGAGAGCGAGCTGCCGCGGCTGTATCGTGAGATGCCGGTAAACAGTATTTGGGAAGGCTCCGGTAACATTATGTGCCTTGATGTATTGCGGGTACTGACAAAACAACCTGGCATCTACGATATGCTCAGCGAAGCTTTTGCGGAGGTAAAGGGGCAAGATCGGCATTACGATCGAATGGTACGTCAGCTACAGCAACGTTTACGTAAACCCAGCGAGGAGTTGGGACGGGAGATTACGCAGCAACTGTTCTTGCTCGGCTGCGGGGCACAGATGTTGCGCTATGCCTCTCCGCCAGTGGCGCAGGCCTGGTGTCAAATGATGCTCGATACGCGGGGCGGACTACGATTGTCTGAACAGGTGCTGAACGATTTGCTCCTGCGGGCAACGGGGGGATTACGGTAATAACTTGCCTGATGGCGACGCGGGCGCGTCTTATCATGCCTACGCTCAGTCCAGGTCAGATAAGTTTACGCCATCCGGCAATCTGTTACGCATAAAGTATGGCCTGTACGCGCCAGTTATCGGGCTGCTGGTCTTCGTACATTTGAATGATCCGATACCATGAGGCACCTTGTTCATCCGCTTTTAACGCGATTACACGTTCTACATCCTGCGGATTCCCAGCAATGTTACTGACAGAGATCAGGCCAATTTCGTTCAGGCCCGTAACGCAGTCAGCACTGGCGAACTCGGCAGACTGCGCCGTAGTACCTACCAGTCCGGCAGAAAGCAGCAGTGAGGATAAGGCAAGTGTTTGTTTCATCGTCAGCTCCATTATTCGTCCCCCTACACACGGCAGGGCATTCCATCGCGATAATAAACCGCAAGCTTCCTGCTGTTGGTTTATTGTGCACAGGTAAACGCATAGGGGCGCAAAGCAATGTAAAGCTGACTAAATTTCAACCCAATGTTATTTACGATACAAAATTGCCTGTGAATACCATTGGCCTGTCACGATGGTTTCATCCACTAATAAAACCACGTAGTAATCAGCTTTAGCCGCGACGGCTTTGGCACGGATCTCTGCCAGCGCATCATCCGGAGAGCCTCTTACCAGCGAGCTAACCGTCCCTATTCGCTGTAACCCATTACTTTGGTCACGGCGAATCTCCTGCGGGTGGTCGGCAACGGGTGGTGCGGGTTGCGGAGTTCCCTGTAGCACGCTACAGGCGCTTAAAAACACCACCAACAATAAAGAGGCAAACTGACGCATAACTCTATCTCGTTTCCTGATATCCATAGTGTAGTGCCTTATCAATTTCCCTTTAGGGGAATGTTCCCGAATTGTTATCTCTCACGCGATTTTCGAATGAAAATGTTGTGAAAGCGTAACCCAGTTCTCAACATTATGAATCATTGCCGAACACATTCGCTTGCGTTAAGTATTGCTGCATGGCATACCAGAAAGAAAGAGGCGACAAATGATCGAAATTGAAACACGACAGTTGGCTGGTATCCCTGTCCTGCACGCCGTTCCGGCAGGCAAGTGTGAAAGTTCACTCCCATGCATTATCTTCTACCACGGATTTACATCTTCAAGTCTGGTCTACAGTTATTTTGCCGTTGCTCTGGCTCAGGCCGGATTTCGCGTCGTCATGCCAGATGCGCCCGACCATGGTGTCCGCTTTAACGGTAATGCTCAGGAGCGAATGTTCCGCTTCTGGAATATATTGCAGCAAAACATGCAGGAATTTACGACGTTACGTGCGGCGCTGGTGGCGGAAAATTGGTTATCAGATGAACGACTTGCTGTTGCGGGAGCATCCATGGGGGGAATGACGGCGTTGGGCATTATGGCTCGCCACACTGAGGTTAAATGTGTAGCCAGCCTGATGGGTTCAGGCTATTTCACCCGTCTTGCGCATACGCTTTTTCCTCCTTTGCAGGTCCAGACGCCAGAGCAGCAGGCAGAGTTCGATGCCGTTATTGATCCGCTAGCCGAATGGGATGTTACGCATCAACTGCAACGTCTGGCCGATAGACCATTGCTGCTGTGGCATGGACAAGAAGACGATGTGGTACCGGCGGTTGAAACCTACCGCTTACAGCAGGCGCTGATTCAGGCAGGGTTGGACAATAATCTGACCTGCCTGTGGGAAGCGGGCGTGCGCCATCGCATTACGCCTGAAGCGCTGGCTGCGACGGTAACATTTTTTCGCCAGCACCTTTAAACGCGCATAATGCTTACGCCCTGAGCTTCAAGCTGTTGCAGAATTTCAGGGTTCGCGTTTTTACCGGTAATGAGCATATCGATTTGATCGGCGCGGCTGAACAGCATCCCCGCGCGTTCACCGACCTTACTGCTGTCGACCAGTACCACCAGTTTGCCCACCACGTTAAGCATCTTCTGCTCGGCCATCGCAGTCAGCATATCGGTTTTATACAGTCCGTCCGCGGTCAACCCTTTACCGCTGGTAAACATCCAGTGTCCGGCATACAGGCTATTTTCACTGCCTTGCGGGCTAAGCGTGATGGATTGGCTTTTGTTGTATTGCCCGCCCATGATGATCACGCTGTCATGCTCCTGGTCGATCAGATAATTTGCCAGCGGCAGATAATTGGTGATGATCTGCACTGGCTTGCCGCACATTTCACGACCCAGCAGGAAAGCGGTCGATCCGCAGTTGATCACCACACTTTCACCCGCATTCACAAGCTGGGATGCCGCCTTGGCAATACGTACTTTTTCATCGTGGTTCTGCGCCTGGTGCAAATTCATTGGCGTCCAGCGCGGACGCTGCTGCGTAATAGCTTCTGCGCCGTTGCGGACTTTCTTGAGTTTGCCGCTTTCGTCGAGTTTGTTGATGTCCCTACGGGCCGTTGCGGGTGAAATCCCCAGACGCTCAATCACGTTCTCAACGGTAACAAAGCCCAACTGCGCCAGCATATCCAGCAATATTTGATGTCTTTGTGCTTCAGTCATGAGCTATTCCGATACAAATTGATTTGAAAAGATGATATTTGAAATAGCCTGGAAATACTAAAGTAAAAGGGAAAAATGCCGGGATGACCCGGCATTTTGTGTGGATCACAGGAAGGATTTAAACGGTAAATCTGGTTCAATGGTGAAGCAGTCATCAAAGCCGCGCGGATAGTGATATTCAAAGTTATCTTTGTCCAGCGGCCAGGTGAACTTGCCGCCTACCTGCCAGATGAATGGCTTAAAGCCATACTTCAGCCGATCCTTTTTCATCTCCCACAGGACGCGGATCTCTTGAGGGTCAGCCTGAAAGTTTGACCAGATGTCATGATGGAAGGGGATCACCACTTTCGTATTCAGCGCTTCAGCCATACGCAGCATGTCGGCGCTGGTCATTTTGTCGGTAATCCCACGCGGATTCTCACCGTAGGATCCAAGCGCGACGTCAATCTGGTGCTCGTTGCCATGTTTTGCATAATAGTTGGAGTAGTGTGAGTCTCCGCTGTGATACAGCGTCCCCCCCGGCGTTTTGAACAGGTAGTTTACCGCGCGGGCATCCATACCATCCGGCAGCACGCCTGCCGCTTTTTGATCTGCAGGCAAGGTGATTAATGCCGTACGATCAAACGCGTCGAGCGCGTGAATCTCAATATCTTTTACTTTAACAACGTCGCCCGGTTTCACTACGATGCAGCGTTCTTTTGGTACGCCCCAACCGATCCATAGATCCACGCAGGTTTGTGGTCCGATAAACGGCACGTCGTCGGCGCAGTTCTGCATGACGGCTGCCGCAACATTCACATCGATGTGATCGTTATGATCGTGCGTCGCGAGTACCGCATCGATCTGTCGAATGGCAAACGGATCAAGAACAAACGGTGTGGTGCGCAGATTCGGCTGCAGTTTTTTCACCCCTGCCATACGTTGCATTTGGTGGCCGGTTTTCATCAGCGGGTTACCGTGACTCTGTTTACCCGTACCGCACCAAAAATCGACGCAGACGTTAGTCCCGCCCTCTGACTTCAGCCAAATTCCGGTACAGCCAAGCCACCACATAGCGAAAGTGCCTGGTGCAACCTGTTCCTGTTCGATCTCTTCATTCAGCCAGCTTCCCCACTCCGGGAATGTACTCAGGATCCATGATTCACGCGTGATGCTTTTTACTTTACTCATCGCATTTACCTTCAGGTTTAATCAAATTGAATCAATGTGTGATTTGTTTTGATTAATCCTGACATTATTTTTTCATATTGGCAATGGGGGATTTTTGAGCTTTGCACCAATGACAGAAAAGGTAATGTAATGATTTTAGGTGGTTTTACGCTATGGGGTTTATTGTAATTTATTGATTTAATTAACATTGAGTATTTTTCGTCGCACTGCTTAATTATCCACTCTTTAAATGTGGTAATTATTTGCGTACTGCATCACATTTAATCAAATTTAATCTTGTTGTGATTACTTTTGAAAATTACAGTGAGTGGACAACATCCTGGGCATCTGGAAAGCCCGGCAACTTCGTCTACTGGAGATCGTTATGGAGATCCTCTACAACATCTTTACCGTCTTTTTTAATCAGGTTATGACCAACGCCCCGCTGTTGCTGGGTATTGTGACCTGTCTTGGCTATATCCTGTTGCGTAAAAGTGTCAGCGTTATCATTAAAGGCACGATCAAAACGATTATCGGTTTTATGCTGCTGCAGGCGGGGTCTGGCATTCTCACCAGCACGTTCAAACCGGTGGTGGCGAAGATGTCCGAGGTTTACGGTATCAACGGTGCGATTTCCGATACCTATGCTTCCATGATGGCAACCATCGAACGTATGGGGGATGCCTATAGCTGGGTAGGGTATGCCGTGCTGTTGGCGCTGGCGCTAAACATTTGTTACGTACTGCTACGGCGGATTACCGGTATTCGCACCATCATGCTGACCGGGCACATCATGTTCCAGCAGGCGGGCCTGATCGCCGTTTCTTTCTACATCTTTGGCTATTCCATGTGGACGACCATCATCTGTACAGCGGTGCTGGTGTCGCTCTACTGGGGCATTACCTCTAATATGATGTACAAGCCTACCCAGGAAGTGACCGACGGTTGCGGTTTTTCCATCGGTCACCAGCAGCAGTTTGCCTCGTGGATTGCCTACAAAGTCGCGCCTTACTTAGGTAAGAAAGAGGAGAGCGTGGAAGATCTCAAGCTGCCAGGTTGGCTGAATATCTTCCATGACAACATCGTTTCTACCGCGATTGTGATGACCATTTTCTTCGGCGCTATCCTGCTCTCTTTTGGCATTGATGTGGTTCAGGCGATGGCGGGTAAAACCCACTGGACGGTCTATATCTTGCAAACTGGTTTTTCGTTCGCCGTCGCTATTTTCATCATCACCCAGGGCGTACGCATGTTCGTTGCTGAACTTTCAGAAGCGTTCAACGGTATCTCTCAGCGTTTGATTCCCGGCGCGGTGCTGGCCATCGACTGCGCGGCGATTTATAGCTTTGCTCCTAACGCGGTGGTCTGGGGTTTTATGTGGGGCACCATTGGCCAACTGATAGCAGTGGGCATTCTTGTGGGCTGCGGCTCCTCCATCCTGATTATCCCAGGCTTTATCCCGATGTTCTTCTCGAACGCCACTATTGGCGTATTTGCTAATCACTTTGGCGGCTGGCGAGCGGCGCTCAAGATTTGCCTGGTGATGGGGATGATCGAAATCTTCGGCTGCGTCTGGGCGGTGAAGCTTACCGGTATGAGCGCCTGGATGGGCATGGCGGACTGGTCAATTCTGGCGCCGCCGATGATGCAGGGTTTCGCCTCCATCGGCATCGTGTTTATGGTCGTCATTCTTCTGATTGCACTGGCTTATATGTTTTTCGCAGGGCGCACGTTGCGCGCTGAGGAAGACACAGAAAAACAACTGGCAGAACACTCTGCTTAAAAAGGAGTTCCGATTATGACCGTACGTATTCTGGCTGTATGTGGCAATGGGCAGGGCAGTTCCATGATCATGAAAATGAAGGTGGATCAGTTTTTAACCCAGTCAAATATCGACCATACGGTAAACAGCTGTGCCGTGGGGGAATACAAAAGTGAACTGAGCGGCGCAGATATCATCATCGCCTCTACCCATATTGCCGGCGAGATTACCGTATCTGGCAATAAATATGTTGTCGGCGTGCGCAACATGCTGTCTCCCGCCGATTTTGGACCAAAACTGCTGGAAGTGATCAAAGCGCATTTCCCACAGGACGTGAAGTAAGGACACGCCATGAAATTACGTGATTCGCTGGCAGACAATAATTCAATCCTTTTACAGGCTGAGGCCAGCACCTGGCAGGAAGCGGTAAAGCTTGGCGTGGATCTGTTGGTTAAGGCTGATGTGGTTGAACCACGTTACTACCAGGCGATCCTCGACGGAGTCGAGCAGTTTGGTCCGTACTTTGTGATCGCACCCGGTCTGGCGATGCCGCACGGTCGCCCGGAAGAAGGCGTCAAAAAAACGGGCTTCGCGCTGGTAACGCTGAAAACTCCGCTGGTGTTTAACCACGAAGATAACGACCCGGTCGATATCCTGATAACGATGGCGGCAGTTGATGCCAACACGCATCAGGAAGTAGGCATCATGCAGATCGTGAATCTGTTTGACGACGAAGCCAATTTCGACCGTTTACGCGCCTGCTGCACCGCGCAGGAAGTGCTGGATTTAATTGATAACGCCACCGCGGCGGCTGTTTAAAAGGATACCAAAATGTCATTACCTATGTTGCAGGTTGCGCTGGACAACCAATCAATGTCTTCCGCGTATGAAACGACGCGTCTGATTGCCGAAGAGGTCGATATCATTGAGGTGGGTACTATTCTTTGCGTGGCAGAGGGCGTTCGTGCCGTTCGCGATCTGAAGGCGCTTTACCCGCATAAAATTGTGCTGGCGGACGCTAAAATTGCCGACGCGGGCAAAATCCTCTCCCGCATGTGTTTCGAAGCCAACGCAGACTGGGTAACCGTCATCTGCTGTGCCGATATCAACACCACCAAGGGTGCTCTGGCGGTGGCGAAAGAATTTAACGGTGACGTACAGATTGAACTGACCGGCTACTGGACTTGGGAGCAGGCGCAGGAGTGGCGTGACGCGGGTATTGGGCAAGTTGTCTATCACCGCAGTCGTGATGCGCAGGCGGCAGGCGTGGCGTGGGGAGAGGCGGATATCAGCGCGATCAAGCGTCTGGCCAATATGGGCTTTAAAGTTACCGTGACCGGCGGTCTGGCGCTGGAGGACCTGCCGTTGTTCCAGGGGATCCCGATTCACGTCTTTATCGCTGGTCGCAGCATTCGCGACGCCGCTTCTCCGGTTGAGGTCGCACGTCAGTTCAAACGTTCCATCGCCCAGCTGTGGGGATAAGGAGCGGCTATGCTGTCGAAAGAGGTCCCGCTCGGTATTTATGAAAAAGCGCTCCCTGGCGGGGAGTGCTGGCTGGAACGCTTGCAACTGGCGAAGGAACTGGGCTTTGACTTTGTCGAAATGTCGGTTGATGAAACCGACGCACGCCTGGCGCGCCTTGACTGGTGTCGCGAGCAGCGACTGGCGCTGGTGGCGGCTATCGCCGAAACCGGGATACGCGTACCGTCCATGTGCCTGAGCGCCCACCGTCGTTTCCCGCTTGGCAGCGAAGATGATCGGGTGCGCGAACAGGGGCTGGAGATTATGCGTAAAGCCATTCAGTTTGCGCAGGATATCGGTATTCGCGTTATTCAACTGGCGGGTTACGACGTCTATTACCAGCAGGCCAATAACGAAACGCGTCGTCGGTTTCGCGATGGACTAAAAGAGAGCGTGGAGATGGCGAGCCGTGCGCAGGTGACGCTGGCGATGGAAATCATGGATTATCCGCTGATGAATTCGATCAGCAAGGCGCTGGGTTATGCTCACTATCTCAACAATCCGTGGTTCCAGCTGTATCCCGATATTGGTAATTTGTCGGCGTGGGACAACGACGTGCAGATGGAGCTGCAGGCTGGGGTAGGCCATATCGTCGCGGTACACGTGAAGGATACTAAACCAGGTGTATTCAAAAATGTGCCGTTTGGTGAAGGGATCGTTGATTTCGAGCGTTGTTTTGTGACGCTCAAACAGAGTGGATACTGCGGGCCATACCTGATTGAGATGTGGAGTGAAACAGCGGACGATCCGGTACGTGAAGTCGCGAAAGCGCGCGATTGGGTGAAAGCGCGTATGGCCAGCGCAGGTCTGATGGAGGCGGTGTAATGCAAAAACTTAAACAGCAGGTTTTTGAAGCCAATATGGATCTGCCACGCTACGGGCTGGTGACATTTACCTGGGGTAACGTCAGTGCCATCGACCGTGAACGTGGGCTGGTAGCGATCAAGCCCAGTGGTGTCGCCTATGAGCACATGACTGTTGATGATATGGTGGTGGTCGATATGTCAGGGAAGGTGATAGAAGGCGGCTTTCGTCCTTCTTCCGATACCGCCACCCACCTGGCGCTCTACCAGCGTTATCCGTCGCTGGGCGGAGTCGTGCATACGCACTCTACTCATGCCACTGCCTGGGCGCAGGCAGGGCTGGCGATCCCGGCTCTGGGAACCACTCACGCGGACTACTTCTTTGGCGATATTCCCTGTACCCGGGCATTGACGGAAGAAGAAGTGCAGGGCGAGTATGAGCTGAATACTGGCAAGGTGATCGTTGAAACGCTGGGCAATGTAGAACCATTACATTCGCCGGGTATTGTGGTGTATCAGCACGGTCCGTTTGCCTGGGGTAAAGATGCTCACGATGCGGTACACAACGCGGTGGTCATGGAAGAAGTGGCGAAAATGGCGTGGATTGCGCGTGGCATTAACCCGGCGCTCAGCCCCATCGACAGTTACCTGATGAATAAGCACTTCATGCGAAAGCACGGCCCAAATGCCTATTACGGCCAGAAGTAAGAAAAAAACGTTCCGGAGCCAACTCTTCATGGGGATGAGATCGGTCTGGCTTCAGGACTTTTTTGCAAAAAAAAGCCCCCGATAAGGGGGCAAATCAAACTGTGGCAATATTCTCGTTGGTTATTTCTGGTGCTAGCGATAAATATCTGCACTGGCATGCATATTTCCGTTACTACCGGGTTCCCTGGTGAGGATCACGTGATAGTAGGTTGCGCCTTGTACATCGGTTTCTTCATTCAGGGCCTGAGTGGCTTCACTTTCAGTGGCGAAGTTATGATTTATGTAAATAACGCCTAAGCTCTGCACATCATCCATATTCCTGGCCTGATGATTGTCAATTTTGATGGCTGCCGTTGCATTTGCACTGAGCAAAAGTACAGCCAGAAGGGGCAAAATACGGGCTCGCATATGTACCTCCTCGATTGCGGTCTCTGGTTAGCTCTCTCCTGTGAGTGGATAACTTCTGATTTAATTTTAACCGCTCCCGGCGCAGTCGATAGCGACCATTTCTGATGCAGTTGTTCAAAAAATTACCGCAAAGCCATCTTTTCTTTAATTAACAATCAGCTGAAGCCTTCCGCTGCGGTTAAAAATACCTGCCTCGCGCGCATAAGCTCTTACCAAATAGTCAATTTAATCGGGTGAGTACGCCGTTTATAGTGAGCCGGATAATTAATATAACTTTATGATAATAAGGCAAAAACTTATGGATACTTCATTCATGGATTTCAGCTACTTTGTGATTATGTTTATGGTCGCGCTGGTGGCAGGCTTTATTAATGTAGTGTCGGGCGGCGGTGGTTTTCTCTCTATTGGCGCTCTCTTAATTTCTGGTTTACCCCCCGCCAATGCGCTGGCAACCAATAAAATTCAGGCGTTGGGCAGCTCGCTGACCTCCGGAATTTACTTTTTACGCCGGGGACATATTAATGTGCAGGAACACAAATATGTCTTTTTATCTGCCTTTATCGGTTCTGCGTTGGGCACGACGCTTATCCAGTTTATTGAACCAGAAGTGTTGAAGAAACTGCTGCCGATCCTGATTATTGCGGTCGCCATCTACTTTATTTCTGCGCCTAATCTTAGCGAACCGAAAAGAAAGCAGCAGGTATCCCTGTTTCTCTTCTCGTTGATCTGCGGGGGAGGAATTGGGTTTTATGATGGTTTTCTCGGTGCCGGAGCAGGCTCCTTTTATACGCTCTGCTACATCCTGCTGTGGGGATACAGCATCGATAAGGCGCAAATTCACTCGAATTTTATCAACCTGGCGTCGAACATCGCCTCGATTCTGTTCTTCATTTTCGGCGGTAAAATGATCTGGTCGCTGGGGCTGGTGATGTTTGCTGGTCAGTCCCTTGGCGCACGTCTTGGCGCGACGGTGGTACTGACGCGCGGGAAGAAAGTTATCCGGCCGATGATTGTCGTTGTCTCCATTTGTATCAGCATCAAAATGCTGCTTGATATGTATTAATTGCGGCATGGTAAATAATCGTACAATCACCTTGAGTTTAGCGGCTGACCCCAGTATTATGACGCGTCATTTTTCAGCCGACCTTTAACACGTTCCTTGCCTCCATGGGCCTCGGCTGACCCAGACAGGAGGCTGAATAATCCGTAAGGAGCAATTCGATGCGTCATTACGAAATCGTTTTTATGGTCCATCCTGACCAGAGCGAACAGGTTCCGGGTATGATCGAACGCTACACTGCTGCCATCACTGGTGCAGAAGGCACGATCCACCGTCTGGAAGACTGGGGCCGCCGTCAGCTGGCTTACCCGATCAACAAACTGCACAAAGCTCACTACGTTCTGATGAACGTTGAAGCGCCGCAGGAAGTGATCGATGAGCTGGAAACTACCTTCCGCTTCAACGATGCCGTTATCCGCAGCATGGTTATGCGTACTAAACACGCTGTTACCGAAGCATCTCCGATGGTTAAAGCGAAAGACGAGCGCCGTGAGCGTCGCGATGATTTCGCTAACGAAACCGCAGATGATGCTGAAGCTGGGGATTCTGAAGAGTAATTTCTGATGACCAACCGTCTGGCGTTGTCCGGCACCGTGTGCAGGGCTCCCCTTCGAAAGGTCAGTCCATCAGGAATTCCTCATTGCCAGTTCGTGCTTGAGCATCGTTCTGTGCAGGAGGAAGCCGGGTTTCACCGGCAGGCGTGGTGCCAAATGCCCGTTATTATTAGCGGACACGAAAACCAGGCCATTACTCACAGTATAACGGTCGGTAGCGCAGTGACCGTTCAGGGGTTCATCTCTTGCCACAAGGCAAAGAACGGCCTGAGCAAAATGGTTCTGCATGCCGAGCAGATTGAATTGATAGATTCTGGAGACTAGCCATATGGCACGTTATTTCCGTCGTCGCAAGTTCTGCCGTTTCACCGCGGAAGGCGTTCAAGAGATCGACTATAAAGATATCGCTACGCTGAAAAACTACATCACCGAAAGCGGTAAGATTGTCCCAAGCCGTATCACCGGTACCCGTGCAAAATACCAGCGTCAGCTGGCTCGCGCTATCAAACGCGCTCGCTACCTGTCCCTGCTGCCGTACACTGATCGTCATCAGTAATCGGTCACGGTCCATTAATACGACTTTGAGAGGATAAGGTAATGCAAGTTATTCTGCTTGATAAAGTAGCAAACCTGGGTAGCCTGGGTGATCAGGTTAACGTTAAAGCGGGCTATGCTCGTAACTTCCTGGTACCACAGGGTAAAGCTGTTCCTGCTACCAAGAAAAACGTTGAATTTTTCGAAGCGCGCCGCGCTGAGCTGGAAGCTAAACTGGCTGACGTTCTGTCCGCTGCTGAAGCTCGTGCTGAGAAAATCAACGCACTGGAAACCGTAACCATCGCGTCTAAAGCTGGCGACGAAGGTAAACTGTTCGGTTCCATCGGTACTCGCGACATCGCTGACGCTGTAACTGCAGCTGGCGTTGAAGTTGCTAAGAGCGAAGTTCGTCTGCCGAACGGTGTTCTGCGTACCACTGGTGAGCACGAAGTGAGCTTCCAGGTTCACAGCGAAGTGTTTGCTAAGCTGACTGT
Source organism: Citrobacter sp. Cu096 (assembly GCF_030332285.1). Classification (NCBI taxonomy): domain Bacteria; kingdom Pseudomonadati; phylum Pseudomonadota; class Gammaproteobacteria; order Enterobacterales; family Enterobacteriaceae; genus Citrobacter; species Citrobacter sp. Cu096. Next base: position 67,650 of record NZ_JAOWID010000018.1, read on the forward strand.
AAACGTAGTTGCAGAATAAGTTTTTATTCTGATAACCGCGTAAAAGCGCCGGCCCTGTGCCGGCGTTTTGCTTTTCTGTTTCCCCCCGCTTTTTGCTCTGGCTATTCTTTATCCTTTTCGGGATAATCACAAAAATAAAACATTATTTCAAAGTGGTGATGGAATGGAACCAACGCACCAACCTCTGTTTGCGCGTAAAAATGTTGTCTACCTGAGCGCGGCGTTTTGCTGCCTGCTGTGGGGGAGCGCCTATCCGGCGATAAAAAGCGGATATGAGATCTTCCAGATTGCCACGGATGATATTCCCTCAAAAATTGTCTTTGCCGGCTATCGCTTCCTGTTTGCGGGATTATTGCTGCTACTGTTGGCGATGGCGCAGCGTAAACCGATTGGCCGGTTAAGCCCGCGTCAATACGGTCAGCTCACGCTGTTGGGATTGACGCAAACCTCGCTGCAATACATCTTCTTCTATATTGGCCTGGCGTTCACGACGGGGGTAAAAGGCTCCATCATGAATGCGACCGGGACCTTCTTCAGCGTGCTGCTGGCCCATTTTATCTACCATAATGACAAACTGAGCTACAACAAAGCGCTGGGCTGTATCCTCGGCTTTGCTGGGGTGATGGTGGTGAACTTTAGCAGCGGAATGGATTTTAGTTTCAGCCTGTTAGGTGACGGTTCAGTGGTGATGGCCGCCTTTATTCTTTCGGCCGCCACGTTATACGGTAAACGCATTTCTCAGACGGTAGATCCGACGGTAATGACGGGGTATCAACTGGGCGGTGGCGGTCTGGCGCTGGTTATCGGCGGCTACGCTTTTGGGGGCTCGTTGACCTTACATGGCGCATCTTCAGTGGCGATTCTGGGCTACCTGACGTTACTCTCTTCGGTCGCCTTTGCCTTGTGGAGTATTCTGCTCAAGCATAACCGCGTGGGGATGATTGCGCCGTTTAACTTTCTGATCCCGGTTTCGGGAGCGGTGCTGTCGGCGATATTCCTCGGCGAAAACATTCTCGAATGGAAATATGCGCTGGCGCTGGTGCTGGTTTGTTCAGGGATCTGGTGGGTGAATAAGGTGAAGCGCTGATGCTTCACCTTGATGCCTGATGGTGCTGTGCTTATCAGGCTTACATGTGTGCTGCTTAACGGGCGCGAATAAAACTGCCGTTCGGCTGGCGGGTAAACAGTACCTGCTGGCCATTACCGGTATCGATGGTTAACCCGGTCACCACGCCATTGGCATTCTGCCTGATCTGCACCATCTGACCGTCTTTCAGATTACTTAGCGGTTTTCCTGCACCTTCAACCTGCGCCATTGCATACACATCGGTTGGTGGGAGGTTATGGTCACGGAAGACCTGGGCCAGCGTTTTGCCCGAGTCGACGCGATAAGAACGCCACTGTTGCTCAATTCCGTTATCCTGTTGGAAAGGTTGCGTCTGCGGCTGAGATTGCTGAACCTGCGGCTGCGCGTCCGGTTCTCCTTCCTGAATCGGTTCCGGTGCAACCGGAGCGACCTGGCCGGGATCGTTTTGCGGGGCCACTAACTGTGCCTGAAGCTGAGCCTCGGTTGGCGGTTGCGACTGTGACTGTAAATCCAGTTGGGCAGTACGCGTCACCACAGGGGCATCAGTCGTGTCACTGGAAGGAAGCAGGAAACCGATCACCAGCACGATAGCAGCAATAATAATGCCGCGTCGGTGCATAGGCGGTAGCGGGTCCATAATGCGAAAATTGTCCGGTGCATGCCAGATTTTCGCCAGGGTTGGTTTTAATTCAAAGCGCCCGGGCATGGCTTTCCTCCTGCTCCGCGTCTCGTTCCTCGATCATAGAGTATAGATGGCTAACGCTATGATGTTCGTCATATTACCCGCTTTCGTGACGTCAACGCGGGATATTCCTATTGTTTATGTTTCCTCGCGATTTGTCATCTGTTCCCGAGACAAAGTTTTACCGGATGCGGCATGGCTGATATGCTGCCCGCTACTTTACATCCGATGAAAGGAAATATGATGGCTAACCCGACTTTTGACACTATCGAAGCGCAAGCAAGCTACGGCATTGGTTTGCAGGTAGGACAACAGCTGAGCGAATCCGGACTGGAAGGACTGTTGCCTGAAGCGCTGGTAGCGGGTATCGCTGACGCGCTGGAAGGTAAGCACCCGGCAGTGCCGGTCGATGTTGTGCATCGCGCACTGCGTGAAATCCACGAACGTGCTGATGCAGTACGTCGCGAGCGTTTCCAGGCTATGGCGGCTGATGGCGTCAAATATCTGGAAGAAAACCGTGAGAAAGAGGGTGTGAACAGCACTGAATCCGGTTTACAGTTCCGCGTTCTGACTCAGGGCGAAGGTGCTATTCCGGCGCGTACTGACCGCGTTCGCGTTCACTATACCGGTAAACTGATCGACGGTACCGTGTTTGATAGTTCTGTCGCACGCGGTGAGCCGGCTGAATTCCCGGTTAACGGCGTTATCCCAGGCTGGATTGAAGCGCTGACCCTGATGCCGGTAGGTTCCAAATGGGAACTGACTATTCCTCAGGAACTGGCTTACGGCGAGCGTGGCGCTGGCGCGTCCATCCCTCCGTTCAGTACGCTGGTGTTCGACGTTGAGCTGCTTGAGATCCTGTAAGCAGTGAACTCTGTTCCCCCCGAGGCCGGGGGGAGCAAAAAAATAGCGTGAAAAGCTATTGTTACGTCGATGTCGAGATTTTATCTTGCAAATGCCGCATCAGCGTGTATTTTTGTGAACTGTTTCGCGCTATCAGAGTGATATGACACTCACTTTAAACATTAAATTAACATTATATCTAAATCTTAGTATTCATCCCGCCAATTCTTACCTAATATCGATGAGTCCTGATAACAGGATCGTCGTATCATCGACACACTAAAGGCCGTAGAGCCTGAACAACACAGACAGGTACAGGAAGAAAAAACATGGTAGATCAGGTAAAAGTCGACGCCGCTGAAGAGGCATCGACTGAACAGTCGCTACGGCGCAATCTCACAAACCGTCATATTCAACTTATTGCCATTGGTGGTGCTATCGGCACCGGCCTGTTTATGGGCTCAGGTAAAACTATCAGCCTCGCCGGGCCGTCGATCATCTTTGTGTATATGATCATCGGTTTTATGCTGTTTTTCGTGATGCGGGCAATGGGGGAATTGCTGCTCTCGAATCTGGAGTACAAATCGTTTAGTGATTTCGCCTCCGACCTGCTCGGGCCATGGGCCGGATATTTTACCGGCTGGACCTACTGGTTCTGCTGGGTCGTTACCGGGATGGCGGACGTTGTCGCCATTACGGCGTATGCACAATTCTGGTTCCCCGAGCTGTCAGACTGGGTCGCCTCGCTGGCGGTGATCGTGCTGCTTCTGAGCCTCAACCTCGCCACCGTAAAAATGTTTGGGGAGATGGAGTTCTGGTTTGCGATGATCAAAATCGTCGCCATCATCGGCCTGATCGTCGTCGGTCTGGTGATGGTATTGACGCACTTCCAGTCGCCAACCGGCGTTCAGGCATCATTTACGCATCTGTGGAATGACGGTGGCTGGTTCCCGAAAGGTCTGAGCGGCTTCTTTGCTGGCTTCCAGATAGCTGTGTTCGCGTTTGTGGGTATTGAGTTGGTGGGAACGACCGCTGCGGAAACCAAGGATCCGGAGAAATCTCTGCCGCGCGCCATTAACTCGATTCCGATCCGTATCATCATGTTCTACGTTTTTGCGCTGATTGTGATTATGTCCGTCACGCCGTGGAGCTCGGTCGTGCCAACCAAGAGCCCATTTGTTGAATTGTTTGTGCTGGTTGGTTTGCCTGCCGCAGCGAGCCTGATCAACTTTGTGGTGCTGACTTCAGCGGCCTCTTCTGCAAACAGCGGCGTGTTCTCGACAAGCCGTATGCTGTTCGGCCTGGCACAGGAAGGCGTTGCGCCTAAAGCGTTTGCCAAGCTGTCTAAACGCGCAGTTCCGGCGAAAGGTTTAACCTTCTCCTGTATCTGTCTGTTGGGCGGCGTGGTGATGCTGTACGTGAACCCGAGCGTAATTGGCGCGTTCACCATGATCACTACCGTGTCGGCGATTCTGTTCATGTTCGTCTGGACCATCATTCTTTGCTCGTACCTTGTGTACCGTAAGCAACGTCCGCACCTGCATGAAAAATCAATCTACAAGATGCCGTTAGGCAAGCTGATGTGCTGGGTATGTATGGCGTTCTTCGTCTTCGTACTTGTGCTGTTGACGCTAGAAGATGATACCCGTCAGGCGTTGATGGTGACACCGCTGTGGTTCATCGCGCTGGGTCTGGGCTGGTTGTTTATCGGTAAGAAACGTATGGCAGGTATGCGTTAAGCGTTGCCATCTCGGGCACAAAAAAGGCCACATAAACAGTGGCCGAATGCGGACTTCAGGAAGGCGCTCTCGGGCGCCTTTTTTATTCACCTGCCAGGGCACGCGGGAACAACACATTGTTTTCCAGACTGATGTGTTCCATCAGGTCGTCGATCATTTCGTTAATGCCGTTATACATGGCTTTCCAGGTGGTGCAGGCTTCTGGCGGCGGCGTCACGTTGTGGGTGATATGCTTGATTACTTCCACCAGTTCACCCGCATCGTCATGCTCGCTTTCCATCACGCTGATTGGCCCCATCGCCTGGCTACCCATGCCCTGTTTGATCATCGGGAACAGGATCTGCTCTTCTTTCATCATGTGGCTGGACAGCTCTTCATGCAGCATGGTCAGGTTTTTCGCCAGACCGCGCGGTACGTTCGGTTTGTCTGCGTGAACGCGTTCAACTTTAGTGGCCTGCAGAATCAGTTCCGGCAGCTGTTCACGGTGTCGGTCATGATAACGCACAACGATATGGTCAATGATTTCAGCCAGCGCCACGGTACGCCAGTCTTTTTCCAGCGGCTGCTCAGCGAGTTTTGCCAGTTCGGATTCGATGGCTTCGACATCCAGCTCTTTACGCGCGGCAGCGCGTGCCAGCGTTTGCTTACCGCCGCAGCAGTAATCCATATCGTATTTACGAAACAGGGCCGAAGCGCGAGGAATAGAGAGCGCCAGTTCACCTAAAGGTTGATCGCGATAAGACATTGCCGTTACCTCATTCTCAATAATATAAGATGCATTTTAAATACAAGTTATGGTGAAGGATATAACCCTTTCGGGGTGGGGTTTTTTGTGATGAATGTCACAAGAATTTCTTATTTCGTTAAGGTGCTGAATCTTATTGGAAAGGAGGGGGACGGCGAAAAAAGCCACGCGACAGTGTTAAATAAGCGCACGCCGCTGCCGATAGTTAGACCTCAGACAATACCTGCATAATAAAAGGCTACAGATGTTCAAACGAATTAAAGTGATAACCTTACTTATCACTGTGTTACTCGCCCTGGGCGCAATGCAGCTCATCTCCGCGGGCGTGTTTATTGGCGCGCTCAATAATGATAAACAAAACTTTAACGTCTCGCAGCTTTCCAGCCAGAACGTGGCTGAGTTTACCGATGCGTGGATTAGCCTGAACCAGGCTCGTGTTACGCTCAACAGGGGCATGCTGCGTTTACAGGGAACGATGGCCAGCGATATCAATGGTGGTCAGTTGAAGGAACTGGTGAACACGGCAAATCGTCTGTTGGCCGAATCGAAAGAGCATTACGATACCTACTACGCCTTGCCGGAAACGCCGGGACTGGATGAGCATCTGGCCGATCGACTGGAAGAACAGTACGGTATCTATTCTGCAACGCTGGCTAAAATGAACGCGCTGCTGGCTGAAGGTAAGCTGGAGGAGATGTTCAAACAGAATGCCGAGCAAAAGCAAACGGCGATGCAGGCCGTTTATCGGGAATGGCGTAGCGCGCAAACGGCGCTGGCCACTGCCGGAGTGCAGGACAATGAAAGTGATTATCAGAAGATAATCTGGTTGCTGTCCGCAGTGATGCTAATTGTTGTCGGCGTGATTATCGCCAGCTGGCTGGCGATGCAGCGAGTGTTACTCAAGCCGCTCCACGAAGTGATGGCACATATTCGCCACATTGCCGCGGGTGATTTGACGCACCGCATCAACGCCGATGGCAGTAATGAAATGGCGCTGCTGGCAGGCAACGTCCGCGAGATGCAGCAGGCGCTGGCGAATACGGTCAGCGTAGTGCGTGACGGGGCTGACACCATCTATACCGGTGCGGGTGAAATTGCCGTTGGCAGTAACGATCTCTCTTCACGTACCGAGCAGCAGGCCGCTTCTCTGGAAGAGACCGCTGCCAGCATGGAACAACTCACCGCGACCGTGAAACAGAATGCGGATAACGCGCGTCAGGCGACCAGTCTGGCAAAAAACGCCTCACAGACGGCGCAAAAAGGCGGAACAGTGGTTGATAGCGTGGTGCGTACTATGGATGAAATCGCTACCAGTTCCAGCAAAATCGCGCAAATTACCAATGTTATCGACGGCATAGCTTTCCAGACCAATATTCTGGCGCTGAACGCGGCGGTAGAAGCGGCGCGAGCGGGTGAACAGGGGCGTGGCTTTGCAGTAGTTGCAGGCGAGGTTCGCACGCTGGCGCAGCGTAGCGCTCAGGCAGCGAAAGAGATTAAGGCGCTGATTGATGACTCGGGGAATCGGGTCAATGCCGGTACAGCGCTGGTTCATGAAGCGGGTGAAACGATGGCGGAAATTGTCAGCGCCGTGACTCGCGTGACCGATATTATGGGCGAGATTGCGTCGGCCTCTGATGAACAGAGTCGGGGTATCGATCAGGTAGGCCAGGCGGTGGCTGAGATGGATCGCGTCACGCAACAAAACGCCTCACTGGTGGAGGAGTCTGCTTCCGCTGCCGCCGCGCTCGAAGAGCAGGCCGCACGGTTGAACCAGACGGTGGCGGTGTTTAAAGTTTAACGTCTGCTCCGGCCTACAAGATATTATCCAGTAGGCCGGATAAGCGGAGCACCATCCGGCACATTATGATTGTGGTACCACGACGACGCTCGGTTTCTGCGGCTTGGCTCTGACGGCTATCACTACCCCAACCATCAGCAGCGCAATGCCGCTTATCGTCAGCAACGGCGGAAATTCCTGGCGCAGTATAAAGGTGTACAACAGGCCTGCCAGTGTTTCAAACACAATCAGCGGACCGAGGATCACCGTCGGCAGCTTCTGGCTGGCGACGTTCCAGCACAGTGCGCCAACCCACGAACACAAGACCGCAATGACTATCATCAGGCCGATAAACACGTCCGGACGCGGGCCGAAGGGCAGAGCGAAGTCCGGCGTTTGCCCGTTCAGCCAGAGGCAGGCGGTAATATAACCGAACAGGGATACAGGCAGCGTCACCAGTGCCTGGGCCGTCGCCCACATCATTGGGTGCTTATCCGGATTTTCGCGTAGCCAGCGGGCATTACGCAGTGCATACCACGCCCAACACACCACCGAAATCAGCGCCAGCGCGATGCCAGAGCCATATCGCCAGCCGCTAAAGTCGGGGAGGCCCTGATTCAGCTCCGAAATATTCACGCACAGCAGACCCATGCCAATTAACACCAGCGCAGGCGACAAACGCCACCATGATAATTTGCCGTCGCGTTGGCTATAGAGCAGGTTAGCGAAGATAGGGATCACCACCGGCAAGGTACCGATTATCATGGTTGAGACCGGTGCTCCGGTGCGCTGGATGGCGCTTGCCAGACAAACGTAATAGACCAGGTTACCCATCATCGTTAGTGCCAGCGCCGTTATCCAGTCTTTACGCGTCAACTGGCGCAGGCGCACACGCCCCAGCCAGGCGATCGGCAACGCTATCAGCCCCAGCGCCAGATAACGCCCCATCGACTGTAACACCGCCGGGTATTCCGGTACGATCAGCGGCCCAACAAAAATTAATCCCCACATCAGCCCAGCCAGCAGGGCATACAACACGCCGCTAATCATTTTTGACATCCACATCGCTTAACAATAAATCGAGTGTAGGCAGGAAAAATGCCGCGGTATTGTATGAGATTGCTGATCAACGCCGGACGACTTGTTTCTGATAACGCACCGGCGTAATGCCGTAGCGATGGGTAAACGCGCGGGTGAGATGCGACTGGTCGGTGAGGCCGGTTGCGGCGGCGACCTCTGCGGCGGGCATACCGTGAGTGAGAAAACCTTTAGCTCGCCACAGGCGGATCGCCATCAGCATCTGGTGCGGCGTGACGTGGAAATGCAATTTGAACTGGCGCTGAAAATGCCAGGGACTCAGCGATGCCACCCGCGCCAGTTCGTCGAGCGTGACCGGGTGCATATAGTTATCGTGCAGATACTCGCGGACTCGTTCAAAGCGATGCGCCCCCTCCGGCAATACCGGCGCATGGCGGGCCAGCGGTTGGAACGTGTCGATCAGATCGAGTAATAATCCTTTTTGCGCCAGCGGATCTTCCGTGTTCCACAGACCGTGGATCAATGAACAGATCTGACGCGAGCGCAGCGGATCGTGACGGGTAACGTCATGGAACCACCAGTGGCGGATCCCGGTGACCTCCTCCAGAAGATCGGGTTCAAGATAGATCATCCGATAGCGCCAGCCGTCGGCGGTTTCGGCTTCGCCGGTGTGCAGCTCATCGGGATTCATGGTGACGACGGACTGGGCGGGGGCCACGTACTGCGTGCCGCGATAGCGAAAGCGTTCGGCTCCGGCTTCTATCGCGCCGATACCAAACGCTTCATGAGTGTGCGGCTCAAAGGCGTAACGCGAGATATGCGCATGATACAACTCAACGCCGGGCACCTGCGCCAGATGGCGAAAGCGGGCGCTGTCTTTCTCATCAATAAACTGCTCAGGTACACCTTGCACGTTTTCTCTCCCCACGCATCATTCTGTCATTATCAGAGAGGATGCGCGGGGATGCCACCACAATTAACTAATTTTTAACATTTACACGATGCCTTTGACGCTGTCAGCCAGCGATGTGGTCGGGCGACCAATCAGTTTGCTCAGCGTATGGCTGTCGTCGAACAGACCGCCTTTGGAGGCGCCAGTGTCTGAGTCAGCCAGCATGTCCGCCAGTCCGGCAGGCAGACCTACACCTTTTAGCGCGGCGGCAAAATCAGCTTCGCTCAGGTTCTGATACACCACTTTTTTACCACTCTGTTTTGCCAGCTCGGCAGCCAACTGGCTCAGGATCCAGCCTGCGTCGCCCGCCAGCTCATAGGTTTTACCGGCGTGACCGTCTTCACTGATGACGCGCGCGGCGGCAGCGGCATAGTCGGCGCGGGTCGCTGAGGCAATTTTGCCTTCATCTGCAGCCCCGATAAACACGCCATGTTCCAGAGCAGCCGGTGCGCTGGCGAGATAGTTTTCGGTGTACCAGCCGTTACGCAGTAGCGCGTAGGCGATACCGGATTCAGCCAGCATCTGCTCGGTTGCCACATGCTCATCAGCCAGCCCCAGCGGGGAGGTGTCAGCGTGCAGCAGGCTGGTGTAGGCGATAAATTTCACGTGGGCAGCTTTTGCCGCGTTAATTACGTTGCGATGCTGTGGGGCGCGTTGTCCCACTTCGCTCGACGAGATCAGCAGTAGCTTGTCGATACCCTGTAGGGCAGTTGTAAAGGCGGCTTCATCGCTGTAATCCGCCTGACGAACGGTAATGCCCTGCTGGCTAAGCGCCGTCGCTTTCGCAGGGTTACGTACAATGGCCACAATGTGGCTGGCAGGAACGGTTTTCAGCAAAGTTTCAATAACGTGTTGGCCCAGTTGGCCGGTGGCGCCGGTAATCGCGATCATGGGGTGACTCCTTGGTATTGGTCTTGTGTTTAATCACGCTAACACCTAAACTTACTTTTAGTAAGTACGCACAAAAAGGTAAGTATGAAAATGGCCACACCAACGCTTTCTCAGCAGTTACGCGATGGCAACTTGTTTGCCGAACAATGTCCCTCCCGCGAGGTGTTAAAACACGTCACCAGCCGCTGGGGGGTGTTGATTCTGGTGGCGCTGCGCGACGGTACGCACCGTTTCAGCGATTTGCGCCGTAAGATGGGCGGCGTCAGTGAAAAGATGCTGGCGCAATCCCTGCAGGCGCTGGAGCAGGACGGGTTTATCAACCGGGTATCGTATCCGGTCGTACCGCCGCATGTGGAGTATAGCCTGACGTCGTTGGGGGAGCAGGTGAGCGATAAAGTCGCCGCACTGGCGGACTGGATAGAACTGAATTTGCCGCAGGTGCTGGCGCAGCGGGAAGAGCGGGCGGCGTAAAGTATTGCCGGATGGCGGCTAACGCCTTATCCGGCCTACAGATTACTTCGACTCGTAGGCCGGATAAGACGCTATTGCGTCGCATCCGGCACGAAAATTACTTACTTAAATCCAGCTGGTAAATGGCGAAACCGATGTCATCGGTCGCGACTTTTTTCAGCGGATACTGGCCTTTCTCTTTAATAAACGCCGCGGCTTTATCAGACGGTGATGTTTCAAAGCGAATATCCAGTGGCGTATCGCTGTGAATTGGCGCCAGACGCCAGTTGTTATCTGCCGCCGGATGAATTTCACCGGCACGCTTCGTCTGTGCACCAATCCACGCGGCCAGCACCGAGCGGTTTTCATCCGGAGAAGCAAACGCGATGTGGTTGTCGCCGGTTCCGGCAAACTTACCGCCGTAGGCGCGGTAGTTGTTGGTCGCGACGAGGAAGGTAGCATTCGGATCGATTGGTTTGCCGTTAAAGGTCAGATTTTTAATACGTTCCGCTTTCGGATTAATGGTCTGACATTCCCCGTCGTAGCGGGCGGGTTGTGAAACATCAATCTGATAATTCACGCCATCAATCACGTCGAAATTATAGGTACGGAAGCCGTCCCAGTTAATCAACGACTGTGGTTTGCTGCTGTGGATATCAATCTGATTGAACTGCCCGGCGGAACATTCCAGCCACTCTTTCACCTCTTTACCGCTGGCTTTCACCACCACCAGAGTGTTGGGATAGAGATACAAATCAGCGGCGTTACGGAAGGTTAACTGGCCTTTTTCGACTTCGACAAAGCTTGCCGGATCGTTCTTACGCCCACCGACCTTAAACGGCGCGGCGGCGGAAAGTACCGGTAGTTTTGCCAGATCCGGATCGCCCTGAATAAAGTGTTCCACATAGGCTTTCTGCGCGTTGTTCACCACCTGTACGGTCGGATCATCCTGTACCAGCGCCAGATAGCTGTACATATTGTCGGCGGATTTACCGATCGGTTTGCTGACAAACTCACGCGTGGCGTCGTGGTCGGCTTTCAGGATCTCAACGATTTTTTTGTCTTCTGCTGCCAGTGATTTTTTCGCTGCCGCGTCATAAATCGGACGTGCTTCGGCTTTCGCCTGGGTGACCTGCCATTTACCGCTGTCGTTATTCAGCACTAAATCCACCACCCCTAGATGATCGCCCCACATACCCGGCATCACCGCCGGAACGCCATTGAGCGTACCTTTTGTGATATCTGCACCTTTGATGTTGGCAAAGTCTTTACCGGGGAAAACGGCGTGAGCGTGACCAAACATAATGGCATCCACGCCCGGGACTTCACTGAGGTAATAAACGGAGTTTTCCGCCATGGTTTGATACGGGTCAGCAGAAAGCCCGGAGTGAGCAACTACCACCACGACATCGGCACCTTTTTCTCGCATTTCGGGAACGTATTTGCGTGCAGTTTCCGTAATGTCGTTCACCGTCACTTTACCGCTGAGGTTGGCTTTATCCCAGGTCATAATCTGCGGTGGCACAAAACCGATATAGCCAATCTTCAGCGTCTGCTTGTTCCCTTCTTTGTCGACAACCTCAGTGTCTTTGATCAGATAAGGCGTAAATAGCGGCTTTTTGGTCTTAACGTCGATGATATTGGCGTTAACGTAAGGGAACTTTGCCCCTGCCAGCGCGTTGTGCAGATACTCTAGACCGTAGTTGAATTCATGGTTGCCGAGGTTACCCACCGCGTAATCCAGGGTATTCAGCGCCTTATATACCGGGTGAGTTTCGCCCGCTTTCAGCCCTTTGGCCGCCATGTAATCCCCGAGCGGGCTGCCCTGAATCAGATCGCCATTATCAACCAGCACGCTGTTTTTGACTTCTCCACGCGCAGCGTTGATAAGACTTGCCGTACGTACCAGACCGAATTTTTCAGTCGGTGTATCTTTGTAATAATCGAAATCCATCATATTGCTATGCAAATCAGTGGTTTCCATTATACGCAGATCGACGGTCGCGGCATTGACGCTGGCTGCAATCAACGTTGCCAGAAGCGTTGCACTAAACTTAATCATCAGGGGCATCCTTTTAAGATCTAAGCCACAAAAGAAAATGTATATAAATCTTCTTGCTTACAGAACTGTGAATCATGACATGAATATAGCGTTTAAAACCGCAGACGCTATCACAGTTGGCGGATCCCCTGACGATCGGGTATAAGTAAAACAACGAGTTAACACCACTGACAGAAACGAGGTGGAGAATGCTAGAACATGTATGCCAGCTTGCACGGAACGCGGGCGATGCCATTATGCAGGTCTACGATGGAATCAAACCGATGGAGATTACCAGCAAGCAGGATGATTCTCCGGTCACGGCGGCAGATATCGCCGCGCATACGGTGATCCTCGAAGGATTACTGGCTCTGACGCCGGATATTCCGGTTCTGTCTGAAGAGGCGCCTCCTGGCTGGGATGTTCGCCAGCACTGGCAGCGCTACTGGCTGGTGGACCCGCTGGACGGGACCAAAGAGTTCATTAAGCGTAACGGTGAATTTACCGTCAATATTGCGCTGATCGAGAAAGGAAAGCCGGTTCTGGGCGTGGTTTACGCGCCGGTAATGAAAGTGATGTACAGCGCAGCAGAAGGTAAAGCGTGGAAAGAAGAGTGCGGCGTACGTAAACAAATTCAGGTTCGTGACGCGCGTCCGCCGCTGGTGGTCATTAGCCGCTCGCATGCCGATAATGAGTTAAAAGAGTATCTGCAACAGTTGGGCGAGCACCAGACCACGTCGATTGGCTCATCGTTGAAGTTCTGCCTGGTGGCGGAAGGGCACGCACAGCTGTACCCGCGTTTTGGGCCCACTAACGTATGGGACACCGCCGCGGGCCACGCTGTTGCCGCCGCAGCCGGAGCGCACGTTCACGACTGGCAGGGGAAACCTCTGGATTACACCCCACGTGAATCGTTCCTCAACCCCGGCTTCCGCGTTTCTATTTACTGAGCAATTTGTGCAGCAGGGCAATCACCTGCTGCACCTCTTCCTGCGTTAATGCGCCATCTTTTGCCCACTGTACGCGTCCGTCCTTGTCGAGAACGACAATTGCTGAACTCTCTTCATCAAGTTGCCAGGCCTTACCCGCAATGCCATTGCTGTCGACAATAAATTGTGACCACGGGTAGAGCTTCTTATTACTCTCCAGACTGCTGCGCACAAACATACCGGAGCCGGGAATGGCGTCATCTGTGTTGACGATAGTGGTGGTCTGGTATTTGTCGTGCGGCAGGTTGGCGGCTTTGATTGCCTCGATCAGTGTCGCATTTTTCTCTTTGGCGGAGGTGCGTCCGGCAATGTGTTGCACAATTCGCACTTTCCCAGGCAACTGCGCGCTATTCCAGCTTTTGTAGCTAAACTTATCGTTATCGAGAATCAGTTCGCCGCGATCGGCGATCCCCACCGGTGGTACGCGTTGGTCAGTCTCAAACTTATGTGCGGAGGCAATCATCGGCAGCAGCAGAAACGACAGCGCCAACAGTTTTCGTAAGGTCATAGGTTTTCCTTCTTTCTTTTATTTTGCAGGTGATCCGACCACTTGGGTCTGGAATTTAATCATATGTGCGATTGATGCTTTTTCCCGCAAGCGCGATGCCAGTTTGCGGACGGGCGCACAAATCCTGCAAAAAATGAAGGCTTATACTGAAGACAGCGAAGCGTTGAAAAGATAATTCTGAATAATTGTAACCTGAAGGTAAATAAACTTATACACGCTGGAAACATCAACGAGATAGTCTATAGTCATAGGGCATTAAAATTTGCGCCTGAGGATTGTCGGACCGATTGTGGTACCGCTAAGGCGTAATGCTCAGCAGGAGACAACAATGAAAATTTTCCAACGATACAACCCGCTGCAGGTGGCGAAGTACGTGAAGATCCTGTTTCGTGGACGGTTATATATCAAGGATGTAGGCGCTTTTGAATTTGATAAGGGTAAGATTCTTATCCCAAAAGTGAAGGACAAACTGCATTTTTCCGTGATGTCCGAAGTTAACCGTCAGGTCTTGCGTCTGCAAACTGAGATGGCTTGATCAAAGTGCTATGCGGTAGTTAAAAAAACGGCTCCTGGATGGGAGCCGTTGATGTTTTTGTCAGGCGTTAAGACGCCTTTGCCTCTTCTTTTGCATCCGGCAGCTTTGGTACCAGAACGGTAGGTTTGCTGTCCAGTCGCGTTACCAACAACTGATCGATCTTGTAGTTATCGATATCCACCACTTCAAATTTGTAGCCAGAATACTTCACCGAGTCGGTGCGTTTCGGGATTTTACGCAGCATGAACATCATAAAGCCGCCGATGGTTTCATAGTTGCCGGACTGCGGAAACTCGTCGATATCCAGTACGCGCATAACGTCATCAATCGGCGTACCGCCATCAACTAACCATGAGTTTTCATCACGCGCCACAATCTGCTCTTCCAGACCCTGGCCAACTAAATCGCCCATCAGCGTGGTCATCACGTCATTGAGCGTGATAATTCCCACCACCAGCGCGTACTCGTTCATGATGACGGCAAAATCTTCGCCTGCGGTTTTGAAGCTTTCCAGCGCTTCCGAGAGCGTCAATGTATCCGGAACAATCAACGTATTGCGAATCTGTACGCCGCTGTTCAGCGCCATGCTTTGATTCGCCAGTACGCGGTTGAGGAGATCCTTTGAATCAACATAGCCAATGATGTGGTCGATATCTTCGTTACACACCAGGAACTTGGAGTGCGGATGTTCCGCCACCTTGTTCTTCAGGCTTTGCTCATCTTCGTGGAGATCGAACCAGATAATATTCTCGCGGGAGGTCATAGAAGACGGTACGGTACGCGATTCCAGTTCGAACACGTTTTCAATCAGCTCATGTTCCTGCTTACGCAAAACACCTGCCAGCGCACCGGCTTCGACCACGGCGTAAATGTCGTCCGAAGTGATATCGTCTTTACGCACCATCGGGATCTTAAACAGGCGGAAAATGTTATTTGCCAGACCGTTGAAGAACCACACCAGCGGGCGGAAGACCAGCAGGCAGAAGCGCATCGGGTTGATGATACGCAAAGCCACAGCTTCTGGCGCAATCATACCGATGCGTTTCGGGGTTAAATCCGCGAACAGGATGAACAGGCCAGTAACCAGCGAGAACGACAGAATAAAGCTTAACTGTTCGGACAGCTCTGGGGCGAAGTATTTTGAGAACAGGCTGTGAAAAGCCGGGGAGAATGCCGCATCACCGACTATACCGCCGAGAATAGCGACCGCGTTAAGGCCGATTTGCACGACGGTAAAAAACATGCCGGGGTTTTCCTGCATCTTCAAAACACGCTGTGCGTTCACGCTGCCTTCATCGGCAAGCAGTTTAAGTTTGATTTTGCGTGATGCAGCAAGCGAGATCTCTGATATCGAGAAAAACGCACTCACGGCGATCAGGCAGAGAATGACTAAAATACTGTTTAACATATCTTATCCGACCGTTAAGGCCAGATCCTCGGAAGGGATAAATTGATAAATCCGTGTGAAATACACATTGAAAACCGGTCCGAAGGGAGTGGACCGGCAATTTCAGAAGCTAGTATAGCGTAAGGTACTGTAAAGTCGCCAGAGGAGCTTTTTTGGCCTTATCCAGCGGCGTTAAGCCTGCGCACCATCTGCATCTCTTTTTCGCTATAAGGTGAACCATCCGGCTTCAGCACATCGTGGAACCATAGCTGCGCCGTCGTTTCGTTAAGCGGGATATCCGGCCACGGTAACCAGGTTTGTGTTTTCCCCTGTACCAGCCCCCAGTGAAAGCTGGAGACACGCTGAGCACGAAATAGCGGCAGTTGTTCTTCTATTCGGCTATTGACATGACGTGCCAGCCACTCGGTACAAAAGAGCGGCCTGCCAAATTCAGCCAACTGCGACAGAAGAGACCGCTGGCCAGGGGTATCGACATAGGCATGGTAGCTAATCACATCGGAAAGCCTCAGCGCGGCTATATCAACAGGATGCGTAACCGCACTCCCGCACGCCGCGCGATCGTCAATATGCCAGGCTGCTACGGTCAACGGTTGAGAGGGGGACTCCTGTCGAGCCCAGCCAAACAGATGGGTCATCAAGGTTAAGGCGTAGATTTCCAGCCTGTCGTCATAGCGGGAAAATTCGCCGGTATGACAAAAAATCCCGCCGTTGCCAGGCTCATTATATAAATCCCAGACGCTGATGCGTGAGTCATGGCGAAAGTAACGGATGACATCTCTCACGTAAGCTTCAATTTGCGGCCAACAGCGTCGGTCCAGCACGCAGGCGCGCCCAGGGCTACCCGCTGCCTGGCTGTTGTGAATGCCGGGAACCGGCGGTTTTTGCTGACCGATAAACGGCTCATCGCCGGAAAAGGCGCAGTCGTCGAGCAGCGTCAGCATCACTTTTATACCGTGGCTATGGGCAATGCTCAGGAAGAGGTCGATGCGCCCGAGAAGGCCGTCACGGTCATGCTGCCAGACGGTAAACGGTAAATTTGTTCGTAGCTGGTTATAACCATACAAGCTGGCCCAGCCGAGTTCCTGATCGATAGTGTTGCTATCGAAACTCTCTGCTTGCCACATTTCGAGCCAGTTAACCGCGGTGCGCGGTAAGTAATTAAAACCGCAGCCCCAGGGTTGCTGTTGATACCAGCTTTGCGCCCGTGCTTTGTTCCATGGGTTATACATGATGCGCTCCTTATTCTGCATCTGAGAGACTGACGCGTCCCATCGCACGTTGCGTAGCGCTGCCGCCCCAAACTTCATCGTACTCGTAGCCAGTGAGTTGTTTGATCACCATCCGAGTTTCTTCATCGCAGTCGCGGTAGTTGCCACCCAGCTTGCGGCGGGCGATCTCTTTAAGCAGGACTTTGTGCGTTTCGCGGGTGAGTTTGAATTTGTAGGTAGTGTAGAAACTCACCGCCAGCAGTGCCGAGGTAGCAAAGATCATCAATCCGATTATGGCGTGAAGCGCGCTTGCTGGCTGTGCGCCGCTGCCTTTTATAAAGCCAGACTCTTCCAGCACCATGCCGATAAGCAAAATAGCGATTGCCACGGTACTTTTGCGGGTGAGTACCATAACACCTGCAAAAATCCCTTCTCGGCGCTGTTGGGTAACCATTTCGTCGATATCAGGAATAAAGCTGTAGATATTCCATGGGATATAGTAAAGACCGGAACGCGCCATACCGAGTAGAATAAATACCGCCGAGAACAGAATATTGGATACCTGGGTTTCAGTGTAATAAATAATAAATAAAAATAGTAGTACGCTAAATATACAGGTGTAAGAAAGACGTAGTGCCGCTGACGGGGTGATATTGAGTTTGTTCAGTAATAGCATAAATCCATAGGTGCCAAACACTGAAGCAAAGGCGGCAATACTTAACCAGCCAGAAACGGAGGCTGCATCCTGGCTTAAACAATACACCACGTAATAGGTGAAAACCGAGCCGAATACATCCATGGCGGTAAATGAGAAAATATAAATAATGATATGCAGGCGAAATGCCCGAATGCGGAATGCCGAAAACAGATCGAGTACTAAATATTTAAGGTGATTCAGTAGACCGCTATTTCGTTGCAAGTCAGCCTGAAATGTCTCTTCCTGAACGTCTTTGGCTTCCCATGTACATCGCCAGGTTATAAACACGGCAAGACAGAACACGGCGGAAAAAATCAGCCCGGTTAGCGTATAGGTAAAGGGATTATCTTTGCCGGTGAACTGCATCAGGATGCCGGGTACCGAGACGGCAAGAAATCCGCCCAACTGCGAGCAGATCATGCGCACACCGGAGAGGCGACTGCGTTCTTCGTAGCGATTGGTCATCTCTGCGGCGAGGGTTTCCCACGGCACCAGCACCATCGCTGACAGCAGCTCAATTGACAGATAGGTTCCCAGGTAATACCAGTAACCCATGTCGGTCAGCCACAGCAGAGCATAGAGAAACATTAAAGGAGAACTAAGTAATAAAAAGAAGCGACGGCGGCCAAATCGTCGACCCAGCCACGTGTTGCCAAAGTTATCGGTGATGTAACCCATAATTGGACTGAGTACGGCATCAATTACGCGGGCAATAGCAAATATTGAGCCAGCTTCCAGCACGCTTAAACCGCAGTAGGTGGTATAAAAAAATAAAAGCCAGGTTCCGATAATGGCGAAAGCACCGCCGCCAAATAAATCAGTAATGCCATAGCCGATCGCTACACCATAACTGACTCTGCGTTCAGTTGGTTTGACCATAATATTTTCCAGTATGTAGGGTATTTGTACTCCGGTATTATCCGGCTGATGTTATTTAATTCTGTAGCGTTAGGTTAATTTTAATTATTAATGGTTATCCATTGTCGGGTTTTAGACGAATGATAAATAGCATCGACCATCGCCAGTGATTTGCGGGCATCATTAATATTGATATATTCTGTTTGACCTCCATGAGTAATAGCATGATAAAACTGACGAATGGCCTGCTGGTGGCCCAGGCCCCAGTAACTTTTACTGTGACCGTCCGGAGAACCGTCGCAATCCAGCTTCAGGCGACGATCCGTTGTAACGCGCCAGAGGGTGTTATCCGTGAGCTGCAGCATGCCGTGTTCGCAATGAATCTCCAGCTGTAGCGGTGAATCGAGGGTGTTGCAGTTACTGGCATAAAACAGACCACGGGCGCCGTTGGCAAAGTGCAGAGTTGCCATCGCGCTGTCTTCGGCTTCGGTAACGTCTGCCAGTTCGCCGCTATCCACCACACCTTTTAAACGTGTCACACCGCCGGCGAACCACTGCATCAGATCGAGAGTGTGAATAGCCTGGTTGATCAGTAAACTGCCGCCTTCGCTGACAAAACGTCCACGCCACGGGCTTTCGCTGTAATACGCTTTAGAGCGTGACCAGGTCAAAACCGCTTTAATGCTTAACATTTTACCCAGCGTATTTTTCGCCAGTTCGTCGCGGATACGTAAGCTGGTTGGATTGAGTCGATTTTGATAACACACGCCCAGCAAGCCTTGGGCAGACGCCGCTGCGTTAGCGATGTCCGCAACTTCTGTGCAATTCAACCCCACCGGTTTTTCGCAAAACACATGTTTCCCGGCGGCAAGCGCGGCGGTAATCATGTTTTTGTGCTCGAAATGAGGTGTACAGATATGGACGACGTCGATGTCATTATCCAGCAGCATTTCACGGTAATTCTGGTAATAGCGGCAGTTATACGCCATGGCCTGTTGCAAACCGTTGGCACTATCAATATCGACCAGCGCACGCAGCGTGACCCCCGGCAAAAGCCGGAGGGCGTTAACGTGGCTGCGGTGAATCGCCCCCGCGCCGATGATGGCGGCATTGATTGTTGTCATGTCACCTCCGGTTATGTGCGGGCATTCGCCAGCATTTGCGCCTTCACGCACAGCTCTGCGGCTTTAAAGGCGTGGGCCTGAGTCATGGCGTTTTCCGTGCGATTCAGACAGTCGAGAATGAATTCACCGAAGAACGGGAAACCGACTTTTCCCGCGACCGGGAAACGAAATTCTCCTTCTTTATTCACCAGATACACCACGTCCTGTTCGCCCCGGGTGATATCCACATACTTGCGGATCTCAATGTAACCTTCGGTACCCAGTAACGTCAGGCGGCCATCCCCCCAGCTACTGAGCCCCTGCGGCGTGAACCAGTCGCAGCGGAAGTAGCCAGTTGCACCGTTGTCGCCCGCCAGCATGGCATCGCCAAAATCTTCAAACTGCGAGTACTGCGGATGATTAACGTTACGCACCTGGCTGGCGACGACGTGTGCCTCGCGGTTGCCGGTATAAAACAGGAATTGTTCGATTTGATGGCTACCGATGTCGCACAGAATGCCGCCAAAGTAGCGTTTGTCATAAAACCAGTCCGGGCGTCCGTCGCCTTCGCGATGCGGACCGGTACCCAGAGTTTGCATCACGCGCCCAATCGCCCCTTGCTGAATGAGCTGACCGGCAAAGACAGCGCTTTCAACGTGCAGACGCTCGCTGTAATAGACTGCGTATTTGCGTCCGGTTTTCGCCACCATCGCTTTGGCGTCTTCCAGTTGTGCAAGCGTGGTTAACGGAGCCTTGTCAGTGAAGTAGTCTTTCCCAGCCGCCATTACCTTTAGCCCCAGCGGACAACGCTCATACGGAATAGCTGCCCCGGCAACCAGTTGTACCTCACGATCGTTGAGGATAGTCTCGAGCGAATCGGCCACCTGCGCCTGGGGATAATGCTGCAAAAATTGATCGATTTTGTGCGGATCGGGATCGTAAACCAATTTCAGCGTGGCGCCTGCTTCAATCAACCCGTTGCACATGCCGTAGATATGGCCGTGGTCGAGCGTGGCGGCGGCAATGACAAACTCGCCAGGCTTCACGACCGGTTGAGGCTTCCCGATAGGGGCGTAGTTCATTCCATCTTGTTTGTTCATGGTTTAACTCCTGAATCTAAGTCTTTACCCAGAGGGATGGCGCCCACTTCCGTAAAATTGTTCACGGAGGCGGATTTCTCATAGAAATGCGGGGCGATTTCAATCAGGCCGCCGGTGCGATAAAACGCATCGGTGTGGTGGATGGGTAGCGTCACCACCGCCCGGGTGATGGCGGATTTATAGATAGCGGTGATCAGTTCCAGCGAACGTTTGCCCTGTTCGCCATCGACCAGCGGACGGGTTTGTCGTTCGATGGCGCTAAGCAGGTTGTCGATTTGCCCGGTATGCAGCGTCCATTGCAGCGCTGGCGTCGCGTGAAAAAGCGCATCCAGACGCTGTTCCAGTTCGCCGTTATTTTCCGGTTGCGGAAAGCCGTTGTCCGCCGACTGGCTGGCATGCACTTGCCACGGCGCAGAAATTCGCGCCTTTTCGCCCTGAATAACCATTTTCTGATCTTCACCGTGATGCACAACCGAGGCGGTCAACTGCGTCAGTGCCCCGTGTGGGTATTTGAAAATAGCCGCGCTAAGATCCTCTACTTCGGCATTGTCGTGGGCGACGTTGGTCATCATTGCGACCACTTCGGCTGGGAAACCCAGTATCCATTGAATGGCATCAATGTGGTGCACCGCGTGATTCAGCGTGCAGCCGCCGCCTTCTTTCTGCCACGTGCCGCGCCACCACAAATCGTAATAGCAGTGTCCGCGCCACCAGAATGAATCCACCTGCGCATGGCAAATCTTGCCCGCCAACCCGGAATCAACCACCGTTTTTAGACGCCAGAAGGCATCAGTAAAGCGATTTTGCGCGATGATCGATAAGGTCTTTCCGCTGCTCTTTTGCGCGGCGATCATGGCATCGCACTCTTCGAGCGAGGCGGCCATCGGCTTTTCGCACAGCACGTGTTTTCCGGCGTGCAGCGCATCAATGCTGATGGCTGCATGTACGTACGGCGGCGTACAGACATCGACCACATCCACCGCAATGCCCGCGTTCAGCATCGCCTGATGGCTGCGGAAGACTTGCGCTTCGCTCAGGCCATAGCGTGATTTCTTTTCCTCTGCTTTCTCCGGGTAGATATCGACCAACGCGACAATCCGACAACGATCCGCGAACTGTAAATAGCCCTGAATGTGGTTGTGGGAGATATTCCCGATACCGACAATTGCAATGTTCAGCATGATTTTCTCCTGCGCGTTACCAGCTACCGGAAGCGTCCAGCGTGCGGCTGGCCATATTTTTTTCCACTGAAGAGGCGATACGTTCCTGTAACAGCTGGAAGTAACGTTGCTCGTCAATCGGCAGCTCTACCCAGTCATCTGTCCAGGTAGAGAGGTGCATCGCATTGGAAAGCGTCAGGCCGCGAATGCCTTCCAGACCGGGGGCGATCAGCGGCTCATCGTGTAGGATCGCGGCGGTAAAATTGCGGGTAATGACATAGTGCTCGCTGCATTCCGGTTCGGTAGGGATGGTCACTTCCCAGCATTCCGGCTCACCAAAACCGTTTTGCCAGCGGGCGTTGAAGTCGGTTTCGGATTCACGCAGTCGCCAGAAGCGCAGGCGACCTTCTTCTACCACCACCTTTCCCCTGCTGCCGACAATTTCGAGGCGGTTTGTGCCAGGCGTTTCGGCGACGGTGGTGATGAACACCCCGGTTGCGCCGTTGGCGTATTCTGCGTAGGCCGTGACGTCATCTTCGACTTCAATCTGACGATGCTTGCCAAACTGGCAAAAAGCGCGCAAGCGTACCGGCATGCCGACCAGCCATTGCCATAAATCGAGTTGGTGCGGGTCCTGATTCAGCAGCACGCCGCCGCCTTCACCTTTCCAGGTCGCGCGCCACCCGCCGGAGTTGTAATAGCTTTGTGAACGATACCAGTTGGTAATGATCCAGTTAGATCGACGCAGCTCGCCGAGTTCGCCGCTGTCGATCAGATCTTTGACTTTCTGATACAGCGGATTGGGGCGCTGGTTGTACATCATGCTGAACACCACATTGCATTCGCGCGCGCAGGCGTTCATCTCTTGTACCTGCGCGGTGTAGACCCCTGCGGGCTTCTCACATAGCGTATGAATACCAAGACGCATGGCCATCATCGATAAACCCGGATGGTCATAATGCGGCGTGGCGACGATCACGGCATCGATCAGCCCACTTTCCAGCATCTCTCGCGCATCGCTGAACAATCTCATCTCTTCGCCGACCAGCCGGCGGATCGCCGGATGTTTATCCGGATTGTTATCGCACACTGCGGCGAGCACGGCTTCTTGTACCGTTCCGGCCAGCAGGTAGCGTGCGTGGACGGTACCAATGTTGCCAACCCCAATAATGCCAAAGCGTATTTTTTTCATGTCGTGCCTTTTTCGTCAGAAATAAGGGATATGCGGAACATAAGAAACGCCTGGAATATCGACAATGTGATTTTGTGAGAACGGTTGCAGGATGAAAAAGAAGTTTGTTCAGTCATTGAAAAAGTGTTTTAGAGTCAATGAACTGCGTTTGCAAAAAATTGCAAAGATTGATTGCGAGTGAGGTCACAGAATGTCTGGCAAGCTAAAAATGGACGAAATTGCTGCTCTGACGGGGTACTCGGTGAGTACGGTGTCGAGGGTGCTTAGCGGAAAGTCATACACCAGTGATAAAGCACGTGAGGCGATTGTCAGTTGCGCGCGCGGACTGGGGGTTCTGGACTCGTTGTCCAGCGGACGACTGTTGATCAACGGCATTGCTGTTTTCGCCCCGTTGCGCACCTTTACCGCTCGTGGCGATGCATTTTACCTCGAAGTGACGCGCGGTATTGCCGAGGCGATAGCGCCGCATGATGTCTACCTGAGTTACTGCGGACTGGATGAGCAGCGTGCGGACATCAAGGTCTTTCAGGAAAAGGCCAACAATAAGAATATTAATGCGATTATTCTTATCGGCATTGATGACCCAACTGTGCATAAACTGGCGCAACTGTTGGATAAACCCTGCGTGTTGATTAATTCTCAGGACAAAGAAGGGTTACTGGATGCGGTATCCCCCGATCATCGGGCGATTGGCAACCGTGCTGTGCAATATCTTTTTGATCAGGGGCACCGACGTATTCTCCATGTCACCAGCCTGCGCCGGGAAACGATGTACTGGCGTCTGGAGGGCATCAAGGAGGTCTACCGACAGTATCAAATACCGTTTGATGCCGGGCGCGATCTGCTGGTAACGGAGGGCTTTTCTGAGGAGGAATCAGACCGGGCGATGGACAACTGGCTACGTGAGACGCCCCGTGAAGCGTGGCCGGAAGTTATTTTCTGCGCCGGGGCATCAATGTCGACGGGCATCAGGCGGGTACTGGAAAACATTGGCGTGGAGATACCCGGTGAATTGTCGCTGATGACGACGGATGTTCAGGAACTGGACGCGCATATCGTTGCAGCAGTAACCAGTATCACTATTCCTTGTCGGGCGTTGGGCGTGGAAGCGGTGCATTTGCTGCAGAACCGTCTTAATCGCCCCTCTGCGCCGGTGTTTAACCTGTTACTGAAAGGAAAGGTGACGGATCGAGGCACCGTGACCCACGCAACGCGCCATGCCGCGCGGGTGACGGTATCTCGTTAATCGAGGATTAACGTTCTGGCGGCAGGCAAACGCCTATTCCACCAATCCCACAGTATCCATAAGGGTTTTTGTACAAATACTGCTGGTGATCGTCCTCGGCATAGTAGAACGGGGTTGCGGTAGTGATTTCCGTGGTAATAGTGCGTTCATCGCCTGCGGCGGTCATTGCTGCCTGAAAACGCTCAAGGCTGGCCTGTGCCGAGGCGGTTTGCTCCGGCGTTAACGGGTAAATGGCGGAGCGATACTGCGTACCCTGGTCGTTCCCCTGACGCATGCCCTGCGCCGGATCGTGATTTTCCCAGAACACCTGCAGCAGTTGTTCGTAGCTGATAACATGCGGGTCATAGACGACGCGTACCGCTTCGGCGTGTCCGGTATCGCCGGAACAGACTTCCCGATAAGTTGGGTTTGGGGTGTAACCACCTGTGTATCCGGCTGCGGTGCTATATACGCCGGGTAATGACCAGAATAAACGTTCAACGCCCCAGAAGCATCCCATGGCGAAATAAGCTATCTCCATACCTTCGGGCACGTTGGTCATCGAATGTTGGTTAACCGCATGCAGCGTTGCCACTGGCATCGGGGTGTTGCGTCCAGGTAGGGCATCTGCTTGAGTAACAAGATGCTTTCTATCAAATAAACTCATGGCCGTTCTCCCGAAATCAGTCATTTGGGTTAAGGTTGTAACGAGACGCGTCTTTGCCCACAATAAACAGCGTGAATGCGTCTAGAGTTAAACATAAGAAATATTTGGGTTGTCGTCTGTTTTTCAACTCTTATTGTTGATTTTTTGTTAAGCCGAGGAACGGCATAGTATTTTTTTCCAGGGGTGGGAAAAAAGGATATTCAGGAGAAAATGTGCCACATATCCGTCAGTTATGTTGGGTTGGATTACTGTGCTTAAGTGGCTCCGCCGCCGCCGCGAATGTTCGCTTGCAGGTCGAAGGATTATCAGGACCGCTGGAGAAAAACGTCCGTGCGCAGCTGTCCACGATTCAAAGTGATGAAGTCACTCCAGACCGACGCTTTCGTGCGCGCGTTGATGATGCCATCCGCGAAGGGCTAAAAGCGCTGGGCTACTTTGAGCCAACCATTGATTTTGAACTGCGTCCGCCGCCGGCAAAAGGACGCCAGGTGCTGATTGCCAAAGTCACTCCTGGCGAGCCAGTGCTGATTGGCGGCACAGAAGTGATTCTGCGCGGTGGCGCACGTACGGATAAAGATTACCTGGATCTGCTGAAAACACGCCCGGCAATCGGCACTGTGCTGAATCAGGGTGACTATGACAATTTCAAAAAGTCACTCACCAGCGTGGCGCTGCGCAAAGGCTATTTCGACAGTGAATTTAATAAAAGCCAGCTCGGGATAGCGCTTGAGCGCCGCCAGGCATTCTGGGATATCGATTACAACAGCGGCGAACGCTATCGCTTTGGGCATGTCACCTTTGAAGGCTCGCAAATTCGCGATGAGTATCTGCAAAATCTGGTGCCCTTTAAAGAGGGTGATGAGTATGAGTCGAAAGATCTGGGCGAACTGAACCGTCGTCTGTCGGCAACCGGATGGTTTAACTCCGTGGTCGTCGCGCCGGAATTTGATAAAGCCCGTAAAACCAAAGTGCTGCCGCTGAAAGGCGTGGTTTCGCCGCGCACCGAAAACACCATCGAAACCGGGGTTGGTTATTCAACTGACGTCGGACCCCGGTTGAAAACCTCGTGGAAAAAGCCGTGGATGAACTCCTACGGCCACAGCCTGACCACCAGCGCCAGCATCTCTGCGCCAGAGCAGGTTCTTGATTTCAGTTATAAAATGCCGCTATTAAAGAACCCTCTGGAACAGTATTACCTGGTGCAGGGGGGCTTTAAGCGAACCGATTTAAACGACACCGAGCAGGACTCCACGACGCTTGCGGTTTCCCGCTATTGGGATCTCTCCAGCGGCTGGCAACGCGCGATTAACCTGCGCTGGAGCCTCGACCACTTTACCCAGGGTAACGTCACCAACACCACCATGCTGCTTTATCCGGGCGTGATGATCAGCCGGACGCGCTCGCGTGGCGGTCTGATGCCCGTCTGGGGCGACTCCCAACGTTATTCCATCGATTACTCCAACACAGCCTGGGGCTCAGACGTTGATTTCTCCGTCTTCCAGGCGCAAAACGTGTGGATCCGTACGCTGTACGATCGTCATCGCTTTGTGATGCGCGGCAACCTCGGCTGGATTGAAACCGGTGACTTCGACAAAGTGCCGCCGGATCTGCGTTTCTTCGCTGGGGGCGATCGCAGCATTCGCGGCTACAAATACAAATCTATTTCGCCAGAAGGCAGCGACGGCAAGCTGAAAGGGGCTTCGAAGCTGGCGACCGGCTCGCTGGAATATCAATACAACGTGACCGGAAAATGGTGGGGCGCGATGTTTGTCGATAGCGGCGAAGCGGTTAGCGATATTCGCAAAAGCGATTTCAAAACCGGTGCCGGGGTCGGTGTTCGCTGGCAGTCGCCGGTAGGACCTATCAAGCTCGACTTTGCCGTCCCTGTCGGCGACAAAGATGAACATGGTTTACAGTTTTACATCGGTCTGGGGCCTGAATTATGAGTTTATGGAAGAAGATAAGCCTCGGCGTACTGATTTTTATCCTGCTGCTGTCAGGCACAGTAGCGTTTCTCGTCGGCACCACCTCGGGCCTGCATTTGATCTTCAAAGCCGCGAATCGTTGGGTTCCGGGGCTTGAGATCGGTCAGGTCACCGGCGGCTGGCGGGATTTATCACTTAAAAATATCCGTTATGACCAGCCCGGCGTGGCAGTAAATGCTGGCGAAGTACATCTGGCCGTTGGGCTTAATTGCCTGTGGAATAGCAGTCTGTGCGTCAACGATCTGTCGCTGAAAAATATCAACGTAGCGATCGACAGCAAAAAAATGCCGCCATCAGCGCCGGTTGAGGAAGAAGAGAACGGTCCGCTTAACCTTTCCACGCCTTACCCAATCACGCTTTCACGCGTGGCACTTAACAACATCAATATTAAAATCGATGACACCACGGTTTCCGTGCTGGACTTTACCTCTGGTCTGAACTGGCAGGAAAAAACGCTGACGTTGAAGCCAACGTCATTGCAGGGGCTGCTGATTGCCCTGCCTAAAGTGGCGGAAGTGGCGCAGGAAGAGGTCGTCGAACCAAAGATTCAAAACCCGCAGCCGGATGAAAAACCGCTCGGCGAAACGCTAAAAGATCTGTTCTCAAAGCCGGTGCTACCGGAAATGACCGATGTGCATCTGCCGCTCAATCTCAATATTGAAGAATTTCGCGGCGAGCAGTTGCGCGTCACCGGGGATACTGATCTCACGGTACATAACCTGTTGCTGAAAGTGAGCAGCATTGACGGCAACATGAAGCTGGATACGCTGGATATCGACTCGAATCAGGGATCGGTAAAAGCCAGCGGTACGGCGCAGCTCACCGACACATGGCCGGTCGATATTACGTTAAACAGCACGCTGAACATCGACCCGTTAAAAGGCGAAAAGGTGAAGCTGAAGGTCGGCGGCGCACTGCGTGACCAGTTGGAAGTCGGCGTAAATCTGTCTGGTCCGGTGGATATGGACCTACGGGCGCAAACGCGTCTGGCGGAAGCCGGGTTGCCGCTCAATCTGGAAGTGGTGAGTAAGCAAATATACTGGCCGTTTACCGGCGACAAGCAGTTCCAGGCTGATGACATCAAGCTCAAACTGACCGGCAAGATGACCGACTACACGTTGTCGATGCGTACCGCAGTGAAGGGGCAGGATATTCCTCCGGCTACCATCACGCTGGACGCTAAAGGTAACGAACAGCAGATCAATCTCGACAAACTCAGCGTTGCGGCGCTGGAAGGGAAAACCGAGCTGAAAGCGCTGGTGGACTGGCAGCAGGCGATCAGCTGGCGCGGGGAGTTAACGCTGGATGGCATAAACACCGCGAAAGCGATTCCAGACTGGCCGTCAAAACTGAATGGCCTGGTGAAAACGCGCGGCAGTCTGTACGGTGGAAGCTGGCAGATGGAGGTTCCGGAGCTGAAGCTGACCGGCAACGTGAAGCAGAACAAGGTCAATGTGAATGGTTCACTGAAGGGTAACAGTTACCTGCAGTGGACGATCCCGGGGCTGCATCTGGAACTGGGGCGCAACAGCGCGGATGTGAAAGGGGAACTGGGGGTCAAAGACCTCAATCTCGACGCGACGATTGATGCCCCGAGCCTGGATAACGCGCTGCCTGGACTGGGCGGTACGGCGAAAGGGCTGGTAAAAGTTCGCGGTACGGTTGAAGCGCCGCAGCTGCTGGCGGATATCACCGCTCGCGGTCTGCGCTGGCAAGAGCTTTCCGTCGCTCAGGTACGCGTCGAAGGCGATGTGAAATCGGCCGAGCAAATCGCCGGTAATCTCAATGTTCGCGTAGAGCGGATTGTACAACCTGACGTGAATATTGGCCTGGTGACGCTTAACGCCAAAGGCAGTGAAAAGCAGCATGAGCTGCAACTGCGCATTCAGGGTGAGCCGGTTTCCGGACAGCTTGATCTAGCGGGTAGCTTTGATCGTAAAGAACAGCGCTGGAAAGGGACGCTGAGCAATACGCGCTTCCAGACGCCGGTGGGTCCGTGGTCGTTGAACCGCCCTATTGCGCTGGATTACCGTAATCAGGAACAGAAAATCAGCATTGGGCCGCACTGCTGGAACAACCCGAATGCGGAACTGTGCGTACCGCAAGCCATTGATGCCGGTGCAGAAGGGCGCGCGGTGGTGAACCTGAATCGCTTCGATCTGGCAATGCTGAAACCGTTTATGCCGGATGCAACCCAGGCCAGCGGTGTGTTCACTGGCAAAGCCGATGTGAGCTGGGACACCACCAAAGAAGGGCTGCCGCAGGGGCAAGTGACGCTGAATGGACGTAACGTGAAGGTCACGCAAAGCGTGAACGATGCATCGCTTCCGGTGGCGTTTGACACGCTGAATCTGACTGCTGACCTGCATAATAACCGTGCCGAGCTGGGCTGGCTGATTCGCCTGACCAACAACGGGCAGTTTGACGGCCAGGTACAGGTGACGGATCCGCAAGGACGCCGCAACCTGGGCGGTAACGTCAATATTCGCAACTTCAATCTGGCGATGGTGAACCCCATCTTCTCGCGCGGTGAAAAAGCGGCTGGGGTGATCAACGCCAACCTGCGACTGGGCGGTGATGTGCAAAGCCCACAACTGCTTGGACAACTGCAACTGAGCGGTCTGGATATCGACGGTAACTTTATGCCGTTCGACATGCAGCCAAGCCAGTTAGCCGTTAATTTCACCGGAACACGCTCCACGCTGGCGGGCGTGGTGCGCACGCAGCAGGGAGAAATTAACCTGAGCGGCGATGCCGACTGGAGTCAAATAGACAACTGGCGGGCGCGGGTGGCGGCTAAAGGCAGCAGGGTACGTATTACCGTGCCGCCGATGGTTCGCCTGGATGTCTCGCCGGACGTGGTCTTTGAAGCCACGCCGAGCCTGTTTACCCTGGATGGCAACGTAGATGTGCCATGGGCGCGTATCGTGGTACACGACCTGCCGGAGAGCGCGGTAGGGGTTTCCAGCGACATGGTCATGCTGAACAACAATCTGCAGCCGGAGAAACCGCAGACAGCCAGTATTCCGATTAACAGCAACCTGAACATCCACGTCGGTAACAACGTGCGTATTGACGCTTTTGGTCTGAAAGCGCGTCTGACGGGCGACCTGAAAGTGGTACAGGATAAGCAGGGGCTGGGGCTGAACGGACAAATTAATATTCCGAGCGGTCGCTTCCATGCCTATGGTCAGGATCTGATTGTGCGTAAGGGCGAGCTGTTGTTCTCCGGCCCGCCGGATCAGCCGTTGCTCAATATTGAAGCGATTCGTAACCCGGATGCCACCGAAGACGACGTGATCGCCGGTGTTCGCGTGACCGGCACTGCCGATGAACCGAAGGCGGAGATCTTCTCCGACCCGGCAATGTCGCAGCAAATGGCGCTTTCCTACCTACTTCGCGGACAAGGACTTGATAGCGAACAGAGTGACAGCGCGGCGATGACCTCAATGCTTATTGGTCTGGGGGTTGCACAAAGTGGTCAGGTTGTGGGTAAAATCGGGGAGACATTTGGCGTAAGCAATCTGGCACTGGACACGCAAGGGGTGGGCGATTCATCTCAGGTAGTTGTCAGCGGATACGTACTGCCAGGTCTGCAGGTGAAATATGGTGTGGGTATATTTGACTCCTTAGCGACACTCACGCTACGTTATCGTCTGATGCCTAAGCTATATCTGGAAGCAGTGTCTGGCGTAGATCAGGCACTTGATTTGCTCTATCAGTTCGAGTTTTAGCAATGCGAATATTTGTCTACGGCAGTTTACGAACCAAACAAGGCAACAGCCACTGGATGACCAATGCCCTGTTGCTGGGGAATTTCAGTATCGACAACTACCAGTTGTATAGCCTGGGCCACTATCCAGGCGCCGTTCCGGGAAAGGGAACAGTACACGGGGAAGTTTATCGTATTGATAACGCCACGCTGGCAGAGCTTGATGCTCTGCGTACCCGTGGCGGTGAATACGCACGCCAGTTAATTCAAACGCCGTACGGAAGTGCATGGATGTACGTGTACCAACGTCCGGTTGATGGCTTAACGCTGATTGAAAGCGGCAACTGGTTAGACAGAGACCAGTACTGATGTGAACACGCCACCTTCGGGTGGCGTTGTTTTTTGTGCCAATCGTACTCGCATCAGGGCATAAAAAAGCCCCGACATGCGGGGCTAAGCATCAAAAGTAAAACTTACTTTTTCGCGCGCTCGAAGGAAGCAACGATTTCAGCTTTAGCGGCTTCAGCGTTGTCCCAACCGTCAACTTTTACCCATTTGCCTGCTTCGAGGTCTTTGTAGTGCTCGAAGAAGTGGGTAATCTGCGCTTTCAGCAGTTCCGGCAGGTCGGTCACATCTTTGATGTGGTCGTATTCTTTGCTCAGCTTGGTGTGCGGTACCGCAACCAGTTTCGCATCTTCACCGGATTCGTCGGTCATTTTCAGTACGCCAACCGGACGGCAGCGGATCACTGAACCTGGTTCCAGCGGATACGGGGTCGGGACCAGAACGTCTACCGGGTCACCGTCCAGAGACAGGGTGTGGTTGATGTAACCGTAGTTGCACGGATAGAACATCGCGGTGGACATGAAGCGGTCAACGAACAGGGCGCCGCTCTCTTTGTCAACTTCGTATTTGATCGGATCTGCGTTGGCAGGGATCTCGATAACAACGTAGATATCTTCCGGCAGATCTTTACCGGCAGGGACGTTGAGTAAGCTCATGTCTGTTTCCTTTAAATATGCTATGGCAAACAAGTGGCGGGTATTATAGCCAACTCGCGCTGAATGTCTCCGCTTGTTTTCGCTTTATCTACGTGCATTTTCTTCTTTTTACTCCTCTCTGATGACAGAAAAATCCATATCTTCAGCCGCATTTTTCATAGCGAGATGAAAACGATTACAAAGTTGTGATTAACGTTTTATTTACTTTTTTGAAGTGTGATGTAACGCAATCTGTTACATGCTCAATTGTCTATAGTTTTTTCGCGACGGTTTATTAACCAACAATAATCACCCTACGAGGACGCACTTATGTGGAAGCGCTTACTTTTAGTCACAGCAGTTTCGGCAGCCATGTCGTCTATGGCAATGGCAGCCCCTTTAACCGTAGGATTTTCACAGGTTGGCTCTGAATCCGGCTGGCGCGCCGCAGAAACCAACGTTGCGAAAAGCGAGGCCGAAAAGCGGGGTATTACGCTGAAAATCGCTGACGGCCAGCAAAAGCAGGAAAACCAGATTAAGGCAGTCCGCTCATTCGTGGCGCAGGGCGTTGATGCCATCTTTATTGCCCCGGTCGTGGCAACGGGTTGGGAGCCGGTCTTAAAAGAAGCAAAAGATGCCGACATTCCCGTCTTTTTGCTCGATCGTTCCATCGATGTAAAAGACAAATCTCTCTATATGACCACCGTCACCGCTGACAACGTGCTGGAAGGTAAATTGATTGGCGACTGGCTAATTAAAGAAGTGAACGGCAAGCCGTGTAACGTTGTTGAGCTGCAAGGGACCGTCGGGGCAAGTGTAGCGATCGATCGTAAAAAAGGTTTTGCTGAAGCCATCGCTAACGCACCTAACATCAAAATTATCCGCTCACAGTCCGGTGACTTCACCCGCAGTAAAGGGAAAGAAGTGATGGAGAGCTTTATTAAAGCGGAAAACAACGGCAAGAACATCTGCATGGTTTACGCCCACAACGATGACATGGTGATCGGTGCGATTCAGGCGATCAAAGAAGCGGGTCTGAAACCCGGTAAAGATATTCTTACCGGTTCCATCGACGGCGTACCGGATATCTACAAAGCGATGATTGATGGTGAAGCTAACGCCAGCGTCGAGCTGACGCCGAATATGGCAGGTCCGGCCTTCGATGCGCTGGAGAAATTCAAAAAAGACGGCACGATGCCTGAGAAGCTGACCATCACCAAGTCGATCCTCTACCTGCCAGATACGGCGAAAGAAGAGTTAGAGAAGAAGAAAAACATGGGCTACTAGTTTTGCTGTCGGTCTTCTGTAGGTCTGATGGCGCTGCGCTTATCAGGCCTACGAAACGCCGTGATTTCGCACCGGAGGAATGCCATGACCACCGACCAACATCAGGAGATCCTCCGCACCGAAGGATTAAGTAAATTTTTTCCCGGCGTCAAAGCACTGGATAACGTGGATTTTAGTTTGCGTCGTGGCGAGATTATGGCGCTGCTGGGTGAAAACGGAGCCGGTAAATCGACGCTAATCAAAGCGCTGACCGGTGTTTACCACGCCGATCGCGGCACTATCTGGCTCGAAGGCCAGCAGATTTCCCCGAAAAATACTGCCCATGCCCAGCAACTGGGAATTGGCACCGTGTATCAGGAAGTAAACCTGCTACCCAATATGTCGGTCGCGGATAACCTGTTTATTGGCCGTGAACCACGGCGTTTTGGCCTGCTACAGCGTAAGCAGATGGAAAAACGCGCCACGGAGCTGATGGCGTCATACGGTTTTTCCCTCGACGTACGCGAGCCGCTGAACCGCTTTTCTGTGGCGATGCAGCAGATTGTCGCGATTTGCCGCGCGATCGATCTCTCCGCGAAAGTGCTGATCCTCGATGAACCCACAGCCAGCCTCGATACCCAGGAAGTTGAAATGCTGTTCGGCCTGATGCGCCATCTTCGCGATCGGGGCGTCAGTCTGATCTTCGTCACCCATTTCCTCGATCAGGTTTATCAGGTCAGCGATCGCATCACCGTTCTGCGTAACGGCGGCTTCGTTGGCTGCCGCGAAACCCGCGAGTTGCCACAGATCGAACTGGTCAAAATGATGTTGGGCCGCGAACTGGATACCCATGCGCTACAGCGTGCGGGACGCACGTTACTGAGCGATAAGCCGGTGGCGGCCTTTAGCGGCTTTGGCAAGAAAGGCACCATCGCGCCGTTTGATCTACAGGTGCGTCCCGGTGAGATTGTTGGTCTTGCCGGATTGCTGGGATCCGGGCGCACGGAAACGGCGGAGGTGATCTTCGGTATTAAACCTGCCGATAGCGGTAGTGCGCTGATCAAAGGTAAACCGCAGATCTTACGATCCCCACATCAGGCTTCGTGCCTGGGGATCGGCTTCTGTCCGGAAGATCGTAAAACGGATGGTATTATCGCCGCCGCCTCGGTGCGGGAAAACATCATTCTGGCTTTGCAGGCGCAACGTGGCTGGCTGCGGCCTATTGCGAGGAAAGAACAAAACGAGATTGCCGAGCGTTTTATCCGTCAGCTTGGAATTCGTACCCCCAACGCCGAGCAACCAATCGAGTTTCTCTCTGGCGGTAATCAGCAAAAAGTTTTGCTCTCGCGCTGGTTACTCACCAAACCGCAGTTCCTGATCCTCGATGAACCCACGCGGGGAATCGATGTCGGCGCACATGCTGAGATCATCCGCCTGATCGAAACGCTGTGCGCGGATGGCCTGGCGCTGCTGGTGATTTCATCCGAACTGGAGGAGTTAGTGGGTTATGCCGATCGCGTCATTATTATGCGCGATCGCAAACAGGTGGCCGAGATCCCGCTGGCTGAACTGTCCGTACCGGCGATCATGAATGCCATTGCGGCCTAAGGAGACTATGGTGATGCCTCAATCTCTCCCTCAATCCAACACTGCGAAACGACGGTTCCGTTGGCCAAAAGGTATGCCGCAACTGGTGGCGCTACTGCTGGTGCTGCTGGTCGACAGCCTGGTGGCCCCACACTTCTACCAGGTGATTTTGCAGGATGGACGCCTGTTCGGCAGCCCGATTGATATTCTCAACCGTGCCGCTCCCGTGGCGCTGTTGGCGATTGGTATGACGCTGGTGATCGCCACCGGCGGTATTGATCTTTCCGTTGGCGCGGTGATGGCGATTGCCGGTGCGACCACCGCGGCGATGACGGTGGCCGGGCACAGTCTGCCGGTGGTGCTGCTTGCTGCCTTAGGTTCCGGCATTCTGGCCGGGCTGTGGAACGGGATTCTGGTGGCAATCCTCAAGATCCAGCCGTTTGTTGCGACGCTCATCCTGATGGTGGCCGGGCGTGGAGTGGCGCAGCTTATCACGTCCGGGCAGATCGTCACCTTCAACTCGCCCGAGCTGTCGTGGTTTGGCAGCGGCTCGCTCTTTCTGTTCCCCACGCCGGTGATCATCGCGCTGCTGACGCTGGTCGCCTTTTGGCTGCTAACGCGTAAAACGGCGCTGGGCATGTTTATTGAAGCGGTGGGCATTAACATTCGTGCGGCGAAAAATGCCGGGGTGAATACCCGCATCATTGTGATGCTCACTTATGTACTGAGCGGCCTGTGTGCGGCTATCGCCGGTATTATCGTCACGGCGGATATCCGTGGGGCAGATGCCAATAACGCCGGATTGTGGCTGGAACTGGATGCCATCCTGGCGGTGGTCATCGGTGGTGGCTCGCTGATGGGCGGGCGATTTAACCTGCTGCTGTCGGTGATCGGCGCATTGATTATTCAGGGAATGAACACCGGGATTTTACTGTCGGGCTTCCAGCCGGAGCTGAACCAGGTGGTCAAAGCCGTGGTGGTGTTGTGTGTACTGGTCGTGCAGTCACAACGCTTTATCAGCCTGATAAAAGGAGTGCGTGGTCATGATAAAACGTAATTTACCGCTAATGATTACTCTCGGCGTGTTTGTGCTGGGGTATCTCTACTGCCTGACCCAGTTTCCGGCTTTTGCTTCAACTCGGGTAATCTGCAATATCCTGACCGATAACGCTTTTTTAGGAATTATTGCCGTGGGCATGACCTTCGTGATCCTCTCTGGCGGGATCGACCTTTCCGTTGGCTCGGTCATCGCCTTTACTGGCGTATTTCTGGCGAAGGCTATTGGTTATTGGGGTATTTCCCCGCTGCTGGCGTTTCCCCTGATTTTGCTGATGGGTTGCGCGTTTGGCGCATTTATGGGGTTACTGATTGATGCGCTGAAGATCCCTGCGTTCATTATTACGCTGGCGGGAATGTTCTTCCTGCGTGGCGTCAGCTATCTGGTCTCTGAAGAGTCGATCCCAATTAACCATCCGATCTATGACACGCTCTCAAGCCTGGCATGGAAAATTCCCGGCGGCGGTCGCCTGAGCGCGATGGGGTTGTTAATGCTGGGCGTGGTGGTGATTGGCATCTTCCTTGCGCACCGTACGCGGTTTGGTAATCAGGTTTACGCCATTGGTGGCAACGCCACCTCGGCCAACCTGATGGGGATCTCAACCCGTAGCACGACCATTCGTATCTATATGCTGTCTACCGGGCTTGCTACGCTGGCCGGCATTGTGTTTTCAATTTACACCCAGGCGGGTTATGCGTTGGCGGGCGTTGGCGTTGAGCTGGATGCGATTGCTTCGGTTGTTATCGGCGGAACGCTACTGAGCGGCGGGGTCGGTACGGTGTTAGGTACCTTGTTTGGCGTCGCTATTCAGGGATTAATTCAAACCTATATTAATTTTGACGGCACATTAAGTTCCTGGTGGACGAAGATTGCGATTGGTATTTTATTGTTTATTTTTATAGCGTTACAACGCGGTTTGACGGTGCTATGGGAAAATCGTCAAAGCTCGCCGGTAACCCGAGTGGGTACGACAGCAACACCAAAGTAACATCCTGATTTTACTAAAAACATTTAAATACCTAAACTTTTTCCGGTTGTAGTCGATAGGTTCTGTACAGGTCTGTTTTAACCCTACAACCGGAAATATAACAATGCCAAAATCCCTTTCAATTCGATCAAGTTTGTTGGTGTTATTGTCGTTACTGACGTTCCTTCTGTTACTGACTGGAGGGATGGGGCTATATGCCTCTACTCGTATTATTACTTCATTGATTTACCACGCTATTATGAGTGGGGCAATGTTGGCTGCTATCGCGCTACTGGCCGTGATTTGGTTCATGCTGCGAAATAAGTTTCTCAAGCCGCTGGATAGCATAGTGGAGCAACTGGAACGCCTGGCGACGGGGGATTTGTCGCCGGTTTCGGCGCTGTCGGCTAGCGCTGAATTCAACCGCCTGAGCGCAGCGATGGATGAAATGCGCCATTCGCTGGGCGACTCGGTACAACGCGTACGCGATGCCAGTTCGCAAATTGATATTGGTAGCCGTGAGCTGACTGCCGGAAACCAGCATCTGGCGCAACGCACTGAATCGACCGCCACGTCGCTGGAGCAGACCGCCGCCAGCATGGAAGAACTCACGGCGACCGTGAAACAGAATGCACAGAACGCGGAACAGGCGCATCAGTTGGCAAAATCGGTGTCGGATACCGCCGATCGCGGTAGCGAGATGGTGTGCTATGTGATCGAGAAAATGCGCGATATTTCAGGCAGTTCCAGCCGAATCGCCGACATCCTTAGCGTAATCGATGGTATTGCTTTCCAGACCAACATCCTGGCGCTTAATGCCTCCGTTGAAGCGGCGCGCGCCGGTGAGCAAGGGCGGGGCTTTGCGGTTGTCGCAGGTGAAGTCCGAAACCTGGCCAGCCGCAGTGCTGAAGCGGCAAAAGAGATCCGCACCTTAATCAGCGATTCGCACACGCACGTGGGTGAAGGCAGTGAGCTGGCGCAGCAGGCGGGTGAAACCATGGATGAGATTGCGACCGAGGTCATGCGTATGACCAAACTGATGCGTGAAATTGCCAGTGCGTCCCAGGAACAGAGTCGCGGCATTGAGCAGGTGAATATTGCGGTGATTCAGATGGATGAAACGGCGCAGCAAAATGCGGCGTTGGTACAGCAGTCGTCAGCAGCTACCCGCTCGCTGGAAGAGCAGTCACATGCGCTGCTTGAAGCAATGGCAGTGTTTAAAGTACAAACGGCGTAGCGGATAAATTTGCCGGATGATGGGGTTAACACGTCTCATCCGGCAAAACGTATTACGCGTCCGGGAACTCGCGGATAAAGCGTTCTACATCTTCAACCATATGGTCGTTACCCACGAAGAAGGAGCGGCGCTGATGCAGGCTTTCCGGGATAATATCCAGAATACGATTTTTACCATCGCTCGCCTTGCCGCCCGCTTGCTCGGCCAGCAGGGCCATTGGGTTGCATTCGTACAGCAGACGCAGTTTTCCTTCCGGGTGGCTGGCGGTGCTTGGGTACAGGTAGATTCCGCCTTTCAGCAGATTGCGATGGAAGTCCGCAACCAGAGAGCCAATGTAGCGCGAGGTGTACGGGCGCTGGGTTGACTTATCTTCTTCCTGGCAGAATTTAATGTACTTCTTCACGCCGTTCGGGAATTTAATGTAGTTGCCTTCGTTAATGGAGTATGTGCTGCCTTTCGCCGGGAAGCGCATACGTTCCTGGCTGAGGCAGAATACGCCCAGAGAAGGATCGTAGGTGAAGGCGTGTACGCCGCAGCCGGTGGTGTACACCAGCATGGTGGAAGAACCATAAACCACGTAACCTGCCGCAACCTGCTTGTTGCCCGGCTGCAGGAAATCCTCTTCCGTGACCGGCGTGCCGACGGGGGTTACGCGGCGATAAATAGAGAAAATCGTACCGACAGAGACGTTAACATCGATGTTGGATGAGCCATCCAGCGGATCCATCAGCACAACATATTTTGCGTGTTCACAGCCTTCAAAGACGACGATTTCATCTTCTTCTTCCGAGGCAATGCCCGCCACAATGTCGCGCGCCTTCAGTGCAGCTTTCAGTTTTTCGTTCGCGAACAGATCGAGTTTTTGCTGAACCTCTCCCTGCACGTTCTCAGCACCGCTGGCACCCAGGATATCGACCAGACCGGCCTTATTGATATCGCGGTGGATGATCTTGGCGCCCAGCTTTATTGCCGACAACAAAGCAGTGAGTTCACCGGTAGCATGAGAAAACTCGTGCTGCTTTTCGACAATAAATTCACCTAACGTTTTCATAACACTTTCCCTGCAATTTATGTGGAGTAAAGCGACCGCAACAATATTAACAAATATTTCCATTGTTGCGCTTAGGTGAATCGCGCCAGCAAACTACGGAATATCCTGAAATGCGTTTCTCACTTGCCGGACATGTGCGTAAAATGGCCCCCAGATTAAAAAAGGATAGTGACGTATGCGCATTCATATTTTGGGAATTTGTGGCACTTTCATGGGCGGTCTGGCGATGCTGGCGCGCTCGCTCGGTCATGAAGTAACCGGTTCGGACGCCAATGTGTATCCGCCGATGAGTACCTTGCTTGAGAAGCAAGGTATTGATTTAATTCAGGGGTACGATGCCAGCCAGCTCGACCCGCAGCCGGACTTAGTGATCATCGGTAATGCCATGACCCGTGGTAATCCGTGCGTGGAAGCGGTGCTCGAGAAGAACATCCCGTACATGTCCGGCCCACAGTGGTTGCATGACTTTGTGCTGCGCGATCGCTGGGTACTGGCGGTTGCGGGCACGCATGGCAAAACCACCACCGCCGGAATGGCGACCTGGATCCTCGAAGCCTGCGGCTATAAGCCTGGCTTTGTGATCGGCGGCGTACCGGGTAACTTTGAGGTTTCTGCGCGTCTGGGCGAAAGCGACTTCTTCGTGATTGAAGCAGATGAGTACGACTGCGCCTTCTTCGACAAGCGTTCCAAATTCGTGCATTACTGCCCGCGTACGCTGATCCTCAACAACCTTGAGTTCGATCACGCGGACATCTTTGACGATCTGAAAGCGATCCAGAAACAGTTCCATCACCTGGTGCGTATCGTGCCGGGCCAGGGACGCATCATCTACCCGGAAAACGACATCAATCTGAAACAGACGATGGCGATGGGCTGCTGGAGCGAACAAGAGCTGGTGGGCGAACAAGGCCACTGGCAGGCGAAAAAGCTGACCACCGATGCCTCCGAGTGGGAAGTGTGGCTGGACGGTGAAAAAGTCGGTGAGGTGAAGTGGGGCCTGGTGGGCGAGCACAATATGCATAACGGTCTGATGGCGATTGCGGCCGCGCGCCATGTGGGCGTCGTGCCTGCGGATGCGGCCAATGCGCTGGGCTCGTTCATCAACGCCCGTCGTCGTCTTGAGCTTCGCGGCGAAGCCAATGGCGTGACGGTGTATGACGATTTTGCCCATCACCCGACGGCCATTCTGGCAACGCTTGCGGCGCTGCGCGGTAAAGTGGGTGGCACGGCGCGCATCATCGCGGTGCTGGAACCTCGCTCGAACACCATGAAAATGGGGCTGTGCAAAGATGACCTCGCGCCGTCGTTAGGCCGTGCGGACGAAGTGTTCCTGCTGCAACCGCCGCACATTCCCTGGCAGGTAGCAGAAGTCGCTGAAGCCTGCGTTCAGCCGGCACACTGGAGTGGCGATGTGGATGCACTGGCAGATATGGTGGTGAAAACCGCACAGCCTGGCGACCACATTCTGGTGATGAGCAACGGCGGATTTGGTGGTATTCATCAAAAACTGCTGGATGGCCTGGCGAAGAAAGCTCAGGCAGAAACGGAAGAGTAAAAAAATGCCCGGTGGCGCTACGCTTACCGGGCCTACAACGGATCGTAGGCCGGATAAGGTATTTGCACCGCCATCCGGCAAGCTCGTTTCGCCAAACTTTGTTTCTCTAAATAAAAAAGAAAACTGATGTCGTCAGATTTCTTTTTCCTATTCTGATAGATTATTGCAATAAATATATCTTTGCTGCATATTGAAAACATTATTTTTATATTCAATACAAGGATCGGTGCTACTTAATATGACAGCGAGTATAGTCTCTTCAAGTGATGGTAATAGAGAAATGGTAACGGTTTCTCTTTGGGTAAGTTTCATTGGGTTAGCTCTGGCAATTTGCTTTTTCTTGTATCTCATAACCGCAAGTATTGATGATGATGATGGTATAGCTATATTTCTTGTCATGGCTGGAATACTTTTTTTTGTTATTGGTTTTTCGATGAGTATTGCCGGAATGATATCGTCGAATTATCGTTTAAAGGCGTTTTGTGCTTTCATTATCACCTGCTTATCAGCTACGATGTACGTATCTACCACATTATTAATTGCATTTTAATAATAGCAGGGAGCCAACTATGCTCCCTGTGAGATTAATACTGACGTGATGGCAGGTTTGACACCGCTTCTGCGCTTTTTCGGGTTAACCCCTGGAACGGATTCCAACTTTCAACACCTTTCACCATGCGCAGGTAGTAGGCGGTATTGACTAAATAAGAACATACACAGGCGTATCCAATATTTATGACTTTGGCAAAGGCATTCATATCAATATCTGCCACAGCTTCTATTGCGATCAGCGCGGCCTGTATGGCCGCTACGCCCAAAAATAATACAAGTCCCTTTTTCCATAAGCCCAGGATGCAGAAGTAGACAAAGCCGAAGAAAAAAGCATATAAGTTGGCTCCTATACTTATCCTCTGTCCAAACTTCATTGTTCTATACGTTTTTGTATAAGAGGGTGTTCCTGGCAATCCATGCGTACTCAGAAAGTCAAAACGCTCTCGCCATTTTTCATTAATTGATTCTTTCTCCATTTTATAACCCTTGTGAATATAAATGTTATTCGAAGCGATTCCGTTCAGAATTTAGATTCAATCACTTTCAGGTACTGACTGCAACAATATTTGATCACTATAAAAATAGCCAGAAGGAATAATGTTGATTGTTATATTGATAATATAAATGTCTTATAAGGGTAATTTAATACCCTTATAAGAATCATAGCCGACGAGTTACGCCTCGTTTTCCGCCAGTTCGCGCAGATACTGGAAGATCTGGCGGGAAGATTTTGGCGGCTTGTTGCCCGCTTTTTCTTTCCTGGCGTTACGCACCAGCGAACGCAGTTGCTGACGGTCGGCGTCAGGCCACAGGTTTATCACTTCTTCGATAGCTTCATCGTTACCGTCAACCATACGGTCACGCAGTTGCTCCAGCTTATGGAAGACAACGACCTGTTGGTTGTGGCGGTTTTTCAGCTTATCCAGCGCCTGACGGATAGGATCAACATCGCGCTGGCGCAACATTTTGCCAATCAGCTGCAGCTGGCGGCGGCGACCTTCCATCTTAATACGCTGGGCCAGCTCAATCGCGGCACGTAAATCCGCATCGAGCGGGATTTTATCCAGCGCGTTTTTCCCCAGTTTTACCAGTTCCACACCCAGGTGTTTTAACTCCTCGGCGTCACGTTTTATTTCACTTTTACTGACCCAGATAATTTCATCGTCTTCGTCTTCGATGTCATCACCGGGAACGTCGTCGAGCCAGTCTTCGGGCTGCTTAGTCATGTCAGGCTCCTTAAAAAAAGAGGCTAATGTTACCAGTTAAGATGCGCACTGAAAAACGGTTCTCTGTTAGACTTCAGAGAAACTCTCTCTACATTATGGCATTTGCGATGAAAGTAATCTCACAAGTTGAAGCGCAGCGTAAGATTCTGGAAGAAGCGGTCTCGACGGCACTGGAATTAGCGTCAGGTAAGTCGGATGGCGCGGAAGTCGCTGTAAGCAAGACCACGGGTATTAGCGTCAGCACCCGTTATGGTGAAGTGGAGAACGTAGAATTCAATAGCGATGGCGCGTTGGGGATTACGGTTTATCACCAGAACCGTAAGGGCAGCGCATCGTCCACCGATTTAAGTCCGCAGGCGATTGCCCGTACCGTGCAGGCTGCGCTGGATATTGCGCGTTACACCTCACCGGACCCGTGCGCGGGCGTTGCAGATAAAGAATTACTGGCCTTTGATGCGCCCGATCTGGATCTGTTCCACCCAGCGGAAGTCTCGCCTGACGAAGCTATCGAATTGGCTGCCCGCGCTGAACAGGCGGCGCTGCAGGCTGATAAGCGTATCACCAATACCGAAGGCGGCAGCTTTAACAGCCACTATGGCATCAAAGTATTTGGCAACAGCCACGGCATGCTGCAGGGCTACTGCTCCACTCGTCATTCCCTTTCCAGCTGTGTGATCGCGGAAGAAAATGGCGATATGGAACGCGATTACGCCTACACCATTGGTCGGGCGATGGGCGATCTGCAAACGCCGGAGTGGGTGGGGGCAGACTGTGCTCGCCGTACCTTATCTCGTTTGTCGCCGCGTAAGCTTTCCACCATGAAAGCGCCGGTGATTTTCGCCAACGAAGTGGCGACCGGACTGTTCGGACACCTGGTCGGCGCGATCGCCGGTGGTTCGGTGTACCGCAAATCCACCTTCCTGCTGGATTCGCTGGGTAAACAAATTCTGCCGGAATGGCTGACTATTGAAGAACATCCGCACCTGCTGAAGGGACTGGCGTCATCGCCGTTCGACAGTGAAGGGGTACGGACTGAACGCCGCGACATCATTAAAGACGGCGTGCTGACTCAATGGCTGTTGACCAACTATTCCGCACGTAAGCTGGGGCTGAAGAGCACCGGGCATGCGGGGGGGATCCACAACTGGCGAATTCCGGGACAAGGTCTAAGCTTCGAGCAGCTACTCAAAGAGATGGGGACAGGCCTTGTGGTTACCGAGCTGATGGGCCAGGGCGTAAGCGGCATTACCGGGGATTACTCGCGCGGTGCGGCGGGCTTCTGGGTCGAAAACGGCGAAATTCAGTATCCGGTAAGTGAAATTACCATCGCCGGGAACTTAAAAGAGATGTGGCGCAATATTGTGACCGTAGGGAACGATATTGAAACGCGCAGTAATATTCAGTGTGGTTCGGTATTGTTACCGGAGAT
Organism: Citrobacter sp. Cu096; assembly: GCF_030332285.1. Lineage (NCBI taxonomy): Bacteria > Pseudomonadati > Pseudomonadota > Gammaproteobacteria > Enterobacterales > Enterobacteriaceae > Citrobacter > Citrobacter sp. Cu096. The sequence continues at coordinate 111,149 of NZ_JAOWID010000018.1, forward strand.
GAAAATCGCCGGGCAATGATACTCGTTAAGGCGTAAATTTTTTAATAATAAAAAAGGAAGTGAGCAATGCGTAAACACCTGTTAGCGATCGTCGCGGCTTCAACGCTGGTTCTTGGTTCTTCTGCGTTTGCAGCCGATCTCGAAGATGACATGGGGATCCTCAACGACAACCTGAAGATCGTCGAAAAAACGGATAATGCGACTGAACTGAAAGATGCGTTAACCAAAATGCGTGCAGCCGCGCTGGACGCTCAAAAAGGAACACCGCCGAAGCTGGAAAGCAAATCCCCGGACAGCCCGGAGATGAAGGATTTCCGCCACGGTTTTGACACACTGATCGGTCAGATTGATGGCGCGCTTAAGCTGGCGAACGAAGGTAAAGTCAAAGAGGCGAAAGCCGTTGCGGAAGACATGAAAACCACGCGCAACGAAAACCACAAGAAGTTCCGCTAATCTACGCTATCCGGCCTGCATAACCGTGGGCCGGATAAGACGCTGCGTCACAACACCCCATAAGTAAACGCTATACCCATCACATTTTTTCATTTTTATCGTCCATTCATTGTTCGTATCGCCGTCCATTTTTCGGCTCACTCTTGCGATCTCAATCACATTCTTCCAGTGATAAATCGTGAACCCGACCCATTTTGCGGCGCAGATCACTAACGCTGACCCCCTTTCCACTTCGAAGTGGAAAACAACTCGCTACAAACTTTTAACCCCCACCGCTAATTTATCCCCAGAGCCATTAGTGGGGTAAGACGAGTGAATAACGGAGCTGTAATGAATGACATGGGGGAATCGGTGGAACTGGCCGACCGCATGCTGGCGCAGGTGTATGCCTTGCTGCGTGAACGCCACATTATTCCCAACGCTGTACAGGAACAGATGCTGACGTCGCATGTTCGCGCCATGGCGCACCGCTCGGTAACGGGTGAACCCTTACCTGAAGTCGATGCCAGCTTGTTTGATGAAATTTCTGCCGAATCAATGGCGCTTGCCCGCGACGTGGTTGCCGAGTTTGGCAACCTTCCTGAGGAAGAGGCCTGGCTGCTGTCGGTGCACTTCGAAGTCGCAAAAGACAACCTTTAAGGAGCAAAAGATGGAACAGATTACCGTAGTGATTGGCGATCGTCTGGGTAAAGGCCAGAAAGTGGCGGCAGGCGTTGAGAAAGCGGGTGGCCGTGCGGTTGTGGTACCAGGCGTTGCGGCTGACATGAAGCTGGGTGACGTAATGAAAGCGGAAAACGCCACCTTTGGTATCTCGTTTTGCGGCAGCGGTGGGGCGGGGGCAATTACCGCGCAGAACAAATACGGCTACAAGGCGAAATACGGCATGCGCTCGGTTGATGAAGGCGTCACCGCCATCAACGAAGGTTGCAACGTGCTGGGGTTCGGTTTTATGGACAAAGAAGAGCTCGGTGAACGCCTGGTTCAGGCGTGGCAAAAGAAACACGGCGCTTAAGCATGAAAGAGCAATTCACCACCACGGTGAGAGTCACTGGCAAGGGCGAGGCAAAAGCGCGCGCCTTTGCCGACGCCCTGAACCACGTTCAGGCTGCGGTGATGAAAGCGTCGCCGCATATCTTACTGCGTATTGAGCCACAGGATGTGCAGGTTGTTCAAGCGCGTGAAACGGTGCGCAAAGAGGCGTTTTTATTTCTCTTTCTGCGCCGGGAAAGACGCACCTTCAGCGTGGAGCTGGATGTGACCGTCAACGTGACTGCCATCAATCTCGACAAGGTGGATTTCGTTACGCAACGCTGATTCTTTATTAAAAGGCATAAATATGTTCCTGATAATATTAATAAAATCGCTCATCATTGGTGGCCTGGTTGGCGTCGGTGTCGGCGCTGGGGCTGCACGCATGTTTCATGCGCCTACCACTCAAGGGATGGGCGCGTTTCGTACTCTGGGAGAACTGAATTCCTGTGAAGGGGATCCGGCTTCTCACTTCTCGTTCGGCCTGGGCTTCTTCTTTAACGCCTGGGCTTCTTCCGTTGCGGCGGGAGCGTTCACGCAGGACGTTGACCATCGCATCATCCCCAACTGGGGCGCCGCCGCGCTGATGGTTAAAAACCGCAACGTCGGCGAAACGCTGCACGATCCCAAACGCATGGCGATTGCCTGTGGCGTTATCGGGATGATTGTCGTGACCTTCCTGAACCTCACCGCGTCATCCGTACCGGAAGCGTTGCAAGTTACTGCCGTCAAGGTACTGGTGCCTGCGGCTAACCTGCTGGTTAACACCGTGATGCCAGTGATTTTCTGGCTGGCGGCGATCGATGCCGGTAAGAAATCAGGTTTCTGGGCCACCGTTTTTGGCGGCGCGGCGCAACTGATTATGGGCAACGCCGTCCCGGGTCTGGTCCTTGGTATTTTGATCGGTAAAGGCGTGGAAGAAAGCGGCTGGAACCACGTTACCAAAGTCATGATGGTGGCTATTGTTGCACTGTTTGTCCTGAGCGGCTTCTTCCGCGGCTTCGATATGAAGATGATCGAATCCTTCCATCTGACCGTGCCTGGCTGGTTGGAACTTATCCATAACTCACTCAGCGGCAAATAACGGAGGCCATCATGGAACAGAATAAAGGTTTTTGGTTCGCTGACTGGTCGTTCCCGATCTTCGTTGGCCTGCTCTCCTCTGGCGTATTTGCCGGAACGCACATGTACTACCTGTACGGTATCGGCGCATTTAACGAAGTCGCTTTTGTGGCGATGCTAAAGGCGGGAATGGACACCGGCTCTTACGGAGCGGTGGCGGCATTTGGCGCAAGCTTCCTGTTTGCCCGCATCATTGAAGGTTCGCTGGTGGGGATTCTGGATATCGGCGGCGCGATTCAGACCGGAGTCGGGTTAGGTGTTCCGGCGCTGTTGCTGGGCGCGGGCATTATCTTCCCGGTCGCCAACTTCGCCGCCTCTCTGGTCACCGGCCTGGTGATTGGCCTGGCGATTGGCTACATCATCATCCTGGCGCGTAAGTTCACCATCAATCAGAGCGATTCAACCTACGGGGCGGACGTCATGATGGGGGCCGGTAACGCCTCTGGCCGCTTCCTCGGGCCATTGATTATCCTCAGCGCGATGACCGCTTCTATCCCTATCGGCATCGGTTCGCTGGCAGGTGCGCTGCTGTTTTACCTGTGGCAAAAACCGATCACCGGCGGGGCGATCCTTGGGGCAATGATCCTCGGTTCAATCTTCCCGATTGCCATTAGCTAACTGTTGATTTGTAGGCCGGATAAGGCGGTTACGCCGCCATCCGGCAAAGGAGAGAGCGATGTTTGATTTACTCCTGCGCCGTGCGCGCCTCGTTGACGATACGGTGAGCGATATTGCGCTGAAAGACGGCAAAATTGCGGCGTTGGGCAACGTTGATGGCCCAGCGCTGAAAACCATTGAGCTCGGCGGCGAGTGCTACGTCAGCGCAGGCTGGATTGATTCCCACGTTCACTGTTACCCGAAATCCCCGATTTATCACGACCAGCCGGACAGCGTCGGTATTGCGACTGGCGTCACCACGGTCGTGGATGCGGGCAGTACCGGGGCGGATGATATCGACGATTTTTACACCTTGACCCGGGAAGCGGCGACTGAAGTGTATGCGCTGCTGAACATCTCCCGTGTTGGGCTTATTGCCCAGAATGAGCTGGCTAACATGGCCAATATTGACGCCGATGCGGTGCGGCAGGCAGTGAAACGCTATCCTGATTTTATCGTCGGCCTGAAGGCACGCATGAGCAGCAGCGTGGTCGGCGAAAACGGCATCACCCCGCTGGATCGTGCCAAAGAGATGCAAAAAGAGAATGGCGACCTGCCGCTGATGGTGCACATCGGCAACAACCCGCCGAATCTCGATGAGATCGCCGAACGCCTGAGTGCGGGCGACATTATTACCCACTGCTACAACGGTAAGCCGAACCGCATTCTGACGCCGCAAGGCGAGCTGCGCGCATCTGTCACGCGGGCGCTGCAACGTGGAGTCCGTCTGGACGTTGGCCACGGCACCGCCAGCCTGAGCTTTGCGGTGGCAAAACGCGCTATCGGTCTTGGCATTTTGCCGCACACCATCAGCTCCGATATTTATTGCCGCAACCGTATCAGCGGTCCTGTGTATTCCCTGGCGAATGTGATGTCGAAATTTCTCGCCATTGGGATGTCGCTCCCGCAGGTCATCGAGTGCGTGACCGCCAATGCCGCTGACGGCCTGCGTCTGAAACAGAAAGGGCGACTGCAGGTTGGTCTGGATGCTGATTTGACCCTCTTTACGCTTAAGCGCCAGCCAACCGTGCTGGTAGATGCAGAAAACGACAGCCTGCAGGCTGAACAACTGCTGGTGCCGCTTGCCGCAATACGTGCGGGCAAGGGCTATATGACCGAACAAGGGAGCGCGGAACATGCCTTCGATTTTTGAGAAATACGATTTAAAACAGGTAATTAACACATCAGGCCGTATGACGGCACTTGGCGTCTCCACGCCGCGACCAGAAGTGGTTCAGGTCGCGATGGCGGGAATGAATCAGTACTTCGAAATGAAAGATCTGGTCAATAAAACCGGCGACTACATCGCGAAATTACTGGAAGTGGAAGGGGCGACCGTCGTTTCCTGCGCGTCGGCGGGAATCGCCCAGTCGGTGGCTGCGGTGCTGGTTAAAGATAGCGACTGGCTGCTGGAGAATCTGCACGTTACGCCCATCGAGAACAACGAAATCGTGCTGCCCAGAGGCCACAACGTCAACTTTGGCGCACCGGTAGGCACTATGGTGGCGCTCGGCGGCGGTAAGCTGGTGGAAGCGGGCTATGCCAATGAATGTTCCGCGGCACAGCTGGCGGCGGCCATTACGCCGCGCACGGCGGCGATTCTGTATATCAAATCTCACCACTGTGTACAGAAAAGTATGCTCAGCGTGGAGCAGGCCGCGGTGGTGGCGCGCACGCATAATCTGCCGCTGATTGTGGACGCAGCGGCGGAAGAAGATTTGCAGTGCTACTACCGCCTTGGTGCAGATCTGGTGATTTACAGCGGCGCAAAGGCGATTGAAGGGCCAACCAGCGGTCTGGTGATCGGCAAAACCCAGTACGTTGAGTGGGTGAAGCGCCAGACGGCGGGGATTGGCCGGGCGATGAAGGTGGGCAAAGAGGGTATTCTTGGCCTGACCTGCGCTATCGAACTGTATCTGAACGCGCAAAAAGAGAGTGGCGCGGAGATGGTCGAGAAAATGACGCCGTTCATTAATGCGCTGAATACCTTTAATGGCGTCAGTGCCCGCGTGGTGTGGGATGGCGCTGGGCGCGACATCGCCCGTACGGAAATTAAGTTTGACGAAGCGGTAACCGGTATCGCCACGGGCGAACTGGTTGAAGCCCTGAAACAAGGCGAGTACGCGATTTACTTCCGTGGTTACAAAGCCAACGAAGGCATTATCGAGGCCGATGTGCGCAGCGTCGATCGCGCGCAACTGGAAATTGTGGCCCGTCGAATTGGTGAAGTGATTTCACAGGAGAAAAACGCATGAAACTGACCCCTAACTTTTATCGCGACCGCGTCTGCCTGAACGTGCTGGCAGGCTCCAAAGAAAATGCGCGGGATATTTACGCGGCAGCGGAAGGACACGTGCTGGTCGGCGTGTTGTCAAAAAATTATCCGGATGTCGCAAGCGCGGTCGCGGATATGCGTGAATACGCAGCGCTTATCGACAATGCGCTCTCCGTGGGATTGGGGGCAGGCGACCCAAACCAGTCGGCGATGGTCAGTGAGATCTCTCGTCAGGTACAGCCGCAGCATGTTAATCAAGTCTTTACCGGTGTGGCAACCAGTCGTGCGCTGTTGGGCCAGCAGGAGACGGTAGTCAACGGTCTGGTCTCGCCAACGGGTACGCCGGGGATGGTGAAAATCTCCACCGGTCCGCTGAGCAGCCAGACATCGGACGGTATTGTACCGGTAGAAACCGCGATTGCGTTGCTCAAAGATATGGGTGGTAGCTCGATTAAATACTTCCCGATGGGCGGCCTGAAATGCCGTGATGAGTACATTGCCGTAGCGCAGGCCTGTGCCCGGCATGACTTCTGGCTGGAGCCTACCGGGGGTATCGATCTGGATAATTTCACTGAAATCCTGCAGATCGCTCTGGATGCCGGAGTGAGCAAAATCATTCCTCACATCTATAGTTCGATTATTGATAAGGTGAGTGGTAACACCCGCCCGGATGACGTGCGCCAGTTGATGGCGATGACCCGGGCTTGCGTAGGCTAACTGACAGATGAGGAGACTGACGTGCGATTCCCCAACCAACGTTTAGCGCAGCTGTTTGGCATGCTGCAAAACGAAGCGCTTCCACAGGACGAGCTGGCGCAGCGGTTGTCGGTTTCCACACGCACCGTACGAGCTGACATCACTGCGCTAAACGCGCTGCTCACCCAGTACGGCGCGCAGTTTGTCCTCAGCCGGGGCAACGGTTATCAGCTCAAAATTGACGATCCGGCAAGTTATCATACCCTGCAAACGCAGCAGCCTGATGGGTTGCTGCGCATCCCGCGAACCAGCCAGGAACGGATACACTGGCTGGTGGTTCGTTTTCTGACGTCGGCCTTCTCGCTAAAGCTTGAAGATTTGGCTGATGAATGGTTTATCAGCCGTGCGACGCTGCAAAACGATATGGCTGAGGTACGTGAACATCTGCAACGTTATCATCTCACGCTGGAAACGCGCCCCCGTCACGGCATGAAGCTGTTTGGCAGCGAGATGGCGATCCGCGCCTGTCTGACCGATCTGCTGTGGACGCTGGCGCAGCAGGATCCGCAGCACCCATTAGTGATGCAAGAGGCGCTGAATGCCGGGATCCCTGAGCAGCTACAGCCCGTTTTACAGGATATTTTTGCTCGTTTTCATATTCGCCTGACCGATGAGGGCGAGCTATTTTTGCGGTTGTACAGCGCAGTAGCGGTACGGCGGATTAGCGAAGGGTATCCATTGCCGGAGTTTGCCGCAGAAGAAACGGATCAATCGGTATGCCTTGCCGCGCGTGAGATTGCGGCGGTCCTGCACCGACTGGCAGACAAACCGCTTTCTGTTTTCGAAGAGAACTGGCTACAGGTGCACATCGCCGCCCGTCAGGTACAAGAGATCGCCCCCAGCGCCATTAATGCGGATGATGACGAAGCGCTGGTTAATTACATCCTGCGTTTTATCAACACGCAGTACAACTACAACCTGTTGAATGACAAACAGTTACATGCCGATCTGCTGACGCATATTAAGACGATGATCACCCGCGTACGTTACCAGATAATGATCCCCAATCCGCTGCTGGAAAATATTAAACAGCACTATCCTATGGCGTGGGATATGACGCTGGCCGCCGTCTCGGGATGGGGGAAATATACGCCATATGCCATCAGTGAAAATGAGATTGGCTTTCTGGTCCTGCATATTGGCGTTGGATTGGAACGTAGTTACAACATCGGTTACCAGAGACAGCCGAAAGTTCTGCTGGTATGCGATGCCGGAAACGCGATGGCGCGGATGATTGAAGCGGTGCTGGCGCGTAAGTATCCGCAGATAGAAATTGTCGATACCGTCACGCTGCGTGACTACGAACAGCGGGAAAGCATTAGCGAGGATTTTGTTATCTCTACCGCGCGGATCGGGGAAAAAGATAAGCCTGTAGCGATGATTGCGCCGTTCCCGACCGATTATCAACTGGAGCAAATTGGCAAACTGGTGCTGGTGGACAGAACTCGTCCGTGGATGCTGAATAAATTTTTCGATGCCGCCCATTTTCGTGTGATCGACGGTCCTATGGATCAACAAACGCTGTTCACCACGCTATGTCGGCAGTTGCAGAATGAAGGCTTTGTCGATGCAGAGTTTCTTGATTCGGTGGTTGAACGTGAGGCCATCGTCAGCACGATGCTGGGCGACGGCATCGCGTTGCCGCACGCCCTCGGTCTGCTGGCAAAGAAAACGGTGGTCTACACTATCCTCGCTCCGCAGGGTATTGCCTGGGGCGATGAAACGGCGCACGTGATCTTCCTCCTCGCCATCAGTAAAAGCGAGTACGAAGAAGCGATGGCGATCTACGATATTTTCGTCACCTTCCTGCGCGAGCGCGCCATGACGCGGCTCTGCGCATGTCAGAATTTCAGCGAGTTCAAAACCGTCGCCATGGAGTGCGTGAGCCGTTTTTGAGAGGTGGATAACAGAATGTTTACCGCCTGAAAATTAACGCAAACGATGTACTACCTGGTTGCTGCTGCCGCGCCAGATTAGCGCCGGGTCTTTGAGATCCAGCACGTATTTGCCATCGACCAGCACGTTGATGAGGTCGACAACCTGCATTTGCGCGGCGTTGAGTTCATCTAGCTTGTAGCCGGTCCACACCCAGATATCTTTCCCAGGGCACTCAGCGCGAACGCGCTGCACTAGTTTCAGGATATCCGGCACGTTTTGCGGATGCAGCGGATCGCCGCCTGAGAGCGAGATCCCCTGGCGCTTGATTCGCGTATCGTTCAGATCGGCAATGATCTTGTCTTCCATCTCTTTGGTAAATGGCTCGCCGGAATTGAGCCGCCAGGTGCTTTTGTTATAGCAGCCGGGGCATTCATGCACGCATCCGGAAACAAACAGCGTACAGCGGGTTCCGGGGCCGTTAACGATGTCGACGGGGTAATATTGGTGAAAGTTCATTTTCGCTTCTCAATTGACGCCATTACTGCGTTGTCTGCGCTCGCTCACCCGGGTCACTTACTTATGTAAACTCCCCGGGATTCACTTGCTTGCCGCCTTGTCCTGGCGCCAATTGCTTTGCGAAAAGCGTCGCATCGCCAGGCAATAATACTGCCGAAATTAACCTATCTGCCCATTACCTAAATGCTTAACGCGGCGCTTCACTTCTTCCTGCTTACCGGCGTTAAACGGACGGGCGTCCGGGCTGCCTAAATAACCGCAGACGCGGCGGGTGACCGACACGCGCGCGGCGTCGTGGTTACCACATTTCGGGCAAGTGAAGCCTTTGCTGGTGCATTCGAACTCACCGGTAAAGCCGCACTCGTAGCATTCATCGATTGGCGTGTTGGTGCCGTAATACGGCACGTGCTGATAGCTGTAATCCCAGACATCTTCCAGCGCTTTCAGGTTGTGCTGAATATTCGGGTATTCGCCGTAGCAAATGAAGCCTCCACTCGCCAGCGGCGGATACGGCGCTTCGAAATCGATCTTGTCGTACGGGTTAACCTTCTTCTCCACGTCGAGGTGGAAGCTGTTGGTGTAGTAACCTTTGTCGGTGACGCCCGGCACCACGCCAAACTCGGCGGTATCCAGACGGCAGAAACGATCGCACAGGTTTTCGCTCGGCGTGCTGTACAGGCTGAAGCCGTAGCCGGTCTCGTTTTTCCACTGATCAACGGCCTTACGCAGACGTTCCACAATGGCGATACCCTTGGCGCGCAGCTCCTCGCTGTCGTACAGATGTTTGTCACCAAACAGCGCGTTAATGGTTTCGTGAATACCGATGTAACCCAGCGAGATAGACGCGCGGCCATTTTTAAAGATTTCTGACACGTCATCGTCCGCTTTCAGACGCACGCCGCAGGCCCCTTCCATATACAGAATTGGCGCCACGCGAGCTTTCACGCCTTCCAGACGCGCAATGCGGGTCATCAGCGCTTTACGCGCCAGCACCAGGCGATCGTCAAGCAGTTTCCAGAAGGTGGCTTCATCACCGTGTGCTTCCAGCGCGATACGCGGCAGGTTGAGGCTGATAACGCCGAGGTTGTTACGCCCGTCGTGAATCTGTTCGCCGTTCTCATTTTCCCACACGCCGAGGAAGCTGCGACAGCCCATCGGTGTTTTGAACGAACCGGTCACTTTCACTACCTGATCGTAGTTCAGGATATCCGGATACATGCGCTTGCTTGCGCACTCCAGCGCAAGCTGTTTGATGTCGTAGTTCGGATCGCCAAACTTATGGTTCAGACCGTCACGAATCGCGAACACCAGTTTCGGGAACACCGCGGTTTTGCGATTTTTACCGAGGCCCGCAATGCGATTACGCAGAATAGATTGCTGGATCAAACGTGATTCCCAGCTGGTTCCCAGACCAAAACCAAAAGTGACGAACGGCGTCTGGCCGTTGGCGGTATGCAAGGTGTTCACTTCATACTCAAGGGACTGGAATGCGTCGTAGCACTCTTTCTCGGTACGAGAATGTGCATAGCCGTCGGCATCCGGGATCTGCCACTCTTCAGCGGTTTTACGATGCTTATTAAAGCTCTCGGTAACGAACGGCGCGAGGACTTCATCAATACGGTTAATGGTGGTGCCGCCATAAATGTGGCTGGCAACCTGCGCGATAATTTGCGCGGTCACGGCGGTCGCGGTAGAGATAGATTTTGGCGGCTCAATCTCCGCGTTACCCATCTTAAAGCCCTGCGTCAGCATGCCTTTGAGGTCGATCAGCATGCAGTTGAACATCGGGAAGAACGGCGAGTAATCGAGGTCGTGATAGTGAATATCACCACGCTCGTGCGCCTGAACCACATCGCGCGGCAGCAGGTGCTGACGTGCATAGTGTTTGGCAACGATACCGGCCAGCAGGTCGCGCTGGGTTGGGATCACTTTACTGTCTTTGTTGGCGTTTTCATTCAGCAGTGCGGAGTTGGTTTGCTCAACCAGACCACGAATTTCCTGGTTCAGACGGCCACGTTTTTCACGCTGGATATCACGGTCGTGGCGATATTCGATGTACGCGCGGGCGAGTTGTTTGTACGGGCCAGACATCAGCTGGTTTTCTACCGCTGTCTGGATCTCGTTGATATCGACCTTGCTGCGCTCATTCATCTGGCTACTAACGACTTCTGCGACGGTGGCACAGTAATCTGCGTCATCGACTCCCGCTGCTTTAGCTGCACGCAGAATGGCTTCTTTGATGCGCTCTGATTTAAACGGCACTTTACAGCCATCTCGTTTCATCACATGCGGTGTCATGATCACTCCATATTTATAAGAACAGGTTATCCACAGAGGTTGGGGAAGCGGCCATGGCTTTATTCATCTCTATTGCCAATGACTTCCCGCAATCCTGACCCACTTTATCCACAATTTCTCCGTTAAACGGTGCATTGTAGTTGTAGCAATTGTAGTCGATTAATACAACATGTTGGGTCGGCGTGCATTTTAAGTTCTATATGTAGTGATTTGCATCAAGGATGTTTACGATTTATTTGATGTAGCGCAAAGTAAAAATCGGAGCGTACAGATGACGGGCAGTACAGCGATTGTAAATTGTAGGCAGAAAATTCTGATTAATTATTCAACAAAAACAGTAGGGTAAACGTAGTGTCAGCAGTGAAGCCCGGCAACACTACATGAACCGGGCCTGACGCCAATTGCAAGCTATTTTTGCAACCACCAGACGGCCTCAAAAGGACGCAGTGTCATGTCCCCAGGTTGGCTGGCGACCTCGGCATAGTTGTGCATCAGCACCTGCCAGTTTCCATCGGTCTGGGCTGGCTGCCAGCTCTGAAAGGTATCGCTCAGATTGGCAATGACCAGCAGCCGCTGCCCTTGCCACTCGCGTTGGTAACACCACAGATGCGGGCTGTCCGGTAACAGATCCTGATAGTCGCCCCAGGTAATAACTGGCTCCGCTTTGCGCAATGCGATCAGCTTCTGATAGGTGTAGAACACTGAGTCGGCATTGCTCAGCGCTGCCGCCACGTTGATCTCCACCGCGTTGTCACACAGATTGATCCATGGCTCGCCCTTGGTAAAGCCCGCGTGTTGGCTGGCATCCCACTGCATCGGCGTGCGGCTGTTATCGCGGGATTTACTGGCGAGGATCGCCAGCAATTCGTCGGCATCTCGCCCCTGACCGTTCAGTTCGGCAAACATGTTATGGCTTTCTACATCGCGATAATCGGTAATCTGGCGGAAGTGCGGGTTGGTCATGCCGATCTCTTCACCCTGATAGATATAGGGCGTGCCCTGCATGCCATGCAGCACCATCGCCAGCATTTTAGCTGCTGGGACACGGTATTTACCTTCATCGCCAAAACGCGACACGATGCGTGGCTGGTCGTGGTTACACCAGAACAATGCGTTCCACGCTTGATTATGCATGCCCTGTTGCCAGTGGCGGAACAGAGTTTTCAGCGCCACATAGTCGGGTTTGGCTAACGTCCACTTCTCACCATTGGGGTAATCCACTTTCAGGTGGTGAAAGTTAAAGGTCATCGACAGTTCACTGCCATCGAGCGCGGCGTACTGCTGGCAGTTTTCCAGTGTGGTGGAAGACATCTCGCCCACCGTCATCAGGCCGCGTGGCGTGAAGACGTCGCGGTTCATCTCGCGTAAAAACGCATGCGCGCGCGGGCCATCGGTATAAAAACGCCGCCCATCGCCGTCGGGATCATTCGGGAAGTCCTGATCTTTAGAGATAAGATTCACCACGTCGAGTCGCAAGCCGTCCACGCCGCGATCGGCCCAGAACTCACAGACTTTTTTTAGCTCGGCGCGGACCGCCGGGTTCTCCCAGTTCAGGTCTGCCTGCTCCGGAGCGAAGAGGTGCAGATAATACTGCTCGCTTGCGGCGTGCCAGCCCCAGGCGCTACCGCCAAATTTGGAGCGCCAGTTATTCGGCGGGCTGTCTGGCGTGCCGTCGCGCCAGAGATAAAACTGACGATACGGGCTGTCTTTATCCAGCGCTTCGCGAAACCAGGCGTGCTGGGTTGAGGTGTGGTTAAACACCATATCGAGAATAATACGGATGCCGCGCGCTTTTGCCTGTGCCACCAGTTCGTCAAAGTCTTCCAGCGTACCGTAGGCAGGATCGACAGACAGGTAATCCGCGACGTCGTAGCCGTTATCAACCTGCGGTGAAACATAGAACGGCGTCAGCCAGATGGCATCAACGCCCAGTTTTTGTAGATAGTCGAGACGCTGCGTCACGCCGCGTAAATCGCCGGTGCCGCTGCCGGTGGTATCCTGAAAACTCTTGGGGTAAACCTGATAGATAACGCCGTTTTGCCACCAGTGGGGAATAGTCATGGTTGTTTCCTGGAAATACGTTGGGGCGCAACTGCGCCCCGAAGAAAAGTTAGATAATTTGTAATGTGCCCAGACGATATTTTCTCTGGTAAACAAATGAGGTCAGTACCATCGGGATAACAATCGCAATGGCCATCGCCATACCAAATACCTGCCAGTAAGTCGGCTGGATGGAGAGGATGCCCGGCAAACCGCCGACACCAATCCCGTTTGCCAACACACCGTTCAGGCCGCACAGCAGTCCGGCGAGACCGGAGCCGATCATCGCGCACAGCATCGGGAAACGGTATTTCAGGTTGATGCCGTACATTGCCGGTTCAGTGACCCCGAGATAAGCGGAGATGGCAGCAGGGACTGAGATTTCACGTTCATTGTGTTTGCGACTGGAGATAATGATGCCCACCACCGCAGAGGCCTGAGCGATATTCGACAGTGCGATCAGCGGCCATACCGGTGTGCCACCCATGCTCTGAATCATCTGCATGTCGATGGCTAGCGTGGTCTGATGCACGCCGGTGATCACCAACGGGGCGTACAGGAAGCCGAACAACGCCGCGCCGATCGGGGCAAAGCTGCCGGTCAGCAGATGACGGACCGCAAACGCGACACCGTCGCCGATCATGCGACCAAACGGACCGATGAAGGCATGCGCGAGAAACACTGCAAGGATCAGCGAGCACACCGGGACGATCACCAGATACAGATAATCTGGCACGATGCGTTTCATGCGCGTTTCAATAAACCCGAGCGCCAGACCGGCCAGCAACGCTGGAATAACCTGTGCCTGGTAACCCACTTTCTCAATACTGAACAGGCCGAAGTTCCACACTTCCGGCACCTGCTGACCGAGCAAATAGGCGTTCATCAGCTGCGGTGAAACCAGGGTTACGCCCAGCACAATACCGAGGATTGGCGTACCGCCCATTTTCTTCACTGCCGACCAGCAGATCCCGACTGGCAGATAGAAGAAGATTGCTTCGCCAATCAGCCACAGGAAGTCGTAAAGGGTTTTCAGCGAAGGATGCATCTGTGCCAGCGTCTGGCCGTTGCTCATGGGCAGATCGCCGATCACGTTACGAAAACCTAAGATCAAGCCGCCGCTAATCAGCGCGGGCAGCAGCGGGAAGAAGATCTCCGCAAAATGAGAAATCAGCTGTTCGTGCCATTTCATATTCTGCCGCGCCGCTTTTTTCGCCTGCTCTTTGTCGGCGCTGGCTTGTCCGGTAGTCGCCAACAGCGCTTTGTAGTAATCGCCCACCTCGGTGCCAATCACCACCTGAAACTGTCCGGCGTTGGTGAAGCAGCCTTTGACCATCGGTAACTGTTCGATCTCTTTCGGCCTGGCGTTAGCAGGCTGATTCAGCACAAAACGCAGGCGAGTAATGCAGTGACTCACCGTGGCGATATTGTCGCGCCCGCCTACCAGCTCAATCAGCCGGTCGATGTCTGCTTGTTTAATTTTGCTCATTATTAAGCCCTATTGTTGACCTGCCGCCAGAGTATATCGTCGATGAAAATTTAAAAATGGGAACGTTCCCGAAACGCAGCGAAGATCACAAATTGACGCTCAGAAAGCAATCAGGAGAGGCTGGAGGGAATAACGATTTGTCGTGGTTCGCTACGGCCGTTGATCTGCTCGATCAGCTGTGAGGCCGCTTGTCGTCCGGCTTCGGCGTATCCTGGATCGACGGTGATAATTTCCGGATGGAGGAATTTCATCAGCGGCGTGCTGCCCACGCTTGCCAATTGCAGGTTCTCAATTCGCTGCTCCTGCAGGTATTTGCTGACCCCAAGGGCGAGGGTGTCTGTCGCGCAGACTAATGCGGTGGTTTCCGGGGTGATAACACTGGCGGCCTGCTCATAACCCTGCTTCATGGCCAGACCCGGCAGCGCGGCGACGGGGTGTAATTTATGTTTCTTACAGAATGCCAGATAGGCTTCATGGCGGCGCTTCCCGGTGGTCACGTCGCTATGGGGAACGCCAAGAAAGCTGATCTGGCGATGCTCGCGATCGTACAGACGTTGCATCAGGGTAAGAATGGCACCCTCATCGTCATAGCAGACGGAGGCAATGCCTTTGGCATCTCTTGCCAGCAGCACCAGCGAATCTTGCCAGGTGGCGAGCATGGATTCAGTAATACCGGTAAAACCAAACAGCACCACGCCGTCAATATTACGGCGTCTGAGCATACCCAGATGTTCCTCTACCAGCTCAGGCGAGAACTGACTTTCCATCATGATCGGGTCGTAACCCTGCTCATAAAAGGCGGGCAGCATGGTTTGGACGGCGAGATTTTCCGAAAGCGAGTCCAGACGCGTGACGATAATCGCCACCACTTTGTCACTTTGTCCGCGCATGGCGCGTGCGGAGCGGGAAGGAGAGAATCCGTGCTGATTCATCACGGCTTCAACGCGTTCGCGGGTGCGTTCGCTCACGCCGCTTTCGTTGTTGAGAACGCGGGAAACGGTTGATTTTCCCACGCCGCTTAAGCGGGCGATGTCTTTAATTGTCAGCCGGTTTTGCATCCTGTTTTCCCGTGTTGCGTGCGAAGTTATGCCAAAGAGAGAATAACTTTACTCACGCGCAGTGCAATGGGCAAAGTCTGGTATACGTTTGGTTTAGTTTCCATGGTTTATCATACCGCCATAATTGCCACAAACCTTATGGTTTTCTGCGTATAATCCGCGGCGCAAATCATTCACTTACCGGAGGCTATATGGATCCCGATCCCACCCCTCTCCCTAAAAGGAGAAACAACCCTTTCCGGTAAGCCTGTCTTTCACTGTCTTACCGGAACAGTAAGACAGTGACGTTCTGACGTCCCTGTTACGATTATTAGATTGCCATCAGGCAAGGATTTGCCACGCCTGAAGGATTTACTGCCCTGTTTATACGGGGGCAGAGGGACTGCCTATGTTCAAAAATATTACTCGCCAGCTGTTTGCCCGGCTAAACCGCCATTTACCGTATCGTTTGGTGCATCGCGATCCGCTCCCCAATGCGCAGACCGTTGCCAACACGCCGATCCCGCCTTCGCTGAGCGAACATTGCCTGAAAATGGCGCTGATGGACGAAGAAGCGTTGTGGAAAACGTTCGGCACGCACCCGGAAGGGTTGAACGCTGCAGAAGTGGAAAACGCTCGCGAGTTACATGGCGAGAACCAGCTACCGGCGCAGAAGCCGTCGCCATGGTGGGTACATCTGTGGGTCTGCTACCGCAACCCGTTTAATATTCTGCTGACTATCCTCGGTGCGATTTCCTATGCCACCGAGGATCTGTTTGCTGCGGGCGTCATCGCGCTGATGGTTATCATCTCCACGCTGCTGAATTTTGTGCAGGAAGCGCGTTCCACCAAAGCGGCGGATGCGTTGAAAGCAATGGTCAGTAACACCGCGACGGTGCTACGCGTCATCAACGAGAAAGGGGAGAACGGCTGGGTTGAACTGCCGATCGACCAGCTGGTCCCTGGTGATATTATCAAACTGGCAGCAGGGGATATGATCCCAGCCGATCTGCGTGTGGTGCAGGCTCGTGATCTGTTTGTGGCACAGGCTTCGCTGACCGGCGAATCGCTGCCGGTGGAGAAAGTCGCCACCAGCCGCGACCCGCAGCAAAGCAACCCGCTGGAATGCGATACCCTGTGCTTTATGGGCACTAACGTGGTGAGCGGTACGGCGCAGGCTATCGTGATTGCGACCGGCGCTAATACCTGGTTCGGGCAACTGGCGGGCCGCGTCAGCGAGCAAGAAAGCGAGCAGAATGCCTTCCAGAAAGGGATCAGCCGCGTCAGTATGCTGCTGATCCGCTTTATGCTGGTGATGGCGCCGATTGTGCTGATCATCAACGGTTATACCAAAGGCGATTGGTGGGAAGCGGCGCTGTTTGCGCTGTCTGTGGCGGTGGGATTGACCCCAGAGATGTTGCCGATGATCGTCACCTCAACGCTGGCACGCGGGGCGGTGAAGCTGTCAAAACAAAAGGTCATCGTCAAACACCTCGACGCCATCCAGAATTTTGGCGCGATGGATATTCTGTGTACCGATAAAACCGGCACGCTGACGCAAGATAAAATTGTGCTGGAGAATCATACCGATATCTCCGGCAAGCCCAGTGAACACGTCCTGCATTCTGCGTGGCTGAACAGCCATTACCAGACCGGGCTGAAGAATCTGCTGGATACGGCGGTGCTGGAAGGCGTGGACGAAGAATCCGCCCGCCGTCTCTCTACCCGCTGGCAAAAAATCGACGAGATCCCGTTTGATTTCGAACGCCGCCGCATGTCGGTGGTGGTCGCTGAAGAAACCGATGTACATCAACTGGTGTGTAAAGGCGCGCTGCAGGAGATCCTTAGCGTCTGCACCCAGGTACGCCACAATGGTGAGATTGTTCCGTTAGACGACAACATGCTGCGTCGGGTGAAACGCGTCACGGACACGCTGAACCGTCAGGGGCTGCGCGTAGTGGCGGTGGCAACGAAGTATCTGCCCGCGCGTGAGGGCGATTACCAGCGTATTGATGAATCCGATCTGATCCTCGAAGGCTATATCGCGTTCCTCGATCCGCCGAAAGAGACCACCGCACCGGCGCTTAAAGCGCTGAAAGCCAGCGGTATTACGGTGAAAATCCTCACCGGCGATAGTGAGCTGGTGGCGGCGAAAGTGTGTCATGAAGTGGGACTGGATGCGGGTGATGTGGTTATCGGTAGCAGCATTGAGGGGTTAAGTGATGACGAGCTGGCCCAACTTGCCCAGCGCACCACGCTGTTTGCTCGCCTGACGCCAATGCACAAAGAGCGCATTGTGACTCTGCTCAAGCGTGAAGGTCATGTGGTCGGTTTTATGGGGGATGGCATTAACGACGCTCCGGCGCTGCGCGCGGCGGACATTGGCATCTCCGTTGATGGCGCGGTTGATATTGCCCGTGAAGCGGCAGATATCATCCTGCTGGAAAAGAGCCTGATGGTACTGGAAGAAGGGGTGATCGAAGGACGTCGTACTTTTTCTAACATGTTGAAGTACATTAAAATGACGGCCAGTTCTAACTTCGGTAACGTATTTAGTGTGCTGGTGGCGAGCGCCTTTTTACCGTTCCTGCCAATGTTGCCGCTGCACTTACTGATTCAGAACCTGCTGTACGATGTATCCCAGGTGGCGATTCCGTTTGATAACGTTGACGAAGAGCAGATCAAAAAGCCACAGCGCTGGAATCCCGCCGATCTGGGCCGCTTTATGCTCTTCTTTGGGCCGATCAGCTCCATTTTCGACATTCTGACATTTTGCCTGATGTGGTTCGTCTTCCATGCGAATACGCCAGAACATCAGACGTTGTTCCAGTCGGGCTGGTTCGTGGTGGGTCTGCTGTCGCAAACGCTGATTGTGCATATGATCCGTACACGTCGCGTGCCGTTTATCCAAAGCCGCGCCGCATGGCCGCTGATGCTGATGACGCTGGTGGTGATGGTGGTGGGTATTGCATTGCCATTCTCGCCGCTGGCCAGCTACCTGCAATTGCAGGCGCTGCCGCTGAGCTACTTCCCGTGGCTGATTGCGATCCTGGCGGGTTACATGACATTGACCCAATTAGTGAAAGGTTTTTATAGCCGCCGCTACGGCTGGCAGTAATCCTCAACATCTCTGCAGGATGGTGTTAATACCATCCTGCATTTCACTTTTTCATTCGAAAGATATTCTCCCGAAATATTGGTGTTTTATTTTTATTGAAATACTAACGCGGGTTGTTAGTATCAAATCGCCATCCTTGCGTTGTTTATTTATCAATAAAACGATCTGTATTGCAAAAATGAAACAGTGTGCTAAAAATTTTAAGTGTCTGCGATTTTTTGTGAACGTAGTCATCGAAATAAATTGTTACACCAGTTAGTCTGCGCAGGTAACGTCGGTAAGAAAGTTTCTCGCTGCCCGTTTTTAATTCCGGCAGTCATTTGCTCTGCAAGCTATTCCTGTTAATGGATATTATGAACTTCTGGAGAAGGACAAATGAAACTGACAAAAAACCTGTTAAGTCTGTGTATTGGCGCGTCTGTATTACTGGCGAGTCATGCAACGCTGGCACAAACCTTTCGCGCCGCAGATGTGCATCCGGCTGATTACCCGAACGTTGTTGCCGTGAAACATATGGGGGAAAAACTTAGCGCTGCCACCGACGGTCGTTTGGAGATTAAAACCTTTCCCGGTGGCGTGTTAGGCGACGAAAAGCAGATGATTGAGCAGGCGCAATTAGGTGCTATCGATATTATTCGTGTCTCAATGACGCCAGTCGCCGCTATTCTCCCTGAAATTAACGTGTTTACCCTGCCATATATTTTCCGTGATGAAGACCATCTGCATAAGGTTCTCGACGGCATGATTGGTCAGGAGATTGGCGACCGCCTGACGGCCAACACCAAATCGCGGCTGGTGTTCCTCGGCTGGATGGATGCCGGAACGCGCAACCTGATCACCAAAAATCCGGTGGTGAAACCGGAAGATTTACACGGTATGAAAATCCGTGTTCAAGGGAGTCCGATAGCGCTGGATACCCTGAAAGCGATGGGCGCTAATTCCGTTGTCATGGGCGTCAGCGAAGTATTTAGCGGTATGCAGACCGGCGTTATTGATGGCACGGAAAATAACCCGCCAACGTTTGTTGCGCATAACTATTTGCCGGTCGTGAAAAACTATACCTGGAGCAAACACTTTATTATTCCTGAGCTTTTTCTGTTCTCGAAAGCCAAATGGGATAAGTTGAAAAAAGAAGACCAGGACCTCATTATTAAACTCGCCAAAGAAGCACAGGTAGAGCAACGAAAACTTTGGCAGGATTATAATGCGAAATCGCTGGAGACCATGAAAGCCAATGGCGTTCAGTTCCACGATATTGATACGGACTATTTCTATAAAGCCACGCAGTCAGTGCGGGATAATTACGGTAAAGACCACCAGGATTTGATCAAACGAATTCAGGATGTGAAGTAATTCATCAGGTGGAGGATATCAACCCTCTGCCTGAATCTTTTGATTAATTCGAGGTGATGATTATGGGTGAATGCTATTCATCGGTAATGGATTTTCTTTATCGGGTGTCAATGTGGATTGCCGGTATCGCATTATTGGTCATGGTCGCCATTATCCCCATTGGTATATTCGCGCGTTATGTTCTGAATAACGCCCTGTCATGGCCTGAACCCGTCGCTATTCTGTGTATGGTGACATTCACCTTTATTGGCGCGGCGGTGAGCTATCGTGCAGGCTCGCATATTGCGGTAAGTATGGTGATTGACCGTCTGGGTGAGGCTTCCCGCCGTTATTGCTCGGTAATCGCTGACGTTATGTTAGTGGCGATAAGCCTTTTTATCCTCTGCTACGGAACCAATCTCTGTCTTGAACTGTGGGGCCAGCCCGTGGCCGAATTCCCGCTTTTAAGCGCCGGGCAAAACTACCTTCCATTACCGATTGGCTCTGCCATAACGCTGCTGTTTATCGCAGAAAAGATTTTCCGTGGTCCGCAGTACCAACGTCCTGTTGTCATGCTGGGATCGACCAGCTAGTTACCGCCCCCATTTCAGAAAGGAAAGCAGATGGATGCATTTATTCTCGTCTTTACGCTCGGCATTATGCTGGCAATTGGGGTACCGGTAGCGTATGCGGTTGGCATTAGCGCCATCATTGGGGCCTGGTACATAGATATTCCGCTGGAAGCGGTAATGATCCAACTGACCAGCGGGGTGAATAAGTTTTCGCTGCTGGCGATCCCATTCTTTATTCTGGCTGGGGCTATTATGGCCGAAGGGGGAATTGCGCGGCGACTGGTGAACTTTGCCTATATTTTTGTTGGCTTTATTCGCGGCGGACTGTCGCTGGTAAACATTGTGGCATCAACCTTTTTTGGCGCTATTTCTGGATCGTCTGTAGCTGATACCGCATCCATTGGTTCGGTAATGATCCCGGAAATGGATAAAAAAGGTTATCCGCGCGACTTTGCCGCGGCGGTAACGGCCAGTGGTTCGGTGCAGGCGATTCTTACGCCGCCCAGCCATAACTCGGTTATCTATTCGCTGGCTACAGGCGGCACGGTGTCGATTGCCGCACTGTTCATCGCCGGGATCCTGCCGGGCCTGCTGTTAAGCCTCAGCCTGATGGTGATGTGCGTGGCTTTTGCGCACAAGCGCGGTTATCCAAAAGGGGAACGCGTACCGTTTCGCCAGGCGCTGAAGATTTTCGTCGATACGCTGTGGGGCTTGATGACGGTTGTGATCATCATGGGCGGCATTTTGTCAGGTATCTTTACCGCGACGGAGTCTGCGGCGATTGCCTGTCTTTGGGCCTTCTTTGTCACCATGTTTATCTATCGTGACTATAAATGGTCTGAGCTGCCGAAGCTGATGTTCCGCACGGTGAAAACGGTCACGATCGTCATGATTCTGATAGGCTTTGCTGCTGCGTTCGGTGCCGTCATGACTTATATGCAGTTGCCGATGCGGATCACCGAAGCCTTCACAAGCATCTCGGATAACAAATATGTCATCCTGATGTGCATTAACATCATGCTGCTGCTGATCGGTACGCTGATGGACATGGCGCCGCTGATCCTGATCCTGACGCCGGTGCTACTACCGGTGACTAACGCGCTCGGTATTGATCCGGTCCATTTTGGCATGATCATGCTGGTGAACTTAGGGATTGGCCTGATTACGCCACCGGTAGGGTCGGTGCTGTTTGTGGCCAGTGCGGTGAGTAAGCAGAAAATAGAGCAGGTGGTAAAGGCGATGCTGCCATTCTACCTCGTGCTATTCCTGGTGCTGATGCTCGTGACATACATTCCGGCGATTTCGCTATTCCTGCCGAAACTGTTTGGTGTAATGTGATAAATGCCCGGTGGCGCTCACGCTTACCGGGCCAACCTAAATTCACTCCGGGCTTCCATGCCCGTTTTTTTGTCTTTCGCCCAATACAGCTAAATATTTTCTGAATTATGGCATTGCCAGTGTCTTCCAACAGAATACGCTAGATTATAAATGTTAACATCTTGTCATGTTAATTATTCTTAGGCGGTATTATGAACGGTTATATATTGGGGAGAGATGATCCTGAATATAGTATTGATGTTGGAAGTGGTGAATGGTGCAGTGCGGGGAATTTTTCAGATCAATTTTATTATTATAAATATTACCTGGAACAGTTGATTGATGGGAGCTTATATTTAAAGTATCGCTATCCTTTTGCTCGAGAAAATTTACTGCATTATTTGCAAAATACGGGTGAAGACATACATATTAACTTAACTGATATGATGGGAAAATCAGCCCAGTTAAAGGATAATTATGTGCAATTATTGGATGCAGCAAAGAGTTTTTGTAAAACATTATCGCCAGGCCAGCATGAGTTTACTTCTGAGCATGTTAATACTGATGATTTTATTTCTAGCGATCCAGACTTGTTTTATGCTATAGGAGGTTATCAATACTGGGGCAAAGGTCAGGTGCAAATTACCGAAGATAAGTATAAAAATACGATGAGCAATGGTAGTAGATTATGTAGTTATGATTTGACATTTCAGTTTAAGTTTTTTGACAGGTATAACTGGAATATTAGTGTCGCAAATTCTGGCGTTCGTTTAGGTAGTATCGTTCCGGTGAATGATACTTTTATGGGGAGGTTTCATCAGGAGTGTCTGGCCAGAGAGTACAATGTTTTTGGTGCCATTGAGTCAGAGGTAAAATGGCATGACTGAGCATAGCACTCTATTTTACATGGAAAAAATACTTACTTTCGCTTTAGTTTGTGCCTTTTGTTATATGCTGTATATTATTTCGGTTTGCTGGTTACCCGTGCGTGAAAGTCACTATCTTCTGGTTGTACAATGGTGCCGTAACGATGATTCAAATACCCACTATGCAAAGAATTTATCCTGGCATGGTTTATATGTTTATTTGGAGAAATCGTCTGGGGATATTATTGTAAGGGAAATGAACATTCCTCTACACGATCCATTTCAGTCTTACCGGTACGTTTACCGTAAAATTGCACATGAAAATGATATATCCTTGGTCGCAGAGAAATGGGGGCTAATTAAGTGTCAGGAAAAAAATAAAGCGCTCATTGGTTCATCTGGTTATTCTTTTTTATGGAGACATGACCAATGAACACTTTTATAAGACGAGCTACTATAAAAATATTTTGTTTACTAATTATAATGTTTATCTGTATTTTTTCTATTAATTCAGTTGAAAGATATAACAATATTGTTAGTTTTAAAATTCACAATAAGATAGTTTATACATTGGAAAAAATGATAATGATAATGATAATGATAATGATAATGATAATGATCTCAAAATTAATGTTTATAGTTCAAGGTTGTATTGGGTTTTAGGACAAACCTGTTTCTCAGAGAATATAGAATCACAGCAAAAAGGGGAAATGGAATTATATAATTGGGGAGTGGGGATAATCGAAAATGAAACCATCACCTTAAAGAATAATGGAAGAGAATTGATTTTTTCAGTTATAGGTTGCAATACTTAAGGAACCCTGCCAGAGCAGGGCTCTCTAATAAGATTTAGCGACGAACGGCGATCGCTTCAATCTCGATTTTCACGTCTTTCGGCAGACGGGCCACTTCCACGCAAGAACGCGCCGGGAAGGTCGCGTTGTGCTCGGTGAAGAACGCTTCGTAGGTGGCGTTGACGGTAGCGAAATCGTTCAGGTCTTTCACGAAGACGGTCGTTTTTACGATGTCGCCCACTTTCAGACCAGCTGCTTCAACGATAGCTTTTACGTTTTCCAGCGACTGACGTGCCTGAGCGGACACGTCTTCCGCTACGGCACCGGTTTTCGGATCGACCGGGATCTGACCGGAAGTGATTACCATGCTACCCAGGTCAACGCCCTGAACGTATGGGCCGATTGCTGCTGGTGCATTTTCCGTCGCGATAGTCTTGCTCATGATTTCTCCTGAATTACAGCGGTAATAGAATGTTCCCGGCCATTATAGGGAGCCGGGAAACCATTACCAACCTCAATTAGTTGGCCAGCACCACATAATGCGAAAACTCTTTTTCACAGTATTTGCATTTGAGTGCGATATCATCAGCGCGTTTTTTCACTGCAAAACTGGAAGAAACCGGCTCAGCATGGCTGATGCAGTTGCTGTTCGGGCACACCAGTACGTTGTCGATGCGCTCCGGCAGGCTAGGGCGTGATTTACCCACCACGTCGTAATCATCAATGCGGTTTACCGTTGCCTGCGGAGCGTACAGGGAGAGCTGGTTGACCTGCTCGTCGGTCAGGAACGTATTTTCGATTTTAATCAGGTCTTTACGGCCCATCTCACCAGACGGCAGGTTCAGTCCGATGGTGATGCGCTGATCGGTTTCAGTCAGTTTGAACAGCGTCAGTAGCTTAAAACCAACCTGTGCGGGAATGTGGTCAATCACGGTGCCACGTTTGATGGCTTCAACCTGCAGTTTGTTATCGTGTGTCATCTCTTTTTCTCCCTTACAGTGCCAGTTCGCTATTCAGTACCAGTGCCAGTAACGCCTGGCGGGCGAAGATGCCGTTGCCAGCCTGCTGGAAATACCAGGCGTGCGGCGTCTTGTCGACGTCGGTGGTGATTTCATCGATGCGCGGCAGCGGATGCAGCACCTTCATGTTCTCTCTGGCTCCCGCCAGATCGCTGGCACGCAGAACAAACTGTGCTTTTACGTTGGCGTATTCGGATGGGTCCAGACGCTCTTTCTGCACGCGGGTCATGTAGAGAATGTCGACCTCCGCCATCACTTCTTCAATCGTGCCGTGCAGGCTCCAGGCAATACCTTTTTCATTCAGCATATCCAGAATGTACTGCGGCATCGCCAGCGCGTCCGGGGCGATGAAGTAGAAACGGTTACCTTCGAACTTCGCCAGCGCCTGCGTCAGGGAGTGGACGGTACGGCCATATTTCAGGTCACCCACCATGGCGATGTGCAGATTGTCCAGGCGACCCTGCGTTTCCTGAATGGTAAACAGATCCAGCAGCGTTTGGGTCGGGTGTTGGTTGGAGCCGTCGCCCGCGTTAAGAACCGGAACGTTACCAGAGAATTCTGTTGCCAGACGCGCGGCACCTTCCTGTGGATGACGCATCACGATGGCGTCGACGTAGGTGCTGATGACGGAAATGGTGTCGGCCAGCGTTTCGCCTTTTTTACCCAGCGAGGTGTTGGCACTGTCAGAGAAACCCACCACGCTGGCACCCAGGCGGTGCATCGATGTTTCAAAGGATAAACGGGTGCGGGTCGACGCCTCAAAGAAGCAACTGGCGATGACCTTATGCTTTAACAGCTCCGGCTGTGGGTTCGCTTTTAATTTCGCCGCCGTTGCGAGGACCAGATTGAGGTCATCGCGGCTGAGGTCGTTTATGGAAATGATGTGTTTTTGATAGAGCGGGTTAGCCATGTTTATCTCCTGACGCCTGGGCAAAAAAAAAGCCCCTCAATTGAGGGGCTCGGAATGGGTGATCAACGGAAAGAAAAACGGCAGGCCAGCGTCCTTTTTCAGACGCGGTAAGACAAAATGTCGTACACACTGAACCATACATCCTCCCGGCAAATTGTCCGCGATTATACTCAGCTCCGTTATGGGATCAAGCGAAAAATGCACAATTTATTCATCGCAAACGGTTCTTATGAATTTTAATTCATTTTAAATAGATAATTAATCTGTTTGTGAACCAGGGCTGTTCGCTGTACAACCCGCGGTGCGACCCAGACAATACTGCTACCGGCAATGACGCCGAGAATTTCTGGCAACGCGTGATAATCGAGGATTCTGGCAACGGCACGGCCATAGCCTGCCGCCGTGTGGATGAGGATAAATTCGCTATTGTGTTCCACGCTGACCACCATTTCAGCAATCGAGCGGGCAGCATCAGGAGCGGGTCGCGATTGCGGATTTACAGAATAAATTTTTTGCCCTTTTGTATTTCTTATTTTTATCGCACCCAGCAGTTTTAGCAGACGAGATACCGTTGACTGGCTAATCCCGGTAAAACCATGCTGTTGTAGATCGCGGCGAAGCGCTTCCTGGGACAGGTAGCTTTTTTCGCTAATCAGGCGCTGACAAATCGCCAGCTGTTTCTGCTCTTTGGTCGAGTAATCATCGAGTTCCTTCATAAAAACACCCTAAATTTATCATTTGTATCAATGTGATGGCGAAATTCACCACATTTGCAGTATCAATAACGGCTCAAACGGGCGGTTGTGCAGAAAAACGAGAGCACGCACAAAAAAGCCGTCGGGATCCGACGGCCAAAACGGCTACAGCATCGCGCCGATACTCAGGACGACCATGTTCAGCACCGTCAGAACCAGCAGCAGCGGGGCGACCCATTTCAGGTAGCGCACATAAGGAACGCGAGCGATGGCCAACCCTCCCATCACGACGGCTGAAGTAGGGGTGATCAGATTCACAATGCCGGAAGCGGATTGGTACGCGGTGACGACCAAATCCCTTTGCACATGGGCGAAGTCGGCCAGTGGGGCCATAATGGGCATCGTGAGCACCGCCAGGCCAGACGAGGAAGGGACCAGGAAGGAGAGCAACACTTCCAGCCAGTAGGTCACATTGATAAAAATGGTGGTGGACAGACCGGAGACTAAATTTTCGGCGCTGTGCAGAATTGTGTGGGTAATCATACCGTTATCCATCACCACGACGATACCGCGCGCAATACCGATAATCAGCGCCACGCCGAGCAGATCCCGCGCGCCGTCAATGAATGTGCTGGTGAAGCCCTCTTCACTCATACGGGCAATCACGCCGACGATAATCGCTGAGGCCAGAAAGACTGCGGATATTTCTGCCATCCACCATCCGAGTACCGCGACGCCATAAATCATTACCGCAAAGGCGGCGGCGAATATCAGCAGGATCCACTTACGCGTAGCCGTGAATTCAAGGTTAGCATTGCCGCGATTACCGAGAAAATGGGCGCGGTTTTCCTCCATTTTATCCGCCACAATCGACAACTCCGGGTGATTACGGACTTTGCGCGCATAACGCATGACCCACACCACGCAGATAACATAGCCGATGACCAGCAGCAGAATGCGCATCAGCATTCCCTGCGTGAAAGGGATCCCGGCGGCGTTTGCGGCGATGACCGTCGCAAAAGGGTTGATGGTCGAACCGAGCGTGCCGATGCCTGCGC
Organism: Citrobacter sp. Cu096; assembly: GCF_030332285.1. Lineage (NCBI taxonomy): Bacteria > Pseudomonadati > Pseudomonadota > Gammaproteobacteria > Enterobacterales > Enterobacteriaceae > Citrobacter > Citrobacter sp. Cu096. The sequence continues at coordinate 138,380 of NZ_JAOWID010000018.1, forward strand.
CGAGTAGCACGGTCGCAGCAGCAACCAGTGGATCAAAGCGCGCGGCCATCATGACCGGAACCAGCAATGTGTAGAATGGGAGTGATTCCTCCGCCATGCCGTAAATCGTGCCTCCGGCGGCGAAAAGCCCCATCAGAATGGGGATCATCCACTCTTCTTTTCCGTTCAGCCTGACCGTCACGCGTTCGATGCCGGCATCAATGGCGCCCGTTTTGTTTACCACGCCGAGAAACCCACCGATGATCAGGACAAACAGCGCAACATCAATTGCGCCTGCGGTGTAGGTTTCGTGGTTATAAAGCCCGTCAATCGGTGCCAGCAGGACAGCGGTTATGCCTTGCGGATGCGCCTCTGTAGGGGCATAGGTACCGGCAACCGGCACTTCTTTGCCGAGGGTAGCATTCATCGCCATCTGGTATTTCCCTGCCGGGACAATCCAGGTCATAACGGCGACGAGCGCAATAAGAATAAACAGGATGGTATACGCGCTGGGAAATTTGAATTTGCCCATGATGTTCTCCGGATAGCTTGGGCATATGCCGCCAGGCGACACATGCCCGCAGGGGTTAGTCGCCGAGTGTCGCTACCATGACCGCTTTAATGGTATGCATCCGGTTTTCCGCTTCGTCGAAGACGATGGAATGTGCTGACTCAAATACCTCTTCCGTGACTTCAAGCCCTTTCAGGCCGTAAGCCGCTTCGATTTCACGGCCCACCTTGGTGTGCTCATTATGGAAAGCGGGCAGGCAGTGCATGAATTTCACGTTAGGATTGCCGGTCGCATTGATGACCTGCTGGTTAATTTGATAAGGCGTCATCAGGCTGACGCGTTCTGCCCACGCTTCTTTAGGTTCGCCCATCGAAACCCAGACATCGGTGTAGAGAAAATCTACGTCGTATACCCCTTCCGCAACATCGTCCGTGAGCGTAATGCGTGCGCCTGTTACGCTGGCGATTTCGCGGCATTCGGCAACCAGCGCCTCGTCCGGCCAAAAGGACTTTGGCGCGACCAGACGAATATCCATCCCCATTTTCGCCGCGCCGACCATCAGTGAATTGCCCATGTTGTTGCGAGCGTCACCAAGATAAGCGAAGCTCAGTTCGGGTAAGGTTTTCCCTGGCGCGTGTTCAAGCATGGTCATCAGATCGGCAAGGATCTGCGTAGGGTGGAATTCATTCGTCAGCCCGTTCCAGACCGGCACGCCAGCAAATTCACCCAATTCTTCAACGATCTCCTGGCCGTAGCCGCGGTATTCGATGCCGTCATACATGCGACCCAGCACGCGAGCGGTATCTTTCATCGACTCTTTATGACCGATCTGCGAGCCGCTTGGACCGAGGTAGGTCACCTGTGCGCCCTGATCGAAAGCACCGACTTCAAAGGCGCAGCGGGTGCGCGTTGAGGTTTTTTCGAAGATCAGCGCAATATTTTTACCGACCAGCGTTTGCCTTTCGCGCCCGGCTTTTTTTGCCGTTTTTAACTCGATAGCCAGATCGATCAGGTACTGGATTTCCGTTGGGGTGTAGTCCAGCAGTTTGAGAAAATTGCGATTTTTCAGGTTAACAGTCATGAAAATATCCTTAATGTTGGGTTATGCGTTGGCGGCTTCCAGGCGAATCAAGGTGCCTTTGTCACCGGCGAGAATGGCCGGGCCGTCGGCCAGTGAGCCGATGCCTGCAATTCCGTGGCAGTGAGAGACAAATTCCGCGCAGGCGGTGACTTTAGGGCCCATTGAACCGGCGTCGAATTGCATTTCACCGAGCAGTTCCGGCGTCACCTGGGCCAGCGGGCGCTGGGTAGGTTTGCCCCAGTCGAGATATACGGCGTCGGCATCAGTGAGGATCAACAACGCATCGGCATGGAGTTGGCGGGCGAGCAGGGCGGCGGAGAGATCCTTGTCGATCACCGCTTCAATGCCGTGGAAGCCATCGGCTTTTTCCACCACCGGTACGCCGCCGCCGCCGTTGCAAATCACCAGATGATCGCGGGCGATCAGTGTGCGAATGGCGTCGCTTTCAACGATGCGTTTGGGCTGTGGAGAGGGCACAACGCGACGGAATGTTTTGCCATCGGCTTTGAAAATCCAGCCCTTTTCCGCGTGTAGCGTTTTAGCCTGTGCATCGTCGTAAATCGGTCCGATATATTTGGTCGGATTGCTGAAAGCCAGATCGTGGGCATCGACTTCAACCTGAGTCAGCAGGACGCTAATTTCACGTTGTGGCAGTTGGTTTTTCAGCGCTTGTTGCAGCATATAGCCAATCATTCCCTGACTTTCCGCGCCGAGAATGTCGAGCGGATAAGGGGTGACACGGTCATAAGCGCTGTTTTGCAACGCCAAAAGTCCAACCTGTGGGCCATTGCCGTGCACCAGAATCACACGCCATTGCTGCGTGAGTTGAGCGATAGTTCTTGCTGCCAGCTCAATGTTCTTGCGCTGGATGTCAGCTTCCAGCGGCTCTCCGCGTTTGAGCAGCGCATTGCCGCCCAACGCCACAACCAGGGTAGGTTTGTTTTCCATAACGTCTCCTTAAATACCGTCGCGTTCCAGCGGGCAACTCATGCAGCGCGCACCGCCGCGCCCGCGTCCCAGTTCGTCGCCAGGAATGGGTAAAACGGTGATACCGGCTTTGTCGTATTTCTCGTTGGTCCAGATGTTGCGCTCGTAGCCCACCACCACGCCGGGGCGCAGCGTCAGGACGTTGTTGGCGTCGTTCCACTGTTCGCGTTCAGCTTCGAAGGCGTCACCCCCGGTGGTGATAAGCGTTATTTGGTCGAGACCCAGCGCTTTTTCGAGGGCGTGTACCAGCGTACTTTCCTGGGTACGTTTCAGGCCGCCGCGCCCGTCTGGCGTCAGGGTCCAGCACTGGACATCCGGGCGCACTACTTCCGGATAGACGGAAAAGGTATCGATATCGATGTGGGTCATGACGGTATCGAGGTGCATACAAGAGCGATGTTTCGGCAATTCGACCGCGATGACGCGTTCAGCCTGGCGATGCCTGAACAGCGACTGGGCAAGGAACTCAATACCCTGCGGCGTGGTACGTTCCGACATACCGATGAGTACCGCGCCGCGACCAATGACCAGCACATCGCCACCTTCTAAAGTGGCGTGGTCATAATTAATATTTTCATCGCCGAAATATTTAATAAATTCACCATCGGCAAATTGTGGATGCCAACGGTAAATTGCTCGCAGGTTATTGGTTTCCCGCTGGCGTGCGGTTTTTGCCATCGGGTTAATGGATACACCGTTATATATCCAGCAGGAGGTATCGCGAGTAAATAAGTGGTTTGGTAATGGCTTCATAATAAAGTCATTAATATCGTGTGTATCGACCACCATATTTTTTATTGAGGCAGGAATTTCCCCGTAGGTCAGCCCACCGCTTAAATGCCGGGCGAGCTCCCGGTGCTGCATATCTGCAAGCCATGCGCGAATATCAGCAGCGAAAGCGGGGCCAAGGCGATAATCAGAGATTTGTGTCTCCAGTAGCCAGCCTTTGGCATCTGGGATATCTAAGGTTTGTGTCAATAAATCAGTGAGTAGCAGAACCTCAATCCCTTGCTGACGTAACGTGTTGGCGAAAATGTCATGCTCTTCTCCTGCACGTTCTACCGAAAGAACATCATCAAAAAGCAGTTCCTGGCAATTAGATGGCGTCAGCCTTTTTAAACTGAGATTAGGGCGATGTAGCATTACGCTACGTAATTGACCGATTTCAGACCCGACATAATGCTTTTCCATCATTATTCCTTTAATACGATTTTAAAAAATAAAGAGGAGGTGCCTGCAAATAATATTTATTGCAGTCATGATTTTTCAGCTGATTTCGGAGTCTATATTTAGATCTTATTTGGTAGAGAAACGTGATTTATTTCACAGTCAGGTTGATGGTTGGCTTTTGTTGTTTAATTTATGAGATGGCTCTGAGAATTTAAAAAATAAAAATAAGAGTAACTGAATTACTACGCATGAATATGTCTTGTTATTTATTCATGTTAATTTTTTGTACTTATTTAAAAATAAAGCAATTCAATAAGGTGCTGATTTTAGTGTATTTTTTATTATGGTATACATATTTATGCGAACCTGTGATTTTATTATTTGCACGCTGGTGTTGATTACCAAATAAATATGTCACTGCACAAAGATAAAGAGAAGGGAGTGAACTGTGATGAAAGACTGGTTTTTATAAAAAAACATTTTATAACAATATGTTAGTAAACTCCTCGAAAATGACGAGGTGGAAGTTATGCAGTGTTTATGCATAAGCAGTTGTGGCAAGTTAACGATATTTTAACACCATCAGCGATAAACATGCGTTGACGCAAATTATCGGTAAATAGCAGTGGTATGGCAGGTCGTTTTTTCGTATAACAAGTAAAATGAAACGTTGTTTTAATTAAGGGGTTTGAGATGATTGTCGGCAATATTTACAACCTGGATGCCTGGCTGCCGGAAGAGTTGCGCCAGGCGATTGAGCATATTAAAGCGCATGTGACGGATGCGACGGAAAAGGGCAAGCATGATATCGACGGCGATCGTTTGTTTTATCTGATTGCTGAAGATATGACGGAGCCGTTCGCACAGCGCCGCGCCGAGTATCACGCCCGGTATCTGGATATTCAGATCCTACTCAAAGGTCAGGAAGGTATGACTTTCAGCACGCAGCCTGCGGGCGCGCCGGAAACTGACTGGCTGACGGATAAAGACATCGCCTTCGTGGCGGAAGGCGTACAGGAGAAAACGGTGGTGTTGAATGAGGGTGACTTCGTGGTGTTTTATCCGGGTGAAGTGCATAAACCGCTATGCGCGGTCGGCGCTCCCGCGCTGGTACGTAAAGCCGTAGTTAAGCTGTTGGTTAAGTGACGGACGCCAGGCCTGATGAGCGTAGCGCTATCAGGCACAACGGCGCAGATTGCCGGGTGTGGCGGAGCCTTACCCGGCCTACAAACATCATTATTTTGCGAGCGTTGCGACCATCACCGCTTTGATGGTGTGCATCCGGTTTTCTGCCTGATCAAATACGATGCTGGCGGGTGATTCAAAGACCTCGTCGGTCACTTCTATACCGCCGTGCAGTCCGTACTCTTGCGCCATGTGTTTGCCAAGTGTGGTTTGATCGTCATGGAACGCCGGCAGGCAGTGCAGGAATTTCACCTGCGGATTACCAGTCAACGCCATCATTGCGCTATTAACCTGATACTTACGCAGCAGCGCAATACGTTCGGCCCATTTCTCTTTCGCTTCGCCCATTGATACCCAGACGTCGGTATAGATAAAGTCCGCACCTTTCACGCCCGCGGCGATATCTTCGGTCAGCGTAATATTGCCGCCGTTTTTCTGTGCCAGCGCTTTGCACTCCGCAACCAGGCTTTCTTCCGGCCAGCAGGCTCGCGGCGCGACCAGGCGCAGATCCAGCCCGGTTAACGCGGCGGCTTCCAGCATGGAGTTACCCATATTGTTACGTGCATCGCCTGCATAAACCAGCGTCATTTCATTGAGCGCTTTACCTGGCAGGTGTTCCTGCATCGTGAGCAAATCTGCCAGCAACTGGGTAGGGTGAAATTCGTTAGTTAATCCGTTCCATACCGGAACTCCGGCGTATTCCGCAAGCGTCTCGACAATTTCCTGGCCATGCCCCCGATACTGAATACCGTCGTACATACGACCGAGCACGCGGGCGGTGTCTTTGATCGACTCTTTATGCCCAATCTGGCTGCCGCTTGGCCCGAGATACGTTACGCGCGCGCCCTGATCGTATGCGGCAACTTCGAAAGAGCAACGGGTACGGGTTGAGTCTTTTTCGAAGATGAGCGCGATGTTTTTACCGGTGAGTTTAGCGACCTCTGTGCCGTTTTTTTTATCCGCCTTGAGCTGCGCGGCGAGCTGGAGCAGTGACGTCAGTTCAGCAGAGGTGAAATCAAGCAGTTTCAAAAAATGTTTCTGATAAAAGGTAGACATAGTTCCCTCACATGGCTTAGGCCATTTATTGAATTAAAATTCAATTTATATGGATGTTTATTCATTTGCAACCTTGTTTAACAAATCTTTCCTGGAAAGGTGGAGGCAATGACAGCGGTATGTGACAATAAGAGTATCGGCAGGACATTATGAGGAACGAGCCATGGCACACCCGGAACTACTGGAAGAACAGCGTGAAGAAACGCGCTTGATTATTGAAGAGTTACTCGAAGATGGCAGCGATCCAGACGCGCTGTACACCATCGAGCATCACCTTTCTGCGGATGACTTTGAAACCCTGGAAAAAGCGGCAGTAGAAGCTTTCAAGCTGGGCTATGAAGTGACCGAGCCGGAAGAGCTGGAAGTGGAAGAAGGTGACACGGTTATTTGCTGTGACATCCTGAGCGAATGTGCTCTGAATGCCGAGTTGATCGACGCTCAGGTTGAGCAACTGATGAACCTGGCTGAAAAATATGATGTGGAATACGACGGTTGGGGCACCTATTTCGAAGACCCAAACGGCGAAGAAGGTGAAGACGGCGACGATGAAGACCTCGTCGACGAAGATGATGACGGCGTGCGTCACTAAGTCATCTGCTGACCTACGGTGGCGTATGCTGCCGTAGGCCAAGGACAACGTATGGATTACCTGCAAATACTCTCCCCGATCCACAACTTCCTGCACTGTAAAACGCCCCAGGCCTGGCTTGATAAAGCGCGAGACCCGGCGAATCTCCCTCTGTTACTGACCGATCACCTCGTCTGCGAGCTGAAAGCGGCGCAAACGGCTATGCTGCTGGTGCGTAAGTATGTCGCAGATAAACAGGGATCGCAGGCGCTGCTGGACTGGCTGAAACCCTATGAGGCGTATGCTTTCAGGGATGGGGATGAACCGGATTTTATCGCACTGAATAAACAGATTAGCAAAAGTGTGATGCCGCAAACTGACGACCCGTGGGGACGCAAGCTTATCGACAGCATGGTTTTGCTGATCAAAGAAGAACTTCACCACTTCTGGCAGGTGCGTGAGATGATGATGAGCCGCAATATTCCCTACGTCAAAATCACCGCCAGCCGTTATGCCAAAGGCATGCTCAAAGAGGTGCGAACCCACGAGCCATTAACGCTAATCGATAAGCTGATTTGCGGGGCTTACATTGAAGCACGTTCTTGTGAACGGTTCGCCGCGCTGGCGCCGTATCTGGATGACGATTTACAGTCATTTTATCTGTCACTGCTGCGTTCTGAAGCGCGGCACTATCAGGATTATCTGGCGCTGGCGCAGCAGGTTTCTGCTGACGATATCAGTAGCCGGATACAGTTCTTTGGCGAAGTAGAAGCCGCGTTGATTACCTCTCCCGACGATGAATTCCGTTTTCACAGCGGGGTGCCCGCTTAGCCTCCTTCTCTGACGCGCGGCAGACATTGCCGCGCGATTTAACCCTTCCTGTTGCTGTTAACAAAATCTGGTGGCTGGCAATCGCTCACTGCTGCCGTAATAATCAAAACGCGCGAAGGGGAAATATATCCCCAGAACAGAGACGATTTGGCATAAGGATGGTTAATGAACTGGACACACGTATTGTTGGCGGGGTATATCGGGGCGGTGATTGCTATCGTCGTCGGCATGTTTCGCAAAAAAGGCTGGCTGGGCAAGCTCTCCGGCGCGGTGGTTTTTGTGGTGGCAATTGTCGCGTGGAATCTGTTTGATGTGCACTACCTGATCCCGCGGGAAAGCCCGAATTATGGGCTGACGGATGCGCAGAAATTTGAAAACGCGATGCTGTCCATGCCCGTTTATCAGGTGCTTAAGGAGCAGGAGCCTGCGCTGTGGCAGAACATCCTCACCCAGGCAACGCAGCTGAAAGAGGCGGGGAAAAGCGAGCAACAGATTATCGACGCTATTCAGCCGCAGATCCTGCAGGTACAGATGGCGCGTTTGCAGCAGGCGCCTGATGCCAATGTGATCGAGTATATGAAGATTAATCTCGAGCAGATTTCCGCGGTGGCAAAAGTGGGCAATGACGAATGTTTTCGCTTTTTGTTCCCGGCGGTGAAAGGTGGGATTAACCCAGTGCGTATTATTCCGCGTGAGATCATGGATCGTCGTATGGCGAGTGATATGAGCATGATGTATGCCTCACATGGCCCAAAAAAACATACGGTCACGGCAGAAGAAAAACAGCTGGCGCTTCAGGATCTGCAATCCATCAGCCCGGGTCTGGTACAGCGCTTTGGACCGGATATCCAAATCATGGCCGATCCGAGTAAAGGCGTGGGCAAAGAGAAAGTCGTCTGTGAAATGGTGCAAGATTTATGGTCACAGGTGCTGAAGCTGCCAACCGCGCGCGCGGCCGGCGTTATTCGGCTGATGCTCTCAGCCGAAATGCAGTAACGTAACCAGAGCCCCTCGGCGTGAGGTCAGAGGGGCTTTAACATCCGCACTTCACAATCTACATGTCCGGTACAGCCGAGCGCTTCGCTGATATGCTTAAACCCTAAATGTTCATACAGGCGGATAGCCTCGGTCAGAAATGCCGTCGTTTCAAGATAACACTGCTTAAAACCCTGCTCGCGGGCATGGTCAAGCGCCATCAGCGCCAGCTTTTTCGCCAGCCCCTGACCGCGTGCGCTTGGGAGGAAGTACATCTTTTGCAGTTCGCAAATGTCCGGTTCGCTACACCCTAATGGCGCAACGCCGCCGCCGCCCACGACTTCACCATTTTGCTCAACCACCCAGTAGGCTGCGCCCGGCTGGCTGTAAACCTGAAACAGCTCGTCCAGATTGGGATCGGCAACGGTATAGCCTTTATCGGCGGTCAGGCCGTATTCGGCGGAAACCTGACGGATAACGTGGGCAATAGCGGCGTTGTCGTCGGCGGTAATGCGGCGCAGCGTCGTTGAGACAGGTGTGATAACACTCATAGCGAACTCATGACATAAAAGTGAGACATATGCAGTTAATAACACTGCGGTGAGGGGAAGTGCAAGCGAGGATAATTCAAGAAAAAGCCTCTGAGCGGGTGCGTCAGAGGCTTTTATCGTCTGCGGTGCCGGATACGCTACGCTTATCCTGCAAACAATTTTACAGCGCGGCGATAACCGCCTGCTGCTCAATTAGCTTCGCTTTGGCTTCTGCGTAACCGTCCAGCTTCTCACGTTCTTTGGCGATCACCGCTTCCGGAGCGCGAGCAACGAAACCTTCGTTGGACAGTTTGCCTTCGATACGGGCAATCTCACCTTCAATTTTCGCCACTTCTTTTGCCAGACGCGCCAGTTCATCATCTTTGTTGATGAGACCCGCCATCGGGATCAGCAGCTCGGCACCGTCGATGATTTTGGTCACGGAGACCGGACCTTTGTCATCGGCAGGTAGCACGGTGATGCTTTCCAGACGCGCCAGGTTCAGCAGGAAGCTCTTGTTGTCGTTCACACGACGCATCGCATCCGCGCTGCAACCACGCAGCAACAGCTCCAGCGGTTTACCCGGGGCAATGTTCATTTCCGCGCGGATGTTACGTACGGCAACGATCGCCTGCTTCAGCCATTCGGTATCGGCCAGCGCCGCTTCATCAACCTGTGCGGCGTTATATTCCGGGAACGGCTGCAGCATGATGGTATCTGCGGTGTTGCCACAAATTACTTTCACGCGCTGCCAGATGGTCTCGGTGATGAACGGAATAATCGGGTGCGCCAGGCGCAGCAGACCTTCCAGCACGGTGACCAGCGTATTACGGGTGCCGCGCAGTTCAGCATCAGTTCCTCCGGTCATTACCGGCTTGGTCAGCTCCAGATACCAGTCGCAGAACTGGTTCCAGGTGAATTCGTACAGGATGCCCGCGGCGATATCGAAGCGGAAGTTATCCAGCGCTTCGCGGTACGCTTTAACGGTCTGGTTGAATTCAGCCAGGATCCAGCGGTCCGCCAGCGACAGGGTCATTTCGCCGCCGTTAAAGCCGCAATCCTGATCTTCAGTGTTCATCAGCACGAAGCGGCTGGCGTTCCACAGCTTGTTACAGAAGTTACGGTAACCTTCCAGACGCTTCATATCCCAGTTGATATCGCGACCGGTGGAGGCGAGTGCGGCCAGGGTAAAGCGCAGGGCGTCGGTGCCGTGCGGCTCGATGCCGTTCGGGAACTGCTTCTCGGTACGTTTGGCGATCTTCTCGGCCAGCTGCGGCTGCATCATGTTGCCGGTACGTTTTTCCAGCAGCTCCGGCAGGGAGATACCGTCGACCATATCCAGCGGGTCAATTACGTTGCCCTTGGATTTGGACATCTTCTGGCCTTCGTCGTCACGGATCAGACCGGTCATGTAGACGGTATGGAACGGAACCTGCGGCTTGCCGTTTTCATCTTTGATGAAATGCATGGTCATCATGATCATGCGGGCAATCCAGAAGAAGATGATGTCGAAGCCGGAAACCATCACGCTGGTTGGGTGGAACTGACGCAGCGCGTCGGTATTTTCCGGCCAGCCCAGGGTAGAGAAGGTCCACAGCGCGGAGGAGAACCAGGTGTCGAGAACGTCTTCGTCCTGACGCAGCGCAACGTCGGCGCCGAGGTTGTTTTCCTGACGCACTTCGTCTTCGGTACGGCCAACGTAGACGTTACCCGCCTCGTCGTACCATGCCGGGATACGGTGACCCCACCACAGCTGACGGGAGATACACCAGTCCTGAATATCGCGCATCCAGGAGAAGTACATGTTTTCGTACTGCTTCGGTACGAACTGAATGTCGCCGTTCTCTACCGCTTCTACCGCCGGTTTCGCCAGCACATCGGCACGGACGTACCACTGGTCGGTCAGCATCGGTTCGATAACCACGCCGCCACGGTCGCCGTAAGGTACGGTCAGATCGTGAGGTTTGATCTCTTCCAGCAGGCCCAGCGCGTCGATGGTTGCAACGATCGCTTTACGTGCAGCAAAGCGTTCCAGCTTCTGGAATTCAGCCGGGATTTCACTGGAGTAAACGTCAGACTCTTCGCCTTTGGTATCGTACACTTCCGCCGTTTCGCGGATGTCGCCGTCAAAGGTCAGAATGTTGATCATCGGCAGGCCGTGACGTTTCCCGACTTCGTAGTCGTTGAAATCGTGTGCCGGGGTGATCTTCACGCAGCCGGTGCCTTTTTCCATGTCGGCGTGTTCGTCACCGACGATCGGAATGCGGCGGTTAACCAGCGGCAGGATCAGGAATTTGCCGATCAGATCTTTATAACGCGGATCTTCCGGGTTCACGGCCACGCCGGTATCGCCCAGAATGGTTTCCGGACGGGTAGTCGCCACGACCAGGTAATCTTTACCGTCTGCGGTTTTCGCGCCGTCGGCCAGTGGATAGCGGATGTGCCACATCGAGCCTTTAGACTCGCGGTTTTCCACTTCCAGATCAGAGATAGCAGTGCGCAGTTTCGGATCCCAGTTTACCAAGCGCTTGCCACGGTAAATCAGGTCTTCTTTGTACAGGCGAACAAAGACTTCTTTCACGGCATTGGAAAGACCTTCGTCCATGGTGAAGCGCTCGCGCTCCCAGTCAACGGAGTTGCCGAGACGGCGCATCTGACGGGTAATGGTGCCGCCGGATTCCGCTTTCCACTGCCAGATTTTGTCGATGAAGGCATCGCGACCGTAGTCGTGACGGGTTTTACCTTCTTCAGCGGCAATCTTACGCTCAACCACCATTTGGGTGGCGATACCCGCGTGGTCGGTACCGGCCTGCCACAGAGTGTTTTTACCCTGCATGCGCTGGTAGCGAATCATGGTATCCATGATGGTTTGCTGGAAAGCATGACCCATATGCAAACTGCCGGTGACGTTCGGCGGCGGGATCATGATGCAGAAGGACTCTTTGCTTTCATCGCCGTTAGGTTTGAAATAGCCCTGCTTTTCCCAGTGCTCGTAAAGCGGCTGTTCGATATCTTGTGGGTTGTATGTCTTTTCCATTATTTCCAGGTTGCCGTATTCAGGTTAAAACCAGCCACGCGGTAAGCTTTGTAGCGATCACGTGCCGATTGTTTCAAAGAATCTTCGTAAGGGACGAAGTCTATCACTTCTGTGAAAGCGGTGGCAAAATCTGCAAAGCCAACGCGCAAACTGATGAGCAGGTCACGTGGGCTGCTGTTGCGTTTTTCTGGCCAGGCAATCTCTACCGGGGCGCCGCCTCTGGGGCCTTCACCCGCCAGATTATGCGGAACAAAGCTTTCTGCCGGTCTTGCCCACAGAGCTTCATCCAGTCGAAGAGCCTGCTTTTCGTTTTCGCAGGCGATCAGCACGCGCTTGCCAGCCCGCCAACGTTCTGCGGCAATTTCACACACCAGTTGTTCAACGGCGCTTAAGCCATCAACGGTAGTGTCATTATCCAGAAGATAGAACGTCGCATTCTTCATATATGGGGCTTCTTGTGGTGAATTTAAATACAAGGCCGGGTGACCCGGCCTTATCGCCTGATGGCGACGCTTGCGCGTCTTATCAGGCCTACAACGTGTTGCTTTGTAGGCCGGATAAACGTAGCGCCATCCAGCATTTACACATTACTCTTCGCCGTTAAACCCGGCGCGATTGAGCAGGAACTGCGACAGCAGCGCCACCGGACGACCAGTAGCGCCTTTGGCTTTCCCGGAACGCCATGCGGTGCCGGCGATGTCCAGGTGCGCCCAGTTGTACTTACGGGTAAAGCGCGACAGGAAGCAGCCTGCGGTAATGGCTCCGCCAGGACGTCCGCCAATGTTCGCCATATCCGCAAAGTTGGACTCCAGCTGTTCCTGGAACTCATCACCCAGCGGCAGACGCCATGCGCGATCGCCAGCCTGCTCGGACGCGCCGATCAGCTCATGCGCCAGCGGGTTGTGGTTCGACATCAGGCCGGTAATGTGATGGCCCAGCGCAATCACGCACGCGCCGGTCAGGGTTGCGACGTCAATCACCGCTTCCGGCTCAAAGCGCTCGACGTAGGTTAGCACGTCGCACAGCACCAGACGGCCTTCGGCATCGGTATTGAGCACTTCAACGGTCTGCCCGGACATAGTGGTCAGCACATCGCCTGGGCGATACGCGCGGCCACCCGGCATGTTTTCGCAGCCAGCCAGTACGCCGACGACGTTGATGGGCAGTTGAAGCTCGGCCACCATACGCATCACCCCATACACTGCCGCCGCGCCGCACATGTCGTACTTCATCTCATCCATGCCTTCAGCAGGTTTGATGGAGATACCGCCGGAGTCGAAGGTTAACCCTTTCCCGACCAGCACAATCGGACGCGCGTCTTCGGACGGGTTGCCTTTGTACTCGATGACCGACATCAGCGACTCGTTCTGCGAGCCGTGACCGACGGCCAGATAAGAGTGCATACCCAGCTCTTTCATCTGCTGCTCGCCGATCACACGGGTCACCACATTTTTGCTGTAACTGTCTGCCAGCTGACGCGCCTGAGAAGCCAGATAGGCAGCGTTACAAATATTTGGCGGCATGTTGCCGAGATCTTTCGCCGCTTTAATACCCGCGGCGATCGCCAGACCGTGCTGGATAGCTCGCTCACCGCTGGTCAGCTCACGGCGGGTCGGTACGTTGAAGACCATTTTACGCAGCGGACGACGCGGCTCGCTTTTGTTGGTCTTCAACTGGTCAAAGCTGTACAGCGTTTCCTGGGCCGTCTCAACGGCCTGACGTACTTTCCAGTAGTTATTGCGCCCTTTGACGTGCAGCTCAGTCAGGAAGCAGACGGCTTCCATTGAGCCAGTATCATTCAGCGTATTGATGGTTTTCTGAATGACCTGCTTGTACTGGCGCTCATCAAGTTCACGCTCTTTGCCACAACCAATAAGGAGAATTCGCTCAGACAGAACGTTAGGAACATGGTGCAGCAACAGGGTTTGACCCGGTTTGCCTTCCAGTTCGCCACGACGCAGCAGTGCGCTGATGTACCCGTCGCTGATCTTGTCGAGCTGCTCTGCAATCGGAGAGAGGCGGCGTGGTTCAAAGACACCCACGACGATGCACGCACTCCGCTGTTTCTCCGGGCTACCGCTTTTTACACTGAACTCCATGCACTACGCTCCTGAATCTTAAAGACAACAGCGGTGGCTACGGATAGAATTGCAAGCTTTCGTAACTCATACCCGCTGTTGCGGTGACTTCGTGTTAATCTTAACGTTATTACGGCATTGGCACGTCAGAACAATTTCTGAGAGGTGGATCCGTTGAGTATAATGATCTTAGCGACGATTTCGACGACTCAAGAGAATAAATGACGTTTAAGCCATGAAACAAGCTAAATTCCGGCAAAAGACGGGTTTTTACGGGCGTATTTAAAGTGATAATCATAAGATATCTGGTTCGGGAAACGCTCAAAAGCCAACTTGCGATCCTATTCATCCTGCTTTTGATCTTCTTTTGTCAAAAGTTAGTCAGGATCCTTGGTGCGGCTGTTGACGGCGACATCCCGGCGAATCTGGTGCTCTCGCTGCTGGGGCTGGGCGTGCCAGAAATGGCGCAACTTATCTTGCCCTTAAGCCTGTTCCTCGGGCTGCTGATGACGCTGGGCAAACTGTATACCGAAAGTGAAATTACGGTCATGCATGCCTGTGGGCTGAGCAAGACTGTGCTTATTAAAGCAGCGATGGTACTGGCGTTGTTTACCAGTATTATTGCGGCGGTCAACGTGATGTGGGCCGGACCGTGGTCCTCCCGGCATCAGGATGAAGTACTGGCGGAGGCGAAAGCCAACCCCGGTATGGCGGCGCTCGCTCAGGGGCAATTCCAGCAGGCGACTAACGGCGGTTCGGTACTGTTTATCGAAAGCGTCGACGGCAGTAACTTCAAAGATGTGTTCCTCGCGCAAATCCGCCCGAAAGGTAACGCCCGTCCTTCGGTGGTGGTGGCTGATTCCGGACATCTTACGCAGATGCGCGATGGCTCCCAGGTCGTAACCCTAAACCAGGGGACGCGCTTTGAAGGGACCGCGCTGCTGCGCGATTTCCGCATTACCGACTTCCAGGATTATCAGGCGATTATCGGTCATCAGGCCGTGGCGCTGGATCCAAACGATACCGAACAGATGACCATGCGTACGCTGTTGGCGACCGACACCGATCGCGCCCGCGCGGAGCTGACCTGGCGTATCACGTTAGTATTCACCGTATTTATGATGGCACTGATGGTCGTTCCGCTGAGTGTGGTAAACCCGCGTCAGGGGCGTGTACTGTCCATGCTGCCAGCCATGCTGCTCTATTTGCTGTTCTTCCTGGTGCAGACGTCGCTGAAGTCGAACGGTGGCAAAGGTAAGCTGGATCCTGTGTTCTGGATGTGGGTGGTTAACCTGGCTTATCTGGCACTGGCGATTGTGCTCAACCTCTGGGATACGGTGCCGATGCGCCGCTTACGTGCCCGTTTTATGCGTAAAGGAGCGGTATAATGCAGCCCTTTGGTGTACTTGACCGCTATATCGGTAAAACCATTTTCACCACCATCATGATGACATTGTTCATGCTGGTGTCGCTCTCCGGGATCATCAAGTTTGTCGACCAGCTGAAAAAAGCCGGGCAGGGGAGCTACGATGCGATGGGTGCCGGGCTGTATACCCTGCTCAGCGCGCCGAAAGATATCCAGATCTTCTTCCCGATGGCGGCGCTGCTGGGGGCTTTGTTGGGGCTGGGCATGTTGGCCCAGCGCAGTGAACTGGTGGTGATGCAGGCTTCCGGCTTTACCCGTATGCAAGTGGCGTTATCGGTGATGAAAACCGCGATTCCGCTGGTGCTGCTGACGATGGCCATCGGCGAATGGGTTGCGCCGCAGGGTGAACAGATGGCGCGTAACTACCGTGCCCAGCAGATGTACGGCGGCTCGCTGCTCTCTACCCAGCAGGGGTTGTGGGCGAAAGACGGGGACAACTTTGTTTACATCGAGCGGGTGAAAGGTGACGCTGAGCTAGGTGGAATCAGCATCTACGCCTTTAACGACAAACGTCGTTTGCAGTCTGTTCGCTATGCTGCCAGCGCGACGTTTGACCCGGAGCAAAAGGTCTGGCGTTTGTCGCAGGTGGATGAGTCCAACCTGACCGACCCGAAACAAATCACCGGTTCGCAGACAGTGAGCGGCACCTGGAAAACCAACCTGACGCCTGACAAGCTCGGTGTCGTGGCGTTGGATCCTGACGCGTTGTCGATTAGTGGTCTGCATAATTACGTGAAGTACCTGAAGTCGAGCGGCCAGGATGCCGGACGCTACCAGCTCAATATGTGGAGCAAAGTGTTCCAGCCGCTGTCGGTGGCGGTCATGATGCTGATGGCGCTGTCGTTTATCTTCGGCCCACTGCGTAGCGTCCCGATGGGTGTGCGTGTAGTGACGGGGATTAGCTTCGGTTTTGTATTTTATGTGCTGGACCAAATCTTTGGCCCGCTGACGCTGGTGTACGGCATTCCGCCGATTATTGGCGCGCTGCTGCCAAGCGCCAGCTTCTTCCTGATAAGCCTGTGGCTGATGCTGCGTAAATCGTAATATCTACCCCTCCCGCTGTGCGGGAGGGGAGCTTCCTGTTAGCGTTTTCTCCCACCCATCAAACTGCCCAACATGCCACGGATTATCTGATTAGTGACCTGTCGCGCCGCGCTTTTCGCCACGCTCTGTACCACGCCATCGCGCTTGCCGCCGCGCGGTCCGGTACTGCCAAACAAAATATCCTTCAATCCAGCGAGAATACCGTCGTCAACCTCGACCGCTTTACCGTTGGCGGGAGGCGTATTTTGCTGCTCGGTGCTGGCTTGCACGCCTTGCTGTAAACGCTCATAGGCGGATTCGCGGTCGATCTCTTCCTCATATTTGCCGTACAGCGAGGAGTGATTGATCAGCCCGTTGCGCTCGTCGTCGGTCACCGGTCCCATGCGGGAACACGGGGCAATTACCATCGCCCGCTCCACCACCGACGGGCTGCCTTTGGCGTCCAGAAACGACACCAGTGCTTCGCCGGTACCCAGCTCCTGAATGGCTTTCTCGGTATCAAACGCCGGGTTGGCGCGCATGGTTTGCGCCGCGCTTTTCACCGCTTTCTGATCTTTTGGCGTGAACGCGCGCAGGGCGTGCTGCACGCGGTTACCCAACTGGCCGAGCACGTTGTCCGGAATATCGGCCGGGTTTTGTGAGACGAACCACACGCCGACCCCTTTCGAGCGGATCAGGCGTATGACTTGTTCGATTTTATCCAGCAGCACCTGCGGAGCGTCGTTGAACAGCAGATGCGCTTCATCAAAGAAGAACACCAGTTTGGGCTTCTCCAGATCGCCTGCTTCCGGCAGCTGTTCGTACAGTTCGGAGAGCATCCACAGCAGGCTGGCGGCGTACAGTTTGGGCATCTGATAGAGCTTCTCGGCGCTGAGGATGTTGATCATCCCTTTGCCGTTGGCGTCGGTACGCATCCAGTCTTTGATATCCAGCATCGGTTCGCCAAAGAAGTGCGCCGCACCCTGCTGCTCCAGCGACAGCAGTCCGCGCTGGATAGCCCCGACCGAAGCGCTGCTGATATTGCCGTACTGATTCTGGAAGGATTTGGCGTTATCGCCGATGTACTGAGTGATGGCCCGCAGGTCTTTGAAATCGAGAAGCAGCAGGCCCTGGTCGTCGGCAATGCGGAAGATAATATCCAGCACGCCAGACTGCACGTCGTTGAGGTTCAGCAGACGGGCCAGCAGCAGCGGCCCGAGGTCAGATACCGTGGCTCGCACCGGGTGGCCTTTCTCACCGAAGATATCCCACACCGTGACCGGATTAGCATGCGGTTGCCAGTCGGTAATACCGATGTTTTTCAGGCGGGCGAGCAGCTTTTCAGAGGTTTGTCCTTCCTCGGCCACGCCGGTTAAGTCGCCTTTCACATCAGCCATAAATACCGGTACGCCAATCCCGGAGAGCGATTCGGCCAGTTTTTGTAGGGTGACGGTTTTGCCGGTCCCGGTCGCGCCGGTAATCAGCCCGTGACGGTTGGCC
The DNA here is from genome assembly GCF_030332285.1 of Citrobacter sp. Cu096. NCBI lineage: Bacteria > Pseudomonadati > Pseudomonadota > Gammaproteobacteria > Enterobacterales > Enterobacteriaceae > Citrobacter > Citrobacter sp. Cu096. The sequence continues at coordinate 156,317 of NZ_JAOWID010000018.1, forward strand.
ATGCCTGGCAGCAAAAACAGTTCTGTGTCCGGCGTGCGGGCAATTAGCAGGGGTGCGCTCATTGAGATTTCCTCCATTTATCCTGCCTGGAGTATAGGCAATGTCCATCAAAGAGAGTATGCGATGGCGAGAGAAAATGACTTAAAGCGTATTGCCGTGATAAATCTGATACCCCAGATCCACGGTGTTGTGGTTATGGTCGTTGTTCTTGATTTTGCTCAGCAACATCTGCGCCGCCATGCGGCCAATGTCAAAACGTGGGGTGATCACGCTGGCAAGGCTGGGGATCATCTGCCTGCCCATTTCCAGTCCGTGAAAACCAGCAATCGAGATCTGCTCCGGAACGGCCAGCTCACGCTCGCGGCACAGCAATAGCGCGCCCATCGCAATATCGTCGTTGGTGCAAAAGACGCCGTCTACATCCGGATGCGCGGTGAGCGCGTCCCGCATCATCTGGGTGCCGAGATGAATGGACGAAATAGAGCGCGGATTGACGCGCAGCGGCATCAGACCCCGACGCGTCATGGCATCGCAGTAGCCGCGATAGCGCTGTTCATCGCGGACGTCGTCTTTCGAACCAAGGTAGAGGATTTTGCGCCGCTGGCGTTTATCCAGCATGGTGCTGACCATATCAAACGCGGCCTGACGGTTATCGAAACCTACTTCCATGTCCAGACGATCGCCCTGAATGTCCATTAGCTCGACCACCGGAATGTTGGCAGAGCGCAGGAATTTAACCGTGCGCAGAGTGTGATATTTCTCGGACAGGATAATGCCGTCGATATTGTACGACAGCAGGTTGATCACCGACTCTTCCTCGGATTCCCGGTCATAATTGTAGTTGGCGATCAGCGTCTGATAGTTATGGTCTGAAGTGACTGACTCAATACCGGCCAGAATGTCAGCGAACAGCTGATTTTGAAACGAGGGGATCAGCACGCCGAGCGTATAGCTTTGCGCGTTCAGCAGCATCGCGGGCGCGCGGTTGGGGATGTAATTAATCTCCTCCATAATCTGCGCAATGCGTTCACCGGTTTCCTTTGCGACCTTTTTCGGCGAGCGAATGTAGCGGCTCACCGTCATTTTGGTCACGCCCGCCAGCGTGGCGATATCTTGCAAAGAAATTCTGTGGTTCCTCATTTTCTCTCCAGTGCCGGGGAGCGCTGACCTGTGCTCCCCGGTGATGACCGTCTTAATGCAGGATGGCGTTCAGCGCCAGAACACCCAGCAGACCCATAATGGAAATCAGCGTCTCCATTACCGTCCATGTGCGCAACGTTTCCCCCACGCTGAGATTAAAGTAGCCTTTAAACAGCCAGAATCCCGGATCGTTAACGTGGGAGGCAATCACACTGCCCGCGCCGGTAGCCAGCACCATCAGCGCCGGGTCGGCATGAGTGACGTTGATAATCGGCAGTACCACACCTGCGGTAGTGATAGCCGCCACGGTGGCTGAACCGAGCGCGATGCGCAGCAAAGCGGCAACCGTCCAGCACATCAGCAACGGAGAAAGCGACGTGCCGGTCATCAGGTGTGAGATATATTGTCCCACGCCGCTGTCGACCAGAACCTGCTTAAATGCACCGCCCCCGGCGATGATAAACACAATCATCGCGATCGCGCCGATAGAGTCACCAATGATATCCATAATTTGCTCGATCGTACGTCCGTTACGTCGACCAAGGGTAAAAATGGCGAGCACGATAGCAATAAATAACGCGACCGCAGGGTTACCGATAAACTCAAAGAACACCCGCACGCTGTTGGTCTTTGGCAGTGTAATTTCGCACACCGCAGCGACCGCCATCAGTATGACCGGGATTACCGCCGCAAAGATACTGTTCCAGAACGACGGCATCTCTTCTTCGGTGAACAGATGCGGGTTGAACAACCCTTCCGGCGGTGCTTTCTCAAAGCGGGTCAGCAGCTTAGAAAACAGCGGCCCGGCGACAATCACCGTCGGGATAGTAATAATAAATCCGTACAGCAGAGTGGTACCGAGATTGGCCTCGAAAATGGTGGCAATCGCGGTGGGTCCCGGATGCGGCGGCAGAAAACAGTGGGTCACGGACAGCGCGGCGACCATCGGTACGCCGACATACAGCAGCGGCAGGCCGGACGAGGCCACCACCGTAAATACCAGCGGCAGCAGCAGAACAAAGCCGACTTCGAAGAACATCGCCAGACCGACGACCAGACCGGTGATCACCAACGCCCACTGCACGCGTTTCTTACCAAACGTGCCAATCAGCGTGGTGGCAATGCGCTGAGCCGCACCGGTATCGGAAATCAGCTTACCGAGCATTGCGCCGAAGCCGAGGATCATCGCCAGCCCGCCGAGCGTGCCGCCGATCCCATTTTGTATTGAGTGCAGAACGGCCTGGGCATCCATCCCTTCGGCAAAACCAACGACCGCCGCCACCAGGACCAGAGCAATAAAGCCGTTAACTTTAAAGCCAATCATCAGGACCAGGAGCAGCGCGACGCCTGCCGCAATTATTATTAATGGCATAATCGTTTCTCTTTAAATTATTTAGAGTGGTGTGCCAAAAATGCAGCGCCTGGGCGCTGCGTGATGTTGCGTTGTATCAGACGGCGACGAGCATGCCGCCATCGACAAACAACAGGTGCCCGTTAACAAAATCGGATGCTTTAGAAGAGAGGAATACCGCCGCGCCAATTAGCTCCTGCGGATCGCCCCAGCGCGCCGCTGGCGTACGTTTGCACAGCCAGGAAGTGAAGGCTTCATCCTCGACCAGCGCTTTGGTCATTTCGGTTTTAAAGTAGCCCGGGGCGATACCGTTGACCTGGATATTGTGGCGCGCCAGCTCAACGCACATTCCGCGGGTGAGCATTTTTACCGCGCCTTTAGAGGCGGCGTACGGCGTGATGGTGTCGCGGCCCAGCTCGCTCTGCATGGAGCAGATGTTGATGACCTTCCCGGCCTGACGTTCCACCATGCGACGCGTTACCGCCTGCGAGACCAGGAATACCGCCGTCTGGTTAACGGCAATCACATCGTTCCAGTCCTGTTCCGGGAATTCGGTAAACGGATGGCGACGCTGGATACCAGCGTTATTCACCAGCACATCAATTTGGCCAATGTCTTTTTCGATATGCTCGATGGCGGCATCAATGTCCTGTTTATGCGTAACATTGAACGGCGCGGCAACGGCGCGGATCCCTTCCTGCTGCAGTTTAGTGACGGCGGCTTCCGCGCGCTCCGGCGTAATATCATTGACGATAATCTGCGCGCCATATTTACCCAGACCAGTCGCCAGTAAATAACCAATGCCCTGAGCCGAACCGGTGATCAGAATGTTTTTGCCGTCCAGTGAAAAAAGATCGTTCATCATGCTATTCCTTATTTTATGTCTTCGAAAACAAGCTGGACTTTCGCTGCCTGGGTTTTGTCCCCGGCGAAGTTCAGCGCCTGTTCAAGCTCGGTAAACGGATATTCGGCGCTGAGTAACGGCAGCGGATCGATAACGTTATTCGCCAGCCACGACACCGCGGTGTTGAACTCGGTGGTAAAGCGGAACGAACCTTTGAGCGCGATCTCTTTGCCGATCAACATCATCATCGGGAAGTCCGGCACCGCGCCGCCCATGCCGACCTGCACCATCACGCCTTTCGCGCGGGTCACTTCCAGACAGGTGGTGATTGAGGACGGATGGCCGGAGACCTCGAAGCTGACGTCGAAGTAGCCTTTCTCTTTTTTCCACTCGTCGAGCGAGTCCTGCTGCGGGTTAATCAGCGTGTCGGCTCCCATTTGTTGCGCCAGCGAGAGCGAGCGCGGGCTGATATCCGCACAGACAATCTCTGCCGCGCCGAGCGTTTTCACCGCGCTGACAATCAGACAGCCGATAGGCCCAACGCCGGAGATAAACACGCGCTTGCCCTGCAGGTCGCCCGCTTCATGTGCGGCGTGGATCGCGACCGCCAACGGTTCGGCAAAGGCCATGACTTTTTCATCCGCCTCTTGAGGGTAGGAGACGCACTGCGCAGTATCGACGGTTTTATACTGAGTAAAGCCGCCGTCGACGTGGGGAAAATACATGGCGCTGCCAAAAAAGCGCATTTCCGTACACTGGTTTTCTTCATGCTGAAGACAGTATTTACAGTGGCCGCAGGGCTTCGACGGATTAATCGCCACTGACTGACCTTCGTGTAATTCTGTTGAATCGCTGTGCACTACTTTACCAATAACTTCATGGCCTAAAATCATCGGCGCTTTAACGGTAAAATTACCGACTTTCCCTTCCTGATAATAATGTAAATCGGAACCACAAATACCGCCTCGGGTAATTTTTACCAGCGTCCCTTTATTATTCCATTCTATATTTTGGTCGGTAATGGCAACAGTTTTCTTCCCCGCGACAACGCAGGATTGGGTTTTGACTTTCATAAATGCCTCACTGGTCAGGTAGTAACCTCGGCAGCATTTAAACGGTTTTAATTGTTATTATTTGTGATGCAGATCACGCTGAGAAATTGTTACACTACAATGTTACGCATAACGTGATGCGCCCTGTAAATCTGCTCAGTCGCGGCGAAAAAAGGTGAATTCTGCAATGTGGAAGGCGTAGTATCGCGCCATGGAATATGAATCTGGAGTTTTTTCAATGGCCGGGGAAAGTTATATTTTGATGGGCGTTTCGGGTAGCGGTAAATCTTTAATTGGTAGCAAAATTGCCGCTGTATTATCGGCTAAATTTATTGATGGTGATGATCTCCATCCGGCTAAAAATATTGATAAAATGTCTGAAGGTATTCCATTAACCGATGAAGACCGATTGCCGTGGCTAGCGCGATTAAATGACGCCTCATACAGTTTATATAAAAAGAACGAGACCGGGTTTATTGTCTGCTCGTCATTAAAAAAACAGTACCGAGATATATTGCGTCAGGGCAGCCCGAATGTGCATTTTCTGTGGCTGGACGGCGACTACGAGACTATTCTGGCGCGCATGCAGCGTCGGGCAGGGCATTTTATGCCGGTGGGATTACTCAAAAGTCAGTTCGACGCGCTGGAGTGCCCACAGGACGATGAGAAAGATATTGCCCGCATCGATGTAAACCATGACATCGAGCATGTGACGGAACAGTGCCGCCAGGCGGTGCTCGCGTTTCGTCACGGGCAATAAGCCCAGCCCCTTGCGGGACTGAGCCCTGCATCAGAAGTCGGCTTTCAGCACCACGCGATAGCGGGCCTTGCCATCACGCACGTGCTGGATAGCTTCGTTAATTTGCGACATCGGGTACAGCTCGGTGGTAGGCGACACCTTGCTGCGCCCGGCAAACTTCATCAGCTTGCGCAGCTCAAATGGCGTCCCGGTCGCCGAACCGGAGATGCTGCGATCCCCGGCAATTAAGGTAAATGCCGGCACCGGCAGCGGCTTCAGCACTGCACCGACGGTATGGAAGTTACCGCCGTAGGCGAGCGCTTCAAAATAGGGCTGCCAGTCGAGATCGACGTTAACCGTGTTAATGATGAGATCGAACTGGCCCGCCAGCGCTTTTAGCGCATCCGGATCGCGGCTGTTGACCACTTTATCCGCCCCCATCGCCAGCACTTCCTGTTCTTTCGCCGGATTGGAGCTGAATGCGGTCACTTCACAACCCATCGCGTGTAACAGCTTAATGGCGATATGTCCCAGGCCACCGATGCCGATCACCCCAACGCGGCTGGTGGCAGTGATATGGTGCATCAGCAGCGGTTTGAACACCGTGATGCCGCCACACAGCAAGGGGCCAGCTGCCGCCAGGTCGATGCTCTCCGGCAAGGGGATCACCCACTGCCAGTCGGCTCGCAGCTTCTCGGCAAAGCCGCCGCGATTGAGAATAGTGGGAACGGACCCTTCCAGGCAGTTGATCTGATTGCCGCTGATACAGGCGTCACAATGTCCGCAACTGCGCGCCGTCCAGCCAATCCCAACGCGCTGACCAACCTTCAGACCCTTATCCTACGCCGCACTGCCGAGCGCTGCCACGCGACCAATCACCTCATGCCCGGCAACCAGCGGATACTGAGAGAATCCCCATTCGTTGTCGATCATCGACAAATCGGAATGGCAGATACCGCAGTAATCGACCTGGACTTCGACATCTTCCGGCTTGAGCTCGCCCGCATCATATTCATAGAGTTCGAGTTCGCTGCCCGCCGCTTTTGCGGCGTAGCTTTTTATCATCGACATCGTGTTTCCCTCAGTGTGGTGTTGAACTGGAAGTGTAGAGCATGGGGAAACGGGACGCTTCGCAGAAGGGGGGATTAAGAAGAGGGCAAACTGTGATGAGGGTTGCAGGTGGGAAAGGTAATGCTGAAATTTTCAACACTTAGCAGGCCAGATACACGCTGGCGCTTGCATGGTGGCGCACGACAGGTATAATCCACAACGTTTTCCGCATCCCTTCCGTGCCGGAGTGGCGAAATCGGTAGACGCAGTTGATTCAAAATCAACCGTAGAAATACGTGCCGGTTCGAGTCCGGCCTTCGGCACCAAGTGATGCAATAATTAGCTACCTAAGGGTGGCTTTTTTTGTGTCCATTTTCGTCCAAATTCGTCCATATCCGTCTGTAATTCAAAGATAATTTATTTTTCGATAATAACCATTTTTATTTTGTGGTCTTTCCGTGTTGGTCATTTTTCATCCATTGACATCCACGCGATTTGGGGGCCAAATTGGGGGCTTAGACGTAGTTCGATAATAGTGAGGCCCCCAAATGGCACTAACAGATCGCGCTATAGTCCACGCCAAGCCTTGTGGCAAGCCGTATAAGCTCAGTGACTCGCATGGACTTTACCTGCTGGTTAACCCTAACGGTTCAAAACGCTGGTACATCAAGTACCGCTTTGTAAACAAAGAGAAAAAGCTCGCTTTAGGACCTTATCCGCTTTTGACGCTTGCACAGGCAAGACGCATGCGTGAAGAGGCCCAATTACTGCTGATTTCTGGCATCGATCCGAGCGCACACCGAAAGGCTGAACGCCTTGCGATAACGCCGGAACATACGTTTGAGTCTGTGGCACGCGAATGGGTCACCAGTAACGTGAACTGGTCGGCGGAACATAAGAAGCGGGTGCTGCGTTACTTCGAGCTTTATGTGTTCCCCACGAACGGCAGCTGTGACATCACAAAAATGAAGGTCAAAGATCTGCTGGTGCCCATCAAGGAGGTGGAGAAAGCGGGCAAACTGGATGTTGCTTCCCGGCTTCAGCAGCGCACTGCCTGCGTGATGCGCTACGCCGTCCAGAACGGCATTATCGATCATAACCCTGCATCAGATTTAACCGGCGCGGTTTCCACGCCCAAAGTACGTCACCACCCTGCATTAGATTTGAATCTTATCCCTGATTTCCTGGATAGAATCGACGATTACAAAGGCCGTCAACTGACTCAACTGGCGGTAAAGCTGGCGCTGCTGCTGTTTATCCGCTCCAGCGAACTGCGCTTTGCCCGCTGGGATGAGATTGATCTGCGTAACGCCATGTGGACAATCCCCGCCGAGCGTGAGCCGATCCCCGGCGTTAAATATTCAGCGCGTGGGGCGAAGATGCGTTCTCCTCACTTGGTCCCTCTATCACATCAGGCCATCGAACTGCTGCACAAGGTGCGGCAGCACTGCCGACCGGGAACTGAATTGGTGTTCCCCGGCGATCATAACTACCGCAAACCGATGAGTGAAAACACTATCAACAAAGCGCTGCGTGTGATGGGCTACGACACCCAGAAAGATGTTTGCGGCCACGGTTTTCGCACTATGGCTTGTAGCGCGCTGGTGGAGTCAGGCCTGTGGTCAAGCGACACGGTAGAGCGCCAGATGAGCCATCAGGAGCGTAAGCGCGTGCGGGCGGCGTATATCCATAAGGCGCAGCATCTCGAAGAACGTCGGGAGATGATGCAGTGGTGGGCGGATTATCTGGATGCAAACCGGTTCAGGCATGTGGTGCCGTATGGCTTTAAAAAGTCGCCGGGAGGCACACTCGACCATATGAGCTTCCAGGAGCGTAATGACCGGCAGCTAGAGGAGCTGAAAGCCAGAATACTGGCCGACTCGGAATGGCTGACAACGTCTGAGTTATCGGCAAAAGCGGGCTTTCGTTCCGCCGATCCTGATGCTGGTCCGAAAGGCTGGAAAGCGGCTGGGAAGATATTCTCGCTGAAGGTCGACGGGGAGGATTTGTATCCGGATTATGTTCTGGATGAGAAAGCGCGGCCTCTCAAGGTTGTCAGGTTGATACTCTCGCTGTTCAAGGAACGCAAAACGCCGTGGGGACTGGCTATCTGGTTTGGCTCGGCTAATCGCAGGTTGAGAGGAGGGAAGCCGAAAGATTTGCTGATTTCAAAGTCAGAGCTGGTACTGCTGGCGGCGCAGGATGAGGTGGAGTCAGGGGATGCTGGTATTTAGTCATCCTTGGAGTAGGGTTTTTCATAACAGAGGGAATCAGTGCAAAGCGACCCAGCATTTATGTAGACCTGTGGTTTAGCTTAGCACTCCCCGTGGGTAGTTAAATTTGACCGTCCGCTAAGAGTGAGGAATGGAAATCGAAGTGTTAGTACGGATGGTGGATTTTGGCTGCTTAAAACATTGCAGTGCTGGTGTAGACACGACAAACATAAAAGTGGATGCAGTTAAAATAGATATCTGTGCAGTAGGTTTCTTTGAGGACTAGAACAATCAAAAAGATTTAGATAAAATTGCAGTGTTAAATTAATTAACTAGTGGTAATTAAGCTTTAAATGCGTTAGTTGATTTGTGTGACTATTGAAAATTAGCGCTTTTTGAATGCTTGGAGAGTGAAATGTTAGAACCACCAAAGAGTTATAATGAAATGTTACCTATGCTCCATAAGGCAACTTTTATTACTACATTTATATTTTATCTGTCATTGGTTATTTATGGCTACATCCCATTGGTTGGCATTAATGCCAAGTACATTCCACCCATTAAAGACTACGAAGAGTTTATTAAGTGGATATTAACATTCGGCATATTACCAATCGCATTTTCAATTTTTTGGACCGTGATTAGTGGAGCTTTAGATCTACATAATAACGTGGCAAAAATCATTGGGATAAGAAAGGTATGGGATAATTATTTAATTATTAAGCCATTGGCGAAGATAGCCGGCGTTACGAGAAAGTTAAGTGGTGATGAATCTTACAAGGTAATGAGTAAACTTTATTATCCAGAAGTAAAGGAGTTGAAAGATAAACATTATGTTGAGCTTTTTTGGAACAAAGTATATTACTTTTGGGTTTTCTTTGAACATACAGTTATTGCATTTATTACTGTTTTGATAATCAGTTTCGCTAAATTAACTAATCTATTCTCTGTTACTGGTTCTTTAAATAACCTTTGGTCGTGGTTTATTTTCCTTGTTGCCTTCAATTTTCTTATTTTTATAGCATCGGTTAAGCCAAGAACTGAAAGTCAAGTAAGACAGATACCTGATGATAAAATAAAGGAATTCTTTAATAGTAACAATATTATTTAAATGGGGTTAGTTTTGAATTACAAGATAAATGGAATAATTATACGTTCAGAAAATGCTGCCAAACCATATACTATGCCATCTAATTATCTCTGCAACTATATTGAAAGCTCTATTAAAAGTGGCAGGGCCCTTGATTTTGGATGTGGGAAGCTTAGGTATTCAGAACAATTGGTAAATAAATTTGAGACTGTAACATTTTTGGATTCCAGAAAACAACTTGAAAGAGTGCAAATTATCAGGGGTGTACAAACTACAATCCCAGAGTATGTGGCTAATAACTATAAAAATGCTAATGCTGTTCCTTTTGAAAGTATAGATAAAATAACGAACCATTATGATTTTATACTTTGCGCAAACGTGCTTTCTGCAATTCCATGTAAATCCACTATTTACAAAGTTATCAGTGCGATTAGAGATTTATTAAAGAGTGATGGGGAGGCAATGATTGTTAATCAATACAAAAGCTCTTATTTTAAGAAGTATGAGAGTGGAATTAAACATTTGCATGGATATATATACCAAAACTCTCGCAACGCTTCCTATTATGGTTTGTTGGATGAAATTATTGTAAGTAAAATTTGTTTAGATAACAATTTGGTAATAATTAAGTCATGGAGAAAAGCAGGCAGTTCATATGTGGTTGTTGGTAAAAATAAACATATTTAGTATATCTCAAAAAATTCTTTTAAGGTGACATTTACTTGTTACTTATTAGCTTAAGGGTTCGGGTCAACATGACCCGAACCCTTAAGCTATTGCCGGTTTACAGACATTTGGCCAAAGCATTGGGGGAGTTCAGTACGAAGCTTTTCTTAATCCAACTAGTTATGCTCGCTTATGTTAGCAATTTCTTGTACATAGCTGCCTATTCCAATAGGACTTCTATGAGTGAAGAGCAACAATAAATAGCCTCCAAATAAACATTATTCAATGAATCCTGCCAACCATTATCTGTAATTAAGTCACTAATTATAAATCAACAATGTTTAGTGTCATTCCAATATTATATTGACTTGAAATCTCAGATGAATTTTTTGCTATTTTAGCTTTTAATTTATCAATGCTAATCATATCTTCATAGCTGATATAAACCATATCATCTTGGTTAACTTTAGATTTGTTCACTATAGCTTGAATAACAGACAGATCATCCATTACACCTCTCAGAAATTTAACCATGCTTTGATCTTTGAAGTCAGATATCGATTTTGAACGTTGCTTACGTTGGATTGTTCCCTTTGTAATTACTTCATTGATTTCCTTTAAACCGGTAAGCATATCAGATAGGCTGCCTTCGCAACTCATCCGGTGTTTAATTGCATTGCGATTAATAACATTGAGAATTATTTCGAGTGAGTCTTTATCATTCCATGGGTGTAATGACGTATAATCCTGATGGCGTTGAATAGCATCGAGCATATCATGGATCATATCTTCATCTGCTTTATCGCAAAGTTCATTCACGAAATAGCTGGGATCGATTATTTTACAATAACTTGGAACTGAGTTTTTTGATATTTTACAAAAACCAAAAATATATAAAGTAGAGTATTTATCTTTGAGGCTTATACCTAAATCATTTGTCTTTTCAAAAGCTGTAATGGTTTTTTTAATTTTTGTCGGGCTTGCATTCGTAGTAACTTGAACTGCTACCATGTTTTGATTGTCAGCTAAATCAATGGCGGGAAAGTTAACTTTAATCTGATTCATGTTCTCAAGCTCACCCATTTTTAGTGCGCGAAACATAAAGATGGTCAATGACTCAATCATTCTTTCCATGTCATGAAAGCCAGCCTGTTTGCGTTGCGCGATATAAAGCTGAAGTAGCGCGATGTCTCTCTGTAAGTTTCTAATAAGTGCGTCAATCATAGCTAATAATCCTTTTCAATTAAGTTGGGTGGCTTGTTTATTTGACTGTTAGTTTAATTTCTTGTTGTTATATTAACACGCTTCACAATTCAATCAAGATTTCTCAAAAATTAATCCCCTCATGTAAACTCACTAACTATGCTGAATGCATTCCGTAGTTAAACATGTCCACTTCTGGCAGAGAAAGGCCTGAAGGAAATTGATAACTTTGCTATGAGCAAGGAACAACAAATCTGTCTTAAAAGGAAGGTCGGCCAACATACAGTTGACCTGCGTAAAGTAGTTTGTTAGATAGGAATGGCATTCAAGCATAAAAATATTAGATCACATAGATGCGACGACTGGTGAGACGTTTCCTGCATCCGTCCATATGTTTATAAAACTGTTTTTATCGACATATAGCCAGAACATGTCCATTCTATAAACATATTTTCGCCATATGTTAAAAAATTTTTTATCACCATATTGCCGGAGCATGTCGATAGAGTTTTTGGGGGGGCAATCACAGTTTTCTGCACAGTGCTGTTAACGATATTTTTTGGGGGTGATACAGATGTACATGGATACGACATTGAAGATATGAACATTTAAAAAAATCTATCCCCTATAGAGGATAGATTTGAAATATCCCCTAAAGCGGATATATTCAAAATATCTGTCATGGGGGATAAAATGAACGTAACTTCACCCAAAATGCTGGCTCAGGCAGTCAGGGAGGCACGCAAGCAACGTAAGCTGACTCAACGCGAAGCTGCTGAAAGCATGAGCATGAAGCAATCAACGGTTTCAGAGTTTGAGAACCATCCGGAGGGGACACGGCTGGACACGCTTTTTAAGCTCCTTGCCGCTCTGGATCTTGAGCTTCAGGTCGTAAGCCGGAAGGGTAAAAAAAAGTCATCTGAGGGTTGGGACCAGGAGTGGTAATCCGTGGAAAAATTAACGGTTGCGCTTAATGGCATCATTGTTGGTACGCTGGAGAAAACGGTTGGCGGGGAAATGTCTTTCTACTACCAGAGAGACTGGCTGGAAAGAGCCGGTTCTCGTGCCATTTCACTTTCGATGCCGTTACGGGAAGAGCGCTATCGTGGCAAAATCGTCTATAACTTTTTTGATAATCTTCTGCCAGATAGCGAGCAAATTCGTAGCCGGATTCAGGTACGGTTCCATGTGCCTACGAAGCAACCTTTCGACTTATTAGCACGTATTGGGATGGACTGTGTTGGGGCTATACAGCTTTGGCCTTATGAAACCAATATTCCATCCGTTCAGAGAGTGGATGCCGAACCCTTAACTGAAAACGAAATAGAACATCTGCTGCAGAGATACAAAGATGCCCCATTGGGTATGCAGGCAGAGGTCGATGATTTCCGTATTTCACTGGCGGGCGCGCAGGAAAAAACAGCACTGCAGCGCGTATTCCGTAGCCATCTCGTCAGTAGTTGAAACAGTAAAAAATGCCCCTATTTCATGGCTAATTAACCGCTAAATTCTAGCCATGGAGGAAACTACCGATGCCACCCCGGACACACCGCCAGCTCGTGAGCGTTGAAGTGATGTGGCCTGCTCAGACGCTACCGCTTCCCCTGCAACATGTAGTCGAAGCATTGAATCAGGGCGAAACGCCCGATCAGATTATTATCCGCATGAACCAACAGGGTCTGCTGGCGTGGCGCGAAGACGCATTCGAGCAGGATACACACGATGTTTTTCAGGTGCGGCTGGACAATCAGCATGAGGCGCGGTTTCTCTGCCGCTACGTTACTCTGCCGCTGCACTGATACCCGTATCCCGGTACTGCGAGATTGAAGAGTGCTGTTTATCACCGGATAAATTAATATGCTATAAAATAAAGAGTTAGCATATGTAGTTTCAGGGATGATGAGTTGTAAATGAAGAAGAAACTGCCAGACCAGCTTTCCAGGGAATGCATTATTGCGGCTATGCGCGCCTATGATGAAGGTGTACGCCACCAGTTCAGCGAGTCCCGGCTGTATGATGTGGTCTTTGAAGGGCGCAGTTATCCACCGAAAGCTATAGTCGGTATTGCTGCTTCAAATATGATAGGCGTTGAGTTTTCCCCTGAAGATTTTAGCGGTGGTATCAAGTCGAAATGTGTCAAGTTGCTTACCGATCAAGGGTTTCAGATCGTTGAGAAAAATTTGGGTAACGAGCAGCCCGCCATCAGTATTTTTCCTGATGAACTGCCACCGCAGAGCGTATTTACTGAAGGTGCCGCTATGCAGGTAACGGTTAACCGCTATGAACACGACCGTAAGGCCCGGCAGGCCGCATTAGCCTGGCATGGTTGCCTGTGCAAAGTATGCGGCATTGATATGATGAGGGTGTATGGTGAGATAGCAAAAGGTTTTATCCATATACACCACCTGATTCCGCTATCAGACATCAAAGATAATTACTCTCTGGATCCCAAAAAAGATCTTATTCCCGTCTGCCCTAATTGCCACGCCATGTTGCATCGGCGTAATCCGCCTTTTTCGCCTGAAGAATTGAAATCAATTATTGAATATCATGCGGCTCTTTAGGTATTACAGCCCATTCGCTGTGGCTCGGTGGAAGAGAGTATTTTGATATAAATTGCTATTCGCGCAGCAACTTCAGCCACGGATTATTCACCGGCACTTTCTCCCCCAACACCTGCTTCGGATCTTCTATCAGAAACCCTTTCAACTGACTACTTTTCTTTTGTGGAACCCGAACCTCGCAGGTCCAGATAAAACTGTCATCATTACAGCGCAGGGCCAGCCCTGACTCCTGGAACATTCGTTGTGCCAGCTTCCAGCCGTCGCCGGTGTCGCCCGTGATTTCTGCTGCGTACATCTTAAAGATCCCCGGCGTTATCAAAAAAAGATGATTTTCCACTACATGCACCTTACCGTTACGGGTATTCACCGTGCCTGAAGAACTGATGTGGTTCTTCAGCCACAGCAGGAAGTTGTTAATGTCACCAAGCTTGGGATCGTCTGCTATATCCGGCAGCGGTTGAGTGGGTGTGCTAAGTTCAGGGACGAGTTCCGCTCCGTTTACCGGCGCCACATCACCGCCAAAACAGGCGGGGCGTTGTTCTCCCTGTTCCCAGATTGCAGATGGTGTCAGGCGCAGCAGCGTCAGCGGCTCAACGGGCGACCATCCCTTATCTGAACGGATGATGCAGCGCCAGATCGCTTTATCCTCGTTAGCGACAATAAGCTGATGCGTCAGCAGTTCGTCAAACAGGCGGTTATTGTTTTCCGGCACACTGGATACGCCATGCTGGAGTAGCCAGGCGCGGACCCGGTCGGCGGTGGTTTTGCTGACCAGCCACAGCGCATCCTCCGTCAGCCAGCCATCGGATCCGCATTCGGGATTATTGAGCCGGTACTCGTTCTGTACCAGTGAGCGTAAGGCGGTGAGAAGCTGCTGGGGGAAGGAAGAGGGCTTTTGCGCCAGCGCGCCAGCCCGTTCGTAGTGTCCGGTAAGCTGATAAATCAGGGACGCAAAAGCCGTGGGGTATCCGGCCAGCCAGTCCAGTAATGGCGAGGGTATCAACTGATTAATCAGCATTGCGGTAGCCGCCGGATGCAGATGATAGTCGCGACCGTGGCTCTGGTACTGCCAGCGATAAGGCTGTGCCAGATTACCCTGCCACGAATGCCAGCGGGTGCCATCACGTTGATGAATCTCCATATCCACGGCGATTTTTCCCGTATCGTGCAGCAATGCTGCGCAGACTACCGTGACCGTCCATGCGCTGGCCTGCCGGGCCTGTTCTTCCGCACCCACTTCCGGTGGCAGCAGATAACCCTGGCGCAGCCGAATGGCGTTGCAGGCAACTTCCAGCGAATGATCCAGTAGCCCGCCGGGAATGGAATGGTGATGACTTTGTGAGGCGGGTAGCAGCTGTACCAGTGCTGCGAAGCGATTAATCGCCGTGAGGATCCAGCTATCAAACAGGGTATCCGGCAGCGGGGTTAGTTGCCGTAACTGGTGCAAACAGGACTGGCGTAACGGCGTCGCCAGCAACTGTTCTGCGGATAGTGGCGCAAACCAACCCGTCGGCAGCGTAGCGTCTGGTGCAGGTGGCTGGCTCTGGGATGATCTTTGTAGCCACTTCAGCATATTTCTCCTTTTCGGGCAGGCCCCTTTGCCCTTGTCGCCCTTCCTTTGCAGTGTCTCCCTTTGGGCCTTTTGCGGGCAGCAGGTTTTTTTGTCAGCGAGGAAGAGTTGAAGGTTGATGGTCATTTAACGAATATAAGGATGGTGTCTCTACGGGCTGGACTATGCGCAGATGGCAGCGCAATTTGGCTGACAAATAATGAATTTATACAAGGACGAGGTCATGGCACGATTAGTCAGAAAAAATTATCCGCAACTGGGCGAAGTTAACGCTCCTTATGTTCATGCAGTTGCACACCAGGGGGCGCTATATATATCGGGTCTGACAGCTTTTGGTTCTGAGGCGCAGAGTGGTGATGTTGTTGCGCAGGCAAGTGAAATATTCAGGCAACTTAAGGTGATAGCAACAGCGGAGGGGATTACGCTTGATAATCTGATTAAAGTGACGATTTTTGTTACTTCAATTGATTCGCTGAAAGCATTGCGTCAGGTATTGTATGCAAACTATGGCGAGAGCCTGCCCGCCAGTTCTCTTGTCGAAGTTAGTGCACTGTTCTCCCCGGATCTTCATATTGAAATTGAGGCCGTGCTTGCACTGCAATGATGGAAAAGTGGCCGATCGAAACCGGCCACTCCGTTCCACTTACCACCAGGCATAAAACATCAGCCTGTCTCGCTCAAAATCAAACGTCTCCAGCGTCTCTTTCACCCAGTGGGTGACGGCGCGAACGTCTTTCCAGTAGTGTTCTCCATAATCGGTATATCCATAGAAAAAGCCGTCAATCGTGGGATAAACCGCGCCGCAGTTATCCGGCGTCAGGCTCTGCAGGTCACTCAGAAGCGCCTGCAAATGTGCTTTGGTGACTTCTAACAGTACCTGGTTGCGCACCAGCCCAACGTGTTCATCCACCCATTTGAGTAACGGGTTCACCTTGCGGAAATAACCCACTCTGGCGTACTGGCTTTCATCGGGCGCGTTTTTTGCCCGTTCGAAAAAGAAGAGATCGAGTCCCATATATCACTCCAGAAAAAAGGGGAGCAACTCCCCGACGGGGAAGGCTCCCCGTGCGGGTGGGCTGTCAGGCGCTAAGCTGACAGGGTTGTGGTACTGCGTTGAGCAGCCATTCACTGGCGCGCCATACCGCTGGCGCGGATCACTGCCCGCTTGTCCTGGCGCAGAATATCCAACCAGTAGCCGATATAGCTGGCGTGCTGGAGCCTGCCCTGAATGCCGCAATGGGCGCACAGGAAGGCGCTCCCCATCTCTGCCACTAACTCTTCAGCGGCGTAGAGTGCTTCGGTGCGTTCTGCTCCGGCAATACCGGGGCGGTTGATGCGTGAAGCGTGACCAGTAGCGTGCGTCAGTTCATGCAGTAGCGTGGCATAGTACGCCTCGCTGCTTTCAAACTGCTGCGGGTGCGGCATCATCACCAGGTCGGTCGCGGGTTTGTAATACGCTTTAGACTGGCGGCGATGGCGCAGCGTCACGCCGCTATTCATCGTAATGGCTTCGGCCATCTCCACAGGCTTTGCGGGCCGGGTAAACGGCTCGGACAGCGACTGCGGCAAGCCGTCGCACTGCGACAGGTTAAACAGCCGAAATTCACGAATAATCCCGAAATGCCGCACCTTCGGCTCGCCGTCTTTATCCAGCAACGGCTGGCCGAGTGCATCGGTCTCTTCCTGTGTGCGCGGCAGATACAACACCGCCAGAGAGGATTTCTCCCCCCGGCGTACCTGCCCGCCGAGCGCGCTGACCTGGTGGAACGTCAGCCAGCGGTCGCTGGCAAAACTCTGCTTGTCGGCGCTGTTCCACAGCAGTGGCACGTTAATGCCGTGATACGGACGACCGGATAACGCATTGATCGGGAACGGCGGCTCGCCATCGCGCCACGGGCGGATCCACGGCACATTGCCGTTTTCCAGCTCAGCAATAATCTGGTCGGTGACTTTCTGGTAGATATCGTTGCTTCTGTCCATTGTGCGATCCTCATGGAAGAAGCCGGAACCACCTCCGTCCGGAAGCGACTCCGGCGGGGAGAGGTTATGCCTGTTCAGCCATCGAGACCTGCACATAGTGGCCGTGATAGTTGAGTGACAGCGGTAATGCGACAGGGACTTTCATATCGCCCTGCGGCGGCTGGCAGTAGATCGTAAAGGTGACTTTCTTGCGGGACGTCCCGGCGGTGCGCAGGGTCAGCAGTACGGCGAGCAACAGATTGCCCAGCCGTTCTTCCACCTGCTGCGGGTCGGCGGGAAATTCCACAGCGGATTGCCAGACATCAGGGGCGATAACCACCGGCATTAACGACGGTTTTTTATCGAAAAGCGACATGGTGTTTCTCCTGTAAATGAGCAGGGAACACCCTTCGCAGGGCATTTCCCTGCGGGATGGAATGGCACGGGTATCCTGCGCATCTGCGCCGTTCGCGCCTTCCGGATACATGGCGAACTTACTGCATGGCTGGCGGTAGTGTTTTCTGCGCGGGTGATAAAAGGGAGGGGAAAATCATTACCGAGGCTGAAGAGTTTTGTCGTTCCTGAAATGTGAACACAGGCAGATTGATGCGCACGCATCGCTCAAAAAACGATCTTTTTCAGGCGGATACTGAAATCAGAAAAGCATATGACCTTGAACAGTAAACACAATGACTGGAGGGATATGCTAATGAACCAACAAGATATAAACGCATTAAAGAATTTTGATTTTCTGGCACGCAGTTTTGCCCGTATGCACGCCCTGGGCCAGCCAGTTGATATCGATGCCGTGACCGGCAATATGAGTGATGAACAGCAAGCATGGTTCCGGGAGCGATACGACCACTACCGAAAGCAGGCTGAGCGGGCGAGAGTGATAGAACTGCGGTGATGTAACGAACAACGGGCTTAACGGCCCGTTGCGTATTTTCAGGCTTTGAAAATCTGCTTCCGGTGCCAGCCGACATACTGTTCAGCAGGCCACTGCGTTTTGTCATAAGGGAGGAATAACTGCTGGCCGTCCCGGTGCCAGAACAGATGGTCTACCACCGGACTACGACTGACGCCGCCGGAGATGCGGATGGTCATACTCTCATCCAGCCCGAATGCCCCCATATCAAACGCATCGTGGTGCAACGTACAGAGCGCCAGGCCATTGTTTACCACGCACGGGCCACCGTACGCTTTCCAGTGAATATGCGCTGCTTCAATACCAACCAGCGCGCCATCGAGCCTGAGATCATAACCACAGAACGCGCACCGTGAGTGGTAAGCGTGAAGAACGATATCCCTGAAACGCGGATCGCGGTTCCTGGAGCGATCGATAATTTGAATCCCAGTTGGTTGGCCTTGATCCGCTGGATACTTTCCGGGAAGTGACCTATCAGGACCTGCTGGGCAAGTTGATCAATTACTTCGGGGGCAAGTAACGGTTGGTAAGTTGCTTTAACACTTACAACAGTAGCCACGGCATATGATCCTGACGCCAAAAAGAAATGTTAGAGATGGGCGATTACAGAGCTTCGAGAGTTATCATAGAAATGAACCGGGTAACAGGCTAAGAGCAGCTCCGGATTTAAGTCAGGAATCTGTCAACGCTATTCAGGATGGGTCAGGGAGTACAAAAAAGCCGGATTACTCCGGCTTTTCTCTGCGCCAGCTCTTAGAAGAACCAACGAACCAGCTCTAAAAGCGTTGCTAGCGCTTTTAGAGCTAGGATAACTTTAGACAATAAAGTATCCATGATGCCCCCTGTATTGGGGAGCGGAACACCGTCGCTTGCCTTGCACTCTGTCGCAACGGCTATCTCAAATGTCAGTTAAAGATAGTCCCACTCCGTTAAAGCAGACCCTGATTCAGCACCACCTGGTAATCAGTCAGAGTTACCACCGTCCGTTTTTTTGCACACAACTTGATCCAGTTGAGTTGATTCAGGCAGGTTTAGGGGGTTATGATTCTAACGTCAGTTAAAGATAGTCCCCTTCCAGTTCTGAGCACCAACTCAGCACCGGATGTAATCAAGCCCGATCACCAGTCGGGCTTTTTTACATCTAAAACCCGCTGTAACCCGCACTACACGGCACTTGCTGAATATTATGGTTACTACATACTGCTGTTGCATCAATTAAATTTTCAAAAAAATTGATTTAGAACAAGGTAAAAAGTTGACAGTACGGATGGTACTGTGTTCAGCGGTTTTGATTTTTAAAAGGAAATTATTGGATGTTGAAAAACTCCAACAAAACAGAGCTTTGTTACCAACAAACCGCAGATTTTGTGTGCTGACAACTTCACTGAAAATGTAAATTTCTCTTATCAGCGGCAAAATCACTGCTGAAGTGCAGGGTCTAATGTCGCAACATGTGTCGTTCGTAAGCCCCTCCCATACTCACCATCGCCGCGTACTTTTTACTGATCTGATGAAGTATGAAGAGTTACGTGATAAGAAAGCCAGAAAGCCATGCATGTAGTGGTCAACTAAAACTGGCCACCGTTTTAGAGTTTTTCCAGTATCGGTTTTCCGATTCGTTTGGTGGTAACCCACCGTTATACTCGTGTGGCCCGAGCGCGCTGTAATACCTAACGATATAGTCCGTTATTGCGTGAGCTGCATTGCCGAAGCTTATGTAACCAGGCACTGGTACCCACTCATTCTTCAGGCTCCGGAAGAAGCGTTCCATTGGGCTATTATCCCAGCAGTTCCCACGCCGGCTAATGTACAGGATTTATCCGCTATAGGGGGGAGAGGATATTTATACTTTAAAGGGGATAAATTATATAATCGATTATACCTGTGAAGCTCGCGGTCTCAGGCTTTGAATATCTGTTTACGGTGCCAGCCGACATACTGTTCAGCAGGCCACTGCGTTTTGTCATAAGGGAGGAATAACTGCTGGCCGTCCCGCTGCCAAAACAGATGGTCAACCACCGGACTACGACTGACGCCGCCGGAGATGCGGATGGTCATACTCTCATCCAGCCCGAATGCCCCCATATCAAACGCGTCATGGTGTAATGTACAGAGCGCCAGGCCATTATTTACCACGCACGGACCACCATATGCTTTCCAGTGAATATGTGCCGCTTCAATACCAACCAGCGCACCATCCAGTCTGAGATCGTAACCGCAGAACGCGCACCGTGAGTGGTAAGCGCGAAGAACGATATCCCTGAAACGCGGATCGCGGTTCCTGGAGCGATCGATAAAATCGAATCCCAGCTGGTTGGCAAGGATCCGCTGAATACTTTCCGGGAAGCGATCGGTGAGGATCTTCTGGGCCAACTGGTCAATCATCTCTGGATGTGCCAGCAATTGTTGGTAAGCCGCCTCATCGAAGCCGCCCGCCACCTGGTTATCAATCAGTTCTTTCTTTGTCGGCTGAGTATTGCCCTTGCGCGGTTTGCAACCTTCTGCGTGAGTGATCTCCCAGAAGCCGTCGGTTCGCAGTCGCCAGAAAGGCATATTGGGATAGTCGGTGCGTCGCTTGGGACCAAACTCTTTCAGCAGGCGAGTAAGCGGTTCGTGGATTTCCAGACCGTAGTTAAACAGGCGTGGATGGCCTGCTTTGTACTGCGACAGTACATACAACAGCAGTAGCGGTTTATGCGGCGCGCATACGTCACCCTGACGCCAGACAGAGACGTTAGAGATGGCGGATTGCAGCGTTTCTGGAGAGATCATAAGAATGAACCGGGTAACAGGCTGATGTTATTGCGATCATGCTCGCAAAGTTTCAATTTTTCAAGTAGTTACATTGTATGATGATTAACAAACAAACTCTTTAACTTATTGTAAATAAAGAATAATATACTGTCTATCAATAGAATTAAGTTCTAATTTTGAGGTTTATTAATGGATATTGATTTAGATGATGTAAAAAAGGCATATCTTTATCTTAAAAGCTATGCTTACCACGAAAATTTAAATTTATTTTTAAAGCAAAGAATCGCTGAATTTGAATCGGAAGGACAAGCGAATCATTTCACTGATATTGTTAATGTTATTAAAGATGCCAGCTTTAAAAGTAATGATATCTTTATAAAATGGCTTAAAAAAGTAAATTACCATGTTTTACCAAAAAATATAGATATAAAAGGTGAGTTAGAACAAAACGAGCATAATAAGAAAAATGGTCTCTTTATAAGTAATGTTCGCGATGCAGATACGTACCAAATATCTAAAGTAAATTATTTTATAAATGCTCCCGTACAGTTGCATATAATTGATATGTTATGGTGCGTATTCGCAGCTCCTGCAATCGAAATATTATTGGAAGATAATAGCTATGGTAATCGTATGCATCCATCTGCCGTTCGTTATGCGGTAGCAAAAAAAACTAGTGGAGGTCATGAGATATTTAAAAGATACATCGATCAATACAATTTATGGCGTGATCAGGCTGTTAATATTGCTACAGGCTTATCTAAAGAAGAGCATGATGTGGCGCTATTGTCTCTTGACCTGAAATCATATTTTTATTATGTTGATGTAGATTTTGATAAAATAAAAGATGCTATAAATAAATATTACTCACAGAGCGATACACTGCGAGATTTATCTTTTCGACTTACTGAAATAATTGAAGATTTGTATCGCTTATATAACAAACTTACAAAAATTCTTCAGAAAAAAACACATCCAGACTGCATAAATAAAAAGAAATTACCGATAGGGTTAGCATCATCTTCAATTATTGCTAACTGGTATTTAAGTGATTTTGATAAATCTATCGCGGATGAGGTTAGGCCTGCATATTATGGGCGTTATGTCGATGATATCTTAATGGTATTCAAAAGACCTAAATTAGATATTGATAGGCCTATTGAATCTTTTGTTGATAATTATTTATCAGGAGTATTGTTGCGTGATCCTTCTGATGGTAATTATGCTATATCTGTAAATGATAATTTATTGCCAGTACAAAAAGACAAACTCATATTACAATTTTTTGATAAATCTCATAGTCGAGCTGGACTTGAAGTTTTTAAACAAGAGCTTGACGAACGTAGCAGTGCATTCAAATTTTTACCGAGTGAGCATATAGAAAAAGAATTGGATAAATTCGCCTACGATGTTCTTTATGATGGTTCTGCAAATAAATTACGTAGTATTGTTGGCCTTGCTGAAAACGAAACA
Organism: Citrobacter sp. Cu096; assembly: GCF_030332285.1. Lineage (NCBI taxonomy): Bacteria > Pseudomonadati > Pseudomonadota > Gammaproteobacteria > Enterobacterales > Enterobacteriaceae > Citrobacter > Citrobacter sp. Cu096. The sequence continues at coordinate 178,913 of NZ_JAOWID010000018.1, forward strand.
GAGCTTGCAAAATATCTTACAAGCCATATTACTGCTCACAGACTTTGTAAGTTAGATAAGAATAGTTCTGTTTTACCGCAGTTAAAACAATTCTTTAAAGGTCAGAATGCATTAAGGTTTCATAGATTATGGGAGAAAATTTATCAATATTCTTTAGTTACAAAGAATTATTCATTTGCCACATCTTTTCACCACTATGTAATTCGTGAGGTAAGTAAAGTAGAAGGCGCTCATAGTGATAAAAATATAAAATTCCGAGCATTGTCAAGGAAGATTATAATAGATCTTAAATTTTATAATGAATTATCTTTAGCGATTACAGTCGGGTTGCTCGACTTAAAAAATCCAATCAGTGAAGATGAATGTTTCTTAATCGATAATGCCTTTTTAACTAATAGGGCTAAGTTATCAGATTTGATTTACTTTGGCTCTGATTTACATGAATATTCATGGCAGTTCCGTTACTCCAATTTGATTCGCCATCACTTAGTTGCTTGGCCATTGTTAAATTATTCAAATTTCAATGGTGATCTTAGCAGCGAAAATGGATTTATGAATGGCGCAGGTTTTTCTCTTGAAGAAGAAAAAATAAAATTTTCCCCACGATTTATTCATTATGATGAATGGGCTTTGTTCAAACTTAATGGCTATTTATCAGATGGTAAAAATCTAAATGATTGGTTTTGTGATTCAATAGAGGAATATAGTAATCATTTCTTTGATCAGGATTTTTCAGTTGAAATTAAAAAGAATAAATGTACTACCAACGGGATTTTAAAATCTGAAATACATATTGGTAACAAACAACCATGTAAGAATATTAAATTGGCAGTTGCAAATATAGTTGTTAATGAAGAAGATATATATTCCGCAATTCGTAAAGATACGAAGCCAAATCTTAGTTTTCCTCGCCAGGAAAAGCTCTTCAATATTTTGAATTCTGCTCTTATTGAAAAAGCAGATATGTTAGTTATGCCGGAAGTAGCTATTCCTGTGAGCTGGCTGCCATTTATGGTTTCATTCTCAAGAAGACACCAGATTGGGTTGGTGTTTGGGCTAGAACATTGGGTTGTTGGAAATAGGGCATATAATGTTATTATAGAAGCATTGCCATTCAAAATATCTGATAAATACAAATCCTGTGCAGTTACAGCAAGGTTAAAAAATCACTATGCGCCAGCAGAAAAGGATATGTTGGGAGATCTTCGGTTAACACCCGGTATTAGCTCCGATAATTTATATTACTATCATAGCGTTTCATGGCGTGGTGTTACTTTTGCAACGTATAATTGCTTTGAGTTATCAGATATAACTCATCGTGTTTTATTTAAATCAGAGATAGATCTGTTATTTGCATGTGTTTGGAATAAAGACACGAATTACTATCAGCATATTTTAGAGTCGGCCGTAAGGGACCTTCACTGCTATACTGTGCAAGCTAATACATCCCAATATGGAGGTTCATGTATCCTTCGGCCGACAAAAACAGAAAATAAAACAATGCTATACGTAAAAGGTGGAGAGAATTCTTGTGTATTGACAGCAAGTATTGATATATCAGCCCTAAGAAGTTTCCAGTTTAAATCTAAACCAAATGTTAAAGATACCTTTAAACATTTACCCCCAGGATATGACAGTGAGGCTGTATTAAAAAGGTAGATTTAAGCAAAAATAGCTAAGATGAGTCTTGCACTAAGTATACATTAGCGATGGAGTGACATTAGTCACTCCATGATTTTACCCGCGACAATTCCGCCGCCATGTTTTATATCCTTTATTGTATTTCCAATAACTCCAGCGATAGCCCCACCAACCTTTACACCCGCCCAAGGCAATGCACCAAGCCAGAATACCGGTAGCACCACAAACATCGTCCCCATCACCATATTGACGATCAAATCATCTGAAGTGTTCTGTAAGCCGTACAGGTTGAAATGCGAAGCTCCGTTCTCACTATAAATTATCTCCATCAGCCAGCTATCCAGCCAGCGAGCCAGCTCCCACCAGAAGGTAAGAAAGAACAGGGCGAACTGCACAAAGCTCAGCGTGATGACAGTTTTAATCTCCCATGCCGAAAATAACAGGACTACTGGTATCAAAATGACCAGCGCCATTTCGAGGAAGGCCTGTACCATTGGCAGCGCTTGGCGCACGCTGTCGAAAGCAGGGAACAAAGCGAGGCTGGAAATCGACATTCCGGCGATACTCCCCAACCGGCTTAACGCTTGCGATGCATTCAAGTTATCCCCCGCATTCCCACCAAACCCGTTGTACACCAGCCCGCCCTGTGACACCTGCATATTGCGCGGGCTCACCAGCGAGCGCAGTACCGCTTCTTCGTACTCCTCTTTCGACTGCCCCAGTTTTTGCAGTTGCTGCCAGAGCGTGGTATCGACCTGCTTCAGCAGCCGATTTTTCAGCCCAGTATCGCCATCGGACCACCACTCTTTACACGCGGGATAGCCTCCGCCACCTGTATTGCTCAGGCCATCATCGCGGCTGGCGTCATAAGGCCAGGCGGCGAGTGGCGAACGGGAGTGTTCGTGATCGTAATAACCCGGTGTAGTGAGGTAAAAAGACGAACCCACCCAGTCCACCTCCCGGCTCTGTTCCTCGCTGATATCACTGCCCAGCCGCTTGAGACGTGCGCGCGATGGGCCATAGCAGTCATTAACGAAATCCTGTAGCTCCTGCGCCAGCGCTGGATCAGCGATCCGGGTGTGCTGCACCTCAAAGCGCAACTGGCGCAGGTCCGGCTTGCAGGGGAGCACCGCGACGGCGGCGCTGGTGATGCCCTTGCCCAGCGCGTGGGTGAAGTACCACCACACTGGCACCGAGGCGCTCTGGCCGCTGAGTTCATTGATCAGTGGCGCATATCCGGAATCACCGGGCTGTACCACCGACCAGCCGCACTGCTTGGTGCGCTGGCTGTCGTAGGTGAGGGTATTGATATCAACATTGAGGAACGGCACACCCGCAAAGAGGATCACCAGCAGGGCGCTGTAGAGCGAGTGCTCCACCCAGACGACCAGCAGGCGGGCGACGTTGCCTTCATCCGCCCCCTGGCCGCGCGCCTTCAGCCACAGGGCGACCAGTTTTGCCAGAAGGGGCAGGGCGAACAGCCCGGTGGCGGTCAGCGTCTGCCACACGCCGTTGTTCACCAGCCAGCCGAGCAGGGTGAGCACATACTCGAAATAGCTGTTGGCGGTCATCGCGGGCTGTCCGGCCGCGGGTTATTCAATTGATGTATGCGGCGGTCATTGTCGTCCGGCACTTCCACCGCCTGGCCCTGAAGCTGGTCGCGCTGCTGTTTGCGTTGCAGGATAAGGCTTGCGGTATTGCGCGTCAGCGCCTGGCGGAAATCGAGTTCCAGTTTAAGCTGGTTCAGTTCTTCATCCAGTTGGGCGGTGGTTTTGCCTAAGCTCTCCTGCGCTTCTTTGACGTTGGCGATATTGGGTTCGCGCATGCCCGCGAGCAGCGTGCGCCGGGCCAGCAGCGCCTGTTCGGTAACGCGGGCCAGCGCCAGCTCTCCCGTCAGCCGTTCGGTGAGGACGGCAACATCCGGATCGTCGCGTAGCGCCTCGACCACGCCGCGGGTCAGTTGCATGGATCCGCCGGAGGCTTTCGCCAGGTTATCGAAGCCGGGTTTCTGACTGCCATTAACCAGATCTGTCAGGAGGGGCAGGATCTTCGCCTTTTCTTCGTCGATCAGCGGATGCAGGCCGATCCCCGCCTGTGCGCCGGAGCGTGCATCCGGATCGTCGGTGACCTGCGCTACGCTGATAGTCTGCTCGCCGACCACGCGGGTCATCCATCCGGCGGCCTCTTCAGGGGATGTCCAGGTGCGACAAAGTTCCCCGTCACATTCGGAGGCGGTAAGAGACGTGGTGCTGGTGGCGGGCTGCTGGTTGAGAATATTCCAGCCTGCGACGGTGGCGTCATGGACTACCTTGATTGGCGGCTGGCCTTTGCCGCCGCGCTTTTCGCCGCCCACCCAGCGCTTACCCTTTTCGGCGGCCTCTTTTGCCGCTTTCTGGTCGGTGCGGATGGCGTCATTATCGCTGGCGGCGAGGGACTGGTAATTCTCCGCTTTGGCTCCGGAAAACCAGGCGGAGTCTGTCGCTAAATCGGTCATCTTCTCCGCCATTTTCTGGCAGTTCAGCAGCGACTTATCAAAATCCAGCCGTCCCTGCAGCACGCCGTTGGTCAGCAGATCATAAAGCTGCGGATTGGCGCGCTGGATAATCATCGCGGGCAGGCTGGCAACCGCGCCGGTGGCACTCTGGATAACGTTACCCATCAGTTGCTGGAAGCCGTCGGTGATGCCGTTTAGCTGGTTGCGCACCGTGGTGTCGATATCGAAATTGCCGCACATCATATCGGCGTTCCAGCCAAGACCTAAGCTAAGCGGCGAGGGGCTGCGGCGTACGGGCGGCGGCATGACGGCTTCACCGCCGCCAATCTGGTAGTAAAGCAGGTCGTCAACCGCGCCTCGCGTGCGGAAGCTGTAGTTGTCTGCCGCCACGCAAACCCAGGCGAAAAACAGTAAGACCAGGCAAAGGACTCTCATCACCGCCTCCGTTAACCCGTACTGCCGAGAAAGGTTTGCCCCCGGCGCGGACAGCATTTATAGGGCCGCCACAGTGTCCAGGCGTACGCGCCATCCTCCGCGAGTTTGTCGGCGTAGGTGTCGGTGGTGCTGCCATCCGGAAACACCGAACAGGCGGCGGATTTTTTCGGCGTGAGCATCTGCCAGCGATGGTTATCGCTGTCGCCTTCGATAACCGGGGAGGGCGGCCAGTACCCGGCGCGCGATGAGGCGGTCAGCGGCGTGTAGATATGCGGTTGCCCGGTACGCGTCACCAGATCGGCCACGCGCTGGGCGATAACGGCGGCGGCTTTATAGTCGTGCGTCTGGCTGATGGCTCCGGCGCGCGGGTAGATATTGCCCCACATATCGCCGTTCTGACCGACTTCCCGCATGCCCGGCGTCAGCGCCTCCGGCCAGGTCATTTCCGGCACACCGCTGCGCCATGCCAGCGTATCGAGTTGACTCAGAAAGTACGGTTGAAAAGGCTGCGATGAAGGTGAGCAGATATAGCCAAACTGGGTGAAAAATTTTGCCAGTTCATCGCCTGCCGGGAAGCCGATGGCATCGGCATTCTTAAAGCGGATCTTGCTGTGCTGGCTGGCAGAACGAGGATTCGTATCGCCGCCGCCTTCGGCAACACCGGGCAACGGTGGGCTGAGTAACGACATCTCCGTCCACGGACTTTGCCCGGTGTTGCTGTAAGCCGACACCACCAGATCCGGACGGAAATGACTGACCTTCACCGACGTACGCACCGTACAGCCGAACGGCGTGCAGTACAGCCAGTAGCACAGGCCGACCACCCGGTAGTTCACGCAGTCCGGTGACAGGGCGGAAGCGGCAATTTCCGGCGTGGTAATGGCTCTGAGCGGGAAAGCGGCGCACAGCATCAGGAGCAACAGAAGAGAAGAGCGGTCTGGCATAACGCCTCCGGCAACAGAGTTTTCTTCTGCCGGGTGTAGCGCAATGCTCATTCGATCACTGCTGAAAACTGGAACCAGCCTGTGAAAATTGTTGAGTCTGTCATCAACCTTTGCCGGGCTTTCTGGTGTTATTCTGTGGTTCAGGCCGGGCTACGAAAGTGGTTCCGGCCTGTTTTTTTCTTCATTTTTTATTGTGTTTAAGGAGCAAAGCTTATGCCAGTAAAACGAAAACATCTGACCCGCCATGAAGTGGGGTAGATACTGCTTGCAGCGGACAGAGGGATCCATTTTGAGCGTGATTACTGCCTGATTCAGATGTGTTTTTTACACGGTCTGCGGGTCAGTGAACTGTGTGGAATGCGCCTGTCGGATATCGATTTGGTCGGTGGTTCGGTGTATGTCAGGCGGCTCAAAAATAGCCTGTCAACACAGCATCCGCTGTTCGATGCCGAATTGCCCGCATTGATGCGTTGGTTAACCGTGCGCCGTCGCTGGCGGGATGCTGACTCTGACTGGCTTTTCCTGTCGCAGAAAGGGGGGCCGCTGTCGCGCCATCAGGTCCGGTTATTGCTCAGACGTTACGGCGAACTGGGCGGCGTCAGTATTTCAGCGCACCCCCATATGCTGAGACACGGATGCGGTTACGCGCTGGCGGATTTAGGGCGTGATACACGTCTGATACAGGATTACCTGGGGCACCGGAACATCCGGCATACGGTGATTTATACGGCGACAAATACGCAGAGATTTATGAATGTCTGGGGGAATATGAGAGAAAACCACACAATTAGTGCCAATCCGGTTAATGTCCCGCTGGGCGACCATGACAAAAGTGAGTTCAGCGGTCCGGGTACTGCAACAGCCTGGCAGACATTCAATATCAATCTGAGTTGTGTTCAGGGCGCGCGAATTAATGTGCGTATTGACGCCACAGCAGATAGCGACGCAGGCGTACCCGGCGTCATTAAACTCGACAGCGATCCCGTTAATGCCAGCGGTGTCGGCGTTCAGGTCTGGTATCGCTATGAAGACAGCCCGGTACAGTTCGGCCAGGAGCGGTATTACTACACCTCGCCATCAGGTGGTAACGAATATGTTCAGCTTCAGGCGCTCTATTATCAGACTACGCAGAGCATCACGGCCGGGAAGGCGAACGCCACAGCGACATTCACGCTGAGCTACAAGTAAATCACCGGAGCAATGACATGAGAAAAGTTATATGTTTCTTGCTGTTGATGCTGGTGGTTTCTCCGATCGCCCGAGCCAGTTGTTCATTTTACAGCGGCGTGTCCGGAGAAGTGCCGGGTTATCTGAATTTCGGCAATGTGGTTGTCCAGCGTGATGCACCGATAGGCAGTGTACTCGCCACCGCAATAACAGGCGCTTATAACAACGGTAATGCCATTGCGGGATGCAAGCGGGAAGCATGGACCGCTCGCTGGGAGCTGACGCAATGGGGGACGCTCAGTGGCTATGGCAATGGCGTCTACAATACCAACCTCGGTGGTGTCGGTTTACGTCTGAGTGCAGCACAAACGGGCAAAGTACTGCCCTATGAAGGCAGTTACCCCTACAACGCCGGAGGCTCATGGGCATCTATTCCTGGCGATGGCATCAAAGGGGAGCTTATCAAAACGGGAGATATTACCAGCGGCACGTTAACCGACGGTATGCTGGCGCGCGCCTCGGTAGTGAACCAGTTTTATTTTGCTAACGTCACGCTTAACGGCACCAACATTGTCACTGCAGCCTCCTGCTCGGTGACCTCGGTGGATGAGCCGGTCCAGCTTGGCGATCACAACAGGCAGGAGTTCAGCGGTGTGGGCTACACCACGGAGTGGAAGGCGTTTAATATCGTGCTGGACTGCAATAAAAGCGCGCATATTTATGTGCAAATTGATGCCACAAAAGATGCGTCGAACGCGCCAGGCGTGATGGCCATTGATTCCGAAAGCGGCAGTACCGCGGCGACGGGCGTTGGGGTTCAGCTTTACTTCGCACCGGACAACAGCGCGGCGCAGTTCGGGCAGGTAAAGGATTATTATACTTCGCCCAATGGCGGGATGGAGACCGTTCAGCTCAAGGCGCGTTATTACCAGACGGCTTCAGTTGTGACGGCAGGGCCCGCCAATGCGACGGCGACGTTTACGCTGACGTATAAATAGTTACCTGAACAATTTTAAAGGTTTTAGACTAACCCTCTGTTTATCAGGGAAGATGATGATGACCCAATATTGGTGGAAAGATCTTTTTGATCGCAATAATAACTGGCAGGGTCTGGAGCTGACACTCAAGAGCAGCCAGAGGACCGACGTGGCAATGGAAATGCTAAGTGGTCGTTATGGGCGGATGGCGCTACAGGTCTCCGGGAAGACATTATTCTGGGCATCAATGTTGAAAGACCATTCCGGAGTCTGGTTGGTGTTTAATGCCGATCATTCCGCTTGCCAGACATTATTACCGGCTGTCACATCTGAAGATATTGAGGGGATTAAAAGCAAAGGCGAACGGGCCTGGACAGGTGAATGGTGTCGCTATTTTTCCCGGCAATTAATGAATGCGCCAGTGCCTCTTCTGTCTCCTCGCCGATGGTTGATAAGGCCGATGGAGGCCAAATATTCATTACCAAAATTATCTGGACAGCGTGTTCCTGTAAATAGCTGGCGTTTTGATGCCCCAGAAAGCAGCGGGAATATCGGCTGTAGCTGGACGCTCTACGGCGAAGATTTTCCTGATTTGGTCAATCCTGACAAAGTCAGATTAGTGGATTGGTGGTGGGGAGGTAGCCTGCTACTCGGACGTTATCCGATACAACCTGATGCCGGAAGGTTGAAATGGTGGCGTAAAAAAAGCCGTGAGGGTGCGCTGCCTCCGGTACTCGTCTGGTATATAGCAGGGCTGGGATCATTTGTTATTCTTGATGGTCATTATCGTTTACAGGCAGCGATTGCAGAAGAAATTCCACCTTCATTTCTGGTGCTCAGCGAATTGCAGGAACGGGATTTTGCTACCGATCAAGACCATCGGGCCCGTATTGTCCGGGCTTTAGAACAGCAGCTCAAAAATCCTCAGTGCAAAATCGATGGTGTAAATCAGACGCTGATTAATCTTTATGATACACGCTATCTTTATGCCTCAACCCATAGCCGCGCGACGCTTGGCGAAGGAACGCGTTGGGCGCAGGAGTTAGAAAGTTATCTGCAACGGCATCAGTTGGAAGGCTATCGGGACAGGATACTGAATGGTGTTAACGATGAATGTTGAATTAAGGATAACAAATGGCGGCATTCTTTAGGGAATACAGAGTAAACGGGCTTGCGGATACCAGCATCCCTGCTGGCGACTATTTTAATGACACTGGTTTTTGACTCTCGAGACTCTTGTGTACCGCCTCGCAAATCCGGCTGACCGCCAGCCCGTCCTCTGCGGTGACCGGGTACGGCGCTTTATGCCTGACCGCCCGCACAAAGTCATTGATGGGGTCGATCCCGAAACCGCTGGCGACACCGTTGCGGTAGTTGATGAAATAGCTGTTGGGTGTGAGTGTCTTATCCGGGGTGGTGATTTCCAGCCCCCGATGCTGTGAAGAGCTTCGGATCCAGGTCGTCCCGCAGAGGATCTCAATGCGTCCGTCATTATCCTTTGGGAACCCCTCCGGCAATACCCACGAATTCTCGACCACCCATGAACTGCCGTCGGCCATTGTCAGCAGGCTCTGTACACTGTCATAAGTGTCTATCCCCCATATGTCCAGCAGTTGTTTTTGTCCTACCGCGTACACCGATGCAACCTCCTGACCGGATAGGTAGCGCACCAGGTCAAAGCCGTGGGAACCGAGAAACCACACCGGGGAGCTTGCGCCCGCCCAGTTCAGCCACTGCGTCGGGACCGTTATCACGTCGTCCATGCTGATATGGCCGCGCAAAATGCATCCGGTCTCCGGATTTTCCAGTTCGGCTTTAATGCGCATTACTGCCGGGTCCCAGCGTTTGTGGAAATCGACGCCGACCAGCAGGTCCCGCTGCTGCGCCATCTCCACGATAAGCTCGCACTCGCGTACTGAGGTGGCGAGCGGTTTCTCCGCCAGCACATGTTTGCCGTGGCGCAGGGCGGTGAGGATGGATTCGGTGTGGTACGGATCAGGTGTCGCCACCGAGACGATATCAATAGCCTCCTGCTGTAGTAACCGATCCAGTCGTGTGTAGCCCTGGATCCCGTACGCCATGGCAAGATCATCACAGCGTTCCTCATTTGTTTCGCAGATGGCGACCAGTACAGTGTCCGGGTTATGGCGGTACGCGTTCATATGGTGTTTGCCGTAGATACCTGCGCCGACCACGGCGGCTCTGATTTTGTTCATTAGTGAGTCCTCAGAATAAGCCCAGGGAAAACAGCCAGCCGATGATGACGGCCAGCGGTCCGGTCAGTTGTCTCGACAGCAGAAAGGCGGGGACACCTTTTGCGATGGTCTCCGGCTTTGCCTCCTGCATGGAAAGTCCTACCGGGACAAAGTCGCAGCCGACCTGCACGTTGATGGCAAACAACGCGGGCAGGGCGAAGGCGGGGGAGATTGCACCTGCGCCAATCTGCGTACCAATCATCACGCCGATGACCTGCGAGATGGCCGCACCCGGCCCGAGTACCGGGGAGAGGAACGGAATGCCGCAGATGAGCGACAGCAGCACCAGGCCCCACAGCGAGTTCGCCAGCGGCGTCAGGGCGTGGGCAATCAGGCTGCCGAGCGCCGTCTCCTGCACCAGCGCTATCAACAGTGAGACAAAGGCCATAAACTGGATGACGTTACGCAGCGACACCTCCACCGCTTCCCGGCTGGCAGCGAACAGCAGGGCGATAACGTGACCGACGGCGGTGCCGGTCTGCTCGACCATGCGCACCAGCTTCTCCGCTCCACGCGCAGGTGGAGGAGCGGTGGTAATGACTGGCTCTGGAACTGGAACTGGCTCAGGCTCGCCGTCCGGCGCTTCGGCGGTATCCACCAGAACCAGTTGCTCCATCGTGACGCCGGAGACGTAGTTATCCTCGGTAATAAACTGCGCCAGCGGTCCGGCGCGCCAAGTGGGGAGCACGTTGATGGTCGGGATGCCTTTCTGCGGATACAGGCCGCAGCGCAGGGACCCGGCACAGTTAATCACCACGCACAGGATGTCGTTATCCGGCGGGATATCGGCGAAGCCGTTGACGATTTCCGATTCGGTGAGCGCGCCGATTTCTATCTCCACCGGATGAATCTCGCGTCCGGTCAGCGACAGCACCTTTTTGCCGCTGCCAACGGGCAGCCACAGCCCCTTACCGTAACCGCCGGGACCGGGAGGAATGTACCGTATTCATGGCCGCCCCTCCTCAATCACCAGATTGCCGTGGAGGTCGCGCAGGTTCGGCACCGGGCCGGAGAGATGAACCGCCCCGACATGGCAGGGATTCAGGTCACCATTGAACACCAGCGTCAGGTGGCCGAGTTCAAACAGTGCCTGCTGTGCACCCTTGCCGACGGCAGTCACCAGATAATCATGCCCTGCCAGCATCAGGCGGTCGCCGGGGAGTATCATCAGGCTCTCTTCCCGGAACGACGGCTCCAGCGACAGGGAGTAATCGAGGCAGTCTTTCGGCCCGTTGCTGTCGAAGGTGATGAGCATTTTGTCGGTGAGGCCGTCGGCGACAAACAGCCCGATAGCGACGATACGTGCGCAGTAAATCATCATGGCGCATTCCCCCGTTTGCTGAGCCGCAGGAACAGGTACTCGGTGATAATCCCGCGAATCAGGCCAATTAGCATGGCAGCGGCGATATAGCGCAGCGCCAGTGAGGTAACGGGCAGGCCGAGTGCCTTAACCCCGCAGCCACGCCGAGCCAGACAAACAGCTCTGATGGCACTACGTGGGGAAACAGGCTGGTGAGGGGATGGGCGGTGGTGCCGAGCGCATCTTCATAGCCGGGCTTGCTCTTCTCAGGTAAGAGTTTGCCGAGGGTCAGTGCGCCGGGGCTGCTCATAAAGAACCAGCCGAGCACCGGCAGCACGCCGTAGGTGAGGATACGCGAGCGGCCGAGCAGGGCGGCGACTTTCTCTATTCTGACGGTGCCGGCCAGCTTCATCAGGAAGTTGATGGCCAGCAACAGGCAGATGAGCATCGGGATAAGCCCCGTCATCATGTCGAGGAAGATTTTGCCTGCGGCCTGGAACAGGTGGATAAAGCCTTCAGCCAGGGAGACCAGAAACATGGCGGCCTCCTGCGATGGGTATGATGGAACATGGTTGTGGTTCGGTATGCATAAACAACTCTCCTGTCAGGTGTCGTTGGTTAATGCGTCCTGCCACTCACAGCGCGGGTCGTTATGTCCCGGAGTTGTCGGTTGTTGTCATCGGGTGAAGCGGTTTTCGGGGTTCACGTTTGTTATTGGCATTGAGGTAACGGCCGGGCCAGATCTCTGACGGATGCACGTCGAGCGCGATGGCAATCAGCCACTCGCCTTTTGGCCACGGGCGCGTCAGGGTATTCGACAGCGTTGACGAGGCCAGTCCCGCTTCCCGCGACAGTTTCGCCAGACTGGTACCGCGCTTGTGTAAGGCGGCAACGATGTCAGCGGGGTGCCAGTCTTTTTTAGCCATTTCGTTTACCTCCGTTGTTGACTATGAGTCACAAATGTATGCTAGCACGCTTTTTATGTGACTCATAGTCCGTGGACCAATAATCAACGAAGATTGATGCTGGCTAGATGGAAAAGACGGGATCAATTAAAAAGGTACTGGGCAACAGAATCAGGGCGCTACGCAATGAGATGGGCCTGTCCCAGGAAGCTTTTGCTGATAAATGCGGCATCGATCGCACCTACATGAGTGGCATTGAGCGAGGAGTAAGGAACCCCACGCTTGTTGTCATTTGTGCAATTTCAGACGGTCTGGGGATGGATCTCAGCCATTTATTTATGTTCGACGATACTGCAGAAAAAGACGGCGAATCAATGGATTGTGACTCATAGTCCGTGGTCTGATAAGCAACGTAAGTTCATTTTATCTGGATGAAAAATACATCCAGTATTCAGGCGCAGTTTGGCGCACATCTCAAAAAACTCAGACTCCAGTCAGGCCTGTCTCAGGAAGCATTTGCGGATAAATGTGGGCTTGATCGTACTTATGTGAGCGGTATTGAGCGTGGGGTAAGGAATCCAACCCTTGAAGTACTAAATGTTTTAGCTCAAGGGTTAGAAATTGAAATTAAGAATTTATTTGAATTTAAATAAACTATTAATTGGTAATGTTAGGGATTACGTTTTTATTTGAAATGTTTCTCATTTCTTTAATATATCCATCGATACGATAAACCCATCTGGGATCAACATATTCTCGCATATCATTGTCGAAATCGTCCAAATTAATGAGTTCAAGTCGCTTTGATTCTTGTGAAATCTTTAGTGCATCTTTCGTGAAATAGTTACTGGTTATAATTACTGACTTTGTAGCGTTTTTTATATTTAGCAAGCCCAAAGCATTTCGAGCTATTTCTACTCCAACTTTAGTTTCTTTTTGTTTACATTCAATATATAGCACCTCGTGTTCCCTTCCGCTGCCTTTTTCTGCAATAATATCATAACCACCATCTCTAGTTTTTTTAGTGATGTTAACATCATATCCTTTTTTATAATATAAATAACCACAAAGAAGTTCAAAATCACGTGAGGATATTTTCCTTATCAGATCTTTAGTTGGCAGTGGATGATTGATAAATTTTGCATTTATTAATGAAATAATATCCTCACATCGATAAAATCCATTGTCAGACAGAAACATAATGTGCGCTGTCACATAAGCATTAACGACACTGACTGCTTGATAAGGGTTTTCGGGTAGTAAATCGAGAATCCAAGAGATAGATTGCCATGGTGGATTCTTTTCATTTACTGAAATTAATCTTTTAAGAAATGATTCATGGTTGAATATTTCTCTGATGTTAAACTTTCCACTATCAAAAACCCAGTTTCTGATGATATCATCACCGCCTAAAAATGCAGTGGGAATTATAAATTTGTAAATTAGATCTTTTACATCGTTTTCTGAATATTTATCAATGTTGATAATGTATTCTTCTAAATGTTTGGTGGTTGGGAATTGAAAATCCATTATATCATAATCTCGCTCCCTTCGATCAACCGAAATCATATCAAGCCATTCTTCAAGCGTCAGTTCGGTTGCATCTATAAATCTTGTGTTCTTTTTTAATTTTCTTTTCATAGACTTTATTACTTTATTACTTTATTACTTTATTTGATGTGAAGTGTATTATCTACAAAAAAGCTCATAGATAAAGTTATTAAGGTCACATAGTTGTCATTTTAAAGATAGGTGAAATATATTGTACACATGATGAAAATATTAAATGATATTCAGAAACAATCGAGCGTTATCTATTGAGTGACATTATATGCCTAGCCGCCTCCACCTCACTACATCCCATCTCCCGCATAATCCGCATCCGCTCGGCCTTTTCATGCTTCTCGGTCATTGCCAGCGCCAGATACAGTGCGGGCGGCACCACCCGAAACAGCGCTTCAACTCGCGGGGATAGCACCACACCCTCGGTATATTGCCCCGGTGATTTCACCGCAGAGCGCAGCAGTTGCCGCTGTTCCTCGGTCAGCGCCTTAAACCGGCACACCTGATCGATCTCTTCTGGCGGCATCACTAGCAGTTCCCACCACTCGATCATATTGAGCAGTTTCTTCGCTTCATCGGGAAAATCCGCCAGGTTCTGGGTGGCGAGCCACAGCCAGATGCCGAGCTTGCGCCACATCTTTGAGCCCTTCGTGAGGAAGCGCGCCAGCAGCGGATTGACGGTGATGATATGCGCTTCATCGGTGATGTTAACGATGGGCCGCGCCAGATGCTGGTCGCGCTCGCCGAGGTTATTAATATGATTAATCAGTGAGATATAGCTGATGGCAAGCTGCGCTTCATAGCCTTCGCGGGCAAAGGTGGCGAGATCCACCAGGGTGATGTCCGCCTCCGGCCACATCGTGCCTTCGCGGTTAAACAGCTCGCCTTCAAACCCGGCACAGAACAGGTTGATGGATTCCGCCATCTCATACGCCCGCTGGCGGCGAGTCTCCGGCAGGCTGGCATTGCGGGAAAGGGCGAACAGTGCGTCACGGATATCCTGGGTCAGCGTCTGGCGTTTTTCCTCGTAGCAGGTGTGCGCGGCGGCGATAATCGCCTGGCGGATCATCGCCCGGTCAGGTCGGGTAAGGCGAGCATCCTCTTTTGCTTCGCCACCGGTGATCATCAGCCGGGCGGTGATCTCCATTTCACCGAGCACATCGCGCTGGTCATCGCCGTCGCTCTCTTCGTCCTCTGGCGGTTCGGCGTCGGTAACCGCTTGCTCCACCAGTCGCCAGGCATCGGCGAACAGGGGCAGGGTGACACCGGAACCGGGACGCAGGTTGATTTTGTTCACCGTCAGACCGTGGGCGGCAGCGTAGTCCGCCATCAGGCCGAACGAGTTCCCGGCTTCGATGATAAACAGGCGAGGGCGGTGCAGTGCCATCAATTGGGCTATTTTCGCGTTCAGCGTGGCGGATTTGCCCGCTCCGGTCGGGCCGAGCAACAGCAGATGGCCGTTCTGGGCGCGGTCTAGCTTATTCAGCGGATCGAAGCACAGCGGCGCGCCGCCGCGATTGAAGTAACAAATCCCCGGATGCCCGGTGCCGGTTTCCCGCCCGTACACCGGCATCAGCCCGGCGATATGCTGAACGAAGTTGAGCCGGGTATACAGCCCGCACAGATCGCGCAGGGGATCGAAACACATCGGCAGCCAGCGTAACCAGTGGCTTAAGGGGGCCACTTCATGCTGCTCCTGTACGGGTACCAGACCGGCGTTAAGCAACAGGCTGTGCAACTGGCGCTGCTGGCGAAACAGGGTATCGGTGTCGGGTGCATGCAGGTAAAACGCCAGCGTGCTGCGGTAGAGCTTATGGCCGTCCTTGAGATAGCTGCGTACCTCGTGGCAGTCGCGGCGGGTGTATTCCGAATCGGTGTTGTCGCCAATCGCCCGGTCGGCGAGGTGGCTGATATGCTGCTCCAGCTTGTCCTGCGGATACACCACTACGGTCAGGTTTATGATGGTTCCCGCAGGCAGCAGGTCGAACAGGGCATTGATGCCGTCGCCGCGCGAGGTTTCTCCGGTCAGCAGGCCGGGCGGCGGCGCTTTGCGCAGGCGGTCGACCACCATCACTTTATGCGGTCGGTTATCCAACCACCAAACGCCGTTCTTTGCGTCCGAGCGCGGTTCGCTCGTCAGCAGTCGTTCAGCGAAATCGGTGATAACGGGCAGAGATTCAGCTTCCGGTAAATCCAGTTGTCGCCAGAAGGCTTTTTTATCTTCCACTGGAGGCGAAGGATTAAACCAGCGCACCATCCAGCGGTGAATGGCCTGTTCATTCTGGCGGATGGCGTTAATTCCCGCCGCTTTCAGCCCGGCGGTGAGACGCTCGCAGATATTGTTCAGCGTCTCTTCCGGGGACGGTTCGTCCGGCGAGAAACCTGGAAGCCAGCGGTACACCACCATCCGCGTGCGCCGCCACGTCGCCCGCCAGCGGGTACGGGTGACGGTGTTATCGAGAAACAGCCCCTCATCGCGGGTGAGATTCGCCATATGGTTTGCCATCTGCGTGAGCCATTCGCGGGTAAAGGCGGAGTTGCGAATTTCCGGTGCGGCGTAAGCTGAAAGTGATGCCAGCCACGCCTCGCTGTCGTCCTCGTCCTGGCAGAAAAACTGCACCACCCACGGCGCACGTTCATGCTCATCAAAGGCATCCTGTAATGCGTCGGTGACGGTATCGCGCATCTGTTCGAGAAAGGCCGTCGAGCGGCCTTCGGTGCCAACAGGTATTAGCTCAAACACCGCGCCCACCGAGCGGCCATCTTCCAGCAGCAGCGTCTGCGACTCCGGCAAAAACTCCACCCACGGCAGCCAGTCGACAAAGGACGGGCCCTTGCGGTAGCTGGTATTCAGCGCCTGTTGCGGGAGACCGCACCGTTCATTCATGGCGGAGTCAGGCGTTCGCCCGGTAATGCATACTGCGGGCGGGTATAGAAGGGGAAGACGGTGCTGTAACCAGGCACCGGGGTGTTGCCGTTAAGGTGCGGGAAAACGTACAACACAAGATCCGGATTGGGCAGGCGCGGAAACTGGCTACGGATGGTATCCGCTTCGGGTTGCGACACCGGACCATCCGGCGGGCGGCGCAACCGGGCGCGAGCATCAAGCAGGGCGGCACTGCCGCCGCTTTGCTGCTGCCACAGCGAGAGCATGCTGGCATCAGGATCGACCGGCATCAGTTCTTCCTGTGAGGTGCTGCATCCGGCCAGTAACAACAGAAGTATAAGGATGGTAAATTTCATTCCAGCCCTCCCGGTGTGCTGGCCTGCTGGTATTTCACTTTGCGACCTTCCGGCTCGTAGTCGATAGCCAGCGGTTCGGTGAGATGCACCGCCACCTTGTGGTCCGGCGGCACATACACCGCGTCGAACATCTGGCCGTAGTGCTGTTTCATCCAGTCGGCGGTCTCTTTTAATCCGCCGCCGATGGCCTGGCCGAGCACGTACTGACCGTTGTTGCCCGTCACTGCGCTGGTGATGCTGCCGTCCTCGACCACGGTGGTGCTTTCGCCGTTGGCGAAGGCCTGCGCCGCCGCACCGGAACCCGCCAGCAGGAACTGCGAGGTCAGGTACTCCTTCGCATTGCTTTTGCGCTCGCCGGGAATACACGGCAGCCCCTGGTTATCCGAAAGCCAGCCGATCTCCTGCTGTTTGTTGCCAGATTTGCCGCCCTGTGGGACGGTGCGGATGGTGCCGTCGTGAAACACAAAGGTCATGGAAGTGATTTGCCCGCGCACGCAGGAGAGCGTCCAGTCGCCGGAGGCGATACCGGAGACCACAGCGCCCGCCACATCCGGCAGTTCGATGCCGTTGGCGGTGAGATTGTCCTCGCCAATCAGCAGCTTGAACGGGTAGGAATCGCTGACGGTGCCGTTAAGCGGTACGCGGCCAATCAGCGCCGTCATCGCCACCGATCCGGTCAGCGTGGCGTTCTGCGGCAGGGTGTAGACCTTCACATCAGGTTTCGGTGGCGGCTTGTCCGCCGCTTTCAGGGGGACGCTCAGCAGCTTTTCATCCACGGTCGGAGGTGCATCCAGCGGTTCCAGCCAGCGGATATCTGGCTGTACGTCGGCAGGCAGTTCACCGGGCGTCAGCCCCAGACCGGGCGGGATATCGTCCGGGCGCTTGGTCATCAGATGGTTGAGCTTATCCAGCAGTCCCCGCTGGCTTTTTAGTAGCTCGTCGCGCATCTGCTCCTGCTGCCTGCGCATATCGCCGCGCAACTCCGATACCAGCGTCGCCTGCTGGGCTTTCAGCCGCTTCTCGCGGGCCTGCTGGCTTTCGTTATCGCTCTGGATTACCTGAAGCTCCCGGCGGTACTGCTTCATCTGGCCGACCAGCGTGGCGACGGTATCGGCAGGCGTGTCGCCGTCGATACCCAGATCGCGTAGTTCCTGTGGCGTTAACGCTGCCACGGTGCGGGGCGGGGTGGTCTCCTTCGTACTTTTTCCTGCCGGGCGCAGCAGCAACCAGGCAGTGAGAAAGACAATAACAGGCAGCAGGATTTTCAGCAGAAGACTCTGGCGCGGCATCATGGTTTCGGCTCCGGCAGCAGGGCGCGGGAAACCGGGCCTTCCGTTACCAGGTACACCACGGTGGTGTCTTCTGCCAGACCACGCGGGCCGAGCCAGTCATGCTGGAACGCGGCAGCGGTGAACTGCCCCTGAAGCTCGCGCGGTTCGAGCGTGATGCGCCGCCCGCTGCGGTTTTGCAGGCGGATGGCGGTGACGGTGGTGGCATTGACCTGCCATGAAGCCAGCGGGATGGAGGTAACAGGTTGCTGAGGCAGTAAGGTGGTGATGCGTTTCGCCAGCCGGACGGGGGCGGGCGTCACGCCTGGCAGGGCTTCGACGGTACGCAGCGGCGCATACAGGTTCTGCGCGGCATAGCGTACCAGCAGAACGGGCAGGGGCTCGGTTGATGCTGTTACCGGGACGGGCGTTTTGGCTGTGGCAGGCGTCTGCGGCGTATAGCTAATTTGCACGGGTTCAAGTGGCGAAGTGCCCTGGATGGCCTCAATATCCAGCAGGATCAGTTCACTGCTGTCAGTATCTCGTAGCTGAATGCGGGTGGCCGGGAACATCGTATTCGCCAGCAGGAAGACCTTTCCACCCGCGCTTTGCAGACGCACTTTGCCTTCCAGCGTGGCGGGATAGCCGATGCGCACCGGTTTACCCACGTCGACAATTTGCTCCTGCCCGACATGCAGCGTGACGGGCAGCGGGATGTTTTCCCACTGCACCACCTCAGTGGCGAAGGCGGGGAAACTGAACAATAAAGCAAAGAGGACTGGCTTCATGGTTTCTCCTCCGCCACCAGACGCTGCGGCGCGGCATCGGTACAGTCGATCGCCAGCCCCCACGGATTTTTCTCCGCATCAATGGCATAACGCATCACCTGCAACGGGTAGCGCACCAGCGCCTTTTTCACCGGCTCGTTCTGGTAATACTCTTCAACTGCCACGTCGAGCGTTACCCGCCAGGCATCCCGGCTTAAGGTCTCGACGCGCGGGACAGGGGGGTTATCTCCGTCATGCACCAGGCTGCTGTAGCTGTGGCCGGGAAGTTCATACACGCCGCGCGTGCGCTCGCGCAGCTCACCGCCGTTGCGCCGTACCTGGAAATCGTGCTCCAGACGGGTGTAACAGGCGGGCGTCAGGTAGGCGCGCAGCGAACGAAGGTTGCGGGAATAGTCCTCCTCACTGTTATCCGGCCAGCGGTTAAGCTGCTGGAAGATATAAAAGGTGAAGGCGTAAACGCTGGCAGGCGGTACTTCCCACCACGGGCGGGTGCTACCGCTGCGCAGGTCCGGCGGGAAGCAGAGGGTGAGCTTTTGCGGCGCGCTATACCAGCCGTAGCCGACGCCCGCCAGACACAGGCACAGCAGAACAATCACCGCCCGCAGCGTCAGGATATGGTTATCGCGCTCAGCCAGCGCGTGGCGAAACCGGCTCATCGCGGACTCCTGCGCACTACCCATACGGCGCTGTGCTGGATCAGTTGCGTACCCCGGAGATGATGGCGCTCCAGCCCGGCGAGGATCGCCTGCGGCAGCCAGCTGTCGGGCTTGCCCCGTTTGGCGCGCGCCAGAATCCGCCCACCGCCCTGAATCAACAACGCTGCGCCTGCCAGCGCTGAACCGGGGATCAACGGCCAGTAGTGGGTTATCAGGGCCAGCAGAATGCCGAACGCACAGCCACCGCCAAGACCGCTCGCCAGCGCCAGAAACAGTTCGCTGGTGGTGAGGCCGCGCCAGACCACGGGCTCGCGGTTGAGGCGGTCGGGGAGAAAGAGGATGGTCGCCATATCACAGTACGTCCGAGGCCTGGTTGAGCAGCCAGATGATGACCACCAGAAGAATGCTGCCGACGCCCGCCATCGAGCCCAGATCTTTCCACTGCTTGCGCCCGCTCTGGATCTCCGAATAGGTGGCAATGCAGTTATTCGCCATCACCAGAAAACCGACGGCGCAGATGGCCAGCGCCAGCAGCACCACAATGTCAAAACCGTAGTTTTGCAGCGTCTCCATAATGCCCTGGCCCTGACCGCGCGACGGATCTTCCATCGTCGGCAGATCGGCGAAAGCGTTGAATGCAGTGAGTAACAGTACCAACAGCCAGCGCATGATTCCTCCTCAGCTCAGTACCAGCCAGAAGCTGACCAGCACCAGTAACAGTGAACGGGACGCCACCGCGCCAAAACTCTGCCAGCTCAGGCGCTGGCGGCAGACGCCCTGCCAGGCGACCAGCAGCGTCCAGGCGCACCATAGCAGCAGGACGCTGGTAAACAGGCCGAGCACCAGCAGGCTGACGGTCTCCGGTTTGCTCTGGCTGGCGGCCTGGAAAGCGGCGAGCTGTGAGTCAGTCATCGGGATGCTCCCGCTGGTAGCTGGCGCTCAGGGGCTGGACGGCGCGCGGCTGCGCTCTTGCCGGGCTAAGGTAGCGGTGGATGCCTTGTTCAACGGCAGAGATGTCCTGCTGCGCCTGTAAGTAGTCGAAGAAGTAGCGCGACTGTGGATCGGTACTGGCACTGGTTTGGGCGCGTTCCAGCGAGGTTTTCACGCCGTCGAGTTGCTTTAGCGCGAGGGCTAGCTGGGTGGATTCCGGGGAGGCGATTGCAACTCCTTGGAGAAGAAGAATAGATACATTTAGTAGTGTAATTCTGTTCATTTATATCACTCCGTGAATACCGGAGTGATAATAAGAAAAATTCAATCAGATGGGATCTGTAAATTATTATTCAATAATAAAAGATGCTTGATTGGTATATTGAAGTTCAATTAAAACAATGGGTTGCATTTCATTCTGGCTCGCGTCAACACGTTTGCGAGCCATGGATCATAAGTTAATCAGATGACGAAAAACTTTTCGTGAAATCTTCATGAATTTTCAATTCATAATCATCTGGAGCATCAAGAAATTGGATGTCTATATGATTTCCATATTTAGATGTTAATTGTCTAGCTTTTCCATTTTCGTCTTTTCTATCTCCAGTGGCCAAGAAGAATTTTTGATATCGTCTTGGTGATACACCTTCAAATAACAAAAAATTTACTTTATCTGCTTCATTTAATTCACTAATAGCATCGTTATGTAATCTTAATGCTAAGCTTTTTTCATAAGGTTCTATAAAAACAACCTTTTTAATTCCTGATGCCACAATATGCCGTGCACAATTATGGCAGGGATATGTTGTAGAATATAAAATTTTGCCTTTTGTACTTTCACTAGGGTTTCTTGCTAGAGAAGTAATTGCATCCATTTCTGCATGGATCGCTCGTGAGTATTCTATTATAGAAGACACCGGCGTTTCATTAAATAATAGGTCAGCAATTTCGCTAGATGAGACCGCTTTGGGCATACGAGGTAGTTCATCTTCAGAAGATCTCGGATCTTCGTTAGTAAAAATGTTATAATTTTTTAAAATTGATTCAAACTTCTCTCTGATTTTATTTTTATGTTCATCGTTGAAACAATGGCCTCCCTTATGAATGCAGCGATGATCGTCAGCAATGTTTCCCGTTTCATAATATAGCCCACCAAAAGATTTAGGGACATCATTACGTCCTGTGGCTATAATATCGCCATCATCGTTTAAAATAGCTGCTCCGACTTGTCTTGAAAGACAGGCAGATGTTAGAGAAGCAGAAAAAGCAGTATACATGCCTTTCTCATCACGTGTAGGAGTTATGCCATTCTTACCATGAATCAATGCAATGCATCGCGAAATTGCTTGTTTTTGTAATGACTTATTACCTGAATTATTGTTGATAAAAAAATCGGAATCTAATATCGTTTTTTCAGTTTGCTGGCCGGTTTTTTTCTCGGACTTCTTATCCTCAGTAATTATCTTGTAAATATCATTTGTTGATATACCCTCATCTCTTAAGTTTATAATTCGTTCGCTTTCACTTCTAAGCATACCAAACAGATAAAAATTATGTGGATATATTAATCGAAGTAGCTCAACTTCATGAGGATGTTTTAATTGGTCAATAATAAATGCAACTTTACCAATATCTTTTTTTTCAGGAAGAATACTTTTTTTTACCTTTATTTCAGCTTTTATTCTGGTTATTTCGCTAATTACCGCTTGAGATAAATAAGTGGTTTCTATTGTTTCCCTGATTAAGTTACCTTGCTTTTGTAATTTTAGATAACGCTCTGCAGCATTGCTAATAATTAGTTCATCAAGTTTCGAGTGTTTCTTAGAAAGATCTGTGATTATATCACTAACTCTAATGGTATGAGTATCATAATCATAAATATCTAATTCTTCCTTTACAGTCTCGACGAGTGACCTAAAACCGGAACCAACAGTGCCACATATGCCAATTATAAGGGTTTTTGACTGTCTGGATTTTATGAAATCAATGGATTTTTTCTTTGTCGAATCATCATCCATCGACTGGTTTTTTGATTCTTTTTCCGCTATTGCTGTGTTCGTCATTTGCGATTACACCAAATTATTTACCAAATTATACTTTCAGCCCGCTCTACTAATTCATCTATAATTTTTTTTCTTTCATATTCTTCGATAGTTACTATCGTTGAATGGGTAGTGGTCTCATATCCTTCAAAAATCGTTTTCTCACGATCAGAACTTTGCGAGACCGATTTAAAATTGACATACACAACACCTTCATTTTCAACTGACATACTTCCTCCTGTAAGCGCAGTGCATAGTACAAATCCCCAAGTTTATGTCAAGGATTACACTGTAATCTATTACACCTATAATCCTATAATCATCCTTTGTCCATTCCATTAGTTCATCGTTGTGCATTTGGTTCCAACTAAGTACAACAGTTGATGCATATATTAATGTGTTTTTATATAACAATATGAATTTTTTAGTGTTTTATTGTGTTTATAACCACCGTTTAAAACTCCCTGCTGCCATCCATACCGTTATCCCGGACCATAAAGCGGTGGGCAGTAAAATCAGCATTGCAGGCAGGAACAGCGGCTGCGCCAGATAACACACCCAAAGCGTTGTGGCGACCGAACTGCCGGACCTGATGACATAACGGTGAAGGAATGTAGATTCGAGCCCGGAGCCAAACCGCCTCAAATCCCGTTGTACCAGACCTTCGGTCAGCCCGATTACAACACACAGGCAAATCAGTGGGAGCATGGCGGCAAGCCATGTCAGGCGCAACATAAAACTCAGCAGCGTGTAAGCCAGGGCGGTGAGCGGTTTTTGCAGGAGCCTGTTGACCATAAGTACGCGAGTTGCCCCTTTTTCCAGCAGTATCACAATGTCATTCCCCGATGGATGCGATTGCAAAGCACTAACCAGTTCCACCTGCTCCCGCCTCATCACCTGGAAAACATGCTCGCTTCCCTCATGCGGCCACCAGAAATACAGCCCCGCCAGTTCCAGCACTACCCGTAGCACCAGCGCGCCAATAACCAGCCCGATGAGCCGCCTGATCAGCGACAGCAGCCAGCCAATCGGTCCCTGTGGTGGGCGTGACGGAGGCGTTCGCTGCTCACTCATTCCACCTGCCCCTGCTGGCGCGCCTGCATCCATGCCGCCAGTTGCGCGACGGACTCCGGTAGTGGGTAGTGTTTATCCGCTACGGGCAGCGGCAGACGGATTTTCCATAGCTGACCGCCTTCAAGCAGGGCAAAGGCCTGGCCTTTGGGAAGCTGGATCAGCGCGGCGGTATCGAGTAGCGGCACATTACTGGTGGTTACCTGCTCGCGGGTATTGCTGGTAAAGCTGTTGATGCCGCCCGGCGTGTCGGTGACGCCGGAACTCACCTGGCGGCTGCGCACTTCGATCTGTGGCAGTTGCTTTGTCAGCAGTTCGGCGGTGGCGGTTTCGCGCACCCGCAGCATAATCAGATTGTTGAAGTTACCTACCACCTGGCCTGCCTTCGGCGCGCTGCCGATGCGGGCCTGAATATCACTCAGCGTCTGCGTGTAGGCAGTGACCTGAATACCTGCGCCGCCGCCCTTGTTGACCAGCGGAATAAACTCCTCGCCCATCAGTTCATTAAACTCATCGCAATGCAGGTTGATAGGCGGCGGTTTTTCACTGTTGCCGGGCAGTCCATCATTCAGACCAAACTTGTAGAGATGTCCGGCGACGCTCACCAGGTCGGCAAACATCGAATTGCCGACAGCGGCAGCAACCACCGCATCGGAGAGTGCATCCAGCCCTATATAGACCACCGCCTTCTGGCGAATCGCCTGTTGCCAGTCGAGGATCGGTCGCTCGTCGTCCAGATCGTGGTAGTCCGGGGAGAGTAAAGCGGCGAGCGTGCCGGTGGTCAGCTTTTCCAGCAGCGGCAGCAGCGAGGCGACAATCTTGTCGAAGTAGGTTTTGTCATAGCGCACCGCCGAGAGCAGGCCGTCGAGGATCGGATCGTAAAATTTCTCTGCATTGAGGTACTGCTCCAGCGCCACCACGTGAGGATCGCGGCCCAGCATATGGCGTGGCGTGTTTTTGTCGTTAACGCGCTCCGCCAGTTGCGCCACCACTTCCCACGCCCGTGCGTTGTGGCGCGGCAGCACGATGCGGGCATAGTCGATAAACAGGGCATCGATATTGACCACGTGACGGGAAATTAGCTGGTAGTCCGGGCGCTGTCCGAGCGCCACCAGGGCGCGGGCGATAATGTTGACAAAGCGCCAGGCGAACTCGCGAAAGGCCGCCGAGTTGCCTTCGCCGGAAAGTTGTCCGGTGAGGCGCGACGCCACTTCCGAAATACGGCCAAAGCGTCCAATGGCGTTGTAGCGGGCGGAGATCTCCGGATACGCCAGATGGAACAGGATAAAGCGGTCGCCGCGTCCGGCGTGCTGCGCCTCTGTCCACAGACGCTTCAGCAGATCCGCGTCGCCTTTTGGATCAAAGACGATCACCACCTCACCACGGCGGATGTCCTGGGTGGCAAGCAGTTCCGCCAGCCGGGTTTTGCCGACGCGGGTGGTGCCGAGCACCAGCGTATGGCCAGGACGTTCATTGAGCGGCAGGGTGACGTCGCACTCTTTCAGTTCCACCCCATGTAACCACGGATTGCCGCCAACGGGCGGCAGCGGGCGCACCGGGTTCAACCAGCGATCGGCACTGAGCAGGCGGGCAAGGCCGGGCAGAGTATGTTCGCCGCGTTTTTCGATATGCCTTGCCAGACGATGGCACCATCCGGGGCGCAGCCAGCGTGCGGCTTCCGGTTGCAGGCAGTCGTACAGACGCTGGGTGTGGATAGGCAGCCAGCGAAAGCCTTTACCGAGAAACAGCCGCTGGCGGCTGACCGGGATTTTCCTGCTGGTGAGCGCATAGCGCGGCAGGTGCAGGAGGTTACGCTGGTAGTGTACGATTTGCCATCCCTGCCAGCCGCGTCGTAGGGCCAGCAGCATCAGGGCGCAGGCCATCAGGAGGGCCTGCCACGGCGTCAGCATCAGCAGCGGGGCCTGCGTCAGGCAGATTAATGCGCCACAGCCAGCGGTGACGGTGCTGTAAAACTCTACAGGCGGGCGCAGCAGCGCCTCCAGCGCATAGCGGCTCATGGCGGTGCGGCCTGTTGCAGATGGCGGCTGACCAGCTTGCGGTAGCGAGCAGCGGGCGCGCCGCCTGCGGGGCGGTGATAGCGGGCGGCGGCATTGAGCCAGCTTCCGGGACGTTCATCGTAGCGCTGACGCAGCAGTTGCGCGGTGAGCGACAGGTTCTGCAGGGGATGCAGGGCGTCGCAGGGAGAGTCAAAATATGCCCGATGCCAGCCGATATTGATTTGCCCGAGCCCCACGTCAATGCGCTTCGGGCTGGTGCTGCGGATGGCGGCCAGCAGCGCCTGACAGGCCTGCTCCCGGCTGGCGTAGCGGTAGCCGGTGCCTTTGATATTGAGCGTCCACGGCCATGGGCGATGTTTGCCGCTCAGGTTCGCTCCGCTTTCGGTCTGTGTGACGGCCCACAGCAGTTCCGGCGGCACGCGGAAATGCTCCGCGGCGCGCAGGTACGCTTCCGGCAGGGGTTGTGCCAGCGTCAGGCAGGGCAGCAGCAGGATCAGGGCAGGACCTC
Organism: Citrobacter sp. Cu096; assembly: GCF_030332285.1. Taxonomy (NCBI): domain Bacteria; kingdom Pseudomonadati; phylum Pseudomonadota; class Gammaproteobacteria; order Enterobacterales; family Enterobacteriaceae; genus Citrobacter; species Citrobacter sp. Cu096. The sequence continues at coordinate 205,118 of NZ_JAOWID010000018.1, forward strand.
GTGCCATTGTTCCCCCTTACGTTCCAGCGCCACCGGAATTTTGCTCTGCCCCAAAAGAAGCCAGCTGCCCGCGTCGTGGTTAAGCGTGATGCTGTGTTCACTCACCAGTTTTGCGTCAATGCCATGCGCCATCGCCCAGCGGCGCACCCGGTTATCATCACCTTCGCTGTTGACCAGCCAGATATCCAGCGGACGCTGTTGCGCCAGCAGGGTACGCAGCAGACTGTCGCAGGGCGGGCAGTCATCTTTGACGAACAGCGAAACGCGGGAAGTGCTGGCAGAGGTGGTTTTCAGCGGCGTCAGGCCCGGATACAGGCGTTGCCAGGCCGCGTCATAGGCGCGCTGAAAGGCGAGTTCTTTCTCCAGCCGCTGGTATTCCTGCCTGACCAGCAGTTCGGCGAAGCGCTGACGTTCGTGGTCTGTGTCGGCTTCGACGCCCAGCGTGGTCAGCGGATCGAGCCCCGGCGACCAGACGCCGCGCGCCTGCTGTTTCTGCGTGAGATAGCGCTGCCACTCCTCTGGCGTGACGCCCCAGACGGTGGCCTGCTGTTGCGTGCTCAGCGGTCTTAGAGCTGAGTCCGCGTTCTGGCTGGTCTGCACCTGAAGCGGTTGCGCCCACACGCTGGCGGTGAACAGTAACAGGAGAATCAGGCGTTTCATCGCTTACTCCGGCATCTTCAGCGTCAACTGGCGTTTGCCGTGACGGAATACCGCCCGGTGCTCATCAAACCGCTCCAGCCGCCAGCCGCGCCACTGCTCTCCCCTGCGCAGCCACACCACCTGATGGAGGTAAACGGCTTCCGGCGGCACAATTACGGCCAGGTGGATATCACCACGCTGTAGGATCCCGGCGAGAAAAAACGGGGCCGTTAGCGGCCCCAATGGGCGGAGAGACACGGGATGACGGTAAGCCACCGTCGGGGGGAGGGAACTGTCACTGGCAAAACAAATCTCGCGACGATTTTCGTCGGTGGTCATCCGCCACGCCGGGCCAGCCAGCAGTTGCAGGGCGGTATTCCGGCGCAGGGGGCCGGTGTTGTACTGGCTCAGCGGTAACGGGAGCCCATAAAGCTGCGCCCGGCGCGCATCGGCAAGACACAGAGCCCAGCCGCTGTCGCGCAGCAGGTACTGTAACGCTTCCCCTAACGTTGGGTGAAAACCGGGCGGAACGGACAGGGCTATAAGCTGTTCGAGTGGCGGCTGTTGCGGTGATGTGCTGACCAGGAGATAGCGGTCGTAGCGGACGACTTCTGGCGTGGCAGGGGAGGCGGTGGCCACGCCGTTGAAAATAAACAGGAGCAGGGCTGGCAGCAGTCGTTTCATCGCATCCTCCACAGAGCTTTTACAGGAGCGTGCTGGATGAGAGGACTGGGGACTACCGACAACTGTTTGCAGCGTCAAAAAATAGCGCCCGTTATTCCGGGCGCAAAATCAGATCAGTAAGGGAATCTTTCCCCCATCAGCCCCAGCGTAGCGGCAATGGGGATGCCTTGCTCAGAAAAATGAACGCGTAACGTCAATCTGACGGTTTGCTGCTGCGTGCTGCCGTTAGTTTTTTGCGACAGCACCCAGCGGTAGTCGATACGAATGGTGCGCTGCGGCGGTTGGTGAGAGATAAAGGCCACTACCGCTGCCATTTCAACACCTTTCAGCAAGTCCCTGATGTCGTTGTCATTCCGGTCTTCAAGACAGTGCTTGTGGGCCGGAAGAGTAATGGCCAGATCCAGCGGCAAGCCTGCGTCCAGCGCCTCGTCATCAAGGTTAATCAGTTTGTCCCGGTCAGGGGCTTCTTCACGTGAGTTCAATACGGTATTCATCATGCGTTTCTCCGGTAAAAGACCAGGGAAACGCCCCGACGGGGAATTTCCCCGGCAGGGTGAATGCTGTGCGTTAGAACTGCGCTACAGGCTCTGCTGGCGGTGTGGCTGGCGCTGGCTGTGAATCAGCTTCGCGCTCTGCCCGGTAAACTTCTTCACCGTCAATTTTGATGAGCCCGATGTGCAGCAGATGGGCCTTCAGGCTGACGCCGGTTTCGCCTTTACGGTCGCCTTTGCTGTAGACAAAGGTGTCGGCATACAGATCGCCGAGGCGGAACTGGATCAGCACCTTGCGTTTCTGCTCGCAGGCGTCGATACAGCGGTGTACCAGTTTCAGCGCTTCCTTGCCGCTGACGCGGCAGTCGAACCAGGTGTGCTCCGCGTTGCTGGCTTCGCCCCGTAGTGCGGCAATGTCGCAGCACAGGAACGATTCGCCTTTTTTCGGGGTCACTTCCCGGATCCGGTTGAGGTAGCCCAGACCGCTGGTGTACAGGTTGAAGTAATGGGTATCGTTCATGGTGGTGTCTCCGTGTTGAAGGTGCGGAGCGCCCCATGCGCGGGAACGTCCCGCTTCGGGTTTGGCTCATTGGCTGCAAGGCCTCTAAGTTACTGGCATTACGGGCATTCCGCGCTGTGCGCCTCCGCGTTTCAGGAATGCATGGCGGGTTTTGCTGATAACGGCATTACAGCAACAGTTTTCGGGATGAGAGGACAGCGAGATTTGTTACCGGTGGCTGAATAATTTCCGTGACAGGCCGGGAGTATAATGCGTGATTCATATCACAAAATTGCGCTTCGGTGAGTTGAAATATTGTGCAGTAACCTCATATAGGAAGCGGGTAAGGAACACCTGCCCACAAGACATGAACTTTTTGAATATTCTTTTTACTGTTCAGGAGGTACATGATGACTCTCAGAACTTTTCCTGTATTACACGATCTCTCTGACTCTCTGTTTGCGGACCGTTTTAACCGTATCGATCGCCTTTTTAGCCAGCTAACCGGCAGTACGCCGTTGCCCTCCACGCCTTCTTACAATATCCGGCGGCTGGGGGATAATCGCTATGAACTGACGCTCAGCGTGCCGGGCTGGAAAGAGAGCGAACTGGAAATTGAAACCGTCGGCGGTCAGCTGAACATCAGCGGTAAACGTGAAGAGGAGAAACCGAAAACGGCGAAGAAGGATGGATCCATCGGGGTATCAGCCGTAGCGACTTCCGGGCCAGCTATAGTCTGCCGGAGCATGTGAAAGTGACCGGCGCTTCGCTGGAAAACGGCTTGCTGGCGATTGAATTACACCAGGATATTCCGGAAGAAGAGAAACCGCAGCGCATCGCCATCAACAACAACCCGGCGATTGAACACAAGCCGTAATCGTTGACTGTCGTTGTTTTCACGCCCGGCAAATGCCGGGCGTTTTGCTAACCTGATGAGGCGCTTTTCTGGCCTCTGACTATTTGAGCCGTGAGCGCTGTAACGGCTTCTTGCTGCTGCACCAGGAACGCCTCCAGCCCCATTTTCCCCGTCGCGATGTCATCCAGCATCTGCTCCCACAGTGCAGTGGTGCCCGGATCTTTCAGCGTTTCTGGCAGGGCGTCAATCAGTGTGCTGGCGGTATCCGTTGCCAGCAGAAAGCGGCGTTGCTTAATCAGATAACCGCGCTTAAGAAGCGTCTGGATAATCCCAGCGCGCGTGGCTTCGGTGCCAATACCGGCGTTCTCTTTCAGCCGCTGCTTCAGGCGTTCATCGCTGACAAAACGGGCGGCATTTTTCATCGCGGCAATCAGCGTCCCTTCCGTGTAGTGCTCCGGCGGTTGGGTCTGGCGGGCGCGAACGTCCACCTGTTCCACCTGGCAGGTTTGTCCCTGTTGCAGGGCGGGAAGCGCCTGCGTTTCTTCCGGCGATTGGGTCGCCATCTCGCGCAAAAATAGCTGCCGCCAGCCGCTGACAATCACTACTGATCCACGGGCAGTCAGCGTTTCCCCGGCGCAGTTCAGGCGCAGCTCGGTTTTATCCGCCTCGTGGTCCGGCAGAAACTGCGCCAGAAAATGACTGCGCACCAGGCCGTAGACCTTGCGTTCGCTGTCGTTCAGCTGCGCCAGATCCACCGTTTTACGGGTCGGGATGATGCCGTGGTGGGCGGTGATTTTGCTGTCGTCCCACAGCCGGGAGCGCTGCTGCAAATTTAGCTGCGTGGCGAGGGGCTGGAGTGAGGCGTCGCTGGCGACCAGCGCAGCCAGCACCTGCGGCGCTTCAGCGTGCATGGAGAGCGGCAGATAGCCGCAGTCGGTGCGCGGATAGGTGGTGGCCTTATGGGTTTCATACAGGCGCTGAGCGATATCCAGCACCTCCTGCGCGCCCATGCCCCACTGTTTCGAGCAGGTCTGTTGCAGGGCGCTGAGGGTGAAAGCCAGCGGTGGCGGCGTTTTCTCCCGGCGGGTGGTCACGTCCATTACCAGCGCGGTGCCGGCCTGTTGCAGATGCCCGGCGGCCTCGCGGGCGGCGGACTCTCGGATACCGCGGCCTTCGTCGTCACAGTACGCACTATCAGGCTGCCACTGCGCCAGAAAGGAAGTTCCCTCAGTGTGCAGCCGGGCATCCACGCGCCAGTAAGGGCGGGGCGTGAAGCGCGCGATCTCCCGGTCGCGCTCCACCACCAGACGCAGGGTCGGCGTCTGCACCCGGCCCACGGAGAGCACGCCTTTGTGCCGTCGGTTCATCAGCGTGCAGGCGCGGGTCATGTTGATACCGACCAGCCAGTCAGCGCGGGCGCGCGCCAGTCCAGCCTGATACAGCGTAAACGTGCTGTCGCCGGATCGCAGCGCGGCGAGTGCCTTGTGAATACTGGCCTCATCCAGCGCCGACAGCCACAGTCGCTGGACCGGGCCGCGCCAGCGGCATTGTTCCAGAATTTCACGGGCGATGGTTTCGCCTTCGCGATCGGCGTCGGTGGCAATCACCACTGCATCTGCCTGTTTCAGCAGCTTTTCGATGATACGGAACTGCTTGCGTACCTCCGGGCGGATCACCAACCGCCATGCCGGGGGAATAAACGGCAGATGCTCTGCCCGCCAGTGTTTCAGCGCCGGATCGTAATCCTCCGGCGCGGCCATGCTCAGCAGATGGCCAAAGCACCAGGTGATGGTCACGGTGGCGTTATGCAGGTAGCCGTCGCTGCGGTTACGGGCGTCAAGTACGCGGGCGATATCGCGCGCCTGAGAGGGTTTTTCGCACAGGTAAAGTTGCATGGGCTGTCTCCGGTGAAAGGGAGTTCAGCATGGTGTGCCGGAGGGATCAGGCGACAGGGGAAATTGGAGGGAGAAGGTAAAAATTGCACCTTAAAACGCGCATTAAACGGATAGTGCCTGTTTTAAGGTGCATGAGGTGAATTTAAAATTTTCGCTAAAGTGACACTCAGGGTTTAACTTTGCACAAAATTTTAAACCAGCGTGGTTAAGGGCTGTATCCGGCGCAGCATAAACATCACCACCGAAAGCTGCGTATTCAGCACCTGCCGCCGCCATTCGAGCGCCATCAGCCCATCGCGCAGTTCATCGCTCGCGTCCGGCTGTTGAATGGCCTCCTGCAACGCCACGCCTCCCGAACGGTTGTTGTCCAGATTACGCCAGCGCAGATAGCTGACGCCGGAGCGCGCCGGGTTGCTGCACAGGATCAGTGGTACGTTGCGTCCCGGCAGTTCATACACCGCCTGTTTCAGCATCGGCTGGCGTTGTTGCAGTTGCGCGCGCAGCGCCTGTAATTCCCGCACCAGCGCTCGCAGCTCTCCCTTACCCTTAAAGGCCTTTAAAAGGCCCTTTAGCGAGCTTTTGCGGGCGGCGCTTTCTTCGTCGTCTTCACCGAGCATCACGCAGGATCTCCGCAAGCATCTTTTTGGGCAAATTCCCGAGCTTATGCGCCATCGTCTGCGCCAGCGGACTGTTCGCGCGCACGTCAGCGCGAGTCACGCCGGTGGTGCGAAAGCGGTTCACGAAGCTGAACACCTGGAGCATCAGGCGTGGGATGGTGGCAATGAAATCGCGCTTCTCCGCCTGGGTGATAAGGCCGAGGTGCCAGGCAAGCAGAGTTCGGCGGACCAGCAGATCGTAATCAATCAACTGCTGCAGCAGGCGTGAACCGGGCGGTGAGAACAGCGCCAGCGGCAGGATGAATTCGGTCGGGGACGGGTTACTGACCTGCGTGGTGTGGATAGCGCCCGGCAGGCTGGCGAAGGCTTGGTCCAGCCGACGGTTTTTTTGCTTCAGCAGGTGCGCGATCAGGTTCAGGCGGATGCGCAGTTGCTTCAGCCAGTGGGCGGCCCACGGATCGTCGGCCTCTTCGGCGCGCAGCAGACGCCTGAGTAACGCCAGACAGAGCAGCATGCCAGTGGGATGCGCCTGCCACAGCCGGGCGGCGACGCGGGTGTGCAGGGTGATGCGGATATCGCTGAACAGGGTTGTGTCAGGCATCGGAAATTCTCCATGGATTCAGATGCCCGCAGTGTCGGTCCGCGCAATGAGCCAGGCGACAGGAACCCCATCTGGTTCACAGAAAGTTAATTTCGTCGATGAATGATGTTTGATTGATAGCTGGTATACCGGCTTTATGCGGCGCGCATAAAATAGGGACTATCTCCGCCTGCGCCGTAACTGATTGAACTCGCCCCGTCTGGCCTTCTCCAGCGTTGCCAGAAGATAGGCGAGGGGGCGATGGATATCGTGGGCGGCGATCCGCCACAGACAGTTGTCCAGCACCTGCTGGCAGAGAGCGGGATCCAGATTGCGCATCGCGTGTTCGGCGGCGCGGCGCTCGCTGGCGCTGAAGGGATTATCCACAGGCCAGTGCAGCAGTTGCGTACGCTTTTGATGTTTATTGTTTAAATCTGTACCAGTATGTACGCAATGCGGCTCAGGTTGCCCGCCAGCCCCCGCCACATCACTGAGTCTTAATTGAAGACCCGGGCATTTTTTACTGAGTCCTCGATTAAGACCAGGGGCGGTCTTCAATGGAGACTCAGTGCAGGTTCGTCCACTATCCACAGGTTGTTGCAGGGTGAGCAGCAGCCCGATGGCAGTGGTGCGGATACGCCGGTTGCGGTGGTGCGAGCAGGCGGTGAGCAGCGCCAGATATTCGCTGTCCATCCGGCAGGCATCGGCATGAGTCAGTGGTGCATCGTGCAGGGCGTAGAGATTGCCGGTGATCCTGCCGCTTTGCTCGTCGCGCAGTCGCTGGCACAGGCTCAGCCAGCGGGTGATCCGCAACATCATCAGCGTGTTGCTGACGGTACTGCGCGAGGCCTTCTCGCCCTCAGGCTGGTCAGAGAGCCAGCCCTGCAGGTCGTTGTAGGAGGGGAAGACGCCGCTGCCATCGTCGCGGGCATGCAGGCGCAGCAGTTGCCACGCGAACTTGTCGCGCGGGGAGAGGTTGCGCGCCAGCAGCAGGCGCTTCGGCACGCTCTGCTGCGGGTTGCCGAGAAACAGCAGCCGATCGTCACTCTTCATGCAGCAGCTTCTCCTGACTCCACTGGCGCAGCAGGTTCCAGATGACCGTCAGCGACAGGTCGTGTTCGCGGGCCATTGTCATCATGGCGGTCAGCGCTTCGGGTGAGTCGAGCTTATTCACGCCCGTTTTCTGCCACTCGTTCCATACCAGTGTCTCCACCTGCTCATCCGGAGCATTGTTTCGCCCTTGCCGGACAAACAGGCCAATCAGCCGCCGCCGGGCGCAGACTTCCGGTGTAGAAAGGCCAAAGTAGTGGTTGATGAATTCGATGGACGCACCGAGCGACAGGGCTTGCTCCAGACGCTGCTGGAACAGCCGCTCCTGCTCCATCCTCGCCAGCATCCGGCCCAGCATCTCGTGGTCAATGTGGGTGGTGATGAACTGTACCGCGCTGTTGCTGAGAAACAGGATGTCGTCGGCGGTGAGACGCGTCAGCTCGCACAGTTCCTGCGGGCTGAAGCCGAGCGATTCACAGTAGCGGATTTGCCCCTCTTTCAGCGCCTGGACGATGTGGGTGAGCACCGCCTGGTTAACTGAAGGCGTCATGGTGAACCTCCCGCAGCCGCCGCTGGCGGCACAGGCTGATAAGCTGCATCAGTTGCTGGATCTGAACGTTGTCGTAGTCCGGCGACAGCAACAATTCGAGGGCGGGCATCGGCGTTCTGGTGTCGCCATTCAGGGCTGCCAGCACCTGATAGCAGCGCTGCGCCGCCGGATGGGGAAATTCGTCGCAGGGTGCGAGGGTGAAACCCGCCGGAGCGCTGTCGTCCGGCTGGATACAGGCGTCCAGTCCCCAGCAGGCACACAGCGACCGTGCCGTATGCACCAGCGGTGAGGGCCTTGGCTTGGCGGGTTCAGTCGGTAGCTCAGGCTCTGGTAGTGGTGCTTTTTCCACTTCCGATGGTGGCGGCCAGAGGACCTTTTCGACCGGGGGCCCCAGCAGAGCCTGCCGCTTGCTCTGTCCATCGGTCAGTTCCGCCAGCAACGTATTCCAGCTCATGCCGCTGCGACAGCTCATCTCGCCGAGCAGTTCGTCCTGCACCAGTTGCGGTACCACGCCTTCCGGCTCGCCATTGAAGGTGGCAAGGGCGGTGCTGAACAGGTCGGCAAATTCCGGCTGGCGTTCCAGCGGCATCAGCTTTGCCCAGACCTGTTCCGCTGCGCTGCGTAGCGCCAGCAGGCGATCGATAACCTTTCGGGTCAGACCGCCATATAGCGCGTTAGGGATGCAGGGCAGCAGCCAGTCGACGGTCTGTAACATCCGGCTGATTTGCGACTGGCTGACGGGATAGCCGTCGCGGGTGAGTTGCTCCGCCAGCGCCAGCTGCGTCGGGCATTCAATACCTGCCTCGAGGTAAAGATCGCGCAGGTGCAGGACCCCTTCCGCCCGTTCGATAAACATCAACCCATTATGCAGGTCGCTTTCGGCCAGATGGCCGATCAGGCACTGGACTTCGCCCTGCTGCGGTGACAGCGTTTCAGGCCATGGTCTGAACGGCCAGCAGACGCGGTGGTAACGCTCATCCTGTGTCTCCTGCCACAGTTCATTGAGGATGGCGAGGCGCGTATTCCCGCCGCTGGCGAGCATGTATTTTTCATCACCGGGGCGACGGGTCAACACCGGCGGGTTATCCAGCCCGCGGGCGAGAATTGACGCTTTCAGCGCATCATAGCCGGGGTTGCGGGTGACGCGGGGATTGAGAGAGAACGGCTGGATTTGCTCCAGACTGACCTGTACCATCTCCTGTTCTCAGGTAGTGCTGGCACCGTGAAGCCAGCGGTTGAGCAGGTGTGAAGCGCGCATAATCTTCCTCCGGCATTCAGACATCGCGTGTGAGGCGGATGCCCTGGTGGATCCACGCGTCCACCTCGCTTTCCAGCCAGGCGACGTGGCGGCTGTTGAGTCGAATGGATGGCGGAAACTGTTGCAGCTGGATTTGCCGGTAAATCCACGATTTACCGAAGCCGATTTTGTCTTCCACCTGGCGTAAGCGTAAAAATCTGTCGCTATTCATAACCATTCCTCCTGTGTCCAGATTCGTTCACATCAGCACGATGGACGTGGTTATGAAAGCAGCAGCGTCCCTGCCAGGAAGTAAAAATCCTTATCTGGGTTAGTGAGAGTTGTTGGTTGAAAGGGTTAGTTGATCGCGTTACGGCGGTGTGCCGCGCTGGAGTGCGGTTTTCAACGTCTCGGGGCTTAGCGGCAGGTGCATACCTTCCTCGCGCGCCCAGCATTCGAAAATGTTCAGCAGTTTGTAGGGATGCTCCAGCATTTCATCGTCCAGTTGCGGGTTGTGCTTGCAGGCCAGCCACAGCAAACGGGAAAGCGCGGAGGTGATCCGTTCCTTTGATTCGGGTTGATAGTGATCCAGAAAAGCCTCCAGGTGGATGCGGCGGATGACGAACAGTGCGTCAGGAGGCAGCGTGTCCTGCAGGTAGCAGACGGACAGACTGAGTCGGGATTTCAGGTTATTGCGGCCATTACCATACAGTTGGCCAATCAGCAGATGTAGCTCTTCCTGGAGGTTGTTTTGCGTGGCGAGCAGTTCCAGTAAAAGCTCCCGCAACGATTTGCGGCAACAGAGTTGGTAGTAGCTGTCGTTCTCATCGCAGACCACGATGCCAATCTGGTTGCAGCAGTGGGTATCATTGGGGCAAGGGCGATTCAGCGTTTTCGCCAGTTGCTGGTGGAGCAGCAGGCGTTCAAGGCCGATTAACGGCAAATTCCACAGATGGCTGGTGGTCAGTTGCAGAGTCGGGTCGCGTCTGCATGGTGGCGAGTTAGCCATCACTTTGCGGTTGCCGGGTTTGTTGCACAGGGAAGGTGGAAAGGGCGGCTTGCTGAATCGGCAGGCAAAGCGGCAAGGGGGATTGAGTGGTCTCAGAAGTACGGGTGAAGGGAAGTAGACCGAGAGTGGCAGATCGCCGTGCAGGGCGTGGCGGATCAGATCGGCGGGCAGCAACGTGATGTTGTGCTGCCGGATGACTTCTGCGGCCTCGTCCAGCGTCAGCCACTCCTGGCGGATTTTGTGTGGGGGCATGGGGCGTTCCTTTTTGTGTTGTGGGTTGCGTGTAGTGCTTGTTGATGGTGAAAACCGGTGTGAGAAGTTTTTGCTAAAACAACTAACCTGATCAGTTTAGTTAACGATCTTTTCAGACATAATCCGGTGATGAATTACGCTGGAAAAACAGGATGTAACATTGAATAGCTCGGAAGACGATTTGCTTGAAGTGGCGTGGTATTTGTCGAAGTACGGTAAATCTCAACCACCTGTGGGATTGGGTGTTCAGAAATGGAAAGAGGCTTTTGCCTTGTTTTATCCTCGTTTTGGCGCGGGCAAAACCGCCAGCGAGTTTCGCAATAGTCTAAGAAATAGGCGTGATCGTTTTGATTTATGGCTTACTGATGCGCGTGTCGGCTGGCGGGACAAACAGGGTGCTCCTGCGGAACTTTCTCATTCAGAGCAGCGTGTGCATCAGCGATTGAGTCTGCTTTCAGAGAGTGCGATTGAGCAGCGCGTTCTTTCGTTAATATCTTCTGGTGGAGATGAACAGGCGCAACGTGACTGTCTTATTATTCAGCAGGATAAAAGTATTGAAGATACCGTACGCGAGCAGCTGATTGCGGCACGGCTTGGGCAGGGTACCTTTCGGAAAAATTGTCTCATGCTGTATCCGGCATGCCCTGTTACGGGAACAACTTTTGCGCCGTTACTCCGTGCCAGCCATATAAAACCGTGGGCTGCCTGCGAGAATGGGAATGAACGCCTTGATCCGTTTAATGGAATTATACTGGCCGCGCATATTGATATTTTATTCGATCAGGGATGGATTTCGTTTGAGAACGATGGGCGTTTATTAATTAGTGATGAGCTGGATATTAGTGTTAAAGAGCAATTTTTATTGCCAGAGAAAATAAAGACGTTTTCTGTTGAATCGTATTGTTATCTGGAATGGCATCGGGAGAATTTACTGAGATAGTTGAGTTTTGACGAGAATACCTTTGATATAGGATATCATGATTCGTTTGGTAAGGGGAAAGGTACAAAATGAAGATGGTAAAAATATATTCAACAGGAAGTTGTGATGCTGCAACACGTGAAGGTTCGGCGGAAGTTGTGCTGGAATGTGAAGGGAAAATAAAATATCTGACCTTCTCCTACAGTGATACGACCGCAAATAGATGCATTCTCCAGGGCTTTATTGATGGTGTGAATTGTTTGAAGAAACCCTGTAACGTTGAATTAATCAGTTCATGTGAGCTCGGTGTGAAGAAAGCGCAGAAAGGAAAGGGTGTTAATGTAGATTTGCACAAGGAATTATGTGGAATCTTGATAAAGAAAGAATGTGAATATTCTTTTTCTGTCATGCATGGTGAAGGCGACCTTTTGAATGCTTTTATTCGCATGCATCGGACAAAACAATAGCTGGAGAGCCTACATACAGAACCATCTTCGACAGCGCTATTTTCTGAACTTACAGGTTCCAATATTGCATTGAACGCTGCCAGTAGGGCTCACTGGCTTCTGGAGCGTGCTGTGCAATCGGTAACCCTCTGCTGCTTCGGTTATAAAGCTTTTATGTGCCATGCAGCAGGATATGGTTGCCTCCTGGACTCCGTATAACCCGAGTATTTGTATCGAAGCGTGAACAAAACATTGCAGCCAGCTTTTCAACGTGGACAATAGTTATCCATACGGTGATTTTATATTCGATAAATCAATGGATTTCATTGAGTCATAGGACTGGTAATGGATGAAAATGCTTTAGGGTTTGCCTCATACTGGCGCAACTCGCTGGCAGATGCTGAGTCAGGAAAGGGTAGTTTTGAACGGAAAGACGCCAAAAATTTCACTCACTGGCATGGGATAGCGGCGGGACGTCTTGACGAAGCGATCGTCGGTAAATTTTTTGAGGGAGAAAAAGACGACGTCGAAACAGTCGATGTCATCTTGCGGCCAAAGGTTTATTTCCGGTTACTGCAGCATGGTAAGGACCGTTCCGCTGGTGCGCCTGATATTGTTACCCCGATAGTGACGCCAGCACTGTTGAGCCGTGAAGGTTTTTTATATCCGACGCCAGCGACCTCCATTCCCAGAGACCTGCTTGAACCTTTGCCAAAAGGGGCATTTTCGATTGGTGAGATTGAGCAGTATGACAAATATAAAACGACACATACGTCATTCTCTATCAACTTTGATGACAGCGTTGATAACGCTGCCGAAACGGATGAAGAACGAGAAGCACGATATGTAGCCTGGCAGCAGGATTGGCGTCAATATCTGGATGATTCAGAGAGGCTACTGAAGAATGTTGTCGGCGACTGGATTAAAAATCCCGAGCAATATGAACTCGCTGAGCACGGTTATATTGTTAAAACGGCGCAATCTGGCGGCGCCAGTTTCCATATCCTTTCGCTTTATGACCACCTGCTTGTTTGCAAAAAGGATGTGCCGCTTTTCAATCGTTTCGCCTCGCGGGAGGTTCATGCTGCAGAGTCTTTGCTCGATCCGGAAGCAAAATTCAGCGACAGGCTTGGACACTCCGGAGATAAGTTCCCGCTGGCAAAGGCTCAGCGCGATGCCTTAAGCCATTTTCTGGATGCCAGGCATGGCGATATCCTTGCCGTTAACGGCCCTCCGGGAACCGGGAAAACCACGCTGGTGCTTTCTATTATCGCCACTCAATGGGCCAGAGCGGCTCTCGAAAAAGCGGAACCTCCGGTTATTATCGCGACTTCAACGAATAACCAGGCTGTAACGAACATTATCGAGGCGTTCGGGAAAGACTTTTCCCAGGGTACTGGTGCAATGGCCGGACGATGGTTGCCAGAGCTGAAAAGCTTCGGTGCTTATTTCCCCTCAAGCACTCGTAAAGCCGAGGCAGCCAAAAAATACCAAACTGAAGATTTCTTCAACCAGGTTGAGTCAAAAGAGTATGTAGAGGATGCACTGCTGTTTTATCTGGAGAAAGCTAAGGCAGCCTTTCCTAAAAAAGATTGTTCATCCCCTGAAAAGGTCATTGAACTCCTGCATGGCCAGTTGGCAGAAAAATTCGAACAACTGGTAAGACTGAACGCAACATGGCAAACGTTAAGCCAGGTTCGGGAGGCGCGAGAGCTTATTGCTAATGACATTGAGCAATATCTCACTAATCTAAATAAATTACTCTCCGGGCAAGAACAAAAAGTCACTCTGCTGAAGAGTGCTAAAACGGAATGGAAAAAATATCGGGCCAGTGAATCCCTGATCTATTCATTATTTTCCTGGCTTCCGGCGGTTCGCAGTAAGCGGCAGTACCAAATACAACTGTTTCTCGAAGATAAATTAGGTGCGCTGACTGCGGGAAATCAGTGGTCTGATCCTGAAACCATCGAACGTAATATTGATGGACTGCTCAACTCCGCTGAGCGCGAGCAAACAACATACCGGCAGCAGATTGACTCCGCCCATGAAATTGTTCTTAAAGAACAGCAGGCGGCTCAGAAGTGGCAGAATCTGGCACTTGATTTAGGGCATGAGGGCAACGAGGAGCTGAGTTTCTCACAGGCAGATGAACTGGCTGATACGCAGATTCGCTTCCCTGCATTCTTACTGACCACCCACTACTGGGAAGGTCGTTGGCTAATGGATATGGCTAAGATCGATGATCTGCAAAAAGAGAAGGGCAAGAAAGGAGCTAAAGGGGTAACCGCCCGCTGGCAACGCCGAATGAAACTCACTCCATGTGTGGTCATGACCTGCTATATGCTGCCCGGCAATATGCAGATAAGTGAACACAAAGGCCAACGTAAATTCGAGAAAAGCTATTTATATGACTTCGCTGATTTACTCATTGTCGATGAAGCCGGGCAGGTGCTTCCTGAAGTGGCTGCTGCCTCGTTTGCCTTAGCTAAAAAGGCATTAGTGATTGGTGATACGGAACAGATCCCGCCAATATGGAGTATTGCTCCCGCTATTGATATAGGTAACATGCTGGCGGAAAAAATTCTGTCAGGTAGTACGCAAGAAGAGATTACTGAGAAATATACGGCAATCGCAGAGCTTGGTAAAAGCGCTGCATCTGGCAGCGTCATGAAAATAGCGCAGTGTGCCTCACGCTATCAATATGATCCCGAACTGGCTCGTGGAATGTACTTATATGAACACCGCCGGTGTTTCGATAATATTATTGGATACTGTAATGCGCTCTGCTATCACGGTAAGTTGTTGCCTAAAAGAGGGGGGGAAGAGAGCAATTTAATACCCGCAATGGGTTATCTCCATATTGATGGTAAAGGAGAGCTGGCAAGAAGCGGAAGTCGATATAATTTGCTTGAGGCTGAAACGATAGCGGCCTGGCTGACAGATAACCAGCAAGATATTGAAGCGCATTACGGCAAATCGCTTCATGAGGTTGTCGGTATCGTGACGCCTTTTAGCGCTCAGGTATCGACCATCAAACAGGCGCTGGGTAAACAAGGCATCAGTACAGGCGCGAATGAAACGTCGCTCACGGTGGGCACCGTGCATTCTCTTCAGGGGGCGGAAAGAGCGATTGTTATATTCTCGCCAGTCTATTCAAAGCATGAGGATGGCGGGTTTATTGATAGCGATAACAGCATGCTGAACGTTGCTGTCTCCCGTGCGAAGGACAGTTTCCTGGTCTTCGGCGATATGGACCTATTTGAGATCCAGCCATCCTCATCTCCGCGGGGATTACTGGCAAAATATCTCTTTGAGTCAGAGAAGAATGCGCTCACTTTTGATTATAAAGAGCGTAAGGATTTAAAAACTTCCGAGACCAAAATCTACACACTCCATGGTGTGGAGCAGCATGATAATTTCCTGAATCAGACGTTTGAAAATACCGGTAAACACATCACGATAGTTTCTCCATGGCTGACCTGGCAAAAACTGGAGCAAACCGGTTTTCTTGATTCCATGATTGCGGCGTGTTCACGTGGTATTAACGTCACGATTGTCACTGACAGAAGCTACAACACTGAACATAGTGATTTTGAGAAGCGAAAAGAGAAGCAGCAGAACCTCAAAGCGGTGCTGGAGAAACTGAACGCCCTTGGTATTGCGACAAAACTGGTCAATCGTGTTCATAGCAAAATTGTTATTGGTGATGATGGTTTGCTGTGCGTGGGATCGTTCAACTGGTTTAGTGCGACACGTGAAGCGCGATATGAACGATACGATACATCGATGGTTTATTGCGGTGATAACCTGAAGGGCGAGATTGAGGCAATTTATAATAGCCTTGAGAGGCGTCAGGTTTAGGGTAGGAATTGTGATTGGCCATCTTATCGACTGCTTTCCAACGTAAGATGGCTGAATGGAATGGCCATATCCCGGTAGACAGTTTCTGTCTTCACGGTGAAGCATTTTCAGAAGGAATTATTGTGGCGACTAAAATGTGGATGATCCGCGGCGATGGCGGAAAATTGTACGATGACTTCAGGGACAAACAGGTTGTTGCAATCGGCTGGTCGCAGCTCGCTCCCTATGTGAAACCGGGATGCTCAAGAGAGCAGTTGTTTACCCGGTATCAGGAGCTTGAGCCACAGACTAAGCCTGGCACAGTTCGCTCCGGTGCTTCTCAGGTCTGGCGCTTTGTGAATGAGATGCAGAAAGGTGACTGGGCTATCACTTATTCACCTTCTAATCGGACCTATTTAATAGGAAAAATCGCCTCAGATTTTGAGTTTCATGCCGAGTGGCTTGAAGATGGCATGGGCATCGCTCGTAAAGTGAAGTGGAACGCAGAAGAAATTAAGCGCGATAGCCTGAGCGATGCAACCAGAAACACCCTTGGCTCAACGCTGACTGTTTTTCAGGTGCCTGATTTTGCCGTGAATGAATTAGTGCAGGGCAAAAAGCCTATCTCAGATGTCGTGCCGGAAGTACCTGTTTCAGGTGAGGAGGATGAGGTCGTTTCTAATCCTCTGCGCGACATGGAAATGATCGCTTTTGAAGGCATCAAGGATCGTATCAACCGTCTCGACTGGGATGAGATGCAAAATCTGGTCGCTGGCGTGTTACGCAGCATGGGATATAAAACTCAGGTATCGCCTGCAGGTGCTGACCGTGGGAAAGATATCATTGCTTCGCCTGACGGTTTCGGATTCGAAAATCCGCGCATTATTGTTGAGGTGAAGCACCGACGGGAACAGATGAGCAGCCAGCAAATCCGTAGCTTTATCGGTGGCCGTCATAAAGACGATCGCGGGCTGTATGTCAGCACCGGTGGATTCAGTAAGGATGCACGCTATGAGGCCGATCGTTCTACAATCCCGTTGACGCTATGGACGCTTGACGATTTGGTACGCGCGTTAGTGGAAAACTATGAGCAAGTGGATATTGAGACTAAGTTATTAGTTCCACTTAAGAAAACGTATTTGCCTGCATGAATAACCTATGATTACTATTAATTCAGGCTCAGTATGACAAAATTGTATGCTTAAACGCGATAAAAGTTGTCTATCTGCGGTGGGGCGAGAGTACATAACGTATTGGGCTACCATACAAATGGTGGCCTACATGCAGAACAAGCTATAAAACACAGCCATTCTGCACTACTGTGTTGCTGGCTTGCCCTATGCATGCCTTCGTACTTTTTTCTTCATCTTTCAATATTTTCATGAAATACTTGGGAAAATCACATTTGAGAGATGAGTGTATGAGTGTCGGTATTGTTACATTTTTCAAGTATACACAGCTTGGTTTTTATCGTTATGGCAATGATGATTATTGCGAGCCACTTGAAATGGATACCCTTCTTTCATCCCTCCATGTGTGGTTTCAGGATAGAATTTCACTAGAAGACACACTTCTTTGGGATGACGAAACTCCTGGCTATTCTCATCGTAAAAAGGTTTATCTAAAAGCAATCGAAAAAGATGAAGAAACGGGTGAATATATCCTTGTTCTTTGGAGAGCCGTAGGAAGTGGTGATGGTGTTTATGGAATAAAAGCTGATGCGCGGCTCGATGACAACACTTTATATGATGCTAATAATGCAACCGCTGGAGATCGAGTCATTTGGGGTGAAGCATCCTATTATTGGTTTATTCCATCTAAAAATTTGTTTGCATCAATCCGATTCTCTAATTCAATTGCAGATACCAATCTAATGAATTTATTTTTCAGAGATTTTGTCTGCTTACATGCTGATTTTAGAGAAAAACGCCGAGAAATTAAAGAAGGGAGCACAGGTTCTTACACAAAAATAACGTTCCCTGCGCAGCAAGCAGGTGAAACTGGAAATTTGTGGTTTCGTATCAGCTCAAAGCAATACACAAAACTCACTACACGAGCTGATCTGGGCGCTATCGCCCGTGACATAACTCATTTTGTTAAGCGTGAAGTGATTGCAGCAAGAGATGTAAATCAATCCGATTGGACAAGGTTTTTCGGAAGGCTCCCTTTTGTCTCTGCTGAGGTTACAAAAGATACTCGTAAAGTTGAGGTGAATATTGAAGCTAAACCAACGGCAGAAGAATTGCAGCAAATTTTCGAACAATATGCCGAGGATTACAACGGTGGTTTAGATGGTTGGCGTAACCTTGGGTTTAGAAAAGAGGGAGTGGGTGGTATTTGTTGGTTGAATAGTTTTGTGGTAAAAAATGTTCTGCCGATTGATGATACAACAGGCGGTGGTGTGGACGAAACGGGCCATTATACAGCGCAGCGCCTTTTCACAGCCCTACAATTTAAACGCGATGGTTTGCTTGCACCATTTGGCGTTGGCGCGGAGGAAGCCACTGCCCCCCAAGCTATTCAGGAATTACCATGAATAAATCTAAAGTTATTGTTTGGCATATACTGGTAGTTTTGGTTGTAACTTATTTAAGCTACAGCTTTAGGCTAGATATAGATTTTAAAGATGTTGAACCTATAATTTCTATCTTGCAAAATACATCAGCAATGATTTTTACAATAATGGGGATCTGGATTGCTTATGTTTATCCGAACGCTGTATTAAAAATTGTTCAACCCTCAAAGGTGACAGTGATATTTTCTGACGATGACTTAAAGAGAGTTAAGTTGCTGGTGGGGGTAGTTATTTCCTCAGCATTAATTTTGTTATTGTTATTGGTTGGGGTTGTCGTAAAAACGTTTGTGATAAAGACTTATCTATTTATGCAGTACCAATCAGCATTTACAGTTATTGGTTTATGGTTTTTACTCTCTTTAATTTATGCACAATTATTTTGCATATATGCGGTAATAGCATCTAGCGTAAATTTCATTATCGATTTAAAAAATCTTAACACTAAAAAACGGCTATCAGAAAAACTCGATGGCAAAATTAAATAATATGCGCTGTAATTATAAAAGCGTATTTATGATACGCTTTTATTTACTCTTAATGGAGTTGATGAAAGTTAGTGAGTTCATAGAGTTAATTTCTCCACGCACAAGAAAAAATCATTGATTGTTCAATCATACCCTATACCCGTTATTTTCGTTACAAAGTAAAAGTACTCTGATAAGGTTCAGTTGCAGCAAATCTCAACCCCTATTGAGATTTGCTAATAATGACAGCACAAAAATCGGGCAGTATGCCCGACTGTGATACGGTAAATTATCGGGACATACTTTGCTTGATTAGCCCAAAGAACATTTCCCAGAGATGTTCCGACATTCCTTCATTCGTCAATAGTTCGTTTCGCGAGGTGCCGCGACTGAAGCCTCCCATCAGAGCACGAAAACCAAGAGTCTGACCGTTATCAGCAAGGCTTAGACTTTCGTTAATACTGTTTCGAACAACATTATCCTGGCTGTAACAAATATCCCCCATTCCATGGTGTTGATTTCCACGCCAGATGCCACATTGACCGACCTTACTGCCATTGATATACACAGCACAGGTGAATGAATCTGTATCAAGCCGATTAAAATCGATGTCTAATCCGGGGTGGCGCTTTTTGAGTTCATCTAACGAATTCTCAAAATAGCGGGCAACATATTCAAAGCCCTCACGTCTGGCGCGATCTTTATCCAGATCGGTAAAATTCTTAGGGAGAGAAAGGTTGCTTGAACGCGGTGTAAAAACGGAATCTACTCCCTGAAACATCGGATTCGCCGGAGCCGGTGAAGGGATATGTGTGGTTTGCTGTGGTTTTTTGGCTTCCATCTGGGCAATGGCACGCGAGACGGCCTCGACGACCTGAACGTAGCCTTCATCGTGGGTGGCAAACTTAGTTATGGGTTTACCGTCGATAGTCGCCGCCATAATGCTGCCGAATTCTAACTGATGCCAGGCACAGTCTCTTAAAATTACCGGAATGACCACCGCCTCGTCCCGGTTATGCCGCTCCAGTGCGTTTTTCATCTCTACCTGATAGCAGTAATCTGAAGAGATAAAGTCACTGCTGATCAGGAGCAGGATGATATCTGCTTGCGAAAAATAGTGGTCGATCTGACGTTCAAACTCCTGGCCTGGGACGATGCGGCGATCGTGCCATGTCGTGATCTTCCCGGTTCGCTTCAGCGGGGATAGATGCTTCTCAAGTTCGTTGCGTAGTGCTTCATCTGCATGGGAATAGGAAAAAACGAGAGTGGTCATAGCGCGTAAGATGCTCCGGTAGAGAAATGAGGAAATACCGCCATTATTGCGCTAATAAGTGTAAAAGAGTAATCCCCCTTGGCTACAAGGTATTGATGCGGAAATCAGTCCTTCATCTTGGTATCATTCTGATGCCAGAGTATGATCTCTGACGATTTCCTTGATTTAAGCAACTTGGGTAAAGGCGTCTACTTATTGAACGCTCAGGTGGTTGTGGAATCGCTTTGCTTGCTTTTTTACTGTGAAATCCATGAGTTGCTGAGAGTTCCAGCACCGCAGGATCGATAAGAGACAACAATGACACTGATTAACCTAAAAGATCTCGAGGCCCATCTTTGGCATGCTGCCCATATCATCACTGGGCCTATTGATGCGTCAGATTACAAAACGTACATTTTCCCCATCCTGTTCTTCAAACGCATTTGTGATGTATATGACGAAGAATTTGCCGATGCGATGGAGAGCGTTGGGGATGCAGAGCTTGCCAAAGGTAAGATGTTCCACCGTATCCAGATACCTGAGAATTGTCACTGGCGTGACGTTTTTGCTGAGACCAAGGACATCGGTCAGGCCTTAAAAGACTCTTTCCGTGGTATAGAACTGGCAAACCCTAAACTGCATGGCATTTTTGGCGATGCCAGCTGGACCAATAAAGAACGCCTTTCTGATGAGTTATTGGCTACGTTACTTAATCACTTCAACAAGGTGAATCTCGGCGTTGCCAGTGTCCGTGACGATGATATGGGGCGCGCATACGAGTATCTAATCAAACGTTTTGCAGACAAAGCCAATAAGAAAGCCGGTGAGTTCTACACCCCCCGTACTATTGTTCGCTTGATGGTTAACATTCTTGATCCAAAAGCCGGTGAGAGTGTCTACGATCCCGCCTGTGGTACTGGTGGTATGCTGCTTGAGACTATCCACCATGTAAAAGAAAACGGCGGTGATCCGCGCTTGCTAAAAATTAAAGGTCAGGAAAAAAACCTGACTACCGAAGCCATCGCGCGAATGAACCTGTTCCTGCACGGTCAGGAGGATTTCGATATTGTTCGCGGGGATACGCTGCGTGAACCTAAGTTTTTACGAAGCGATCGTTTAGAAACCTTCGACTGCGTTGTTGCCAACCCACCATTTAGCTTGAAGGAGTGGGGATACGATCTGTGGTCGAACGATCCCTATGGCCGTAAGCAATATGGTCTGGCACCTAAAACAAATGGTGATTTTGCCTGGGTGCAGCATATGTTTGCTTCACTTAACGACAATGGGCGTATGGCTGTCGTATTACCTCATGGTGTGCTGTTTCGTGGCGGATCTGAGGGGGCAATTCGAACCAAATTGCTGCAAGAGAATCGCATTGTGGCGATTATTGGTGTCGCTTCTAATCTGTTCTACGGCACTGGTATTCCTGCGTGTATTTTGGTGCTGCGCAAATCTCGCCCGGCAGCGCATAAAGATCATGTATTGATTATCAATGCTGAAGAAATCTATACCAAGGGGCGTGCGCAGAATACGCTGTCCAACAAACAGGCTGATGACATATACAAAATCTACCATGACTTGGCTCAACAGGGACCAAATGCAAAAGAAATCGAAGGCGTTGCACGCTGGGTACCTCTGAAGGAGATTGAAGAAAATGACTTCAATCTAAATATTGCTCGTTATGTGCAAAAGCCACTCGAAGAAGAAACCATCACTGTGGAAGAGGCGCTCAAAGATTTTCAGCGGAAACTGGCTGAGCTGGAAAAAGCAGAAGAGGAGCTGGAAGCCCTGCTTATCAAAGAAGGGTTCGAGGTATGAGTACTATGAGTAATAAAAAGCTGGAAGAGCTGCTCTGGGGAGCCGCCGAATTTCTTCGTGGTCAAATTGACGCATCAGACTACAAGCAGTATGTCTTCCCGTTGCTGTTTTACAAACGTTTGTCTGATGTCTACCTGGAAGAATATAACGAGGCGATGGAGCTCCATGAAGGTGATGCCGAATATGCAGCCATGCCGATGTTTCACCGTTTCAACATTCCCTCTGAGGCAGCTTGGGAAAAGGTCCGCAATACCAGTAAAAACATTGGTGAAGCTATCCAGAATGCTCTTCGACTAATTGAAGCCAATAACCCGCGTTTACATGGAGTCTTCGGTGATGCGCAGTGGACCAATAAAGAGCGTCTGCCCGATCATCTGCTGGCTGATCTGATTGAGCATTTCAGTAAAATTCCGCTGGGTATTAAATCTGTCGCCCAGGATGATCTTGGTGAAGCCTACGAATACCTGATTAAAAAGTTCGCTGATGATTCCGGTCATACGGCAGCAGAGTTCTACACCAACCGAACAGTCGTGCATTTAATGACGCGCATTATGGGCTTAAAACCGGGTGAAACCGCCTATGATCCGACGTGCGGCACTGGCGGGATGTTGCTAAATGCAGTGATGGATCTCCGTGCAAGAGGTGAAGAGTGGCGCTCAGTACATCTTTATGGCCAGGAGGTGAACCTGTTGACCTCCGCTATCGCCCGTATGAATATGTTCCTGCACGATATCGAAGAATTTGATGTGCTGCGCGGTGATACTTTGGCTGAGCCAAAGTTTATTGAAAATGATCGTCTCAAGCAGTTTGATGTGATTTTTGCAAACCCGCCGTACTCCATCAAAAAATGGAATCGTGACAAGTTTGCCGCCGATCCCTATGGTCGTAATCTTTATGGTGTACCACCGCAGGGCTGTGCTGATTATGCTTTTTATACCCATATAATCAAAAGCTTAAAACCTAGTGCCGGTCGTGCTGCTATGCTTTGGCCACATGGCGTGCTGTTTCGCGATTCAGAGCAAGCCATTCGTAAACAGGTGATTGAATCGGACATCATTGAAGCGGTGATTGGATTGGGACCTAATCTGTTTTATAACTCGCCGATGGAATCTTGTGTGGTGGTGCTTAATTGCAATAAGCCTGCTGAACGCAAAAACAAAGTGTTGTTTATCAACGGGGTTGAGCATGTCACCCGTGAACGCGCTCATAGTCGCCTATCCGATGAGGATTTGGAGGTATTATGCGAGGCTTATTTTCATCCGGAGAAAAAAAGCGATATAACCGCTTTAGTGGATATCGAAGCTATTAAAGAAAACCTTTATAACCTGTCAATTCCACTGTATGTGCAAGCACAAAATAACGGTGAAGTACATAATATTGAACATGCGATTGAAGCGTGGAAAGTAAGCCGTACTCAGTTGAAAAAACAAACTAATAAATTATTCCAAAGCCTTGCAGCTCTTGGATATAGCGTTGAAAGCAAGGTGGAGCAGTAAATGACGGAACAGCAATTACCGGAAGGCTGGCAAATGGTGAAGTTTGGTGATATCGCGAAACATATCTCCAAACGTGTAGAACCGAGCGAGACAGACCTTGAAATTTATGTCGGTTTGGAGCATTTAGAGCCTGACAACCTTAAAATCAAACGTCATGGCGCGCCAGGAGATGTCGAGGGACAAAAGCTTTTGGTGAAGAAAGGTCAGATCATATTTGGTAAGCGTCGCGCTTATCAACGTAAGGTTGCTGTGGCTGACTGGGATTGTATTTGCTCAGCGCATGCAATGGTTCTTGAGGAAAATCTGGAAATGGCTATTCCTGGGTTTCTTCCTTTCTTTATGCAGTCCGATATATTTATGAATCGAGCTGTAGCTATTTCTGAAGGCTCGTTATCTCCAACAATTAAGTGGAAAACTTTGGCGGAGCAAAAATTTTTATTTCCATCTAAAGAAATTCAGTCCACTTTGCTTAAATTATTGATAGGAATCGATCGCAATTTAAATGCCATAGAATCTGTTTTGGATAGTCATGAAAATTTGATTGAGACAATTGTTAATAAAGTTTTGCTTTGCTCTAAAACAATAAAACAAAACTCAGTTCAAATAGATGATTTGTGTAAGGAACGAAGAGTGCGTGTTAGTCCGGATGAATTCGATGAAGAAAATATTTATGTAGGCTTTGAACACCTAACTTCTAAAAATTATTGGGGAGTTAATCATTCTAATCTAGATGGCGTTGTTAGTCAGAAGTTTCGTTTTGAGCCTGATAATATCCTGTACGGTAAAATTAGGCCATACCTACGAAAAGCTGCATTAACAGATTGTAATGGTATCTGCTCTTCTGATTTAGTGGTTCTAAAACCTAAAAATAGCAAAGTGGGGATTATTCTGGCTGCTTTATTTTGCAGCAAAGCATTCGCTCAAATTGCTATGCACTCTGCGAAAGGAACTAAGATGCCAAGAGCTGATTGGAATATCTTAAGTAAATTAAGTATCGCAAAATTAAGTAGTTTACAAATAGATCAAATTAGTTCTATGTTGATAGTAGCTAAAGATTCTTTTGAGAGTATCCTAAATAAAAAAAGAGCTTTACTAAATACGAAGGTTTCACTGTTGAGTAGGGAGTGATACATGTTTAACGAACAAACCGTTACAGAAAATGGAATTATCGACCGCTTAAAGGGCTTGAGTGGTGGCAAATGGGCTTATTGCCACGGAGAAAATCTGCCTAAACAAGCGCAGGATATCTTCGTTGATGAGTGGCTAAAAGACGCGCTTTGTTCGTTAAACCCTGATATCGGCAGACAACCTGACTATGCCGATGAGGTCATTTACAAACTGCGAGGAGTGGTTTTAGAAGCCCCTCATACCGGTTTGGTAAAGGCCAATGAAAACTTCCAGGAATGGTTGATGGCTGAAAAAACCTTGCCTTTTGGCGAGAATGGCGACCATATCACCATTAATCTGATTGATTTTGACAATATAGAGAACAACCACTTTGTGGTGGCGCAGCAGGTTCACTATATCGCGGCTACTGAAGTCTATTTTGATATTGTCCTTTATGTGAACGGTATACCACTGGTGGTGGGAGAAGTTAAAACCGCAACTCGCCCCAGTGTGACCTGGCAAGACGGGGCCGCAGACTTCATGGGCGGCAAAAAGTACTACTGGAAAAACGTTGAATCTTTCTTTGTACCTAACTTGCTGTGCTTTGCCAGCGAAGGAAAAACCTTTGCCTATGGCGCAATTAATGCCCGAGTTAAAGACTGGGGGCCATGGCATAATACTGAGCTTCGTGATGAAATTTTACCGGGATTAGCATCGGTACTCCACAGCTGCGAGAGTTTGTTAAATCCGCAAACCTTATTGCAGTTACTGGAATCATTTGCATTATTTTCAACCGTCAAAACGGGCAAAAATACTCCGCCTAAACGCGTTAAAATCCTGCCGCGTTACCCGCAATTTGAAGCAGCAAAACAAATCGTTGAGCGTGTTCGTAGAGGCTATCCGAAAAAAGGCCTTATTTGGCATTTCCAGGGATCGGGTAAATCCTTGTTGATGCTTTATACCGCCAAAATGCTACGTGCCGACAATGCGTTAAAAAATCCGACGGTACTCATCGTTGTGGATCGGCGAGATCTGGACAGCCAAATTAACGAGACCTTTGGTGGGGCCGACGTTAAGAATCTGATTAAAGTGCAAAGTTGTAAAAAGCTTGGCGAATACATTGAGCAAGACAGCCGTGGCATTTTGATCACCACCATCTTTAAATTTAAAGATATCGAAATTGATGATAGCAACCCCAATGGCTTGAACAATCGTGACAACATCATTGTGTTGGTTGACGAAGCTCACCGGACCCAGGAAGGTGGATTAGGCGAGAAAATGCGCTGGGCGTTACCCAAAGCCCACTTCTATGGCCTGACTGGCACACCGATTTCTGGCATTGATCGTAATACATTCAAGTTGTTCGGTGCCGAAGAAGATCCTGGTCGCTATATGAGCCGCTATAGCTATAAGCAGTCGATCCGTGACGGCGCGACTAACCCGGTGAAGTTCGAACCTCGGCTGGCTGAACTCCGAGTGGATCGTGATGCTATCAACGAAGAATTCGAGCAACTGGCTACCGAAAACAACTTGGATGAAGAAGAAAAAGCAGCATTGTCCAGACGCGCCGGCAAGCTGGCCATCATGCTGAAATCCCCCAGACGCATGGCTGCGGTGAGTAATGATATTGTTGAGCATTTTACCAGCCATGTTATGCCGAAAAAGATGAAAGGCATGGTTGTGGTATATGATCGTGAAGCCTGTGTGCAGATGTATTATTTGCTCGGTGAAAAGCTCGGTTTCGATGCGGTTGAAGTGGTTATGAACGTTGATCAGGCTCCGGTTAAAGTTGAAGAAGGTGGCAAAAAAGATAAGCTCAATAAGGACTGGCTCAAATGGCATGACGAATTGGAGCTATCTGTTAAACAAGCCGATTTTGAACGTTGGCAGCATATTGACGCGGATGAGCAGGTGCAAAAGGATCTGATTGAATGCTTTAAAGATCCTGAGCATCCATTACAGCTTATTATTGTTACTGCCAAGCTGCTTACGGGCTTTGATGCACCAATTTGCTATTGCATGTACCTCGATAAGCCTTTACGTGATCATACCCTTCTGCAGGCTATGTGCCGAACCAACCGGCTGTACGAAACCGATGCTGTACGCAAGGACATGGGATTAATTATCGACTACCTCGGCGTTTTCGAAAATCTGCGTACCGCTCTGGCCTACAACCCTGAAGAAATTGAAGGGGTTGTAGAGGGAATTGAGGCATTTAAAGAGCTATTGCCGTTACAACTGAATAAATGTCTGGCCTTCTTCCCTGGTGTGGATCGTTCCATAGAAGGTTTTGAAGGTATTATGGCCGCGCAAGAATGTCTGCCAACTAACGAGAAGCGTGATGAATTCGCTGCCAGCTTTGGAGTGTTAGCTAAATTATGGTCAGCTATCAATCCAGATCCTTTTTTGACCCCTTATCGTCAGGACTATAAATGGCTGGCGCAAATTTATGAATCGGTGCGTCCGGTGGGGCAGACAGGTGCGCTTGTTTGGGCTGCGCTTGGCCCTGAAACCATCAGAATGATCCATGAGCATACTGATATCAATCGTATTCGCGATGATATTGACGAGTTGATCATGGACGAGCACGCTATTTTTACCCTGACTGCTAAAGAACAGGAACAACGCGCCAAGCGCCTGGAGATTGATCTTATGGGGCGTTTGCGCGGCAGTCATGATCCTAAATTTGTGGCATTGGGCGAACGCCTGGAAAAACTTCGTCAGGATTATGAAGCTGGTGTTATCAAGGCTATCGACTGGTTGAAAGGCCTATTGGATGCTGCGAAAGATACAGTACAAGCTGAACGCGAAACGGGTGAGCGGCCAGTCACTGAAGCGGATAATAAACAGGCTTTGACCAAGCTTTTCCTGGAAACTCGCCCGGAAACTACCCCTAAGTTAATCGGTGACGTTGTTGAACAAATCGATAAGATCGTCAAAGCAACTCGCTTTGATGGCTGGCAAAGTTCCCACAGCGGCCCACGCGAAATTCAAAAGGCGCTTGTGCTAACTCTGGCTCAATTTGGATTAGGTAAAGATAAAGAGTTATTCCAGAAGGCTTACGGGTATATCGAGGAGCATTACTGAGTTTTCTCAATGTAGTGGCCATTGTATATGAAGGTGGGGACGTTAAATGGGAGGAAAATCATCTCCTCCCGATAACCTCTCAAAAAGAGATTGATAGCTCTTTGAATAAATGATTTTTACAGTTTGTTAATTGATGTACTGACTTGACTGTTTATTCGGAACGGTAAGTAATATAAATCTTTTGTACTTCAGGATCATCTAGGCTTTCATAAGAGATGTTCTCTTTATCTAAACCATCCAGTCCTTTAATCCCGCCAATAATAGCTGGCCAGGCATCCCGGTTTGTGATGTTCACAACAAATGGTTCTAGGTAACGATCAAGGTGCCTTTTAGATGGTTCTCCGATTTCTTCGCTGAGTGCTCTCAAATAGTCATTCTTACTTGTCTGTGACCAGTCAATGGCAAAACCGGCCCGAAAGGCGAGTTCCATAAACACAAGCAAAATAGTACGCCCATTACCATCAAGGAAAGGATGTGCAAAGGCTAATAACCCCATGACTTCTCCAGGCCTTTCACGGAAACGTTGCTTGTTATTGGCCAAATGAAGGGCGTATTCGACAGCTATACGGATAGAGTCTGGTCGCTGGAAGACCGTGTGACGGGGGTTATCCTGTGAGCCTTTGAAAACGGCAAGATGAGGAACGAGTTCGTTACGATCTTTTCCTGCCCAAGGATAAAAATCGGAGAAAAGGATCTCATGAACTTTAAGTACAGATTGGTAATCTATAATTTCTGTTTGAGCTAAGTAATTGAATGCGATTTCAATACTTGCTTCAAAAGCAAGATGTTCTGCTCGTTTGACCTCTTCAGGATCCTTAAGCTGAAGGGCATTTTGAAGGTAGCCTGCGGTATCGAAATCACCAAATGGATCAAAACTCATGCAGTGACTTTTTTATGAAAGTGCTTTTGTTCGCGGAAGTAACGTCCCTGAAGCTGTAAAATTTCAGCTTTACTGAGTACACCTTTCTTTTTAAGGTTTACCAGTAATTGCTCAACGTTATCCAACTCGACAGAGTCATCGGCAAGTGCGGTAATGGTCACAGCAACGCGGCTCATGCCATCACGGTTAGCTGTAACGTTGTTATCTTTTGCAAGCTGTTGAACATAGCTAGCGACACTAACGGTAGTTTTTTGGGTCATGTGGCCATCCTCAGTTCTTGGTTAAATTTTAGCATATCGAAGTTGTAGTGTCTTCAGAACTGAACTAAACACATCATGTGTGGTATGGCGGGCTGATGAGGCAATTTAGGGTTATGATAGGAACTGTCGCAGAGGGAAAAGCAACTTTGTGATCTTCCACGCAGTATTCACTTTTATGTCCCACTTTGGGGGCAAATCCTCAAAATAAAATCTCGCAACCCATTATTTTTCAATAAATTAAATGAAAAGGCGAGTCCGGCCTTCGCACTCACCCTCTAAACACCTCCTTCCTGTGCCACTCCATAAACCCTTCTTTTGGGTAATTCTCGCGCATCATCGGTAGCGCTATCGATTTACCGTCGAAATCCCAGAACAGTCTGCCCACTATGCTGCTGCCATTCACTGCGGGAGATACCTGAATCCGCATACGCTCATCCAGCCCAATCGAACCTTTATCAAAGGCTTTATGGTGAATTGCACACAACGCCAGTCCGTTTGAAATTTCGCACGGGCCGCCGTGCTGTTTCCATTTGATATGGGCGGCTTCCAGGGCGACTGAGGTGCTGTCGTGGCGCATATTGAAGCCACAAATGGCGCATTCATAGTTATAGGCACGCAGAACCTGCTGGCGGAACAATGGGTCCCGCTGTTTACGGATTTGCAGGATATCAAATCCCAGTTCATCCGCGATCTCTTCCTGAATGCTTTCGGTGAAGTGCGCCTCGAGAATTTGCTGGGCCAGGGAATTAATGAGGTTTTTGTTCTTTTTCAGCAGGGAAAAATGTTGTTCATCAAAACCTCCGGCAACGTTGTGCGTTACCAGTTCCCCGGCAGGGGGCTGTTTGCTGCTGCCGGATGTTGAACAGTGCTCGGCGTTTTGTAGCTCCCAGAACCCATCTCCCTGTAAGCGCCAGAAGGGCATATCCGGGCGGTATTGCGCGCGCTGTGGTCCAAATCGCTCCAGCAGACTATGCAACGGGTCGCGAACTTCCGAACCGTAGTCAAACAGGCGACCGTGACCCTGCTGATAACCCGCCAGCACATGAAGCAGTAGCAGAGGCTTGTGCGGCGCACGCTGCTCGCCTTTACGCCAGATGGTGATGTCGGCAATTGCCTGTTGCAGGTTTTTACTGGAAGTCATTGATTTCATTATCAGGTAAATAATTGCGATGATGCTCGCAAAATATCACCTGATCAAGCAAAGACGGGTTGATGCGCTACCAACATCACTTTTATGTTTTCTGAAAAACACATACGCCATGGCGGTTACCGTCCCCCAAACTGGAGACGCAGGAGTACAATAAGTAAGCAAATTATTGCATATCGAAGGATCTTTGATGGTGACTGATAACGAGGTATTAGAATTTTTTCGGGGAGAGTTATCTCTCGCGGTAACGTTTACTTTCAAGCCTATCCCGATTGAACTTGATACGCCGCTGCAAGGTTACGCTGAATGGGATGAATTACCGTATGCCATTGAAGATTTTGGAGAGAAATATAACGTTGATGTTTCTGTGATTAATTTCGAGGCCTATTACCCGTGGGAAAGAGAGTCGGTCTATCGAAAGTGGTTTACCAAAGAACCCATCAAACAAGTGTCAAAACCGCTTACTGTGCGTATGATTCGCAGAATCAGCCAGAGCAGGTCACTGGTTATATGATTGACTGTATGCTTACAGAGGATACTGACGCAATTAGATGTTGATTGCATCGACAAAATCTGGGAAATAATTGTACGAAGAATAATGGCAGTATCAGTTTACTCAAAAGTTTTGGTGGTGTATCTCGCTGTTTATTAGAGAGGAATGACCTCGTTTGTTCATAAAACGTATGCTTTCACCACCAGCACATTCTTTCTGTACTGGTGAAATACTCAATGGCAGTTACGAAATTACTCTGTGATTCCTGTCACTTTTACATTTTCTAAAATGATATTAAAATATTCACTTTCAATACCAACCTCCAGAATTTGATACATTTTTATTGTGGCTGATTTTAATGTCTGGCTTTCACTTAACGCTTTATACAAAAGGGGCGTTGTTTTATCAAACTCCTTCTGTATTGTAATCGGCGCGTGCACACGCGTTCCTGTCAGTCTACCTGTATTTCCATCTACAGGGACAGACAGGTGATGAGTGACTGCTTTCAGTTCAATAGCACCAATGCGTCCAGCGACTTGTGAGCTTCCCATTACGGGGGAGCCATTTACATCGGTTAACCACAGATAGGCTGGGTTTGACATGATTAGTCCTTATCTATATTTATACGGGAAGGGAAATAAAGCATGATGAGAATCCAAACGAATGTTCCAATAATTTTTACGGGCCAGGGTTCAAGAAAAGCGAAACAGGCGAGGCCTCCTGCGATTAGCAATGGACCGGATAATAGATCAAGAACTCCCCCCATCAGGTGTATCTTTGTTGGCAAGAACCTGTTGGCTATAAAGGCGATAATATAAGCGCTTCCAACGATGATAATAATGGCAAGGATTTTATCCTGCCATGAATCTAATTCGATGAGAGAAATTAAACAAAGGGTGGCAACATACCCGCAAAACAATGAGTTTATTATTAGTGTGATAAGTTTTTTCATGTTACCAGTCCTTAGACTTACCGTTTAAATGTTCTCCCACTAACTCAATTATTTTTATAAAAAAAGGCTTGTCTTCTGTATGTCCAGTATGTATAGAATCAACAAAAGATTGTACTGTATCAGGTGGAATGATAATGTTATAGATCCTTCTTGCAATGCCTTCTGTATCGGCCATGGCAATCCTTTAATAAAGTAAGATAGCTAGAAATGAAAGCATGTAAATAACAAAAATTGATGGTGAAATAGTTGACCTGAGTAACAGTTTCTCAAATAACATTAATAATATCGATATGGATTATTAATTAGAGGTATTTATTCTTGAAATAAATATTCTGGTGGTAATATAAAAAATCACATGAAAATTCGTCACCAATAAAGGCGCCCGCAGGCGCCTCAATTACAATGACAATCACACACTCACCCCTTCAATGCTTTCCCCGCAATCACCCAGATAAACTCCAGCACCTGTTTTTGCTTGCGCGCGGAGAGCTTTTCCACGGCGCGCAGGGATTTCATTAGTTCTGACTCTTCGGGTTCGGCTGTAATCAGGATAACGGCTCGCATAACCTACCTTCAGGCGACGGTTATCTGCGGTGTGGACTTCTGGATCAAATGAAACTGCAATACAATGTGTATCAGTCATGGTGACTATTCTCCTATAATAGTTACTGCGATCAGCGATGCGGAGGTGTTGGCGCACCTTCACATCGCGCTAGTAAAACCCCTGTAAATTACGCCAGTATCCTGGGGGAAGTCCAGATGTAAATAAGATGAAATAAGCGCGAATTGCACGCTTTCGGAATAAATAGAAAACCTCTCTATCCCAATAAATCCGGTATTATTCACCGTATAAATTCATTCTCATTCAATCCACCAAATACCTACCATTTCCAGAAAACAACGCCCCTCTGTATCAGGCCAAAAATGCGATCTCACTCACTGAAGCAAATAGCAAACTCTGAAACAACACCGTTTTGTACACTTTACTTTACACTTTTGGTGATGTGAATCACAAATATAACCCCGTGAAGTGATCCGACTCTCACAAAATGGGGGGTACTCATTCACGAATACATTATGCGCACAGCCTGGAAAGTTAAGTTTTCAGTATTTCCCCCCTCAGTGGGCGCACTACCGCGAATGGCAAATCAATACGCAAAAAAAAACTTGTTGAATATGAACGGGTAAAAAAACGACGTGTGATTTATATCACTCACATTTACAGCTTTTTAAATTATTGCCAGTGATTAATGTTGACCGGACTATTTCCATAATCAATTAAATCTTGCATAGTGCCTCCACATTATTTCTCCCCCTGGCCCAGGAGGCGAATAGTTATATTTCATCATACTTTATTGATGAACCCGATATGCTTTACGTCACATTAATACGTACATGACCACTGTTACTGGAGAAACAAAATGAATTATCCGGCAGAACCCTTCCGTATTAAAAGCGTTGAAACTGTATCTATGATCCCGCGTGATGAACGCCTGATAAAAATGCAAGAAGCGGGTTACAATACTTTCCTGTTAAATTCGAAAGATATCTATATTGATCTGCTGACAGACAGCGGCACCAACGCCATGAGCGACAAGCAGTGGGCCGGAATGATGATGGGTGATGAAGCGTACGCGGGCAGCGAAAACTTCTATCATCTGGAAAGAACCGTGCAGGAACTGTTTGGCTTTAAACATATTGTTCCGACTCACCAGGGGCGCGGCGCAGAAAACCTGTTATCTCAGCTGGCAATTAAACCCGGGCAATATGTTGCCGGGAATATGTATTTCACCACCACTCGTTATCACCAGGAAAAGAATGGTGCAGTGTTTGTCGATATCGTTCGTGACGAAGCACACGACGCCGGTCTGAATATTGCGTTTAAAGGTGATATTGATCTTAAAAAATTACAAAAGCTGATTGATGAAAAAGGCGCAGAAAATATTGCCTATATCTGCCTGGCTGTGACGGTTAACCTCGCGGGCGGCCAGCCGGTCTCGATGGCGAACATGCGTGCGGTGCGTGAACTGACACAAGCGCACGGCATTAAAGTGTTCTACGACGCCACCCGCTGCGTTGAAAACGCCTACTTTATCAAAGAGCAAGAGCAGGGCTTTGAGAACAAGAGCATCGCCGAGATCGTGCATGAGATGTTCAGCTATGCCGACGGTTGTACCATGAGCGGTAAAAAAGACTGTCTGGTGAATATCGGCGGCTTCCTGTGCATGAATGATGACGAAATGTTCTCTGCCGCCAAAGAGTTAGTCGTGGTGTACGAAGGCATGCCATCCTACGGCGGCCTGGCCGGACGCGACATGGAAGCGATGGCGATTGGCCTGCGCGAAGCCATGCAGTATGAGTACATTGAGCACCGCGTGAAGCAGGTTCGCTACCTGGGCGACAAGCTGAAGGCCGCTGGTGTACCGATTGTTGAACCGGTAGGTGGTCACGCGGTATTCCTCGATGCGCGTCGCTTCTGCGAGCATCTGACGCAGGACGAGTTCCCGGCGCAAAGCCTGGCGGCGAGCATTTATGTGGAAACTGGCGTGCGCAGTATGGAACGCGGAATAATCTCTGCAGGCCGTAATAACGTGACCGGTGAACACCACCGACCGAAACTGGAAACCGTGCGTCTGACTATTCCACGCCGCGTTTATACCTACGCGCATATGGATGTCGTGGCTGACGGCATTATTAAACTTTACCAGCACAAAGAAGATATTCGCGGGCTGAAGTTTATTTACGAGCCGAAGCAGTTGCGTTTCTTTACTGCGCGCTTTGATTATATCTAAATAATCATTATGGCCCCATCTCAGGATGGGGCTTTTTTGTATTCCTTTTCTATGAACAGGAAGCCTTTGCGGTGCCCGTTACCGTGGCATAACTAAAAAAAGTAAACCCTGACTCCGACATTTTTATTATCCGCATGATGTACAAATGACAGCTGTAATTATAACGAATAGTCTACAGGAACATTTATCATGGATATTAATGCCATTGAGCGACAGAGTAGTACCCCCGGACTGATTAGCGGAACCATGTTGGTTATCGCAACCGTAGTGGGTGGCGGGATGTTTTCCCTGCCGATTGCGATGGCCGGCGTATGGTTTCCCGGTGCCTCTGTTATTCTTCTGTTTATCGCCATCATGATGTTATTAACCGGTCTGATGCTGGTCGAAGTTAACCTGCATTATGGTGCCGGTGCCAGTTTTAATACCTTTACTCAGGATTTATTAGGCCGAAAGTGGAATATCGTGGTCGGTATCGCTTTCGGCTTTGTGCTGTATATTCTGACCTATGCCTATATCTCCGGTTCGTCGGCGGTGATGGCGCAAACCGTATTCAAATACAGCGGCGTGCGCTTTCCGGCGAATATTTCGGTGGTGATCGTCAGTATGTTGGTAGGGGCGATTGCCTGGTACAGCTCCCTGCTGGTTGGACGCATCACTACCGTGCTGATTATCGGTAAGTTTGTGGCGTTCTTTGCCACGTTCTCCGGGCTGATTGGCCATATCGAAGTGGCAAAACTTGTCGACAGCGTGGCGGTGGCGTTGCCCAATTCGCAGTATTTGCCCTATATCCTGATGACGCTGCCGTTCTGCATCATCTCGTTTGGTTTTCACGGTAACGTACCGAGCCTGGTCAAGCTGTATGGCACGAGGGGGATCTCGAATATTACGCGTTCGATTATCATCGGCACGCTGTTTGCCCTGCTGTTATATATTTTCTGGCTGGGTGTGACGATGGGTAATATCAGCCGTGCCTCATTCCCGCCGATTATCGCCAAAGGCGGCAATATCGACGTGTTTGTCGAGGCTATCAGCGGGCTGTTCACCAGCCGTTATATGGATCTGATCCTGACCTTCTTCGGCAACTTCGCGGTAGCCAGCTCACTGCTGGCGGCAACGCTTGGTCTGTTCGATTATATCGCCGACCTGTTCCACTTCCCGGATGACGGTATAGGCCGTCTGAAAACCGCGCTGGTGACCTATTTCCCACCTGCTGCTGTGTGCTTCTTCTTCCCGAACGGTTTTGTGCATGCGATTGGCTATGCCGGTCTGGCCTTTACCATCTGGAGCGTGATCCTGCCGCCGTTCCTGGTGAAAGCCGCGCGAAAACGTTTTCCGACTGCCAGCTATACCGCGCCGTGTAATAACACCGTGCTCAATCTGGTAATAATCTGCGGGGCGATTGTCTATCTGACGGTTGTTCTGGATGTATTTGGTCTGCTGCCAACGTTTCGTTAGTGCGGGGGAGTTATGTTTCTGACATTGCTACGATTTCAGCATCCGCTGGTTTATCGCTTTGCGTGGCTGCGCTTGCGGGTGGTGGTGTTAAGAACGTGCGGGCTGCGTAAGAAAAAAGCGGGAAATAAGACTCAGGCCTGTCGCTGACAGGCCTGCCTGGCATTACACCCGGAAGTAGCGTGGTGGGATCAACGCGGAAAAGGCGTCGAACTTCTTCACCATCTTTTTCCAGAACAACATAACAACAATCCTCGATTTGAAACATTGGCGCTATTGTAGTCAGCGCCGACAAATCGTAAAGCCAGTGACATCGTTCCGATTCCGGGGCGGTGTAAACCTTTTAGTTCACCATTGCGTCAAATACGATTGCCGCGAATTTGACGGGGTTGACAATGGGTTACGCCATAAACCAGTAATAAAAGAGACCGACTTTCAGGCCGAGGATTACGATGTAGGCACAGCAGTATTTCATGGTGCCAGACATAATCTGGTTGGCCTGGCCGTCCATTTTAGTGGCTGAAACCGCAATGGCGATACTCTGCGGCGAAATCATTTTCCCTCCTGTTGCGCCAGAGGTGTTGGCCGCCGCCAGCCAGTTGGGATCGATATGCAGTTTACTGGCGGCAATGGTTTGCAGTTTGCCGAACAGAATGTTCGAATTGGTATCGCTGCCGGTAACGAACGTACCCAGCGCACCAATCACCGGGGCGAGGAAGACGTACGAACTGCCGGTCAGATCGACAATCGACTGGGCCAACGTGGAGATAATCCCGCTGATATCCATCACCGTGGCCAGTGCGACGATCGCCATAATCGCCACAATGGAATTTTTAAGCTGGAAAATGGTTTTGATAAACACTTCCAGCATCCCGCGCGCGGACGCCCCCTGAATAAAACCGCCGATAATGGTCGCAAAGATGATCAGCATCCCCGGCGTGGTCACCCATTCAACCTTGAGCGCCAGCGTTTTGCCGTCAGCAAGGGTGAAATGCAGCACCGAGGCCAGTTGTGAGGCTGCGCCTTTTATCGTCGGGAATAGCGGCGAACACAACAGGATAAAGACAAATATGAACAGATAGATAGAACCCACGCGGAACAATACTTTTGCCGAACGCGGCGTGGTTTCGCGGTTATGGCTGACTTCAATTCGCCACTCGGGATCGGTTTTCCCATTGCGCAGACGGCTAACCATCGCCACGGCAAACAGGCTGACCAGACTACCGGCAAAGGCGGGTAATTCAGCACCGAGATGAATAGCGACAAAATACTGCGGAACCAGCGTGGTAATACCGCAAATCAGCGTAATTAAAAATACGCCGCGAATGGCTCTCAGGCCGCCGCCAATAATGCAGATAATCACAAATGGCAGCAGGATATTAAACAGCGCAAGCTGCAGAATAATGGTTCCGCCCAGGGTATAAACCGGCAGGTTAACCTGTTCCGCCAGAATAGAAACTGGGATCCCGACTGCGCCGAATGCGGTGGGAACGGTATTTGCCACCAGAGAGGCTATTGCCGCCTTCAGTGGGTTGAAACCCAGTGCGATAAGTATACCGATCGGAATGGCGACCGCTGTACCATAACCCGCCGCGGCTTCAAGAAATCCACCAAAGCACCATGAAATCAGCAGCACCTGAATACGCTTATCTTCACTAATGCTGGCGAGGATATCGCGCAGAATATCCAGCGCTTTGGTTGCCTGCATGACGTTATAACTGAAGATAGCGCCGAGGATCACAATCACAATCGGCCATAATCCCTTCAGCGCACCATAGCCTATCGCGGCTTTGAGATTCTGTACGGGCATCTCCCAGAACAGAGCCGATAGCGCAGCGGTGAATACTAAAGAGATCAGTACGGAATAATGGATAGGCATTTTCAATTTTAATATTAAAAATACCATCAGTAGTAAAGGAGAAAGTGCCAGGGCAAACATAAAATATTCGTTCATTGCTATTCCTGATTGGTTTATTAAACCTGATTTATATTTATGTCGGGAAGGCTATATTGCTGTATAAATAAAAGATGCAAACTGAATCGCTTCAGTGAATAAAGTAATTATGATTAATGGTTTTGTAACTATTGTAATCTTTTAATTAAAATTCAATGCCAGGTAAATATACTAAAGAGCAAGTGGAATACCTATAAATAGTTATTTGATAACTCTTTTAATAATGGTAGTGACAGGAATAATTATCACCTGAAACTATTTTTAACCGACTCATAACACGGTGATTTTCAATATAAAAATGTGAGCGAGGCCGAAAGAAATAAACCAGGGTATTGCATGTACGAGTTGATTGGAGGATTATTTGATTTTGTCATACAAATGAAAATACAGGTATTTAAGATGATCCTGATATAAGAAGCGGAGAGCGGCCATCTCAGGAGCATGATCCGACAAACACCATGAACCCAGACATCGGTAAAACCAGCAAACAGAAGACTGGGCGTGATATAGCGATATCAAGCGCAATAAACAGAAATGAAGCAATGGAGTAGTTATTGTGAATGTAAATTTCTTTGTTACCTGTATTGGTGACGCCCTGAAATCACGGATGGCACGAGACTCCGTATTGCTACTGGAAAAACTGGGCTGTCACGTTAATTTCCCCGAGAAGCAAGGGTGTTGTGGTCAGCCAGCCATCAACAGCGGTTACATCAAAGAGGCGATCCCCGGAATGAAAAACCTGATCGCCGCCCTGGAAGACAACGACGATCCGATTATCTCTCCGGCAGGCTCCTGCACCTACGCGGTAAAAAGCTACCCGACGTATCTGGCGGATGAACCTGAATGGGCGCTGCGCGCCGAGAAGGTTGCCGGACGTATGCAGGATCTCACTTCTTTTATCGTCAACAAACTGGGCGTGGTGGATGTCGGTGCCAGCCTGCAGGGCCGTGCGGTATATCATCCTTCCTGTAGCCTGACTCGCAAGCTGGGGGTGAAGGAAGAGCCGCTGACGCTGCTGAAAAACGTGCGCGGGCTGGAGCTGATGACATTTGCCGATCAGGACACCTGCTGCGGCTTTGGCGGGACATTCTCGGTCAAGATGGCCGAGATATCTGGTGAGATGGTGAAAGAGAAAGTCTTACATCTGATGGATGCGAAGCCGGAATATTTGATTGGCGCGGACGTCAGCTGCTTGCTGAATATTGGCGGTCGGCTGCAACGTGAGGGCCAGCCGGTCAAAGTGATGCATATTGCTGAAGTGCTGATGAGCCGCTGAGGGGAAAGAGATGTCGATAAAAACCAGCGATGTAGAGTTTAAACTGCGCATTCGTCAGCAGATCGAAGATCCGATCATGCGCAAAGCCGTGGCCAACGCGCAGGAGCGTATTGGTGCGAATCGGCAGAGAATGGTTGATGAGCTAGGCCACTGGGAAGACTGGCGCGATCGTGCCAGCCAGATCCGCGATCACGTTCTGAGTAACCTCGACGCTTACCTGTATCAACTCTCCGAGAAAGTGACGCAAAACGGCGGCCACGTCTATTTCGCAAAGACCAAAGAAGACGCTACCCGCTACATTTTGCAGGTTGCGCAGCGTAAAAACGCGAAGAAAGTGGTGAAGTCCAAGTCGATGGTGACCGAAGAGATCGGCGTCAACCATGTGCTGCAGGATGCCGGAATTCAGGTGATCGAAACCGATCTCGGCGAATATATCCTGCAGTTGGATCAGGATCCGCCTTCGCACGTTGTGGTCCCGGCTATTCATAAAGATCGTTATCAGATCCGCCGCGTGCTGCACGAGCGTCTGGGTTACGACGGCCCGGAAACCCCGGAAGCCATGACCTTATTTATCCGTCAGAAGATCCGCGAGGATTTTCTCAGTGCTGAAATCGGTATTACCGGCTGTAACTTTGCTGTGGCGGAAACCGGCTCTGTTTGCCTGGTGACCAACGAAGGCAACGCACGGATGTGCACCACGCTGCCAAAAACACACATTGCGGTGATGGGCATGGAACGTATCGCGCCGACCTTTGCCGATGTGGATGTATTGATCACCATGCTGGCGCGTAGCGCCGTGGGCGCGCGTCTGACGGGCTACAACACCTGGCTGACCGGCCCGCGTGAGGCGGATAATGTCGACGGTCCGGAAGAGTTTCACCTGGTGATTGTCGATAATGGCCGCTCGCAGGTGCTGGGTTCGGCGTTTCGCGATGTGCTGCGCTGCATCCGCTGCGGGGCCTGT
The DNA here is from genome assembly GCF_030332285.1 of Citrobacter sp. Cu096. Lineage (NCBI taxonomy): Bacteria > Pseudomonadati > Pseudomonadota > Gammaproteobacteria > Enterobacterales > Enterobacteriaceae > Citrobacter > Citrobacter sp. Cu096. The sequence goes on from NZ_JAOWID010000018.1 coordinate 244,651, forward strand.
ATGAACACCTGCCCGGCGTACCGTCACATTGGCGGACACGGCTATGGTTCTATCTATCCCGGCCCTATCGGCGCGGTGATCTCTCCGCTGCTCGGCGGCTATAAAGATTTTAAAGATCTGCCTTACGCCTGTTCATTATGCACGGCCTGCGACAGCGTTTGTCCGGTAAAGATTCCGCTGTCAAAACTGATCCTGCGGCATCGTCGGGTGATGGCCGAGGAAGGCATCACCCCGAAAGCCGAGCGTCGGGCGATAAAAATGTTCGCGTATGCCAATAGCCATCCGGGGCTGTGGAAAGTCGGGATGATGGCGGGCGCACATGCGGCGAGCTGGTTTATCAATGGTGGCAAAACTCCGCTTAAGGTTGGCGCGATTGGTGACTGGATGGAGGCGCGCGATCTTCCTGATGCCGACGGTGAGAGCTTCCGCAGCTGGTTTAAGAAACATCAGGCGCAGGAGAAAAAGAATGGATAACCGTACCGCGTTTTTAAACACTATCGCCCAGGCGCTGGGCCGCCCTCTACGTTTTGAGCCGCAAGCGGATGCCGCGCCGGTGAACAACTATGCCAACGAGCGCCTGACCGAGCTGAGCCCGCAACAGCGTTGCGATGCGTTTACCCAGTTTGCCAGCGAGGTGATGCTGGCCCGCTGCGAACTGACCCGCGAGGAACAGGCCGCAGAAGCCGCGCGACGCCTGTGCGAAGAGTTGGGTCAGCCGGTGGTTATCAGCGGCGACAGTCGACTGGTGGAACTGGGCATCACGGAACGTCTGCAGCAGGAATGCAACGCCGTGGTCTGGGACCCGGCGCGAGGCAGCGAAAATATTGCCGAGGCTGAGCAGGCGAAAGTGGGGGTGGTGTATGCCGAGTATGGCCTGACCGAGTCCGGCGGCGTGGTGCTGTTTTCCGCGCCGGAGCGCGGGCGTTCAATTAGCCTGCTGCCGGAGTCCTCGATTTTCGTGCTGCGCAAAAGCACTATCCTGCCGCGCGTTGCCCAGTTGGCAGAGAAACTGCATCAGAAGGCGCAGGCCGGTGAGCGTATGCCGTCGTGCATTAACATTATCAGTGGACCCAGTTCGACGGCAGATATTGAGCTTATCAAGGTGGTTGGGGTGCATGGCCCGGTGAAGGCGGTATATCTGATTATTGAGGATTGTTGAGGCAGGATTCAGAACCGCTCTGGCGTGAAGAGCCAGAGCGGTATCGACGTTATGCAATCAAGCTGATGATCAATACGATAATCAGGTCAATAACGGAGTTCACCAGCTCCAGTAACGCCGGGTCGACGCCAACCAGTTGACCGGTTGCCAGACGAATAAGCACGGTTATCAACCACGCCATGATGTACGGAGAGATATTGCCGTGCGACATCAGCATGCCGATGGTATCGCCAATGCCGGTATCAATAATGGTCTGCTTCAGTACGCCGCCTGTGCCGATGATCAGGATCACCATGGCGATGCTTTTCACTGCGTTTTCAAAGGCATTCATCACCCACTGCATGTCGTGACCACGCGCGGTACCAGAATAGACACGCCGAAGGAGGGCAGATTGTTCTGGTCAACCAGTACGTCGGCTTTCATGAACGACGGCGTTGGGCGATCGAGGTTGCCGAGGAACTTTGGCAGGATAAGCCCGGCGCAGCTCACGCTCGGAATCATCACCAGAATGCCATAGATGTAGACCATGCCCATGCCCATGCCCATGCCCATGTCCGCGCCGTAGGCGTTAACCAGCGCAACCGGCCCCGGCTGTGGCGGGAACAACGCGTGAGTGGTGGCGGCGGCAACGGCGGGGATCGCCAGCTTGGTTGAACTATTATGATTTTTGGTTGAGATGCTACCTATATTGGTTAACCATTAATGCGATGAATGTCATATTGCGTTACATGCTTACAGTCTTACCGAACTGAATGGCCTTAATTAGGCGATCTAATCGGCATAAACCGTGATTTGGTTAACCAATTTATCGCTTCAGGTTGACATGTCATACCAAAAGGGGGAATTTATATGCCATATCGTCGAGTCCATAACGTAAACGAGGAATAAAACATGGAACAGACATGGCGCTGGTATGGTCCTAACGATCCGGTCACCTTAGCGGATGTTCGTCAGGCGGGTGCCACAGGCGTTGTCACCGCTTTGCACCATATCCCTAACGGGGAGGTGTGGACGGTTGATGAAATCCTGAAGCGCAAAACTATTGTTGAGCAGGCGGGCCTGGTCTGGTCGGTCGTCGAAAGCGTGCCGATCCACGAAGACATTAAAACCCGTTCCGGCAACTATCTGCAGTGGATCGCCAACTACCAGCAAAGCCTGCGTAACCTGGCCCAGTGCGGTATTCGTACCGTGTGCTACAACTTCATGCCGGTTCTCGACTGGACCCGTACCGACCTGGAATACGTCCTGCCGGACGGCTCCAAAGCGCTGCGTTTTGACCAGATTGAATTTGCCGCCTTTGAGCTGCATATCCTCCAGCGTCCGGGCGCGGAAGCAGACTACACCGCCGAAGAGATTGCTCAGGCAAATGAACGCTTCGCCACCATGAGCGATGAAGACAAAGCGCGCCTGACCCGCAACATCATTGCCGGTCTGCCGGGGGCAGAAGAGGGCTACACGCTCGACCAGTTCCGCCAGCATCTTGCGCGCTATAAAGATATCGATAAAGCCGCGCTACGTGAGAATTTCGCCGTCTTCCTGAAGGCGATTATTCCGGTGGCGGAAGAAGCTGGCGTACGCATGGCAGTTCACCCGGACGATCCGCCGCGCCCGATCCTCGGCCTGCCGCGCATTGTTTCCACGGTGGAAGACATGCAGTGGATGGTCGATACGGTTAACAGCATGGCGAATGGTTTCACTATGTGCACCGGTTCCTACGGCGTGCGGGCGGATAACGATCTGGTCGACATGATCAAACAGTTTGGCCCACGCATTTACTTCACCCATCTGCGTTCCACGCTGCGTGAAGATAATCCGAAAACCTTTCATGAGGCGGCGCATCTTAATGGCGACGTCGACATGTACGAAGTGGTGAAAGCGATCGTTGAAGAAGAGCAACGCCGTAAAGCGGAAGGGAAGGAAGATTTGATCCCGATGCGTCCGGACCATGGCCACCAAATGCTGGACGATCTGAAAAAGAAAACCAACCCAGGCTACTCCGCGATTGGTCGCCTGAAAGGGCTGGCGGAAGTGCGCGGCGTTGAGATGGCTATCCAGCGCGCTTTCTTCAGTCGCTAAAGCGAGTTGCCGGCCACCTGTCTGGCCGGCTTTTTCTTTTCTCATCCGTTGGTCTTTCAACGGGTTCTGGAGTTCACGATGACAACGACAATTGCCAATAGCGACCTGCCGGTTGCGCGCCCTGCATGGGACAGCTCGCGCCTGCAATCCCGCATTGTTCACCTGGGATGCGGCGCTTTTCACCGCGCGCATCAGGCGCTGTACACCCATCATTTGCTGGAAACCACCGACAGCGACTGGGGGATCTGTGAAGTTAACCTGATGCCGGGTAACGACTGCGTACTGATTGAAAATCTGCGCAAGCAGCAACTGCTGTATACCGTGGCGGAAAAAGGCGCGGACAACACCGTGCTGAAAGTGATCGGTTCAATGAAAGAAGCGCTGCACCCGGACCTTGACGGCTGTGACGGTATTTTACAGGCTATGGCGCGCCCGCAGACGGCAATTGTTTCGCTGACGGTCACCGAAAAAGGCTACTGCACCGATGCGGCCAGCGGTCAGTTAGATCTCAATAACCCGCTGATAAAACACGATCTGGCGAATCCTACCGCGCCGAAATCGGCGATTGGTTACATCGTACAAGCGCTGTACCTGCGTCGTGAGCAGGGGCTGGCTGCCTTCACCGTGATGTCCTGCGATAACGTGCGTGAAAATGGGCATGTGGCGAAAGTCGCGGTGCTGGGGCTGGCGCAGGCGCGCGACCCGCAGTTGGCGCAGTGGATTGAAGCTAATGCCACTTTCCCGTGCACCATGGTCGACCGCATTGTTCCGGCAGCGACGCCGGAAACGTTACAAGAGATTGCCGACCAGTTGGGCGTTTACGATCCGTGTGCTATCGCCTGCGAGCCGTTCCGTCAGTGGGTAATTGAAGACAATTTTGTCAACGGTCGTCCTGACTGGGACAAGGTTGGCGCACAGTTCGTGGCCGACGTGGTGCCGTTTGAAATGATGAAACTGCGCATGCTCAACGGCAGCCACTCTTTCCTCGCATATCTGGGCTATCTCGGCGGCTATGAAACTATCGCCGATACCATGACGAATCCGGCGTACCGCAAAGCGGCGTTTGCGCTGATGATGCAGGAGCAGGCGCCGACGCTCTCGATGCCGGAAGGCACCGATCTCAACGCTTACGCGACCCTGCTGATCGAGCGTTTTAGCAACCCGTCTCTGCGCCACCGTACCTGGCAAATTGCGATGGACGGCAGCCAGAAACTGCCGCAGCGCCTGCTTGATCCGGTGCGTCTGCACTTGCAAAACGCCAGCGGCTGGCGTCACCTGGCGCTGGGCGTGGCGGGCTGGATGCGCTACACCCACGGTGTGGATGAGCAGGGGCAGGCCATTGATGTTGTCGACCCAATGCTGGCTGAATTCCAGCGCATTAACCGACAGTACCAGGGGGCCGAACGCGTGACGGCGCTGCTGGGGCTGTCTGGCATTTTTGGTCATGACCTGGCGGAAAACGCCGACTTTGTGGAGACCATTATTGCGGTGTATCAACAGTTATGTGAACACGGCGCACGTGAGTGCGTTGCGGCATTAAGCGCTGACGCATAAGCTCCGAACTATGACGGGTCAATCAAAATATTGGTTTGGTTGACCCATTTTCTGTTTTTGGCTTCCCGCAAATGCTATAGTTCGGTACTTATTCACCGTATCTGATTACACGCATCTGACGGACATAACACGATGAAATCGAACACTTCTCAGCAAAGACCCTACCAGGAAGTGGGTGCCATGATCCGCGATCTGATTGTTCAGACGCCGTACCAGCCCGGTGAACGCTTACCACCAGAGCGTGAAATTGCCGAGATGCTCAATGTCACTCGCACGGTGGTTCGCGAAGCGTTAATCATGCTGGAAATTAAAGGCCTGGTGGACGTGCGGCGCGGGGCCGGGATCTACGTGCTAGATAATGCGGATGCGCAGACCATCGACAGTACGGATGCAAATCATTGCAATGATGCGGGGCCGTTTGAGCTGCTGCAGGCGCGGCAGCTGCTGGAAAGCAATATCGCTGAATTTGCCGCGCTGCAGGCTACCCGCGAAGATATCGTCAAAATGCGCCAGGCGTTGCAGCTCGAAGAGCGGGAGCTGGCGTCCAGCGAGCCAAACGGTTCTGAAAGCGGCGACATGCAGTTCCATCTCGCCATCGCCGAAGCCACGCATAACAGCATGCTGGTGGAGCTGTTTCGCCAGTCATGGCAGTGGCGTGAGAACAACCCGATGTGGATCCAGCTCCATAGCCACCTCGACGACACTCATTACCGCAAAGAATGGATGGGCGACCATAAACAGATCCTTGCGGCATTAATCAAAAAAGATGCTCGCGCGGCCAAGCTTGCCATGTGGCAGCATCTGGAAAATGTCAAACAGCGCCTGCTGGAGTTTTCAAATGTAGATGACATTGATTTTGATGGTTATCTGTTTGATTCCTGGCCGCTGGATAAAGTTAATGCCTGATTTTCCTTCCTCTCATAAGCGGGCTATTGCGGCCCGCACCGCACTTTTACGTATCCTTATTCATTGTCCTACCAGGTCGATATTCACGTTTTGAATGACACGTAAAAAATTGTTTCCATCGCCTCAAATGATCATTTTTCCGCCGTCTTTGTGCGATGGAAATTGATTTATATCAATTAAAAACAACTTATTTTCGCGTGCAAAAAAATGCGTTATTTACCTTATTTTTACCTTTCCGTGCTTATTTTTAGACAAAACGGATCTGGGTAAAGTGAGAATCAACGCGATCCCTGCAGTTATCAGGATAAGGCATATCGGCATAACTACGCATAAAAACAAGCGTTTCGCGTAAATGTATACATTAATGAGGGTGTGTAACTTATTGGCCATTATGATGTTTTGAGTTGTGGTATGTCTAACGTAAATTTCTCATGTTTTTTTAATCAAATGAATAAAATCGAATAAGCGTAAAGTTAACATTACATATTGTTCCATAAACATGTCATCTTTCACTTGAAACATTGTTCCATTTTTCTGCTTTTTATTAACAGTTTCATTACTATTATGACTGTATTTTGCCGTTGACATGTTTTTACACTAACTGCATATTTCATAACCATAAGCGTGTCATTACGTTCAGGAGTTGAAAATGCCATCTCGAGACTATCCCGATATTCGAAAACCCAGAGGGACCCGATCAAAAGATATGGTTCTTTTAAGTGCCCGTGTCGATACCTCTTTATGGGAATATGTGCGAACGCTGGCATTTGAAACACGAAAAAGCAAACAAGATATTATTGCTGAAGCATTAATGTTACATCGCTCTGTTAATAAGAGTGAAAGTTTAGAGTAATGACTCTCTGTCCGGGTTTTGTTTAAAACCCAAGAATGAAATATGTCTTGCTACTTCACTTTGAAAGTCAGTTTGATGGCGTAAATCGGGAAGATATTTATAGCCATTTTTCATCAAGTGTGTTTAATCTGACAAAGTTATTAGCTTACGGGATACTTTTTAAACCGTGACAGGTATTTACCTGGATATATTGTTGCTGCTTAAGATTATATTCTTTTAGCGGTGATGAATCGCTGTTTGTATAATTGTGCGGCGCTAATTAACGCGGCGAAAAGCAGCGCTGCCGCACCACACAGTGTGGCGTTGATGATGGCAACTGCGCCGCTTCCCAGCAGGCTGGTTAATAGCGGTCCGAGAATTTGTCCAATGCCGTATGTCAGGGTGACCAGACCCAGCAGATTAATATTGCGCGGCACGCTAAGTTGACGGGCGAGCGGCATCACCAGCGACGTGGTGCCCATAAACGTTGCACCAAAACCGACGCTGCTTATCACCAGCAGCGGCAAGGAATCGCTGGCGAGCGTCATGACCACGCAGGCGCTTTGTATCAGCAAATTCGCCGTCAGGCATTGCAATACTCCCCAGCGTCGGGCGGCCCACAGCCAGGCGAAACACCCCGGAATAATCGATATGCCAACCAGCGACCAGAGATGAGCCGTCAGCAGAGGCGAACCGGCGCTTTTCGCCATCAGTGGCAGGTAGGTGGCGACAATGATGTAACCAAATCCGGCCAGCCCGTACAGCAGCGCCAGCAGCCACCAGGACATCGGCTGATGCTCTGTTTTTACCGGGGGCGCGGCGGGGAGCGTATGGTCGCGAGAGGGCAGAAGCATAACCAGTAGCACAAAGAACAGAGCCGAGGCTGCCGCTGCCCCTAACCACAACGTGTGTGATGACAGCGCAAAGTGCAGACCACTGATGACATATTCATTACCCATCAAAATGCCAGCGCCAACGCCGGAGAACAACGCGGCGATCACGAAGGGATGACGGGTATGATGCAGAACGATCATCGAGCCAAAGATCATCATACCGGCACTGGCGACGCCCGCCAGAAAGCGGATCAGCATGACCAGCACAGGCTGTGTAAAGCTGGCCATCGCCAGAATCAGTCCGGCGGTGGCGAGTGCAGAAATTAACAGCATCGGGCGTAAGCGTGAGGGAAGGTGGAAGAGCCCGAAGGAGAAGAGCAGGCTTCCCGCCAGATATCCGGCGTAGTTGGCGCTGGCAATCCACGAGAGCTGGTCAAACGTAAATTGACCTTCCGACAGCAGTACCGGCAGCATTGGGGTATACAGAAAGCGCCCAATCCCCATGCCCAGCGTTAAGACCAGCATGCCAAAGAGTGCGACGCTGATGGCATGGCGATTTGAATCTGGACTTCCCTGAGACATACGCACCTTGATTTCACACAGTGAGTCGGGTGATTGTTATATTACATGTGTAAATGATAATGAAAAGTAAAAAAATAAACGACGCAAAAACCTTTCTCCTTAAAAATTCGCCAGCGTCAGCAGGGACGGAATTTGTGACAACAGATATAACACCAGCCCAATAGAACCGCCGACCAGCGTGCCGTTAACGCGGATAAACTGCAAATCTTTGCCGATGTTTAACTCAATTTGCTGTGACATATCGCGTGCATCCCAACTTTTCACTGTGTCGCTGATATGGCGTGTCAGGAAGGAGGCAAACTCCGGGGCAACTTTATGCGCGGCCTGCTCCAGATGCCCATTGAGTGAGGCACGCAAGGCGCTGTCAGCAACCAGCGTTTCGCCAAACCACTGCCCGGCGCTGGCAATGCGCTGCTTCACGCGGGAATCGTCGGCGTTAATATCTGTTTTCACCCACTGGCGCAGATCTGCCCACAGTTCGCCAAGATAACGGTTGAAGGCTTCGTCTTCCTTCAGATAGCTTTTCATGCTTTCGGCCCGCACTGCCATCTCAGGATCGTTTTTGAGCTTGTCGATGAGCTTAAACGTGGCGCGATCGAACGCGTGGCGGATCTGATGCGCTTGATCGTGGCTGATGTCATCCAACAAGGAGTTAACGGCTTCCGATACCAGCTCGGCGCTGTGTTCGCCCAGCCATTCGGTCGGTAGGATCTTTGCTTTCAGCGGATGCTCGGTCTCCAGCCAGTGCACTATCTGTCGGGCGATAAATGTCCGCGAACTGTCGCGCTGGAGCAGGGCAATAAGCTGGGCAATGAGCGTGTCGAGCAGTACCTGATGGCGATTGTTTTTGGTCATGCTTTCCAGCATCAGAGCACTGGTTCCGGAGAGATCGACCTTATCGATGGCTTTGTGCACCGCCCGCTTGATCAGCCGCTGGATGCGAGCGTCGTCGGTCAGCTCCAGAAAGCCGCTCATGATCTGCAGCAGATGTTGACCAATACGCTGGGCGTTTTCCGGCTGGCTGAACCAGTTGCCGATTAGAAGCGCCGGTTCATGGCGGCGGATCAGAGCTACCAGAGATTGGGTATCGAGGAATTTCTCTTGCACAAACTGCCCGAGATTTTCGCCGATCCGATCCTTATTGCGAGGGATAATCGCCGTATGTTGCGAAATAAACGGGATCGGCACCCGACGAAAAAGCGCCACCACAGCGAACCAGTCCGCCAGCGCGCCTACCATCGCTGCTTCAGCGATCGCCTTGGTCCCGAGAACCCAGAAATTAGGCGGCAGAAACAGCGTGATGACGAAGGTGGCGGCCGCAATCAGCAACAATGAGAGCGCCAGTCGCTTGGCGCGTTTGAGTTCAGCAATTTTATTCATAGGCTTAAGGATAGAGCCAGACGGGGGGATCGCGCAAAAAATGTGGTGCGCGTCCCATTTTCCGGCGGAGAGACCTTACTTCGGGATCCAGTTGTCCCAGGCGGGTAAGGGGCCGAGTTCTGCCACCAGAAAATCGATAAACGAACGCACTTTCGGGTTGCTGTACTTGCTGGGAAAGTACAGTGCATACAGGGTGTGAGTTTCACAGGTGATGGTGCCGTCGAGCATTAGCGGCGTGATCTCTTCTTTTTGAATATGATCGCCAATCAGATAAGTGGGCAAATACGCCACCCCCTGATCTTCTAACACCGATTTCAACAGCACCAGACTGCTGTTGGCCTGGATCGGCATATGCAGTTTTAACTGATGCAGTCGATCCTGTTCATCTGCCACCTTCAGCACCGGCGTGAGGCCCGGGTAAACCAGGCAATCATGATCTACCAGATCGCTCCGGCGCTGGGGCATGCCTTTTTTGGCAAGGTAGCCGGGTGAGGCACAGTACGCCCAGCGAACAGGTACCAGCTTGCGCATCGCATAGTTTTGCGGCGGTGCGGTGGAAATTCGCAGGGCAATGTCGAAATCCGTTTCGTTCAGATTCACAAAGTTATCGTTGAGATCGATATACAGATTCACATCCGGGAACTGGGAGCGATATTTATCCACCAGGTTCACCAGTCGGGAATAACCAAACGCAATGGAGCAGGTTATACGTAATTCACCCTGCGGGTTATGGTAATAACCGGAAGTAGTGTTCAGTGTTTCATCGAATTCTTTCAACAGCTTGTTAGCGCGATTAAAGAGATATTGCCCGGCATCGGTCAGGGTAATACTGCGGGTGGTGCGTTTAATTAATGTCGTGCCTAACGTATCTTCCATCGCCGCCAGGCTTTTGCTGACCGCAGACGGCGAGACGTTGAGCTGTGCCGCGGCTTCTGACAATCCTCCGCAGTCGACGATTTTAGTAAAAAACTCAAGATGCTTAAGTGAAATCGGCGTACTCATAATTTCCTTAAATTCACAAGTGATTTGCAAAAACGGTACGAATAGGCCGTTACATTCATCTTTTAAACATGCAACTATTGAATCACAGGAAACAACTTGCTGGCAAAATGAAAAAATAACAACTTAGGTGAGTTACGTCACAAAATAAAAGGAGGCGAAACGGAAACTCATCACATTGTGAATTTAATCTCATTAATTATTATTCTAAAGGTACCGATTATGTGGTCACGACTCGAACCCTACAGATCGTCGATTATTTTATTAGTTGCTTTGGTGATTGGCGGCTTATTAGGCATTTATGCCCCATCGTTTGCAGGTAAACTCCAGCCTATAGGTCAGATATTCCTGAACCTGTTATTTATGATTATTGTGCCGCTGGTGGGGATCAGCGTCATGTCGTCCATCGCCAGTATGACCGACCTGAAAAGGTTAGGGCGCATCATGGCGATAATCTTTATTGTTTCGATCGCGATGGCCTTTATTCCGGCGGCCGGGATCGTCGCGCTGGCGCTATGGTATAACCCGGCGCAGGGCGTCACTATCGATCTCTCGCAGTCGGTGCAGGCGGGCAGTGGCAAGATGGATTTTGTCAGCATGATCACCACCAGCGACTTTATCGGACTGTTTTCTAAGTCCAATATTCTGGCGCTGATCGTAATGGCGATCATCGCCGGAGTGGCGATTGGGCAATCAGATCAGGCCGGTAAACGCATTGCGTCGCTGCTGGAAGATGCTAATACCGTGATCATGAAGATCGTCTCGATCATTATGAAGGTGGCACCGGTTGGTCTGGGCTGTTATTTCGCGGCCACCATGGCCAGTCAGGACTCTGCACTGCTGTTAACCTTTGCCCGTGCTATCGGCCTGTTTATGGTCGCCACGTTGGTCTACTTTGTTTTTGGCTCGATTATCTATTCGTATATTGGCGGCGGTGTTCCTGCAGTCAAAGCCTTCTGGCGAAACGCGATTGAACCCTCCGCGACCGCGCTGGGAACCTGCTCTTCGCTGGGGACGCTCCCGGTGACCCTGCGTGCCGGTAAGGCGATGGGGATTAACCCGGAAATCGTTGATGTTTCCATTCCGCTGCTGGTTAACCTGAACAAAGGCGGCGTGGCGATGATTGCCGCGCTGAAAATTGTCTTTATCTATTCCGTACTGGGCATGGAGTTCACTACCGAAACCTTCTTCCTGACGATGCTGATTGCGGTGCTCTCCGCCATTATCGTCGGCGGCGTGCCGGGCGGGGCGTTCCTCGGTGAAATCTTTATCGTCACCACGCTGGGTCTGCCAATGGAAGCGATCCCGATGCTGGTGGTGCTGGGCACCATTACCGATGCGCCAGCCACGTTGATTAACGTAATCCATGATTTGAATGCGGCGCAGATTGTTGAACGGTTCGCTGGAAAAAAGCAGATCAACACTGAAATAAACTCTACTGCTACGGTGGTATAGGTTTTCACACGGATTAAGAACAGGAGATGTTATGAAAGACGCAATGAAGCTTGAGACGCACCTGGTTGTTGCGGGTCGCGACAAACGTTATACCCAGGGAGCGGTGAATCCGGTGATCCAACGCGCCTCTTCGCTGGTGTTTGATACCGTGAAGGACAAGAAATTTGCCACCGCCAATCGTGCGAACGGCGAACTGTTTTACGGTCGTCGCGGCACATACACGCACTTTGCTTTCCAGAAGGCCATGAGCGAACTGGAAGGCGGCGTTGGTTGCGCGCTTTACCCGTGCGGTGCGGCGGCGGTCACTAATGCGATTCTGGCGTTTGTTCAAAGCGGCGACCATATCCTGATGACCGGCGCGGCCTATGAACCAACCCAAGATTTTTGTAATAAGATCCTGAGTAAATTCAACGTTGAAACCACCTATTACGATCCGCTGATCGGCTCGGGTATTGTCGATCTTCTGCGTCCTGAAACGAAAGTGGTATTCCTGGAATCCCCCAGTTCAATCACCATGGAAGTGCAGGACGTGCCGGGAATGGTGAAGGCGATCCGCGCGGTGAACCCGGAGATTGTCATTATGATCGACAATACCTGGGCAGCGGGTGTGCTGTTTAAAGCGTTGGATTATGGCGTGGATATTTCCATTCAGGCGGGAACGAAGTACACCATTGGTCATTCGGACGGCATGTTAGGCACGGCGGTGTCCAACGCCCGTTGCTGGGATCGCCTGCGTGAAAATTCCTATCTGATGGGACAAACGCTGGATGCCGATACGGCCTACAACGGCAGCCGTGGATTGCGCACCCTGGCGGTACGCCTGAAGCAGCATCAGGAAAGCAGCATCCATATTGCCCGCTGGTTGTCGGCCAGACCGGAAGTGGCGCGGGTGAATCATCCGGCCTTACCGGAGTGTCCGGGGCACGAGTATTTTCAGCGTGACTTTACCGGAAGCTCAGGTCTGTTCTCGTTCGTGCTGAAAAAGAGACTTACCGACGAGCAGATGGCGAATTTCCTCGATAACTTCTCGCTGTTCCATATGGCTTATTCGTGGGGCGGGTTTGAGTCGCTCATTCTGGCGAATCAGCCGGAGGAACTGAACAGCATTCGCCCGGCAGGAGAGGTGGATTTCAGCGGCACGCTGGTCAGGGTGCATATCGGCCTTGAGGATATCGACGATCTGATTGCCGATCTCGAAGCGGGATTTGCGCGTATTGCTTAAGGTGATGTGAGTAGTGCCGGATGACGTTGATGAACGTTTATCCGGCAAGTTTTAACGCAGAAGCCTCATCAGTATCAGTTTCCTTTTCATACAAAGAGTCAAAATACATCACAAAAAATCAAATTAGATCATTTTTTATCAAAGGTAATCTTCATCACAATTTTTATCCTCTCTCATGGGTAGCATAAACGCGGATTTTCAGTGTTACTTTCATATGTAAGGGATGATGAATTTATGAAGTTGAATAAGCTGTTCACAACGACCCCGCCGGATCGTCGTCACTATGGTGTCGCCGTCTTAATTGGCATCGTTTCAGGCATACTTTCTGCATTTGTTAAGTGGGGAGCCGAAGTTCCCCTTCCGCCCAGAACTTTTTCTTTGGGGCGAAATGAGTTTAATCCGCCGTATCTTTTTCTCAGAGACTATTTAGGTATTGACCCCACGCAAACGGTCTATACCTTTTCTGAACATGTGATCAATCCTGTTATGGTCACACACATCATATTTTCATTAGTGTTTGCAGTGGGATATTGCGTCATAGCTGAAATTTTTCCGAAAGTTAAACTTTGGCAGGGGATCATGGCTGGTTTGATTGTGACGGTGGCGGTTCATGGCGTTTTCATTCCTGCATTGAATCTCTCTCCGCCATTAACTCAGCTCCCCTTCGATGAATACGTTTCTGAAATTGTGGGACACATTTTTTGGTTCTGGGTGATTGAAATGATTCGTCGCGACCTGCGTAATCGTATAACACATGAACCTGATGCTGAAATCCCATTACATTCCGCCAGGTGACTGAAAGCAGATGTACTGTTTTGGATTGCCCCCGAACGTTAAACACACATATTGATGCTAAGGTTTGGGGGCTGTTCATCAAGATTTAGCTCTCTGTGGCTAACGTCGTCGCCTCATGCTGGCGCACCCGTTTGAGCAAGGCTGCCAGCGTGAACACGACAGCGATCCCCGCCACAACCGCCAGCAGATGAAACGAGATCCTGCCACCGTTAAACCACAGCCAACGCCCGATTTCGACAGAAACCGCCATCACCGTCAGGATCACCATATTCAGTGACGCGGAAACAGTGCCCTTCGGTAAGTTGTTGGAAAAAAGCGTAAAACGAAACAGCGTTGGGAAGATCATTCCAATGCCAAACGCATACAGGCTGGTTCCCAGCACCGACCACAGCCAGACGTGCGGCCACAGTAAATTACCCGCGATCAGCACCGCTAACCCGCTCAGCTGAACAGGCACGGCGCGCCAGATAAAACTGGGTTGGGTTGGATCCTTCACAAAACGAACCACCACCATATTGGCGACGATCACCGCACCAAATACCGGCGCCTGCGCCCAGGCAAACTGCGATGTGGTCATGCCGCCCGCATCAATCAGGATCACGGGTGAGACTGCCACCCAGCTCATCATCGGGATATAGCTTAGCGACAGCGTGGCTGCGCCAAACAGGAATACCCGGTTGCGGAAAACGTCGCGGAAATCGCGCAGCACGCCACGCGCGCTGAACGGCCCCGCGCCGCGCTGGACGGTTTCCGGCATTGCCAGTAGCAGGCCAACGAAGGCGATAAGCCCCATGACGGCAATAATGGCAAACAGAAACTTCCAGTGGACAAAGTGCATTAGCGCAGCCCCGGAGAGTGGGCCAATAACCGGCGCAACCAGCACAATGGAGGTGATTACCGCCATCAGCTTAATGGCCTTCGTTTGCCCAAACGCCTCCTGCACCGTGACATAACCCACAGTGGCGATAAAGCAGATGCTGGTGCCCTGCACAAAACGCGCAACCAGAAATTGCGTCATTGAGGTGGTGAACAGCGTGGCCGCGCATGCGAGCGTAAAGATTAACGCACCCGCAATCAGCACCGGTCGACGACCAATCCGGTCTGAAAGCGGGCCTAACAGCCATTGCAGCGCCATGCCGCCTGCCAGATAAAGGCTCACTGCAGCCGGTGCCAGGCTGACATCGGCGTTGAAATCGCGCACGACATTAATGATGCCGGGTTGGATCAGGTCCGTCGACAGATAGGCGGCGAAGTCGTACAGAATCAACGCGATGGGGAAAAATAGCGTCGTGGCGCGTTGGGAGAAAAACGCGAAAATCCGTTGCATAAAACAGCTCCTTGTCGGGAGAAAACCCTCAACGGGAATAGCGAAATTCAATACCGTCTTTGAGACGTCAGGCCGATGACAGAAAAATGCAGACTGCAAATGTACTGAATTTCATGTAATCAAAAACGCTGCCCGCGCAAGGCGCAAGCAGGAGAAACGTTTTCAGACTCGGGTCAGAAAACGTAACGATTACAGGTAACAATCAGCACATCGCACCTCGGGAAGAATTAGTTGAATGGATAATAGCCACCCAAAGTGTAATGCGGATTGGATATTAATTAAACGAGTTTATCCGCTTTATTTGCAGAAATTCATCTCGCTTATCAGAAAGTGATGCTCTGCAGAAAACGCAGCACGATCGCACCGCCGAAGACAATCAGTACGCCCCCGGCGATATGCTCTACCCACAATATTCCTCTGGTTAACCGTCGCTGGATCTGCGGTAAACCTATGAACATAACGATCAACAGATCCCACACCAGCACCACGCTGGTCATCCAGATCCCGCTCACGGCTTGTTGCAGCAGCGTCACCGATGGGCCGAGCAGTGCGGTCATCAGCGCCAGATAAAACAGCGCATTTTTGGGGTTGAGCAACGACGAACCTAACCCCAGCAGCAGCTGTTTGCTAAATCCCGGGCAGGTAGACGGGGCGTCTGCTCCGGACAGGGTTTGCGGGCGGCTGCGTATTAGCAGGCTGCCTATCCACAATAAATAGAGCGCGCCCACAAGCTCAATAACCGTAAACAGCAGGGGACGTTGGCGCAGGATCCCCCAACCGATAATCGCCAGCAGGATATACAGCCCATTGCCTATGGCGATACCCACACACAGCCCGGTGCTGCCGCGCATCCGGTAACGGGCGGCGTAACCGACCAGTAAAAAGAAGTCCGGCCCGGGGCTTAGCAGAGCGACAAAATGTGCCAGCGCCAGTGCGGGAAAAGCCGATGGAAAAAGTACAGAAAGCAGTGACATAGCGACCTCAGAGAATGAACCTGCGATCACCCTACGCCTGGCATAACGCTATTTATTGTCTGAAATTGATCGTCCCAACGCGTACTGGCGCGGTGTTGCTGCGGTGTAGCGGACAAAGGTGCGGTGGAAATGACTCTGGTCGGCAAAACCGCTCTGATAGCCGACATCGGCAATCTCGTCCCCGGCACGAAGCCGCTGGCGGGCATAGTCAATCCGCAAGATATTCAGATAACTTGCAGGCGTGAGTCCTGTGTCCTGCTTAAAGGTACGGATCAGTGTTTCTTTACGCATGCCGCACTCTTGCGCCAGATTGTCCAGCGAGGGCGGAGCCAGCAGATTGGTCTGCAACCGTTCACGCAGATACTGGCTGGCGGTGCTTTGGTTTTCCGGTGTTACCGATTGCAATGGCAGCGAGCGCAGCAATGCTTGTGCGGCATCCGTTATCTGCGTCGTTTGCCGTTGCTGCATAAGCGCCACGAGGTTCATATAGTGCTGGAATAATTGCGGGTCGCGAATAACGGGATCGCGCGAGCAAAGCAGTTGATTGTTGTTGAGCGCAGGCAGATGGACAAGACACCACCGGACATCAAGATAAAGCATGTGATAGCTGCGAAACAGTCCGTTCACGGGATTACAGCTGTGTGGCACCAATGGCGGGATCACAATCAGATCGCCCACTTTCAGGTGATAATCTTTTCCATCGCACTGGCTGCATGTTTCCCCCTCAAGAATCGCCCCAATCGAGAGCTGAGAGTGGTTATGACGCTTATAGGCCTGCTGGCTTTGCCAGGTGCTGCGTAGTTCCAGCCACGGGAGCTGTTCGTCTCGCCAGAACGATTGTGGAATATCCCGGGTATGCGTCACATCGTGTCCTCCCTGAAAGTGATGGTTTGTTATAACACAGGCCGTGCGGTCAAAAAGCGGGAATGCGCATTGAAATAGTGATTCTGCGTGATGCGTTCCAGACAATTGCAGACGTTACAACGGGACGTTTTTATCTCTGAAAACGTCTCGCAAAGAGAGAAAGTTGCAGGTGAGGGGGGCGGTTTTGCGGCGCTACAGTCACAGCATCTTATTCCCAGGTGACGGATCGCCATGAACAAAACACCGACTTCCACGCCGCATGATGCGGTCTTTAAAACGTTTTTGCATCACCCTGAAACCGCTCGGGATTTTCTCCAAATACATCTTCCCGCTTCGCTGTGTGAACTTTGTGATTTTCAGACGCTGAAACTCGAGACAGACAGTTTCATTGAAGAGGAATTACGTGCGTACTATTCCGATGTGCTGTGGTCTGTGAAAACGACGGATGGGGATGGGTATATTTATGTCGTGATTGAACACCAGAGTACACCGAATGCGCATATGGCATTCAGGTTGATGCGCTATGCGGTTGCGGCCATGCAGAAGCATTTAGATGCCGGGCATCAGCAGTTGCCGCTGGTGGTGCCGATGTTGTTTTATCACGGCGCTAAAAGCCCGTATCCCTACTCGCTGTGCTGGCTGGATGAATTTGCCAGTCCGAAATTGGCTCGTCAGTTGTATGCTGCGGCATTTCCGCTGGTGGATATTACGGTTATTCCGGACGATGAGATTGTGCAACATCGGCGTATGGCGTTGCTAGAGCTAATACAAAAACATATCCGCCAGCGCGATCTTATGGGACTGGTTGAGCAAATTGTTTCTCTGTTAGTTACCGGACTGACTAATGACAGTCAGATAAAGACGCTGTTTAATTATATTTTGCGTACAGGCGATGCACCTCGATTCAGGGAGTTTATTCGTGGGGTTGCCGAACGTTCACCGCAGCATAAGGAGCATTTGATGACGATTGCGGACAGATTGCATGAGGCTGGATTTCAAAAAGGGTGGCTCGAAGGTCAGCAGGAAGGCCAGCAAAAAGGTAAACAAGAAGGTAAACAAGAAGGTCTAATTGAGGGGCAGCGAGCTGAGGCGCTCCGTATTGCACGCACCATGCTGGCAGACGGTATCGATATCAACACGGTACAAAGAATTACCCGACTTTCTGCTGAGGATATCCAGGGATTAAGCCACTAGACAGAGGCGAAACCGGGCGTACCGATTTACTCCATCGCCACCTTCACTGCTTCTCCGAGTTTTTGCATCACTTCCCGATGCTTCTCATCAGGCGGCAATGCGCAGTTGATGCGCACACAGTTTCGATACTTTCCGGATGCGGAGAACAGCGATCCCGGAGCGACCTGTATTTTCAACCGACAGAGCTGCTTAGCCACGCAGACCATATCAACCTGCAATGGCAGTTCGACCCAAAGCATAAAGCCACCTTTTGGTCGTGTAACGCAGATTCCACAGGGGAAGTATTCGCGCACCCAGCAGGTGTAGATTTCCATATTACGCTGATAAATCTGGCGCATACGCCGGACATGGCGATGATAGTGGCCTTCGCGCACAAAGGTTGCCGCTGCCAGCTGCGTGGCGGGAACATTGGTGCCGATAACGGCGTATTTTTTATGCAGAAGTTTGTCATG
Organism: Citrobacter sp. Cu096; assembly: GCF_030332285.1. NCBI lineage: Bacteria > Pseudomonadati > Pseudomonadota > Gammaproteobacteria > Enterobacterales > Enterobacteriaceae > Citrobacter > Citrobacter sp. Cu096. Next base: position 263,255 of record NZ_JAOWID010000018.1, read on the forward strand.
ATAGCGGCCAGGAACAACCCAACCCACGCGCAGACCCGGTGCAACGGATTTGGTAAACGAACTGCACAACAGCACCCGACCGTCGATATCCCAGGAGTGGATGGTGCGCGGGCGCGGGTATTCTGTTGCCAGTTCGCCATACACATCGTCTTCAAAAATAACAATATCGTGGCGCTGAGCGAGAGCCAGGACCGCCCGCTTACGTGCATCCGGCATAATAAATCCGAGGGGATTATTGCAGTTGGGGACCAGGATCACGCCTTTGATGGGCCACTGATCCAGCGCTAATTCCAGTGCTTCAATACTGATGCCGGTATCCGGATCGGTTGGGATCTCAATAACCTTAATCCCTAAGCCGCGCAGTAGCTGCATCGTGCCGTAATAGGCGGGCGATTCTACGGCGACGATATCTCCTGGCTGGCAGACCGACAATAGTGCCAGCGACATTCCACTCTGGCTGCCGCTGGTGATCACGATATCATCCGCAGCCACTACCGATCCGCCGTCCAGCATCAGACGGGCAATCTGATTGCGCAGTTCACGGCATCCAGCCAGTTCGTCGTAGCCCAGCACCGCACCTAAATTGTGTTGCACCACGCGACTTAACTCGCGCCAGAGCGGTTTCAGGCTGGGTTGATTGATATCAGGGACGCCGCTGCTGAAAGGGATTATCGATTTATCTGCATGACCTGCCAGCATGCTCAGCACCTGATCCCACTGGGTTATCTCCACTGGACGCTGGACCGGGCGCGACATCAGCGGCACCGGCGGCTGCGCTTTTTGCGGCGCGACAAAGTAGCCCGAACGTGGCTGCGGGGTGATCAACTGCCGCTGTTCCAGCATCTGATACGCCCGCTGCACGGTGCTGATGCTCACCCCGTGTTCCTGGCTCAGGCTGCGCACCGACGGCAGTTTCTCGCCATGGCGATACAGCCCCTGCTCAATGCGTTCGGCCAGCAGTGTGGCCAGATGTTGGTAACGCGTCATGCTGTATCCCTCGTTATTGCCATACAGATTGATAAACCAATACAGAACGGTGGAAAAAACCGTGTGCAGATACTGTTTTAATCAATCTGTATGTTAAATAAAAGTACTTTTTGAATCTGTATTGTCAGGCAGTAAATCCGAGAAGATAAAGCCTCTGACAAGGTGAGGAGGTGGGGTATGGAATTTCACGAGAACCACGCAAAACAGCCGTTTATTGGGTTGGTGCAGATCTGGCGGGCATACAAGGCATGGCGGCTGCGAGCGCAAACGCGGCGCGTATTGCAACAGATGAGCGACGAGCGGCTGCGGGACGTCGGGCTGCGACGCGATCAGGTGGAGTGATTTCTTTCATCGACAGAGGCTGGGGTTATCGCCCCGGCCTCTTTTGTATTCACGGCATTTATCAATTCATGCTTCTGAATGATGTGTTTCTTGATACTTACTCTGATAAGTATTATTTTCTTCTCAGTGATGAAGGGGAAATAAGCATGACTGAAGATGAACTGTTTGCCCGCCGCCCGATGGGAATGCGCATGGCGATGGTGGTGCGGCAGTGGCGGGCTATTATTGATGCAGCTATTACTGACACAGGCCTGACGCAGTCAAGCTGGACGGTACTGATGCAGTTGTATCAACTGGGAGATAACGTCTCGGTCAGTGAACTGGCCCAGGTGCAGGGTATTGAACTGCCGCCGCTGATGCGCACTCTCTCACAGCTGGAAAAGCACGGCTATCTGCTGCGTTCCACATCGCCTTATGACAAACGCATTCGCCTGCTCACGCTGACCGCGCAAGGCCGAGCAAGGCTGGAAGAACTCAACCGGGTGATTGAGAACTACCAACATCGTGTCACGTGTACCATCCCCGAAGCGGAGCTTGCCGCCTTTAGCTCGACCTTAAATCAACTCGCCTGCAATTTGCGGACAATCCGCGAAGAAGACAATCAACACTAAAAAACTATGATGACCCCAGAACAAAAATTTGCCCGTTGGGTAAGGGTGAGTATTGCCGCTTTCCTGGTAATATTCGCCTGGTTTATCGTTGCCGATATCTGGATCCCGCTAACACCGGACTCCACGGTGATGCGCGTGGTAACGCCTGTTTCCTCACGCGTATCCGGCTACGTCTCGCAGGTGCATGTACATAACAATAGCCAGGTGAAAAAGGGCGATTTGCTGTACGAACTGGATCCGACGCCATTTATCAATAAGGTCGAGGCTGCGCAAATCGCCCTTGAGCAGGCAAAGCTGAGCAACCAACAGCTGGATGCGCAGATCGCCTCTGCGCGTGCCAATCTGCGCACCGCGCAATTTAACGCCCGGAACGACAAGACCACCTTTGACCGCTATCAGCGCCTGAGCGCCATGCAGAACGTGTCGCAAGCCGATCTCGATAAGGTGCGCACCGCCTGGCAAACCAGCGAGCAGTCGGTGTCGGCGCTCAATGCCAATATTCAGAACCTGCTGATCCAACGCGGCGAGCGCGATGAAAACCGCAACGTGACGCTGCAAAAATACCGTAATGCACTGGAAGAGGCACAACTGAACCTCGGCTGGAGCAAAGTGTATGCACAGACCGATGGCACGGTGAGCAACCTCCAGCTTAGCCCCGGACTGTACGCCACCGCCGCCACGCCGCTGCTGGCGCTGGTCAGCCACCAGACTGATATCGTGGCCGACTTTCGTGAAAAAAGCCTGCGCCACACTCGCGTGGATACCGATGCCGCCGTGGTGTTCGACGCCATGCCGGGCAAAGTTTTCTCTGCCCGCGTCACCAGCAGCGATGCCGGTATTCTGGCAGGACAGGAGCTGGTTAATGGCCAGCTGTCGCAGCCGGAACAGTCCACCCGCTGGGTGCGCGATGCACAGCGGATGCGTATTCACGTCGCGCTGAACGAACCGCTCGACACGCCGTTACCGACCGGGGCGCGCGCCACGGTGCAGTTGTATAACAGCGAGGGGATGTTCGCCCGCACTTTTGCCGGGGCGCAGATCCACCTTGTTAGCTGGCTGCATTATGTCTATTAACACGCTGGCCCACGTCTTTACGCCGCACGGGAATATTGTCTACACCGCCAATGATTTTCGCCAGACTCTGCGTATTGCCGTTGCCGGAACGATAGCGCTGAGTATCTCGACCTTCTACAACGTGCAGTACGGCGTGTTCTTTGTGGTTTATCCGCTGATGTTGTTATCGCTGGTGCCGGTGTTCAACCGCCATGTGGCAAAACAGTTTGTGTTCAGCGCGGCGGTGAACTGCGTTGAAATGGTGCTGATTGTCGGCTATCTCTCACAATGGCCGCTGATTATGACGCTGGTGGTATTTGGCCTGTACGTGATGCGTTTTCGTTTGATGAGTAAAGGGCCGCTGTTTCTGTTCGGCTCAATGGGCGTGGTGTGCCAGAGCACGATGCTCAATTTTATGAGCTATCCCACCACCAACTGGCATACGCTGATGTTCTCCAATATGGAAGCCTGCGTCATGGCGGTGGCGCTGAGCGCGTTGCTGCATTATCTGATCCCGGACGTGGAGCCCCGCCAGCCGCCGCCGCGCATTGAAAAAGATGACGCCCGGGTTCGCCACGAGTCGCTGCTTTCCGGTTCGGTGGCGACAATGATTTTTGTGGTTTTCCAGATCTGTGACTTGAGTGATTCGCTGTCGGCGCTGATGGCGGGCATTTTGATCCTGTTTCCTATGCACTATCGCGGCGCGGTGTTGAGCTCTCTCTGGCGTGTGGTCGGCGTGGTGCTGGCCTGTCTGTATATTCTGCTGGTGCAACTGCTTATCTATGATTTCAGCAACCATATGCTGCTGATGATGCCCCTGATCGGTCTCGGGCTGGCATTCAGCGCCCGCCTGCACGTAATGGAAAAAGTCGGCGCGGGCGTCGGCTTTGCCAGTATCACCACCATCGGCATTATGTTTGGCCAGAACCTGCACCCGGATCAGGACCTGGTATTCAGCGATCTGTACCGTATTACCTCCGTTACCATCGCGCTGCTGGCAACGCTAACGATGGTATTTCTGGTGCACCGGGTGTTGAACTGTTTTGCCGCGACACGGTTTGTGATAACCGAGTGAGTGGGGTTGTGAGTGCAGGATGGCGGCGTAAACGCCTTATCCTGCCTACGAGAAAACGCTATTTCCAGGCCCGGTCACATCGCGTCACCGGGCATTTCAGATTGCCTGCTGCTTCACCGTTATTTAATTATTCAGAATAAGAGTTATTTGTTCGAAAAATAAAAATATATGAGTTATAAGTATTCTGAATTTTAATAATTGTGACCTTATGAACAAATTTAATTTTACGATTAAATATGATAAGTGTGATTATTATATTTTAAAGGGGGTAAAATCATATGACATGGGAATATAAAGTATCGACAGGTATACTGAGCCATAACGGTGAGTTAATTGCTTATTGCTACAGTGGTGCCGGTGAATCAAAGGATAAACCAAACTGTGAACACATACGTAACAAGGGCCCCATTCCTCGAGGTATTTATTTTATTGCGGGATGGAATAATCACAAAAGCCCCTCCGCTATCATCCTTGAACCTATTGCAGGGACCAATACTTTTGGCAGAGATCATTTCGAAATTCATGGCGATAAAAAAGGGCTGCCACCTGGAACGGCATCTGCAGGGTGTATCATTATGAATGGACAAGATAAGCGCCAAACCATTTACGATTCGGGTGATACAATTTTGGTGGTAAGATAATGAAATTTATTATTATCTTCTTTCTGTTTATGCTTTCGGGTGCCTCCTGCGCTGCAGAGCATACTGCACCTCAGCTTCTGCAGATGATAAATGAAAAAGGAGCAAATGCTGTTGTACACACACTTTATAATGACAATGAATCAGAATGGTGGAACCATATTATTCCTGAAATTAGCAAAGGTAATAATGACTGGTTAACGGTGGCCAGTGCTCTGGAATCAGGAGTAGATGCTAGCACTGCGGAAGATTTGCAGGGGGCCGTATCTGAAGCCATTCCACATAACCCCGCCGGTGTTTTGGCTATTCTGAACGATAAGAGACCATTGCTGACTATTGAGCAGATATGTGTATTTGCCTCTTTCCCTGAGTCAGAAGAAGAAATGAATAAGCTATTTGTTAATTCCATCAGGGAAATGTATAAGATCAAAACGGCAGAAGGGAAACGGTGTATTGCGGTTATGATCAATACTGTCGAAAATTCTGTTCCATTTAATAAGGATTCATAAATGGCTATCCCTGGATATATGTCACTAATCGATGATGCTGGTAATGTTATCAAAGGTAGTGTGATGGTAAAAGACCGTGAAAATCAGATCGAGGTTTTAGGTTTGTATCATAATGTGAGTTACAACTCTGACTTGCATAATGGAAGGGTGTTGAGTAAACGTCAACATCGTCCATTTTTAATTGAAAAGGAAATTGATGCTTCTAGTGTGCTTTTGTATAAAGCATTAAGTACCGGAGAAACATTAAGGAAAGCGGCTATTGATCTCTATCGAATAAATGATGCTGGTCAGGAAGAGGTCTATTTCACGATAATCCTGGAAGATGTGAAAGTCGTTACGATTTTTTCACTGATGCACGATGTTAAAGATCCTTATTACGAAAAACAGACCCATCTTGAACTTGCTCAGTTCCGCTACAAGAAGATTACCTGGCACTATCATGATGGGAATATAGTCCACTCTGATGATTGGGATTATCGCTTAGGGTCTTGAGTAAATGGCTCTGGATAAAATGATGTCACGCAATCAATACACGGCGCTTATACTCCTGAGCGCCGCCTGGCATCTTAGAAGTTATCCCTGCTTGCGCGACTTCGCCGAAATTACGTCGATAAACTCCTGCACCTGCCGTTGCTTACGCGCGGACAGCTTGCACACCCGACGCAGCGACTGCAGTAACGCGGGCTCTTCCGGCTCCGGCAGTCTTCAAAGCCTTTCTTTGCTTTGGCTTTTTTCGTTGGTGCTTTGACCATGATGAACTCAATCAGGAAAAATTTGGGGGCTATTGTAGCGATAAAAGCGGCGAAATTCGCCCCCCTCACTCAATCTCCAACTCATCAAACAGCGGTAAATCCACATTCTGCAACGCTTAACACGGATCGCTTTTTCGTGCCGGTGGCGCTTTTCCTGGCCTGGTTTGTCCGGCATCGGTGATGCGATAGCTCATGCCTTTACGGTTAACCATCCTCTGCCGGATGGCGGCTGCGCCTTATCCGGCCTACAAAAAATCTACTTCTTCAATCCCGCAAACGCGGCTCTGATCTCGTCTTCCGGCAGGTTAATGCCGATAAACACCAGTTGGCTGTGTGGTTGTTCGTCGCCCCACGGCCGGTCCCAGTCGGCGCTGTACAGGCGCTGGACGCCCTGGAACAGCAGGCGGTTTGGCTCGCCTTCAATCCACAGCATGCCTTTGTAGCGCAGCAGCTTCTCGGCGGATTCCAGCAGCAGGTTTTCCATCACTCGGGACACGTCGCTGATGTTTACAGGGTAATCCAGCTCGACGACGATCGAGGAGATATCGTTTTGTTTGTCGGCAATAAAGTGGAAGCGCGGTTTGGCGCTGACCACGTTCTCTTCCAGCATGAAACCGTTGGTGTCGAACAGCAGAGAGAGGTCGATATCGCCATGCGTGACGGTATACACCGGGGCGCGGGCGTTGATGCGCGCCAGGCGTTCACGCAGCTTTTCGCTTTCACTGGCTACGTCGGTTTTGGTCAGCAGGATGCGGTCGGCGTAGCCGACCTGCGACTGGGCGATGGTGAACTGGTTCATCTGCTCGTCGGCATGCACCGCGTCAACCAGCGCAATCACGCCGTCCAGCAGGTAGCGTTCGCAAATTACTTCATGGGAGAAAAAGGTCTGAATAATCGGGCCGGGATCGGCCATGCCGGTGCATTCGATCACCAGACGGTCAAAATTGATGGCGCCTTTGTCGAGGTTGTCGAGCAGATCGAGCAACGCGTCTTCCAGTTCGCTGGAACGGGTACAACAGATGCAGCCGTTGGTCAGGGTTTTGATCTGCGTAGCGCGATCGCCAATCAGCTGATCGTCCACCGAGACTTCACCGAATTCGTTTTCGATAACGGCAATCTTGTAACCGTGCTGCTCGTTGAGAATATGGCGTAGCAGGGTGGTTTTACCCGCGCCAAGAAAACCGGTGAGTAGGGTAACTGCAATCGGGGTCATTCACTTCTCCTTCTAACAGCAACTGCTTCCGCCGCTACCGTAGCGGGCTTCCTGGCGCTCGCGGAAGAATTCTTCGTAGGTCATGTACGGCTTATCGGGATGGTTGGTCTTCATGTGCTCGACGTAGTTGTCGTAGTCCGGAATGCCAATCAGCATCTTCGCCGCCTGACCGAGATATTTTTTAGCTTGCCCTAAAGTACCAAACATAAACAATCCTGATAAGCGAAAAGCCCCGCCGGAGCGGGGCTGATTACATCTTAGTGGTGTGAAGAGGTCTTCACGCCGCCTTCCGGCACCGGTACATACGGTGTCTCTTTATCAGAGCGACCGTTGATGGTGCGGGCTTTCTGCCAGGTACGGAACCCGTAGAAAATGATGCTGTACACCACCACCAGGAACAGAATACTTAAGCCCGCGTTGGTGTAGTTGTTGATGACGATATGGTTCATGTTGGCAATCTGCTGAGCGGTCAGTTCGCCGCCGTTAGCAATCTTCTCTTTGTACTGATTCGCCATGAAGAAGAAGCCTTCCATCTGCGGGTTGGTGCTGAACAGTTTCAGACCCAGCGCCCAGGTGGTGCAGATCAGCAGCCATACTGCCGGAACCACGGTAACCCAGATATATTTGGTACGCTGCATTTTAACCAGCACCACGGTGCCCAGAACCAGGGCCACGGCAGCCAGCATCTGGTTAGAGATACCGAACAGCGGCCACAGGCTCTTCACGCCGCCCAGCGGGTCAACCACGCCTTGATACAGCAGGTAACCCCACAGGCCTACGCAGCCTGCAGTACCAATGATACCCGCAACCAGAGAGTCGGTTTTCTTCAGGAACGGAACGAAGTTACCCAGTAAATCCTGCAGCATAAAGCGGCCAGAACGGGTACCCGCATCCAGTGCAGTCAGGATGAACAGCGCTTCGAACAGAATACCGAAGTGGTACCAGAAGCCCATGTCAGCCATCGGCAGCACTTTGTGGAACACGTGGGCGATACCTACAGCCAGCGTCGGTGCGCCACCTGCGCGGTTCAGAACGGACGGTTCACCGATGTCTTTCGCGGTTTGCAGGATCTGCTCAGGCGAAATCACGAAGCCCCAGGAGCTGACGGTTGCCGCCGCGTGTGCGGTGACGTCTTTCAACTGCGCCATAATCAGCGGCGCGTTCTCGCCACCCATTTCATGCAGGTTCGGCATGGTGATGCCAAGACCCGCAGGCGGGGTGTTCATTGCGAAGTACAGACCCGGTTCGATGATGGACGCAGCAACCAGCGCCATAATCGCCACGAAGGACTCCATCAGCATCGCGCCGTAACCAATGAAACGCGCGTCGGTTTCACAAGCCAGCAGCTTCGGTGTAGTACCGGAGGCGATCAGCGCATGGAAGCCAGATACCGCACCACACGCGATGGTGATGAACAGGAACGGGAACAGAGCGCCTTTCCACAGCGGGCCAGTACCATCAACGTACTGGGTCATTGCCGGCATTTTCAGTTCCGGGTTGAGGATAACAATCCCCACCGCCAGACCAACGATAACGCCGATTTTCAGGAAGGTAGCCAGATAGTCGCGCGGAGCGAGGATCAGCCATACCGGCAGCAGCGCAGAGATAAACGCGTAGCCGATCAGGGTAAAGGTAATAGTGGTGTCTTTAAAGGTCAGCGCCGGGCCCCAGAATGGGTCGTGCGCAATCACGCCGCCGAAGTAGATGGAGGCAACCAGCAGCACAATACCAATCACCGACACTTCACCCACACGTCCTGGTCGCAGGAATCGCATGTAGATACCCATGAACAGTGCGATAGGTACGGTTGAGCAGACGGTGAACACACCCCACGGGCTTTCCGCCAGCGCTTTTACCACGATCAGCGCCAGTACCGCGAGGATGATGATCATGATTAAGAAGCAACCGAACAGCGCAATGGTTCCCGGCACCGGGCCCATCTCTTCTTTGATCATCTCACCCAGAGATGCGCCGTTACGGCGAGAAGAGATAAACAGCACCATGAAGTCTTGCACCGCACCGGCCAGCACGACGCCCGCCAGCAGCCACAGCGTACCAGGCAGGTAGCCCATCTGCGCAGCCAGTACCGGTCCAACCAGCGGACCGGCACCTGCGATAGCGGCAAAGTGGTGACCAAACAATACGTTACGGTTGGTTGGAACGTAGTTCAGACCATCATTATTGATGACCGCCGGCGTGGCGCGCGTCGGGTCAAGTTTCATCACCTTTTGGGCGATGTACAAACTGTAGTAACGATAAGCCACCAGATAAACAGAAACTGAGGCGACCACGATCCACAGGGCACTGATGTGCTCACCCCGACGTAATGCCACTACCGAGAGGCAGAATGCACCGATGATTCCGAGAATCACCCAGGGTATGTGCTTGAATATCTTTTTCGTATCCATAGTAAAACCTGGTATCTAATTAATAATTGGCCGAAGCCGCGTGGGTTTGATCTTGTGTTTGAGGAGGTAAATTGACTGCTATGTTGCGAGGATCTTGCCAGATAATTACGCGCGTAAAGTAAGGTAAATAAGTGAGCGGTTATATGTCAGCTTAAGCGGTCCCAAGTGTCAGCGAGCGGTAAGCTGTTGGGATTAATGAAGGGGTTTTTGTGATTGAGATCACGGCATTATAGTGTCCGCTTGCTGATATGCCGTGTTTTTCCACTGACAGAGCATTTCATTGAGAGACTCAGATTACGATATAACAATAAGGCGTTTGTTCGATGTCTCTGAGCAACACATGTTTCTTACGTGATTTAGTCAGGTAATATTTTTCATCCAAATAGTAGTCAATAAGTTCATTGAGGCGCTCTTTATCTATCCGGGGCGTTACTCCCAGCGTCCAGAAGCTACGCAGCGCTAATTCCGAACGTTTGATTTTGGCGCTTTTAACCAAATCAGCAATCATATTTCTGACGCAGCTTGTCGGATCCTGGTTCTGCTTGAGTTCAAGTGCAATGTAGCTGTCCAGCGTCCAGCCTTTTTTCCGCAACAAAAAATCTGCACGCACAGACAATCGCTGTGGATTTTTTCGCAGATCGCAAGCGAGGGTTTGTTCACGCCACCATTCATGACCCGTCGAAGCCAACAGATTAGCGAATTCTATCTGCATCCAGACTTCCCAACCGGAGATGTTGTACTGATCAATGATATTGAGCTTTTGGCGAATATCTTCGCGTTCAAAAAAGTGGTGCGCGAGGGTGGATAGGTGATCAAAATCGCGATTTAACATAGAGGCATCCTTTCCTTAAAAAACGGGAATCCTACACCTAAGGCGCAACGGAACGACTAATTTTTTACGTAATTTGTCATAGGGAACGGTATTTAATGCGAAAACGATAATTCTGTGGCAATTGCTGACACCATAAAGTTTTCTCTTTCCAGGCCGAAAACCAGAGTATCTGTCTAGCGGAAAGAGAAAACATGTTAAAACGAATGAAGATTGTTACCAGCTTACTGCTGGTATTGGCGCTGTTTGGCCTTTTACAGCTCGCCTCGGGCGGCCTGTTCTTTAACTCACTTAAGAATGACAAAGAGAACTTTACCGTTCTGCAAACCATTCGCCAGCAACAGTCTGCGCTGAACGCCACCTGGGTTGAGCTGCTGCAAACGCGTAATACCTTGAACCGGGCGGGTATTCGCTACATGATGGATCAGAGCAATATTGGCAGCGGTGCGACCGTTGCTGAGCTGATGCAAGTAGCCAGCACCGCGCTGAAACTGACGGAAAAAAACTGGGCGCTTTACGAGTCGCTGCCACGCGATCCGCGCCAAAGCGAAGCTGCATTCCAGGAAATCAACCGCACTTACGACATCTATCATGGTGCGTTGGCGGAACTGATCCAGTTACTGGGTGACGGGAAGATCAACGCGTTCTTCGATCAACCGACTCAGAGCTATCAGGATGGTTTTGAGAAAGCCTATATCAACTATATGCAGCAGAACGATCGTCTGTATGACATCGCAGTGGCTGATAACAACAGTTCTTACAGCCAGGCGATGTGGGTGCTGGTCTGCGTGCTGATTACTGTACTGGCGGCAATCATTGCGGTCTGGTTTGGTATCAAACTGACCCTTATCTCCCCAATGAACCGTCTGATCGACAGCATTCGCCATATCGCCAGCGGCGACCTGGTGAAGCGCATTGACGTGGAAGGTTCCAACGAGATTGGACAGTTGGCGGAAAGCCTGCGCCATATGCAGGGTGAGCTGATGAACACCGTAGGGGATGTGCGTAACGGTGCCAACGCGATTTACAGCGGGGCCAGCGAGATTGCCATGGGCAATAATGATCTCTCCTCGCGTACCGAACAGCAGGCGGCTTCTCTTGAGGAAACCGCAGCCAGCATGGAACAGCTGACGGCAACCGTGAAGCAGAACGCCGAAAACGCGCGCCAGGCCAGCCATCTGGCGCTGAGTGCTTCGGAAACCGCGCAGAAAGGCGGCAAAGTGGTGGATAACGTCGTGCAAACTATGCGTGACATCGCTTCCAGTTCGCAGAAAATCGCCGACATTATTAGCGTCATCGACGGCATTGCTTTCCAAACTAACATTCTGGCGCTCAACGCCGCGGTAGAAGCCGCGCGTGCGGGTGAACAGGGGCGTGGTTTTGCGGTGGTTGCGGGTGAAGTTCGTAATCTGGCCCAGCGTAGTGCGCAGGCCGCGCGCGAGATCAAGAGCCTGATTGAAGACTCGGTCAGCCGCGTAGATGTCGGTTCAACGCTGGTTGAAAGCGCCGGTGAAACCATGGATGAGATTGTCAATGCAGTGACCCGCGTGACCGATATTATGGGTGAAATCGCCTCCGCTTCTGACGAGCAGAGCCGCGGGATCGACCAGGTCGGTCTGGCTGTTGCCGAGATGGATCGTGTCACGCAGCAGAACGCCTCGTTGGTGGAAGAATCCGCCGCCGCCGCCGCCGCGCTGGAAGAACAGGCCAGCCGTCTGACTCAGGCCGTTGCCGTGTTCCGTATTCAGCATGACCAGCAACGCGCACGTGACGTTGCCGCGGCTAAGCCGGTGTCAACGGTCCAGCCGCGTAAAGCTGCGGTAACGGATGCCGGGGATAACTGGGAAACGTTCTAAGTAAGCATCAGGCGCATGGCGCAGCGTGATTCATACGCCAGGCCATGCGCCGCTTCCTCTTCTCTTTTCTGGCGCAGTAATACAGGAAGCGTCTCATCAGCCAGTAGCTCAAAACCCAGTCGCGCGTACAATGGCGCATTCCACGGCACATCGCGGAAGGTGGTCAGCGTGAGCGACGTATAACCTTTCGCACACGCCTGCCCGGCAACATAGCTAAGCAATCTGCGGCCAATGCCTTTTCCCTGCCACGCCTGATGCAGCGACAGTTCCGCAATAAACAGCGATGAATCCAGTGCTTCGGCGACTAAAAAACCGACCGGATGCTCATCGGCCTGCGCCAGCCAGCTCAAGCCAGCGGCAGCAAATGCGCGATGCCGGGCAGCCGGCATAATCTGGTCGTCAGCAATCCATGCCAGTTCCGGGATGTGTAAAAAACGTTGCCCCGCCGATCGTTCGATCGCGGGAAGCGCAGCGGTGTCTGCCAGCGTGGTGGAACGTAAGATGATGTTCATTTGTCGAGCATAACATGCCCGATAAGCGCGGTGTTATCGGGCATCGTGAGGATTAATCTTTACGCGGATCGCTGATGGGCTGGCGCACCAGGAAGATGTAGGCGAGAGCGCCCACCATGGTGACGCAGCCGCAGATGATCAGCGCCAGACGGAAAGAGTTGGTGGTATCAACAATAAATCCGGTGACGATCGGTGCGAATGACGCGCAGATGAAGCTGGCGAAGTTCTGGATACTGCCCACGGAGGCGGTCATGCGTGAAGCCACCGCCACGTGGATCAGACCCCAGCAGGATGTTCCGGCGAAGTGGATACAGAACAGCGCCATGCCGATCAGTAACACCGCAGCCATTGACGTTGTGGCCTGTGGTACGACGAAGGTGAAGGCCGCAGAACAGAACATCCCGGCGATAATACAAATCTTACGGCTCTTAATCGGCGCCATACCGCCTTTCACCAGCCAGTCGGTGACAAAACCATTAATCAGCATGCCGGCTGCACCAAACAGGAACGGGATCGCCGCCATTAATCCGGTGCTTTTTAAATCCAGATTGTAGGAGGTTTGCAGGTAGCCCGGCAGCCAGGCCAGATATAACCATGCGGTGTAGTTGATGCCGCTAAAGCCCAGCATCATGCCCCACATCGTGCGATTGCGAAACAGGCTGCGCCATTCGGCAAAGCTCAGGGGATCGCGGCGGGCATTGACGCTACCGGCGTTCAGGTACGCCTGTTCGGTGGCGCTCAGTGCAATCTGCTCGCGGTTGCGATACAGCATGTACCAGCCGATGGCGAGGAAAATGCCCAGCACGCCGATGGTAATAAACATCCAGCGCCAGCCCATCACCAGCATCATGGCAGCCAGAATCGGCGGGCTAATGGCTACACCGATGGTGGAAGCGGCGTTGAATAATCCCATCGGGCGGCCGCGCTCTTTGATGTTAAACCAGTCGTTGATGACCTTTACGCCGCACGGGTTCATTGGCGCTTCGCCGATCCCCATCCCGATACGCACCAGCACAAACTGAGTGAAGCTGTGTACCATGCCGGACATCGCCTGAAACAGCGACCAGAAGAACATCCCCAGTCCGAGCATAATGCGCGGACCTTTGCGATCCAGAAGTGGGCCGCAGGGGAGCTGGGCAATACCGTAAGCGAGCGAAAATACCGACAGCAGCACGCCGATTTGCGTGGCGCTCAACCCCAGCTCTTCACGAATCGTTAAGTTAGCAACCGACAGAGAACTGCGGTCGAGATAATTAATTACCGCAGCAAAAAATAATAAAATCATTGCCGTGGTCTGAATGCGTTTTATTCGGCTACTGCGTTGCACCATGCCTTCAGACGGAACATTTATATCCGCAGATGACGACGTGCCAAACGAAGAACTCGGGTCGAGGGTAATATTATTTTTTTCCACGCCGGACTCCTGAACCTCAATAATTTATTATTCACACAGCCGGGCTGTGCAGTATTGAAAAAATACCAGTGATGAAAAAATTTACTCATCACTGCTCACAAAAGTTTTTAATGCAGTCGACTTAGCGTGAGCATAGGCAAGAGGTATTTTTCCGGCGTTTTTATTTTTATAAAATCGTGCTCCCGGTAATAGTTTGCTGTTTTTTATCGGTACTTAATGTGCGGCGCGATGACTTTGGTTGATGGAACGAATCATCGATTGTTTAGCTGAATTCAAATGGTTACATAGCGCCAGCGTGGCATCCAGGTCGCTGCGGCAAATCAGCGCGCTGAGGATGGTCATATGCTCATCGATGGCAATGATGTTGCGTTGTTTGAGGTCGCTCTCATCCCACTGATAGTGGAAGTGGAAAATCACGGAGATGATTTCAAGTGATTGATTAAAAAATATATTGTCGGCAGCGGAGAGCAGTAAAGCATGAAACTCACGGTCTAACTGCGAGAACATACGAAAGCTGCTGCCGATGCTGTCGCGCAGGATCCGGTGGCGCTCAAGCAGCGTTTTCGCCTGCAGCCAGCGTGGGTCATCGTCGGGCAGATTGAGAAAATGCTGCAGGGAATGGGTTTCCAGCATTTCTCTGAGTTCAAACAGTTGTTCCGCATAGGCCTGATCGAACTGCTTCATGCTCCACTGACCGCGTTTTTCGTTTTTAATCAGGTTGTAACGTTCGAATTTTAAAAGATATTCCCGTACCACTACCGGGCTTACCCCCGCGGCTCTGGCAAGCTGCAGTTCGGAAAAACTCTCGCCCGCGCGCAGCTGGCGCTGGTTGATCATAGTGAAAAAAGCCTGCTCAAAAATCCGGTTTTGCTCGGTCATGGAGGCGGTGGTGCAGGCAAAACCGTCATCATGGTCAGGTTTACGCACGATGACATAGTGGCTACCGACCTGGGTTAGCACCCCGCACTCGCCTAGGTGGCTCAGCATATGGCGCACGGTAGTGCGGCTGATGTTGTACATCTCCGCCAGCGCACTTTGCGAAGGAAGTGGGGAAGGGATATGACCCCGCGCCATATCATCGATTATCTGGTTAATCACATTGTGGCGTAAGTTTTGTGAACGGCTCATGGCTTCTCCTTTTTGCCTATTAAAACCCGATTTAAAACATTTTTATGCGCTGGAATTCACAGATTGTGTTTCTGTTTTCTCCGGCTTTTTTATTTTCGTTGATATCTGAGGCAACAGAAAAACAGGAGAGCAGAATCATGTCTACGATGAATACCTTGATTTGCCAGGAGCCTAAAAAATTAGTCTGGAAAGAGCGCGAAATACCTATTCCGGGTGAGGGTGAAGCATTAATAAAAATTAAATCGGTAGGGATTTGTGGTACCGATATTCATGCCTGGGGCGGCAACCAACCTTTTTTCAGTTACCCACGAGTGTTAGGTCATGAAATATGTGGGGAAATTGTTGGGCTGGGAAAAAATATACAGAATCTGAAAAATGGGCAGCAGGTGGCGGTTATTCCTTACGTGGCCTGCCAGCAGTGTCCGGCATGCCTGAGCGGGCGTACCAACTGCTGCGAGAAGATTTCAGTGATCGGCGTGCATCAGGATGGCGGTTTCAGTGAATATCTGTCCGTTCCGGTGACCAACTTACTGGACGCGCAGGGGATTGACCCGCAGGCGGCGGCGCTGATTGAGCCTTACGCCATCAGCGCGCATGCGGTACGTCGGGCGGCGGTGGCGCCAGGTGAGCAGGTGCTGGTGGTTGGCGCCGGTCCGATTGGTCTGGGCGCTGCGGCGATTGCCAAAGCCGATGGCGCACAGGTGGTGGTCGCCGATACCAGTCCGGCACGCAGAGAGCATGTGGTTTCCCGCCTGGGGCTCCCGGTTATCGATCCGTCCGCTGACGATTTTGATGTGCAGCTGCGTGATCAGTTTGGCGGTTCGCTGGCGCAAAAGGTGATTGATGCCACGGGGAATCAGCATGCGATGAACAATACGGTGAATTTGATTCGCCATGGCGGCAGCATCGTTTTTGTTGGGTTGTTCAAAGGTGATTTGCAGTTCTCTGACCCTGAATTCCACAAGAAAGAAACCACCATGATGGGCAGTCGCAACGCCACACCGGAAGATTTCGCCAAAGTCGGCCGCCTGATGTCGGAAGGCAAATTGACCGCCGACATGATGCTCACGCACCGTTACGCCTTTGCCACACTGGCAGAAATCTACGAGCGGGATGTGATCAACAACCGTGAACTGATTAAAGGCGTGATTACGTTCTGAGAGGGAAAACAGGATGAATACATTGAATCGACGTGATTTTGCGGGGGCCAGCTACCCAACGCGCGTGATCCAGTTTGGAGAAGGTAACTTTCTGCGGGCGTTTGTCGACTGGCAACTGGATATTCTCAACGAATACACCGATTTGAACGCGGGCGTGACCATTGTCAGGCCAATTAATACCGATTTCCCGCCGTCGCTGAATACCCAGGACGGGCTGTATACCACGCTAATTCGCGGGCTAAACGAGCAGGGTGAGACGGTGAGCGAGGCGCGGCTTATCCGGTCGGTGAATAACGAAATCAATCCGTATGAGGACTTCGCGGCGTATCTGGCGCTGGCGCACAATGCGGATATCCGCTTTGTGTTTTCGAATACCACCGAAGCCGGAATAAGCTATCACCCGGCAGACCGCGTGGATGATGCGCCGCCGGTGAGCTTTCCGGCCAAACTGACGCGCCTGCTGCTCGAGCGCTTTAATCAGTTTGCCGGGGCGGCGGATAAGGGCTGGGTAATTATCCCGTGCGAGCTTATCGACTATAACGGTGAGGCGCTCAAATCCCTGGTGCTGCGGTATGCGCAGGAGTGGCATCTTCCTCCGGCGTTTGCCGACTGGGTGGAGACGGCAAACACGTTCTGTTCCACGCTGGTCGACCGCATTGTCACCGGCTACCCGCGAGAAGAAGCCGCCGCGCTGGAAGCTGCGCTTGGCTATCACGATGCGTTTCTCGATACCGCGGAGCATTTTTACCTGTTTGTGATCCAGGGGCCGCAGTGGCTGGCAGAGGAGCTGAAGCTGGCTCAGTGTCCGCTGAATATCCGTGTAGTGAGCGATATCAAACCGTACAAAGAGCGCAAGGTCGCCATTCTCAATGGCGCGCATACAGCGCTGGTACCTGTAGCATGGCTGTGCGGGCTGGAGACCGTTGGCGAGGCGATGCAGGATGCTGATATCCGCCGCTTTGTCGAGCGGGCGATTAGCGAGGAAATTATACCGGTATTGGATCTTCCGGCGGATGAACTGCGTGAGTTTGCCAGCGCGGTGAACGGGCGTTTTCGAAACCCCTACATTCGTCACCAGTTGCTTTCCATTGCGCTTAATGGGATGACCAAATTCCGCACCCGAATTTTGCCGCAACTGCTGGCGGGTGAGAAAAATGGGCGTTGGCCCGTGCGGTTAACGTTTGCCCTTGCTGCGCTGTTGGCGTTTTATCGCGCAGAGCGTAACGGGGAACGCTATCCGATCCAGGATGACGAGCAGTGGGTCAGTCTGTATGCCAGCCTGTGGCCGCGAGTTGGCAGTGATTTAACGCTGCGTGAGCTGGTCGATGCCGTGCTCGGAGATGCGGCGCACTGGGGAGATGATTTGACGTTGTTGCCTGGGCTTGCCGGGCAGGTAACGGCCAACCTGGAGATGATTCTGGCGCAGGGGATGCGCCAGGCAGTGAAAAGTCTGGAATAAGGTTGCCATGCAGCGCCCGGTGTAGTGTTGGGCGCTGTTTTTTTTACCCCTGAGCAGCCACTACTTTGATTTCAACCATCCCGATCCCCAGCTTTCGCGGCGAGTGGCCGAGAATATTGCCCTCGTTGGTGGCAACCGGATCGGGCGGGACAATCACCAGCGTATCGGCATCCGCCGGGTTTTCAAAATGTAAGGTGGTGGTGGTGACATCGTGGCCTAACACCAGCGTCTGTTCCTCGTTGCCAACACGCACGGGAATAGGGCGATTAGCGTTGTCGCCGAAAGCTTTCGCGGTGATGACCAGATCGAATTTCTTCGGCAGCGGGGCCTTGTATTCGATAGTTACCTCTTTGCTGAGCTGTGCATTGGACCAGCGCCCCCAGGATTCGGGTCGTGATATACCGCTAAACTGTTTCACCTCTTCCGGTGCGCCCGCCACGTTGAAGACGAAACTATCGGCTTTGTAACGGATGTCGTTATCGACAATTTTCAGCGTATCGACGTTACCTTTGTAGCGCTCTATGTCGATCACCGTGTCTTTAAATACGGTTTTACTTTTCCATTTGGCTTTGTCGACGTGCTGCACAATTTGCTGCCCACCTAACTGACCCTGTGAAACGCACCAGTCGGTAGAGAGCGCCAGCTCCGGCGCCCACAGCTGCGCCATTTTGTAGCAGCGATCGACCCAGACAAAGTTATCGCGCGGGGCAAAATCAGCCAGTTGGAAGCGCAGCGGGGCAGAGTATTCGCTTTCCGGTAGCGGCTCGACGCGTTTGTCCGATACCCGCAAAAGCAGCGGCAGGCGGAAATGGCTGCCGGAGAAAGAGATCATGTTTTTGTCCTGGTCGACGGTGAACTCTTTCATCTCTTTCGGGAAATTCCACAGGCGAATGATATCGGGTTTCCACGCCAGCATTTTTTCTTTGATGTTCATGAACACTTCCGATACGGATTCGCTCGACAGGCTGCTGCGGCCAAGGCCGATAAAGTTATCGCCGCCGAGAATATCCAGTACCGTTGCCCCGTTATCCATGGTGTTACGCTTTACCGCCAGCGTATCCTGTTGCGGCTGGTCGCCGCGCAGCACGAAGAACAGGTTGTTGCGATCCTGTTTGTTCAGGTACTTCCATGCAGTGTTGTTCATCGCCAGATGATCAGAAGACACTACGATCACGGTGTCTTTAAACCACGGAGAGGCTTTAATTTTATTGATAAATTCAGCGATATTTTCCTGACTGCAGCTGACCGCGCTGAACGACTGGTTGGCCTTCCCGTCGATGTCATAACGTTTACGGTTACAGCTACGTGAGATAAATCCATCCGGATGATGGGTATCCACAGTCAGGGTAAACAGTGAAAAGCGCTGGCCCGAGCGCGAAAGTTCTTCGAATTTTTTCCACGCTTCGCCCAACACGGTGTCGTCGTAGAAACCCCAGTCGTTACGATAGGCCGGATCCGCCACCACGCTTTTTAACTCTTCCGCGCCGTACAGATGGTCAAAGCCGTGAGATTTCAGGAACACGTCTTTGCCGGCAAAGCGCAGGTTGGCACCCTGCACGAAGTAATTCTGATAGCCGGAGTTTTTCAGGATATCGCCCAGACAGATATTGTTGGGGAAGAAGCTGGAGACCGACGCCGAGGCGTTGCCTTCAAACGGCGCAAACAGCGGAATACCGCACTGGGAGGCAACCATCCCGGCGATGGTGTAATCGGTACCCGGCAGCTGCATGGTATTGCTGAAATCCAGACCTTCGTTTTGCAACGCGCCGAGTTCCGGGGTCAGATCCGGGAAGGCATCGTTGTTAAAATAGGTGCGCTCAAGACTTTCGCCGTAGATATAAACCAGGTTCAGCTTCGGATTGGGAATGGTTTTCGACGGCTCTTTATAATACGTCGCGAAATCCGGATCGCCATCGCGCGATTGCGACTTAACCAGCTCGGTTATCTGGTGAAACGCCGGGCTGGCGTCGACGGAAGCCAGTGCCAGCAGCAGGGCCAGCAGACTGTAACCCACATGATGCGGGTGATGGCGACGGCGGCGCAGGATCCAGCCGAGCGCGACAAAAACGGTCGTCAGCACCAGCGCGATGCCGACGCCCGGCAAAATATATTTTCCAATCCCCGCGCCGGTCAGGCTGTTGGTCAACGTGTACAGAACCGCGTCATTGATCCCGTCACCGGTGAAATAGTCACTGGCGTACAGCGTGATATTCAGGACAATAAAAATCCCCAGCACCGTTAACGTGGCAGCAAACCACCAGGTGTTGCGACCCGCTTTCCAGGCGTAAATCAGCACTGAAGCGAGAAACAGAGTAATGGAGATTAATTCTGACAACGGTCGATCCTCAGTAAACCAGGCACATGCCTTGCAGGCTAATCATTCGGGGAAAGCACAATGTAATAGCGATGTAACATTGCTGCAATTGTAGTGACATTAAATTACGTTGTTATTCAGAATTGGTTTAGATATGCGTATTTTTTGCGGGGAAAAACTAGTTATTTGATACGTGAATGTTTTGGCGTAAGGAATGATGCCGCGCAGGCTGTACGCGGCAATTCAGGCATCAGGAAATGAAGTTCATCCCCTGTTTTAACACCAGATCGCAGGCCTTGGTTTTTACCTGCTTCGCCAGCGAGCTGTTACCGATGGTATTCAGGTCCAACTGTTGACCATCTTTGGCGTTGAGCAGACCCTGAATACCGTCCATATAGTTGGTGTCTTGTTTTTGCTCAGGCGCGCTGAGGCCCAGTTTATCCAGCACCTGGTTTTTGACGTTTTGCGTGTCGGTGACCGAGGCCAGTTTCTGTTTCGCGCAATATTCCAGGATCCCGGCGGCATTATTCATGCTGCTGGAGGTCAGCGACTGATTGCTGCCATTCAGCAGGCTGGTCAGGGAAGAGAGCGACGAGCTGCTCTGCGAGCCTGAACTTTGTTTGCTCAGTTCGCTGGCCGCGCTGGAGAGCGAATCCTGCCAGGAGGCGGCAAAAACGCTGGTGGAGATAAGCGTGCTGGCGGCAAGCGCACAGCACAGCAGACGTTGGTGTGTTTTCATCATGATAAGCAACTCGTGTTATGCCTTTCAGCGCAGTATAGCGCTGGCTGTCTTAAGAGTGGTCCTAATACGTTAATACTCTTTACCGGTTACGCGACTACGGTAGCTTTCCCAGTTAAAGATGACCCACAGGCTGTTGCCAAGGCGCATACGGTCCATTACGCGCTCACCCAGCAGTTTGTTCATTTCATCCATATTACTGTTAGTCAACATACCGGTCGGGCGTTTTGAAGACGAGCGGCGATCGACGATCTGGTTGATGATCACTTTTTCGTAGCGGGATTCAGTTTGCATGCCGATCTCATCGATCACCAACAGATCCACGTTGCTCAGATCGTTAAGCAACTGTTCTTCGCTGGTTTCACGATTACTGAAGGTTTCTTTCATCGCCGACATAATATCGGCGACGGTAATGATCAGTACCGATTTGCCGCGCAGCAGCAGTTCGTTGCAGATGGCAGCGGCCAGATGGTTTTTGCCCGTGCCGGGCTTGCCGGAGAAAATAAAGCTGGCGATGTTGCCGTCAAACTCTTCAACGTACTGGCGGGCTTTGCTCAACGCATTCATCTGACCTTCGCACTCCACCCGATAGTTATCGAACGAACAGTTCTGATGCAACGGACGAATACCGGAACGGTTGAAAGTGCGCTGCATTTTCATGGCCCGGTTTTCACGGGCCAGCGCGGCGGCGCGAATTTCACCTTGCTCTTTTTGCCATGCCAGCAGTTCTTCGCCCGTTTTAAATGCGGGCTCGACATTAGGCGGCATCATTTTTTGCAGACGTTTCATCAGGTCGCCAACGTTTTTCATCGTTATCCTCTAAAACCCGGTGGAATATGGCTGTCAGGCTCGCTGACATTGTTCACATCGCGCTTCGGCATTCCGCCATTACTGGCCCGGCCAATCTGGATGCTGCGCGCCAGTTTTTGCTGCCACTGAATATGGTGAAAGACTTTGCCTTCGGCCTGCCAGTACGCGACGAATGAGGCCAGTTCCTCGGCGGTGACGGGTTCTCTTAGCGCCACGCCCCACAGGGCAGCCTGGCGCTGAAAGTCGGCATCGGGCTGCCAGTCAGCGTACATCGCAAATTTCCCCATTGGCACCGCAACGGGGACGGCCTGCGGCTCTTCATAAAATTGTGCATCCAGCGTCACATCGCTTCCCGGGCGTGACAGCCTCTCTTCAAGCGCCAACAACTCAGCCAGTCGTGCAGGCGTCACCGCGTAAAACGCTGGCGCGTTATTGGCAAATACGGCTACGGCGCCGCCCGTTGATTTGGCCAGCACTGCGTGGTGATCGTGTAGTAAGGCGTCAATGCTAGTGACGTCCGGCGTCAAAATTTTGCAGGGCATAATGTTTCTCAATACTGAACAACAACCGAGAAGGGAACTGCTTTTATAGTAACACAGAGAAGAGAGAGAGCAGCAGATGAGGGGGAGATTCCCCCTCTGTGGCGTGCTTAAACGCGCGGGCGTTTGCGATACAGCCATAATCCCGGTACGGACAGGCCGATGGAGAGCGCGCCGACAATCGATGAGGCTTTCAGGAAATTGGTTAACAAGGTGATCATCAACGCTTCGCTGTAGCCAAAATGGCCGATTTTTACCGCCGAGATCATCGCTGTGTAGGCGGAGATCCCTGGAAACATGGGGATCACCGCCGCGACGGTGAAGACTTTTGGATGCGCCAGATACCAACGTGACCACTGGATCCCAATGCAGCCGACCAGTAGCGAGGCCATAAAGGTCGACCATTCAATATTAAGTCCTGCGCTCATCATCACCATGCGTGAACCATGTCCGAGTGCGCCGAGTAACGCGCACCAGGGTAGCGCCCGATGCGGTACGTTAAAGACCATAGCAAAGCCAAGCGCCGGGATCGCCGCCAGGATCATGTCTTGCATCAGCGCCAAAATGAAATCGATCACGCCCATCCGCGTAGCCCCCATAAGGTCATCGACATGACCACGCCAATGCAGGTTGCCAGTGTCAGTAGGCTGGCAATAGCCCAGCGGGCGAGTCCAGTATTAATGTGTCCTTTAAACATATCCGCGACGGAGTTGATCAACGGAAACCCCGGAACCAGCAGCAGCACGCTGGCGGCCATGGCGATGTTTGGGGTGTGGTTAAACGTCGGCAACGTCAGTAGCAGACCTGAAATCGTTGTCGCCACAAAAGCCGTGATGCAGAAGTTAATTTGTGGGTGTAAATGCCGGGACGCCAGAATCTGGCGGATATACATCGCCACCATACTGGCGAAAAAGGTGATCACCGCGCCATCCCATCCGCCGTTATTGAGTTTACAAAAGCAGGCGCAGGATAAACCGACCATCAAGGCGACCAACCATCTTGGATAGCGCAGCGGCTTAATTTGGCTAAAGCGCTTCTCTACGCCTTTAACATCCAGCAGTTTGTGTTCCGCCAAAATTACGATGTGCTGCACTTCCGTGACGACGTGCATGTTAATCCCGCGATCCTGATTTTTTCGCGTTGATGTCAGACACTGCCCGTCTTGAATGGTAGTCAGGACGATAGCGTTAGAAGAGATGGCGCTTTCTACACTGTCCATGCCAAGTGCCAGTCCAAGGCGGGTGGATAGCTCGTCAACCAGCGCGCTTTCTGCCCCATGCTGAAGTAAAAAAAGACCGCATTGAATACACAACCGTGTAACTGTTCGCTGTGACGACTGCTCTGTTTGCATGGCTCGCTCTGGCTGAAAAGGATCTCATGGAGTGATGAATGTTTACTTTTATCATGAAGCATGAGCTTGTTGGCTCTGCTAAGATCAATTTTTGTGTTGAAAAAAGACGCAGGCCGCGTGCCTGAGCCATTTGAACATCTCATCAGCTTATCAATAAAGAAGTCTCTCACCGAAATGTAACGTTATTCATCCAGATAGCAAATACATAAGCCAAGCTAACGATCTATTGTAGTACTTTTAATTGTACAGATAATATTTTTATAGGTAATTGTGTAATAATGGTTCGATAGATTGACGCTATTTGGATTATAGCGCCAAAGTGTCTGTTTAATTAAATCATAAAGCCAAGGATAAACAATTCACCCCGTTTATTGTTCGGAGTATTTTCCTGTGGATTAATTTTATTAATTCATCAAGGAATTTTGAATAAGTGCGATTACGGACTGGTGAGTGGTGGAGGGGATATGTTGCCAGGACGCTGCAAAAACGCAATTATTATTAGTCAATTACCTATTATACAAACTGGGTTAAAAGGTGTAATGCAGGCACAGTTTGCCGATTACGAGCTGACCTACTGCCGCTCCGTCGAAGAACTGACTTTGCTGCAGCTGCGTTGTGCCAATCTGGTTATTGCTGATTTAACCGGAGACTGTAATCATCCTCGTTCAGTCTGCGAACAATATTATTCTTTATTATCCCAATACCGTGATATCCACTGGGTATTTCTTGTATCTCGTCATTTTTATCCTCTGGCCATTGAACTGCTAATGTGCCCTGTTAGTTCGCTGTTATCTGACGCCGAACCGATTGAAAGTTTAGTAAATGTCATCCACGCGGGGAATACCCGTGCGGAGAGAATCAGCAAGGCGTTGCTCTCTCCGCCAGCTATACCGCAATTAATGGATAACAACGTGCGGTCAATTGTTCTCACCCTTTCTGAAAGGAAAGTGTTGCGGCTCTTAGGGAAAGGATGGGGAATTAACCAGATTGCGACGTTGCTAAAGAAAAGCAATAAAACAATCAGCGCTCAAAAGAACAGTGCTATGCGTCGTTTGTCGATTCATAGTAACGCAGAAATGTACGCCTGGATAAACAGTTCTCAAGGATCGCGAGAACTGAATTTACCTTCAGTCTATGGAGAAACCACGGAATGGAAAGCAGAAACATCAAAAGAAACGTCGCGCTGGTAGAGAAGTGCGCAATGAGCAGTGTCGGTATTAAGAGTTTGTTTAATACCATGTCGGATGACTAATACAAACTTCATATCTTTTCGAGCCAACCTGCATTTAGTCAGGCAATGTTAAAAACGTCGTTTTCGGCGGTTATTTTTTCCCTCTCTGCAATCAGAACTGACCGCAGGGCCGGTTTAGCTTATATGATGGAACTGGCGGAAAAATTTCCGCGTATTCGCCGGGTGGTAATTGTTGATGATGACGTAGAGGCGCGATTAATCGGCTCTTTGTCGCCCTTGCCGTTAGATGGGGTTGTGAGCAAATCGTCTTCGTTAACGGTGCTGCAGGATGCGCTATTCACGGCATTGAATGCTCCCTGTCGGGGATCCGAAGGTGCAAAAAACCATTGGTATATCAATCAAAGCCGTATGCTCAGTCCAACAGAACGAGAAATACTGCGCTTTATGTCGAATGGTTATTCAATGCCGCAGATTGCCGTTCAGTTGGAACGAAATATTAAAACCATCCGGGCACATAAATTTAATGTGATGTCCAAACTGGGTGTGAGCTCAGATGCCGGACTGCTCGATGCTGCAGATATTCTGTTGTATCTGCGCGCAGGTGAGTCTGCACCATTTCTACAGACGGCTTCTTAACTCGTTACGTGCTGGGGTGAACAACCGGCACGGGCCGTATAACTTTACTGACAGACATCCACCCAGGTGGCTGAAGTTAGTTGAGCCATTCTTTCAGGCGTGATGCGAACCGCGCTGTGGATGGCCCCTGCAGCGGGCAGCACTTCTGCATAGTGTTTCAGGGAGACATCGCAGTATACCGAAATCGGCGTTTCCAGCCCGAAAGGACATACGCCGCCAACGGGATGACCTGTCGCATTCACTACTTCATCGCTACTCAGCATACGGGCTTTGGCGCCAAAGGTACTTTTAAGCTTTTTGTTATCCAGTCGGGCATCACCTTTGGCGACTACCAGAATAATGTCGTTCTTCACCTTTAGTGAAAGTGTTTTCGCAATCTGGCCTGGTTCGACGTTATGGGCTTTTGCTGCCAACTCGACGGTGGCTGTGCTCTGATCTAATTCGATAATCTCAATATCTGGCGCATGTTGCGCTAAAAATTGGCGTACTGATTGCAAACTCATTCTACTCTCCAAATAGCCTACAGGCAGCTCCGTACAGCAAAAAACCGCATGGCGTAATTTGTCATAGGGTAAACCTCGCTGTAAATATTTAAATGTAACAATACGGCAACATTGGTAGTTTTTCGATCGTCTTCACAATCAAAGAAACCGGTTACAGTAACCGGTTGCAGAATGCTGAAATGGCGATTAATACTGATGTTGTCACTTCCTCTGTATCACATAATAAGAGCCATCTATGAAACTTAACTCAAAAAGCGGTAAGGCTGGTTTTTCTCCTGGCACGGTTGCGAATAGTAGGAATGGGTTTTACGTGGTGGTGTTGAAACCAGCACGGTTGCAGGGGTTAGCACAACGGGAGAACGGCTATGTCTACTAACCATGCGGTATTTAATGCGATTTTCCGCTTTGTTGAAAATTACGTCAGCCCCGTCGCGGGGCGTATTTCTTCACAGCGTCATGTCATGGCAATTCGTGACGGTTTTATCTCGGCGATGCCTTTTATGATTGTAGGCTCGTTTCTGTTGGTTTTCGCCTACCCGCCTTTTTCTCCGGATACCACCTGGGGATTTGCCCGTGCATGGCTGGATTTGGCTAAACAGTTTGAAGGGCAGATACTTACACCGTTTGATATGACGATGGGGATTATGTCGGTCTACATATGTGCTGCTATTGCCTATAACCTGGGCAAGCACTATGTGAAGTCACATCAGTTAGATCCGTTTATGTGCGCGATGTTGTCGATCATGGCATTTCTGTTGATTGCTGCGCCAAAAACTAAAGGCACGATGCCAGTTGATAGCCTGGGCGGTACGGGGATTTTCACCGCCATCCTGGTGGCTATTTACTGCGTTGAAATGATGCGTTTTCTGAAGGCGCATAACATCGGCATTCGTTTGCCCGATCAAGTGCCGCCGATGATCAAAAACTCCTTCGATCTGCTGATCCCGGTGCTGGTGGTGGTGCTGACGCTATACCCGCTGAGCCTGGTCATACAGTCACAGTTTGACATGTTGATCCCGCAGGCCATCATGGCCATCTTTAAACCACTGGTATCCGCCGCCGATTCTCTGCCGGCGATACTGCTGGCAGTACTGATCGGCCATCTGCTGTGGTTTGCCGGTATTCACGGCGCCGCGATTGTGTCGGGAATGCTGCAAATGTTCTGGCTCACCAATCTCGGGATGAACCAGTCGGCGCTGGCTCAGGGTACACCTTTACCACATATCTTTATGGAAGCGTTCTGGACGTTCTTTATCGTGGTTGGCGGTTCCGGCGCGACGATGGGGCTGGTAATTTGCTATCTGCGCAGTCGTTCGGCCCATCTACGCTCGATTGGGCGGTTGAGTGTGGTCCCCAGCATTTTTAATATTAATGAACCGGTGATTTTCGGTACGCCGATTGTCATGAATCCAGTGTTCTTTATTCCCTTCCTTCTGGCCCCAATGGTGAACGCCGTGCTGGCCTGGGCGGCGATGAAACTGGATTTAATTGGGCGGGTGATTTCAGTGGTTCCCTGGACCGCACCGGCACCCGTTGGCGCGGCATGGGCGTTAGGTTGGGATTATCGTGCGGCGCTCCTGGTTGTCCTGCTGGCGCTGGTGTCGGCTGTTATCTACTTCCCGTTCTTTAAGGTTTACGAAAAGCAGCTATTAGCGCAAGAAAATGAAGAAGCACAGCGTATAGAAGAGGAAAATCAGCAGGTTGCATAAAGTGTAGGTGGGGGGCTACGGCTCCTCGCTTACTTCAGCGTGCAGTCGCCGCATTGCTGAACATCGGGCAGACGATAGCGCTGGCAGCAGGTTCTGCGTACTAACAGTCCCTCGCGTAGAACAACGGTACGCCATAAAGGGTTATCCTGGCCGCAGGGGAGTTGTTTCTCAAAAAAGCAGGTCTGACGCAGCGTGTTCAGCAATTCTTCACCTAACAACGGCTTCATTTCCGTTAAGTACCAGTGAATTAAGTACCCCGTGTTGCTCCAGATAAGCTTTGCGTTGATCTCGCCTGTCGCTTCCAGTGCCTGCACAACCGGCGTTAGCGCTGAGAGAATCAGCGTTTCCATACGCTGTTGGGGAGACTGAGCCGTGGCCTGATGATCCTGATGCACGTCGATCCAGAAACAGGCTGCACGACCCGATTCGTGAAACTCTACGTGCATATGTTCTGGCGAGACGTCGATAGCCTCTTTTTGCGTCAGCAGGGCCACCATCAGTGGAGGCATCATCAGACCGATATACCACTGCGCCCAGAGAGAAATCAGCGGCTTATTTTCGCGGGGCAGCATGGGCTGATTGCGATAAATATGGTCTGAATAAACCGCGAGCAATGAACTTAGCGTCGTTGGTTGCGTCCATTCATGCAGCGTCATTGCTCCTGGCACTGGCGTTTCGTCCAGACGAATGAAATCCAGCAGGTGTTCTCGGGTTTTGGCTATCGTTGCGCGGACGGCAGCAGCCAGCGAGGGCATCTTTGCAGGGAGATGACTACGCCAGATGACATCTTCAACGATCGGAGCGGAACGATAAGCCATGTTGATATAAGGATGTTAATCTAAATGATAATGATTTCTAATCCTATAATTGACACTGAACGATGGCAAGATCTTTGTCGCCATCCGGAGCGGTATCGCACAGATCGCTCAGGCAGAAGGGCAGTTTACCCTTAGCTCATCGCTGACCAGCGTGCTGTTGCGTCCAAGGTGCTTGGCTTCATAAAGCGCTTTATCCGCTTGAGCAATCGCGGCTTCAATATCCTGCTCAACCAGAGGCGCAATGCCGATACTGATAGTTACGTTGGTTGCCACGCTCTCATTAAACATGTGGGGAATTTTAAGGTCGTACACTTTCTGGCGAATGCGCTCGGCGGCAGCCTGAGCCTGTTGGGGATCGACCGCGGTCAGCAAAACCATAAACTCTTCGCCGCCAAAGCGCGCCACCACGTCCCGGGAACGCACGGAGTCACGAATCGCGGCCGAGACGCGGATTAGCGCCTGATCGCCCATCATATGACCGTAATGGTCGTTATAGGCTTTGAAATGGTCGATATCCAGCAGCAGGACGTAGTGCTTCGAGTTGCTCAGGGCCAATAGTGTATCGAGTCTGTGTTGCAGCCCCCGGCGATTGTACAAACCGGTTAGCGGGTCGAGCATGCTGAGACCGTTCAGGGTTTCCCGTTCTTCCAGTAGTTTGTGCATCAGTTGCTGGGCGAAGCCGTCGTAGCGCTTTTGTATCACATGCTGGATGGCGATCCCGGCCATGGGCAACGCCATAAAATAGAAAATTCGCAAACCATGCTCGCTGCCGTTCAGCCATAAACAGACGGCGACGGAAGGCAATGAGTGAAGCGTAAACGCGATGATATTATTGGCAAAAGCGATAGATCCAATAAACAAAACGCTGAGAAGCGCGATTAACAGAAAATAATAATCATTATGGCCTAGCGCGTTATATTTCAGGAAAATATGTAATGCCCACAGCAAGCCAAAAACGATTGAAATAAAAGGAAGATTAATTCTTTTATCCGCATATTTGCCATGCCATGCCAGTAACAATGTACTCATCACAAGTATCAGCAAAGCCGGTGCTGACAAAGCTTTGACGGCAAACAGGGGGAAAAAAAGCGTAAACAGCGCGGAGACTGCATTGAGTAACAGGAACAGTCGTAAAGAAAGTTGGTATTTTTTGGTGCGCAGAGTTCGCCAGGATTGTACTGTCATAGGTAAATATTGTTAGTTATCTGCAATGTACGAAGGTGAGTTGGTAAATAAAACAAATAACGAACGGGGTTTCATTCGCAGAGGTTTTTATTGTTTTTAGTTGAAAAGCTAACCGGCGAGCAATTTATCACCTTAAATTATTGATGTCATCAATCGTTAAGTAAAACTCATATAATTGATAGTGCCACATAGCTGACAAATGAGAAAATTTATCATATGATATTGGTTATCATTATCGGTATGATAGGTGGTACCATGTTGCAACGTACGCTGGGCAGTGGTTGGGGTGTTCTGCTGCCGGGAATGCTTATTGCCGGGATGGCATTTAGTGACCTGTCGGTCTACGTATGGAAGGCGATGATTGTATTAGGATTACTACTGACTTCACTCATGTTATACCATGAGCGTTTACGGCACTTTGTTTTATTACCGTCATGCGCAGCACTGATCGGCGGCATTGTTCTGGTAATGATGAACTGGAATCAGGGATGAACAAAACAGGGAAGAAAATTGAGAGGGAAATAAGATAATTGGTGCGAGGGGGGGGACTCGAACCCCCACATCCTAAGGACACTAACACCTGAAGCTAGCGCGTCTACCAATTCCGCCACCTTCGCACAGTCATCTTATTTTTTGATATCGCCTCGTTGGTGCGAGGGGGGGGACTCGAACCCCCACATCCTAAGGACACTAACACCTGAAGCTAGCGCGTCTACCAATTCCGCCACCTTCGCCCAGTGCGAGCAATATCAACGTGGATTATGGTGCGAGGGGGGGGACTTGAACCCCCACGTCCGAAAGGACACTAACACCTGAAGCTAGCGCGTCTACCAATTCCGCCACCTTCGCATACCATCGACACTCAAAAAGTATCGTTACCACGGAGGCGCATTCTAGTTGTTTTCAACTTTTCGTCAATAGTTAATTGTACAGGCTGGGCCGATTGATGCAAAAACGGCCACGTGAATGACCGTTCGCTGCGAGACAATTACGCTTTTTTCGCCTGACGCGTCATGACGGTGCGATAGACCTTAAAGCGCCCGGTCTGCGCGATAACTTCGTGGAAGCCAAACACT
This sequence comes from Citrobacter sp. Cu096, assembly GCF_030332285.1. NCBI lineage: Bacteria > Pseudomonadati > Pseudomonadota > Gammaproteobacteria > Enterobacterales > Enterobacteriaceae > Citrobacter > Citrobacter sp. Cu096. Next base: position 294,073 of record NZ_JAOWID010000018.1, read on the forward strand.
TCATCCAGTACTTTCGGATAAGGCAGGAAGGCGTTGGCTACAATACGCAGTTCGCCACCGCTGTTGAGGTGACGCACCGCGCCTCGAATCAGCGTTTGCGCGGCATCCAGGCTGGTCTGCATGCCGTCGTGGAACGGCGGGTTGGAGATGATCATATCAAAGCGACCCGTCACGTCAGAAAAGACGTTACTGGCGATAACGTCACCTTCAATACCGTTGGCGGCAAGCGTTGCGCGGCTGGCTTCAACAGCGGCTGCGCTAACATCGCACAGGGTTAAGCGCACTTTTGGCGAGTGGCTGGCAAGTGCGACGGAGAGAACACCCGCGCCACAACCGACATCCAAAACTTTGCCTTTAGTGTGCGGCGTCAGCGTAGAGAGCAGCAGTTGGCTGCCAACATCCAGGCCGTCACGGCTGAATACGCCCGGCAGCGTTTTAATGGTCAGGTTGTCGGTCTGGTATTCGTCCCAGTATTTTTCAGCATCAAAGACCGGTTGCTTTTCCAGACGACCGTGGTACAGGCCACAGCGACGTGCGCTGTCGACTTTGTTTAGCGGTGCGTATTCGGCCAACATCTGCTCGGCGCTACGCACGCCGCTGCGGTTTTCACCAACAACAAAAATATCGCTGCCCACCGGTAACAGCGACAGAAGGTTCATCAACTGGAACTGAGCCTCAGGTTTATTCTTCGGCCAGTAGTAGATCAGCGTATCGCTATCGCCGACGTCATCGGCTTGAGCGACGAGGCTGAAGCGGACGTTGTCGCCCATCTGGCGGTGAAGCACCTGCCAGTGGTGAAGCTGCTGAGTGTGCGCACGGCTGGCGGCGCTTTCAAAATGAGCAGGCAGGTCATCCTGCAAATCACCGGCAAACAGAATACGGCTTTGTTCGAAATCATCACTGTGGCGCAGCAAGACTTCACTTGCCGGGGTAAAAGCAGACATGGAGTGCTCCTTAAATTGTACAGCGGGGGATTATAGTTGTTTGATGGCACGGATTCGACAAATTTGCTATATTTGCGCCCCTGATTACAGGAGCGTTTCGCTATGACATCCCGACGAGACTGGCAGTTACAGCAACTGGGCATTACGCAGTGGTCGTTGCGTCGTCCTGGCGCACTGCAGGGCGAAATCGCGATTTCCATTCCTGCGCATGTCCGTTTGGTGATGGTTGCTGCACAGTTACCCGCGCTAACCGAACCATTGATGAGCGATATTTTACGCGCATTAACCGTCAGCCCGGATCAGGTTTTACAACTGACGCCTGACCGTGTCGCCATGCTGCCGCAAGGCAGTCGCTGTAATAGCTGGCGGCTGGGAACCGAAGAGCCGCTGCTGCTAGAGGGCGCTCAGGTCGCGAGTCCTGCGTTTAATGAATTACGGGAAAACCCCGCGGCCCGCGCCGCGTTATGGCAACAAATCTGCGCATATGAACACGATTTCTTCCCTCGAACCGACTGATTTACCTACAGCATTTCAGATTGAAAAACGCGCCCACGCTTTTCCGTGGAGTGAAAAAACATTTGCCAGCAACCAGGGCGATCGTTACCTCAATTTTCAGTTGAGGGTTGATGACGTGATGGCGGCCTTTGCGATTACGCAGGTCGTGCTGGATGAAGCTACGCTGTTCAATATTGCCGTCGATCCTGACTTTCAGCGCAGGGGGCTGGGGCGTGAGCTGCTGGAGCATCTGATCGATGAGCTGGAAAAGCGTGGCATTTTGACGCTGTGGCTTGAAGTGCGCGCCTCAAACGCAGCCGCTATCGCGCTGTATGAAAACCTGGGCTTTAACGAGGCGACGATCCGGCGCAATTACTATCCGACGGCCGATGGTCATGAAGACGCCATTATCATGGCATTGCCAATCAGCATGTAAGACAAGGTGTAATGATGAAGAAGTGGGACTGGATTTTCTTTGATGCCGACGAAACGCTGTTTACGTTTGACTCGTTTACCGGCTTACAGCGGATGTTTCTCGACTATAGCATTACCTTTACCGCTGAAGATTTTCAGGACTACCAGGCCGTGAATAAACCGCTGTGGGTGGATTATCAAAACGGCGCGATTACCTCATTACAGCTGCAGCACGCCCGTTTCCAGAGCTGGGCTGAACGCCTGAAGGTTGAACCTGGCCAGCTTAATGACGCATTTATCAATGCGATGGCGGAGATCTGCTCGCCGTTGCCAGGGGCAGTTTCACTGCTTAATGCAATTCGTGATAAAACGAAAATCGGCATTATTACCAACGGCTTCACGGCGTTGCAGCAAATCCGCCTTGAACGGACGGGACTGCGCGATTATTTCGATCTGCTGGTGATTTCTGAGCAGGTTGGCGTGGCGAAACCCGATCCCCGTATTTTTGACCATGCGCTGGAGCAGGCGGGCAATCCTGACCGTTCCCGCGTGCTGATGGTGGGCGACACCGCAGAGTCCGATATCCTTGGCGGCATTAATGCTGGGCTCTCCACCTGCTGGCTCAATACGCATCATCGCGAGCAGCCAGCGGGCATTCAGCCGACCTGGACGGTGACGTCATTAAGCGAACTGGAGCAGCTCCTGTGTAAACACTGATTGCCTCCCCCCCGTTGATGGGTAAAATAGCCGCAATTTTTCGTATTCAACTTGCACGGCCCGTTGCCGTGCTTACCTAAGAAGATTTGACTATGACGTTGTCTCCTTATTTGCAAGAGGTGGCCAAACGCCGCACTTTTGCCATTATTTCTCACCCGGATGCCGGTAAAACGACCATTACTGAAAAGGTTCTGTTATTCGGACAGGCGATTCAGACCGCCGGTACGGTAAAAGGCCGTGGCTCCAGCCAGCATGCGAAGTCTGACTGGATGGAAATGGAAAAGCAGCGTGGGATCTCCATTACCACCTCCGTGATGCAGTTCCCGTATCATGACTGCCTGGTGAACCTGCTGGATACCCCGGGGCACGAAGACTTCTCCGAAGATACCTATCGTACCCTGACGGCGGTGGACTGCTGTCTGATGGTTATTGACGCCGCGAAAGGCGTCGAGGATCGTACCCGCAAGCTGATGGAAGTTACCCGTCTGCGCGATACGCCGATCCTGACCTTTATGAACAAACTCGACCGTGACATCCGTGACCCGATGGAGCTGCTGGATGAAGTCGAGAACGAACTGAAAATCGGCTGCGCGCCGATCACCTGGCCGATTGGCTGTGGGAAGTTGTTCAAGGGTGTCTATCACCTTTATAAAGACGAAACTTATCTGTATCAGACAGGTAAAGGTCACACCATTCAGGAAGTGCGCATTGTTAAAGGTCTGAACAACCCGGAGCTCGATGCTGCCGTGGGTGATGACCTGGCGCAGCAGCTGCGCGACGAGCTGGAACTGGTGCAGGGTGCGTCCAACGAGTTCGATCATGAGCTGTTCCTCGCGGGCGAAATCACCCCGGTCTTCTTCGGTACCGCGTTGGGTAACTTCGGCGTCGATCATATGCTGGATGGCTTAGTGGAGTGGGCGCCTGCGCCGATGCCGCGTAAAACCGATACCCGCGTCGTTGAAGCCTCTGAAGAGAAGTTCACTGGCTTCGTGTTTAAAATTCAGGCCAACATGGATCCGAAACACCGTGACCGCGTGGCGTTCATGCGCGTGGTGTCCGGCAAGTACGAGAAAGGCATGAAAATGCGCCAGGTGCGCATTGGTAAAGACGTGGTGATCTCCGATGCGCTGACCTTTATGGCCGGTGACCGTTCTCACGTCGAAGAAGCGTATCCGGGCGATATTCTTGGCCTGCACAACCACGGCACAATCCAGATTGGCGATACCTTTACCCAGGGCGAAATGATGAAGTTCACCGGTATTCCGAACTTCGCACCGGAGCTGTTCCGTCGTATTCGCCTCAAGGATCCGTTGAAGCAGAAACAGCTGCTGAAAGGACTGGTTCAGCTTTCAGAAGAAGGCGCCGTGCAGGTATTCCGTCCGATCGCCAATAACGACCTGATCGTGGGGGCTGTCGGTGTGCTGCAGTTCGACGTGGTGGTTTCTCGTCTGAAGAGCGAATACAACGTTGAAGCGATTTATGAATCGGTCAACGTGGCGACTGCGCGTTGGGTAGAGTGTTCTGACGTGAAGAAATTTGAAGAATTTAAGCGTAAAAACGAAATTCAGCTGGCGCTGGATGGCGGCGATAATCTTACTTATATTGCACCAACCATGGTTAACCTGAATCTCACCCAGGAACGTTACCCTGACGTTAAGTTCCGCAAAACGCGCGAACACTAATCGACCTTTCCGGGCACGGTATTCGTCGTGCCCGGCAACTTTTCCTGTCTTTTAAATCCCTTACGGAATGTTCTTAAATCCTCTCATTTTTTCTTTGTTTGTCTGTTTTTTAGCCGATTCGGGCTGCGATCACGAAATCGTGAACTATATTTAACAATGTGATGACATGAATGTCGGTTTTTAATGCTTCTTAAGCTGCCTGTTGCAGCCTCTATAACTGACATTCATCTCACTTACAAAATTTGTCTCTGGTTCAGGCCGTTTAATGCCAGAGCATCGCTTAAGAAAAACATACAGGAATACATCGATGACAATGACAGGACTTAAGATTTCTAAAACGCTGCTGGCCGTGATGCTGACCTCCGCTGTTGCAACGGGTTCTGCTTATGCAGAAAACGCCACGACGGATAAAGCGCAATCCGGCGTCGAAAGTGCGGGGCAGAAAGTCGATAGCTCTATGAACAAAGTCGGTAATTTCATGGATGACAGCACCATCACCGCGAAAGTGAAAGCCGCGCTGGTGGACCACGATAGCATTAAGAGCACCGATATTTCCGTCAAAACAGATCAAAAAGTAGTGACGTTAAGCGGGTTTGTTGAAAGCCAGGCACAGGCCGAAGAGGCGGTGAAAGTGGCGAAAGGCGTTGAGGGTGTGACCTCCGTTAGCGACAAACTGCACGTGCGTGATAGCAAAGACTCTTCCGTAAAAGGCTATGCAGGCGATACGGCAATCACCAGTGAGGTAAAAGCCAAGCTGCTGGCCGATGATATTGTCCCATCCCGCAAAGTGAAAGTTGAAACCACCGATGGTGTGGTACAGCTTTCAGGAACCGTTGAATCGCAGGCTCAAAGCGATCGCGCTGAGAGCATCGCCAAAGCGATTGATGGCGTGAAAAGCGTTAAAAACGATCTCAAAACTCACTAATTAGACTTAATTCGTCCTCCTGGCGTTTGTCGGGAGGCGTATTGTGCACCACACTGAAAATATCGCCGATGGGCAGCCTGAGTGCTCATATCAAGCGGTGACATTAACTATGGTAAAGGAGAAGCATATGTTTCGATGGGGCATCATATTTCTGGTTATCGCGTTAATTGCCGCTGCACTGGGTTTTGGTGGACTGGCGGGGACCGCTGCAGGCGCAGCGAAAATTGTATTTGTAGTGGGGATCATTCTGTTTTTGGTCAGCCTGTTTACCGGTCGTAAACGACCCTAGCATGTAACTGCAAAGAAAAACCGTAAAGATAACTTGCTACTCAGCCAGTCCACCGGACTGGCTTTTACGGTTTTAGCGCCAGGCAATTTGCGTTACTTTGTTGTTCTATTACAAAAACAACAGGAAGGCAGAGGTGGGGCAGAGAATACCCGTCACGCTCGGCAATATTGCGCCGTTATCGTTACGTCCGTTTCAACCAGGCAGTATGGCGCTGGTGTGTGAGGGCGGCGGACAAAGAGGCATCTTCACCGCTGGCGTGCTGGATGAGTTCATGCGCGCCCAGTTTAATCCTTTTGATCTCTTCTACGGAACGTCTGCGGGCGCGCAAAACCTATCAGCCTATCTCTGTAACCAGCCTGGTTACGGGCGAAAAGTCATCATGCGTTACACCACCCGACGTGAGTTTTTTGACCCGGTACGCTTTGTGCGAGGGGGAAACTTAATCGACCTCGACTGGCTGGTAGATTCGACCTCGTCCCAAATGCCGCTGGCAATGGATAACGCCGAGCGCCTGTTTGCCGCAGGAAAATCGTTTTATATGTGCGCCTGTCGGGGTGATGACTACACACCGGGCTATTTTTCACCGAACCGGCAAAACTGGCTCGATCTTATTCGTGCCTCCAGTGCGATTCCCGGGTTCTACCGCACAGGGGTTGCGCTGGATGGGGTTAATTACCTGGATGGGGGCGTCAGCGACGCCATTCCCGTGCAGGAAGCGGCGAAGCAGGGGGCAAAAACGCTGGTGGTTATTCGTACCGTGCCTTCGCAAATGTACTACACCCCGCAGTGGTTCAAGCGTATGGAACGTTGGCTGGGCGAAAGCAGCCTACAACCGCTGTTGAATCTGGTGCAGCACCATGAAGCCACCTATCACGCGATTCAGAGCTTTATTGAGAAACCGCCGGGCAAGCTGCGTATCTTTGAGATCTACCCGCCCAAACCGCTCCATAGTATGGCACTGGGAAGTCGTATTTCGGCGCTGCGAGAAGACTATAAAACCGGACGCCTGTGCGGTCGTTACTTCCTGGCTACCGTCGGCAAACTGCTGGGGAAAAACGTCCCCTTGCCTCGTCAGACGCAGAAGATTTTGGTGCCGGGACCGGTGGTGGTTCCTCCCGCGCCGGTGGCCAACGACGCCCACGCACCCGTGGTGACCAATGTGCCTCAGGCTAATGACACCACGTTTGATAATGAGAATTTGGCGTGAGTTTTCGCTTTATCGATACGCATTGTCACTTTGATTTTCCGCCGTTTACTGGCGACGAGTCCGCCAGCCTGCAGCGCGCCTGTGAAGCCGGTGTGGACAGTATTATTGTCCCGGCCACCCAGGCGGCGAATTTTTCCCGCGTGCTGGCGTTGGCGGATAATCACCCCCCGCTGTTTGCCGCGCTGGGCCTGCATCCCATTGTGATTGAACACCACAGCGACGACTGCCTGGACCAACTGCAGCAGGCGCTGGATAAGCGTCCGCAAAAGCTGGTGGCAGTAGGTGAGATTGGATTGGATCTGTATCGGGACGATCCGCAATTTGACAAGCAAGAGTGGATTCTGGAGGCGCAGCTTAAGCTGGCGAAGCGTTACGAACTGCCAGTGATCCTGCATTCACGACGCACGCATGACAAGCTGGCGATGCACCTGAAATACCATGCTTTACCGCGAACCGGCGTGGTGCATGGATTTTCCGGGAGTTTTCAGCAGGCTGAACGCTTTGTACAACTGGGCTACAAAATTGGCGTGGGTGGCACCATTACCTATCCACGCGCCAGCAAAACCCGCGAGGTAATGGCGCGATTGCCGCTGGAGTCACTGCTGCTGGAAACCGACGCGCCAGATATGCCGCTCAGCGGGTTTCAGGGACAGCCCAATCGCCCGGAGCAGGTAGTCAGAGTGTTTGACGTCTTATGCGAGCTGCGCCCGGAACCTGCGGACGTGATTGCTGACGCGCTGTATCGCAATACGACGACGTTGTTTGATTTTTGATTTCCGGATGTGACGCTTTTGCATCGCATCCGGCATTTCACAGATACAAAGCCGGGAAAATCAAATTTTCCACCCCGCGCTCGCGCAATTTTTGCGCGAGGATCTCCACATCCTCCGGCGTGGCGCTCGGCCAGTCTTTTGCTTCGCCGTATACTCCGTGCGCATGAAAGGCATTCAGTCGCACCGGCACGTCACCTGAACGTATGATAAACGCCGCCAGCGCATCGATATGCTGGAGATAATCCACCTGACCAGGAATAATCAGCAGGCGCAGTTCCGCAAGTTTTCCTTGCCCGGATAGAAAGGTAATGCTTTGTTTAATCAGCGTGTTATCGCGACCAGTCAACTGACGATGACATGCGCTATCCCAGGCTTTTAAATCGAGCATCACGCCGTCGCACACCGGCAGCAATCTTTGCCAGCCGGTTTCGCTCAGCATGCCGTTGCTGTCTACCATGCAGGTCAGGTGTTGCAACTGCGGATCGGTTTTGATCGCGCTAAACAGCGCCACAATAAACGGTAGCTGGGTCGTCGCTTCGCCGCCGCTGACCGTAATTCCCTCAATAAACAGTGCTGCCTTGCGAATAGACTGCAGCACCTCATCAATGCTCATGGTCTGCGCCATCGGCGTAGCCTGCTGTGGGCACATGTGCAGGCAGGTGTCACACTGCTGGCATACGTCGGACTGCCACCACACTTTTCCTGCACTCAGGCTGAGTGCCTCATGCGGGCAATGCAGGACACACTCCCCGCAGTCATTGCAGCGTCCCATCGTCCACGGATTGTGGCAATTTTTACAGCGCAGATTGCACCCCTGCAGAAACAGAGCCAGGCGACTGCCCGGCCCGTCGACGCAGGAGAAAGGGATAATCTTACTTACCGAAGCGCATCTGCTGTTCATGGCTAATCACGCGAGGTTGTCGTTCCAGAATGCGCGTATTGCGCGCGGCTTCTTCGCCCAGCCAGGTTGTGTTGGTGCGAGAACCTGCGGCGCGATATTTTTCCAGATCCGACAGGCGCACCATATAACCGGTGACGCGAACCAGATCGTTACCGCTCACGTTAGCGGTAAATTCACGCATCCCGGCTTTAAACGCGCCGAGGCATAATTGCACTAACGCCTGGGGATTACGCTTGATGGTTTCATCCAGCGTGAGAATGTCGCTGATACCGGCGTGATAATACGCGTGATGCGGCGCAACGGTCTGCAGGTGAGTGATCGGGTCCGGTTCATCGCCGTAGGGCAGACGTGCGCCCGGCGTGGTACCGATGTCAGAACTGATCCCCGACTGTGCATGCAGCATCGCGCGCTGATTCCAGCCATATTTCACTGGCGTGCTTTCTACAAATTCCGCCAGTTGGGCGCTAATGCGATAGCCAAGCTGATTGGCAAACTCATCTTTCCCGTAACGCGCGCATTGCCCTGCTTTTTCACACAGCAGATTTACCGCCTCCGCCAGGCCATACATACCGAACATAGGCACAAAACGTTTGGGATCAATCAACCCTTCCTGCACCAGGAAGCTATTCTCAAAGAAATGTGATTTTTCATAGAGGAATTCACATCGTGCATCAATGATGGCGATTTGCTGCTGGCAGTAGTGCGGTAGGGTGCACGTAAAGAAGTCATCGACAGAGGTGCTGCGCTCTGCGATGGCTTTCAGATTGAGCCTGACCAGCGTACTTCCGCCGCCAGCCAGCGGCAGTGAGTTGTAACAACTGACGACGCCGTAGTGGCCTTTTGTGAAAATTTTATCATTTTCAGGGCCGTTGGAAATGTGTGGTTTACTGCATTCACAGATATTTTTCGCCACGTTAAGCAGCAGATCGTCAGGGGTGATTTGCGGATCATAAATAAAAGTAAGATTAGGTGAAACCTGCTTTAACTCTGCATCTGCGCGTAAAATTGCGCGTGTAATCGGCGTGTCGGCTGGACCAATGTTGGCATGCATAAAAGCATCTGGAAGGGTGCGGTCGAGATAACGCCAAAAACGTTTTATTCGAATATCGATCTCATCTTGTGTTAGAATTCTAACATATGGTTGCAGTAGAGCATCGAGCTGACCGAGATAGACCGGCATCGACGTTACTGACGGAACGTGATGGTACAGGATGGTGAGTAAGGATAACGCGTCATCAAGATCCTTTGCTCCTTCCAGCTCCAGCCATGATGAACCGTTGGCCAGAAAACGCGCGTAGTCGGGTAAAACATAACGCGGTTTGAACGGGGCATGGCCTTCGTACATATCGCAGATCACCCCGTCATCCAGCGCCTGGCGTGCTTCAGCAGGCAGTTGCGGGTAAGGCAGTGCGTTTTCAGCCTCCAGCGCCAGAAAGTGGCGTTTCTGCTCAGGGCTGAGCACCGGACTGGTCACGATTTGTTGGCAACGCTGTTGCAGCGCGAGTTCGCTTGAAGTGGGCATCGTTGATTCCTTTTTATCCCGAAGGTGTAACGCCATTGTAGAAAGCAACGTCGCTACAACCTTTGATCCGGATGCGCTTGATGCCACCGCATTCCCTCTGGAAAGGTGATTTATTTGAAGTGGATCTCATTAGAGTAATGCAAATCTGTATGTGGTTTTCATTAACTGTGATGTATATCGAAGTGTAATCGCGAGCGGATGTTAGAATACTAACAAACTCGCAAGGTGAAATTTTATACGGCGACGCCGTTGGAGAATGTTATGACCGATTTAACAGCAAGCAGCCTGCGCGCACTGAAACTGATGGACCTGACCACCCTGAATGACGACGACACCAATGAAAAAGTGATTGCGCTGTGTCATCAGGCGAAGACCCCGGTTGGCAACACTGCCGCAATCTGCATCTATCCGCGTTTCATCCCGATTGCGCGTAAGACTCTGAAAGAGCAGGGTACGCCGGACATCCGTATTGCCACCGTCACCAACTTCCCGCACGGCAACGACGACATCGAGATTGCGCTGGCTGAAACCCGCGCGGCGATTGCCTACGGCGCGGATGAAGTTGACGTGGTGTTCCCGTACCGTGCGCTGATCGCCGGTAATGAGCAAGTTGGTTTCGATCTGGTTAAAGCGTGTAAAGACGCGTGTGCGGCGGCAAATGTGCTGCTGAAAGTGATCATCGAAACCGGTGAGCTGAAAGAAGAAGCCCTTATCCGTAAAGCGTCTGAAATTTCCATCAAAGCCGGTGCTGATTTCATCAAAACGTCTACCGGTAAAGTACCGGTCAATGCGACGCCGGAAAGCGCACGCATCATGATGGAAGTGATCCGTGATATGGGCGTTTCTAAAACCGTTGGTTTCAAACCCGCTGGCGGCGTGCGTACTGCAGAAGATGCACAGCAGTTCCTGGCGATTGCTGACGAACTGTTTGGCGCTGACTGGGCAGATTCCCGCCATTACCGCTTTGGCGCATCCAGCCTGCTGGCGAGCCTGCTCAAAGCGCTGGGTCACGGCGACGGTAAGAGCGCAAGCAGCTACTAAGTTTGAATTGCCCATCGTAGGCCGGATAAGGCGTAAGCCGCCATCCGGCATCAATACGACTAGCCGGGGAGCGCACTGCTTACCCGGCCCATAATCGGGAGGTTACCGTGTTTCTCGCACAAGAAATTATTCGTAAAAAACGTGATGGTCATGCGCTGAGCGATGAAGAGATTCGTTTCTTTATCAATGGGATCCGTGACAACACCATCTCTGAGGGGCAAATCGCCGCCCTGGCGATGACCATTTTCTTCCACGATATGACAATGCCTGAGCGTGTTTCGCTGACTATGGCAATGCGTGATTCAGGAACCGTGCTGGACTGGAAAAGCCTGCAACTGAACGGCCCGATTGTGGATAAACACTCTACCGGCGGCGTGGGTGACGTAACGTCACTGATGTTAGGCCCAATGGTCGCTGCATGCGGCGGTTATATTCCGATGATCTCCGGGCGTGGCCTGGGACATACCGGTGGCACGCTCGATAAACTGGAAGCCATTCCAGGATTTGACATTTTTCCGGACGACGCCCGTTTCCGTGAAATTATTAAAGACGTGGGTGTGGCGATTATTGGGCAAACCAGCTCGCTCGCACCGGCGGATAAACGTTTTTATGCTACTCGCGATATTACTGCGACGGTGGATTCCATCCCGCTGATTACTGGCTCCATCCTGGCGAAAAAGCTGGCGGAAGGGCTGGATGCGCTGGTGATGGATGTGAAAGTAGGCAGCGGCGCCTTTATGCCGACCTACGAGCTCTCTGAAGCCCTTGCCGAAGCGATTGTCGGCGTGGCGAATGGCGCGGGTGTACGTACCACCGCGCTGTTAACCGATATGAATCAGGTGCTGGCTTCCAGCGCGGGTAATGCGGTAGAAGTTCGCGAAGCGGTGCAGTTCCTGACAGGTGAATACCGCAATCCACGTCTGTTAGACGTCACCATGGCGCTGTGCGTGGAAATGCTGATCTCCGGCAAGCTGGCGAAAGACGATGCCGAAGCTCGCGCGAAATTACAGGCGGTGCTGGATAACGGTAAAGCGGCAGAGATTTTTGGTCGCATGGTTGCAGCGCAGAAAGGCCCGACCGATTTCGTCGAGAATTATTCGAAGTACCTGCCAACGGCAATGCTCAGCAAAGCGGTATATGCTGATACCGAAGGTTTTGTCAGCGCGATGGATACCCGTGCGCTGGGTATGGCGGTCGTTTCCATGGGCGGCGGTCGTCGTCAGGCCTCGGACACCATTGATTACAGCGTTGGCTTCAGCGACATGGCGCGTCTGGGCGACAGCGTAGACGGACAGCGCCCGCTGGCGGTGATCCACGCCAAAGATGAAGCCAGCTGGCAGGAAGCGGCGAAAGCGGTCAAAGCGGCAATTAGCCTTGACGATAAAGCGCCAGAAATTACGCCGACAGTCTATCGTCGTATTACCGAATAACTGTATACTGATCTGATCGCTTTTTTGCGGCGCAGATGTATGGAGAACAAGATGAAACGTGCATTTATTATGGTGCTGGACTCCTTTGGTATTGGTGCGACTGAAGATGCGGATCGCTTTGGCGACGTAGGCTCAGACACTATGGGACACATTGCAGAAGCCTGTGCGAAAGGTGAAGCTGACAATGGTCGCAAAGGTCCACTGAATCTGCCTAACCTGACCCGTCTGGGCCTGGTGAAAGCTCACGAAGGCTCTACAGGTAAAATTGCTGCCGGCATGGACGGTAATGCGGAAGTGATTGGTGCTTACGCCTGGGCGCATGAACTCTCTTCCGGAAAAGACACGCCGTCCGGCCACTGGGAAATCGCCGGTGTACCGGTTCTGTTTGACTGGGGTTACTTCTCCGATCATGAAAACAGCTTCCCGCAGGAACTGCTGGATAAGCTGGTAAAACGTGCCAACCTGCCGGGCTACCTCGGTAACTGCCACTCTTCCGGTACCGTGATTCTGGATCAGCTGGGTGAAGAGCATATGAAAACCGGCAAGCCGATTTTCTATACCTCCGCTGACTCAGTGTTCCAGATTGCCTGTCACGAAGAGACTTTTGGCCTGGATAAACTCTACGAACTGTGCGAAATCGCCCGTGAAGAGCTGACCGAAGGTGGTTACAACATCGGTCGTGTTATTGCGCGTCCGTTTATTGGTGATAAAGCCGGTAATTTCCAGCGTACCGGTAACCGTCACGACCTGGCCGTTGAGCCGCCAGCACCGACCGTGCTGCAGAAACTGGTCGACGAGAAAGACGGCCACGTGGTTTCCGTTGGTAAAATCGCGGATATCTATGCGAACTGCGGCATCACCAAAAAAGTGAAAGCTACCGGTCTGGACGCGCTGTTCGACGCCACCATCAAAGAGATGAAAGAAGCGGGTGATAAGACCATCGTCTTTACTAACTTCGTTGATTTCGATTCTTCCTGGGGCCACCGTCGCGATATCGCCGGTTATGCCGCAGGTCTGGAACTGTTCGACCGCCGTCTGCCTGAGCTGATGGAGCTGGTGGGTGAAGATGACATTCTGATCCTGACTGCTGACCATGGCTGCGACCCGAGCTGGACCGGAACAGACCACACCCGTGAACACATTCCGGTACTGGTTTACGGCCCGAAAGTGAAACCCGGTTCTTTAGGTCACCGTGAAACCTTCGCGGATATCGGCCAGACGCTGGCGAGCTACTTTGGTACGTCGCCGATGGACTACGGTAAAAACATGCTGTGATACCCGTTGTCTTTCGCGCTGTAGATGCGTTGACTTTGTTCGCTCACCCCGGTCACATAGTTAATCTATGCTTCCGGGGATTCACGAATTCGTCGCTTTCCTACAACGCGAAATCCTTTGGGTATTCTTCTCAATTTTAATAAGGATAAATTGATGGCAACTCCACATATTAATGCAGAAATGGGTGATTTCGCTGACGTCGTATTGATGCCGGGCGACCCGCTGCGTGCGAAGCATATTGCTGAAACTTTCCTCGAAGATGTCCGTGAAGTGAACAACGTTCGCGGCATGTTAGGTTTCACCGGTACCTACAAAGGCCGTAAGATCTCCGTAATGGGCCACGGTATGGGTATCCCATCCTGCTCCATCTACACCAAAGAGCTGATCACCGATTTCGGCGTGAAGAAAATCATTCGCGTAGGCTCCTGTGGCGCCGTGCGTATGGACGTCAAACTGCGTGACGTGGTTATCGGTATGGGTGCCTGCACCGATTCCAAAGTTAACCGTATCCGCTTTAAAGATCATGATTTCGCTGCTATCGCTGACTTCGACATGGTGCGTAACGCTGTTGATGCAGCAAAAGCGCTGGGCGTAGACGCGCGCGTAGGTAACCTGTTCTCCGCTGACCTGTTCTACTCTCCGGACGGCGAAATGTTCGACGTCATGGAAAAATACGGCGTGCTGGGCGTGGAAATGGAAGCGGCGGGCATTTATGGCGTTGCGGCTGAATTTGGTGCGAAAGCGCTGACTATCTGCACCGTGTCCGACCATATCCGTACTCACGAGCAGACCACTGCCGCTGAACGTCAGACGACCTTCAATGACATGATCAAAATCGCGCTGGAATCCGTTCTGCTGGGCGATAAAGAGTAATGTTGTTTGTGCCCGGTGGCGCTGCGCTGACCGGGCTTAACATTGTTCTCGCAGGCCGGATAAGGCGTCGCCGCCATCCGGCATTTTCAGGCCTGCGCTTAACGCACCGCGCCGGCAATCCATGCCGACAGCTCGCGTAACTCTTTTTCTTGCTCCGGGAAATCAACCAGCAGCGCCTCGCACTCCTGTTGCAGCATATCCGCACGGTACAAGCATCCTTGCAGACGACCCGCCAGCGCTTCTAACGGCGCGGGATTGAGACTGTCGGTAAACACCTGCGTACGCGTGATATGCCCTTTTTCAACGTCGAAATGCAGTTCAACGCCGCCCCAGGTGAAACGCTCGTCCAACAGGTGCGAGAAGGCTGGCGCCTGACCAAAGTTCCACTCCCAACTGCTCTGGCGGGCAAAGGTTTCGGCAAAGTTCGGCAGATCCGGCGCTTTGTCCGGGGAGATAATCTCGGCTTCTACGCGTTTGTCGTAGTGGGCGAAAAAGGCCTCCGTGATGGCCTGACAAACCTGTTGATGAGTGATGCCCGGTAATAGCTCGGTCAAATTTGCCACGCGCGAGCGAACTGAAGTGATGCCTTTGGCGGCAAGTTTCTTTTTATCGGGATTGAGATAGTTTGCCAGGCGACTGAGATCGGCATTCAGCAATAGCGTGCCGTGGTGGAATCCACGGTCTTTCGTTTCACGATAAGCAGAACCAGAGACTTTACGATCGCCGTCCGGCGTTTTCACCACCAGATCGTTACGCCCGGAGGCTTCAGCTTCTACGCCCAGCATATTCAGCGCATTGAGGACTATCGCGGTGGAGATAGTTTTGTCGTATTCCGGTTTCCCGGCCATAAAGGTAAAGCAGGTATTACCTAAGTCATGGAACACCGCGCCGCCGCCGCTGCTGCGACGGGCGAGTCGCACGTTATCTTCCTCCATCCGGCGGGTGTTGCACTCTTTCCACGGGTTTTGCGCCCGGCCAATCACCACCGTATCGGCGTTCCGCCATAAGAACAGGACGCGCTGCGTGGCGGGCATCTGGCGAAAAATGCACTCTTCAACCGCAAGGTTAAACCATGGATCGTAAGAATCGGAGATAAGCAGGCGTAGTGTGGACATAGCGATTTCCTTTTCTGATTAATCTTTATCTTCGTCCTGCACCGGTTTGTTAGCGGTCAGCAGGAAAGGGGATTGCTGCCAGCGAGTACGCTTGCCTTGCAATAAAGTACGGGTGAGCACCACGCCAATTGCCAGTGACAGAAGCAGCATCAGGCGCAAGATGTTGGTGGTGTTATCTACCTGCTTGGCTTCAGTGGCAAGCGTATGGGTATCCAGCGTCAGGCGCAGATAGCCCAGTGGTCCATTTTTTCCCTGAATGGGTTCGACAATTTGCTGGTTAAAATAGCCCCCGGCTTTTTTACCGTCGAGCGCCAGTCGGTCACGAACGTTGACACTCTCACCGGTGCGCGTGATCAGGTCTCCCTGCTCATCGTACACGCCCGCATCCAGAATACGGCTACTCTCCGTCAACTGGGTGAGCACCGTTTTAATGCGCTTTTCATCCGGCGTTTCGGTACGCATCAGCGGGGCGACGTTTAACGCGACCTGGCGAGCCAGCGTGCGGGCCAGCTCTTCAAGCTGCGGATTACGCTGCTGCTGGTGGCTTTGACTGAACCAGGATGCGCCTTGCATCAGCGCGACGAGCAGCGCAAGGCAGGACAATACAATCACTGCACGATGAAGTCGGAATTTCAGTTTTGTGCGAGCCATATTCCACCTGCTGAAAATTTGAGACTTAATGTTGCCAGAAGCGCTGGTTACAGGGTAGCCTCATGCGTTATTTTCCCCTGATGATTCCGACCCGAACGATTTTACAGGAGCTTTAATGCCTAACATTACCTGGTGCGATCTACCTGAAGATGTCTCTCTGTGGCCAGGTCTGCCTCTCTCTTTAAGCGGTGATGAAGTCATGCCGCTGGATTACCACGCAGGCCGCAGTGGCTGGCTGCTGTACGGTCGTGGGCTGGATAAACAGCGTTTAACGCAATACCAGAGCAAACTGGGCGCGGCGATGGTGATCGTAGCGGCGTGGTGCGTTGAGGATTATCAGGTGATTCGTCTGGCGGGCTCGTTAACGCCGCGTGCGGCAAAACTGGCGCATGATGCCAAACTGGATGTTGCCCCGCTGGGCAAAATTCCGCATTTGCGCACGCCGGGTTTGCTGGTGATGGACATGGATTCAACGGCTATCCAGATCGAATGCATTGATGAAATTGCCAAACTGGCCGGGACCGGTGAAATGGTTGCCGAAGTCACCGAACGCGCGATGCGCGGCGAGCTTGATTTCACCGCCAGCCTGCGCAGCCGCGTGGCGACGCTGAAGGGGGCTGATGCCAACATTTTGCACCAGGTGCGAGAAACATTGCCGCTGATGCCTGGCCTGACTCAGCTGGTGTTAAAACTGGAAACGCTTGGCTGGAAAGTGGCTATTGCTTCCGGCGGGTTTACTTTCTTTGCCGATTATCTGCGTAACAAGCTGCGCCTGACGGCAGCTGTGGCGAATGAGCTGGAGATCATGGACGGTAAATTCACTGGCAACGTGATCGGCGATATCGTCGATGCGCAGTATAAAGCCAGTACGCTGACCCGCCTGGCGCAAGAATATGAGATCCCGATGGCGCAGACGGTGGCGATCGGCGACGGTGCCAACGATCTGCCGATGATCAAAACGGCCGGGCTGGGCATTGCGTATCATGCGAAACCCAAAGTGAATGAAAAGACGGAGATTACTATCCGTCACGCTGACCTGATGGGCGTGTTCTGCATTCTCTCTGGCAGCATGAATCAGAAATAATGAGGTAAAACGTGGCAAAAGCTCCTAAACGCGCCTTTGTTTGTAATGAATGCGGGGCCGATTACCCGCGTTGGCAGGGGCAATGCAGCGCCTGTCAGGCCTGGAACACCATAACCGAGGTGCGTCTTGCCGCGTCGCCAACGGTGGCGCGCAACGAGCGACTCAGCGGCTATGCCGGAAATGCAGGCGTCGCAAAAGTGCAGAAGCTCTCTGACATCAGCCTTGAGGAACTGCCGCGTTTTTCTACCGGATTCAAAGAGTTCGACCGCGTACTCGGCGGTGGTGTGGTGCCCGGCAGCGCCATACTGATTGGCGGTAACCCCGGCGCGGGCAAATCAACGCTGCTGCTGCAAACGCTGTGCAGGCTTGCCGAGCAGATGAAAACCCTGTACGTCACCGGCGAAGAGTCGCTGCAACAGGTGGCGATGCGCGCGCATCGACTTGGCCTGCCGACAGCGAACCTGAACATGCTGTCGGAAACCAGTATCGAACAAATTTGCCTGATCGCTGAAGAAGAACAGCCGAAGCTGATGGTGATCGACTCCATTCAGGTGATGCATATGGCGGACATTCAGTCTTCGCCGGGCAGCGTGGCGCAGGTGCGTGAAACCGCAGCTTACCTGACGCGCTTCGCCAAAACGCGCGGCGTGGCGATTGTGATGGTCGGCCACGTCACCAAAGACGGTTCTCTGGCCGGGCCGAAGGTGCTGGAGCACTGTATTGACTGCTCAGTATTGCTCGACGGTGACGCCGATTCGCGTTTCCGCACTCTGCGTAGCCATAAAAACCGTTTTGGCGCGGTGAATGAGCTGGGCGTCTTTGCCATGACCGAACAGGGGCTGCGCGAAGTTAGCAATCCCTCTGCAATCTTTTTAAGCCGTGGCGATGAAGTCACTTCCGGTAGTTCGGTGATGGTGGTCTGGGAAGGCACGCGCCCGCTGCTGGTAGAGATTCAGGCGCTGGTCGATCACTCAATGATGGCAAACCCGCGCCGCGTGGCGGTTGGTCTGGAACAAAACCGTCTGGCGATTTTGCTGGCGGTGTTGCATCGTCATGGCGGCTTGCAGATGGCGGATCAGGACGTGTTTGTCAACGTGGTCGGCGGCGTAAAGGTTACGGAAACCAGCGCCGACCTGGCACTGCTGTTGGCAATGGTGTCCAGCCTGCGCGACAGGCCGTTGCCGCAGGATCTGGTGGTCTTTGGTGAAGTGGGTCTGGCGGGAGAAATCCGCCCTGTGCCCAGCGGTCAGGAGCGTATTTCAGAAGCGGCGAAGCACGGCTTTCGTCGGGCGATTGTTCCCGCCGCCAACGTACCGAAAAAAGTGCCGGAAGGGATGCAGGTCTTTGGCGTTAAGAAGCTTGCAGATGCGTTAAGCGTGTTTGACGACCTATAATAAAATACCCGCCGTCTTTCCGGCGGCATTGGGTATAACGTTTATTTTTTCAGCAGGAGGCTCTTGTGTCATTTGATTATCTGAAAACCGCCATTAAGCAAAAGGGCTGTACCCTGCAACAGGTGGCGGATGCCAGTGGCATGACCAAGGGATATCTAAGCCAACTGTTGAATGCCAAAATTAAAAGCCCCAGCGCGCAAAAGCTGGAGGCGTTGCACCGTTTTCTCGGGCTGGAGTTTCCACGCCAGCAGAAAAATATCGGTGTGGTATTCGGAAAGTTTTATCCGCTGCATACCGGCCATATCTATCTTATCCAGCGCGCCTGCAGTCAGGTTGATGAACTGCATATCATCATGGGCTATGACGACACGCGCGATAGAAGCTTGTTTGAAGACAGCGCCATGTCGCAACAGCCCACGGTGCCTGATCGTCTACGCTGGCTGCTACAAACCTTTAAGTATCAGAAAAATATCCGAATTCATGCCTTCAACGAAGAGGGCATGGAGCCGTATCCACACGGGTGGGATGTGTGGAGCAACGGGATAAAAACGTTTATGCAGGAGAAAGGGATCCAGCCAAACTGGATCTACACCTCTGAAGAGTCAGATGCTCCGCAGTACCTCGAACATTTGGGGATCGAAACCGTGCTGGTGGATCCCAAGCGGACGTTTATGAGCATCAGCGGCGGGCAAATCCGTGAGAACCCGTTTCGCTACTGGGAGTATATTCCCACCGAAGTGAAGCCGTTTTTCGTGCGCACCGTGGCGATCCTCGGCGGGGAGTCGAGCGGAAAATCGACGCTGGTAAACAAGCTTGCCAACATTTTTAACACCACCAGTGCGTGGGAATATGGGCGTGATTACGTTTTCTCCCATTTGGGCGGCGATGAGATGGCGTTGCAGTATTCCGACTACGATAAAATCGCTCTGGGACAAGCGCAATACATTGATTTTGCTGTTAAGTATGCCAATAAAGTGGCTTTCATCGACACCGATTTCGTGACTACTCAGGCCTTCTGCAAAAAGTACGAAGGGCGTGAACACCCGTTTGTGCAGGCGCTGATTGACGAGTATCGCTTTGACCTGGTGATCCTGCTGGAAAACAACACCCCATGGGTGGCAGATGGTTTGCGCAGCCTTGGCAGCTCGGTTGACAGAAAAGCGTTTCAGACGCTGTTGGTCGAGATGCTGCAGGAGAACAATATCAATTTTGTGCACGTTCAGGAGCCGGACTACGATGGTCGCTTCCTGCGCTGCGTGGAGTTGGTGAAAGAGTTGATGGGCGAGCAGAGATAGTTTAAATGCCGGATGGGGCCGCGCTTATCCAGCCTACAAGTCGCACTAACCTCGTAGGCCTGATAAGGCATCACGCCGCCATCCGGCGCTTAACGGTAATTACTTCGAAATACGTTTGTACTTAATACGCTTCGGCTCCAGCGCATCCGCGCCCAGCGTGCGTTTCTTGTACTCTTCGTATTCGGTAAAGTTGCCTTCGAAGAATTCCACCTTACCTTCATCCTGATAATCCAGGATATGGGTCGCGATACGGTCAAGGAACCAACGGTCGTGCGAGATAACCATTGCACAGCCCGGGAACTCCAGCAGGGCGTTTTCCAGCGCGCGCAGGGTTTCGATATCCAGGTCGTTAGTTGGTTCATCGAGCAGCAGCATGTTGCCGCCAACCTGCAGCAGCTTCGCCAGGTGCAGACGACCACGCTCACCGCCGGACAATTCGCCGACGCGTTTACCCTGATCCACACCTTTGAAGTTGAAGCGGCCCACATAGGCACGGCTTGGCATTTCGGTGTTGCCGATCTTCATGATATCCAGCCCGCCGGACACTTCTTCCCACACGGTTTTACTGTTGTCCATGGCGTCACGGAACTGGTCAACGGAGGCCAGCTTAACGGTTTCACCCAGCGTGATGGTGCCGCTGTCAGGCTGTTCCTGACCGGACATCATACGGAACAGGGTTGATTTACCTGCGCCGTTCGGACCGATGATGCCGACGATAGCGCCTTTCGGTACCGAGAAGCTCAGGTCGTCAATCAACACACGATCGCCGTAGGATTTACGCAGATTGGTGACTTCAACGACTTTATCGCCCAGACGTGCTCCAGGTGGGATAAACAGCTCGTTGGTTTCGTTACGTTTCTGGTATTCAGTGTTGTTCAGCTCTTCAAAGCGTGCCAGACGGGCTTTGCCCTTAGACTGACGGCCTTTCGCGCCCTGACGAACCCACTCCAGTTCTTTCTCAATGGATTTACGGCGAGCCGCTTCCTGAGAGGCTTCCTGGGCCAGACGCTGATCTTTCTGCTCCAGCCAGGAGGAGTAGTTGCCTTCCCATGGAATACCTTCACCGCGGTCAAGTTCCAGAATCCAACCAGCTACGTTGTCGAGGAAGTAACGGTCGTGGGTAATGGCCACCACGGTGCCTTCGAAGTCGTGCAGGAAGCGTTCCAGCCACGCGACGGATTCGGCGTCCAGGTGGTTAGTCGGTTCGTCGAGCAGCAGCATGTCTGGTTTTTCCAGCAGCAGGCGGCACAGCGCGACGCGGCGGCGTTCACCACCGGAAAGATTTTCAATTTTGGCATCCCAGTCCGGCAGACGCAGAGCGTCAGCGGCACGCTCAAGCTGCACGTTCAGGTTATGACCGTCGTGCGCCTGAATAATCTCTTCAAACTTGCCCTGTTGCGCGGCCAGCTTATCGAAGTCAGCGTCCGGTTCGGCGTACTTCGCGTACACTTCATCCAGGCCTTTCAGCGCGTTAACCACTTCAGCAACCGCTTCTTCAACGGATTCGCGAACGGTATGTTCCGGGTTCAGTTTCGGTTCCTGCGGCAGGTAACCGATTTTAATGCCTGGCTGTGGGCGAGCTTCCCCTTCTATATCGGTATCAATGCCGGCCATGATGCGCAGCAGAGTAGATTTACCTGCGCCGTTCAGACCGAGTACACCGATTTTGGCGCCAGGGAAGAAGCTCAGTGAGATGTTTTTAAGAATATGACGTTTCGGCGGAACGACTTTGCCGACACGATGCATGGTATAAACGAATTGGGCCACGTTGGACTCGCCTCTATGTTTATCCCGTCATACTTCAAGCCGCAGATACGTTGGCTGTGTCGTTCACCCCAGTCACGTACTTTTGTACGCTCAGGGGATTCACTTGCTCGCCGCCTTGCTGCAACTTGAATTATTTAGGGCTAATTATTGGTAAATAGTTATCAAAGGCGAAGTGTAGCCTTTTTCATTGTCCAATCCCAGCCAGCAGATCTCACTCGCAACAAAAGTAAAAAAGTGTCCGTGACGTGGCGCATTCTGCAATGTCTGGTTAGCATGAATGAATTAAGCGGCATGATGCTGCACAGACGTAACATGAGAAGAGGAAGAGCTTGTGGACAAAGCCAAACAATTTACCTGGCGCCTGCTGGCTGCCAGCGTATGTCTGCTGACGGTCAGTCAAGTAGCGCGAGCGGATTCCCTGGATGAGCAGCGCAATCGCTATGCGCAAATTAAGCAGGCCTGGGATAACCGACAGATGGATGTCGTAGAACAGATGATGCCTGGCCTGAAGAACTATCCTCTGTATCCGTATCTGGAATATCGCCAGATCACTGACGATCTGATGAATCAGCCCACCATTACCGTCACCAATTTTGTGCGCGCCAACCCGACACTGCCGCCCGCGCGTACTCTGCAATCGCGTTTCGTGAATGAACTGGCGCGCCGCGAAGACTGGCGTGGGTTGCTGGCGTTCAGCCCAGAAAAACCGGGCACCACCGAAGCGCAATGTAACTATTACTTCGCGAAATGGAGTACCGGACAAACTGAAGAAGCCTGGCAGGGGGCGAAAGAACTGTGGCTGAGCGGAAAAAGTCAGCCGAATGCCTGTGACAAATTATTCGGCGTATGGCGTGCCTCAGGCACCCAGGATCCGCTGGCGTATCTGGAGCGTATTCGTCTGGCGATGAAAGCCGGGAATACCGGACTGGTCACGGCGTTGGCCGGACAGATGCCCGCAGAATATCAAACCATCGCTTCAGCGATCATCGCGCTGGCCAACGATCCGAATTCGGTAATGACTTTTGCTCGCACCACTGGAGCCACTGATTTTACCCGCCAGATGGCGGCGGTTGCCTTTGCAAGCGTGGCGCGTCAGGATGCGGAAAATGCCCGCCTGATGATCCCCTCGCTGGTGCAGGCGCAGCAGTTGAATGACGAGCAAACCCAGGAGCTGCGCGATATTGTTGCCTGGCGGCTGATGGGCAATGACGTTACCGACGAGCAGGCAAAATGGCGCGATGATGCCATTATGCGCTCGAATTCCACGACGCTTGTGGAGCGCCGCGTGCGCATGGCGCTGGGAACCGGCGATCGCCGTGGCCTGAATACCTGGCTGGCGCGCCTGCCAATGGAAGCCAAAGAAAAAGATGAATGGCGCTACTGGCAGGCGGATCTGTTGCTGGAGCGCGGACGTGAAGCGGAAGCCAAAGAGATCCTGCACCAGCTCATGCAGCAGCGCGGTTTCTATCCAATGGTTGCGGCACAGCGTCTGGGCGAAGAGTACGCGCTGAAAGTGGATAAAGCGCCAGACAACGTTGACTCTGCGCTAACTCAGGGACCGGAAATGGCGCGCGTACGCGAGCTGATGTACTGGAACATGGATAATACTGCACGCAGTGAATGGGCGAATCTGGTCACCAGCCGCACGAAGTCCGAGCAGGCTCAACTGGCGCGCTACGCGTTCAACAATCACTGGTGGGATCTAAGCGTACAGGCCACGATCGCCGGAAAGTTGTGGGATCATCTGGAAGAGCGTTTCCCATTGGCCTACAAGGATCTGTTTACCCGCTATACCAGCGGCAAGGATATTACGCCAAGCTATGCGATGGCGATAGCGCGTCAGGAGAGCGCCTGGAACCCGAAAGTGAAATCGCCGGTTGGCGCCAGCGGGTTGATGCAGATTATGCCGGGCACGGCGACGCATACGGTGAAAATGTTCTCGATTCCGGGTTACAGCAGCCCGAGCCAGCTACTGGATCCTGATACCAACATCAACATTGGTACCAGCTATTTACAGTATGTGTATCAGCAATTCGGTAATAACCGCATTTTTGCGTCGGCGGCTTATAACGCCGGTCCGGGGCGCGTTCGTACCTGGCTTGGCAATAGCGCGGGCCGTATCGATGCGGTCGCGTTTGTCGAGAGCATTCCATTCTCAGAAACGCGGGGCTACGTGAAGAACGTACTGGCTTATGATGCGTACTATCGCTATTTCCTCGGCGATAAACCGGAGTTGATGAGCGACGCAGAATGGCAACATCGTTACTGATCGCGTAGGTTGTGTTATGCTATTGTACTCGTTAAAGAGTACAAAGGGGGAGGCAAGCTCGCTTCCCCCCGCAACGATGGCGATAACTTATGACTCAGCAATCACCCTATTCAGCAGAGATGGCAGAACAGCGTCACCAGGAGTGGTTACGTTTTGTCGATCTGCTTAAACACGCCTATGAACAAGACTTACATCTGCCGCTGCTCAACTTGATGTTAACGCCGGATGAGCGCGAAGCGTTGGGCACGCGCGTGCGGATCATAGAAGAGTTGCTGCGCGGTGAGATGAGCCAGCGCGAGTTGAAAAATGAGCTTGGGGCGGGGATTGCCACCATTACGCGGGGTTCGAATAGCCTCAAATCCGCACCGGTGGATCTGCGTCATTGGCTGGAGCAGGTATTGCTCGGTAAAAATTGATCCGCCGGATGCAGCTTTGCTTTACCCGGCCTACGATTGAACATCCGGCACAATGCTATAAATACACCGCGTTATGAAACGGACTGAGCGCCAGAATCACCGCCTGGTGGTAGACGCTTGAGCGCGTCAGCTTGCCGGCGGTAAAGACGCCGATTGCACCCTCTTTACGGCCAATCTCGTCAATGCCCGTGTACTGCGACATTACCGGGCCGAGCGCTTCACCCTGGCGTACTCTGTCGAGAATGACAGCAGGCAATGGCAACGTGGCTGAACGGGCTTCGCCGCGCTGGACGCCGTTATCAATCACCACCCAACTGAAGGTGGCGTCATCGTCGATTCCCGCTTCAATAGCGACCCAGAAATCAGCCTGCGGGTGCAGGCGACGCGCGTTATCAACGCGATTTCGTGCGCCAGTGCGCGTTTCCTGGCTTCCGAAAGGCTGTTCCGGTACGCCACTCTCGACGGCGACGGGTTCAATATGGCAGGATCCTTCCCCGAAAATCTCTTCAAATGCCCGCAGAATTGCCTGAATTTTGGCAGGATTGGTGGTCGCAGAGATAACCTTGTGCATAATTAAGCTCAGTTTGAAAATTCATCGCAGAGTCTACTCTAAATAATTTGAGTAACAGAAAGGCGGTAAGCAAAGGAATCCTCAGGAACATAGATAACTATGTGACTGGGGTGAGTGAGCGCAACCAACGCATCTGTTACTCAAAGTATGACGAGTATATAACGGAAAAAAAGCATGTTACAGGTATACCTTGTTCGCCATGGCGAAACGCAGTGGAACGCCGAGCGACGTATTCAAGGCCAGTCAGACAGCCCACTGACCGCTAAAGGTGAGCAGCAAGCCATGCAGGTGGGTGAACGCGCCCGCTCGTTTGGTATTACGCATGTCATCAGTAGCGATTTAGGTCGTACACGACGCACCGCAGAAATCATCGCCCAGGCCTGCGGCTGTGATATCGCCTATGACTCCCGCCTGCGCGAACTGAATATGGGCGTGCTGGAGCAACGTCATATCGATACGCTGACGCCGGAGGAAGAGGGTTGGCGTCGCCAGTTGGTGAACGGTACTGTTGATGGTCGTATTCCGGAGGGGGAATCGATGCAGGAACTGAGCGATCGCGTTAACGCGGCGCTGGCATCCTGTCTGGAACTGCCGCCGGGGAGTCGTCCGTTGCTGGTCAGTCACGGTATCGCGCTGGGTTGCCTGGTGAGTACGATTCTGGGATTACCGGCATGGGCTGAACGTCGCCTGCGTCTGCGCAACTGTTCTATTTCTCGTGTCGATTACCAGGAAAGTTTGTGGCTGGCGCCGGGATGGGTAGTTGAAACGGCAGGGGACATCTCTCATCTTGACGCCCCTGCTTTGGATGAACTGCAGCGTTAGCGGCGAATTGGAATCAGGAATTCGCAGCGCAGGTTGATCGGGCGATCTCCCGCTTTGGCATCTTCTGCCGGGTAGTATCGCTCGATATCCTGCCCTTTACGGCGCGTCAGGTTCAGCATCGGCATGCATGTGCCATACACCGTCAGGATAAACTCCTGCACGCCGGTCCCCAGCCCTTCATAGGTGAACATCACATACT
The DNA here is from genome assembly GCF_030332285.1 of Citrobacter sp. Cu096. Lineage (NCBI taxonomy): Bacteria > Pseudomonadati > Pseudomonadota > Gammaproteobacteria > Enterobacterales > Enterobacteriaceae > Citrobacter > Citrobacter sp. Cu096. The sequence continues at coordinate 320,144 of NZ_JAOWID010000018.1, forward strand.
CGCCGCCCTGTAACAGAATAGGCTGCGCCGATGGCACATAGCCATTGGCCTGTTCCGGCGTTAGCGCAGTGGTGTAAAACACTTCCTGCTCGTCATCTTTTTCAATGCTCGGACGCGTTTCGTTTAGCCCGTACAGCACCGGAGGGATCGCAGGAGCCTGACTGAGGAAATCGCGCCAGAACTGAATACGCATTTCATGACGGAAATCCGAAATCTGTTCCAGCGAGCAGGAATAGCTTTGTGTGGTGCCAAGCAGTTGCGTATCTTCCAGCGTGACAAACTCATGCGCCGGCATAGCAAATTCACCCAGTCGCATTGGCGGGCGAATACCGAACGCGCTCCAGTCCGGCGAGCGACGATACAGCGCAGGCGTCTGGGAAAACTGTTTCTTGAACGCGCGGGTAAAGGTTTGTTGAGAGTCGAAGCGATATTGCAGGGCAATATCCAGAATCGGACGCGCAGTCAGGCGTAGCGCCACTGCGGATTTCGATAAACGACGGGCGCGGATATAGGCGCCAATAGCATGGCCCGTCACGTCCTTAAACATTCTCTGCAGGTGCCACTTGGAATAGCCTGCTTTTGCCGCCACATTGTCAAGCGACAAAGGCTGATCCAGATGACCTTCCAGCCAGATTAACAGGTCGCGAATAATGCCAGCCTGATCCATATAATATCCTCATCCTTTCAACAACGAGTACCTGACGTCAGGTATGTGGATAATAGCATTTTTTGTTGTTTTAGCATTCAGTGTTTTTTTTGCTCATAAATGCTTTTTTCGGACATACGAAAACGTAATTATTGTAATCCTGTGATCTGTATACGTTTTATCTTAGAATGTCGAATTATTACACAGTGCAACATTTAAGAATGGTAACAATATGAAATATAAGAGCTTAATCATTTCCTCAATTCTGCTGATGTTGACGCAGGCCGCCCATGCGGAGCAGATTGGATCGGTTGATACGGTATTCAAAATGTTTGGCCCGGATCATAAAATTGTGGTCGAAGCGTTTGACGATCCGGATGTGACCAATGTGACCTGCTATGTGAGTCGTGCGAAGACCGGCGGCATCAAAGGTGGATTGGGGCTGGCGGAAGATACCTCTGATGCCGCGATCTCCTGTCAGCAGGTGGGGCCGGTAGAACTGAGCGACAGAATCAAGAACGGCAAAGCGCAGGGCGAAGTGGTATTTAAAAAACGGACATCGCTGGTGTTTAAATCTTTACAGGTTGTGCGTTTTTACGACGCAAAACGTAATGCGCTGGCCTATCTGGCCTATTCAGATAAAGTGGTCGATGGATCGCCCAAAAATGCCATCAGCGCGGTACCGATTATGCCGTGGCGGCAATAACAAGGAAGCAAAATGCAACAGCCGTTGATCTGGTTGGTGGAGGATGAGCAGGGCATCGCCGATACGCTTATCTACATGCTGCAACAGGAAGGCTTTAGCGTCGAAGCGTTTGAGCGCGGGTTACCCGTGCTGGAAAAATCTCGCCAGCGATGCCCTGATGCGATCGTTCTGGATGTCGGACTGCCGGATATCAGCGGTTTTGAACTGTGCCGACGCCTGTTGGAACGCCATCCGGCGCTACCGATTCTCTTTTTGACTGCGCGCAGTGATGAAGTTGATCGCCTGCTGGGGCTGGAAATTGGTGCGGATGACTATGTTGCCAAGCCTTTTTCGCCGCGCGAAGTGTGCGCACGTGTGCGTACGCTGCTGCGGAGGGTGCAAAAATTCTCCGTGCCTTCATCGACGACGCGCTGTGGGGATTTTGAACTTAATGAGCTGGCCGCGCAGATCAGTTGGTTCGGTATGCCGTTAAACCTGACGCGCTATGAATTTCTGTTGCTAAAAACCTTGCTGATGTCGCCAGGTCGCATCTACTCTCGCCAGCAGTTGATGGATTTAGTCTGGGCCGATGCGCAGGATACCTTTGACAGAACGGTTGATACCCACATCAAAACGCTGCGCGCCAAGCTGCGGGCCATCAACCCCGAGCTTTCCCCCATCAATACGCATCGCGGTATGGGATACAGCCTGAGGAGCGTCTGATGCGCATTGGTATGCGTTTGCTGCTCGGCTATTTTCTGATTGTCGCCGTCGCCGCCTGGTTCGTTTTGTCGATCTTTGTACAGGAAATTAAGCCAGGCGTTCGCCGGGCGACCGAAGGCACTTTAATTGATACCGCCACGCTGCTGGCCGCGCTGGCACGTGATGACTTACTCTCTGACTCACCTACCAACGGCAAGCTGGCGCAGGCCTTTTCACAGCTGCATAACCGCCCATTCCGCGCCAATATCAGCGGCATTAACAAAGTACGTAATGAATACCATGTCTACATGACGGACGCGCAGGGCAAGGTGGTGTTTGATTCAGCTAACCAGGCCGTCGGTCAGGACTATTCCCGCTGGAACGACGTGTGGTTAACGCTACGCGGGCAATACGGCGCTCGTAGCACGCCGCAAAATCCGGACGATCCGGAAAGCTCGGTGATGTACGTTGCCGCACCGATCGTGGACGGCGGGCGTATTATCGGGGTGCTGAGCGTAGGTAAGCCGAATGCGGCAATGGCACCGGTGATTAAACGCAGTGAACGGCGGATGCTGTGGGCCAGCGCCGTATTGCTGGGCATTGCCTTAGTGATTGGCTTTGGGATGGTGTGGTGGATAAACCGCTCCATTGCCCGACTGGCGCGCTATGCCGACTCTGTCACCGAAAATCGCCCCGTCCCGCTGCCAGATTTAGGTAGTAGTGAGCTACGTAAACTGGCGCAGGCGTTGGAAAGTATGCGTTTGAAGCTGGAGGGCAAGAATTATATTGAGCAATATGTGTATGCGTTGACGCATGAACTGAAAAGCCCGCTGGCGGCCATTCGCGGTGCGGCTGAGATTTTGCGCGAAGGCCCGCCGCCAAACGTGGTTGCGCGCTTTACTGATAATATTCTGACGCAAAATGCGCGCATGCAGGCGCTGGTTGAAACCTTGCTACGGCAGGCGCGACTGGAGAATCGACAGGACACTACGTTGACGCCAGTGGCAGTAGATGCGCTTTTTACCCAGCTTAAAGAGGCGCGCAGCGTGCAGCTGGCGGCAAAAAACATCACGTTAACCATTATGCCTTCATCTCTTAGCGTCGCTGCCGATCTTGCGTTGCTGGAGCAGGCTCTGGGGAATTTGCTCGACAACGCTATCGACTTCACGCCACAGGATGGGGTAATTACGCTGAGCGCGCATCAGCAGGAGGATCAGGTCACGTTGCGGGTCATCGACAGCGGCAGCGGCATCCCTGACTTTGCGTTACCGCGTATTTTTGAGCGCTTCTACTCGTTGCCCCGTGAGAATGGGCACAAGAGCAGCGGGTTGGGACTGGCGTTTGTCAGCGAAGTTGCGCGACTGCATGCAGGTACGGTGACATTATGCAACCGACCTGAAGGTGGCGCACAGGCCTCGTTTACACTTCACCGTCACTTCACATAACTTCAAATTCTGCGCACATAGCTGTTCTACCTTGCTGAAATTGCAAAGGAGAACGCTATGTTTAAATCACCCCTGTTTTGGAAAATTGTCACCTTAGGTGGCGCAATATTGCTGCTGTTAATTCCACTCACGATGGTCAGGCAGATAATCGTTGAGCGATCCGATTATCGTGATGACGTTGAAGATGCAATCCGCCAGAGCACCAGCGGACCGCAAAAGATGGTCGGCCCGTTGATAGCCATTCCGGTCACAGAGCTTTATACCTCGCTGGAGGATGGCAAAGAGATCCAGCGTAAGCGAAGCTATATCCATTTCTGGCTGCCGGAGTCGTTGGTGGTTGAGGGGAATCAGAACGTTGCAGCGCGTAAAATCGGTATTTATGAGGGGCAGGTCTGGCACAATGACCTCTCGGTGAAGGCCGAGTTTAACGCCGAACGGTTGAGTGATTTAAACCATCCCAATGTCAGCGTCGGCAAACCGTTTATTGTGGTTAGCGTGGGTGACGCGCGCGGGATTGGTGTGGTAAATACGCCGCAGGTCAATGGAACGCCGCTGGCGGTTGAACCGGGGACGGGGCTGGATGGACGTGCGCAAGGGATCCACATTCCGTTACCCGACGTGAGCTGGGCGGAGAAAAATCTGAGCATGACGCTGTCGCTCAATTTGAGCGGAACAGGAAATTTCTCGGTCGTTCCGGTGGGGCGTAATAGTGAAATGACCTTAACCAGCAACTGGCCGCATCCCAGTTTTCTTGGTGACTTTCTCCCGGCTAAGCGTGAAATCAGCGAATCCGGATTCAAGGCCCAGTGGCAAAGCAGTTGGTTCGCGAATAACCTCGGTGAGCGCTTTGACGACGAAAAGATTGGCTGGCTGGGCATGCCGGCGTTTAGCGTCGCCGTCGCCACGCCTGCAGATCAGTATCAGTTAACGGACAGGGCAACAAAATATGCCATTTTACTGATTGTGCTGACCTTCATGTTTTTCTTCTTGCTTGAAAGTATGACCAGCCTGCGTTTGCACCCTATGCAGTATCTGCTGGTGGGGCTGTCGCTGGTGATGTTTTATCTGCTGCTGCTGGCGCTGTCGGAACACATTGGTTTTACCGCCGCGTGGATCACTGCAAGCCTGGTGGGGGCGTTGATGAACGGCGTGTACCTTCAGGCGATACTGGGATGGCGTAACAGTATGTTGTTCACCGTGGCGTTGCTGGCGCTGGATGGTGTGATGTGGGTGCTGCTCCGTTCACAGGACAGCTCTTTACTGCTGGGAACAGGCGTGTTGTTGCTCGCGCTGTGCGGAGTGATGTTTCTGACGCGTCATCTTGACTGGCACTCGTTGGCGCAGCCAAAACCTAGGGCAAAGTCTACAGAACTTCCGGAGCCTCAGCCTGCGAAGAGCGACGAGTTTCGCTTGTGGAAATAGGGCGCAGGGGAAACGAAAAATGAAAAACGGCGCATAAAGCGCCGTTTTTTTACCTGTGAGGATTGAATTAATCCTGCAGGTCGCCGCAGAAACGGTAGCCTTCACCGTGAATAGTGGCGATGATTTCTGGCGTATCCGGCGTTGATTCGAAATGTTTACGAATGCGGCGGATAGTCACGTCAACGGTACGGTCATGCGGCTTCAGTTCGCGACCGGTCATTTTTTTCAGCAGCTCTGCGCGAGACTGGATCTTGCCCGGATTCTCACAGAAGTGAAGCATGGCACGGAATTCGCTGCGTGGCAGTTTATACTGCTCGCCGTCAGGACCAATCAGAGAGCGGCTGTTGATGTCCAGCTCCCAGCCATTGAACTTGTAGCTTTCGACGCTACGGCGTTCTTCGCTGACAGTACCCAGGTTCATGGTACGGGACAGCAGGTTACGAGCACGGATAGTCAGCTCGCGCGGGTTAAACGGCTTAGTGATGTAATCGTCTGCGCCGATTTCGAGGCCGAGAATTTTATCGACTTCGTTATCACGGCCCGTCAGGAACATCAGCGCAACGTTAGCTTGTTCGCGGAGTTCGCGCGCTAACAGCAGGCCATTTTTCCCAGGCAGATTGATATCCATAATCACAAGGTTGATGTCATATTCAGAGAGAATCTGATGCATTTCCGCGCCATCTGTCGCTTCGAATACATCATAGCCTTCTGCTTCGAAAATGCTTTTCAACGTGTTGCGTGTTACTAACTCGTCTTCAACGATAAGAATGTGCGGGGTCTGCATGTTTGCTACCTAAATTGCCAACTAAATCGAAACAGGAAGTACAAAAGTCCCTGACCTGCCTGATGCATGCCGTAAATTAACATGATCGGCGTAACATGACTAAAGTACGTAATTGCGTTCTTGATGCACTTTCCATCAACGTCAACAACATCATTAGCTTGGTCGTGGGTAGTTTCCCTCTGGACCCGACAGTGTCAAAAACGGCTGTCATCCTAACCATTTTAACAGCAACATAACAGGCTAAGACATGCCGGACACCCAATAAAACTACGCTTCGTTGACATATATCAAGTTCAATTGTAGCACGTTAACAGTTTGATGAAATCAACGTATCCAAATGTTTGCTTTCATCACAAAATTTCAATATTACAACTAGTTGCACGCGCTAATTAATAAATGTAATGAATCCAACCAATGCGAACCATTTTAAATTAAATTATCATGGATAAACAGAAGGATATGCAACTTTTGTTAACATATAAGGCAATAGTGCAGCCTGGAAATAGTTTAGCATTTTTTACTGAACGCGAAATGCTTTTTCAGTGACTTCTGTTAAAAATATGTAAATTCGCGCTGCGTAATATGTTGATGTGCGTCACATTATTACCTGTACACAGGCCAAAAGAGTATCGAAATGCGTTTAACAATTATTCTGGTTGCACCCGCCAGAGCGGAAAATATTGGTGCGGCTGCCCGTGCAATGAAGACCATGGGATTCACCCAGATGCGGATCGTTGACAGTGAGGCCCATCTGGAACCCGCCACGCGATGGGTTGCGCATGGTTCTGGCGATATTATTGATAATATTAATGTTTTTCCAACGTTAGCGGAGGCGCTTCACGACGTTGATTTTACCGTTGCGACCACGGCGCGTAGCCGGGCGAAGTTTCATTATTACGCCACACCGGTCGAACTGGTTCCCCTGTTGCAGGAAAAATCAACGTGGATGGATCATGCCGCACTGGTTTTTGGCCGTGAAGATTCGGGGCTGACCAACGAAGAATTGGCTCTGGCGGATGTACTCACCGGGGTACCTATGGTAGCTGACTACCCTTCACTCAATTTGGGGCAGGCGGTGATGGTGTATTGCTATCAATTAGCAGGTTTAATACAACAACCGGCCAGAAACATTGAGGTAACGGATGAGCATCAGCTACAGGCATTGCGCGAACGAGTTTTGCGTTTATTAGCCACGCTGAACGTTTCTGACGACATTAAGTTGACGGACTGGCTGCAACAGCGAATGGGTCTGTTAGAGCAGCGAGACACCGCAATGTTGCACCGTTTTTTACATGATATAGAAAAAAATCTTACAAAATAAAGTTCTGTAAATATTTTTATTTCTGGTTTTTTATTCTGGATTCAAGTAGGCGAGACATTCTGTATTGGTTGAAAGTAAAAGGGCAAGCAGTCGCTCGTGAACAAGTTTCGGAATGTGATCAATTTAAAAATTTATTGACTTAGGTCAGCAGATACTTTAACCCTAAAAGAATACAGGACAGATAATAAATAATTACAGAGCACACAACATCATGAAACGCATCAGCATCACTATTACCACAACCATCACCATTACCACAGGTAACGGTGCGGGCTGACGCGTACAGGAAACACAAGAAAAAGCCCGCACCTAAACAGTGCGGGCTTTTTTTTCGACCAAAGGCAATGAGGTAAACCATGCGAGTGTTGAAGTTCGGCGGTACATCAGTGGCAAATGCAGAGCGCTTTCTGCGGGTTGCCGATATTCTGGAAAGCAATGCCAGACAGGGGCAGGTTGCGACCGTGCTCTCTGCCCCCGCAAAAATTACCAACCATCTGGTGGCGATGATTGAGAAGACCATCGGTGGTCAGGATGCTTTAGCCAATATCAGCGACGCCGAACGTATTTTCTCTGAGCTGTTGGTGGGGTTGGCCGCAGCACAACCGGGCTTCCCGCTGGCTCCGCTTAAAGCCTTTGTTGAACAAGAATTTGCTCAGATTAAGCACGTCCTGCATGGCATCAGCCTGTTGGGACAGTGCCCGGACAGCATCAATGCCGCGATTATCTGCCGTGGCGAAAAAATGTCGATCGCCATCATGGCAGGCCTGTTGGAAGCGCGTGGGCACAACGTGACGGTCATCGACCCGGTCGAGAAATTACTGGCGGTAGGCCATTACCTTGAATCTACCGTTGATATTGCTGAATCTACGCGTCGTATTGCCGCCAGCCGTATTCCTGCGGACCACATGATTCTGATGGCCGGATTTACCGCCGGGAATGAGAAAGGTGAGTTAGTGGTGCTGGGACGTAATGGCTCCGACTACTCTGCCGCCGTACTGGCCGCCTGTTTGCGTGCTGATTGTTGTGAAATCTGGACCGATGTTGATGGCGTATATACCTGCGATCCGCGCCAGGTTCCCGACGCCCGATTGCTGAAATCGATGTCTTATCAGGAAGCGATGGAGCTTTCTTACTTCGGCGCCAAAGTTCTGCACCCACGCACCATTACCCCTATTGCCCAGTTTCAGATCCCCTGTCTGATAAAAAATACCGGCAATCCGCAAGCGCCGGGTACGCTGATCGGCGCCAGCAGTGATGAAGACGATTTGCCGGTCAAAGGTATTTCTAACCTCAATAACATGGCGATGTTTAGCGTCTCCGGCCCAGGAATGAAAGGCATGGTAGGCATGGCGGCGCGCGTTTTTGCCGCGATGTCGCGTGCGGGCATCTCAGTGGTGCTGATCACGCAATCCTCTTCTGAATACAGTATTAGCTTCTGCGTCCCGCAGGGCGACTGCGCGCGTGCGCAACGCGCAATGCAGGATGAATTCTATCTCGAACTGAAAGAAGGCCTGCTGGAGCCGCTGGCGGTGACTGAGCGTCTGGCGATCATCTCAGTTGTGGGCGATGGTATGCGCACGTTGCGTGGCATCTCAGCGAAATTCTTTGCCGCGCTGGCTCGCGCTAACATCAATATCGTGGCTATCGCCCAGGGCTCGTCTGAGCGTTCTATTTCGGTGGTGGTGAATAACGACGATGCCACCACTGGTGTGCGCGTAACCCATCAGATGCTGTTCAACACCGACCAGGTGATTGAAGTGTTTGTGATTGGCGTAGGCGGGGTGGGTGGTGCATTGCTGGAGCAGCTTAAACGCCAGCAAACCTGGCTTAAAAAGAAGCATATCGATCTGCGCGTGTGCGGCGTGGCAAATTCGAAGGCCCTGCTGACCAACGTCCACGGTTTGAATCTGGAAAACTGGCAGGCTGAGCTGGAAAACGCGAAAGAGCCATTCAACCTTGGGCGCTTAATTCGTCTGGTGAAAGAATATCATCTGCTCAATCCGGTGATTGTCGACTGTACATCAAGCCAGGCGGTGGCGGATCAGTACGCTGATTTTCTGCGTGAAGGCTTCCATGTGGTTACGCCGAACAAAAAGGCTAACACCTCGTCGATGGATTACTACCATCAGCTGCGTTTTGCTGCGGCGAAGTCCCGGCGTAAATTCCTTTACGACACCAACGTGGGCGCGGGCTTACCAGTTATTGAAAACTTGCAAAATCTGCTTAGCGCAGGTGATGAATTGCAGCGTTTCTCCGGCATTCTTTCCGGCTCGCTGTCATTTATTTTCGGCAAGCTGGATGAGGGGATGAGCTTTTCCAGGGCCACCACTCTGGCGCGGGAACTGGGCTACACCGAGCCCGACCCACGTGACGATCTTTCCGGTACGGACGTGGCGCGTAAGCTGCTGATCCTCGCCCGTGAAACCGGTCGTGAGCTGGAGCTTTCAGACATTGTTATTGAGCCTGTCCTGCCAAAAGAGTTTGATGATTCCGGTGATGTTTCCGCATTTATGGCGAAATTACCGCAGCTGGATGACGCCTTTGCCGCGCGCGTGGCGAAAGCCCGTGATGAGGGGAAAGTATTGCGCTATGTTGGCAATATTGAAGAAGACGGCGTCTGCCGCGTGAAAATAGAGGCAGTAGACGGCAACGATCCGCTGTTCAAAGTGAAAAACGGTGAAAACGCGTTGGCGTTTTACAGCCACTATTATCAGCCGTTACCGTTAGTTCTGCGCGGATACGGTGCGGGTAACGACGTGACGGCGGCGGGCGTATTCGCCGACCTGCTACGTACCCTTTCATGGAAGTTAGGAGTCTGACATGGTGAGAGTTTATGCCCCGGCTTCCAGTGCCAATATGAGCGTCGGGTTTGATGTGCTCGGGGCGGCGGTTACCCCGATAGATGGCTCGTTGTTGGGCGATGTGGTGTCCGTTGAGGCGGCCGACCATTTCAGCCTGAACAACCTCGGGCGCTTTGCTAATAAGCTGCCGTCTGAGCCGCGAGAAAATATCGTCTACCAGTGCTGGGAGCGTTTCTGCCAGGAACTGGATAAAAGCGTTCCGGTGGCGATGACGCTGGAAAAAAATATGCCGATTGGCTCTGGGTTAGGCTCCAGCGCCTGTTCCGTTGTGGCAGCGCTGGTCGCGATGAATGAACACTGCGGTAAGCCGCTCAACGATACGCGCCTGTTGGCAATAATGGGCGAGCTGGAAGGGCGTATCTCCGGCAGTATTCATTACGATAACGTTGCCCCGTGCTTTTTGGGCGGCATGCAGTTAATGATTGAAGAAAACGGCATTATCAGCCAGCAGGTGCCAGGCTTTGATGAGTGGCTATGGGTGCTGGCATATCCGGGGATTAAAGTATCGACGGCAGAAGCGCGGGCGATTTTACCTGCGCAGTATCGCCGACAAGACTGTATTGCCCACGGGCGGCATTTGGCTGGGTTTATCCATGCCTGCTATTCCCGTCAGCCAGCGCTTGCCGCGAAGCTGATGAAAGATGTCATTGCTGAGCCGTACCGCACCCGTTTGCTGCCAGGCTTTAGCCAGGCACGTCAGGCGGTAGCGGAAATCGGCGCGCTGGCCAGTGGTATCTCCGGGTCAGGACCGACGCTGTTCGCGTTATGCGACAAGCCGGATACGGCGCAGCGTGTCGCAGACTGGCTGGATAAAAATTACCTGCAAAATCAGGAAGGCTTTGTTCATATTTGCCGGCTGGACACGGCGGGCGCACGGGTACTGGGATAATCAATGAAACTGTATAATCTGAAAGATCACAACGAGCAGGTCAGCTTTGCGCAGGCCGTCACGCAAGGGCTTGGCAAGAATCAGGGATTGTTTTTTCCGCACGATTTGCCGGAATTCAATCTGACAGAAATCGATGAGATGCTGAACCAGGATTTCGTTAGCCGCAGCGCTAAGATCCTTTCCGCATTTATTGGTGATGAGATCCCACAGGAAGTCCTTGCAGATCGCGTACGTGCGGCGTTTGCCTTCCCTGCGCCGGTGGCTCAGGTTGCCGCGGATGTCGGCTGTCTTGAACTATTCCATGGTCCTACGCTGGCATTTAAAGATTTTGGCGGACGCTTTATGGCGCAGATGCTGACGCATATTAGCGGCGATAAACCGGTCACGATTCTGACTGCCACCTCTGGGGATACCGGTGCGGCGGTTGCACATGCCTTTTATGGCCTGAAAAACGTGCGAGTGGTGATCCTTTATCCGAATGGCAAGATCAGCCCATTACAGGAAAAATTGTTCTGTACGCTGGGCGGCAATATTGAAACTGTCGCCATCGACGGTGATTTTGATGCCTGTCAGGCGCTGGTTAAACAGGCGTTTGATGATGAAGAGCTGAAGGTGGCTTTGGGGCTGAATTCGGCTAACTCAATCAACATCAGCCGTCTGCTGGCGCAAATTTGTTACTACTTTGAGGCCGTGGCGCAACTGCCGCAAGAGGCGCGAAATCAGCTGGTTATTTCTGTTCCCAGCGGTAACTTTGGCGATTTGACCGCCGGGCTGCTGGCGAAATCACTGGGCCTGCCGGTGAAGCGTTTTATCGCCGCGACCAACGTCAACGATACGGTTCCACGCTTCCTTGCACAAGGCGAGTGGGCACCGAAAGCAACCCAGGCGACGTTGTCGAATGCGATGGATGTCAGTCAGCCGAACAACTGGCCGCGCGTGGAAGAACTGTTCCGCCGTAAAATCTGGCGTCTGAATGAGCTGGGTTACGCCGCCGTTGACGATGTCACGACACAGGAAACGATGCGCGAGCTGCATGAGTTAGGCTACACCTCTGAACCGCATGCGGCGGTGGCTTACCGTGCGCTGCGTGATCAGCTAAACCCTGGCGAGTATGGCCTGTTCCTCGGTACTGCGCATCCGGCGAAGTTTAAAGAAAGCGTTGAGGAGATTCTTGATCTGAAGCTGGCTCTGCCAAAAGAGCTGGCGGAACGCGCAGACTTGCCGCTGCTTTCGCATCATCTGCCAGCTGATTTTGCGCAACTGCGTAAGCTGATGATGACCCGCGGGTAATTCTTGTGCCGGATGAGGCGTTAGCCGTCATCCGGCATGTACACTACTGCTCGTGACGCTTGAACACCAGTTCACCTTTCCCTGACGATTCTTCATCAAAGAAATAGCCTTCGCTGTTAAAAGCGGTCAACTGTTCTGGCTGCGTTAAGCGGTTTTCAATGATGTAGCGGCTCATCAGGCCGCGCGCTTTTTTGGCATAGAAGCTGATGACTTTGAACTTGCCGTTCTTCTCGTCAAGGAAGACCGGTTTGATCAGTTCTGCATTAAGCTTTTTCGGCTTCACCGATTTAAAATACTCATCCGAAGCGAGGTTAATCACCACGCTGTCGCCTTGCGCTTCAAGTGCTTCGTTAAGTTTATCGGTGATGGTATCTCCCCAGAACTGGTAGAGATCTTTACCTTTCGCATTGGCCAGACGAATGCCCATCTCCAGACGGTAAGGTTGCATCAAATCCAGCGGACGTAGCACACCGTAAAGTCCGGACAACATCCGTAAATGCTGCTGAGCGAAGTCGAAATCCGCCTCGCTGAAGGTTTCAGCCTGCAGTCCGGTATACACGTCGCCCTTAAACGCCAGAATGGCCTGGCGCGCATTTTCCAGGGTGAAGTCAGGCTGCCAGTCATGGAAACGCGTGGCATTCAAATCCGCCAGTTTGTCGCTAATCCCCATCAGCTTGCCAATCTGCGGCGCAGAAAGCTGGCGCGCCACGTGGATAAGTTGCTGGGAGTGATCCAGCAGTTCGGGTAGCGTATGGCGTGTCGTTGCCAGCGGACTTTGGTAGTCGAGCGTTTTTGCAGGTGAAATCAGAATCAGCATATCCAGTCCTTGCAGGAGATTTATTGCGACTTTAGCAAAAAAAACGACAGAATTGATCGATGGTTGTGATTGCCGCGCTATCCGCGCGGCGTTTCATCCCAGCTTTCGGGGGCAAGTTGTTGTCTGATATCAGGATAACGGTGCGGATCAAATTCCGGTCGTACGCCAAGTTTACGCTGGCGCAGATAGTCGCTGGCGATGGTATGCACAACCGGAGAAAGCAGCAGAATCGCCGTCAGGTTTGTGATGGCCATACAAGCCATAATAATATCGGCCAACTGCCAGACCAGCGGAAAGCTGACAAACGTTCCGCCGATAACGGTGCAAACGGTGGCGATGCGCAATAGCCAGATGACGCGGATATTGTCCAGTTTCAGGAAGACGAGATTGTTTTCCGCATAAATGTAGTTGGCGACGATCGAGCTAAAGGCAAACAGAATCACAATAAAAGCCACATATCCTGCTCCCCACTCCCCCGCGAGCGTTACCATTGCTTTCTGGAGTAACTGGATGCCTTCCATAGGGACATAGCTGGTGCTATTGCCTGCCAACAGAATAATCATCGCGCTGGCCGTACAGACAACGAGAGTGTCGCCTAATACCCCAATCATTTGCACAATGCCTTGTGCCGCAGGATGCGGTGGCCAGGATGCGGCCGATGCGGCTGCATTCGGCGTAGATCCCATTCCGGCTTCGTTAGAAAACATGCCGCGCTGAAAACCGTTGGCAATAGCCTGGCTTAGCGTATATCCGGCCGCACCCGCTGCGGCTTCCTGCCAGCCAAAGGCGCTTTTTATAATGGTGATGATAATGTCGGGAAGCTGCTCGATATGCCACAGACAGATGATGATGCTACCTCCGACCCACAGCAGTGCCATCATCGGAACGAACCATTGCATCAGGCGAGCTACGCCTTTGATGCCACCGACGATGACAATTAATGACGTGATTGCCAGTGCGAAACCGGAGACGAGGGGAGGAATATCAAAAGCAAAAGTCAGCGCACGCGAAACGGAATTTGCCTGAACGCTGTTAAAAATCAATCCATAGGCAATAAGTAAAAAAATAGCAAAAAGGACGCCCATCCAGCGCATGCCCAGCCCACGTGCCATATACCATGCAGGGCCACCGCGAAACTGTCCATTGCTATCGCGTTCTTTATACAGTTGGGCAAGTGAGCACTCGGCGAATGACGTTGCCATACCAATGACCGCTGAAACCCACATCCAGAAAACGGCTCCAGGGCCGCCAGCGGCGATCGCCAACGCTACGCCGGCCAGGTTCCCGCTACCGATACGCGCGGCAAGACTGGTGCACAGAGCCTGGAAGGAAGTTAAACCGCCCGACTGCGGGCTAATGCTGTTTTTAAGACTTGTGCCAAATTGGCGAAGGTAGCGGAACTGCACGAACCCTGTACGCCAGGTGAACCAACATCCTGCGCCAAGCAGGAGGTAGATCATCACCGATCCCCAGAGTATTTCATTAATAAATGAGAAAAAATCAGGCATTAACATCCCTCTTGTTGATGCCGGTAAGCGCGAAGATTTCCGTGTAAGCGCTACCAATAATCGACCAGTATATACCTTGTCATGAGAGTGATTGCGGGAGTTTATCATAACAATCGTTATATCCCGCAATTGCGCATCACAGGCTTTGAGATGCGTAATCAGGACTGAGCGGCTGGTCGGACAATCCAGGCGGTTGCGCTGAGAGTGCGTCGTGCTATCATCAGGGAAGATCGGTTACATCCCCCTAACAAGCTGTTTAAAGAGAATCGCTATCATGACGGACAAATTGACCTCCCTTCGTCAGTTCACCACAGTAGTGGCCGACACCGGAGACATCGCGGCAATGAAGCTGTATCAGCCTCAGGATGCCACAACCAACCCTTCTCTCATTCTTAACGCAGCGCAGATCCCGGAATACCGCAAGCTGATTGATGACGCTGTAGCCTGGGCTAAGCAGCAGAGTAACGACCGCGCACAACAGGTCGTCGACGCGACCGACAAACTGGCAGTCAATATCGGTCTGGAGATCCTGAAACTGGTCCCGGGTCGTATCTCCACTGAAGTCGATGCTCGTCTGTCCTACGACACCGAAGCATCCATCGCGAAAGCAAAACGTCTGATCAAAATGTACAACGACGCTGGCATCAGCAACGATCGCATTCTGATTAAACTGGCTTCAACCTGGCAGGGCATCCGTGCCGCTGAGCAGCTGGAAAAAGAAGGCATCAACTGTAACCTGACTCTGCTGTTCTCCTTCGCGCAGGCACGTGCATGTGCAGAAGCTGGCGTATACCTGATTTCTCCGTTCGTTGGTCGTATTCTTGACTGGTACAAAGCCAACACCGACAAGAAAGAGTATGCACCGGCGGAAGATCCGGGTGTGGTTTCCGTAACGGAAATCTACGAGTACTACAAACAGCACGGTTACGAAACCGTGGTAATGGGCGCGAGCTTCCGTAACATCGGCGAAATCATTGAGCTGGCAGGCTGCGATCGTCTGACGATTGCTCCGGCACTGCTGAAAGAGCTGGCGGAAAGCGAAGGCGCTATCGAACGTAAACTGTCTTTCTCCGGCGAAGTGAAAGCGCGTCCTGCACGCATCACCGAAGCTGAGTTCCTGTGGCAGCACAACCAGGATCCGATGGCTGTAGACAAACTGGCGGACGGTATCCGTAAGTTTGCTGTAGACCAGGGTAAACTGGAAAAAATGATTGGCGATCTGCTGTAATCATTTAAGCGTGGCCCGGATATGGGTCACGCTACCTCTTCTGAAACCTGTCTGTCCTTCCTTTCGCAGTGTATCATTCTGTTTAACGAGACTGTTTAAACGGAATAATCATGAATACTTTACGCATTGGCCTGGTGTCCATTTCTGACCGTGCTTCCAGCGGTGTTTACCAGGATAAAGGTATCCCGGCCCTGGAAGAGTGGCTGGCGTCTGCCCTTACCACCCCCTTTGAACTGCAAACGCGGTTGATCCCGGATGAACAGGCGATCATCGAACAGACCTTATGCGAGCTGGTTGATGAAATGAGCTGCCATCTGGTGCTGACAACTGGCGGGACGGGTCCGGCACGTCGCGACGTGACGCCTGATGCTACGCTTGCCGTCGCTGACCGTCAGATGCCAGGCTTTGGCGAACAGATGCGCCAGATAAGTCTGCACTTTGTGCCAACGGCGATCCTCTCCCGTCAGGTCGGCGTAATTCGTAAACAGGCGCTGATCCTGAATCTGCCTGGACAGCCGAAATCGATCAAAGAAACGCTGGAAGGCGTGAAAGAGGCTGACGGTAAGGTTGTCGTGCCCGGCATTTTTGCTAGTGTACCGTATTGTATACAGCTATTAGATGGACCGTATGTCGAAACCGCACCGGCTGTTGTAGCATCTTTTCGTCCAAAAAGTGCAATACGCGATACAAACGCCTAAAAGTAGCCCGATCGCGGCATAAGTGCCAATGACAGTGGAGTATTGAATTGTTTACGATATAGTAATTTTTGCTTTACATATATCGACAGACAGATTCAATAACTCCACTGACTGATGGTTTGCTATGTCACAACACAATCGACCGCTGAATCGCCAGGATTATAAAACCCTAACGCTTGCTGCCCTTGGCGGTGCGCTTGAGTTTTATGATTTCATTATCTTTGTCTTCTTTGCCGCTGTTGTTGGCGAACTCTTCTTTCCTGCAGATATTCCTGAATGGCTACGTCAGGTGCAAACCTTCGGCATCTTTGCCGCCGGATATCTGGCGCGTCCGCTGGGTGGCATCATCATGGCGCATTTTGGTGATCTGGTCGGGCGTAAGAAAATGTTCACGCTGAGTATTTTACTGATGGCAATACCAACGCTGGCGATTGGACTGCTGCCTGATTACGCCTCAATTGGGATCCTGGCGCCGCTGCTGTTACTGCTGATGCGCATTTTGCAGGGCGCTGCCATTGGGGGTGAAGTACCAGGTGCGTGGGTATTCGTGGCCGAACATGTACCAGAGCGTCGCATCGGCATCGCCTGCGGAACGCTGACCGCTGGGCTAACGGTGGGAATTCTGCTGGGGTCGGTGGTTGCGACGTTAGTGAACACCAGTTTTACGCAGCAAGCGGTGCATGACTATGGTTGGCGTATCCCTTTCCTGCTGGGGGGCGCGTTTGGGTTGGTGGCAATGTATCTACGCCGTTGGCTGCAGGAGACGCCCATCTTCCTCGAAATGCAGCAGCGTAAAGCGTTGGCGCAAGAGCTACCGGTGAAATCGGTGGTGAGTAAACATAAAAAAGCAGTGGTGGTGTCAATGCTACTAACCTGGCTGCTCTCTGCCGGGATTGTGGTAGTGATCCTGATGTCGCCAGTCTGGTTGCAGAAGCAATATGGCTTTGCGCCGGCGCTGACGTTACAAGCTAACAGCGTCGCCACAATTATGCTGTGCATCGGTTGTTTACTGGCGGGGTTTATTGTCGACCAGGTTGGTGCCAGCAAAACTTTTATTGTCGGTAGCCTGCTGCTGGCCTGTTCGAGCTGGTTTTTCTATCACCTGACCGGCAGTCATCCCGAATACCTGTTTGGGTTGTACGGCCTGGTAGGGTTATGCGTTGGCGTCGTGGGGGCAGTGCCTTACGTGATGGTGCGGGCGTTTCCGGCAGAAGTCCGTTTTACCGGTATTTCCTTTTCCTATAACGTCTCGTATGCCATTTTCGGTGGGCTAACACCCATCGCAGTAACGGTGTTGATGAGCGTGTCGCCAATGGCTCCGGCCTGGTATGTACTGGCGTTATCGCTGGTAGGGCTTGGTTTGGGAATTTGGCTGCGACAGGATATTTATCATCGCGATTCGAACGTACAGGCAGAGTTACAGCAGTTGTAAGAACTATCCCCCCGGAAGGGGGGATAGTATCAGATTAATGTGCTTCACCAATCGGCAGGATGGTGCGGCCAAACTGTTCGTTCAGCACTTCACCCATCGCCAGGTAAATGGCGCTTGCGCCGCACACTAAGCCAACCCATCCAGCAATGTGAATGATTGTTTCGTTACCTGCAATGTTGCCAACGGCCAGCAGGGCGAACAGCACTGTCAGGCTCAGGAACACAAACTGCAGCATGCGCGCGGCTTTCAGCGTACCGAAGAACATGAACAGAGTGAACACACCCCACAGACCCAGGTAAGCGCCCAGGAACTGACCATTGGTTGCATCCGCGAGGCCCATTTTCGGCATCAGCAGGATCGCAACCAACGTCAGCCAGAACGAACCGTAGGAAGTAAAGGCGGTTAAACCGAAGGTGTTGCCTTTTTTATATTCCAGCAGACCGGCAAAAATTTGCGCGATACCGCCGTAGAAAATGCCCATCGCCAGAATAATAACGTCTAAAGCGAAGAAACCCGCATTATGCAGGTTAAGCAGAATGGTGGTCATGCCAAAGCCCATCAGGCCCAGCGGTGCCGGATTAGCCAACTTAGTGTTGCCCATAATTCCTCAAAATCATCATTGATTGAATGGTGAAATAGTTTCCCCGAATAACGATCACTGTCTTCGGGGCGCGGCATAATAATCAGGGGAGAGAGCACTGTCTATGATCTAACGAAGGGAAAACGAATTATTTTCCCTGTGATGGGCATCACGTTTGTGTGTGGTTGAGCATTCTGCGCAGGCAGGCGATGTGGAGTACCGCTGGGATCGTCACGCGATAGGCGCTGCCGCTTACCGCTTTAACCTCGTTTAAGGCCGCCAAGTCCGGCTCCGCGCAGTAATCCGTGCCCGATTACGCCGACGGCGGCGTGGGTTCGCAGAATTTTGGTTAACTCTCTATCAGCTTTTAGCTTCATCAAATAGGTGACATTCATGTTTCTGAGGCATCTGAATAAAAGTATGGCGAATTAGTCGTCGCCGATGATTTTCAGCGTCGCCATATCAGAAGAGTTCACCGTATGACCGGAGAAGGTTATTTTTTTCACGCAGCGCTTATTGTCGTTGTCGCTATTGATGTTGATCCAATTGGTTGTTTGCCCTTCTTTGATGGAGAAAGGCACGTTCAGACTCTGGCTGGACATGTGGGCAGCCTTGAAGTAAACCGATGCACCACTGAGCTGTAAATCACCATGATCGGCCGTCAGTTGAATACGTTTCACCACGCGGCAAACGGGTAGTTTCAGCGTTAGATCGGTGGTTTCATTACGGGGCATGGCGATCACACCGAGGACTTTATGATCGTTAGCGTGTGCGGCGCTGCTCAGCAGCAGGCCCATAAGCAGGCTGGCGGAAAGGGTTAATACGGATTTCATGGAATTTCTCTTTGACGGCTGTAAAAGTGTGTCGTTTCAGACCATCTTACCGCTGTCAGAGTCATGATTCATGCTTGTAATATTTTCTTTTTATTACAATTTTTATGTGAATGGCTGCGCTGAATTTATCTGTTTTATGAATTAGTTTTGATTTGAGACTATTCATTTTTTAATCTTTTAGCCTTTTTTCTGCGATTTTATTGCCACAAGGCTAAAAAAAATTTTCATGCCCCCCTTGATGACGTGGGTTACGACCCCATCTTGTAAGCAACCGCAGTGGTGAGTCTGAAAAAAAACGATTCAGGGTAGTTGAAACCGCACGTTTCGCCCTTATTACAGATTCACAACCACATGATGACCGAATTTTTAGTGGAGACGTTTAGATGGGTAAAATTATTGGTATCGACCTGGGTACTACCAACTCTTGTGTAGCGATTATGGATGGCACTACTGCACGTGTGCTGGAGAACGCCGAGGGCGATCGCACCACGCCTTCTATCATTGCTTATACCCAGGATGGTGAAACTCTGGTTGGTCAGCCGGCTAAACGTCAGGCAGTGACAAACCCGCAAAACACCCTGTTTGCGATTAAACGCCTGATTGGCCGCCGCTTCCAGGACGAAGAAGTACAGCGTGATGAAGCCATCATGCCGTACAAAATCATCGGTGCTGACAACGGTGATGCATGGATTGACGTTAAAGGTCAGAAACTGGCACCGCCGCAGATTTCTGCTGAAGTGCTGAAAAAAATGAAGAAAACGGCTGAAGATTACCTGGGTGAACCAGTAACTGAAGCTGTTATCACCGTACCTGCATACTTTAACGATGCTCAGCGTCAGGCAACCAAAGATGCTGGCCGTATCGCAGGTCTGGAAGTAAAACGTATCATCAACGAACCAACCGCAGCTGCGCTGGCTTACGGTCTGGATAAAGAAGTCGGCAACCGTACTATCGCGGTATATGACCTCGGTGGTGGTACTTTCGATATCTCTATTATCGAAATCGACGAAGTTGACGGCGAAAAAACCTTCGAAGTTCTGGCAACCAACGGTGATACCCACCTGGGTGGTGAAGACTTCGACAGCCGTATGATCAACTACCTGGTTGACGAGTTTAAGAAAGATCAGGGTATCGACCTGCGTAATGACCCGCTGGCGATGCAGCGTCTGAAAGAAGCCGCAGAAAAAGCGAAGATCGAGCTGTCCTCTGCGCAGCAGACCGACGTGAACCTGCCGTACATCACTGCAGACGCGACTGGTCCTAAACACATGAACATCAAAGTGACCCGTGCGAAACTGGAAAGCCTGGTTGAAGACCTGGTTAACCGTTCTATCGAGCCACTGAAAGTTGCTCTGCAGGATGCTGGCCTGTCCGTATCTGATATCAACGACGTTATCCTCGTTGGTGGTCAGACGCGTATGCCGATGGTGCAGAAGAAAGTCGCTGAGTTCTTCGGTAAAGAGCCGCGTAAAGATGTTAACCCGGACGAAGCCGTAGCAATCGGTGCAGCTGTTCAGGGTGGTGTATTGACCGGTGATGTTAAAGACGTGCTGCTGCTGGACGTTACCCCGCTGTCTCTGGGTATCGAAACCATGGGTGGCGTAATGACTCCGCTGATCGCGAAGAACACCACCATCCCGACCAAGCACAGCCAGGTGTTCTCTACCGCTGAAGACAACCAGTCTGCGGTAACCATCCATGTGCTGCAGGGTGAACGTAAACGTGCTGCTGATAACAAAGATCTGGGGCAGTTTAACTTGGATGGTATCAGTCCGGCTCCGCGCGGTATGCCGCAGATCGAAGTTACTTTTGACATCGATGCCGACGGTATTCTGCACGTTTCCGCGAAAGACAAAAACAGCGGTAAAGAGCAGAAGATCACCATCAAGGCTTCTTCTGGTCTGAACGAAGAAGAAATTCAGAAAATGGTTCGCGAAGCAGAAGCGAACGCAGAATCTGACCGTAAGTTTGAAGAGCTGGTTCAGACCCGTAACCAGGCTGATCATCTGCTGCACAGCACTCGCAAGCAGGTTGAAGAAGCAGGCGACAAACTGCCGGCTGACGACAAAACTGCCATCGAGTCTGCACTGACCGCGCTGGAAACTTCTCTGAAAGGCGAAGATAAAGCGGATATCGAAGCGAAGATGCAGGCGCTGGCACAGGTTTCCCAGAAACTGATGGAAATCGCTCAGCAGCAGCACGCCCAGCAGCAGGCTGGTGCAGCAGGCGCTGATGCTTCTGCAAACAACGCGAAAGATGACGACGTTGTCGACGCTGAGTTTGAAGAAGTGAAAGACAAAAAATAATCGCCCTGATGCAGGGTAGTTAATCGGCACGGGCGTAGAGGTTTCCTCTTCGCCCGTGCTCGTATGTTAAGGGGCTTAAAAAAACCAATGGCAAAGCAAGACTATTACGAGATTTTAGGCGTTTCCAAATCAGCGGAAGAGCGTGAAATCAAGAAGGCCTACAAGCGCCTGGCCATGAAATATCACCCGGACCGCAATCAGGGTGATAAAGAGGCCGAAGCCAAGTTTAAAGAGATCAAAGAAGCGTACGAGATCCTGACCGATGCGCAAAAACGTGCGGCTTACGATCAGTACGGCCATGCAGCGTTTGAGCAAGGTGGTATGGGCGGCGGCGGCGGTTTTGGCGGCGGGGCAGACTTCAGCGATATCTTTGGTGACGTGTTTGGCGATATCTTTGGCGGCGGTCGTGGTCGTCAGCGCGCCTCACGTGGGGCTGATTTACGTTACAACATGGATCTCACTCTGGAAGAAGCCGTGCGTGGCGTCACCAAAGAGATCCGCATCCCTACGCTGGAAGAGTGTGACGTCTGCCACGGCAGTGGCGCGAAGGCGGGCACACAACCGCAGACCTGTCCAACCTGTCACGGTTCCGGTCAGGTGCAGATGCGCCAGGGTTTCTTCGCCGTACAGCAGACATGTCCACACTGTCAGGGTCGCGGTACGCTGATCAAAGACCCGTGCAACAAATGCCACGGGCATGGTCGCGTTGAGAAGAGCAAAACGCTGTCTGTTAAGATCCCTGCAGGGGTTGATACCGGCGACCGTATTCGTTTAGCGGGTGAAGGCGAAGCCGGTGAGCATGGCGCGCCAGCGGGTGATTTGTACGTGCAGGTGCAGGTAAAACAGCACCCAATTTTCGAACGTGAAGGCAATAACCTGTACTGCGAAGTGCCGATTAACTTTGCGATGGCAGCCCTGGGCGGTGAGATTGAAGTCCCGACGCTGGACGGTCGCGTGAAGTTAAAAATTCCGGGTGAAACGCAGACCGGTAAACTGTTCCGCATGCGTGGTAAAGGCGTTAAGTCTGTACGCGGCGGCGCACAGGGCGATCTGCTGTGCCGTGTGGTTGTTGAAACCCCGGTTGGCCTCAACGACAAGCAGAAACAGCTGCTGAAAGACCTGCAGGATAGCTTTGGTGGTCCTACCGGCGAGCAAAACAGCCCGCGTTCCAAAAGCTTCTTCGACGGCGTGAAGAAATTCTTTGATGATTTGACGCGTTAATTCGCCGTTTTCTCTCTGACAAAAGCCTGGAGCTGAAAAGTTTCAGGCTTTTTTATTTCTGTTTTACGTCTGGAAAATCTTCACCAACTTCGTTCTTTTAGATCGTAAAAACCGATCTATTCATCATGAATAATCTAATTTTAACGAGCTTTCTGAGGGTGTAAGATAGTAATTACGAAGTATTCACCCAATAGAGAGAATAAAAGTGAAACATCTGCACCGTTTTTTTAGTAGCGACGCCTCGGGAGGTATCATTCTGATCATCGCTGCCGCAGTCGCTATGATGATGGCAAATATCGGGGTTACCAGTGGATGGTACCACGCCTTTCTGGAAACACCTGTCCAACTGCGGGTTGGCGCGCTTGAGATCAACAAAAATATGCTGCTGTGGATCAACGACGCGTTGATGGCGGTGTTTTTCCTGTTGATTGGTCTGGAAGTGAAGCGTGAGTTAATGCAGGGTTCGCTTGCCAGCCTGCGTCAGGCGGCGTTTCCGATCATTGCCGCGATCGGGGGCATGATTGTCCCGGCGTTGCTGTATCTGGCATTCAACTATGCCGACCCTATCACTCGTGAAGGATGGGCAATTCCGGCAGCAACGGATATCGCTTTTGCATTAGGCGTGTTGGCACTGTTGGGCAGTCGTGTTCCGCTGGCGTTGAAAATCTTCCTGATGGCGCTGGCGATTATCGATGACCTCGGCGCCATCGTGATCATCGCGTTGTTCTACACCAGCGATCTCTCTTTGTTGTCTCTGGGCGTCGCCGCGTGCGCAATTCTCGTCCTGGCGGCATTGAATCTGTGTGGTGTGAGACGTACCGGTATTTATATTCTGGTTGGCGTCGTGTTGTGGACGGCAGTGCTGAAGTCCGGCGTGCATGCCACTCTGGCAGGGGTGATCGTCGGTTTCTTTATTCCGTTGAAGGAAAAACATGGGCGTTCACCCGCGAAGCGATTGGAGCATGTCCTGCATCCGTGGGTGGCCTATCTGATCCTGCCGCTGTTTGCTTTTGCTAATGCGGGTGTTTCACTGCAGGGCGTGACGATGGACGGGTTGACCTCCATCCTGCCGCTGGGGATTATTGCCGGCCTGCTTATCGGTAAGCCACTGGGGATCAGCCTGTTCTGCTGGCTGGCATTACGGCTCAAGGTAGCGCAGCTGCCTGAAGGCACGAATTTCCAGCAAATTATGGCGGTCGGTATTCTGTGCGGCATTGGCTTTACGATGTCGATTTTCATCGCCAGCCTGGCGTTTGGTAACGTTGATCCAGAGCTGATTAACTGGGCAAAACTGGGGATCCTGATCGGCTCTCTGCTGTCGGCAGTTATCGGTTATAGCTGGCTGCGTACCCGGTTGAATACGTCAGCCTGAGCAGATAACTCTTGGTGACAATTTCAGGGAGAGAGTATGTCTCATATAAATTACAACCACCTGTATTACTTCTGGCATGTGTATAAAGAAGGATCGGTGGTAGGTGCCGCAGAAGCGCTTTATCTGACACCACAAACTATTACCGGGCAGATCAAAGCGCTTGAGGAACGCTTACAAGGGAAGTTGTTTAAGCGTAAGGGGCGCGGGCTGGAACCCAGTGAGCTGGGGGAATTAGTCTTTCGGTATGCAGACAAAATGTTCACCTTAAGCCAGGAAATGCTGGATATCGTGAACTATCGCAAAGAGTCGAATTTGCTGTTTGATGTCGGTGTGGCGGATGCATTGTCCAAACAACTGGTCAGCAGCGTGCTGGATGCCGCGGTGGTTGAGAATGAGCAAATCCACCTGCGTTGTTTTGAATCAACGCACGAGATGCTGCTGGAGCAACTCAGCCAGCATAAGCTGGACATGATCATTTCCGATTGTCCGATCGACTCAACGCAGCAGGAAGGGCTGTTCTCGGTGCGGATAGGCGAATGCAGCGTGAGTTTTTGGTGTACCAAGCCGCTGCCTGAGAAACCGTTTCCGGCCTGTCTGGAAGAGCGTCGATTGCTGATCCCTGGACGTCGTTCGATGCTCGGACGTAAGCTGTTGAACTGGATTAACTCACAAGGACTGAACGTTGAAATCCTTGGCGAGTTTGATGACGCCGCGCTGATGAAAGCGTTTGGCGCAACGCATAACGCTATTTTCGTTGCGCCTACGCTGTATTCGCATAATTTCTATGCTGATGATTCTATTGTTGAAATTGGACGCGTAGAGAATGTGATGGAGGAGTATCACGCCATATTTGCGGAGAGGATGATCCAGCATCCGGCTGTGCAGCGTATTTGTAATGCGGACTACTCGACATTATTTAAGCCGCAGTAATCAAGAAAGCCGTCATGATTCCGGCTGCGGTATGTTCCCGCAGCCGGAATCATTCTACATCTGCGGATCGCGGTTGCCTTCGAAGTTGGTTGCACAAACAACAGGCATAAAAAAACCCGCTTTCGCGGGTTTTTTCACAAAGCGACAACAGACGGGCGATTAAGCCAGTTTGTTGATCTGTGCAGTCAGGTTTGCTTTATGACGTGCAGCTTTGTTTTTGTGGATCAGACCTTTAGCAGCCTGACGGTCCACGAGTGGTTGCATTTCGTTAAATGCTTTCAGTGCAGTAGCTTTGTCGCCAGCTTCAATAGCTGCGTATACTTTCTTGATGAAAGTACGCATCATAGAGCGACGGCTAGCGTTGTGCTTGCGGGCCTTTTCAGACTGAACGGCGCGCTTCTTAGCTGATTTGATATTAGCCAAGGTCCAACTCCCAAATGTGTTCTATATGGACAATTCAAAGGCCGAGGAATATGCCCTTTTAGCCTTCTTTTGTCAATGGATTTGTGCAAATAAGCGCCGTTTAAATTCCAGCACTCGTTGCGTAGTGATGGCGCAGGATTCTACCAGCTTGCGTGGCGTGAATACAGCTTTTCCACGAGAAAAATTGCATTGGTGTGCCCGTGAAGGGCGTCAATTTGATTCATAACAATGAAAAGCATCCTCTTTCTGTTTCGTAGAAACAATCGCCGGTTAACGTTGACCGCGGTACAGGGTATACTTTCACGATTTTCACTGTTTTGAGCCAGACATGAAGCTGATACGAGGCATACATAATCTCAGTCAGGCCCCGCATGGGTGTGTGCTGACTATTGGTAATTTCGACGGCGTGCACCGGGGCCACCGTGCGTTACTGCAGGGGTTACGGGAAGAAGGGCGCAAGCGCAATTTACCGGTAATGGTGATGATTTTCGAGCCGCAGCCGCTGGAGCTGTTTGCGACAGACAAGTCGCCTGCGCGCCTTACTCGTCTGCGGGAAAAACTGCGTTATCTGGCGGAATGTGGCGTGGATTACGTACTGTGCGTGCGTTTTGACAGGCGTTTTGCCGCATTAACGGCGCAGACCTTTATCAGCGATCTGCTGGTTAATCGCCTTGGTGTACAATTTCTTGCCGTTGGTGATGATTTCCGCTTTGGCGCTAGCCGTGCGGGCGATTTCTTGTTATTACAGGAAGCGGGCGCTGAGTATGGTTTTGATATCACCAGCACCCAAACCTTCTGTGAGGGCGGTGTGCGCATCAGCAGCACCGCGGTCCGTCAGGCACTGGCAGAAGATAACCTGCAACTGGCCGAAAGTCTGCTTGGGCATCCTTTTACTATCTCAGGACGTGTAGTTCATGGTGACGAGTTAGGGCGCACGATCGGTTTTCCGACGGCAAACTTACCGCTTCGTCGCCAGGTTTCTCCAGTGAAAGGGGTTTATGCGGTTGAAGTGACTGGACTGGGTGACAAACCTTTCCCCGGCGTCGCCAACATCGGCACCCGTCCGACGGTAGCAGGCGTACGCCAACAGTTGGAAGTGCATCTGTTGGATGTTGTAATGGACCTGTATGGTCGCCATATAGATGTAGTGCTGCGTAAAAAAATACGCAGCGAACAGCGATTTGCCTCGCTGGATGAACTAAAAGCGCAGATTGCGCGTGATGAGTTGACTGCCCGCGAATTTTTTGGGCTAACAAAACCGGCTTAATGCCTATACGAGTTTTAAATACGGAACCGAGAATCTGATGAGTGACTATAAATCAACCCTGAATTTGCCGGAAACAGGGTTCCCGATGCGCGGCGATCTCGCCAAGCGTGAACCGGGAATGCTGGCGCGTTGGACTGATGATGACCTGTACGGCATCATTCGTGCGGCCAAAAAAGGCAAAAAAACCTTCATTCTGCATGATGGCCCTCCTTATGCGAATGGCAGCATTCATATTGGTCACTCGGTTAACAAGATTCTGAAAGACATTATCGTGAAGTCCAAAGGACTCACGGGCTATGACTCGCCGTACGTTCCGGGCTGGGACTGCCACGGTCTGCCTATCGAGCTCAAAGTAGAGCAGGAATATGGCAAGCCGGGCGAGAAGTTCACCGCCGCTGAGTTCCGCGCCAAGTGCCGTGAATACGCCGCTACGCAGGTTGACGGACAGCGTAAAGACTTTATCCGTCTTGGCGTGCTGGGCGACTGGTCACATCCGTACCTGACCATGGACTTCAAAACCGAAGCCAACATCATTCGCGCGCTGGGTAAGATCATCGGTAACGGTCATCTGCATAAAGGTGCGAAGCCGGTTCACTGGTGCGTTGACTGCCGTTCCGCGCTGGCGGAAGCGGAAGTTGAGTATTACGACAAAACCTCCCCGTCCATCGACGTGGCGTTCCACGCTGTCGATCAGGATGCGGTGAAAGCGAAATTTGGCGTTTCTGACGTCAACGGCCCGATCTCACTGGTTATCTGGACTACCACCCCGTGGACGTTACCAGCGAACCGCGCAATCTCCCTGGCACCTGATTTTGACTATGCGCTGGTACAGATTGACGGTCAGGCCGTGATTCTGGCGAAAGATCTGGTTGAAAGCGTCATGCAGCGTATTGGCGCGGCTGAATACACCATTCTCGGCACCGTGAAAGGCGCTGAGCTGGAACTGCTGCGCTTTACCCACCCGTTTATGGGTTTTGACGTGCCGGCGATCCTGGGCGATCACGTTACGCTGGATGCGGGTACCGGGGCGGTACATACCGCGCCTGGCCACGGCCCGGACGACTATGTCATCGGTCAAAAATACGGTCTGGAAGTGGCGAACCCGGTGGGTCCGGATGGCGCTTACCTGGCGGGAACCTACCCGACCCTGGACGGTGTGAACGTTTTTAAAGCCAACGATATTGTTGTCGCTCTGCTGAGCGAAAAAGGCGCGCTGCTGCACGTTGAAAAAATGCAGCACAGCTACCCATGCTGCTGGCGCCACAAATCGCCGATCATCTTCCGTGCAACGCCGCAGTGGTTTGTTAGCATGGATCAGAAAGGCCTGCGCGCGCAGTCGCTAAAAGAGATCAAAGGCGTGCAGTGGATCCCGGACTGGGGCCAGGCGCGTATTGAATCGATGGTTGCCAACCGTCCTGACTGGTGTATCTCCCGTCAGCGTACGTGGGGTGTGCCGATGTCTCTGTTTGTCCACAAAGACACCGAAGAACTGCATCCGCGCGCTATCGAACTGATGGAAGAAGTGGCCAAACGCGTTGAAGTTGACGGCATCCAGGCGTGGTGGGATCTTGATCCGAAAGATATTCTCGGCGACGAAGCTGACCAGTATGTCAAAGTCCCGGATACGCTGGACGTATGGTTCGATTCTGGTTCAACCCACTCATCCGTCGTAGACGTGCGTCCTGAGTTTGCAGGGCATGCGGCAGATATGTATCTGGAAGGTTCTGACCAGCATCGCGGCTGGTTCATGTCATCTCTGATGATCTCCACCGCCATGAAAGGCAAAGCGCCATACCGTCAGGTACTGACCCACGGTTTCACCGTTGATGGGCAGGGGCGCAAAATGTCCAAGTCTATCGGCAATACCGTTTCTCCGCAGGACGTGATGAACAAACTGGGCGCGGATATTCTGCGTCTATGGGTCGCTTCAACCGACTACACCGGCGAAATGGCCGTTTCTGACGAAATCCTGAAACGTGCTGCCGACAGCTATCGTCGTATCCGTAACACCGCGCGCTTCCTGCTGGCGAACCTGAACGGGTTCGATCCGGTAAAAGATATGGTGAAACCGGAAGATATGGTGGTGCTGGATCGCTGGGCGGTAGGTTGCGCGCAAGCGGCGCAGGAAGAGATCCTGAAAGCTTACGAAGCCTATGACTTCCACGAAGTGGTACAGCGCCTGATGCGCTTCTGCTCCGTAGAAATGGGTTCGTTCTACCTCGACATCATTAAAGACCGCCAGTACACCGCGAAAGCCGACAGTGTGGCGCGTCGTAGCTGCCAGACCGCGCTGTTCCATATTGCAGAAGCCCTGGTTCGCTGGATGGCGCCGATCATGTCCTTCACCGCAGATGAAATCTGGGGTTACCTGCCGGGCGAGCGTGAGAAGTACGTCTTTACCGGTGAGTGGTATGAAGGCCTGTTTGGCTTAGGCGAAACCGAAGCGATGAACGATGCCTACTGGGACGAACTGCTGAAAGTGCGTGGCGAAGTGAACAAGGTCATCGAGCAGGCGCGTGCGGATAAGAAAGTCGGCGGTTCTCTGGAAGCGGCAGTGACCCTGTACGCTGAACCTGAACTGGCGGCGAAACTGACCGCATTGGGCGAAGAGTTGCGTTTTGTACTGCTGACCTCTGGTGCGACGGTTGCGGATTTTGCAGCGGCTCCTGCTGATGCTCAGCAGAGCGAACTGCTCAAAGGTCTGAAAATCGTACTGAGCAAAGCCGAAGGTGAGAAATGTCCGCGCTGCTGGCATTACACTACCGACGTCGGCCAGGTGGCGGAACATGCAGATATCTGCGGACGCTGTGTCAGCAACATCGCCGGTGATGGCGAACAACGTAAGTTTGCCTGATGAGTAAGCCTCTTTGTTCAACAGGACTACGCTGGCTGTGGCTGGTGGTAGTCGTGCTGATTATCGATTTAGGCAGCAAATACCTGATCCTCCAGAACTTTGCTCTGGGGGATACGGTGTCGCTGTTTCCATCGCTTAATCTGCACTATGCGCGTAACTATGGCGCGGCGTTTAGCTTCTTAGCTGACAGCGGTGGCTGGCAACGTTGGTTCTTTGCCGGTATCGCTATCGGAATTTGTGTCATTCTGATGGTGATGATGTATCGCTCAAAGGCGACGCAGAAGCTAAATAACATCGCGTATGCGTTAATCATTGGCGGTGCGCTGGGCAATCTGTTTGATCGCCTGTGGCACGGTTTCGTGGTTGATATGATTGACTTTTACGTTGGTGACTGGCATTTCGCGACATTCAACCTTGCCGATACGGCGATCTGTATCGGTGCGGCATTGATTGTTCTGGAAGGCTTCTTACCGTCGAAAGAGAAAAAAGCCGCATAAAAAAATGCCGGATGGCGCTATGCTAATCCGGCCGACAATTTACTGCGATCCTTGTAGGCCCGGTAAGCGTAGCGCCACCGGGCAGACAGGCGGCAGCAATTTTAAAGAGCAACCTGCATGTCTAAATCAGTACAGAGTAACAGTGCGGTGCTGGTGCACTTCACCCTTAAGCTCGACGATGGCTCCACCGCAGAGTCAACCCGCAATAACGGCAAGCCTGCGCTGTTTCGCCTGGGCGACGGTTCTCTGTCTGAAGGACTGGAGCAACACCTGCTGGGGTTAAAAGAAGGCGATAAAACCACTTTTGCTCTGGAGCCGGATGCCGCCTTTGGCGTGTCAAGTCCGGACTTAATTCAGTATTTCTCGCGTCGGGAATTTATGGACGCGGGTGAGCCAGAAATTGGCGCTATCATGCTCTTTACCGCAATGGACGGCAGTGAGATGCCAGGCGTGATCCGCGAAATCAATGGTGACTCGATCACGGTCGATTTCAACCATCCGCTGGCTGGGCATACCGTTCATTTTGATATTGAAGTGCTGGAAGTCGAACCGGCACTGGAGGCGTAAAATGCAGATCCTGTTGGCCAACCCGCGCGGTTTTTGCGCTGGCGTAGACCGCGCTATCAGCATTGTCGAAAACGCGTTGGCTATTTACGGCGCGCCGATTTATGTCCGTCATGAAGTGGTACATAACCGCTATGTGGTGGATAGCCTGCGCGAGCGCGGGGCCATTTTTATTGAGCAAATCAGCGAAGTGCCGGATGGCGCGATCCTGATCTTCTCTGCCCACGGCGTGTCTCAGGCGGTGCGTAACGAAGCCAAAGGCCGCGACCTCACGGTTTTTGATGCAACCTGTCCGCTGGTAACGAAAGTGCATATGGAAGTTGCCCGCGCCAGCCGTCGTGGCGAAGAGTCGATTCTGATTGGTCATGCCGGTCACCCGGAAGTCGAAGGCACGATGGGGCAGTACAGTAACCCGCAAGGGGGAATGTACCTGGTTGAATCACCGGAAGACGTGCTGAAACTGAATGTGAAAAATGAAGGCAAATTATCCTTCATGACGCAGACCACACTCTCCGTTGATGATACCTCTGACGTCATTGACGCACTGCGCCAACGTTTCCCGAAAATTGTCGGGCCGCGCAAAGATGATATCTGTTATGCCACCACCAACCGTCAGGAAGCGGTCCGTGCGCTGGCGGAACAGGCCGATGTGGTGCTGGTGGTCGGCTCGAAAAACTCCTCTAACTCCAACCGTCTGGCTGAACTGGCCCAGCGAATGGGGAAAGCGGCGTATTTGATTGACGATGCGACCGATATCCAGGAAGCATGGGTGAAAGAAGCCAGGTGCGTGGGCGTGACGGCTGGAGCCTCAGCGCCGGATATCCTGGTGCAAAACGTGATTGCTCGTCTGCAGGAGCTTGGCGGTGGGGAAGCTATTCCGCTGGAAGGCCGTGAAGAAAACATCGTTTTCGAAGTGCCGAAAGAGCTGCGTGTGGATGTTCGTGAAGTAGAGTAAGTCTTTCAGGTTACGATTATGAGAAGATGCCAGACTTAACGTCTGGCATTTTTTTATGGAGAAACCATGCGCTTACCGATCATTCTTGATACCGATCCCGGCATTGATGATGCCGCCGCTATTGCCGCTGCGCTGTTTGCCCCTGAGCTGGATCTGCAACTGATGACTACTGTCGCAGGCAATGTGTCGGTGGAAAAAACTACCCGTAATGCGTTGCAACTGCTGCACTTTTGGAATGCGGATATTCCGCTGGCGCAGGGGGCATCAATGCCGTTGGTGCGACCGCTGCGTGATGCCGCTTCCGTACACGGTGAGTCCGGTATGGAAGGGTATGATTTTGTCGAGCACGACCGCCACGCGATGGCAAAACCCGCCTTCCAGGCCATTCGCGATGTGCTGATGCACGCCTCACAGCCCATGACGCTGGTGGCAATTGGCCCCCTGACAAATATTGCGCTGCTGCTGACTCATTATCCTGAATGCGTGTTCAACATTAAGCGCCTGGTGATTATGGGCGGTTCTGCCGGGCGCGGAAACTTCACGCCAAACGCCGAGTTTAATATTGCTATCGATCCCGAGGCCGCCGCGAAAGTCTTCCAGAGCGGGCTGGAGATTGTGATGTGTGGGCTGGATGTCACTAATCAGGCCATGCTCGCCCCGGACTACCTGGCTACGTTGCCTCAGCTTAACCAGACGGGAAAAATGCTGCACGCGCTGTTCAGCCATTATCGTAGTGGCAGTATGAATACGGGGCTGCGCATGCACGATCTGTGCGCTATTGCCTGGCTGGTGCGCCCGGAGCTGTTTACCCTGCAACCATGCTTCGTGGCGGTTGAAACCCAGGGCGAGTATACCTCGGGTACGACGGTGGTGGACATTGAAGGACGTTTAGGTCATCAGGCAAATGCGCAGGTCGCGCTGGGGCTGGACGTTGAGGGATTTCAGCAGTGGGTGGCAGAGGTACTGGCGCTGGCCCCGTGAGGTTGTGATCCGGTCCGCAATATGCGGACAGAATTAGCAGGTTAATCGATTAATCTGCTAATCTGATGCTGTTGTTCTCCTCGGGCCGGAGACACATATGAACCTTTCTTTTATCCAGCCACCGCAGGTGGCGTGGGCAAGCGGCGCTTTAGCCGATGGCCCATTATTGCGTAAATCCACCCGTATTCAGGATCTTACTGACGTTTTTGCCGATGAAATCGCCCGTCAACAGTTGACCGGCGAGCAGGTTGTGTATGACGTTGAAATGCTGGATACGTCTCCCGCTGAAGGCGAACTCTATACCGGCGTTACTCATCTTTATCCTGGCCGGGTTGGTTGCGAATATTTTATGACTCGCGGGCATTTCCATGCGCGCCGCGAACAGGGGGAAGTCTATTTTGGCCTGCGTGGCAAGGGCCTGCTGTTGCTGCAGACTGAACAGGGCGACGCGCGGTTGGAAAAGGTATTCGCCGGATCTGTCCACATCATCCCCGGTTTTACCGCGCACCGGTTAATCAACACCGGGGAAGAGGTGCTGTCGGCGCTCGCCGTATGGCCAGGAATTGCGGGTCATGATTATGCGGCGCTCACCAGGGGCTTCAGAATAAGAGTCTTTGAGGAGAATAAGACGGTCCAGGCGAAGGAGGTACAGAATGGCTGACTTAGCACATTCTTACGGCCTGGATATGACGGTCCATCATCACCCACTTGGTTTTAGCTATGGGGACGACGTTACCGGACCGATGCCAGAGATTCGTCAACTCGATCACATTCGTGCCTCGCTGCGCGATCCGCACTGTGAAGGACCGCAGGAGGTGTATGCCATTGCGATGGATGTTGCGCGAATGCAGGATCGCGAAGAATTGAAAAAGCGGATGCTGCTGTTTGGCGTGGTGACCTATGCAGCGGGAAGGTTGGGGAAAGAACCGGTGCGTAGTCAGGGACATGTTCATCGTATCAGTCAGCACAGCGGCTGGTCTCCGCCGGAGCTTTACGAAATCTGGCAGGGAAAAGCGATCATTTATATGCAGGAATATGTTGAGGATGACCCTGGCCGGTGTTTTGCAGTCATTGCCGGACCGGGAGAGAAAGTGCTGGTACCGCCCGGCTGGGGACATGCGACCATCTCCGCAGACCCGGATGTACCATTAACCTTTGGCGCGTGGTGCGATCGTGAATATGGTTTTGAGTACGACGCCGTGCGTGCACATAAAGGATTGGCATGGTATCCGCTACTGCAGGGCAACAACATTATCTGGCAGCATAATCCCCGTTATATTCCCGGACGACTGCAGGCCGTAACTCCCCGGCAATATACGGAGTTCTCGATTACTTCCGCGCCTGTTTACCAGCAATTCATCGAGGATCCAGCGCGCTTTCAATTTATCTCGCGTCCGGACAAACACCCCGAGCTGTGGCAAAACTTTCATCCATAAAAAACCGGGGCATCGCCCCGGTTGTAATGTTTTCTGTGTATTAACCCGCAAACAGGCCCGTGGCGACGCCAAGAGCGGCCAGAATCAGCAGTAAAATCATTGCTTTCACTGGTGATACACCGCGCTTGGCCATCAGATACCAGGTGCCAAGCACCACAACCAGCGGCAGTAACTGCGGGAAGATACCGTCCAGCATCTGCTGAACGTGAATGTTCACCCCATCTTTAGTGATAAATTCCAGCCCGGTGCCAAGCTTCACGTAGCTTGCCGCTACGCCCCCCATGACAAATACTCCCAGCAGCGATAACGCTTCACGCAGACGGGCAGATTTGCTACTCACCAGCATTTCCACCGAGCCAGATCCCATTTTGTAACCTTTCAGAAACAGGAACCACGAACCAGGAATGATGATGGCCAGCCAGGCAACGGTATAAAACAGCGGTCCCAGAATGTTACCGCCGGCCGCCAGGGCCATGCCGATACTGAGCAGGATAGGGATCAACATCCCAGGGATCATGGAATCGCCGATCCCGGCGATCGGGCCCATCAGGCCAACCTTCAGGGTATTAATGGTCTCGCCATCGATCGGCTCACCGTTCGCTTTTTTCTCCTCCAGCCCCAGCACCATGCCATTTACGATTGCGCCAATCTGAGGTTCCGTATTATAGAACGAGGCGTGGCGGCGCAGCATTTCAGTACGTTGGGCTGGATCGGGATAGAGTTTTTTTGCCACCGGAAGCATGCTCAGACAAAAGCCAAAAGATTCCAGACGTTCAAAGCTCATCGATGACAAGTTGTGCATCATCCATGCACGCCAGCAGCGGCGAAGATCTTTACGCGTGAGTGTACGTTCTTCCATCAGAATTCATCCTCATCATCATCCACAACCGACTTTGCATTCGCGGTCTGCTGCGGTTCCGGTTTGTAGTTGTAATGGATCAACGCCAACAGCGAACCGACGATCACCAGCGCGACCATGTTGAGTTTTAAAAAGACGATGCAGACAAAACCCACGAGAAAGTAGATCAACATGGTGTAGTTTTTGATGATCTGTTTCAGCAAAATCGCGATCCCGACGGCGGGTAAAATGCCGCCCAGTACGTTCATCGTCGACAAGACCATTTTCGGCAAACTGTCCATAAAACCGCTGATGTATTGCGCCCCAAAGTAGACTGCAATAAAGGTCGGTACAAAACGCAGGACAAAGTTTGTTACCTGTGGCCAGATGGCGCTGTTCAGGTAAATACCGCGTTCGTCGCCTCGTTCCAGCGCCACATCTGCCCGGTGATTCCAGAAGGAATTCAGTACCATCATCGCGTTAAACAAAATGGTTCCGGCGATACCGATGGTGGCTGCCAGCGCGACCGCAACCTCGGGACCTTTTCCTGAAAGGATACCTAAAGCAATTGCCGGGTAAGCAACAAAGTTGAGATCGGCCGGCATCGAACCGCCGGGCGTTACCATCGCGATATACACTGCCTGAACCGCGACGCCAATCATGATTCCGGTTTTAATGTCGCCGAGGATAATCCCGACCAACATTCCGGAAATCAGTGGGCGGGTGATCAGATACCAGCCGCCGGTCAGTCCCAGAAGCCAGGGGCTGCTGAGGGCGCCGAGATAGCAAAGTATGCCAATCAACGTAGCTTCGATAATCATCGTGCGCTCCTTATTTCAGCTTCTGGCGTGCGTCCTGCCAGCTGTAGCTACTGGCATCAGGAACCAGGCGAAACTCAACCAGATGTCCATGCTGCGTCAGCCAGTCAAAGGCGGCAATTTCATCCCCGTTGACCGACTGATTCGGGCCGATGGTGGTAGTATCAGCACGAGCACTCATTGGACCCACATTAATCTTGCCGTTGGCATTTTTCAGGCTGATACCCGCTTCTTCAATGCGCTTGAGCGTGACGGGAGATTTGCCAATGACGAAATAACGCTTTTCGCTGGCAATGACTTTCGGCAATTTTTCAATCGCGGTAGCCGTATCAAACAACCAGACTTTAGTGTCCTGTACGGCGCCTTTCATCACCGAGGAGAGCAGAGGGTCGGCCGCGACGGCGTCGTCTATAGCGACAATCCCGTCACAGGGCAGCTCTTTGGCCCAACGTGTCACGAGCTGCCCATGAATTACGCGGTCATCGATACGTACAAAAGAAATACTCATAATGGTTTCCTTTAAAAATCGTCGGACTGAACGGATAAAACCGGGGCGGCTTTAATCAGCGTGGGTACTGTTAACGCCAACAGCTCGACGGCTGCGGCATGAACATCCGTTAAATGGCAGATCTCCTCACTTTGTAACAGCATCGGGAAATTAACGCCCGCGACGACAGCAACGGGAGGAACCGTTTGTGCAGAAAACGCATGATGGCAGGCGACATTCCACGGCGTACCGCTTTGCATGTCACACAGCACCAGAACGCCGTCAGCGTCTTTTCCCGCACTCGCGAGAACCTGAGTGAACGTCTGTTTAAACCCTTCGATACCCGCCTGTTCACTCAGCGTGACGGGGAAAACGTGCGGTAATTCTCCATAAACCATACGACCGCTGGCGAGAAGCGCTTCCGCCAGGGGACCATGGGTGGCAACAATAACGTTAATCATGCGCTTATCCTCTAACCCAGGCTTTAATCGTGGCGAGCTGTTGACCGATGCCTTTGCCAAAAGGCGAAATGCGATACTCTCCTACGGCGGCTGGGATGATAAAGGTCTCTGCATAGTTGACGACGAACGGGGGAAATGCGCCGTTCGGGCTTTCGACAACGGCCTGCGCGCCTTCGACCAGGTTCAGGACGTTGACGCCGCCATGGGTATGGTGAGTGACGGGCGCCGTAAACCAGTGGCGACGCGTTTCGATAAATTCGCGTTCGTGCATCCCGGTTCTTTCTTCCCGCCAACCGTCACCTTCAGCGATGGGTTCAATACGGTTGATCAGGTTGTCGTGCACCCATTGCGTGTCGCGCTGCCAGTCAATAACCTGCTGACCGTGATCAAGATGCACTGGGCGCGGTAAGCCGTCTAAGCCTAAACGACCCCAGTCCCACAGCTTGAAGGTGAAAATATAAGGTGTTGCGCTGATCTCCAGCACCATGGTTCCTGCTCCCGAGCAATGTACGGTGCCGGCGGGGATCAGGAAGTGATCATGTTTATGCGCGGGGATCTGATTCACGAATCGCTCATCATCAAAGATTTTTTCGCCACGTCCTGCGGCCCGGAGATCATCGAGCATATCCTGCGGTGCGATCCCAGTTTTTGTCCCGAGATACACCACGGCCCCCGGTTCGGCTTCGAGAATGTAATAGCTCTCATCCTGGGTATAGTGCATACCAAACTGCTGCTGTATGTATTCGGTGAGCGGATGAACCTGGAAGCTCAAATTCTGCCCGCCAATGGTGTCAAGGAAGTCAAAACGGATCGGGAATTCCGCGCCAAAGCGCGCGTGAACTTTTTCACCCAGCAGGGGGCGCGGATAAGTTAATACCAGGTCCTGAGAAGGGATCTCGATCCGCACGTTGCCAAAACGCAGTAACAGGCTGTTTTCCTCGGGCACGCAATCAAAACACCACGCGTAATTGGGGGCTGAGGGATCGAGATCGAAGTGTTGTTTCATCCATTGGCCGCCCCAGACGCCAGGGTCAAAGAAAGGGGCAACGCGAAACGGTTGTTCGGTTGTTTGTTGCAGGCCAGCGCGTAGCGCGTCACCGCTGACCATCGCGGGATTACTTTCTACCGTGGTATCAAGCAAATAATCGGCGCGTTTGAGTAACGGTGTTTTGTGTCTGTCGAATACCCGCCATTCAATGAAAAAAGCACGTTTGTAACGACGAAGAATATCTTCATCCTGGTTTTCTGCCCCCCAGTTTCCCAGCCCGTCATGGCGCATACGCTGTTGAATTTCCCAACGGGGAAGATCGGCATAAACCAGTATGTCACCAGAATGTGCCAGCGCAGCGCCAGAGCCGTACACCACGACAAGCCCTTCGGTAACGGCATCAATTTGTTGGCGGAGCTGGCGGAGTTTATTGCTATCAAAAAACTCATCCAGATGGTGGCAGGAGAGAACACCAAATACGCGATCGTCGGTCAGGTTGCGCGCCAGTAAATGATGCAGGGCCTGCTCATCGCGGCGGGCGGATTCAATATTCAGCACCAGTGCGGCATCTAACGTCGTAACGAGCTGTTGCTCCAGCTCGTCAAGCCGCACGCCCGGATAGCAATCGACGATCAATACGGTTTTTGCTGCATCAGAAACTCTGGCGTTAAGCACTGAATGGATCGACGACCACCCCTGCCAGGCGTGGTTGTCATAGCCCTGAACGGTAACCTCAGGGAATTTATTATAAGTTGTATGCATTTTCTGTCTCCGTGTTGGCTTATTTAAGATTAATCGATTAACCTTATTTTCATAGTGTGGTTAACGCGATTAACCCGCCATAATCTGAAACCAGTGCGATGAAAAGCACGCTGGCGTGATGTGAATCACACGTAAAAAGGCATTATTTAGGTTATTCGATTAACCTTTGAAAAAAACAGGAGAAGTCATGACCACAGTCACGCTGGCGCAGGTTGCTGAACGCGCGGGAGTGTCCACGGCAACCGTTTCAATGGTGCTGCGTAACCGGGGACGCATTTCTCAGGCAACACGTGACCGGGTACTTAAAGCGCTGGACGATGCTGGCTACGTTTATAATCAAACCGCTGCTAATCTGCGTAACCGGAGCAGTAATCAGGTTGGATTGTTGTTACACGACATCACTAACCCTTTTTATGGTGAGATGACAGCAGGGCTAAGCCATGAGATGGAGCGGCATGACCTGCTGTTGTTTCTGGCAAACAGCGAAGAGTCAGGAGAACGGCAGCAAAAATTTGTCGACTCATTAATGCGCAATAATGCCTGCGGGATGGTGCTCTGCGCGGCGCGCGAAACACCGACATCCTTTTTTGAAGCACTGAAAAGGCGCAATATTCCTGCCATCATGGTGGTCCGCCCCCTCAGCGATCCTGATTTTGATTTTGTGGGAACGGATAACTTTCTTGGTACGCAAATGGCCACTACTCATTTAGTCAGAATGGGGCATAAGAATATTGCGTTTATTGGGGGGAGCCCAAGTTCAGGTAGCCGGGCACAGCGTATCGGTGGCTTCACCAGCACGTTGCTGGAGCAGGGGATATCACCGAATCCGGAATGGATAGTCGCCACGCAGGCCAGCCAAATTGACGGCGCAAAAGCGGCGGAGTCTCTTTTTCTGCGTTTCCCGCAAATTACCGCCGCCGTTTGTTATCAGGACATCGTAGCGCTTGGGGTCATGCAGGCATTACGTAAAATGGGGCGTGAACCGGGGCGCGATTTTGCGCTGGTGGGATTCGATGACATCACCGAAGCGGCGCTGGTGCAACCTGCGCTTACTACCGTCTCAGTGGCCGCAAAAGAGATTGGTCGCAAGGCTGGAGAGCTGCTTTATAGCCGCATTCAGGGAAATGACGAACCACCGAAACGCATTATTCTGCCGCCTGCGCTGGTGGTCAGAGAATCATGTGGTTTTAGCTGATCGTCATGCCTTTTACTGATATCTCTGCCTGTTTATCATTAAATTCTAATTATCGACGTTTTCGGCTGGCGGTGCAGCGTTGCGCTGGTTAATCTGAAAACGATTTACGTAAAATTAACAAAAGAGAATAGCTATGCATGATGCACAAATCCGCGTTGCCATCGCGGGAGCCGGAGGACGCATGGGGCGTCAGTTGATTCAAGCCACTCTCGGCATGGATGGCGTACAGCTCGGCGCGGCGCTGGAGCGCGAAGGCTCGTCCTTACTGGGAAGCGATGCCGGAGAGTTAGCGGGAGCCGGGAAAACGGGCGTTACCGTACAAAGTAGCCTTGAAGCGGTGAAAGATGATTTTGATGTTTTCATCGATTTTACCCGCCCGGAAGGCACGCTGACGCATCTGGCGTTTTGCCGCCAGCACGGTAAAGGAATGGTGATTGGCACCACCGGCTTTGATGACACAGGTAAACAGGCTATTCGCGATGCCGCGCAGGAGATTGCTATTGTTTTCGCCGCGAACTTTAGCGTGGGTGTGAATGTCATGCTGAAGCTGCTGGAGAAGGCGGCGAAAGTGATGGGTGATTACACCGATATTGAGATTATCGAAGCGCACCACCGCCACAAGGTGGATGCGCCGTCAGGCACTGCGCTGGCCATGGGCGAGGCGATTGCTGGGGCGCTGGATAAAGATCTGAAAGACTGCGCAGTCTATTCCCGTGAGGGTTACACTGGCGAGCGCGTACCGGGCACGATCGGTTTTGCCACGGTACGAGCGGGGGATATCGTCGGGGAACACACCGCGATGTTCGCCGATATTGGCGAGCGTATTGAGATTACGCACAAGGCGTCCAGTCGCATGACCTTTGCTAACGGTGCGGTGAGATCGGCAATTTGGCTGAAATCAAAGTCAAATGGTCTTTTTGATATGAAAGATGTGCTTGATTTACGTAATTTATAGCTTTTACTACCCTTCGTGATGTGGTTATTGTAATCATAATTAATTGATTACATGGGGCAATACTTTATTGCCCTTTAATTTTTAGTGTTTGAGTATTGTTTTTCATTTAAATGCGATTTTACCAGTTTTTTGTGGTGGTATTTTGTTATCTGAATGTGAGTTTTGACCAAATGGTCCACTTTTTACTATCGCACTTCCTGTTTTTACACTCTTTATCTTCCGCAAGCGTTTTCCATCCCAAGTTAGCTGATCTTTTTGCCTGTTAAATCGTGTGATTTATCCCAGTGGCGTAAAATAATAATAAAAAATGTCCTTTTGGGTAGACTTTTACGTGGGCTGTCTCTAGAATGCCGCCGTTTGCCAGAAATCCATAGGTAAGCAAATTTGCATTGATTCATGATGTGTAAATGAATTAATATGCAAATAAAGTGAGTGAATATTCTCTGGAGGGTGTTTTGATTAAGTCAGCGCTATTGGTTCTGGAAGACGGAACCCAGTTTCACGGTCGGGCCATAGGGGCAACAGGTTCGGCGGTTGGGGAAGTCGTTTTCAATACTTCAATGACCGGTTATCAAGAAATCCTCACTGATCCTTCCTATTCCCGCCAAATCGTCACTCTTACTTATCCTCATATCGGTAATGTCGGCACCAATGAAGCCGATGCTGAATCTTCTCAGGTACATGCGCAAGGCCTGGTCATCCGCGACCTGCCGCTGATTGCCAGCAACTTCCGCGATACCGAAGACCTCTCTTCCTACCTCAAGCGCCATAACATTGTGGCGATTGCTGATATTGATACCCGTAAGTTGACGCGTTTGCTGCGTGAAAAAGGCGCACAAAACGGTTGCATCATTGCGGGCGATAACCCGGATGCCGTGCTGGCGCTGGAAAAAGCGAAAGCATTCCCGGGCCTCAATGGTATGGACCTTGCGAAAGAAGTCACCACCGCGGAGCCGTATAGCTGGACGCAAGGTAGTTGGACACTGGCCGGTGACCTGCCGGAAGCCAAATCTACCGATGAACTGCCGTTCCACGTTGTGGCGTACGATTTCGGCGCTAAACGTAACATTCTGCGTATGTTAGCGGACCGCGGCTGCCGCCTGACGGTGGTTCCAGCGAAAACCTCCGCTGAAGACGTTCTGAAGATGAATCCGGACGGTATCTTCCTGTCTAACGGCCCTGGTGACCCGGCACCGTGTGATTACGCGATCACGGCAATTCAAAAGTTCCTCGAAACCGATATTCCGGTATTTGGCATCTGCCTCGGCCATCAGTTGCTGGCGCTGGCGAGCGGTGCGAAGACCATCAAGATGAAGTTCGGCCATCACGGCGGTAACCACCCGGTAAAAGACATTGATAAAAATGTGGTGATGATTACCGCGCAGAACCACGGTTTTGCGGTTGATGAAACCACGCTGCCGGCTAACCTGCGCGTGACCCACAAGTCGCTGTTCGACGGCACCCTGCAAGGGATTCATCGCACCGACAAACCGGCGTTCAGTTTCCAGGGGCACCCGGAAGCGAGCCCGGGTCCGCACGATGCCGCACCGCTGTTCGACCACTTTATCGAGTTAATTGAGCAATACCGTCAGTCCGCGAAATAATCAGGAGTAAAAGAGCCATGCCAAAACGTACAGACATAAAAAGTATCCTGATTCTGGGCGCGGGTCCGATTGTTATCGGTCAGGCGTGTGAGTTTGACTATTCCGGCGCACAGGCGTGTAAAGCCCTGCGTGAAGAGGGTTACCGCGTTATTCTGGTGAACTCTAACCCGGCAACCATCATGACCGACCCGGAAATGGCCGATGCCACCTATATCGAGCCGATTCATTGGGAAGTGGTACGCAAAATTATTGAGAAAGAGCGCCCGGATGCGGTGCTGCCAACCATGGGCGGCCAGACAGCGCTGAACTGCGCGCTGGAGTTGGAGCGCCAGGGCGTACTGGCTGAGTTCGGTGTGACCATGATTGGCGCGACGGCGGATGCCATTGATAAAGCGGAAGACCGTCGTCGCTTCGATATCGCGATGAAGAAGATTGGTCTCGACACCGCGCGTTCAGGCATCGCTCACACCATGGAAGAAGCGCTGGCAGTTGCCGCTGACGTTGGCTTCCCGTGCATTATTCGCCCTAGCTTCACCATGGGCGGCACTGGCGGTGGTATCGCCTACAACCGTGAAGAGTTCGAAGAAATCTGTGAACGCGGTCTGGACCTTTCCCCAACCAACGAACTGCTGATTGATGAATCGCTGATTGGCTGGAAAGAGTACGAGATGGAAGTGGTTCGTGATAAAAACGACAACTGCATCATCGTCTGCTCCATCGAAAACTTCGACGCGATGGGCATCCATACCGGTGACTCCATCACTGTGGCGCCAGCCCAGACGTTAACCGACAAAGAATATCAAATCATGCGTAACGCCTCGATGGCGGTACTGCGTGAAATCGGCGTGGAAACCGGCGGCTCTAACGTCCAGTTTGCGGTAAACCCGAAAAACGGTCGTCTGATTGTTATTGAGATGAACCCGCGCGTGTCCCGCTCCTCAGCGCTGGCGTCCAAAGCAACCGGCTTCCCGATTGCTAAAGTCGCTGCCAAGCTGGCGGTAGGTTACACACTCGACGAGCTGATGAACGACATCACTGGCGGCCGCACTCCGGCTTCGTTTGAGCCGTCCATCGACTACGTTGTGACGAAAATTCCCCGTTTCAACTTCGAGAAATTCGTTGGCGCTAACGACCGTCTGACCACGCAGATGAAATCTGTCGGTGAAGTGATGGCGATTGGCCGTACCCAGCAGGAATCGCTGCAGAAAGCGCTGCGTGGTCTGGAAGTGGGCGCGACCGGCTTCGACCCGAAAGTAAGCCTGGACGATCCTGAAGCGCTGACCAAAATTCGCCGCGAGCTGAAAGACGCGGGCGCAGAGCGTATCTGGTATATCGCCGATGCCTTCCGCGCGGGCCTGTCCGTCGACGGCGTGTTCAACCTGACCAACATCGACCGCTGGTTCCTGGTGCAAATTGAAGAACTGGTACGCCTGGAAGAAAAAGTAGCCGACCTTGGCATCAACGGCCTCGACGCTGACTTCCTGCGCATGCTGAAACGTAAAGGTTTCGCCGATGCGCGTCTGGCGAAACTGGCCGGCGTTCGCGAAGCGGAAATTCGCAAACTGCGTGACCAGTACAATCTGCATCCGGTCTACAAGCGCGTGGATACCTGCGCAGCAGAATTTGCCACCGACACCGCCTACATGTACTCCACTTATGAAGATGAGTGTGAAGCAAATCCGTCCGTCGACCGCGATAAAATCATGGTGCTGGGCGGCGGTCCAAACCGTATCGGTCAGGGCATCGAGTTTGACTACTGCTGCGTACACGCCTCGCTGGCACTGCGCGAAGATGGTTTTGAGACCATCATGGTCAACTGTAACCCGGAAACCGTTTCTACCGACTACGACACCTCCGACCGTCTGTACTTCGAGCCGGTAACGTTGGAAGACGTACTGGAAATCGTGCGCATCGAGAAGCCGAAAGGCGTTATTGTGCAGTACGGTGGCCAGACTCCGCTGAAGCTGGCGCGCGCGCTGGAAGCAGCAGGCGTGCCGGTAATCGGTACCAGCCCGGATGCCATTGACCGTGCGGAAGACCGTGAGCGCTTCCAGCACGCGGTTGACCGTCTGAAGCTGAAACAACCGGCGAACGCCACCGTGACGGCCATTGAACAGGCTGTTGAGAAGGCGAAAGAAATTGGTTACCCGCTGGTGGTGCGCCCATCCTACGTTCTCGGTGGTCGCGCGATGGAAATCGTCTATGACGAAGCCGACCTGCGTCGCTACTTCCAGACTGCGGTCAGCGTGTCTAACGATGCACCGGTGCTGCTGGACCGTTTCCTTGATGATGCGGTTGA
The DNA here is from genome assembly GCF_030332285.1 of Citrobacter sp. Cu096. Classification (NCBI taxonomy): domain Bacteria; kingdom Pseudomonadati; phylum Pseudomonadota; class Gammaproteobacteria; order Enterobacterales; family Enterobacteriaceae; genus Citrobacter; species Citrobacter sp. Cu096. The sequence continues at coordinate 364,498 of NZ_JAOWID010000018.1, forward strand.
AGTGGACGTGGATGCTATCTGCGACGGCGAAATGGTGCTGATTGGCGGCATCATGGAGCACATCGAACAGGCGGGCGTACACTCTGGTGACTCCGCATGTTCTCTGCCTGCGTACACGCTGAGCCAGGAAATTCAGGATGTAATGCGCCAGCAGGTGCAGAAACTGGCCTTCGAACTGCAGGTTCGCGGTCTGATGAACGTCCAGTTTGCGGTGAAGAATAACGAAGTTTACCTGATTGAAGTCAACCCGCGTGCGGCACGTACCGTTCCATTCGTCTCCAAAGCAACGGGTGTACCGTTGGCGAAAGTCGCGGCGCGCGTAATGGTCGGAAAAACGCTGGCACAGCAGGGCGTCACCAAAGAAGTTATCCCGCCATACTACTCGGTAAAAGAAGTGGTGTTGCCGTTCAACAAGTTCCCGGGCGTTGACCCGCTGTTAGGGCCTGAAATGCGCTCTACCGGGGAAGTGATGGGCGTGGGTCGTACCTTCGCAGAAGCGTTCGCCAAGGCACAGCTGGGCAGCAGCTCCACCATGAAAAAACAGGGTCGTGCACTGCTCTCCGTTCGCGAAGGCGATAAAGAGCGCGTGGTTGACCTGGCGGCGAAGCTGCTGAAGTTTGGTTTTGAGCTGGATGCAACGCACGGCACGGCAATTGTGCTGGGCGAAGCGGGTATCAACCCACGTCTGGTGAACAAGGTGCATGAAGGGCGTCCGCACATTCAGGATCGTATCAAGAATGGCGAGTACACTTACATCATCAACACCACCGAAGGTCGTCAGGCGATTGAAGACTCTAAGCTGATTCGCCGCAGCGCGCTGCAGTACAAAGTGCATTATGACACCACTTTGAACGGCGGTTTCGCGACGGCGATGGCGCTGAATGCCGATGCCACTGAGAAGGTGACCTCGGTGCAGGAAATGCACGCGCAGATCAAAAAGGCATAAGCAAAGGGGCCGGTGATAATTGCGTTAACCGGACCTGTAATATTATCTTGAAAGGGTTTCTGTAAAGAAACCCTTTTTTACCTCTCGTAAGGTCATTCCTGGCCAAATGCAGTTTCATAACCACATTTTCAATGTAATAAGCACGATATTGCTCACACTAATCAACATTCAAGTCGCATACTATCTTTTATATCCACAATTTTAATATGGCTTAGTTTTTATTAATTTGGACAGGCCGTAGCCAGATTTTTAATTTGTGAAATGGTGTGCTTATGTGTGAAAAATATGTTGAAAGACCGCTTTATTTGTTAATTGCTGACTGGATGATGGCTGAAGATCGTTGGATCACCGCAAAGGAAATTTCCCGCCATTTTGATATTGAACACTGCAAGGCAATTAATACGCTCTCTTATATTTTGTCGGAAGTGGGAGAAATTGTTTGTGAAGTTAAGATGATCCCTAATCAGATTGCAGGCCGGGGCTGCCAGTGCCAGCGTCTGGTGAAAGTCATCAGTATTGATTCCCACCTCTACAACCGATTGAGCCACAATTTGCAGGAAAAAAAGGTGAGTGTGGCGAAAACGCCGCGACTGTCTGGCGTTCCGCCAACAGAGCTCAACCGTGAGCAGAAATGGCAGATGATGCTGTCAAAAAGTATGCGTCGCTAATGATTCGCTTACCTGATGGTAGCGTTAACGGTGATTGATTCGTAGGCCGGATAAGCGTTAGCGCATCCGGCATAGATTACTGGGCTGATTTGGGTTTCACGTCCGTCGTGCCTTTCAGGCGCGGCCGGTTTTCTTCGACCTGCGTTAATGGCTGCGTTTCACGTAAACCTGCCCGGCAGCGGACCGCAAGGTCCTGATACTCTTTAGTGTTCAGTCGCTTCCAGTGCAGTTCCTGGTCAGTGACTTCACGCAGTACGCGAGCAGGTGAACCGACCAGCAGTTGCCTTGCTTCCCCCTGAAATCCGGCTTTGACAAAGCTCATGGCGGCGACAATGCTCTCTTCGCCAATCACCGCGCCGTCCATAATTACGCTGTTCATGCCGATCAGCGCGTCCCTGCCCACCACGCAACCGTGCAGGATTGCACCGTGGCCGATGTGCCCATTTTCATGCACGATGGTGTCAGTGTCGCAATAACCATGCATGATGCAGCCATCCTGCAAGTTAGAACCCGCCTCCAGAATCAGGCGACCATAGTCACCGCGCAGTGAGACGTGTGGGCCGACGTAGACGCCAGCTCCCACGATCACATCACCAATCAACACGGCGCTGGGATGAACATACGCCTCTGGATGCACTACCGGAATCAGGCCTTCAAAGGCGTAATAGCTCATCGGTTATCAGCGTCCTTTCCACACCGGATCGCGTTTTTCTGCAAATGCCTGAGGTCCTTCGAGCGCATCTTCTGAGTGCAGCACCGACGGATAGTGCTTCAGTACTCCGCTGCGGATGTAACGGTAGCCTTCTTCTACCGGCATTTCACTGGTCGCACGATAAATTTCTTTCAGTGCGGCGATAGCCAGCGGGGCGCTATTCACCAACTGCTGCGCCAGTTCGCGCGCGCTATCCATCAGCTCGCTCTGGCTGACAACGCGGTTGACGATACCCCAACGCAGCGCTTCTTCTGCGCTCATTCGTCTGCCTGTCATCACCATTTCGTTGACGATAGCCGGTGGCAGCAGTTTAGGCAGACGCAGTACGCCGCCGCTGTCAGGTACGATCCCCAGTTTGGCTTCTGGTAGCGCAAAGCTGGCATTTTCCGCACAGACGATAAAATCCGCTGCCAGCGCCAGCTCAAAACCGCCACCAAACGCATAGCCGTTAACTGCGGCGATAACCGGCTTATCGAGGTCGAAAATTTCGGTTAAACCAGCAAAACCGCCGGGGCCAAAGTCGGCATCAGGCGCTTCACCTTCGGCCGCTGCTTTTAAGTCCCAGCCCGCAGAAAAGAATTTCTCACCGCCGCCGGTGATAATCGCGACGCGTAATTCCGGGTCGTCACGAAAATGAAGAAAAGCTTCCCCCATGGCAAAACTGGTTTTTGCGTCAATAGCGTTGGCTTTAGGACGATCGAGAGTAATTTCCAGGATCGGGCCATTACGGGTCAGATGTAATGATTCACTCATAGTTCATCTCCAGATAAATAAATTTCCCGGCAGGAGGAATTCCAGCCGGAAGGGTTATTTCAGATTTTTTTTGATTATTTTTCCTGAACAATTGCGTGGCAGGTCGGTTCTTATCTCCATAAACGAGGGAACCTTGAATTTCGCCATATTGTTTTCGCAGAAGCTAAAGAACTCAGCTTCGCTTAATGTTTCACCTTCATTGAGCACGATAAATGCTTTAATGGCTTCATCACGGATCGAATCTTTTATACCGACAACCACAATGTCCTGAATTTTCGGGTGCGCAGAAATAATATTTTCCAGCTCGACGCAGGAGACATTTTCCCCGCCGCGTTTAATCATGTTGCAGCGCCTGTCGACGAAATAAAAAAATCCGTCCGCATCCTGGTAACCCGAATCTCCGGTATGTAACCAACCCTCAGGTTCCAGCGCTTTGGCGGTAGCCTCCGGCTGCGCATAGTACTCTTTGAAGATAGTTTTGCCCGGCACGCCTTTAATGCAGATTTCGCCAATTTCTCCGGCGGGCAGGGGACGGTTTTGATCGTCACGGATTTCGGCTTCATAGCTAAAACCCACGCGACCTATAGAGGGCCAGCGCCGTTTGTCTCCTGGGCGATCGCCAATAATGCCAACGATGGTTTCGGTCATACCGTAGGACGTCAGCAGCCTGACGCCAAAGCGTTCGGTAAAGGCGTCTTTTTCCTGCTCGGATAAATTGAGATAGAACATCACTTCGCGCAGGCGATGCTGTCTGTCCGTTGGGGCCGCGGGTTGTACCATCAGGGTTCTGATCATCATCGGAATGCATTCGGTGACCGTCGCCTGGTATCTACGTACCTGATCCCAGAACGCCCTGGCGCTGTACTTCTCCAACAGCACAAAGGTGCTGCCTGCAGAGAATGCCGCCATGGCCGCCGTACACTGACAGTCGATATGAAAAGCGGGCATCACCGTCATGTAGACGTCGTCATCACGCAGGGCGATTTGCCAGGAGGTGTAATAGCCGGCAAATCGCAGGTTGTAGTGGGTAATGACAACCCCTTTAGGTCGTGAGGTGGTGCCAGAGGTAAACAGAATTTCTGCCGTATCATCAGTGGATAACGCGGGCGTATAACACAGCGTAGTCGACTGGCGGGCTTGCAGTTGGGTAAAGTGGCTCACGCCGTCGTCAACCGGAAGTTGCTCGCCAATCAGGCAAATATGATTAAGCGGAGTCGTATTTTCCAGCCGTATCTGGCGATACATAGGATAAAACTGGGCACTGGTGACTAACAGGCTCACATGGCTGTTTTGCAGGATCCAGGCGCTTTCTTCGCCCAGTAATCGGGCATTAATCGGCACCATAATGGCGCCAATTTTTGCCAGCCCAAACCAGCAAAAGATGAATTCCGGACAGTTATCAAGATGCAACGCGACCTTGTCGCCTTTGCGGATCCCTAAGGAATGGAAAAGGTTCGCCGTGCGGTTAATCTCTTCATTGAGCGAGGCATAGCTAAACTGCCGAACGTTTCCTTCGCAGGATTCGAAAATTAACGCCGTTTTATCTTCGTACACCCCGGCCAGGTCGTCCCACATCTGACGTAAGTTTTGTCCGCCAACGATATCCATATTGCTTTATCCACTGAAATCAGGCGTGAGCGCTAACCCACTCGCGGGTCAGCGCGTCACGTTTATTCCTCAACTCTGGCCAGGCCTTTGCCGACCAGCTCATTTATGTCTGCTTCGCTATAACCAATGTTTTTCAGAATGGCGGCGGTATCCATGCCATGTGACGGCATGCCACGCCAGATTTTCCCCGGGTTGTTTTTAAATTTCGGCATGATATTCGGTCCTTTGCAGGTGCGACCATCCATCGTTTGCCACTGAGTAATAGATTCACGAGCAACGTACTGCGGGTTGCCTTCCAGTTCCGGAATGGTCAGTACCTTCGCGCAGGCGATATTCAGCTCTGCAAAGCGCGCCTGCACTTCGGCGATGGTGTGCGTTGCCAACCACGCATCCAGTTTCTCTTCCACGAGCGGGCCATAAGGGCATTCCACGCGATGGATAAGCTGGGTACCTTCCGGGACTTCTGGCGTACCAAGAATATGGGCGAGGCCGATATCTTTGAAGCATTCATTGATTTGTGTGATGCCTACCAGCTCCATGACGATATAACCATCGGCGCATTTATACAGGCCGCAGCCAGCGTAATACGGATCTTTGCCTTTGGTCATGCGTGGGCAAATTTCGCCGCCGTTAAAGTAATCCATCATGAAGTACTGACCCATACGCAGCATGACTTCGTACATGGCGATATCAATGCTTTCACCTTTGCCCGTTTCGCGTACTTTGTGCAGGGCAGCCAGCGCCGCTGTCGTTGCGGTCATTCCTGAGAAGTAATCGGCGGTGTACGGGAAAGCAGGCATCGGCTGATCAACGTCGCCGTTTTGGATCAGATAGCCGCTGAACGCCTGCGCGATAGTGTTATATGCCGGAAGATTAGTGTACTCATCGGTCCCAAACTGGCCGAAGCCGGAAAGGTGGGCGATTACCAGTTTCGGGTTATGTTCCCACAGCACTTCATCAGTAATTCCGCGACGAGCAAAGGCCGGGCCTTTACTGGCTTCAATGAAGATATCGGTGGTTTCCATTAGCTTCAGAAATGCTTCCCGACCTTCATCTTTGAAAATATTCAGCGACAGGGCGTGTAGGTTACGACGTGAGAGCTGCGGATAGTTAGGCTGTACGCGGATGGTATCGGCCCACGCAACGTTTTCAATCCAGATAACCTCAGCACCCCATTCGGCGAACATCTGTCCGGCGAACGGACCGGCAATCTCGATCCCTGAAAATACAACTCGTACCCCGGCAAGTGGGCCAAAGGTTGGCATTGGTAAGTGATCCATAATTTTGCTCCTGGCATTTTTTTGTATGCCCGGTAAGCACAGCTCCACCGGGCATATTGCCGGATGGCGGCGTTAACGCCTTATCCGACCTACGAAACGAACGAATCAACGGTATTGCTTCAATACCGCACGACCCAACGTCAGGATCTGCATTTCGTCAGAACCACCAGAAACACGGTCAACGCGCAGGTCACGCCAGAAGCGCGTGATGCGATGATTGCCCGCGATACCCACTCCGCCCAGCACCTGCATGGCGGTGTCTACCACTTCAAATGCCGCGTTGGCGCAGAAGTATTTGCACATTGCCGCGTCACCCGAGGTAATGGTGCCGTTATCCGCTTTCCAGGCAGCTTCCAGCAGCATGTTTTTCATGGAGTTCAGTTTGATCGCCATATGCGCAAACTTCTCCTGAATCAGCTGGAAACGGCCGATAGCTTCGCCAAACTGCACGCGCTGATTGGCGTAGCGCGCCGCATCTTCAAACGCGCACATTGCCGTACCGTAGTTGGTCAGTGCGACGAGGAAGCGTTCATGGTCAAACTCTTCTTTTACGCGATTGAAACCGTTACCTTCCCGACCGAACATGTCTTTCTCGTCCAGCTCAACGTCGTCAAAGGTGATTTCACAGCAGCTATCCATGCGCAGACCGAGTTTCTCCAGTTTGTTGACCTTGATGCCCGCTTTGCTCATGTCAACGAACCACTCGGTGTAAACAGGTTTATCCGGCGATGCGCCATCTCTCGCCATTACCACGATGTAAGGGGTATAGGCACTACTGGTGATAAAGCACTTACTGCCATTAAGATAAACCTTACCATTTTTACGTGTATAAGTGGTTTTCAGGCTGCCAACATCCGATCCCGCTCCCGGTTCGGTGATCGCAGAGTTCCACATCTGCTTACCGGTTCCCTGGAACGCCATAATTTTATCGATTTGTTCCTGGGTCCCTTCACGCAGGAAGGTGTTAAAACCCCCCGGTAACTGGTACAGCACATAGGTTGGCGCGCCCAGGCGGCCGAGTTCCATCCAGACGGCGGCCACGGTGACAAAACCCGCTTCCAGTCCACCGTGTTCTTCCGGAATCAACAGGCTATCGATGCCCATATCCGCCAGCGCTTTAACAAAACGCTCAGGGTAGACGCTGTCGCGATCGCACTCGGCAAAATAAGCTTCCCAGTTCTCACTGGCCATCAGTTCACGAATACCGGCGACAAACAGCTCCTGCTCGTCATTTAAGTTGAAATCCATCTTTCAGCCTCTTGATCAATTGGGTTAATAAGAATTACTTGTCTTTCCAGTGCACTTTGGCGTCTTTAATAAAGGACAGCGTCACCATGATATTGACGAAGAACAGCGGGCATCCTCCGGCGATAATCGCGGTCTGTATTGGCTTCAGCCCGCCCAGCGCCAGTAGAACGATACCGATGATGCCGACCAGCACGGACCAGCCGATACGCACTAACAGCGGTGGTTCTTCACCATCGCGGACTTCGCGACAGGTGGACATCGCCAGGGTATAAGAGCAGGCGTTAATCAGCGTGACGGTGGCAATAAAACAAAGGATGAAGAAGCCCCACATGGTGGCGGTGCTGAATGGCAAGGCGGCCCAGGTTTCGATAATGGCGCGCGCCACGCCGTGTTGTTCAATCAGCTGTGGGATGTTGAGAATGTTTTTATCCATCAGCAGCAGGGTATTGCTGCCAAGGACTGTCCACAGGATCCAGGTAGAAGCGGTCAGGCCCAGCACCATCCCAAAGCACAGTTCACGTACGGTACGACCACGAGAAATACGTGCCAGGAAGATGCTCATCTGGATGGCGTAAATGACCCACCATGCCCAGTAGAAGACGGTCCAACCCTGCGGGAAGCCGCCTTTGCCGATGGCATCGGTATAGAACAGCATGCGCGGCAGATACATCAGCAGCATGCCGACCGAGTCGGTAAAGTAGTTCATGATGAAGCTGGCGCCGCTGACGATAAACACCCAGCCCAGCATCAGGAAGCTCAGGTAGCTACGTACGTCGCTGGCGATTCTGACTCCTTTTTGCAGGCCGCAGGCTACGCAAATGGCGTTCAGAATGATCCAGCAGGTAATGATGATGGCATCTAATTGCAGTGTATGCGGAATACCGAACAGCCATTGCATACACTCGGTTACCAGCGGTGTCGCCAGACCGAGGCTGGTACCCATCGCAAAAATCAGCGCTACCAGGTAGAAGTTATCAACGATGGTGCCGAACAGCCCTTTCGCATGCTTTTCGCCCACTAATGGTACCAGCGTGGAGCTAGGACGGATGACGTCCATCTTGCGCACAAAGAAGAAATAGGCGAAGGCCACGGAAAGGAAGCTGTAGGTTGCCCATGGCAGCGGTCCCCAGTGGAACAGGCTGTAAGCCAGACCTATCTCTTTCGCACCCGTGGAATTGGGTTCCAGGGCGAACGGTGGGGTGGAGATATAGTAGTAGATCTCGATGGAGCCCCAGAACAGTACCGCTGCTGAAGTACAGGAGGCGAACATCATAAAGATCCAGCTGGCGGTACTAAACTCCGGTTTTTCGTCGCCTAATTTCTTTTTGGCATACGGGCCAAAAACCAACCAGAACCAGCCGAAGAGCATGACGACCATATACCATTCAAATGCCCAGCCCCAGACACTGGTGACATAACTGAATACCGCATTAATAACGACGTTAGCGGCATCGAGATCTCTTACTGTTAGCCAACAAAGTATTCCAACTATTATTAATGGCGGAAAAAAAACCTTCGGTTCAATTCCCGACTTTCTCTTTTCATTTTTCATAAGTGAATTCCAGTGTGAAAACGAAATTTATTTAGCGTGCCCGTGTGTGATCGTTTGTTTATTTATTATTAATGATTTGTTGATAACTTTTTAACCTCTGGGGCGCCTCAGTGAGTAACTCATAATGAGTATTCATTTCGGGTGGTTCTGTTATCTGTGTCACACTTTTTTACGCTGGTTAATTTGCTTAAATTCATGCTGTTTTTTGTTGTTAATCAGTGTGTTATCTGTGGTTTTTTAACTTTTTTAAGTGGCTGGCATTCAATATTGTTGAACCCGCAGACAATATTGAAAATTTTTATATTTGTCGTAATTCTTTCAATATTGGTGAGGTGCGTAACACTATTGAAAGTTACGAATTTCAATGTGTGACATTTTCAATATTGGTGATTAAGGTTTTATTTCCGAATTAAAGAGCGTGATATCTGTATTTAACACCGCCGATATAAATACGTTTCCTTCATGATTTCTGGAGATGCAATGAAGATAATTACTTGCTACAAATGCGTACCTGATGAACAGGATATTGCGATTAATAATGCTGATGGTTCACTCGATTTCAGCAAAGCGGATGGCAAAATCAGCCAGTACGACCTGAATGCGATCGAAGCAGCTTGCCAGTTAAAACAACAGGCAGGCGAGGCCCAGGTTGTGGCCATGAGCGTCGGCGGCAAAGCGCTGACCAATGCAAAAGGGCGCAAAGATGTGCTCTCCCGTGGTCCTGATGAACTGATTGTTGTGATTGACGATCAATTTGAACAGGCGCTGCCACAACAAACGGCTACCGTGTTGGCTGCCGCCGCGCAAAAAGCCGGTTTCGATCTAATTATCTGTGGTGACGGTTCTTCCGATCTCTATGCTCAGCAGGTTGGCCTGCTGGTGGGCGAAGCACTGAACGTTCCCACGATTAACGGCGTGAGTAAAATCCTCTCTCTTACCGACAGCACGCTGACGGTAGAGCGTGAACTGGAAGATGAAGTCGAAACACTGAGCATCCCGCTTCCGGCGATCATCGCGGTCTCAACGGATATCAACACCCCACAAATCCCTTCCATGAAAGCCATTCTTGGCGCGGCGAAAAAACCGGTTCAGGTTTGGTCGCCTGCAGACATTGGACTGAACAGCGTGCAGGCGTATTCCGCACAGCAGGTTGCTGCGCCGAAGCAGCGCGAGCGTCAGCGCGTTGTGATTGAAGGTGACGGTGAAGAACAGATTGCCGCGTTTGTCGAGAATCTTCGCAAAATCATTTAATTATCAGGGGATGTTATGAACAAATTTTCCAGTATCTGGGTATTCAGCGATACCCCTTCTCGTCTGCCGGAACTGATGAAAGGTGCGCAGGCTTTAGGTGAAAAAGTTAACACGTTTGTACTGAGCGATGCAGACAGCGCGACGGCATGTCATTTGGGGGCAGATCATGTCTGGTTGCTCAGCGGTAAACCAGAAGAGCGTATGGTCGAAGACTACGCCGAAGTGATGGCCCAGACCATTCGTCAGCACAGCGAGGACGGCGCAGTACTGCTGCCCAATACGCGTCGGGGCAAGTTGCTAGCGGCAAAACTGGGCTTTCGCTTGTCAGCTGCAGTTTCAAACGATGCCAGCGCAGTCGTCGTACAGGATGGTAAAGCGGCGGTCAAACATATGGTCTACGGCGGCCTGGCGATAGGGGCGGAAACAATCGCTTCGCCGTTTGCCGTGATTACACTCAGCAGCGGGACGTTTGACGCGCAGCAACCCGATGCTACCCGCAGCGGCGAGATGCATACCGTACAGTGGCAGGCTCCGGCCGTTGCCGTGACCCGTACGGCAACTCAGGCGCGTCAGAGCAACAGCGTCGACCTCGACAAGGCTCGCCTGGTGGTCAGCGTGGGACGTGGTATCGGCAGCAAAGAAAATATCTCGCTGGCCGAAGCGCTGTGCCAGACGATTGGCGCTGAGCTGGCCTGTTCCCGTCCGGTGGCGGAAAACGAGAAGTGGATGGAGCACGAACGCTACGTCGGTATCTCCAACCTGATGCTCAAGCCTGAACTGTATCTGGCGGTGGGGATTTCCGGGCAGATCCAACATATGGTCGGCGCCAACGGCGCACAGACGATTTTCGCCATTAACAAAGATAAAAATGCGCCGATATTTCAGTATGCGGATTACGGCATCGTTGGCGATGCGCTGAAGATCCTGCCTGCGCTGACGGCTGCCTTAGCGCGTTAAACCATTTCGGGCAGGATGCGAAGGTGTCCTGCCGCTGACAGGAGTACGTATGTCCGAAGATATCTTTGATGCCATCATCGTGGGTGCAGGTCTGGCTGGTTCGGTTGCGGCGCTGGTGCTGGCTCGGGAAGGCGCACAGGTGCTGGTTATCGAGCGCGGCAATTCTGCTGGCGCGAAGAATGTCACCGGTGGGCGCATGTATGCGCATAGCCTGGAGCGCATCATTCCCGGTTTTGCTGAGCAGGCCCCCATTGAACGCGTCATCACCCACGAGAAACTCGCCTTTATGACCGATAAAGGGGCGATGTCCATTGATTATTGCAACGGCGAAGACGCCACATCGTCGCAGGTTTCTTATTCCGTCTTACGCAGCAAATTTGATGCCTGGCTGATGGAACAGGCCGAGGAGGCGGGCGCTCAGCTCATCACCGGTATTCGCGTGGATAACGTTGTGCAGCGCGAGGGTAAAGTCGTGGGCGTGGAAGCCGATGGCGATATTCTGGAGTCCAGGGTAGTGATCCTTGCTGATGGCGTAAACTCTCTGTTGGCTGAAAAGTTGGGTATGGCAAAGCGCGTCGAGGCATCGCATGTTGCCGTCGGCGTAAAAGAGCTGATCGAATTGCCGAAATCAGTGATTGAAGATCGTTTCCAGTTACAGGGGAACGAAGGCGCAGCCTGTCTGTTTGCCGGATCGCCAACCGATGGATTGATGGGCGGTGGCTTTCTCTATACGAATGAAACAACCCTTTCTCTGGGACTGGTCTGCGGTCTTCATCATCTGAAAGACGCGAAAAAATCGGTCCCACAAATGCTGGAAGATTTCAAACAGCATCCGGCAGTTGCCCCGCTGATCGCCGGTGGCAAGCTGGTGGAATATGCCGCGCACGTTGTACCTGAAGCCGGTATCAACATGCAGCCAGAACTGGTGGGTGACGGCGTACTGATTGCCGGTGACGCTGCCGGAATGTGTATGAACCTCGGCTTTACTATTCGCGGTATGGATTTGGCCATCGCCGCAGGCGAAGCGGCGGCGAAAACGGTGCTTTCAGCCATGAAGCGTGACGACTTTAGCAAGCAGTCGCTGGGTGAATACCGTCAGCATCTGGACGACGGCCCGATGCGTGATATGCGTATGTATCAAAAGCTGCCCGCTTTTCTTGATAACCCGCGCATGTTTACCGCTTATCCCGAAATGGCGGTCAGTATCGCACGCGACCTGTTCACCGTAGATGGTTCCGCCCCGGTGCCAATGCGTAAAAAAATCCTGCGCCATGCGAAGAAAGTGGGCTTCATCAACCTGATGAAAGATGGCCTGAAAGGAGTGACCGTATTATGACTTCTCCCGTCAATGTGGACGTCAAACTGGGCGTCAATAAGTTCAATGTCGATGAAGACAGCCCACACATCATTCTCAAAACCGATCCTGATAAACAGGCGCTGGAGGTGCTGATTAAGGCCTGCCCGGCTGGACTGTATAAAAAGCAGGACGACGGCAGCGTACGCTTTGATTACGCCGGATGCCTCGAGTGTGGGACGTGTCGAATTCTTGGACTCGATACAGCGCTGGAAAAATGGGAATACCCGCGCGGGACGTTTGGCGTGGAGTTCCGCTATGGCTAAACCTGGTGCCGGATGGCGGCTTCGCCTTATCCGGCTTACAGGTACGGTTCATAGGCCTGATAGGCGCTATCAGGCATTAAGTTAAAATAAAACAGGATATAGCCATGCAGCAGCCCAGGAACTTTGATGACATCAAATTTACCTCTATTCACCGCCGGATAATGCTGTGGGGAAGCGGTGGGCCGTTTCTGGATGGTTATGTGCTGGTGATGATTGGCGTGGCGCTCGAACAGCTCACGCCAGCGTTGAAACTGGATGCCGAGTGGATTGGTCTGCTGGGGGCTGGTACGCTCGCCGGTTTGTTTGTCGGGACGTCGCTGTTTGGCTACATTTCCGATAAGGTCGGGCGCCGTAAAATGTTTATCATCGATATTATCGCCATTGGCGTGATATCGGCGGCAACCATGTTTGTCTCCTCGCCCGTTGAGTTGTTGGTGATGCGGGTGCTGATCGGGGTGGTGATTGGGGCTGATTACCCGATCGCAACCTCAATGATTACCGAGTTCTCCAATACCCGCCAGCGCGCTTTCTCCATCGGTTTTATCGCGGCGATGTGGTATGTCGGCGCCACCTGTGCCGATCTGGTCGGTTACTTTTTGTATGATGTTGAGGGCGGATGGCGCTGGATGTTGGGCAGCGCGGTGATCCCCTGCATTTTGATCCTGATTGGGCGTTTCGATCTTCCTGAATCGCCACGCTGGTTGCTGCGTAAAGGTCGGGTGAAAGAGTGCGAGGAGATGATGATCAAACTGTTTGGCGAACCGGTGGTATTCGACGAAGAAGCACCCCAGCAGACGCGTTTCCTTCAGTTGTTTAATCGCCGACATTTCCCGTTTGTCCTGTTTGTTGCCGCCATCTGGACCTGTCAAGTGATCCCGATGTTTGCCATTTATACCTTTGGTCCGCAGATTGTTGGGCTACTGGGGCTCGGCGCCGGGAAAAGCGCCGCGTTGGGCAATGTGGTGATCAGCCTGTGCTTTATGCTGGGGTGTATTCCTCCCATGTTCTGGCTCAATAGCGCGGGCCGTCGACCGCTGTTAATTGGCAGCTTTATTATGATGACGCTGGCGCTGGCTGTGCTGGGGCTAATCCCTGATATGGGCGCATGGCTGGTGGTGCTGGCGTTTGCCGTGTACGCGTTTTTCTCGGGGGGGCCGGGAAACCTGCAATGGCTATACCCAAACGAACTGTTTCCCACCGATATTCGTGCCTCTGCAGTCGGGGTGATTATGTCGTTAAGCCGTATCGGCACCATTGTGTCAACCTGGGCGCTGCCGGTGTTCATCACCAAATACGGGATCAGTAATGTGATGCTGATGGGCGCGGGAATTTCGCTGGTAGGCCTGCTCGTGTCCATCGCTTTCGCCCCGGAAACGCGAGGTCTGACGCTGGCGCAAACCAGCCAAATGACGATTCGTAGTAAGCCGGTGGTCAGGGCAGGCTATTAAGAGTGTTCTGTATTTTCCCTGCAACTCAGTCAGTTAGCCTACAGTTAACGGATATATCACTGAAAACGACTGAAAAGCAGGGAGAACACCATGCAGAAACATATTCTGATCACTTCCATTTTTACCGCAGCAGCACTGTTTACCGTAGCCGGTTGCTCCTCAAATCAGGCGGTGAAAACCACCGATGGTAAAACCATCGTCACCGACGGCAAACCGCAGGTTGATGATGATACCGGCCTGGTGTCGTACAAAAACGCGCAAACAGGTAAGACGGAACAAATTAACCGCGATCAGGTTAAGGATATGAGCGAACTGGATAACTAGCTCAGATTTTTCCATTTATCTGCTCAATAATATTGACTGTTAGCCTGTGGATTAACTGACTAAACTCACTGTTATTACAATAATGCAGTGATACAGGCTAATCATGATTCTCATCATTTACGCGCATCCCTATCCTCAGCATTCGCATGCGAATAAGCGGATGCTTGAACAGGCAAGGACGCTGGAGGGCGTGGAGATCCGCTCGCTCTACCAGCTCTACCCCGACTTTAATATCGATATTGCCGCTGAACAGGAAGCCCTGGCGCGCGCAGAGTTGATTATCTGGCAGCATCCTATGCAGTGGTATAGCACACCTCCGTTACTCAAGCTGTGGATGGATAAGGTCCTTGCACACGGTTGGGCATACGGTCACGACGGTACTGCGCTGCACGGTAAGCATCTCATGTGGGCTGTGACCACCGGCGGCGGTGAAAACCACTTTAATATCGGCTCCCATCCAGGCTTTGATGTGCTTTCCCAACCTTTGCAGGCCACGGCATTATATTGTGGTCTCAAATGGCTGCCGCCATTTGCGATGCACTGTACGTTTATCTGTGATGACGAGACGCTGCAGGCGCAAGCGCGTCATTATAAACAGCGTCTGCTCGAGTGGCAGGAGGTTCATCATGGATAGTCATACGCTGATTCAGGCGCTGATTTATCTTGGATCGGCGGCGCTGATTGTCCCCATCGCCGTGCGGCTGGGGCTAGGGTCGGTACTGGGGTATCTCATCGCCGGGTGCATTATCGGACCATGGGGTCTGAGGCTGGTGACGGACGCCGAATCAATCCTGCATTTTGCCGAGATCGGCGTGGTGCTGATGCTGTTTGTCATCGGCCTGGAGCTGGATCCGCAGCGTTTGTGGAAACTGCGGGCTTCGGTGTTCGGCGGCGGTGCGCTACAGATGGTGGTTTGCGGCGGTTTGATTGGTTTGTTCTGTATGTTCCTTGGCCTGCGCTGGCAGGTGGCGGAGCTGATCGGCATGACGCTGGCGCTTTCCTCGACAGCCATCGCGATGCAGGCGATGAATGAACGTAACCTGATGGTGTCGCAACTGGGGCGTAGCGCATTTGCCGTGCTGCTGTTCCAGGATATCGCCGCTATTCCTCTGGTGGCAATGATTCCCTTACTGGCGGCAAGCGGCGCATCGACCACGCTTGGGGCATTTGCATTGTCAGCCCTTAAGGTAGCTGGCGCGCTGGTGCTGGTGGTGCTGTTAGGGCGTTATGTCACCCGTCCTGCCTTGCGTTTTGTTGCGCGCTCAGGCCTGCGGGAAGTTTTCAGCGCCGTCGCGCTGTTCCTCGTTTTCGGTTTTGGTCTGCTGTTGGAAGAAGTTGGTCTTTCGATGGCGATGGGGGCGTTCCTGGCCGGCGTGTTGCTGGCGAGTTCTGAGTATCGCCACGCGTTGGAAAGCGATATTGAGCCGTTTAAAGGGCTGCTGCTGGGGCTGTTCTTCATCGGCGTGGGGATGTCTATCGACTTTGGTACGCTGATTGATAATCCTTTGCGCATCATCATTCTGCTGGTTGGTTTCCTGGTGATTAAAACAGTCATGCTATGGCTGATAGCGAAACCGTTACAGGTGCCGAACAAGCAGCGCAGATGGTTTGCCGTATTACTTGGGCAGGGCAGTGAGTTTGCCTTCGTGGTGTTTGGCGCGGCACAAATGGCAAACGTGCTTGATCCTGACTGGGCGAAATCGCTGACGCTGGCGGTGGCGTTGTCGATGGCGGCTACGCCGATTTTGCTGGTGATTTTGACGCGTCTGGAAAAATCGGCGACTGGTGAAGCGCGGGAAGCGGATGAAATCGATGAGGAGCAACCGCGGGTGATCATCGCTGGATTTGGGCGATTTGGCCAGATAACCGGTCGTTTGCTGTTGTCGAGTGGGGTCAAAATGGTGGTTCTTGATCATGACCCGGACCATATCGAAACGCTGCGTAAATTCGGGATGAAGGTTTTCTATGGCGATGCGACCCGGATGGATCTGCTGGAGTCAGCCGGAGCGGCTAAAGCAGAGGTGATTATTAATGCCATTGACGATCCCCAAACCAGCCTGCAACTGACCGAAATGGTGAAAGAGCATTTCCCACATCTACAAATTATTGCCCGCGCGCGCGACGTGGATCATTACATCCGGCTGCGTCAGGCGGGTGTGGACATGCCTGAACGTGAGACCTTTGAAGGCGCGCTGAAAACCGGACGCCTGGCGCTGGAAAGGCTCGGGCTTGGGCGCTATGAAGCGCGTGAGCGGGCCGATGTCTTCCGCCGCTTCAATACGTTAATGGTTGAGGAGATGGTGAAAGGGGAAAATGACGCAATTTCCCGCGCGGCGGTTTATAAGCGCACCAGTGCAATGCTAAGTGAAATTATTGCGGAAGATCGTCAGCACTTATCATTGATTCAACGCCATGGCTGGCAAGGCACGGATGAAGGTAAACATACGGGCGATGTCGCCGATGAACCGGAAGTGAAACCGTCAGCATAGGGTAAAAAATGTGATGTTCTGCAAACTTTACTGCTAATTGGCTGTTTTTGAACTACTGTAATGCTGGGAGTCCACTCAGAAGTCGCGGACTCGCCAGCAGAACAGAAAATTTTCATGCACATCTTCCTTTGGCTAGTCGACGAAAGATTGCGCTTTCCGTATAGTGGCGACAATTTTTTTGTATCCGGGAAATATTCAATGATCAGTCTGATTGCGGCGTTAGCGGTAGATCGCGTCATCGGTATGGAAAACGCCATGCCGTGGAACCTACCTGCCGATCTCGCCTGGTTTAAACGTAATACCTTAAACAAGCCGGTCGTCATGGGGCGCCACACTTGGGAATCCATCGGGCGACCGTTGCCGGGGCGTAAAAATATCGTCATCAGCAGCAAGCCCGGCACCGACGATCGTGTGCAGTGGGTGAAGTCTGTTGATGAAGCCATTGCGGCCTGTGGCGATGAGCCTGAAATTATGGTGATTGGCGGTGGGCGTGTGTATGAGCAGTTCCTGCCGAAAGCGCAGAAGCTGTATCTGACACACATTGATGCGGAAGTGGAGGGAGATACCCATTTCCCGGACTACGAACCGGACGACTGGGAATCTGTTTTCAGCGAATTCCACGATGCCGACGCGCAAAACTCTCACAGCTACTGCTTCGAGATTCTGGAACGTCGTTAATACTGTAAGTGCCGGATGGCGGCGAAATGCCTTATCCGGCCAACTCTTGTGCCCGATGTAGGCCTGATAAGCTTAGCGCCATCAGGCCTGAACCTCTCAGCAGACGATTATCAGGCGTTGACCGCTTCGCCGGGATCCATATTCAGATGGCGATTTGATGGCTGCACAAAGTAGCGTTTGTCTTCCCAGCGCAGACAGGTGAGATCGCCTCCCCAGCAACACCCCGTATCCAACGCGTAAATACCTTCTGGCGTGCCTTTGCCCTCCAGCGATGCCCAGTGCCCGAATGCAATGCTATAGGCGTCACTAACGGGGCCTGGAATGGCAAACCACGGCTTCAGCGGAGCTGGCGCATCTTCTGGCGACTCTTTGCTGTACATATCAAGTTGACCGTTGGGGAAGCAGTAACGCATGCGGGTGAACGCGTTGGTAATAAAACGCAGGCGGGCCAGCCCCGTCAGCTCCGGGGTCCAGTTATTAGGCATGTCACCGTACATTGCATCGAGGAAAAACGGATACGAGTCGCTCGACAACACGGCTTCAACATCGCGTGCACAGTCCTTCGCCGTCTGTAGGTCCCACTGTGGGGTAATCCCTGCATGCGCCATCACCAGCTTCTTCTCTTCATCAATCTGCAACAGCGGCTGGCGACGCAGCCAGTTAAGCAGTGCATCAGCATCCGGAGCTTCAAGCAGCGGTGTGAGTCGGTCTTTCGGTTTATTACGGCTAATGCCGGCAAACACGGCCAGCAGGTGTAAATCGTGATTACCGAGAACTAACCGCACGCTATCGCCCAGCGATTTAACGTAGCGTAAAACGTCTAACGAGCCTGGCCCTCGCGCAACCAGATCGCCGGTGAGCCATAAGGTGTCTTGCTCGGGATTAAAGTCTACCTGGTGCAGCAAGGCTATCAGTTCATCGTAACAACCGTGAACGTCGCCAATGAGGTATGTTGCCATAGCTATTGTTTTAATGAATGAGTGTAGGAACGGCGAGTCTGAACACGGGAATGTCGATGGTAAAGGCGATCCCTTGTTCATCGATCATTTCGTAATGACCCTGCATGGTGCCAAGCGGCGTTTCAATCACCGCGCCGCTGGTGTACTGGTACTCTTCGCCAGGTTCGATGTGGGGCTGAACGCCAACCACACCTTCGCCCTGAACTTCGGTTTCACGGCCATGACCATTGGTGATCAACCAATAACGCCCCAATAGCTGCACAGGCGCTCGCCCCAAATTGCGGATAGTCACGGTATAAGCAAAAACGTAACGTTCATCATCAGGTGAGGATTGCGCTTCAATGTAGACGCTTTGTACCTGAATGCACACTCGGGGCGAATTGATCATGTTTAACTCTCCTTCGATGGCGCGTTTTCCGACAGATAGTTAGCCATCCGGCAGTATTGCGCGACAGAGATATTTTCCGCTCGCATCGCCGGATCAACGCCCAGCTCTGTCAGTACTTCAACGCTAAACAAATTGCCGAGGCTGTTACGTACCGTTTTACGACGCTGATTAAACGCTTCAGTGGTAATACGGCTCAGCACACGAACATCTTTAACCGGATACGGCATTGTTGCGTGAGGGACCAGACGCACAACGGCAGAATCGACTTTAGGCGCTGGCGTAAATGCGGATGGCGGCACTTCAAGTACCGGGATCACATTGCAGTAATACTGCGCCATGACGCTTAATCGACCATACGCTTTACTGTTTGGCCCTGCAACCAGACGGTTTACCACCTCTTTTTGCAACATGAAATGCATGTCGGCAATGGCATCAGTATAGGTAAAAAGATGGAACATCAGCGGTGTGGAGATGTTGTACGGCAGGTTACCGAATACGCGCAGCGGTTGCCCCATTGTTTGGGCGAGTTCGCCGAAGTTCATGGTCATGGCGTCTTGCTGATAAATCGTCAGCTTCGGCCCTAAAAACGGGTGCGTTTGCAGGCGCGCGGCGAGATCGCGGTCTAACTCAATGACCGTGAGCTGGTCCAGGCGTTCGCCTACTGGCTCGGTTAGCGCAGCCAGGCCTGGGCCGATTTCGACCATAGCCTGACCCTTCTGCGGGTTGATTGCAGAGACAATACTTTCGATCACAAACTGATCGTTGAGGAAGTTTTGCCCGAAACGTTTACGGGCTAAGTGGCCCTGATGGACTCGATTATTCATTGGTATTAACAATCATTTTGATGGCGAGATTAAGCGCCGTAATAAAACTGCCGACATCTGCTTGTCCACGTCCCGCAAGTTCAAGCGCGGTACCGTGATCGACGGATGTGCGAATAAAGGGCAGGCCCAGCGTGATGTTCACACCGCGACCAAATCCCTGGTATTTTAGCACGGGGAGACCCTGATCGTGGTACATTGCCAGCACGGCATCCGCGTGGTCGAGATACTTGGGCTGAAACAGCGTATCTGCGGGCAGCGGGCCATTCAATTTCATCCCCTGCGCACGCAGTTCATCGAGAACCGGAATGATAGTTTCTATCTCTTCCGTTCCCATATGACCGCCTTCACCGGCATGCGGGTTAAGACCGCACACCAGAATATGCGGATCGGCAATGCCGAACTTAGTACGCAAATCATGATGCAGAATACCGATCACTTCCTGAAGCAGAGCGGGCGTAATGGCATCAGCAACGGCTCTGAGCGGCAGATGCGTGGTTGCCACGGCAACGCGCAGCTCTTCGGTTGCCAGCATCATGACAACTTTCTTCGCCTGTGATCGCTCTTCAAAGAACTCGGTGTGCCCGGTAAACGGGACGCCAGCGTCATTGATTACGCCCTTGTGAACCGGACCGGTAATCAATGCCGCAAACTCCCCTCGCAGACAACCATCGCAGGCGCGAGCCAGCGTATCCACCACATATTGCCCGTTCTCTACTGCCAACTGACCCGCGACTACAGGTGTTCGCAGCGCAATCGGTAACAGCGTCAGCGTGCCTGCTGATTGCGGTCGGGCTGGGGTATCTGGAGTGTAGGGGAGGAGTGAAAGCGGTAAACCGAGCATTGCTGCCCGGTCACTGAGGAGTGCTGCATCCGCACAGACAACGAGTTCTACAGGCCACTCACGCTGCGCGAGTTGAACCACCAGATCGGGGCCAATCCCGGCGGGTTCGCCGGGAGTGATAACAACGCGTTGAGTACGAGTCATTAGTTGCTCAGAACTTTGACGTAGGCGCTGGCGCGCTGTTCCTGCATCCAGGTTGCCGCTTCTTCCGAGAATTTACGGTTCATCAGCATACGATAAGCTCTGTCTTTCTGCGCGGCGTCAGTTTTATCAACGTTACGCGTGTCCAGCAGCTCGATCAGATGCCAGCCGAAAGAGGAGTGCACTGGGGTGCTCATCTGGCCTTTGTGAAGTTTGGTCAGCGCATCGCGGAAAGCTGGGTCGAAAATATCCGCTGCAGCCCAGCCCAGATCGCCGCCCTGGTTAGCAGAACCCGGATCCTGAGAAAACTCTTTAGCTGCTGCCGCGAAGGTGGTTTTACCGCTCTTAATATCTGCCGCGATTTGTTCCAGTTTCAGACGCGCCTGTTGGTCGGTCATGATCGGCGACGGTTTGAGCAGAATATGGCGGGCATGAACTTCAGTCACGGAAATGCTTTGGCTCTGACCACGCATATCGTTGACTTTCAGAATATGGAAGCCGACTCCAGAGCGAATTGGACCAATGATATCGCCTTTTTTCGCGGTGCTTAACGCCTGGGCAAAGATGCCCGGCAGTTCCTGAATGCGTCCCCAACCCATCTGGCCGCCTTTCAACGCCTGCTGATCGGCGGAATAAGTGATGGCCAATTTGCCAAAATCGCTACCGTTACGTGCTTCATCAACTACTGAACGCGCCTGGCTTTCCGCTTCGTTTACCTGATCGGAAGTTGGGTTTTCCGGCAGTGGGATCAGAATGTGGCTCAGGTTCAGTTCGGTGCTGGCATCATTTTGGTTGCCGACCTGCTTCGCCAGGGCATCCACTTCCTGTGGCAATATGGTAACGCGACGGCGAACTTCGTTGTTACGCACTTCAGAGATAGTCATCTCTTTGCGGATCTGGTTACGATAAGTGGAATAGTTTAAACCATCCTGTGCCAGACGGCTGCGCATCTGATCCAGCGTCATGTTGTTTTGCCTGGCGATATTGGCGATAGCCTGATCCAACTGCTCGTCAGAGATTTTTACACCCATCTTCTGACCCATCTGCAGGAGAATTTGATCCATGATCAAACGTTCCAGGATCTGATGACGCAGCGTGGCATCGTCCGGTAACTGTTGACCCGCCTGACCCGCATTTAGTTTTACTGACTGCATTAAGCCATCGACGTCGCTTTCCAGAACGACGCCGTTATTGACGACGGCTGCGACTTTATCGACCACCTGTGGGGCAGCGAAACTGGTATTCGCGATCATGGCGATACCGAGAAGCAGCGTTTTCCAGTTCTTCATACTTTTTCCATTATCAATTAACCGCAATGCGGATTACGTTGTAAATCAATCAGATCATAAAGAGCTTTGATACGGCAGAATGTTCGAACGCAGCATTTGGTTAGTGCCCAGACCATAGTTGGAACTCAGGCCGCGCAGTTCGATATTAAAGCCGATCGTGTTGTCATAAATCGCGTGTTTCTGGGTGTTATCCCAGCCGTTCAGCTTACGTTCGTAGCCGAAGCGAATGGCGTAACAGCAGGAGTTGTACTGCAGTCCCAGCATTGAATCTGCTTCTTTGTTCACGTTGGTATCGAAGTAGTAAGCGCCAACAATCGACCAACGGTCAGCGATTGGGAAGCTTGCCACCGCGCCTACCTGTGAGATCCCGTTTTTATACTGCTCTGCCGTAGAGTAGTAAGACGGCAGGGTAGCCTGGATATACTCCGAGCTGGCATAACGGTAGTTCAACTGCAGCATACGGTTTTCGTCGCGGCGGTATTCGATACTGCTGCTACTGGTTGCGACGCTGTCCAGACGTGTGTCGTACTGGATCCCACTGCGCAAACCCCAGCGATCGGAGATGCGCCAGTAGGTGTCGCCAGCCCATACCAGTGAGCCCGTTTTGTCGTCATTCTCCCATTTTATGTTGTCATCGCCAGTGCGAGACTCGGTGAAATAGTAGATTTGACCCACGGAAATATTAAAACGTTCAACCGCCGCATCATCATAAACACGAGATGTGACCCCGGTCGTCACCTGGTTGGCTGAGGCGATACGGTCCAGGCCGCCATAAGTACGGTCACGGAACAGGCCGCTGTAGTCAGATTGCAGCAGGGAAGAGTCATAGTTATAGATATGACTTTGGTCACGATACGGTACGTAAAGATACTGCGCGCGCGGCTCCAGCGTTTGGGTATAGCCCGGCGCCAGCATTTGCATGTCACGCTCGAACACCAGCTTGCCGTCAACTTTAAACTGCGGCATGACGCGGTTGGCTGAATCATCGAGTTTGTTAACGTTACTCGGGTTATTGTTGTACCAATCGAGATTAGTCTGCTGATAGTGTGTTGCCAGCAGTTTTGCTTCGGTATTGATACTTCCCCAGTTGTTCGACAACGGCAGGTTGATGGTCGGTTCAAGATGAACGCGCGTGGCTTCCGGCATGTTGTCGTTAGTGTTAACGAAATGAACCGCCTGGCCATAAATACGGGTATCAAACGGCCCGACGTCATTCTGGTAATAGTTGACGTCTAACTGCGGCTGCGCAGAATAGCTGTTACTGTTTTGCGCGTCGAAGACCTGGAATTGCTTGGTCGAAACCGTCGCGTCAAAGTTTTGTACCGCGTAGCCAACGCTGAATTTTTGCGTGGCATAGCCGTCGGTACTGGAACCGTATTTATTGTCAAAATCATTAAAGTAGCTGGTATCGCTGACCTTGGTGTAATCGACGTTGAAACGCCACACCTGGTCCATCACGCCAGCGTGCTGCCAGTAGAACAGCCAGCGACGAGAATTGTCATCCTTCGGATGCTCATCCTCGTACACTTTATCTGAGTTCAGATAGTCGAACTCCATCAGGCCAGCGCCCGCCTGAGTCAGGTAGCGGAATTCGTTCTCCCACATAACACCGCCACGACGGTGCATATAATGCGGCGTAATGGTGGCGTCCATGTTGGGCGCAATGTTCCAGTAATACGGCAGGTAGAACTCAAAATAGTTCGTGGTGGAGTATTTTGCGTTCGGGATCAGGAAACCGGAACGGCGCTTATCGCCGACGGGTAACTGCAAATAAGGACTATAAAAGACCGGAACTGGACCCAGTTTAAAACGGGCGTTCCAGATCTCTGCGACCTGTTCTTCACGGTCGTGGATCACTTCGCTACCCACGACGCTCCAGGTATCGGAACCCGGCAGACAGGAGGTGAAGCTACCGTTTTCCAGAATAGTGTAACGGTTTTCGCCTCGCTGTTTCATCAGGTCGGCTTTTCCGCGCCCCTGACGACCTACCATCTGATAATCACCTTCCCAGATGTTAGTATCTTTAGTATTCAGATTAGACCAGCCTTTCGGCCCCTTCAGAATAACCTGATTGTCATCATAATGAACGTTGCCCAGCGCATCGACGGTACGTACTGGCTCAGGCTGGCCTTCAGCCTGCTTCTGATGAAGCTGCACTTCGTCGGCCTGCAGGCGGCTGTTACCCTGCGCAATATCCACGTTGCCGGTAAACACCGCATCATCCGGGTAATTCCCTTTTGCGTTGTCGGCATTGATAGTGACGGGTAATTCATTGGTCTCGCCCTGCACCAGAGGACGGTTATAGCTTGGCACGCCTAACATGCACTGTGAGGCGAGATCGGCTGCCAGACCCTGTTGGCTATAAAGGGCGCTGGCAATCATGGTGGCCAGAAGAGTGGGAATACGTTTTTTCATACGTTGTATTTATTGTTCCATCATCAGTAGCGTCGCGCGTGACAAACGGTCACAGCCTAACTTATCTCATCTTCACTGCGCTAGTGTTAATCCTGCCGATTAAGGCTCCGTGGTGTTAGGCACGGCATTGAATGACAGGTATGATAATGCAAATTATAGGCGATGTCCCACAATTGACCGCTGCCATAAATCGGTAAAAGCACCTTATATTGTGGGACATAGCCTGGCTGAGAGCAGAAAGATTTGGGGAGTCTATGCAGTATTGGGGAAAGATAATTGGCGTAGCCGTGGCTTTAATGATGGGCGGCGGCTTCTGGGGTGTGGTTCTGGGCCTGTTAGTTGGCCACATGTTCGACAAAGCCCGCATGCGCAAAATGGCGTGGTTTGCCAACCAACGTGAACGCCAGGCGCTGTTTTTTGCTACCACTTTTGAGGTGATGGGGCATCTGACCAAATCCAAAGGCCGTGTCACGGAAGCCGATATTCATATCGCCAGCCAGCTGATGGACCGGATGAATTTGCACGGCGACTCGCGTACGGCCGCACAACATGCTTTCCGGGTGGGAAAATCGGATAATTACCCATTACGTGAAAAAATGCGTCAGTTTCGCAGCGTCTGTTTTGGTCGATTCGATCTGATCCGCATGTTCCTGGAGATTCAGATTCAGGCGGCATTTGCCGATGGATCATTGCATCCTAATGAGCGTGAAGTGCTGTATGTGATTGCTGAAGAGTTGGGTATCTCACGGACCCAATTTGATCAGTTCCTGCGTATGATGCAGGGCGGCGCGCAGTTTGGCGGTGGATATCAGCAGCAGTCCGGCGGCGGTGGCTGGCAGCAGGCGCAACGTGGCCCGACGCTGGAAGACGCCTGCAATGTGCTGGGGGTGAAAGCGACCGATGATGCGACTACGATTAAGCGCGCATACCGCAAGCTGATGAGCGAGCACCATCCGGACAAACTGGTTGCGAAAGGTCTGCCGCCAGAAATGATGGAAATGGCGAAGCAAAAAGCGCAGGAAATTCAAAAGGCTTACGAGCTAATCAAAGAACAGAAAGGCTTCAAGTAAATATACATGGCATCCTTCAGGCTGCCTCTTTGTTGGCTGAACTGTGAAACCCCAGTCGCATAGTTATCTGTGCTCCTGGGGATTTCTTCGTTTGCCGCCTCGATGCATCTCGAATGATTTGTATTAATAAGTAAAAACGAAATGTGTCACAGCAACGTTTTAAAAATCCGCCGGGACTTTAAACGTCATACTGTTGCCGTATTCGGGATGCGTGATGGTTAGCATTTCGGCGTGCAGCAGCAGACGGGGTGCCAACGCCAGTGCTTCGGGCGGAGCATAGAAGCGATCGCCGAGGATGGGATGCCCTAATGCCAGCATATGCACACGCAGCTGGTGGGAGCGTCCGGTAATCGGTTTCAGTACGACCCTCGCGGTGTTATCTGCTGCAAACTCCACCACCTCATACTCGGTTTGCGCCGATTTCCCGGTTTCATAACACACTTTCTGCTTTGGCCGATTTGGCCAGTCGCAAATTAGCGGTAAATCAACCAGACCTTCGGCAGGAGCAGGATGTCCCCACACGCGCGCGACATACTGTTTCTTCGGCTCACGTTCGCGAAACTGGCGTTTTAGCTCGCGCTCTGCCGCTTTCGTTAGCGCCACTACAATCACGCCGCTGGTGGCCATATCCAGACGATGGACGGATTCAGCCTGCGGATAGTCGCGCTGAATACGCGTCATCACGCTGTCTTTGTGTTCATCCAGACGACCCGGTACGGACAACAAGCCGCTCGGCTTGTTGACTACCATAATGTGTTCATCCTGATACAGGATAACCAGCCAGGGTTCCTGCGGCGGATTGTAGTTTTCCATCCCCATGTATGGCTCCGTTACTGATGCGTCACGACGATCAGACGCAGGGCATCAAGACGCCATCCCGCCTGGTCCAGGCTTTCCATCACCTGCTGACGGTTACTTTCAATTGCGCTGAGTTCGTCATCACGGATGTTCGGGTTAACGGCGCGCAGCGCTTCCAGACGGGAGAGTTCCGCCGTCAGTTTTTCGTCCGCTTCTTTACGTGCCGCGTCGATCAGCGCACGAGCCGATTTTTCCACCTGCGCCTCACCGAGTTGCAGAATGGCATGAACGTCCTGCTGCACGGCGTTGACCAGTTTACTGCCAGTATGGCGGTTAACAGCGCTGAGTTGGCGGTTAAAGGTTTCGAATTCAACCTGCGCGGCAAGGTTATTGCCGTTTTTATCAAGCAGCATACGTACCGGCGTTGGCGGCAGGAAACGGTTTAACTGCAGCTGTTTCGGCGCTTGCGCTTCAACCACATACACCAGCTCAACCAACAGGGTGCCAACCGGTAATGCTTTGTTTTTCAACAGAGATATTGTGCTGCTACCCGTGTCGCCGGAGAGGATAAGATCCAGACCATTACGGATTAACGGATGCTCCCAGGTAATAAACTGTGCGTCTTCACGCGACAGGGCGACATCACGTTCGAACGTAATGGTGCAGCCATCTTCCGGCAGTCCTGGGAAATCAGGCACCAGCATATGATCGGACGGCGTCAGCACGATTAAATTGTCACCACGGTCATCCTGATTAATACCAACGATATCAAACAGGTTCATGGCGAAGGCGATCAGGCTGGTATCATCGTCCTGCTCTTCAATACTCTCAGCCAGTGCCAGCGCTTTTTCGCCGCCGTTAGAGTGGATCTCCAACAGGCGATCTCGACCTTGTTCCAGTTGCGCTTTCAACGCGTCATGCTGTTCGCGGCAGGTTTTGATTAGATCATCAAAGCCATAGGTATTTTCTGGCTCAGCCAGGTAGCCGATCAGGTTGTTATATACCGTGTCATAGATAGTACGTCCGGTCGGGCAGGTGTGCTCGAACGCATCCAGACCTTCGTGGTACCAGCGCACCAGTACGGATTGCGCGGTTTTTTCTAAGTAAGGCACGTGAATCTGAATATCATGCGCCTGACCAATACGGTCCAGACGACCAATACGCTGTTCCAGCAGATCCGGGTTGAACGGCAGGTCAAACATCACCAGATTGCTGGCGAACTGGAAGTTACGCCCCTCGGAGCCGATCTCAGAGCACAGCATCACCTGGGCGCCGCTATCTTCTTCGCTAAACCAGGCCGCAGCGCGGTCACGTTCAATGATCGACATGCCCTCATGGAACACGGCGGCGCGGATACCTTCGCGCTCGCGCAGCACCTGCTCCAGCTGTAGCGCGGTGGTGGCTTTCGCACAAATAACGAGTACTTTTTGCGAGCGGTGGCTGGTCAGGTAGCCCATCAGCCATTCCACGCGCGGATCAAAATTCCACCAGGTGCCGGTGTCGCCTTCGAATTCCTGATAAATCTGTTCCGGATAGAGCATGTCGCGCGCCCGGTCTTCCGCACTCTTACGCGCGCCCATGATGCCGGAGACTTTAATCGCCGTCTGGTATTGGGTTGGCAAGGGTAGCTTGATGGTATGCAGCTCGCGTTTCGGGAAGCCTTTCACGCCGTTACGGGTGTTACGAAACAGCACGCGGCTGGTGCCGTGTCTGTCCATTAGCATTGAAACCAGCTCCTGACGCGCGCTCTGGGCGTCTTCGCTGTCGCTGTTTGCCGCCTGCAATAACGGTTCAATGTCCTGTTCGCCAATCATGTCACCTAACATGTTCAGCTCATTGTTGCTTAGCTGGTTGCCTGCCAGCAGCATGGCGACGGCATCGGCGACCGGACGGTAATTTTTTTGTTCTTCAACAAACTGGGCGAAATCGTGGAAGCGACTTGGGTCCAGCAGGCGCAGGCGCGCAAAGTGGCTTTCCAGGCCCAACTGTTCCGGTGTTGCGGTCAGCAGTAGGATGCCCGGTACGCGTTCTGCCAGTTGTTCAACGGCCATATATTCACGGCTGGGCGCGTCTTCGCTCCACACCAGGTGATGGGCTTCATCGACAATAAGCAGATCCCATTCGGCGTCACACAGATGCTCCAGGCGCTGTTTACTGCGACGGGCAAAGTCCAGCGAACAGATAACTAACTGTTCGGTTTCAAACGGGTTGTAGGCGTCGTGCTGCGCCTCTGCATAACGCTCATCATCAAACAGCGCAAAGCGCAGGTTAAAACGACGCAGCATTTCGACCAGCCATTGGTGCTGTAACGTCTCCGGAACGATGATCAATACACGCTCTGCGGCACCTGACAGCAGCTGTTGATGCAGGATCATCCCGGCTTCAATGGTTTTACCTAAACCCACTTCGTCAGCCAGCAATACGCGAGGAGCATGACGACGACCGACGTCATGAGCAATGTTGAGCTGGTGAGGGATCAGGCTGGTACGTTGACCACGCAAACCACTCCACGGCATACGATACTGCTCGCTCTGAAATTTACGTGCGCGATAGCGCAGTGCAAAGCGGTCCATACGGTCAATCTGACCGGCAAACAGGCGATCCTGTGGTTTGCTGAAGACCAGCTTGCTGTCGAGCAGCACTTCACGCAGCGTGACACCGGTTTCTTCGGTATCAAGGCGAGTTCCGATATAGGAAAGCAGGCCGTTTTCTTCTTTTACTTCATCGACATGCAGTTGCCAGCCTTCATGGCTCGTTATCGTATCACCAGGATTGAACATCACGCGGGTCACGGGGGAATCACTGCGCGCATACAGACGGTTTTCGCCCGTCGAAGAGAAAAGTAATGTGACGGTTCGTGCATCCATGGCGACAACGGTACCAAGTCCCAATTCGCTTTCTGTATCGCTGATCCAGCGTTGACCAAGTGTAAAAGGCATATATGTTCGGCTCTATATCTTTAGTTGCAGGCAATACTCACCCTCTGCCAGAGTAAAGGGGCAGCAAGTGTATTGGGGTCCAGGAATGGAAAGGGCGCTATGGTACTGGATGGCGACGGTTTCGTCACGCGTCAAAATAACCCCAGTTGCCCTGTAAGTAGTGTAGCAAAGTTATCATCGATAAAGGGAAGTATTCCCTCGGCAACTGGCTGGATCTGCCGGGTCAAATAGTGCTCATAGTCAAGAGCAGAAAGCTGATAATCCACGGGTTCTGGACCATTTATCGTCCAGACATATTTAATGGTACCGCGATTCTGATACTGCGGCGGACGTCCCAGCTTTACATTTTGCTCATCGGCGAGGCGCGCGGCGCGCACGTGTGGCGGCACATTGCGCTGGTATTCGCTTAACGGGCGACGCAGGCGTTTGCGATACACCAGTTGGTCGTCCAGTTCACCCGCCATCAGACGGTCGATAGTCTCGCGAATAAACTCCTGATAAGGTTGGTTACGAAAAATTCGTAGGTACAGCTCCTGCTGAAACTGTTGAGCCAGCGGCGTCCAGTCAGTTCGTACCGTTTCGAGGCCCTTAAACACCATGCGTTGCTCTGCGCCTGTCTGAATCATCCCGGCGTAGCGTTTTTTGCTACCGGTATCTGCGCCGCGAATGGTCGGCATCAGAAAGCGACAAAAATGGGTTTCAAATTCCAGCTCCAGCGCGCTGGTCAGTTTTTGCTGCTTCAGCGACTGCGCCCACCAGTCATTGACGTAACTCACCAGCTCCTGACCAATCCGGGCTGAATCATCCTCTGAGTGTGCTTTTTTAAGCCAGACAAAAGTGGAGTCGGTATCGCCATAGATGACATCGTAGCCCTGAGCTTCAATCAGCGCTTTGGTCTGACGCATGATCGCGTGGCCACGCATGGTGATGGACGAAGCCAGCCTCGGGTCGAAAAAGCGGCAGGCGGTGGTTCCCAGCACGCCGTAAAACGCGTTCATGATGATTTTCAGTGCCTGTGAGAGCGGCTTATTCCCGAGGCGTTTTGCTTCATCGCGCCCGTGCCAGATCTGGGTCACGATTTCGGGTAGGCAGTGCTTTTCGCGTGAGAACCAGGCGTCAAGGAACCCTTCGGTACTGTGCTCCCGATCCGGATGCGCCATCCCTTCGATAAGCCCCACCGGATCGATCAAGAAGGTACGAATAATTGACGGGTACAGGCTTTTGTAATCCAGCACCAGCACGGAATCGTACAGACCCGGGCGTGAGTCCATCACGTAACCGCCGGGGCTGGCGTGCGCAGGGATTTCACCCAGATTCGGTGCAACGTAGCCCGCCCGGTGCATTCGCGGCAGGTAGAGATGGCCAAACGCGGCGACTGAACCGCCGTGCCTGTCGACCTGCAAGCCGTTAACCGTTGAACGCTCCAGCAGAAATGGCATGATCTCGGTTTTATGAAAAATGCGGGTGACCAGTTCACAGTCTTTGAGATTGTAGGTGGCAAGCGTGGGCTTATCGTGGGCAAACCGGCGATCGATTTCGTCCATTCTGTCCCACGGGTTATCAATCGACTTCCCCTCACCCAGCAACTCTTGCGACACCGTTTCCAGTGAGAATGATGAGAAATTCCAGAATGCGGATTTGAGCGCCTCAATGCCGTCAATAATCAGACGACCTTTAGCCTGTGCGAAGAAGACGCCATTTTTGAAGCCATGCTCGCGCCACTCCAGTTCGCTGTTATCGCGGCCAAAACGCAGGGGAATGCGGTAACGCTCGGCATGTTTTTGCAAAACGCGAAGATCGAACTGCACCACGTTCCAGCCGATGATGACATCAGGATCGTGCCGGGTAAGCCAGTCATTGAGCTTCTCCAGTAACTGCGGGCGACTCGTCACATACTCAAGCTGAAAGTCGAGCGCGGAGGCATCGCCATTCGCCGGACCGAGCATATAAACAATTCGCTGCCCGCAGCCTTCAAGGCCGATGCAGTACAGTTCACCGTGGCGGGTGGTTTCGATATCCAGAGAGACCCACTTCAGCGGAGGCCGGTAATCTGCGTGCGGCTTCAGGCGAGCATTAACGATAGCGCCATTACGCAGGTCGCCATCCACCCAAACGGGAGAGGTGATAAAGCGCTCCATCAAATACCGCTCCGGCGGACGTACATCGGCCTCGTAGACCGTTACACCATTTTCGCGCAGCAGTTTTTCCAGCCGCATAAGCTGGCGATGTGAGTGGCAATACAGGCCAGAAACGGGCTGACGATGAAAGTCTTGCAGCTGAAGCGGCGTCAGGCGATAACCTTTTTCGGTACGTAACAGTGTGGTGACGCGGGGTGTCTGGTTGGTGGGGATAAAAGCGACCGACTCCTGCGGCGCAAGCGTGACATGCAATGGCCCGCTGTCTGTTGCCAGCCAGAATGAAACCTCTGTCCCCTGCGGGGTATCCCGCCAGTGCCGGGTTAAGATAAAGCCTGCCTGCGCCACGCTGTGTATCCATTAAAAAACCAGGCATGATTATAGCCTGGTTCTGATAGATTTGCTGTGGTTTTATACAGTTGTCCTGTGCCAGCAGAGACTACTGTCCGTAATAGGCTTTTGCGCCGTGTTTGCGCAGGTAGTGTTTATCTAACAGGGTTTGCTGCATATCCGGCAACTGCGGCGCGAGCTGGCGGCAGAAAATCCCCATGTAGGCGACTTCTTCCAGCACGATGGCGTTGTGTACGGCATCTTCGGCATCTTTTCCCCAGGCGAACGGACCGTGAGAGTGCACCAGCACGCCTGGCATCTGCGAAGCATCAATGCCTTGTTGCTCAAAAGCTTCCACGATCACGTTACCGGTTTCCCACTCATATTCGCCGTTGATTTCTTCCTCGGTCATTTTCCGTGTGCAGGGAATCGTGCCGTAGAAATAGTCCGCATGAGTGGTCCCCGTGGCGGGAATAGACTGACCCGCCTGCGCCCAGATGGTTGCATGACGGGAATGGGTGTGAACAATGCCGCCAATGGTGGGGAAAGCCTGATACAGCAGGCGGTGCGTTGGGGTATCGGAGGAGGGCTTTTTATTACCTTCCACCACTTCACCGGTTGCAATACTGACAACGACCATATCGCCGGCAGTCATTACGCTGTAATCGACACCGGAGGGTTTAATCACAAACACGCCGCGCTCGCGATCGACAGCGCTAACGTTTCCCCAGGTCAGCGTCACCAGGTTGTGCTTTGGCAGCGCCAGATTCGCTTCCAGTACCTGACGTTTAAGATCTTCTAGCATGTTAACTCCTGAATGCCGGATGGCGCTTCGCTTATCCGGCCTACGGTGATTTGTAGACCCGGTAAATGAAATGCCACCGGGCAATCCGTTTCGACAATTAACGTTTGAACCCGTAATACACGTCGTTCCAGCGTAGCGAGTCTTTAAAGGCTGGCAGGCGGGTATCGTTGTCGATCACGGCGATCTCGATATCGTGCATTTCTGCGAACTGACGCATATCGTTCAGATCCAGCGCGTGACTGAAGACGGTGTGGTGCGCGCCGCCGGCAAGGATCCAGGCTTCAGATGCGGTCGGCAGATCGGGCTGAGCCTTCCACAATGCGTTGGCCACCGGCAGTTTCGGTAGGGAGTGCGGCGTTTGTACCGTATCGATGCAGTTAACCAGCAGGCGAAAACGATCGCCGAGATCGATCAGGCTGGCAACCACGGCCGGGCCGGTTTTGGTGTTGAAGATCAGACGGGCAGGATCATCTTTACCGCCAATACCGAGGTGCTGAACGTCGAGGATTGGTTTCTCTTCCACCGCGATGGACGGGCACACTTCCAGCATGTGAGAACCGAGTACCAGATCGTTGCCTTTCTCGAAGTGGTAGGTGTAATCCTCCATAAATGAGGTGCCGCCCTGCAGACCGGTTGACATCACCTTCATGATGCGAAGCAGAGCGGCGGTTTTCCAGTCGCCTTCGCCCGCAAAGCCGTAGCCTTGCTGCATCAGACGCTGTACGGCCAGACCCGGGAGCTGTTTCAGGCCGTGTAAATCTTCAAATGTGGTAGTGAAGGCGTGGAATCCTCCCTGTTCCAGGAAGCGCTTCATCCCCAGTTCAATACGTGCCGCTTCCAGTACGTTCTGACGTTTTTCACCGTGGACTTGTGTGGCCGCCGTCATGGTGTAGGTGCTTTCGTACTCGTCGATCAGCGCATTGATTTCGCCGTCGCTAATTGCGTTCACGACCTGTACCAGGTCGCCTACGGCCCAGGTGTTGACCGAGAAACCGAACTTGATCTGCGCGGCAACTTTATCGCCGTCAGTGACCGCAACTTCGCGCATGTTGTCGCCAAAACGGCAGACTTTCAGATGGCGAGTATCCTGTTTGGACACGGCCTGGCGCATCCAGGAGCCGATGCGTTCGTGCGCCTGTTTGTCCTGCCAATGACCGGTGACCACGGCGTGCTGCTGACGCATACGTGCGCCGATGAAGCCGAACTCACGACCGCCGTGCGCGGTTTGGTTCAGGTTCATAAAGTCCATGTCAATGCTGTCCCACGGCAGGGCAGCGTTGAACTGGGTGTGGAACTGAAGTAGCGGTTTGTTGAGAATCGTCAGGCCGTTGATCCACATTTTCGCTGGCGAGAAGGTGTGGAGCCACACCACCATTCCTGCGCATTTGTCGTCGTAGTTGGCGTCGCGACAGAGGTTGGTGATTTCATCCGGACGCGTGCCCAGCGGTTTTAATACCAGCTTACAGGGCAGTTTGGCTTCAGTATTCAGTGCGTTAACGACGTGCTCCGCATGTTGGGTTACCTGACGCAGGGTTTCAGGGCCATACAGATGCTGGCTACCAATCACAAACCACACTTCATAGTTATCAAAAATCGTCATTGTCGTGTCCTTAATGTGTCAGGGTTGCCAGGTCTACCGGGGCTTGTTGCGCCGGAGCGGCAGTCGGAAGGTATTGTTGTTCAGCACTAATCGCCCACTGCTGGTAGCGGCGGTAAAGCTGTTCAAAACGTTGAGCCTGTTCTGGGTGAGGTTGCAGTGTGTTTTCCACGGCACTCGCCATTTTTTGCTGAGCGGCCGGGATATCGGCATGTACTTTCGCGGCAACGGCGGCGAAGATAGCCGCGCCGAGTGCGCAGCACTGGTCGGAGGCGACAATCTGTAGCGGACGGTTTAGCACGTCACAGCAGGCCTGCATGATGACCGGATTTTTACGGGCGATGCCGCCTAACGCCATCACGTTATTAACTGCAATGCCCTGTTCGGTGAAGCATTCCTGAATGGCACGCGCGCCAAAGGCCGTGGCGGCAATCAGCCCACCGAACAGCGCGGGTGCGTCGGTGGCCAGATTGAGATCGGTAATCACCCCTTTCAAACGCTGATTGGCATTGGGCGTACGGCGACCGTTAAACCAGTCGAGCACCACCGGCAGGTGATCCAGTGACGGATTTTTTGCCCAGGCTTCGGTGAGTGCTGGCAGCAGTTGTTTTTGGCTGGTTTTAATCTGGGTCTTAAGCTCCGGATGCTGCGCCGCAAGCTGCTCCAGCGGCCAGCTCAGCACGCGGCTAAACCAGGCATAGATATCGCCGAATGCGGACTGTCCCGCTTCGAGGCCAATAAAATCAGGCACTACGCTGCCATCAACCTGACCGCATATGCCTTTCACCGCGCGTTCGCCGACGCTGTGTTTGTCGGCAATCAGAATGTCGCAGGTCGACGTGCCGATGACTTTTACCAGCGTATTGGGCTGTGCGCCCGCGCCGACCGCCCCCATATGGCAGTCAAAAGCGCCGCCTGCAATCACCACGCTTTCCGGTAGCCCCAGACGCTGCGCCCACTCGGCGCACAAGGTGCCAACCGGCAGGTCGGCCGTGAAGGTATCGGTAAACATTGGGTATGGCAGATGGCGGTTAAGGATGGGGTCGAGCTCATCAAAGAAACTGGCTGGCGGTAGGCCGCCCCAGCTTTCATGCCACAGGGATTTGTGTCCGGCGCTGCAGCGTCCGCGGCGAATATCCTGTGGACGTACGGTATTGGAGAGCAGGGCCGGAACCCAGTCGCACAACTCAATCCACGAAACCGCGGCCTCTGCGACCGCGTCATCCTGGCGGGTCACATGCAGGATTTTGGCCCAGAACCATTCGCTGGAATAAATACCGCCGATATAGCGGGAGTAATCGATCTTGCCTGGCGTGTGGCACAGACGGGTAATCTCTTCCGCTTCTTCGACTGAGGTGTGATCTTTCCACAGGACAAACATTGCATTCGGGTTTTCAGCGAACTCCGGACGCAGCGCCAGTACGTTGCCCTCGGCATCGATAGGCGCCGGGGTTGAGCCGGTACTGTCAACGCCAATCCCGATCACTTCCGCGCGCTGTTCAACACTCAGTTCGGCCAGCACGGTTTTCAGCGCCGTTTCCATTGACTCAATATAGTCGCGCGGATGATGGCGAAACTGGTTGTTCGGGCCGTCGCAATACAGACCTTCCTGCCAACGTGGGTACCATTTTACGCTGGTGGCGATTTCTTCACCGGTGGCACACTCCACTGCCAACGCGCGTACTGAATCACTACCAAAATCGAGGCCAATTGTTATCGCCATCGTCTTACTCCATCCAAAAATACGGGTATGGATAAACAGTAGTGACAAGGGATAAAAACCGTCAGGCAGGATCCGCTAATCTTATGGATTAAAATGCTGTGGCATCACAAAGTGTGACGCCGTGCAAATAATCAATGTGGACATTTCTGCCGTAGTTATAGACACTTTTGTTAGCCGGTTTTGACGTTGGCTTGGTACATATTTTTTCACAAAGTGCTTTTCACAAGCGGGGTTGATGGTCCATTACCGCAGACACAGCGGCCCGCAGGGGCGATGGTGATGATGTCTGGCGTAATATGGACAAATTGTTTCTTAGCAGAACATAGGGAGTATTGAAATTATGGCTGAAACGCAAAACGATCCCCTGCTGCCGGGCTATTCGTTTAACGCGCATTTGGTGGCTGGATTAACCCCCATTGAGGCGAACGGATACCTGGATTTTTTTATCGACAGGCCGTTGGGTATGAAGGGCTATATCCTCAATCTTACCATCCGTGGCGAAGGGGTTATCAATAATCAGGGTCAGCAGTTTGTCTGCCGTCCCGGGGATATTTTGCTGTTTCCTCCTGGAGAAATTCACCACTATGGACGACACCCCAACGCCAGTGAGTGGTATCACCAGTGGGTTTACTTTCGCCCGCGCGCCTACTGGCAGGAGTGGCTGACCTGGCCGGCCATTTTCGCCCAGACTGGCTTTTTTCGTCCGGACGAAGCGCATCAGCCGCATTTTAACGAACTGTTTGGGCAGATAATCAACGCGGGGCAGGGAGAAGGCCGCTATTCCGAGCTGCTGGCGATTAATTTACTGGAGCAGTTATTACTGCGACGTATGGAAGCCATTAATGAATCGCTGCACCCACCTATGGACAACCGCGTGCGCGATGCCTGCCAGTACATCAGCGATCACCTGGCGGACAGTAATTTTGATATTGCCAGCGTCGCACAACACGTCTGCCTGTCGCCTTCCCGTTTGTCGCATCTGTTCCGCCAACAGTTGGGCATCAGCGTATTAAGCTGGCGCGAGGATCAGCGTATCAGCCAGGCCAAGCTATTGTTAAGTACGACGCGTATGCCCATTGCTACGGTGGGTCGCAATGTTGGCTTCGACGACCAACTCTATTTCTCGCGCGTTTTCAAAAAATGTACCGGCGCCAGTCCGAGCGAGTTTCGCGCTGGATGTGAATAAAAAGTGAATGATGTGTCCTGAAAGTTGTCATAACTCGCAATCTATTCAGACAATTGATGGCTTGACGAAGTTGAGAAGGGTTAGCAGAATCCCTGCTTCGTAAATCTGACGGACACATTATGCAAGCATTGCTGGAACACTTTATTCTCCAGTCCGCCCTGTACTCTCTGATCGCCGTACTTTTGGTGGCCTTTCTGGAGTCTCTGGCGCTGGTTGGCCTGATTCTGCCCGGTACCGTGATGATGGCGGGGCTGGGGGCGCTGATTGGTAGTGGCGAACTGAACTTCTGGCATGCCTGGCTTGTGGGCATCATTGGTTGCTTATTGGGAGACTGGATCTCCTTCTGGCTGGGCTGGCGTTTTAAAAAGCCGCTGCACCGTTGGTCGTTCATGAAAAAGAACAAGGCGTTGCTGGATAAAACCGAGCACGCGCTGCATCAGCACAGCATGTTTACCATCCTGGTGGGGCGCTTTGTTGGCCCGACGCGGCCTTTGGTGCCGATGGTGGCGGGCATGCTGGATCTGCCTGTCGCGAAATTTATTGTGCCCAATATCATCGGCTGTGTGTTGTGGCCACCGTTCTATTTTCTGCCGGGTATCCTGGCGGGGGCAGCAATCGATATTCCTGCTGATATGCAGAGCGGGGATTTCAAATGGTTGCTGCTGGCGACGGCGCTGCTGCTGTGGGTAGGCGGTTGGTTTTGCTGGCGATTGTGGCGCAGCGGCAAAGCGGCTGTCGATCGCTTAACCGCGTATTTCCCCCGCAGCCGTTTGTTGTATCTGGCGCCGTTGACGCTCGGCATCGGCGTGGTTGCGTTGGTGGCGTTGCTGCGACATCCACTGATGCCGGTGTATATCGATATTCTGCGTAAAGTCGTGGGTTACTGACGAATCTTTTGCCGGATGGCGCTAATGCTTATCCGGCCTGGGAAATCTGCCAACTTGTCATCCGGTTTTAATGCCCAATAGCGCCGAGGCGCTAGCGTTGCCGCTTAACAGATCGTCCGTATCGCCCTGCCAGGCGATGTGCCCGTCGGCGACCACTATCGAACGTGTCGCAATGCGCGCCGCATCTTCTACGCTGTGGGAAACCATCAGTAACGTCAGTTGCTTCTCGCGACAGACCTCGGCCACCAGCGTTAACATCTCCTGGCGCAGCGCAGGGTCTAGTGCAGAAAAAGGTTCATCAAGCAGCAAAATGGGTTGTTCGCGTACCAGACAACGCGCCAGCGCCACGCGCTGTCGTTGCCCGCCGGAAAGCTCTCCGGGCAGTCGCTCCAGCAGTGAGTCAATTCCCATTTGCCGGGCGATGAAGTGCATTTTCTCCCGTTGCGATGCGTTCAGCTTCAATCCAGGATTAAGGCCCAGGCCGATATTTTGCTGCACGTTCAGATGACTGAACAGGTTGTTTTCCTGAAACAGCATCGAAACGGGGCGAAGAGAGGGCGGTGTGGTGGTGTGATCTTCACCTGCAATCATCATGGTGCCGCTGGCTGGCGTGAGAAAGCCGGCTATCAAATTCAGCAGCGTGCTTTTCCCGGCGCCGCTTGGCCCGAGTATCGCTACCTGCTCACCGCGCGCGATTGACAACGTAAAGCGCATTGGCAAATGGTGATAAAGCCATGTGATATCAATCAGTTTTAACATTTCGCCCCGGCAATTTCTCAATAACAGTAAACAGTGTAAAGCACAGGATCAGCAGCAATAACGCCGTCACCGCGCCATCCTGACTGCGATAAGATCCAATCTGCTGATATAAATAAAACGGCAGGGTGCGGAAATCCTCGTTGCCAAATAACGCCACTACGCCAAAATCACCAATCGACAGCACACAGGCAAATGCCATCGCCTGCGCCAGCGGGCGCTTCAGGGCGCGAAGTTCAACCATTTTCAGGCGCGACCATCCCTCGATTCCTAACGACTGGCACAACATACTGTAACGCGCGGTCACGTCACGCATTGGGTTTTCCAGCACCTTCAATGCGTAGGGGATCGCCATGAGTGCATTGGTAAAAATGACAATGCCGTCAGCGGATTCGGGGAGCCCAACAGTATTATTGAGCAGCAGAAAGAAGCCGGTTGCCAGCACGATGCCTGGCATAGCGAGGATCATCATGCCGCTCAGCTCCAGCATTTGTCCTGCCAGCATCTGTTGGCGGGCACGCAGTTCACGACTACTCCATAACAGCATCATGGTGAGTATGACGCACAACGCACCTGCCGCCAGCGCGATGCGCAGTGAGGTTCCCAACGCCTGCCATAGTGCTGGCTGCGTAAGCACATCCAGTACCTGACGGTTAAGACCATCGACAATCACCGCCAGCAGCGGCGGTAGCAACAGCAGCAGGGCCAGAATAATCAGCAGCGAGTCGGCCAGACGGCTGTGCAAACGATCGTCTGGATCGCGCCAGCCCTGAACCAGTGTGGTGCCCGGCGCAATAGCACGGCTCAGGCGTTGGCTGAGTAGCACCAGCGCTAAACAACACAGCATCTGGATCAACGCCAGCATGGCGGCGCGGGCAGGATCGTAATCAAAATTCAGCGCCTGATAGATAGCCAGTTCGATAGTGGTGGCCTGTGGCCCGCCGCCCAGCGACAGAACGGTGGCGAAGCTGGCGAAGCACAGCATAAAGATGAGCGCTGCGACGGGAAGGATTTGCCGACGAAGCCACGGCCATTCAACAAAACGGAAGAAATGCCAGCCGCGCATCCCGAGTTGAGCGGCTAACTGTCGCTGTTCGCCGGGAATATTCTCCAGCGACTGCAACAGCAGACGGCTGGCCATCGGCAGATTGAAAAAGACGTGCGCCAGCAGAATGCCCTGCAAACCGTAAGGCGAAAAGGTCCATTCCAGCCCTAAGGCATGCCAGAGCGAGGCCAACCAGCCCTGACGACCATAGACGCTAAGAATACCGAATACCGCGACCAGCACCGGCAGGATTAACGTCATGGCGCACAGGCGCAGCAGCGCCAGACGTCCTGGAAAACGGCGACGATAGAGCGCCCGGGCAAGGAAAATCGCCGGGATAACCGACAACACAGCGGATAGAAAAGCCTGCCAGAAAGAAAAGCGCACCACATGCCACAGGTAGTCATCTTGCCACAGCGAGGACCACTCTCCCTGCGGGGCGTTAAACCACAGCGCCAGAAACGCGGCCAGGGCCACGGTCACCATCAGCGTGGCGGCGGTAAGCCCTGGAACCAGCCAGCCGGGAATTAACGGCTGACGGCGCGTTGCCATTCGCTAATCCATGCCTGACGTTGAGCCGCAACCTGCTGCGGGGTAAATTCGAGCGCAGTGGCTGGTTTTTCCAATTGCTCAAATCCTGACGGTAGGGCGACCTGCGTCACCGGATACATCCAGTTGCCGGTTGGAATCGCATTCTGGAATGCCGTAGACACCATAAACTTGAGGAACTTCTCGGCCAGTTCCGGCTGCTTGCTGGCCGCAGTACGCGCGGCGACTTCCACCTGCAAATAATGGCCTTCGCTAAAGTTAGCGGCGGCGTAGTTGTCTTTTTTCTCGGCGATGATGTGATAAGCCGGAGAGGTGGTATAGCTGAGTACCAGATCGCTTTCACCTTTCAGGAACAGGCCGTAGGCTTCACTCCAGCCCTTGGTGACGGTGACGGTTTTTGCCGCCAGTTTCTGCCAGGCCTCTGGCGCTTTATCGCCATAGACTTTCTGCATCCATAGCAGCAGACCCAGCCCCGGCGTGCTGGTACGCGGATCCTGATAAATGACGCGCCATTTTTGGTCGCTTTCAACCAGTTCCTTCAGGCTTTTAGGCGGATTCGTCAGCTTGTTTTTATCATAAACGAAGGCGAAATAACCGTAGTCAAACGGAACGAAGGTATCGTTTTTCCAGCCACCGGGCACGTTAACGGCGTCACTTGCTACGCCACTTTTGGCGAACAGGTTAGTTTGTGTAGCGGCTTCCAGAAGATTGTTATCCAGGCCCAGCACAACGTCGGCTTTGCTGTTTTTTCCTTCCATGCGCAGGCGGTTAAGCAGCGAAACGCCATCTTCCAGCGCGACCAGTTTCAATTCACAGTTGCAGTCAGCTTCAAACGCTTTTTTGATTGTCGGACCCGGCCCCCAGTCAGCAGCGAACGAGTCGTAGGTATAGACGGTCAGTACAGGTTTGGCGAAGACAGGCGCTGCGCACAGCAGTAAAAGCGGAAGACATTTTTTAAACACTTTGCACCTCAAGAGTTGGGTGGCAAAGGACTTGAGATAAGCCTCAAATCCCTTCGCCGGCATTATCCGGATCAGGTTCGACGGGTATCTCTCAGCCCATACGCAGATCGAATGATTTTGTGTATGTTTTTATTTAGCACCCCGTTGAGAACGGCGTTAGTGTAATGATTTTGTTGCTATGCGGCAATTAAGAGCCGGATCTACGGATCCGGTGGCGCAAACCACGCCGATTTAAAATCAAACCAGCCGAGAGTATTCATACGCAGTCCGCGCATACTGCGCTGCCCCTGAATGATCAGCCAGTGGTGGATTAACGGCACAATGGCCTTTGTGGCGAGCAGCTGTTGGCACCATGCAGCCAGGTTCATTTCGCCCGTTCGCCAGCGGGCCGCATCGTTTTCCCAGTCACGCGAGATACAGTTTTGCAGTAACGGGACTTCGCACAAATGGGCGAACAGTGAGAAGTCGAGCGGTAGGGTAAAGTTGGCGCTGTTGAGCCAGATATCGCTGACGATTTCTCCTGCATGCCATTGATCGTAGTCGATCTCCTGAATATTTAACTGTACCTGATGTTCCGCCAGCAGTGTTTTCATGATCTGCGCGATATTCCGGTGTTCGATGTGATCGCGATAGTAGGTGATCGTCAGCGTTTCCAGCCCGGCTGGTTTTTCACCATGGCCGGGTTTTGCGTGATGCCAGCGGGGGAGTAAACCATACGCGGGAAACCACAGTCGCTGGTACTGTTCGTCGGCGTGGCAGATTAAATTGGCCGGCGAGAGAATGCGGCTTACCCATTCGCGGACCTCCTGGTTAGCTCCACGGTGGCTACGCGAATCAAACAGCAGGTAGTAGCAACCTTCTTCGAGGCGGCTTTCGATCTCCTTTTCATCCTCTGTGGGACCTTGTAGCGTCAAACCGCCGCCTGGCTCTTCGCCGATGTCAGGTAATACCCAAACGTTAACTTCGTCGATCAGGGCCCGGTAGCCAAAGTAATCATCAAATGCATGAATTTTCAGTTGGTTATTGGTGTTTCGTATTACCGCATACGGACCGGTACCAATCGGGTGACTGGAGAAGTTGTTTAGCGTTTCCCATTCTCGCGGCAGGATCATGGCGGGGACCTGCCCCAATAGCCAGGGAAGCCAGCGGTCTGGCTGGGCCAGATGGATATCCAGCGTCCAGGCCGTGGGAGAGACGATCTGCGTGATGTGTGAGTACAGCGGCAGGCTGTTAATGCGCATCAGTGAGGCGATAACATCTGCCATTTCCAGTTCGCGGCCATGATGAAAAT
Organism: Citrobacter sp. Cu096; assembly: GCF_030332285.1. Classification (NCBI taxonomy): domain Bacteria; kingdom Pseudomonadati; phylum Pseudomonadota; class Gammaproteobacteria; order Enterobacterales; family Enterobacteriaceae; genus Citrobacter; species Citrobacter sp. Cu096. The sequence goes on from NZ_JAOWID010000018.1 coordinate 406,962, forward strand.
GGATCCCCGGACGCAGGAAGAATCGCCAGTGTAAAGGTGAAATTTGCTGCCAGTGATGGGCAATGTCCGCTTCCAGTTCCCCATTTTCCTCATTTACCCGAATTAAGGCGCTGAAGATTTGCCGGGCGATATGGGTTTCGGAGCGGCGTAATGCCGTGCCGGGCAGCAGGTTGTGCATGGGGCGATAATAGAGAACGCGCATGATATGCCGACCCTGGCGAAAGCTGCGACCCAGATGGGAGACCAGCATTTGCCGTACGGCCGTTTTGTCACCGACCAGTTGCACCAGTTGATCGATGCGATCCTGTTCCAGTAGGTCTTCCGCGCGCTGCTGCTGGAGCGCCAGCCCGGTATAGAGGAATGTCAGTCGCGAGCGTTTACCTCGTCCAACTTCAGCTTCCCACGTTAACCAGCCGCGATCTTGCATGGTATTAAGCAGCGTACGCATATGGCGGCGCGAGCAGCTTAGCAGTTCCGCCAGCTCGTTCAGCGTCGTGTCTTGCGTTTTGCCGTCACAGCATTGCCACAGACGGATGAACTGTTGTTGCAAACGACCAGAAGACATAAAAGGGGAACTCCTGCGGAAAACTCAGCAATTTTATAATCCCTATATTAAGCCAATAATAGATTCCGATGAAGCGATGAGACAACGAAGGGGTCATCTATGCGTCAGTTCTGGTTGAAGTACTTTACCACGACAGAAAAATCGTCCTGGTTGGCTTGCCTGAGCGCACCGCAGCGCTTAAAGATGCTCGAAGAGCTGATGCAGTGGGAGATGACATCTGACTCCTGAATTGGAAATTGCAGACATCATGTGTGACTGAGTATTGGTGTTAATCGCCGCGCCAGCAGGTATTATCTGCTGGCTTTTTTCGTTTCAGCTGCGCTTAAAAGGAAAGATATGCTCTGGATTATGACCATGGGACGGCGCCTCAACGGCGTTTACGCGGCATTTATGCTGGTCGCTTTTATGATGGGCGTGGCGGGGGCATTGCAGGCACCCACTCTGAGTCTGTTCCTGAGCCGTGAAGTCGGAGTGCAGCCATTTTGGGTCGGGCTGTTTTATACCGTCAATGCGATTGTCGGGATCGTCGTCAGCCTTGGCCTCGCGAAACGATCCGACAGCCAGGGCGATCGGCGTAAGCTGATCATGTTCTGCTGCCTGATGGCGATTGGCAACGCGCTGCTGTTTGCCTTCAATCGCCATTATCTCACGTTGATCACCTGTGGTGTGCTGTTGGCCTCGCTGGCGAATACAGCCATGCCGCAGTTGTTTGCGTTGGCGAGGGAATATGCGGATAACTCCGCGCGTGAAGTAGTGATGTTTAGTTCGGTGATGCGTGCGCAGCTTTCGCTGGCCTGGGTGATCGGACCGCCGCTGGCCTTCATGCTGGCGCTGAATTACGGCTTCACGGCAATGTTTTCTATTGCCGCAGGGATTTTTGCCATTAGCCTGGTGCTGATTGCGCTGATTCTGCCGTCTGTCGCTCGGGTGGAGCAGCCCGTTGACGTGCCGTTGGAACAGACCGGCGGTTGGCAGGACAAAAATGTGCGTATGCTATTTGTTGCCTCCACGCTGATGTGGACCTGCAACACCATGTACATCATCGATATGCCGCTGTGGATAAGCCTTGAGCTGGGTTTGCCGGACAAGCTGGCCGGGATCCTGATGGGGACGGCGGCCGGGCTGGAAATTCCGGCGATGATTCTGGCGGGCTACTACGTGAAGCGCTTTGGTAAACGGCGAATGATGATCGCTGCCGTCGCGGCAGGTGTGCTGTTTTACCTTGGGCTGATCTTCTTTCATAGCCGGATAGCACTGCTGGTGCTGCAACTGTTTAACGCGATCTTCATCGGCATTATTGCCGGGATAGGTATGCTGTGGTTTCAGGATCTAATGCCCGGACGTGCGGGTTCAGCGACCACATTATTTACCAACAGTATTTCGACCGGCGTCATCCTCGCGGGGGTGATTCAGGGTGCTGTTGCGCAAAGTTACGGGCATTTTGCCGTTTATTGGGTGATTGCGGCGATTTCTATGGTCACGCTGATGATGACCGGGCGGGTGAAGGACGTGTAATGACGTTGCCGGATGCAATATGCGCATCCGGCATAACAAGGTCTAGCGCATAAACGCCGGCTGCTTGTCTTCGTACTCAGTGATGGCCGCTTCATGCTGCAGCGTCAGCCCGATGCTGTCGAGACCATTCAGCATGCAATGACGGCGGAAGTCGTCGATTTTAAAGCGATAGGACTTCTCGCCCGCTTTCACTTCCTGCGCCTGGAGATCCACTTCAAATTTAATCCCCGGATTGGCTTTTACCAGATCGAACAGTTCATCAACCTGCGCATCGCTCAGGGTGACCGGCAGCAGTTGGTTATTGAAGCTGTTGCCGTAGAAGATGTCGGCGAAGCTTGGGGCGATCACCACTTTAAAGCCATAATCGGTCAGCGCCCACGGCGCATGTTCGCGAGATGAGCCGCAGCCAAAGTTTTCCCGCGCGAGCAGAATTGACGCACCTTTATATTCCGGGAAGTTCAGCACGAAGTCAGGATTAGGTTGTTGGCCTTTTTCGTCCAGAAAACGCCAGTCGTTGAACAGATGAGCGCCAAAACCGGTGCGAGTAACCTTCTGCAAAAACTGTTTGGGAATAATAGCGTCGGTATCAACGTTGGCGGCATCCAGTGGGACAACCAGGCCGGTATGCTGGGTAAATTTCTCTGCCATGGTAGTTTCCTTATTTGATGCTGCGAATGTCGGCAAAATGACCAGTAACGGCGGCAGCGGCGGCCATGGCCGGGCTGACTAAGTGTGTGCGACCACCGCGGCCCTGACGGCCTTCAAAGTTGCGGTTGCTGGTGGAGGCACAGCGCTCGCCTGGGTTCAGGCGGTCATTGTTCATCGCCAGACACATCGAGCAGCCCGGTAAACGCCATTCAAACCCAGCTTCGATGAAGATCTTGTCCAGACCCTCCGCTTCCGCCTGCGCTTTCACCGGACCAGAACCCGGCACTACCAGCGCCTGTACGCCCGGCGCGACTTTGCGCCCTTTGGCGATTTCTGCCGCTGCGCGTAAATCTTCAATACGCGAGTTGGTGCAGGAACCGATGAACACTTTATCAATAGCGACTTCTGTTAAGGGAATGCCCGGTTTTAATCCCATGTAAGCCAACGCTTTCTCAGCCGATGCGCGCTCTACCGGATCGGCAAATGACGCCGGGTCGGGAATATTATCGTTCACTGAGATGACCTGACCCGGATTCGTTCCCCAGGTAACCTGCGGCGCAATCTCTTCTGCCTGCAGGGTGACGACGGTATCAAAGGTTGCGTTGTCGTCGGTTTTCAGTGTGTTCCAGTACTCAACCGCGTGGGTAAAATCTTCGCCCTTCGGAGCGTGTAAACGCCCTTGCACATAGTTAAAGGTGGTTTCATCCGGTGCGACCAGACCCGCTTTGGCACCCATTTCAATGGCCATGTTACACAGGGTCATTCGGCCTTCCATACTCAACGCGCGGATGGCTTCGCCACAAAACTCAACCACGTGTCCAGTACCGCCTGCGCTACCGGTTTTACCGATAATCGCCAGCACGATATCTTTGGCAGTAATGCCTGGGGCTGCTTTGCCATTGACTTCAATCTTCATGGTTTTAGCGCGCCCTTGTTTCAGGGTTTGCGTCGCCAGCACGTGTTCAACTTCAGAGGTGCCAATACCAAAGGCCAACGCGCCAAACGCGCCGTGTGTAGCGGTGTGGGAATCGCCGCAGACGATGGTCATTCCCGGCAACGTCACGCCTTGTTCAGGCCCCATTACATGGACGATCCCCTGATACGGATGGTTCAGATCGTACAATTCGACACCAAATTCATTGCAGTTTTTGATCAATTCCTGCATCTGAATACGCGCCATTTCGCCGGAGGCGTTAATGTCTTTGGTCTGTGTGGAGACGTTGTGGTCCATGGTGGCAAAGGTTTTACCTGGCTGGCGAACTTGACGTCCATGCGCGCGCAGCCCATCAAATGCCTGCGGAGAGGTCACTTCATGCACCAGATGTCTGTCGATATACAACAGCGGGGTTTCGTTTTGCGCCTCATAGACGACGTGCGCATCAAACAATTTTTCGTATAACGTTTTGGCCATGATTACACCCCTTCTGCGACATAACGGGCAATAATGTCACCCATTTCATCGGTACCGACTGCGGCAGCGCCACGGGCTAAGTCACCGGTGCGAATGCCTTCTTCTAATGCGCGGTTGATGGCGCTCTCAATTGCGGTTGCCGCATCATTGGCGTCCAGGCTGTAGCGCAGCAGCAGCGCCAGTGACAGGATTTGCGCGATCGGGTTGGCAATGTTTTTTCCGGCGATGTCCGGGGCGGAGCCGCCAGCGGGCTCGTACAGGCCAAAACCCTGATCATTCAGGCTGGCGGACGGTAACATGCCCATTGAACCGGTGATCATGGCGCACTCGTCAGACAGAATATCGCCAAACAGGTTGGAACACAGCAGCACGTCGAACTGCGAGGGATCTTTGATCAACTGCATTGTCGCGTTGTCGATGTACATATGCGCCAGTTCAACGTCCGGATATTCATTCGCAATTTCATTGACGATTTCGCGCCACAGAATCGATGTTTGCAGTACGTTTGCTTTATCAATCGACGTGACTTTACGGCGACGCTGGCGAGCGGATTCAAACGCGATACGCGCAATACGTTCGATCTCGAAACGGTGATAAACCTCGGTATCAAACGCTTTTTCATGCTGTCCGCTGCCTTCGCGACCTTTTGGCTGACCGAAGTAGATCCCGCCGGTCAGTTCGCGCACGCACAGGATGTCGAAACCGTTGGCGGCAATATCTGCACGCAGAGGGCAAAATGCTTCCAGTCCCTGGTACAGCTTAGCCGGACGCAGGTTGCTGAATAATTTAAAGTGCTTACGCAATGGCAGCAGCGCGCCGCGTTCAGGTTGCTGGTTTGGCGGCAGGTTTTCCCATTTCGGGCCGCCAACGGAGCCAAACAAAATGGCGTCAGCTTGCTCACAGCCTTCAACCGTCGCAGGCGGCAGCGGCTGGCCGTGGTTATCAATGGCCGCACCACCCACGTCGTAGTGGCTGGTGGTAATGCGCATGTTAAAACGGTTGCGGATTGCGTCCAGTACCTTCAAGGCTTGCGCCATCACTTCCGGGCCAATACCGTCACCCGGCAAAACAGCAATATGATAATTCTTCGACATCACACGGTTTCCTTGTTGTTCTCGTTGTTCTGAGCTTTGCGTTGCAATTCTTTTTCGACTTCTTCAGCGCGCCAGATGTTGTTCAGCACATGAACCATCGCTTTTGCGGAAGATTCGACGATATCCGTTGCCAGACCGACGCCATGGAAGCGACGACCGTTATAGTTGGCAACGATATCCACCTGACCCAGCGCATCTTTACCGTGCCCTTTGGCGGTCAGACTGTATTTCACCAGTTCGATGTTATATTCGGTGACACGGTTGATGGCCTGATAGATGGCATCGACTGGACCGTTACCGTTCGCCGCTTCGGCTTTAACTTCTTCACCGCAGGCCAGTTTGACGGAGGCGGTGGCGATGTCATTTGAGCCGGACTGCACGCTGAAGTAATCCAGACGGAAATGCTCTGGCTCTTCTTGCTGTTTGTTAATAAAGGCCAGCGCTTCCAGGTCGTAATCAAATACCTGACCTTTTTTATCCGCCAGTTTCAGGAAAGCGTCGTACAGGTTGTCCAGGTTGTATTCATTTTCTTTATATCCCATCTCGTCCATACGGTGTTTTACCGCAGCGCGTCCGGAACGAGAGGTCAGGTTCAACTGTACCTGGTTCAGGCCGATGGATTCAGGGGTCATGATTTCGTAGTTTTCACGATTTTTCAGCACACCATCCTGATGGATACCAGAAGAGTGGGCAAACGCGCCGCTACCAACAATCGCTTTGTTGGCCGGGATAGGCATGTTGCAGATTTGGCTGACTAACTGACTGGTACGCCAGATTTCCTGGTGATTAATGCGGGTCTGTACGTTCAAAATATCTTTGCGTACTTTGATTGCCATGATCACCTCTTCCAGTGAGCAGTTACCGGCGCGTTCGCCGATACCGTTCATTGCGCCTTCCACCTGGCGAGCACCTGCGTGAACGGCTGCCAGTGCGTTGCCAACGCCCAGACCTAAATCATCATGGGTGTGCACGGAGATAATGGCTTTATCGATATTCGGTACGCGCTCATACAGGCCGGAAATAATTCCGCCAAACTCAAATGGCATGGTGTAACCGACGGTATCGGGGATATTGATGGTTTTTGCACCTGCGTTAATCGCGGCTTCTACCACGCGGGCCAGATCGGCGATAGGAGTACGTCCCGCATCTTCACATGAGAACTCCACGTCATCCGTATAATTACGCGCACGCTTAACCATGTAGATTGCTCGTTCGATCACTTCATCCAATGTGCTGCGTAATTTCGTCGCGATATGCATCGGTGAGGTGGCGATAAACGTATGAATACGAAAAGCTTCTGCGACCTTCAGCGATTCCGCGGCAACGTCGATATCTTTTTCTACGCAGCGGGCTAAGGCGCACACGCGACTGTTCTTAACCTGACGAGCGATGGTTTGTACGGATTCAAAGTCACCTGGAGAAGAAACCGGGAAACCCACTTCCATCACGTCAACGCCCATACGCTCGAGGGCCAGCGCAATCTGCAGTTTTTCTTTTACACTCAGGCTCGCCTGTAACGCCTGTTCACCGTCGCGTAAGGTGGTATCGAAAATAATGACTTGCTGGCTCATGGTTTTGGTCCTTGGTCTTTAGGGCGCCTTGCTTCGAGCATAAAAAAACCCGCGCAACGGCGCGGGTTTTTGTCTTAACTGGAGCTGACTTAATGCTGAATGTCGTCCACCAGTCTACCGCGCAATGAAGATGCGTTTAGTAGTAGTAGACCGTTAAAACGAGCAATGTAAGTCATCAATCTGGCTCCAGGCGAATGCGATATGCTTTTAGTGGTACTGGATATGAGGTCTGATGTCAACCCCATGCCTCGTAAATGCCCTGCTTAAGGGATAAAGTTTCAACAAAACTTAAGCGAATTGTGCTGAATTTTTCTGGGTATATAAAATTAATTCACTGAGGGCTGAACACAGTTTTCACGGTTTGACATATTTGAGCATACTTATTTGCATTTATTGTAACGATGAACTAGAGATATCATCCCGATTGGGATTTTATATCTTTATGATTTATCTATTTTTATAGTAACTATGAATGGGTATGACCAGTGTACCACCCCAAAATTGATAAATTAATGTTAACTTTTAATGTATTAATAATATAAACATTTAATTAAAACTTAAATACGTATTCATGAAGCGTATGATTGTTTATTCGCCATGCTTATGGTTATATTGCTTTTGAAATTTAAACATATGAATCATCGCGCAATGACTTCTTCCGCGCGGCGTTTGTAGTGTTTTTTTGCACATTCAGATTTGTGCCTTTATGTTTTCCTAATTTTAATGTTTTCTCTTTTTCTCATTTTATATGCATGGTAAATCATATTAACGGAGGTTATTTCTTCACTCCGTCTGGGATTAAAAGGGAGTTTAGAGTGACAGTGGAGTTAAATATGCCAGAAGTAAAAATAATAGATAAACCAAATCTTATAGAGATGGGGAAGCCACAGCTTCGCATGGTTGATCTAAATTTATTAACCGTCTTTGATGCGGTGATGCAGGAACAAAACATTACTCGTGCTGCCCATTCGTTGGGGATGTCGCAACCTGCAGTCAGTAATGCGGTTGCGCGCCTGAAGGTCATGTTCAACGATGAACTTTTTGTGCGTTATGGTCGCGGGATCCAGCCGACTGCCAGGGCCTTCCAGCTATTTGGTTCCGTTCGCCAGGCGTTGCAATTAGTACAGAACGAACTGCCAGGTTCGGGCTTTGAACCTGGCAGCAGCGAGCGTGTATTCAATCTTTGCGTATGCAGTCCGTTAGATAATATCCTTACTTCGATGATTTATAATCGGGTTGAACAAGTCGCGCCAAACATTAATGTCGTATTTAAATCTTCGCTCAACCAGAATACAGAACATCAATTACGTTATCAGGAAACTGAGTTTGTTATTAGCTATGAAGACTTCCGTCGTCCGGAATTCACCAGTATTCCGTTATTCAATGACGAAATGGTGTTAGTGGCGAGCAAAAAGCATCCGCGCATTAGTGGTCCGCTGCTGGAAAGCGATCTCTATAATGAACAGCATGCCGTGGTTTCGCTCGATCGCTTCGCTTCATTCAGTCAACCGTGGTACGACACCCCGGATAAACAATCCTGCGTGGCCTATCAGGGCATGGCATTAATTAGCGTTCTTAATATTGTATCGCAAACGCATCTGGTCTCTATAGCGCCACGTTGGTTGGCAGAGGAATTTGCCGATTCTTTAGAGCTGCAGGTATTGCCTTTACCTTTAAAATTGAACAGCCGCACATGTTATCTTTCCTGGCATGAAGCTGCGGGGCGCGATAAAGGGCATCAATGGATGGAAGAACTGTTAGTCTCTGTCTGTAAACAGTAGCCACTGGCAGAATAAACTGGATAGCTCATCTGGTTTATTCTGCTTTTCGATTTATATCTGAAATTTTATGCTGAACTCTGGTTTTTACGCTTACCTGAAAGTGTAAAAAAATAGACTAATTGCTGTAAGCCCCCCTTTTTAAGCGATTATTTATCATATCAATTGCTTATGCTGGTTTAATTCTCCATATATTCGATTCTTTCCTTCATTTTATTCTTATTTACTCCGGTGTCACCCCTTCGGAGTCAATTGCCATGCGTCATCGTCAGCGGTTAATGTGTTGTTAAACCGTTATTCATTATAAGAGTGAGGCAAGCCATGGAGATGTTGTCTGGAGCCGAGATGGTCGTCCGATCGCTCATCGATCAGGGTGTGAAGCAGGTATTCGGTTATCCCGGGGGGGCCGTCCTCGATATTTATGATGCGTTGCATACAGTCGGCGGTATTGATCATGTGCTGGTTCGTCATGAGCAAGCCGCAGTACATATGGCTGATGGTTTGGCGCGTGCCACGGGAGAGGTGGGCGTCGTTTTAGTCACTTCCGGACCGGGGGCAACCAATGCGATCACCGGTATTGCAACAGCCTATATGGATTCCATTCCGTTGGTGGTCCTCTCCGGGCAGGTCGCTACTTCACTGATTGGTTACGATGCCTTTCAGGAGTGTGACATGGTGGGCATATCCCGTCCGGTGGTAAAGCACAGCTTTCTGGTTAAACAAACGGAAGACATCCCGCAGGTGCTAAAAAAAGCCTTCTGGCTGGCGGCAAGCGGTCGTCCGGGACCTGTGGTGGTGGATTTACCGAAAGATATTCTGAATCCCGCGAAGAAACTGCCTTACAGCTGGCCAGAGTCAGTGAGTATGCGTTCGTATAATCCGACGACGACCGGGCACAAAGGACAGATAAAACGGGCTTTGCAGACGCTGGTCGCAGCGAAGAAACCGGTTGTGTATGTGGGAGGCGGGGCGGTGAATGCTGCCTGCCACGAACAGCTGAGGCAGATGGCTGAAGCACTTAATCTGCCAGTTGTCTCCTCGCTAATGGGCTTAGGTGCGTTCCCGGCAACGCATCGCCAGGCGCTGGGCATGTTGGGTATGCATGGTACTTACGAAGCCAATATGACCATGCATCATTCCGATGTGATCTTTGCCGTCGGCGTTCGCTTCGATGATCGCACGACCAATAACCTGGCAAAATATTGCCCGAATGCGACCGTGCTGCATATCGACATCGATCCGACCTCTATTTCAAAAACTGTCACGGCAGATATTCCGATTGTGGGCGATGCTCGCCTGGTGTTGGATCAGATGCTTGAACTGCTGGAGCAGGAGAAGTCGCTGCAGCCGCTGGATGATAACCGTGACTGGTGGCAACACATCGAGCACTGGCGTGCCCGTCAATGCCTGAAATACGACACGCAAAGCGAAAGTATTAAACCGCAGGCGGTGATCGAAACCATCTGGCGCCTGACGAAAGGGGATGCGTATGTGACCTCTGACGTTGGCCAGCATCAGATGTTTGCCGCACTATACTATCCGTTTGATAAACCGCGGCGCTGGATCAACTCAGGCGGCCTCGGCACCATGGGATTTGGTTTGCCCGCGGCGTTAGGCGTGAAAATGGCGCTGCCGGATGAAACGGTGGTCTGCGTCACCGGAGATGGCAGCATTCAGATGAACATTCAGGAGCTGTCGACGGCGCTGCAATATGAGCTGCCTGTGCTGGTACTCAACCTTAACAACCGTTATCTCGGCATGGTCAAACAGTGGCAGGACATGATCTATTCTGGGCGTCATTCCCAATCTTACATGCAGTCGCTACCCGATTTTGTGCGCCTGGCTGAGGCTTATGGGCATATCGGTATCCAGATTAATCGGCCTGATGAACTGGAGAGCAAGCTGGGCGAAGCGCTGGAACATGTGCGTAACCACCGTCTGGTGTTTGTCGATGTTACCGTCGACGGTAGTGAACATGTCTACCCGATGCAGATTCGTGGAGGCGGGATGGATGAAATGTGGTTAAGCAAAACGGAGAGGACCTGATTATGCGCCGGATATTATCAGTATTGCTGGAAAACGAGTCGGGTGCATTATCGCGTGTTATTGGCCTCTTCGCCCAGCGTGGATACAACATTGAAAGCCTGACCGTCGCGCCGACTGACGATCCGACCTTATCGCGGATGACGATCCAGACGGTTGGAGATGAGAAAGTCCTGGAGCAGATCGAAAAGCAGCTTCACAAACTGGTGGACGTTTTGCGCGTCAGCGAACTGGGGCAGGGTGCTCACGTTGAACGAGAAATTATGTTGGTGAAAATTCAGGCCAGCGGTTATGGCCGGGAAGAGGTGAAACGCAACACGGAGATTTTCCGCGGGCAAATTATCGACGTTACGCCGTCTATCTACACCGTACAACTGGCGGGCACCAGCGATAAGCTGGATGCGTTTCTGGCAACGCTGCGTGAAGTCGCTAAAATTGTGGAAGTCGCTCGTTCCGGCGTGGTGGGGCTTTCCCGCGGCGATAAAATCATGCGCTAATCATGATCGGGTTCTTAATTCGCAAGCCCAACGACTCAGGTTGGGCTTTTTTTTGCGAAATCAGCGGTAACCAGAGACAAAAGCGGTTGCCGGAGTCATTATTCTGCGCTTAGATGTTAATAAATTTAACCCATGCCATCTCAAAGGTTATGGTTTGTACATTTTACGCAAGGGGCAATTGTGAAACTGGATGAAATCGCTCGGTTGGCCGGCGTTTCGCGAACGACTGCAAGCTACGTTATTAACGGTAAAGCAAAGCAATATCGCGTAAGCGACAAAACGGTTGAAAAAGTCATGGCGGTGGTGCGCGAGCATAATTACCACCCTAATGCCGTGGCGGCCGGGCTGCGTGCTGGACGCACACGTTCTATTGGGCTTGTGATCCCGGATCTCGAGAACACGAGCTATACCCGGATCGCAAACTATCTGGAGCGTCAGGCGCGTCAGCGCGGATATCAATTGCTGATTGCCTGCTCTGAAGATCAGCCGGATAACGAAATGCGCTGTATTGAGCATCTTTTACAACGCCAGGTTGATGCCATTATCGTGTCGACCTCCTTGCCGCCTGAACATCCGTTCTATCAGCGTTGGGCGAACAGTTCATTCCCAATTGTGGCGCTGGACCGCGCGCTGGATCGCGAACACTTTACCAGCGTCGTGGGCGCAGACCAGGATGATGCGGAAATGTTGGCGGAGGAACTGCGTAAATTCCCTGCTGAAACCGTGCTCTATCTGGGGGCGCTCCCTGAATTATCCGTCAGTTTCCTGCGCGAACAGGGTTTCCGTACCGCGTGGAAGGACGATCCGCGTGAAGTGCATTTCCTGTATGCCAACAGCTACGAGCGGGAAGCGGCCGCGCAATTGTTTGATAAATGGCTGGAAACGCATCCCATGCCTCAGGCGCTGTTTACCACGTCGTTTGCCCTGCTGCAGGGAGTGATGGATGTGACCCTGCGTCGCGATGGTCAATTACCGTCTGATTTAGCGATTGCGACGTTTGGCGATCACGAACTGCTCGACTTCCTGCAGTGCCCGGTACTGGCGGTGGCGCAGCGCCATCGTGATGTTGCAGAACGCGTGCTGGAGATTGTATTGGCAAGCCTTGACGAGCCACGTAAACCAAAACCAGGTTTAACGCGTATACGGCGTAATCTGTACCGTCGCGGTATTCTCAGCCGTAACTAAGTCCTCTCTATTGATGACGTCGGCAGGATATCTCTGGCGTCATCAAATTTTCCATTATCAGAAATAACCGCATTATAATTAAGAATATTCTTTAGAATTATCTTAATTTCATCTTAAATAATGGCGAATTAAAAAAGCAACTAACCATTTTCGGGTTATTGATACGTAACTGCGCGTTACGGTTGTATTATTTTGTTACATGCTTGTATGGAATTGACGAATTAACAAACACTTCGCTGCCGTACTGCGACAATCTCGCCCCTGCCTCACTCCTGTGCGGTGTACAGACTGATTAACTGGTACTGTTATCTCGCTGCATATTGTCCTAAAATGCCGCTCGCGTCGCAAACTGACACTTTATATTTTCTTCTGATGATATTCAGTTGTTTTAAACAATGATGAGTTGTTGGATTTTTTTCTTACAAATATTCATGACGTTAATTTGCTTCGTTTGCTGTACGGAATTTGCTCAACGCAGATATTAGCCGTAAACAATGGGTTTTTTGCTCCGCTAAGCGCCGTGACTTGCTTGACAAGGTTTTCCTCCGCTCCGTAAACTCCTTTAAGTGGGAATTTGTGGGATAAAGTGGTAATCGGGGGTGAGACTGGCATGTTCCGGGGAGCAACGTTAGTTAATCTCGACAGTAAAGGGCGCTTATCGGTGCCTACCCGTTATCGGGATCAACTGCTCGAGAGCGCTACCGGTCAAATGGTTTGTACCATTGACATCCATCACCCGTGCCTGCTGCTGTACCCCCTGCCTGAATGGGAAATTATCGAGCAGAAGTTATCGCGTCTGTCGAGCATGAATCCAGTTGAGCGTCGCGTACAGCGCTTATTGCTGGGTCATGCCAGCGAATGTCAGATGGATAGCGCTGGTCGATTATTGATAGCGCCCATTCTGCGGCAACACGCAGGGCTAACGAAAGAAGTGATGCTGGTTGGGCAGTTCAATAAGTTTGAGCTGTGGGATGAAACGACCTGGTATCAACAGGTCAAGGAAGATATCGACGCTGAGCAGTCTGTTACCGGCGCGCTGTCGGAACGATTGCAGGATTTGTCTCTATAAAATGATGGAAAACTATAAACATACAACGGTGTTGTTGGATGAAGCCGTAAACGGCCTGAATATTCGTCCAGACGGCATCTACATTGACGGGACATTTGGTCGCGGCGGTCACTCACGTCTGATCCTCTCACAGCTTGGCGAAGAAGGACGTTTACTGGCTATCGATCGCGATCCACAGGCGATTGCCGTTGCACAGACGATTACCGATCCCCGTTTTTCCATAGTACATGGACCTTTTTCTGCGCTGGCTGACTATGTCGCCGAACGCGGACTGACCGGTAAGATCGACGGGATTCTTCTCGATCTTGGGGTTTCTTCTCCGCAGCTTGATGACGCGGAACGCGGATTCTCATTTATGCGTGACGGTCCATTAGATATGCGTATGGACCCAACACGTGGTCAGTCAGCAGCTGAATGGCTGCAAACCGCCGATGAAGCAGACATTGCCTGGGTGATTAAAACCTTTGGCGAAGAACGCTTCGGCAAACGCATTGCTCGCGCCATCGTAGAGCGCAATCGCATCGAACCGATGACCCGCACCAAAGAGCTGGCGGAAGTGATTGCGGCGGCAATGCCGGTGAAAGACAAATTCAAACATCCCGCGACCCGTACCTTCCAGGCGGTGCGCATTTGGGTGAACAGTGAACTGGAGGAGATAGAGCAGGCGCTAAAAAGCTCGCTCAGCGTGCTGGCACCAGGTGGTCGCCTTTCGATAATCAGTTTCCATTCGCTTGAAGATCGCATTGTGAAACGCTTTATGCGTGAACAAAGCCGTGGTCCTCAGGTTCCGGCTGGAATACCGATGACCGAAGCGCAGATCAAAAAGCTGGGCGGCCGTGAGTTAAGAGCACTAGGCAAGATGATGCCGGGCGAAGAAGAGGTTGCTGAAAATCCTCGTGCCCGTAGTTCAGTTCTGCGTATTGCAGAGAGGACGAACGCATGATCGGCAGAGTGACAGAAGCCCTCAGCAAAGTTAAGGGATCGATAGGAAGCAACGAGCGCCATGCCTTGCCTGGCGTGATCGGTGACGATCTTTTGCGGTATGGGAAGCTGCCACTCTGCCTGTTCATTTGCATTATTTTGACGGCGGTTACCGTCGTGACCACAGCACACCATACGCGGTTACTGACCGCGCAGCGTGAGCAACTGGTTCTGGAGCGAGATGCGTTAGATATCGAATGGCGCAACTTGATCCTTGAGGAGAATGCGCTCGGTGATCATAGCCGTGTTGAACGGATCGCAACGGAAAAGCTGCAAATGCAGCATGTTGATCCCTCACAAGAAAACATCGTAGTACAAAAATAAGGATAAACGCGACGCATGAAAGCAGCGGCAAAAACGCACAAACCAAAACGCCAGGAAGAACAAGCCAACTTTATCAGTTGGCGTTTTGCGTTACTGTGCGGCTGTATTTTGCTGGCACTGGGTTTTCTGCTGGGGCGCGTTGCCTGGCTGCAAATCATCGCGCCGGACATGCTGGTACGTCAGGGCGATATGCGCTCTCTGCGCGTCCAGGAAGTGTCCACCTCGCGCGGAATGATTACCGACCGTTCAGGACGTCCGCTGGCGGTGAGCGTACCGGTGAAGGCGATTTGGGCCGATCCGAAAGAGGTGCATGATGCAGGCGGCGTGAGCGTTGGCGAGCGCTGGCGAGCGCTGTCGACGGCCCTGAATATCCCGCTTGATCAACTGGCTTCCCGCATTAACGCCAACCCGAAAGGACGCTTTATCTATCTGGCACGTCAGGTAAACCCTGACATGGCTGACTACATCAAAAAACTCAAGCTGCCAGGGATTCACCTGCGTGAAGAGTCCCGCCGTTACTATCCTTCCGGAGAAGTGACCGCTCACCTCATCGGTTTTACTAACGTCGACAGTCAGGGGATTGAAGGCGTTGAGAAAAGCTTCGACAAATGGCTCACCGGACAACCGGGTGAGCGTATTGTACGTAAAGACCGTTATGGCCGCGTTATTGAGGATATTTCCTCTACCGACAGCCAGGCGGCGCATAACCTTGCGCTGAGTATTGATGAGCGTTTACAGGCGCTGGTCTACCGTGAACTGAATAACGCTGTGGCCTTTAACAAGGCGGAATCAGGCAGCGCGGTGCTGGTGGATGTAAATACTGGTGAAGTGCTGGCGATGGCGAACAGCCCGTCTTACAACCCAAACAATCTCACCGGTACGCCAAAAGACGCTATGCGCAACCGTACCATTACCGACGTGTTTGAACCGGGTTCTACCGTTAAGCCGATGGTGGTGATGACGGCGCTGCAGCGTGGCGTTGTACGCGAAAACACCGTGCTCAACACTATCCCTTACCGAATTAATGGCCACGAAATCAAAGACGTGGCGCGTTATAGCGAATTGACCCTCACCGGGGTTTTGCAGAAGTCGAGTAACGTCGGTGTTTCCAAGCTGGCGTTAGCGATGCCGTCCTCAGCGTTAGTAGACACTTACTCACGTTTTGGGCTGGGAAAAGCGACCAATTTGGGGTTGGTCGGAGAACGCAGTGGCTTATATCCTCAAAAACAACGGTGGTCTGACATAGAGAGGGCCACCTTCTCTTTCGGCTACGGGCTGATGGTAACGCCGTTACAGTTAGCGCGAGTCTACGCAACGATCGGCAGCTATGGCGTTTATCGCCCGCTGTCGATTACCAAAGTTGATCCTCCCGTTCCGGGCGAGCGTATCTTCCCGGAAGCGACCGTACGCACCGTGGTGCACATGATGGAAAGCGTGGCGCTGCCCGGTGGCGGCGGCGTGAAGGCGGCGATTAAAGGCTATCGTATCGCCATTAAAACCGGTACGGCGAAAAAAGTAGGGCCGGATGGCCGCTACATCAACAAATACATTGCTTATACCGCAGGCGTTGCGCCTGCGAGTCAGCCGCGCTTCGCGCTGGTTGTTGTTATCAACGATCCGCAGGCGGGTAAATACTACGGTGGCGCCGTTTCCGCGCCGGTCTTTGGTGCCATCATGGGCGGCGTTCTGCGCACCATGAACATCGAGCCGGATGCGCTGACAACGGGCGATAAAAATGAATTTGTGAATAATCAAGGCGAGGCAACAGGTGGCAGATCGTAATTTGCGCGACCTTCTTGCTCCATGGGTGCCGGGTGCACCGGAGCGAGCACTGCGGGAGATGACGCTCGACAGCCGTGTGGCTGCATCAGGCGATCTCTTTGTCGCAGTATTGGGTCATCAGGCGGACGGGCGTCGGTATATCCCGCAGGCGATAGCGCAAGGTGTGGCTGCCATTATTGCAGAAGCAAAAGATGAAGCTGCTGACGGTGAAATCCGCGAAATGCACGGTGTACCGGTTATCTATCTGAGCCAGCTTAACGAACGCTTATCTGCACTGGCAGGCCGTTTTTACCACGAGCCTTCTGAGAAAATGCGTCTGGTCGGCGTGACCGGGACGAACGGTAAAACCACCACCACCCAATTGCTGGCACAGTGGAGCCAACTGCTTGGTGAAACCAGCGCGGTAATGGGCACGGTAGGCAATGGCCTGTTGGGTAAAGTGATCCCAACGGAAAACACCACCGGTTCAGCCGTTGATGTCCAGCATGTGCTGGCAGGGCTGGTTGCGCAGGGTGCCACGGTGGGCGCGATGGAAGTCTCCTCGCACGGTCTGGTGCAACATCGTGTGGCGGCGCTGAAGTTTGCCGCCTCGGTATTCACCAACCTGAGCCGCGATCATCTGGATTACCACGGCGATATGGAGCACTACGAAGCCGCGAAATGGCTGCTGTATTCCACGCACCATTGCGGTCAGGCTATTGTCAATGCGGATGATGAAGTCGGTCGTCGCTGGCTGGCAAAATTGCCGGATGCGGTTGCTGTGTCGATGGAAGGCCATATCAACCCGAACTGTCACGGTCGTTGGTTAAAAGCGATTGACGTGGATTATCACGACAGCGGCGCGACGATTCGATTTTCCTCCTCATGGGGCGACGGCGAAATTGAAAGCCGCCTGATGGGGGCGTTTAACGTCAGCAATCTGCTGCTGGCGCTGGCAACGCTGCTGGCGCTGGGGTATCCGTTAGCTGATTTACTGAAAACGGCGGCACAATTACAGCCGGTTTGCGGGCGTATGGAAGTGTTCAGCGCACCGGGTAAAACCACCGTGGTGGTTGATTACGCCCATACGCCAGATGCGCTGGAAAAAGCGCTGCAGGCAGCGCGTTTGCACTGCACTGGCAAACTGTGGTGCGTCTTTGGCTGCGGCGGGGATCGCGATAAAGGCAAACGTCCGTTGATGGGCGCAATTGCCGAGCAGTTTGCAGATGTTGTTGTGGTGACCGATGACAACCCGCGTACCGAAGAGCCGCGCGCCATTATTAACGATATTCTGGCGGGGATGCTGGATGCCGGGCAGGCGAAGGTGATGGAAGGTCGCGCAGAAGCGGTGACAAACGCCATTATGCAGGCGAAAGAAAACGACGTGGTGCTGGTGGCCGGGAAAGGTCACGAAGACTACCAGATCGTCGGCGCACAGCGCCTTGACTATTCTGACCGCGTAACGGCAGCGCGCCTGCTGGGGGTAATCGCATGATTAGCGTAACGCTCAGCCAACTGGCTGAGATCCTCCGCGGCGAACTGAAAGGGGCCGATCTGACCCTTGATGCGGTGACAACCGATACGCGTAAAGTGACACCAGGCTGCTTGTTTGTGGCACTGAAAGGCGAACGTTTTGACGCTCATGATTTTGCCGACAAGGCACAAGAGAGCGGGGCGGGCGCGCTGTTGGTCAGCCGTCCTCTGGACACCGATCTGCCGCAGTTGATTGTTAACGATACGCGTCTGGCGTTTGGTGAACTGGCAGCGTGGGTACGCGCCCAGGTTCCGGCGCGTGTTGTCGCGTTGACCGGCTCTTCTGGTAAAACGTCAGTCAAAGAGATGACGGCCTCCATTTTGAGTAAGTGTGGCAACACGTTATATACCGCGGGAAACCTGAATAACGACATCGGCGTTCCGATGACGCTGCTGCGCTTAAACAACGATTACGACTATGCCGTGATTGAGCTCGGCGCCAATCATCAGGGTGAAATCGCCTGGACCGTTGGCCTGACTCGCCCGGAAGCCGCGCTGGTGAACAACCTTGCCGCCGCGCATCTGGAAGGTTTCGGTTCTCTGGCGGGTGTAGCGAAGGCAAAAGGTGAGATTTTTACCGGCCTGTCAGCGAACGGTATCGCCATTATGAATGCCGACAACAACGACTGGCTGAACTGGCAGAACATTATCGGCAATCGCAAAGTCTGGCGTTTTTCGCCGAATGCGGCTAACAGCGACTTTTCGGCGGCCAACGTACATGTGACCTCACACGGCACGGAATTTACGCTGCAAACGCCAACCGGAAGCATTGATGTTCTGCTACCGCTGCCGGGTCGCCATAACATTGCTAACGCTCTGGCGGCGGCGGCGCTCGCTATGGCGGTAGGCGCGACACACGACGCGATCAAAGCGGGTCTGAAGGATTTGCAAGCGGTACCGGGGCGTCTGTTCCCGATTCAACTGGCAGAAAACCAACTGCTGCTGGACGACTCCTATAACGCTAACGTCGGATCCATGACCGCAGCGGTACAGGTGCTGTCTGAAATGCCAGGCTATCGCGTGCTGGTGGTTGGCGATATGGCAGAGCTTGGCGCGGAAAGCGAAGCATGTCACGTGCAGGTGGGTATCGCTGCGAAGGCGGCGGGTATCGACCGTGTGCTGAGTATAGGGAAACTGAGTCAGGCAATTAGCCATGCCAGCGGCGTTGGTGAGCATTTTGCGGATAAAACCGCGCTGACCGCGCATCTTAAAGCATTGATTGCAGAACATCAGGTCATGACGATTTTAGTGAAGGGTTCACGTAGTGCCGCCATGGAAGAGGTAGTACGCGCATTACAGGAGAATGGGACATGTTAGTTTGGCTGGCCGAACATTTGGTCAAATATTATTCCGGCTTTAACGTCTTTTCCTATCTGACGTTTCGCGCCATCGTCAGCCTGCTGACCGCGCTGTTCATCTCTTTGTGGATGGGCCCGCGCATGATCGCCCGCTTGCAAAAAATGTCCTTCGGACAGGTCGTGCGTAACGACGGTCCGGAATCGCACTTCAGTAAACGCGGTACGCCTACCATGGGCGGGATTATGATCCTCACCGCAATTGTTATCTCTGTTCTGTTGTGGGCATACCCGTCGAACCCGTACGTCTGGTGCGTGCTGGTGGTTCTGATCGGTTACGGCATTATCGGTTTTGTCGATGACTACCGCAAAGTGGTACGCAAAGACACCAAAGGCCTGATTGCGCGCTGGAAATATTTCTGGATGTCGGTGATTGCGCTGGGCGTGGCCTTTGCGCTGTATCTGGCCGGTAAAGATACTCCGGCGACCGAGTTGGTGGTGCCGTTCTTTAAAGACGTGATGCCGCAACTGGGTCTGTTCTATGTTCTGCTGGCGTACTTCGTGATTGTGGGGACCGGCAACGCGGTCAATCTCACCGACGGTCTGGATGGCCTTGCCATTATGCCGACTGTGTTCGTCGCAGCAGGCTTTGCGCTGGTGGCGTGGGCGACCGGTAACATGAACTTCGCCAGCTATCTGCACATTCCCTATTTACGTCATGCGGGTGAACTGGTGATCGTCTGTACGGCGATTGTCGGCGCGGGCCTGGGCTTCCTGTGGTTTAACACCTATCCGGCGCAGGTCTTTATGGGCGACGTCGGATCGCTGGCGCTGGGCGGCGCGCTGGGCATTATTGCCGTGCTGCTGCGTCAGGAGTTCCTGCTGGTGATCATGGGCGGCGTATTTGTTGTAGAAACGCTGTCGGTCATTCTGCAGGTTGGCTCATTTAAGCTGCGCGGACAGCGCATCTTCCGTATGGCGCCGATTCACCACCACTATGAACTGAAGGGCTGGCCGGAACCGCGCGTCATTGTGCGCTTCTGGATTATTTCGCTGATGCTGGTGCTGATTGGCCTGGCAACGCTGAAGGTACGTTAATCATGGCTGATTACCAGGGTAAAAAAGTCGTCATTATCGGTCTGGGGTTGACCGGACTGTCCTGCGTGGATTTCTTCCTGGCGCGTGGCGTGACGCCGCGCGTGATGGATACCCGTGCGACGCCGCCTGGTCTGGATAAATTACCGGAAGCGGTTGAGCGTCATGTTGGTAGCCTGAATGATGACTGGCTGCTGGCTGCCGATCTCATCGTCGCCAGCCCTGGTATTGCCCTGGCGCACCCTTCGTTGAGCGCTGCTGCTGATGCCGGGATTGAAATTGTTGGCGACATTGAGCTGTTTTGTCGCGAAGCTCAGGCGCCGATCGTCGCGATCACTGGGTCCAACGGGAAAAGTACCGTCACTACGCTGGTCGGCGAGATGGCGAAAGCTGCCGGTGTGAATGTGGGGGTTGGCGGTAATATTGGCCTGCCTGCGCTGATGCTGCTGGACGACGAACGCGAGCTGTATGTTCTCGAGCTGTCGAGCTTCCAACTGGAAACAACCTCCAGTTTACAGGCCGTGGCGGCCACCATTTTGAACGTCACCGAAGATCATATGGACAGGTATCCGTTTGGCCTGCAGCAGTACCGTGCGGCCAAACTGCGCGTCTATGAGAACGCGAAAGTATGTGTGGTCAACGCCGATGATGCGCTGACCATGCCGATTCGCGGGGCGGATGAGCGCTGCGTGAGCTTTGGCGTCAATATGGGGGACTATCACCTGAATCGTCAGCAGGGCGAAACCTGGTTGCGGGTGAAAGGGGAAAAAGTCCTCAACGTGAAAGAGATGACGCTTTCAGGTCAGCATAACTATACCAACGCCCTGGCTGCGCTGGCGCTGGCGGATGCCGTAGGTTTACCACGGGCGTCGAGTCTGAAAGCGCTGACCACCTTTACCGGTCTGGCGCACCGTTTTCAGTTGGTGCTGAACCATAACGGCGTACGCTGGATTAACGATTCTAAAGCCACCAACGTCGGCAGCACTGAAGCCGCACTGAATGGCCTGCACGTTGACGGCACGCTGCACCTGCTGCTGGGCGGCGACGGGAAATCCGCTGACTTTATGCCGCTGCAGCGTTACCTGACCGGCAATAACATTCGTCTGTACTGCTTTGGCCGCGATGGCGCGCAACTCGCCGCTCTGCGACCTGAGATTGCGGAACAAACTGAAACTATGGAGCAGGCTATGCGTCTGCTTGCGCCGCGCGTGAAGTCGGGCGATATGGTGCTGCTGTCGCCAGCCTGCGCCAGCCTCGATCAGTTCAAGAACTTTGAGCAACGCGGTGATGTCTTTGCCCGTCTGGCGAAGGAGTTGGGTTGATGCGCTTATCTCTCCCTCGTCTGAGACTGCCGCGCTTACCAGGACTGGGTGTCCTGGCGTGGATCTTCGCGGCGCTTAAAGGCTGGGTGATGGCTTCGCGTGATAAAGACGCCGACAGCCTGATCATGTATGACCGCATGCTGCTGTGGCTAACCTTTGGTTTGGCGGCGATCGGCTTCGTGATGGTGACATCGGCATCGATGCCCGTAGGGCAACGCCTGGCGGGTGATCCTTTCCTGTTTGCTAAGCGTGACGCGTTGTACATCTTCCTCGCGTTTTGTCTGGCGATGGTGACGCTGCGTCTGCCGATGGAGTTCTGGCAAAAGTACAGTACGACGATGCTGATAGCCTCAATCATCATGCTGCTGATCGTGCTGGTGGTGGGTAGCTCCGTTAACGGGGCGTCGCGCTGGATTGCGTTGGGTCCGCTGCGTATTCAGCCAGCAGAATTTACCAAGCTGTCGCTGTTCTGTTATCTCGCCAATTACCTGGTGCGTAAAGTGGATGAGGTGCGTAACAACCTGCGCGGCTTCTTAAAACCGATGGGCGTGATCCTGGTGCTGGCTATTTTACTGCTGGCGCAGCCTGACCTTGGTACGGTGGTGGTGCTGTTTGTTACTACTTTGGCGATGCTGTTTCTCGCCGGCGCGAAACTGTGGCAGTTCATCGCCATCATCGGCATGGGGATTTCGGCGGTCGTACTGCTGATCCTTGCCGAGCCGTATCGTATTCGCCGCGTAACTTCTTTCTGGAACCCGTGGGAAGATCCGTTCGGCAGCGGTTACCAGCTGACACAATCTCTGATGGCTTTTGGTCGCGGTGAGGTTTGGGGACAAGGCTTAGGTAATTCAGTACAAAAACTGGAGTATTTACCGGAAGCGCACACCGACTTCATCTTCGCCATCATTGGGGAGGAGCTGGGTTATATCGGTGTGGTATTGGCACTTTTAATGGTATTCTTCGTCGCTTTTCGCGCGATGTCGATTGGTCGTAAAGCGCTGGAAATTGATCACCGTTTTTCAGGCTTTTTAGCCTGCTCCATCGGGATCTGGTTTAGCTTCCAGGCGCTGGTAAATGTCGGTGCGGCGGCAGGTATGCTGCCAACCAAAGGTCTGACGTTGCCGCTGATCAGTTATGGTGGTTCCAGTTTGTTGATTATGTCGACGGCCATCATGTTTTTGTTACGTATTGATTATGAAACGCGTCTGGAAAAAGCCCAGGCGTTTACACGAGGTGCACGATGAGTGGTCAACCGAAGCGGTTAATGGTGATGGCGGGCGGTACCGGCGGGCATGTGTTCCCGGGGCTGGCGGTCGCGCACCATTTAATGGCGCAGGGCTGGCAGGTTCGTTGGCTGGGCACCGCCGATCGTATGGAAGCGGACTTAGTGCCGAAACATGGCATTGAAATTGACTTTATTCGCATCTCCGGTTTGCGTGGCAAAGGCGTTAACGCACTGCTTGCCGCGCCCGTGCGTATTTTTAATGCCTGGCGTCAGGCGCGCGCCATCATGAAGCAGTTTAAGCCTGATGTGGTGCTGGGTATGGGCGGCTACGTGTCTGGCCCTGGCGGTCTGGCGGCCTGGTCATTAGGCATTCCGGTGGTTCTGCATGAGCAGAACGGCATTGCTGGATTAACCAACAAATGGCTGGCGAAGATTGCAACGAAGGTGATGCAAGCCTTTCCTGGCGCATTCCCAAATGCGGATGTGGTGGGCAACCCGGTACGTACTGACGTGCTGGCGCTGCCATTACCTGAAGCGCGTCTGGCTGGACGTGAAGGTCCGGTTCGCGTGCTGGTCGTCGGTGGTTCTCAGGGCGCACGCGTGCTTAACCAGACGATGCCGCAGGTTGCCGCCAGGCTTGGTGATGCGGTGACTATCTGGCATCAGAGCGGTAAAGGTGCGCAGCAAACCGTTGAGCAGGCTTATGTCGACGCGGGACAACCGCAACACAAGGTCACTGAGTTTATTGATGATATGGCGGCAGCTTACGCGTGGGCGGATGTCGTGGTCTGTCGCTCAGGTGCGCTGACGGTGAGCGAAATTGCCGCCGCAGGTTTGCCTGCGCTGTTTGTACCGTTCCAGCACAAAGACAGACAGCAATACTGGAATGCGCTGCCGCTGGAGAAAGCGGGCGCGGCCAAAATTCTTGAGCAGCCGCAGTTTACTGTGGATGCCGTCGCCAGCACCCTTGCCGGGTGGTCGCGAGAAACCTTATTAACCATGGCAGAACGTGCGCGCGCCGCATCCATACCGGATGCCACAGAGCGTGTTGCAAACGAAGTGAGCCGGGCTGCCCGGGCGTAATTGTGGTGATGCCTTTTGCATCGCATGAACTAAGAAGTTAATGGCTAAAGAATGAATACACAACAACTGGCAAAACTGCGTTCCATCGTGCCCGAAATGCGTCGCGTTCGGCACATTCACTTTGTCGGCATCGGTGGTGCTGGTATGGGCGGTATTGCCGAAGTTTTGGCCAATGAAGGTTATCAGATCAGCGGTTCTGACTTAGCGCCGAATCCGGTGACGCAGCAGTTGACGAATCTGGGCGCCACGATTTTCTTTAATCACCGCCCGGAAAACGTGCGTGATGCGAGCGTGGTGGTGGTATCCAGCGCTATTTCTGCAGATAACCCGGAAATTGTTGCGGCGCATGAAGCGCGCATTCCGGTGATCCGTCGTGCTGAAATGCTGGCGGAGTTAATGCGTTTTCGTCACGGTATCGCCATTGCCGGGACGCACGGTAAAACCACGACCACGGCGATGGTCTCCAGCATCTATGCGGAAGCGGGTCTGGATCCGACTTTCGTCAACGGTGGTCTGGTGAAAGCAGCAGGCGTCCATGCGCGTCTGGGTCATAGCCGTTATTTGATTGCCGAAGCGGATGAGAGCGACGCGTCGTTCCTGCATTTGCAGCCGATGGTGGCGATTGTCACCAATATCGAAGCTGACCATATGGATACCTACCATGGCGACTTCGAAAATTTAAAGCAGACGTTTATAAATTTCCTGCACAACTTGCCGTTTTATGGTCGTGCGGTGATGTGTGTTGACGATCCGGTGATCCGCGAACTGTTACCGCGAGTCGGCCGTCAAACCACAACCTATGGTTTTAGCGACGATGCCGATGTGCGCGTTGAAGATTACCAGCAGATCGGCCCACAAGGGCACTTTACGCTGCTGCGCCAGGGGATGGCTGATTTACGCGTTACGTTAAACGCGCCGGGTCGCCACAATGCCCTGAATGCGGCGGCGGCGGTGGCGGTCGCGACAGAAGAAGGTATTGAAGACGAGGCTATTTTACGTGCGCTGGAAAGTTTCCAGGGGACCGGGCGTCGTTTTGACTTCCTCGGTGAATTCCCGCTTGAGCCGGTGAACGGTAAAACCGGGACTGCGATGCTGGTTGATGATTATGGTCATCACCCAACGGAAGTTGACGCCACGATCAAAGCTGCGCGCGCGGGCTGGCCGGACAAAAATTTGGTGATGCTGTTCCAGCCGCACCGGTTCACACGTACGCGCGATTTATACGACGACTTTGCCAACGTGCTGACCCAGGTCGATGCGCTGCTGATGCTGGATGTGTATGCCGCAGGCGAAGCCGCGATTCCGGGTGCTGACAGCCGCTCGCTGTGCCGTACGATTCGCAGTCGCGGTAAGATCGATCCGATTCTGGTCTCCGATCCGGCCCTGGCGGCTGAAATGTTGGCCCCCGTATTAACCGGCAACGATCTGATTTTGGTGCAAGGCGCTGGAAATATCGGCAAAATCGCGCGTTCCTTAGCTGAAATCAAACTGAAGCCGCAAAACCCGGAGGAAGGACAACATGGCTGATAAAATCGCGGTCCTGTTAGGGGGAACCTCCGCAGAGCGTGAAGTATCGCTGAATTCCGGCGCGGCCGTGCTGGCTGGGTTACGTGAGGGGGGTGTGGATGCCCATCCGATTGACCCAAAAGAGGTTGATGTCACTCTTCTGAAATCAATGGGTTTTCAGAAGGCGTTTATTGCGCTGCATGGTCGTGGTGGTGAAGATGGCACGTTGCAGGGCATGCTGGAGCTGATTGGCCTGCCGTATACCGGCAGCGGCGTCATGGCTTCCGCGATTTCGATGGACAAACTGCGCAGCAAGTTGCTGTGGCAGGGCGCAGGTTTACCCGTCGCACCTTGGGTTGCGCTGACCCGCGCTGAGTTCGAAAAAGGTCTTAGCGATGAAGTGGTTACAAAAATTTCTGCGTTAGGCCTGCCGCTAATTGTGAAGCCAATCCGTGAAGGCTCTAGCGTAGGGATGTCAAAAGTTGAAGAAGAAAATGCTTTGCATGGTGCATTAGCATTGGCTTTTCAGCATGATGAAGAAGTACTGATTGAAAAATGGCTCAGTGGCCCGGAATTTACAGTTGCGATGCTCGGCGAAGAAATTTTACCGTCAATACGTATCCAACCCGCGGGAACCTTCTATGATTATGAGGCGAAGTATCTCTCTGATGAGACACAATATTTCTGCCCAGCAGGTCTGGAAGTTGAACAAGAGGCCCGTTTGCAGGAATTAGTCCTGAAAGCATGGACCGCATTGGGCTGTAAAGGTTGGGGCCGTATTGACGTCATGCTGGACAGCGATGACCAGTTTTATCTGCTGGAAGCCAATACCTCTCCGGGTATGACCAGCCACAGCCTGGTGCCGATGGCGGCGCGTCAGGCGGGTTTGAGCTTCTCGCAGTTGGTGGTACGAATTCTGGAGTTGGCGGACTGATATGTCGCAGGCTGCGCTGAACACACGAAACGGTGATGAAGAAGAAGTAAACTCCTCACGCCGCAATAATGGAACGCGTCTTGCAGGAATACTGTTTCTGTTGACAGTGCTGTGCACCGTGTTTGTCAGCGGCTGGGTAGTATTGGGATGGATGGAAGATGCGCAGCGTTTGCCATTGTCAAAACTGGTGTTAACCGGTGAACGGCATTACACGCGCAATGACGATATCCGTCAGTCCATCCTGGCGCTGGGCGCTCCGGGAACCTTTATGACTCAGGATGTGAACATCATCCAGAGCCAGATTGAACGTCTCCCCTGGATCAAACAGGCGAGCGTCAGAAAGCAATGGCCTGATGAATTGAAGATTCATCTGGTTGAATATGTGCCAATAGCGCGTTGGAATGACCAACATATGGTGGATGCCGAAGGAAATACGTTCAGCGTCCCAACCGGTCGGGCCAATAAGCAGGTATTACCCATGTTGTACGGGCCGGAAGGCAGCGCGAGTGAAGTGTTGCAAGGGTTCCGTGACATGGGGCAGGTGCTGGCTAAGGATAGATTCACCCTGAAGGAAGCGGCAATGACCGCTCGTCGTTCCTGGCAGTTGACGCTGAATAACGATATTAAGCTGAATCTGGGCAGGGGCGATACGATAAAACGTTTGGCTCGCTTTGTGGAACTCTACCCGGTTTTACAGCAGCAGGCGCAAACCGATGGCAAACGGATTAGCTACGTTGATTTGCGTTATGACTCAGGAGCGGCAGTAGGCTGGGTTCCCTTGCCTCCTGAGGAATCTAATCAGCAACAGAATCAGGCACAGGCAGAACAACAATGATCAAGGCGACGGACAGAAAACTGGTAGTTGGACTGGAGATTGGCACCGCGAAGGTAGCCGCTTTAGTAGGGGAAGTTCTGCCCGACGGTATGGTCAATATCATTGGCGTGGGCAGTTGCCCATCGCGAGGTATGGATAAAGGCGGGGTGAACGACCTTGAGTCTGTGGTGAAGTGCGTACAGCGCGCCATTGACCAGGCTGAGCTGATGGCAGATTGCCAGATCTCCTCTGTGTATCTGGCGCTTTCCGGTAAACACATTAGCTGTCAGAATGAAATTGGTATGGTGCCCATTTCCGAAGAGGAAGTGACGCAGGAAGATGTGGAAAACGTGGTTCATACGGCAAAGTCCGTACGTGTTCGCGATGAACATCGCGTTCTGCACGTTATTCCGCAGGAATACGCCATTGACTACCAGGAAGGTATCAAAAATCCGGTCGGTCTTTCCGGCGTGCGTATGCAGGCAAAAGTCCACCTTATAACCTGCCACAACGACATGGCGAAGAACATCGTCAAAGCTGTTGAACGTTGTGGTCTGAAAGTTGACCAACTGATTTTTGCCGGGTTGGCAGCCAGTTATTCCGTCCTGACGGAAGATGAACGTGAGCTGGGTGTCTGCGTGGTCGATATTGGTGGTGGTACAATGGACATCGCCGTTTATACTGGCGGGGCGTTGCGCCACACTAAAGTTATCCCTTATGCAGGGAATGTCGTGACCAGCGATATCGCGTATGCCTTTGGTACGCCGCCAAGCGATGCCGAAGCCATCAAAGTGCGTCATGGTTGCGCACTGGGTTCCATCGTGGGTAAAGACGAGAGCGTTGAAGTGCCAAGCGTGGGGGGGCGTCCACCGCGTAGCCTGCAACGTCAGACTCTGGCAGAGGTCATTGAGCCGCGTTATACCGAGCTGCTCAACCTGGTCAACGAAGAAATTTTGCAATTACAAGAACAGCTTCGTCAGCAGGGTGTGAAACATCATCTGGCGGCGGGGATTGTGTTAACCGGCGGTGCTGCGCAAATTGAAGGCCTTGCGGCCTGCGCACAGCGTGTGTTCCATACGCAAGTGCGTATTGGCGCACCGCTGAATATTACTGGTCTGACGGATTATGCTCAGGAGCCGTATTATTCAACGGCGGTGGGGCTGCTTCACTACGGGAAAGAATCCCATTTGAGTGGTGAGGCTGAAGTAGAAAAACGCGTAACGGCATCAGTTGGCTCGTGGATCAAACGACTCAATAGCTGGCTGAGAAAAGAGTTTTAATTTTTAAAGAGACCGACGCACATTAACGGTCTCAGGCGACAGGCACAACGGAGAGAGAAACTATGTTTGAACCTATGGAACTTACCAATGACGCGGTGATTAAAGTCATCGGCGTCGGCGGCGGTGGCGGTAATGCCGTTGAACACATGGTGCGCGAGCGCATCGAAGGTGTTGAATTCTTCGCGGTGAATACCGACGCGCAGGCGTTGCGTAAGACGGCGGTAGGACAGACCATTCAGATTGGTAGCGGCATCACCAAAGGTCTGGGCGCGGGTGCAAACCCGGAAGTCGGTCGCAATGCGGCAGATGAAGATCGTGAAGCTCTGCGTGCAGCGCTTGACGGTGCAGACATGGTGTTTATCGCCGCTGGCATGGGCGGCGGTACCGGTACTGGTGCAGCGCCAGTAGTGGCTGAAGTGGCAAAAGATTTAGGTATCCTGACCGTTGCTGTCGTGACCAAGCCTTTCAACTTTGAAGGCAAGAAGCGTATGGCATTCGCGGAGCAGGGTATCACTGAGCTGTCCAAACACGTGGACTCTCTGATCACTATCCCGAATGACAAACTGTTGAAAGTGCTGGGTCGCGGGATCTCCCTGCTGGATGCGTTTGGCGCAGCGAATGACGTGCTGAAAGGCGCAGTACAGGGTATCGCTGAACTGATTACCCGCCCGGGTCTGATGAACGTCGACTTTGCAGATGTGCGTACCGTGATGTCTGAAATGGGCTACGCAATGATGGGTTCTGGCGTGGCGAGCGGTGAAGATCGTGCAGAAGAAGCGGCTGAAATGGCAATTTCTTCTCCGCTGTTGGAAGACATCGATCTGTCCGGCGCACGTGGCGTGCTGGTCAACATTACTGCGGGCTTCGACCTGCGTCTGGATGAATTCGAAACCGTGGGTAACACCATCCGTGCCTTTGCATCGGATAACGCGACCGTGGTAATCGGTACCTCTCTGGACCCGGATATGAACGACGAACTGCGCGTAACCGTTGTTGCGACTGGAATTGGTATGGACAAGCGTCCTGAAATCACTCTGGTAACCAACAAGCAGGTACAACAGCCGGTAATGGATCGTTACCAACAACACGGCATGGCGCCGTTGACGCAAGAGCAAAAACCGGTAGCGAAAGTGGTTAACGACAATACGCCGCAAACCACTAAAGAGCCGGATTATCTGGATATCCCAGCATTCCTGCGTAAGCAAGCTGATTAAGAATTAGCTGGAATTTGGGAATCTGCGCTCTTTGTGCTAAACTGGCCCGCCGAATGTATAGTACACTTCGGTTGGATAGTTAATTTGGCGAGATTATACGATGATCAAACAAAGGACACTTAAACGTATCGTTCAGGCGACTGGCGTCGGTTTACATACCGGCAAAAAAGTCACGCTGACGCTACGCCCTGCGCCGGCCAACACCGGGGTCATCTATCGTCGCACCGACTTGAATCCTCCGGTAGATTTCCCGGCCGATGCCAAATCTGTGCGTGATACCATGCTCTGTACGTGTCTGGTCAATGAGCATGATGTGCGGATTTCAACCGTAGAGCACCTTAACGCTGCTCTGGCAGGCTTAGGTATCGATAACATTGTTATTGAAGTTAACGCCCCGGAAATCCCGATCATGGATGGTAGTGCTGCTCCATTCGTATACCTGCTGCTCGATGCGGGTATTGAAGAACTGAACAGCGCTAAGAAATTTGTTCGCATCAAAGAGACCGTTCGTGTCGAAGATGGCGATAAGTGGGCTGAATTCAAACCGTTTAATGGTTTCTCGTTGGATTTTACCATCGACTTTAACCATCCGGCGATTGATGCCAGCACGCAGCGCTATGCGATGAACTTCTCTGCAGATGCGTTCATGCGCCAGATCAGCCGTGCGCGTACTTTCGGCTTCATGCGTGATATCGAATATCTGCAGTCCCGTGGCCTGGCCTTGGGCGGCAGCTTCGATTGTGCCATCGTTGTTGACGATTATCGCGTATTGAACGAAGACGGTCTGCGTTTTGAAGACGAATTCGTTCGTCACAAAATGCTCGACGCGATTGGTGACTTGTTCATGTGTGGTCACAACATTATTGGTGCATTCACCGCGTATAAATCCGGTCATGCATTGAATAACAAACTGTTGCAGGCAGTCCTGGCAAAACAGGAAGCCTGGGAATATGTGACCTTCCAGGACGATGCAGAACTGCCTCTGGCGTTCAAAGCACCTTCGACCGTACTGGCATAACGACATACGCTGTCGTATAAATTCGACTGGTAAATCTGGCACTCTCTCCGGCCAGGTGAGCCAGTCGTTTTTTTATGTACTCATTAACGCAGTCTTTTCCAACGCAAATTTTTCCCTGCCACTAGGTTAAAATAGTGTGCGATCGCTGCTTTCTTGAGCATATTTACCCATGGCTGGTTGTCATTACTGCTGTGGAGCGTACGCTTTAATGATAAGATTCGTGCGCAAAAAAATGTTTTGCATTCGTAACCCCAAACGCAGGGTATATCAGGTGGCAAAAACGTGAGTGGAATACTGACGCGTTGGCGACAGTTAGGCAGACGGTACTTCTGGCCGCATCTCCTGTTGGGGATGGTCGCGGCGAGTTTTGGCCTGCCCGCGCTCAGTAATGCTGCTGAACCCAATACCCCTGCGAAGGCAACCGCCAGCAATCACGATCAATCCGGTAAAGTTAACTTTAGCCAGCTTGCTTTGCTGGAAGCGACCAATCGTCGCCCTAATTTTACCGTCGATTACTGGCATCAGCATGCCATTCGTACGGTTATTCGCCATCTTTCTTTTGCTATGGCTCCTCAGGCGTTGCCTGTTGCCGAAGAGCCGTTGCCAATCCAGGCGCACCATCTTGCGTTGCTGAATACGCTCAGCGCGATGCTGACGCAAGAAGGCAGACCGCCCGCGACCGTGAGTCGCGTGACATATACCCATTTTACCTCTCAGGCCGCGTTTAGCGTTCCGGTCTGGATCAGCCAGTTGCAGGGTATCCGCGCTGGTCCTCAACGCCTCAGCTAAAAAAGAACCTTTCAACTTATAATTTTTGACTCCGCACCGCGGGGCGTTTGAGATTTTATTATGCTAATCAAATTATTAACAAAAGTATTCGGTAGTCGTAACGAGCGTACGCTGCGTCGTATGCGTAAAGTGGTCAATGTTATCAACGCAATGGAACCGGAGATGGAAAAACTCTCCGATGATGAACTGAAAGCGAAGACCGCTGAATTCCGCGCCCGTCTGGAAAAAGGCGCCAGCGTTGAGAGCCTAATCCCGGAAGCGTTCGCGGTGGTCCGTGAAGCGAGTAAGCGCGTATTCGGCATGCGTCACTTCGACGTCCAGCTGCTCGGCGGCATGGTGCTTAACGATCGCTGTATCGCGGAAATGCGTACCGGTGAAGGTAAAACCTTGACCGCGACGTTGCCTGCCTACCTGAACGCATTGAGCGGGAAGGGTGTACACGTGGTGACCGTGAACGACTATCTGGCTCAGCGTGACGCCGAAAATAACCGCCCGCTGTTTGAATTCCTCGGCATGACCGTAGGGATCAACATGTCTGGCCTGCCAGCGCCAGCCAAGCGTGAGGCCTACAATGCCGATATTACTTACGGTACTAACAACGAATACGGTTTTGACTACCTGCGCGACAACATGGCGTTTAGCCCGGAAGAGCGTGTTCAGCGTAAACTGCATTATGCGCTGGTCGATGAAGTCGACTCCATCCTGATCGATGAAGCGCGTACGCCGCTGATCATTTCCGGTCCGGCTGAAGACAGCTCGGAAATGTATAAAAAAGTGAACAAAATCATCCCACACCTGATTCGTCAGGAGAAGGAAGATTCCGACACGTTCCAGGGGGAAGGCCACTTCTCTGTTGATGAGAAAGCGCGCCAGGTTAACCTGACCGAACGTGGTCTGGTACTGATTGAAGAGCTGCTGGTTAACGAAGGCATTATGGATGAAGGCGAGTCTCTGTACTCTCCTGGCAACATTATGCTGATGCACCACGTGACTGCCGCACTGCGCGCGCATGTGCTGTTTACCCGCGATGTCGACTACATCGTAAAAGACGGCGAAGTTATCATCGTCGACGAACACACCGGCCGTACTATGCAGGGCCGTCGCTGGTCTGATGGTCTGCACCAGGCCGTTGAAGCCAAAGAAGGTGTTGATATCCAGAACGAGAACCAGACGCTGGCATCCATTACCTTCCAGAACTACTTCCGTTTGTATGAAAAACTGGCCGGTATGACCGGTACCGCTGATACTGAAGCCTTTGAATTCAGCTCCATCTACAAATTGGATACCGTGGTTGTGCCGACCAACCGTCCGATGATTCGTAAGGATTTACCGGATCTGGTGTACATGACTGAAGCGGAAAAAATTCAGGCGATCATTGAAGATATTAAAGAACGTACCGCAAATGGCCAGCCGGTGCTGGTGGGTACTATCTCTATTGAAAAATCTGAAGTGGTCTCTAACGAACTGACCAAAGCTGGTATCAAACATAACGTTTTGAACGCCAAGTTCCACGCCAGCGAAGCGGATATCGTCGCGCAGGCGGGTTACCCGTCGGCCGTGACAATCGCCACTAACATGGCGGGTCGTGGTACCGATATCGTGCTGGGCGGTAGCTGGCAGGCGGAAGTTGCCGAGCTGGAAAACCCGACTCCGGAACAAATCGCGCAGATCAAAGCCGCCTGGCAGGTTCGCCATGACGCAGTGTTAGCTGCCGGTGGTTTACATATTATTGGTACTGAGCGTCATGAATCTCGCCGTATCGATAACCAGCTGCGTGGTCGTTCTGGTCGTCAGGGGGATGCGGGTTCTTCTCGTTTCTATCTGTCGATGGAAGATGCGCTGATGCGTATTTTTGCCTCTGACCGCGTGTCCGGCATGATGCGTAAACTGGGTATGAAGCCAGGTGAAGCGATTGAACACCCGTGGGTCACCAAAGCGATTGCTAACGCGCAGCGTAAAGTGGAAAGTCGCAACTTCGACATTCGTAAGCAATTGCTGGAATATGATGATGTCGCCAACGACCAGCGTCGCGCAATCTACACCCAGCGTAACGAACTGCTGGACGTATCTGATGTTAGCGAAACCATCAACAGCATCCGTGAAGATGTCTTCAAAGCAACGATTGATGCCTATATTCCGCCACAATCTCTGGAAGAAATGTGGGATATCCCAGGTCTGCAGGAACGTCTGAAAAACGACTTCGATCTGGATATGCCGATTTCAGAGTGGCTGGATAAGGAGCCTGAGCTGCACGAAGAAACGCTGCGCGAACGAATTCTGGCAAACGCCGTAGAAGTTTATCAGCGTAAAGAAGAAGTTGTGGGCGCGGAGATGATGCGTCACTTTGAAAAAGGCGTGATGCTGCAAACTCTCGACTCCCTGTGGAAAGAGCACCTTGCGGCGATGGACTATCTGCGTCAGGGTATCCACCTGCGTGGTTATGCGCAAAAAGATCCGAAACAGGAATACAAGCGTGAATCCTTCTCTATGTTTGCATCAATGCTGGAATCACTGAAGTACGAAGTGATCAGCACCCTGAGCAAAGTTCAGGTGCGTATGCCTGAAGAAGTAGAAGCGATGGAGCAGCAGCGTCGCGAAGAAGCTGAACGTTTAGCGCAGATGCAGCAACTGAGCCATAAAGGTGATGATTCTGCTGCGGCAGAAGAGCTGGCGGCACAAACCGGCGATCGTAAAGTGGGTCGTAACGATCCGTGTCCTTGCGGTTCCGGCAAAAAATACAAACAGTGCCATGGCCGTCTGAGCTAAGTAAATAACTTACTGAAAAGGCGCAGAATTCTGCGCCTTTTTTATGGAAGATAAAGATGAAAATACTGCAGATCGCCGTCGGAATTATTCGTAATCCGCAACATGAAATTTTTATAACCCAGCGTGCGGCGGATGCCCACATGGCAAATAAGCTGGAGTTCCCCGGCGGAAAAATAGAAGCGGGCGAAACGCCGGAACAGGCGCTGGTTCGCGAGCTACAGGAAGAAGTTGGTATTACGCCGACTCAAAGCTCGTTGTTCGAAAAGCTGGAGTATCAGTTTCCGGACAGACATATCACGCTGTGGTTCTGGCTGGTTGAAAGCTGGGAAGGCGAGCCGTGGGGAAAAGAAGGGCAGCCAGCGCAGTGGATTGGGCAACATGCTTTGAATGCGGAAGATTTCCCGCCTGCGAATGCACCGGTCATTGAAAAGCTGATTGCTGGTTAATGGTGTTCGTCGCGCGTAAGCCGGATAAGGTAACGCCGTATCCGGCAAATTAGGGCGGGGCTGTACGCTTGCCCGCCCTCCGTTTTAGTCGAATTACTTCTGTTCTTCACTCCAGTCGTCGCTTTCCGACAAGTCGCCTGAGCTTGGGATACGTTTCTCTTCTGCAGCCCACTCACCGAGATCGATTAACTGGCAGCGCTTGCTGCAGAATGGGCGAAACGGACTGACTTCAGCCCACACGACGGGTTTGCCGCAGGTTGGGCAGTTGACGATGGTTTGTTCAGACATGTTGACTCCTTAACAGCACGCCAGATCAAAATCTAGACGCTCAGGCACCTGGCCATTCTCGCTATCCAGCGGCATAAAGCGAATGGCAAAACGGCTCTTATGACCAGAGATTTGCGGATAAAGCTGCGAATCAAGCGGCAGCTGCAAGCGAAGAAGATCCGCATCTTCGCCGTTGTCCTGGTAAAAACCATTCAGGCTGGTTTGCTTACGAAACGGCGCAGAGTTGCGAATTAAATCCAGCACCAGCGACAGCGCCTGATTGAGCGGATTCAGGCTGGCAAGCCAGGTTTCAACCTGCGCGTCGCGATGTGATTGCGGTAAATGTAACCAGATATGCAGGGTTGGCAGATCGAAACTGCAGCACCCGCCAGGAATGCTTAAACGTTGACGCACGAGGCCAATCAGACGATCTTCGCGCAGCGTTTGTCCAATCCGCGGGGCCGAAATCAGAATGCTGCCTGCGCTTTTTAACTGCTGGCGCAAAGCGTCGATCCTGCTTTGATCGACGCCGGGAACTTCAACCCAGGCCTGGAGTTTACGCTGTTGTCTTTCCAGCTCTTTGAGGAGTTCGGTACGGACTTCACCGCGTTCAAATACATCCAGTAAATCTCCGATATTACGGAAAAAATGCAGTGCACCTGCATGGTCCGCAATGGGTAAATTAACGGAGAGCTGTTGGATTAAAAACTCAATGCGCAGCCATGTACGCATCTTCTCATTGAGAGGGTGTTCAAAAAGGACCTGGGTGTGCATTACGGTTTTTCCTGTGAGACAAACTGCAACGCGCATTGCAAATAGAGCGCGTGCAGGCGGGCGACATCCGAAGCGATGGCTTCCGGTGCGCCATTATTATCAATAACATCGTCTGCCACGGCCAAACGCGCTTCACGCGTTGCCTGAGCAGCAAGAATTTGTTCCACATGCTCACGCGTGACGTCATCACGCTGCATAGTGCGTCTGAGCTGTGTATCGGGGTTAACATCTACCACCAGTACGCGGTTGGCTTTTTTATACAGCGAATTTTCCACCAGCAAAGGTACAACCCACAACAGATAAGGGGACGTCGCTTGCTGAAACTGGCGCTGCGTTTCCTGCTGAATAAGCGGATGGAGCAGGGCATTCAGCCATTTTTTCTCCTCTGGGGCGGAAAAAATGCGTTCGCGTAAAATGCGTCGCTGCAACGAGCCGTCTGCGGCAATCACCTCGGAACCAAAATGTTCTTCAATCGCCTTAAGGGCGGGTGTGCCGGGTTCAACCACCTGGCGCGCAATAATATCTGCATCAATGACGTTTATTCCGAGGTCAGCGAACGCATTTGCAACGGTGCTTTTACCACTGCCAATGCCGCCGGTTAAGGCTACCGTATACCTCATAGATGCAGATCCCGGAGTTTAAGTTTGATTATCAAACAGTTAAAAGTTAAGCGTGCGAAGGCGAGGCTGCTGCAGGATTAACCTGCTATTCGCCAGGTAAATTTATGGGATTGTAGCGTAAAAAAAGAGAATTTCGCAGTCTTGCGCGGCATTGATTAGTGCGTATGATAGCGTCACTGGAGTTGTGAGTTTCGATTTTTCGCCATTAACCCCAGGAATCCGCACATGCGTATCGAAGAAGATCTGAAGTTAGGTTTCAAAGACGTTCTTATCCGCCCTAAGCGTTCTACTCTCAAAAGCCGTTCCGATGTTGAGCTGGAACGTCAATTTACCTTTAAGCATTCAGGTCAGACCTGGTCCGGTGTTCCCATTATTGCCGCGAACATGGACACTGTCGGTACGTTTGCCATGGCAACGGCGCTGGCATCCTTCGACATCCTGACCGCTGTGCACAAACACTATTCTGTTGAAGACTGGGCCGCATTCATCGCAGAGACTTCTGCCGATGTACTCAAACACGTAATGGTTTCAACCGGCACGTCTGACGCAGACTTCGAAAAAACCAAACAGATTCTGGCGCTCAACCCAGCGCTGAACTTTATCTGCATTGATGTGGCAAATGGCTACTCAGAGCATTTTGTTCAGTTTGTGTCGAAAGCACGTGAAGCATGGCCGACAAAAACGATTTGTGCGGGTAATGTGGTCACCGGAGAAATGTGCGAAGAGCTGGTACTTTCCGGCGCGGACATTGTTAAAGTCGGCATTGGCCCGGGTTCTGTATGTACCACGCGTGTAAAAACCGGTGTTGGCTATCCGCAACTTTCGGCGGTTATTGAATGTGCCGATGCTGCTCACGGTCTGGGGGGCATGATTGTCAGCGACGGTGGTTGCACGATGCCTGGCGACGTGGCAAAAGCGTTTGGCGGCGGTGCAGACTTCGTTATGCTCGGCGGTATGTTAGCTGGTCATGAAGAAAGCGGAGGCAAAATTGTTGAAGAAAACGGCGAAAAATTCATGCTGTTCTACGGCATGAGCTCTGAATCTGCCATGACGCGTCACGTTGGTGGCGTTGCGCAGTACCGCGCAGCGGAAGGTAAAACCGTTAAGCTGCCTCTGCGCGGCCCGGTTGATAATACCGCTCGCGATATCCTCGGCGGCCTGCGCTCTGCTTGTACCTATGTCGGTGCTTCCCGTCTGAAAGAGCTGACCAAACGTACAACGTTTATTCGTGTACAGGAACAAGAAAACCGCGTTTTCAATAGCCTGTAATATGATAGCTGGCGCGTTCTTCGCGCCAGCGTCATCCCACCCCGCTCATCGCATCTCCCAAATGAAAAATCGGTAAATACATCGCGACGACCAACGTACCGATAATCACCCCCGTAACGATCAGCAGCGCAGGCTCAAGTAGCGCAGCCAGATTCTCCGCCTGAGACAAGGTTTTATCGCCGTGGTGATGGGCCAGATTACTCAGCATGGCATCCAGCGAGCCGGATGCTTCACCTGTTCTGACCAGTTGTATACACAATGGGCTGAATTCACCACAATTTTTAAGCGCTAACCAGATGGGGTTCCCGGCGCTGATGTTGTGATGTACTTGTATTAATCGTTGCGACCAGAAAGGGTTGTCCAGCGTTTCAGCTACGCTCTCAAGGCCTTGCAGAAAAGGAATACCTGCATTTTGCGTTAATGCCAGAACAGTGAAGATTTGCGTGAGTTTTTGCCCTCTCACCATTGGCCCAATGACCGGAAGACCGAGCAGAAATTTCTGGCGCAGAATAAGCCAGTAGGGTTGTTGTTTTATCAGGTGATATACCGCAATCGCAACCATGCTGAATACTACTGCCAGCCATCCCCATTGGCTGCTAAAGTGCGCGATGGCAATAATCCACTGAGTAAGTACCGGTAGCGGAGTGTTGAACGTCCGGTAGATGGCGGCAAACTCAGGGAGTACAAACTGCAACATCGCAAATACGACCATCATTGCCATCGTGATGATGATAATCGGATAGCGCAGGGCTTTTTTCACTTTATCAGCGAGCTGCTGTTGATTCTGTTGCTGGCGCGCGAGTTCAAAACAGCAGTCGTCCAGCTTACCTGTAAGCTCTCCGGTGCGGATCATTGCCTGATAAAGCGGCGGAAAAACGTGTTGCCATTGCGATAGCGAGGTGGAGAGCGAAATCCCCTGCTCCATATCGTGAGCCAGCGTGCGCAGTAGCGCCTGCCACTGGCTGCTCGGGTGCTGTTCAGCCAGCAGAGTTAAGCTTGCCGAGAGCGTTAGTCCTGCTTTCAGTAATGTTGCCAGTTGATGTACGGTTTCGGCGCTTCTGTCGCGACTCCAGTGTGAAGTTTTGATGTGCATACGGTTAATGCGCAGTGGCGTAATATGCAGTTGTTCGAGAGCAAGTATCAATGAGGGGCGGGTATCAGCCCACAGTACGCCTTCCTGTGGATGACCTTCGTTGCTAATACCTTGCCAGCGCCAAAGCTGTTTAGCTGACATGGGGCATGCCCAGTACGCGGATCAGCTCTTCAAATGTTGTTAGCCCTTGTTCGACGGCCTGACAGCCATTTTCAAACAGCGTACTCATCCCCAATTGCTGCGCAGCCGATTCTACTGCGTCTACTGACGTCCCGTTGGCGATGCTTTGGCGCAATGCGGGCGTAACGGGAAGCACTTCAAACAATGCGGTACGGCCATAAAATCCGTGATAGCAGTGTTCGCAGCCAGCGGCTTGCCAACGTGGCAGTGGCGTAGGCCAGGCAGCTTCGGGGAGCGTGATTGGTTTTTCCAGACGTTGTCGGCAGTGGGGACACAGTTTTCTTGCCAACCGCTGGGCAATAACGAGCGTCAGCGCGGAGGCGATCATCCAGCGAGCAACCCCCATTTGCTGCAGGCGTACCAGCGTTTCAGTGGTGGAATTGGTATGCAGTGTTGATAGCACCAGATGACCGGTTTGTGCGGCTTTAAGGGCTATTTCAGCCGTTTCGCCATCGCGGATTTCACCCACCATGATAATGTCGGGATCCTGGCGCAGCAGAGCGCGCAATACGCCCTGAAAAGTGAGACCGGCGCGGGGATGAATTTGAGTCTGGTTAAGCCCGGCGATCGGGATCTCTACCGGATCTTCCACGCTGCAAAGATTCACCTGCG
This sequence comes from Citrobacter sp. Cu096, assembly GCF_030332285.1. Taxonomy (NCBI): domain Bacteria; kingdom Pseudomonadati; phylum Pseudomonadota; class Gammaproteobacteria; order Enterobacterales; family Enterobacteriaceae; genus Citrobacter; species Citrobacter sp. Cu096. The sequence continues at coordinate 446,539 of NZ_JAOWID010000018.1, forward strand.
GGGTGTTTCGGGTTTGCAGCGCACTGTACAGCGTGACCGTTTTACCGCTTCCTGTGGGGCCGGTGACCAGAATCAGCCCTTGAGGCTGCTGCAACGCTTGTGAAAATGCTGCTAACTGCGCGTCCTGCATTCCCAGCGCAGTGAGTTCCAGCGTTTGATTGACCTGATGAAGTAGCCGCAGCACTACTTTTTCGCCGAAGCGACAGGGCAGGGTGGCGATGCGAAAAGAGACCGATTCTCCTGAAATCTCAACGGTAAATTGTCCGTCTTGCGCAAGTCGATGCTCGGCAATATCCAGACTGCCTAAAACTTTTAACCTTGCGGTAATAGCGATACCCATCTCGATTGTGACTTCCGGTAAAACATGCAGTACGCCATCCACACGTAATCTGATCCGATAGTGACTTTCCGCTGGCTCAAAATGAATATCAGAAGCCCGTTGCACCAGAGCGGATTGGAACGTCTGATTCAGCAAGTCTGCGGCGCTGGCACTGCTTTTAGTGACGACCGTCGGGAGCATTTTGCGTGGCGTATGCGTGTGGCCTTCCATTTGCTGACGCGTCCAGCAAACAATGTCGATGCGTCGGGTAGTCGCAAAATGCAGTGCGTCCAGTAGCTCGTGGGATGGGGCCTCCACGACGGCGATGTGCACCACTTCATTATCTGCATCCAGTAATGTGGCCTGATAACGTTGGCACAGCGCTGTAAGTTGGGTGGTATTCATCTCTTTTCCTTAGTTGATATCGAAACGAAAAACGTCTTCGCAGGCCTGTTGCAATGCGCTGTCATTCTGGATGACGCAGTTACGACTCCAGCCAGTAATGCCGTTTGCATCGTCCCAACCCGGCGCCATGGTGATGCTTAGCCCGTTCAGGCTTTCCTGCCCGCTGAGGCTGACAATGCCTTTTTCCACGCTCATGGCGGAGACATATCGGGTGGTGGTTGGAGAAGGGATGCCATTGGTTCCGGCATCGCAGGTTTCTGTCCCGCCATGCTCCAGCGCACAAAGCTCAACTGCCGTGCGATAGGGAACAAAGGTTTGCAGCATGTCGGTCAGCGCGGCTTTGCGCAGATAGTTTTGATAAGCCGGAATGCCGATGGCGCTAAGAATGGCAATAATGCCAATGACCACCATAAGTTCGATAAGCGTGAATCCTCGTTGCTTGTCCATCGTTCGCTCCTTGAGTTAGCTGGCGCTACTTTGGCAAACGCTCTGGGCCACGGCGAGAGGCAAATAACTGAATGGGAAGGCGGGTTCCGAGGATTTTTACGAGATTACAGAATCAAACAACGTATTTGCGAAGAGGCTCGAAGAAACTGCCGGATAACGGCGAAAACGCCTTCTCCGGCATGCAGAATGGCCCGATAAGCAAAGCGCCATCGGGCAATACAAACAGCAATTAGCGAAAACGCATGGAGAGATCGAGCGCGCGAACGTGCTTGGTCAACGCGCCAACAGAGATGAAATCCACGCCGGTTTCGGCAAATTCGCGCAGCGTTTCGTGGGTGACGTTACCCGACACTTCCAGACGCGCCTGGCCGTTGGTGCGTTTTACTGCTTCACGCATTTGGTCAGTTTCGAAGTTATCAAGCATTATGATGTCAGCCCCGGCTTTCAGCGCGTCGTCCAGTTCATCCAGGCTTTCGACTTCGACTTCAACCGGCACATCCGGGTGCAGCCAGAAAGCTTTTTCCACGGCCTGACGTACCGAGCCAGACGCAATAATGTGGTTTTCCTTGATCAGGAAAGCGTCAGAAAGCCCCAGACGATGATTTGCGCCGCCGCCGCACAATACGGCGTATTTCAGCGCGGTACGCAGACCCGGCAGGGTTTTACGCGTATCCAGAAGCTGGGTTTTTGTCCCCGCCAGCAGGTCGACGTATTTACGTACTTCGCTCGCCACACCGGAAAGCGTCTGCACAAAATTAAGCGCGGTACGTTCGCCGGTCAGCAGTACGCGGGAAGGGCCGTCCAGTTCAAACAGTGGCTGATTAGCCTTAATGCTGTCGCCATCTTTGACATGCCAGGTGATGTTGACATCATCGCCCGCCAGTTGAATAAAGACCTCTTCCACCCAACGTTTCCCACAAAAAACGCCATCTTCGCGGGTAATGACGGTAGCGTGGGAGCGCATGTCTTCGGGTAAAAGCTGTGCGGTGATATCGTTATTGGCATCAACTTCTCCGCCTAAATCTTCACGCAGCGCCTGAGCTACAGCGGCAGGGATATCGAGATTTATGCGTTCCAACAGCGCGTCACGTCGGTAGTCAGGGTTATAGCGGCGAGGCGGCATGATAAAACTCCAAATTGCTAACGAATCATAAGGTGGAAACATGCTACCCTGAACCTGATATGAGCACCACCAATAAGGAGATTCTGCATGTTGTTAGACGAGGGCTGGCTGGCAGAGGCGCGACGCGTTCCCTCTCCTCATTATGATTGCCGCCCGGATGACGAAACCCCTTCTCTGCTGGTGGTGCATAATATCAGCCTGCCGCCCGGTGAGTTTGGCGGCCCGTGGATCGACGCGCTGTTTACGGGCACGATTGATCCCAATGCCCATCCTTATTTTGCCGGAATCGCCCATTTGCGCGTTTCTGCCCATTGTTTGATTCGCCGTGACGGTGAAATCGTGCAGTATGTCCCCTTTAATAAACGCGCCTGGCATGCTGGCGTCTCGAGCTATCAGGGTCGTGAACGCTGTAATGATTTCTCAATTGGTATTGAGCTGGAAGGGACGGATACGCTGGCCTATACCGATGCGCAGTACCGGCAACTGGCCGCCGTGACGAACGCCCTGATTACGCGTTATCCGGCCATTGCCAACAATATGACAGGACATTGCAATATTGCGCCCGAGCGTAAGACCGATCCCGGGCCCTCATTTGACTGGGCAAGGTTTCGCGCCCTGGTCACCCCCTCGTCGGACAAGGAGATGACATGACGCTGTTTACAACATTACTGGTGTTGATTGTTGAACGCCTTTTTAAGCTGGGTGAGCACTGGCAGCTTGATCACCGGGTTGAAGTTCTTTTCCGCCGGGTTAAGCATTTCTCGATGATGCGTACGGTAGGCATGGTCCTGATTGCGATGGGGGTGACGTTCCTGCTGCTACGTGCACTCCATGGGCTACTGTTTAACGTGCCCTTACTGGTGGCGTGGATCGTAATTGGCTTGCTGTGCATCGGCGCTGGCAAGACGCGTCTTCATTATCATGCATATTTGAACGCGGCTGCCCGCGCTGACGCTCACGCTCGTGAGGCGATGGCCAGCGAGCTGACACTTATTCATGGGGTTCCGCCGGACTGCGATGAGCGTGAGTTTTTGCGTGAACTGCAGAATGCGCTGTTATGGAACAACTTTCGCTTTTACCTGGCGCCGTTATTCTGGCTGATTGTCGGTGGTCCGTGGGGACCAGTGACGCTGGTGGGTTATGCTTTTTTACGTGCCTGGCAGTCCTGGCTGGCGCGCTATCAGACGCCGCACCAGCGTCTGCAATCGGGTATCGATGCGATCCTGCATGTGCTGGACTGGATCCCGGTGCGTCTGGCGGGCGTGGTCTATGCGCTGTTAGGACACGGCGAGAAAGCGCTGCCTGCCTGGTTTGCATCGCTTGCTGATCTCCATACTTCGCAATACCAGGTGCTTACTCGTTTGGCGCAGTTTTCTCTGGCGCGCGAACCCCATACCGATAAAGTCGAAACGCCAAAAGCCGCTGTTTCAATGGCGAAGAAAACCTCGTTTGTGGTGGTGGTGGTCATTGCGCTGCTGACAATTTATGGCACGCTGATCTAGCGATTGTAGCCGGGATTGCGACGTAACCGCGTTATCCGGTCTGGCGCATATGTAGACCGGATAACGGTGCAATGACTCAATACGTATCCGCTGGCGGGATGCCAAAATCAGGCATTCCGTTTTTGTCCCAGCGCACGAGCTTCAGACGCGTATGGCGGTTTGGGTCGTACAGCGGATCGCCCTCGATTTCGGTGTAATTTCTGGCGTGGTACACCAGCACATCTTCACCTTCCGGCGTTTGCGTAAAACTGTTGTGCCCAGGGCCGAACTGGCGGTTTTCGTAGCTGGTGGTAAAGACCGGGCGTGGTGATTTGTGCCAGTGCTGTGGGTTGAGCGGATCGGCATTGAGGTCAATCCACAATAATCCCATACAGTAATTCTCATCGGTGGCGCTGGCAGAATAACTGATAAACAGCTTGTCGCCGTGAACCATGACCGCCGGACCTTCGTTGACCCAAAAACCCCTACATTCCCAGTCATATTCTGGATGGCTGAGCATCACCGGCTCACCTTTAATCGTCCATGGGTTTTCCATCTCAGCAAGATAGATATTGGAGTTCCCGGCAATATCGGGCGATTTCTGCGCCCACAGATACCACTGTTTTCCCTGATGGTTAAAGGTGGTGGCATCAAGTGCGAAGGTATCAAACTGCGTTTTGATCTGGCCTTTTTCTGTCCAAATACCTGCCAGCGGATCGCTGTCCGCGCATTCGAGCGCAAACATACGGTGCTGAAACATTCCCTGCTTGTCGAGCGTCTGTGTGTGGCTGGCGGCAAAATAGATGTACCACTTACCAGCCAGATGATGGATTTCAGGCGCCCAGATGAGTTGGCTCATGGGACCACTTTCTGGTTTGCGCCAGACGACAACCGGGAAGGCGGTGCGCAGCCCTTCCAGCGAGTCAGCCCGGCGGATCTCCAGTCGATCGTATTCGGGCACTGAAGCAATGAAATAATAGTGGCTACCGTCACGTAAAATAAACGGATCGGCACGTTGTTCAATAAAGGGATTAGGCCACTGATTCATCAGGCTTTCCTTACGGTTTCTGTTGTTTTTATCTCGTGGTATTCATTCAGTTCACGATAGTTGGCGCGGCGCTTTTCTAAATCTGTCTGGATTTGCTGCATAAACTCGCGGTCAACTTTCAGCAGACGAACCACGCCTGCGGTAATCAGGTAGCCTACGCCAGGTATGATGGTAAACAGCAGCATAATGCCGTTAATAGCGGAGTCGCTTTGCGCTTTCGCCCCTGCGTCGTAGCCGTACCAGGAAAGCAGGAAGCCAACCATCGCTCCGGCAATCGCCAGGCCCAGTTTCAGGAAGAACAGGTTGCCGGAGAAGCTGATTCCAGTGATGCGTTTACCGGTTTTCCACTCGCCGTAGTCATCGACATCCGCCATCAGCGACCAGTGCAGCGGGGATGGGATCTGATGCAGGATGTTGAGCAGGAAGTAGAGCAGCATAATCATCATGGTGGCTTTCGGATCGAAGAAGTAAAACGCTGCGGAGAAAATCGCCAGGATGATGTTGGTCCAGAAGAAGACTTTCAGTTTGCACCAGCGATCGGTTAACACCTTCGCCAACATGCTGCCGATCATCATGCCTATAACGCCAAGGCTGATAAACAATGTCGCAAATTGCGTACTCTGCTGCATAACCCAGGTCACGTAGTACATGGTGGCGGCCATGCGAATAAAGCCCGGACAGACGTTGCACAGGGTTAACAGCAGAATTTTTACCCATTGATCGTTCTTCCATACGTCTTTCAGATCGGCTTTTAAATCGTCGTTAGTCGGGACGGCAGGACGTACACGCTCACGGACGGTTGCAAAGCAAAACAGGAACATACACATGCCGATGAAGGCCAGTACCGCCATCGCCATTTGATACCCTTTGGCTTTGTCTTCTCCACCGAACCAGTCCGCCATTGGCAGCAGAGTGAGGGAGAGCAGCAGAGTTGCAATTCCTACCAATACAAAGCGATATGACTGGCAGGCGACGCGTTCTTGCGGATCGTTGGTGATGACGCTGCCGAGAGAGCAATAGGGGATATTGATCGCTGTGTAGGTAATTGAGAGCAGGAAGTAGGTGACAAAGGCATAGATAACTTTGCTGTTATATGTCCACTCCGGGGTGGTAAACATCAGTACGCTGAATAATGCGTACGGGAAAGCCATCCACAATAACCATGGACGAAATCGACCATATTTGCTGCGCGTACGGTCGGCCATTGCGCCCATAATGGGATCGGTAACGGCATCAATAACGCGTACTGAGAGCAGTAATACGCCGACCAGGGCAGGCGCCAGACCAAAAATATCTGTATAAAAATAGTTAACAAACAACATGATGGCGCCAAAAATGATGTTGCATCCGGCGTCGCCCATTCCATAGCCGATCTTTTCTTTCACCGTGAGCTTACTGGTTTCCATCAACTGCACTCCATGAATGAGATATGGAGAGAATTATTGTCTGGTACCGGTGTTTTTGCGTTGCAGGATAACGCCGCTGATATGGACTAAACAGTCATGAGTGGGAAAGTGTGAGGCAGGTAACAACCCCCACCTGGTGCAGGTGGGGGAGGGAAAATTAATGTGCTTTAACTGTGCCGGCGGTTTTCTGTTTGAACAGGTAACCAATGCCAAGAACAGCAATCCATACCGGGATTAAGTACACTGAGATCGCCATGCCCGGCGTCATCAGCATAATCACCAGTACTGCGGCCATGAAAATCAGGCATACCCAGTTACCCAGCGGATAGAGCAGAGCCGGGAAGCGGGTGGTAACCCCCTGCTGCTGTTTGGCTTTGCGGAACTTCATGTGCGCCAGGCTGATCATTGCCCAGTTGATCACCAGCGCGGAAACCACCAGCGCCATCAGCAGACCAAAGGCGGATTCTGGCGCCAGATAGTTGATCAGCACACACAGAGCCGTAACCAGCGCGGAAACCAGAATGGTGTTCACCGGTACGCCGCGTTTGTCGACATTCATCAGCGCTTTTGGCGCGTTACCCTGCTGTGCAAGACCGAACAGCATGCGGCTGTTGCAGTAAACGCAGCTGTTATAGACAGAAAGAGCGGCGGTCAGCACCACGATGTTCAGCGCATTGGCAACAAACGTATCGCCCAGTTCGTGGAAAATGAGGACAAACGGGCTGGTATCAGCCGTGACGCGCGTCCATGGCATCAGGGAAAGCAGAACAGCCAACGAACCCACATAGAAAATCAGGATACGGTAGATAACCTGGTTGGTGGCTTTGGGAATACTTTGCTCCGGGTTATCGGCTTCTGCTGCGGTGATCCCGACCAGCTCCAGCCCACCGAAAGAGAACATAATAATCGCCATCATCATCACCAGACCGGTGAAGCCGTGCGGCAGGAAGCCACCCTGGTTCCACAGGTTACTGACGCTGGCCTGCGGCCCGCCGTTGCCGCTGAATAACAGCCAGCCGCCGAAGATGATCATCGCGACTACGGCAATGACTTTAATAATGGCAAACCAGAACTCCATCTCACCAAACACTTTTACGTTGGTCAGGTTGATGGCGTTGATAATCACGAAGAAAGCTGCCGCAGAGGCCCAGGTTGGGATCTCCGGGTACCAGAACTGGATATATTTACCGACAGCCGTCAGCTCAGCCATGGCAACCAGAACGTACAGCACCCAGTAGTTCCAGCCAGAGGCGAAACCCGCAAAACTCCCCCAGTATTTATAAGCAAAGTGACTAAAGGAGCCTGCTACCGGCTCTTCAACCACCATTTCACCAAGCTGGCGCATAATCAAAAAGGCGATAAAGCCGGCAATAGCGTAACCCAGAATAATACCCGGTCCTGCAGACTGGATAACGGATGCGCTACCGAGGAATAACCCGGTACCAATCGCGCCACCCAGTGCGATTAGCTGTATATGGCGGTTCTTAAGACCGCGCTTGAGCTGATCGCCATGCTGTTGACTTTCCATCATTAAACCTCGTGTGTGGTTTTACTCTTCATCTTTCGAGTACTTATTTTTTGAACTACGCAGCAATGCGTGTGTAAGTTTGCAATTCCGTTTGTTGTATTAATTTGTTTACAGATACTTTTGATAAAATGTTGCCTTAATACTTTTGTCTTGATCAGAATAATGATATGCGAGCGCGAATGCACCTGCTTTATGCGGGGAAGCTATCGAGTTGAATAAAAAGAAACCATTTGTAAATGCGAGTTTATCTACCTCAAAATTTCCATTTTGAATTTCTATTCATTATTTGTAATTGAAATATCGATAAATAAGCTGGTGAATCGGTTCAGATAAGATAATTTTTCGTTTCAATTCCGTTAAAACTACCTCGGGGTGGGTAAATTTAACATTTGTGCATAGTTACATGTTTGAAACGTTATATCTGTAATGTTGTTAAAATATGCCCCCTTTACTGATTTCAATCAAAACCTGTATGGACAGAAGGTGAATACTTTGTTACTTTAGCGTCAAGAACATGAAATTGGTAAGACCAATTGACTCCGGGCAAATGGCTTAAGACAGGAAATCATGGCCTACAGCAAAATCCGCCAACCAAAACTCTCCGATGTGATTGAGCAGCAGCTGGAGTTTTTAATTCTTGAGGGGACACTTCGCCCCGGAGAAAAACTCCCACCGGAACGCGAGCTGGCAAAGCAGTTCGACGTCTCCCGCCCCTCCTTACGCGAGGCGATCCAACGCCTTGAAGCGAAGGGGTTACTGCTTCGTCGTCAGGGCGGTGGCACTTTTGTTCAGAGCAGCCTGTGGCAAAGCTTTAGCGACCCACTGGTAGAGCTGCTCTCCGACCATCCTGAATCCCAGTTTGACCTGCTTGAGACGCGCCATGCGCTGGAAGGTATTGCAGCCTATTACGCTGCACTGCGCAGCACGGATGAAGACAAAACGCGAATCCGTGAACTCCACCATGCGATCGAGCTGGCTCAACAGTCCGGCGATCTTGACGGCGAATCTGATGCGGTACTGCAGTATCAAATTGCTGTCACCGAAGCGGCGCATAATGTGGTGCTGCTCCATTTGCTAAGGTGTATGGAGCCAATGCTGGCTCAGAACGTTCGGCAAAACTTCGAATTGCTGTATGCGCGTCGCGAGATGTTGCCGCTGGTAAGCAGTCACCGTACCCGTATCTTTGAAGCAATTATCGCTGGGAAGCCTATTGATGCGCGTGAAGCGTCTCACCGTCACCTGGCCTTTATCGAAGAGATTCTGCTGGACAGAAGTCGTGAGGAAAGTCGTCGTGAACGCGCCTTACGCCGCCTGGAGCAACGAAAGAATTAGTGATTTTTCTGGTAGAACGTTAACCAGAAGATGTTGTAAATCAAGCGCCAATTAAAGTGCGCGGCAACTAAACGCAGAACCTGTCTTATTGCGTTCTCTGGCGAGAACGCAATGGGACAGGTTCCAGATAACTCAACGTATTAGATAGATAAGGAATACCCCCATGTCAGAACGTTTCCCAAATGACGTGGATCCGATCGAAACTCGCGACTGGCTACAGGCGATCGAATCGGTCATCCGTGAAGAAGGTGTTGAGCGTGCTCAGTATCTGATCGACCAACTGCTTTCAGAAGCTCGCAAAGGCGGCGTGAAAGTAGCGGCAGGTGCAGGGGCAAGCAATTATGTAAACACTATTGCCGTTGAAGATGAACCGGAATACCCGGGCAATCTGGAGCTGGAACGTCGTATTCGTTCTGCAATTCGCTGGAACGCCATCATGACCGTACTGCGTGCGTCTAAAAAGGACCTCGAGCTGGGTGGTCACATGGCATCCTTCCAGTCCTCCGCTACGGTATATGATGTTTGCTTCAACCACTTCTTCCGTGCACGCAACGAGCAGGATGGCGGCGACCTGATTTACTTCCAGGGCCACATCTCTCCGGGCATCTACGCACGCGCATTCCTGGAAGGTCGTCTGACTGAAGAGCAGATGAACAACTTCCGTCAGGAAGTTCATGGCAAAGGCCTGTCTTCCTACCCGCACCCGAAACTGATGCCTGAATTCTGGCAGTTCCCGACCGTATCTATGGGTCTGGGTCCAATCGGTGCTATCTACCAGGCTAAATTCCTGAAGTATCTGGAACACCGTGGCCTGAAAGATACCTCTAAACAAACCGTTTACGCCTTCCTGGGCGACGGTGAGATGGATGAGCCAGAATCTAAAGGTGCGATCACCATCGCCACCCGTGAAAAACTGGACAACCTGGTCTTTGTTATCAACTGTAACCTGCAGCGTCTTGACGGCCCGGTCACCGGTAACGGCAAGATTGTTAACGAACTGGAAGGCATCTTTGCAGGTGCTGGCTGGAACGTTATCAAAGTCATGTGGGGCGGTCGTTGGGATGAACTGCTGCGTAAAGACACCAGCGGTAAACTGATCCAACTGATGAACGAAACCGTTGATGGCGACTACCAGACCTTCAAATCCAAAGACGGCGCATACGTACGTGAGCACTTCTTCGGTAAATACCCGGAAACCGCAGCGCTGGTTGCTGACTGGACTGACGAGCAGATTTGGGCTCTGAACCGCGGTGGTCACGATCCGAAGAAAGTCTACGCTGCGCTGAAAAAAGCACAGGAAACCAAAGGCAAAGCAACTGTAATCCTCGCCCATACCATCAAAGGTTACGGCATGGGTGACACCGCCGAAGGTAAAAACATCGCTCACCAGGTTAAGAAAATGAACATGGACGGCGTGCGTTACATCCGCGACCGTTTCAACGTTCCTGTGACCGATGAGCAGGTTGAAAACCTGTCTTACATCACCTTCCCGGAAGGTTCTGAAGAGCACACTTATCTGCACGCTCAGCGTCAGAAGCTGCACGGCTACCTGCCTGCTCGTCAGCCGAATTTCACCGAGAAGCTGGAACTGCCAGCTCTGGAAGACTTCGGTGCGCTGCTGGAAGAGCAGAACAAAGAAATCTCTACCACTATCGCTTTCGTTCGTGCTCTGAACGTGATGCTGAAGAACAAGTCGATCAAAGATCGTCTGGTGCCGATCATCGCTGACGAAGCACGTACTTTCGGTATGGAAGGCCTGTTCCGCCAGATCGGTATTTACAGCCCGAACGGCCAGCAGTACACCCCGCAGGACCGTGAGCAGGTTGCTTACTACAAAGAAGACGAGAAAGGTCAGATCCTGCAGGAAGGTATCAACGAGCTGGGTGCTGGCGCATCCTGGTTGGCTGCTGCGACCTCTTACAGCACCAACGATCTGCCGATGATCCCGTTCTACATCTACTACTCCATGTTTGGGTTCCAGCGTATCGGTGACCTGTGCTGGCAGGCAGGCGACCAACAGGCTCGCGGCTTCCTGATCGGTGGTACTTCCGGTCGTACGACGCTGAACGGCGAAGGTCTGCAGCACGAAGATGGTCACAGCCATATTCAGTCTCTGACTATCCCGAACTGTATCTCTTACGATCCGTCTTACGCGTACGAAGTTGCGGTCATCATGCACGATGGTCTGGAGCGTATGTACGGTGAGAAACAAGAGAACGTTTACTACTACATCACCACGCTGAACGAAAACTACCACATGCCGGCCATGCCAGCAGGTGCCGAGGAAGGTATCCGTAAAGGTATCTACAAACTCGAAACCCTCGAAGGTAAGAAAGGTAAAGTTCAGCTGCTGGGCTCCGGTTCTATCCTGCGTCACGTCCGTGAAGCCGCGCAGATCCTGGCGAACGACTACGGCGTAGGCTCTGACGTATATAGCGTCACTTCCTTCACTGAACTGGCGCGTGATGGCCAGGATTGTGAGCGCTGGAACATGCTGCACCCGATGGAAACGCCTCGCGTTCCGTACATCGCTCAGGTGATGAATGACGCGCCGGCAGTGGCATCTACTGACTATATGAAACTGTTTGCCGAACAGGTTCGTACTTATGTACCGGCTGATGACTATCGCGTACTGGGTACTGACGGTTTCGGTCGCTCTGACAGCCGTGAAAACTTGCGTCACCACTTCGAAGTTGATGCTTCCTATGTGGTTGTAGCGGCCCTGGGCGAATTGGCTAAACGTGGCGAAATCGATAAGAAAGTGGTTGCTGACGCAATCATCAAATTCAACATCGATGCAGATAAAGTTAACCCGCGTCTGGCGTAAGAGGTAAAAGAATAATGGCTATCGAAATCAATGTACCGGACATCGGGGCTGATGAAGTTGAAATCACCGAGATCCTGGTCAAAGTGGGCGACAAAGTTGAAGCTGAACAGTCGCTGATCACCGTAGAAGGCGACAAGGCCTCTATGGAAGTTCCGTCTCCTCAGGCTGGTATCGTTAAAGAGATCAAAGTCTCTGTTGGCGACAAAACTGAGACCGGCAAACTGATCATGATTTTCGATTCCGCCGACGGTGCAGCAGCTGCTGCACCTGCTCCGGCAGAAGAGAAGAAAGAAGCTGCGAGTGCGCCTGCAGCACCTGCTGCGGCAGCGGCGAAAGAAGTCCACGTACCGGACATCGGTGGTGACGAAGTTGAAGTTACCGAAGTCATGGTTAAAGTGGGCGACACCGTTGCGGCTGAACAGTCTCTGATCACCGTTGAAGGTGACAAGGCTTCCATGGAAGTTCCGGCGCCGTTCGCGGGTACCGTTAAAGAGATCAAAATCAACACCGGCGACAAAGTGTCTACCGGTTCCCTGATTATGGTCTTCGAAGTGGCGGGCGCAGCGCCTGCTGCCGCACCGGCTCAGGCTGCCGCTCCGGCAGCTGCAGCGGCTCCAGCGGCTTCTGGTTCGAAAGACGTTAACGTACCGGACATCGGCGGTGACGAAGTTGAAGTCACTGAAGTGATGGTGAAAGTGGGCGATAAAATTGCCGCTGAGCAGTCACTGATCACCGTAGAAGGCGACAAAGCCTCTATGGAAGTTCCGGCACCGTTCGCCGGTACCGTAAAAGAAATCAAAATCAGCACCGGCGACAAAGTGAAAACCGGTTCTCTGATTATGGTCTTCGAAGTAGAAGGCGCAGCACCGGCAGCCGCTCCTGCGCAAGCTGCGGCTCCGGCTCCGGCCGCTGCACCTGCACAAGCAGCAGCACCTGCTGCGGCAGCGAAAGCAGAAAGCAAATCTGAATTTGCTGAGAACGACGCTTACGTCCACGCTACGCCGCTGATTCGTCGCCTGGCGCGCGAATTTGGTGTTAACCTGGCGAAAGTGAAAGGGTCTGGCCGCAAAGGTCGTATCCTGCGTGAAGACGTTCAGGCTTACGTGAAAGATGCTATCAAGCGTGCTGAAGCGGCTCCGACTGCAGCAGCAGGCGGTGGTATCCCGGGTATGCTGCCTTGGCCGAAAGTGGACTTCAGCAAGTTCGGCGAAATCGAAGAAGTGGAACTGGGCCGTATCCAGAAAATCTCTGGTGCTAACCTGAGCCGTAACTGGGTGATGATCCCGCACGTTACGCACTTCGATAAGACCGATATCACCGATCTGGAAGCGTTCCGTAAACAACAGAACGCCGAAGCTGAGAAACGTAAACTGGACGTGAAATTCACCCCAGTGGTCTTCATCATGAAAGCCGTTGCCGCTGCTCTGGAACAGATGCCACGCTTCAACAGCTCTCTGTCTGAAGACGGTCAGCGCCTGACTCTGAAAAAATACATCAACATCGGTGTGGCGGTAGATACGCCGAATGGTCTGGTGGTTCCGGTCTTCAAAGACGTGAACAAGAAGAGCATTACCGAGCTGTCTCGTGAACTGACCGTGATCTCCAAGAAAGCGCGTGATGGCAAGCTGACCGCTGGCGAAATGCAGGGCGGTTGCTTCACTATCTCCAGCATCGGCGGCCTGGGTACTACCCACTTCGCGCCGATTGTGAACGCGCCGGAAGTGGCTATCCTCGGTGTCTCCAAGTCCTCTATGGAGCCAGTGTGGAACGGTAAAGAGTTTATGCCGCGTCTGATGATGCCGATTTCGCTCTCCTTCGACCACCGCGTAATCGACGGTGCGGATGGTGCGCGCTTTATTACCATCATCAACAACATGCTGTCTGACATTCGCCGCCTGGTGATGTAAGCGAAAAAGCCGGCCCGACGGCCGGCTTTTTTCTGGTAATCTCATGAAGTCAGTGAGGTTATTGTGCGAAAGACAAATCGGTTGCCGTTTGTTGTTTCAAAATTGTTAACAATTTTGTAAAATACGGGCGGATAGAACGACCCGGTGGACGACGGGTATAAATTAAGAGGTCATGATGAGCACTGAAATCAAAACTCAGGTCGTGGTACTTGGGGCAGGCCCTGCAGGTTACTCTGCTGCCTTCCGTTGCGCAGATTTAGGTCTGGAGACCGTCATCGTAGAACGTTACAGCACCCTCGGTGGTGTTTGTCTGAACGTCGGCTGTATCCCTTCTAAAGCGCTGCTGCACGTAGCAAAAGTTATCGAAGAAGCCAAAGCGCTGGCTGAACACGGTATCGTTTTTGGCGAGCCGAAAACCGATATCGACAAGATTCGTACCTGGAAAGAAAAAGTTATCACTCAGCTGACCGGCGGTCTGGCTGGTATGGCTAAAGGCCGTAAAGTGAAAGTGGTTAACGGTCTGGGTAAATTCACCGGGGCGAACACCCTGGAAGTTGAAGGCGAAAACGGCAAAACCGTGATCAACTTCGACAACGCGATCATCGCGGCGGGTTCCCGTCCGATCGAACTGCCATTCATTCCGCATGAAGATCCGCGCGTGTGGGATTCCACTGATGCGCTGGAACTGAAAACCGTTCCTAAACGCCTGCTGGTTATGGGCGGCGGTATCATTGGTCTGGAAATGGGTACCGTGTACCATGCGCTGGGTTCAGAGATCGACGTGGTTGAAATGTTCGACCAGGTTATCCCGGCTGCCGATAAAGACGTGGTTAAAGTCTTCACTAAACGCATCAGCAAGAAATTCAACCTGATGCTGGAAACTAAAGTGACCGCCGTTGAAGCGAAAGAAGACGGCATCTACGTTTCCATGGAAGGCAAAAAAGCGCCTGCTGAAGCACAGCGTTACGACGCCGTACTGGTGGCAATCGGTCGTGTACCGAACGGCAAAAACCTCGACGCGGGCAAAGCGGGCGTGGAAGTTGATGACCGTGGCTTCATCCGCGTTGACAAACAGCTGCGCACCAATGTGCCGCACATCTTTGCTATCGGCGATATCGTCGGTCAGCCGATGCTGGCGCACAAAGGTGTTCACGAAGGTCACGTTGCCGCTGAAGTTATCGCCGGTAAGAAACACTACTTCGATCCGAAAGTTATCCCATCCATCGCCTACACTGAACCAGAAGTGGCATGGGTTGGCCTGACCGAGAAAGAAGCAAAAGAAAAAGGCATCAGCTACGAAACCGCCACCTTCCCGTGGGCTGCTTCTGGCCGTGCTATCGCCTCCGACTGCGCGGACGGTATGACCAAACTGATTTTCGACAAAGAGTCTCACCGTGTTATCGGTGGTGCGATTGTCGGTACTAACGGCGGCGAGCTGCTGGGCGAAATCGGTCTGGCGATCGAAATGGGTTGTGACGCTGAAGACATCGCGCTGACCATCCACGCGCACCCGACTCTGCATGAGTCTGTGGGTCTGGCGGCAGAAGTGTTCGAAGGTAGCATCACCGACCTGCCAAACCCGAAAGCGAAGAAGAAGTAATCTTCCCGCTTTGTGAAAACGCCTCTTCTGAGGCGTTTTTTTTGACCTAAAGCTACCTGTTCTGGTAGTCATCTTATTGATATTTTCGCTAAAAAAAATTGCGCAACTGCCGATACTTTTTTCGCCATTGTGTGGCTACTGGTCGCACGGAGAAGAGGCTCTGGACTCTTATTACACGAAAAAAGGAAAAAACATGTCTTTAAAAAAAATCGCGGTTGTTGGCATGGTTGTCGCGACAATGACGCTGACCGGGTGTGGTGCCATGACTACTGCCGTTAAAAAACGTAATCTTGAAGTGAAAACGCAGATGAGCGAAACCATCTGGCTGGAGCCTTCCAGCGAGAAGACCGTCTACATTCAGGTAAAAAACACTTCTGATAAAGACATGAGCAACCTGCAAACTCTGCTGGCAAATGATCTCTCAGCAAAGGGCTATAAGGTGACCAGTTCACCGGACAGCGCATACTACTGGGTACAGGCGAACGTTCTGAAAGCGGACAAAATGGATCTGCGTGAAGCTCAGGGATTCCTGAAGACCGGCTATGAAGGGGCGGCGATGGGGGCGGCTCTGGGCGCGGGGATTACTGCTTATAACAGCAACTCCTCCGGCGCGGCGCTGGGTGTTGGCCTGGCGGCGGGACTGATCGGTATGGCCGCGGATGCCATGGTAGAAGATGTGAATTACACCATGGTTACTGACCTGCAGATCTCCGAGCGTAGCAAAGCGAAAGTGACGACGGATAACGTTGCCGCACTGCGTCAGGGCACATCCGGTATCAAGCTGCAAACCAGCAGCGCACAGGGCGATCGCGCAAAATACCAAACCCGCGTCGTGTCTAATGCCAACAAGGTGAACCTGAAATTCGAAGAAGCGAAGCCGGTTCTGGAAGCGCAACTGGCGAAATCCGTCGCTAATATCCTGTAATTTAAATTGAGTAGCCGGGTGGCTACTTCGCCTTACCCGGCTTATAAAATGTGGTCCGTTGACGTTACTCAGGGGGCGACGGGCTGCCAGCTTTTATCTGGGCTATAGGTGGACAGCGCCCGAGCTTTCTGATCAGAATCACTGCCGAGATCGGACTGGTACACCTTGTCGTCCTGGTTTATCACAAAGCTCATGACGCCCGTCTGACCATAGCTAACAGGCCAGGCAACCATAGCAAATCCGCTGCTTTTGTCGGGAAGGATACGAAAACGATAGCCGTGATAGCCCGTACCAGGCTCCTGTGGACTGAAGGCTGGGCCAAGCGGGCTTGGTGCTTCGCCGGGCGAAACTGGCCAGTACAGACCATCCTTTTTCCCATCAGAACTGACAATCTTTTGCGCGTATTTTTGGTTCATCGCAAAATAGCTCTGCTGAGCATCTACATAGGCGTGTAATGCCTCAATGGCGGCGAGTTCGTTGCGGCCAATTTCGCGGGTCTGGATCTCTTCGGCAGCTTCAAGCATGTCAAATCGCCAGCCGGAAGTGGTTTTGACAACAGGGATCGGCAGTTGCCAGTTGCTGTCTCCGACAACCAGATGCGCCGTATCACCGTCAATGACGGTGCTATGATGAACCTTCCAGTCGCGCAGGAAACGATCGACAGCATTCGGATCAACGCCTTCCGGCGGCAGAAAATCGCGCCAGTTATCGCCAAGCAGGCTGCTCATCGCGCTCTCATTTTGCTCACTAATGGCTTTGGCAAGTGCATCGGTTGCCTGGTCAGGTGTGCTAAAGGATTGCTGCGCCATCACCGAGGCCGAAAGCATGAACAACACCATTCCACTAAGTAGTTTATTTTTCATGTCGGCTCCCTTAACGATGACGAAATTCACGGTGTTCAGCGCGTCCACCAGACGCCTGACGTGGCTGCTGGCGGGCAGCGAGTTGTCTGCTTTGTGCGCCGCGCTGCTGCTGTGCCTGCCAGTTCGCGGAGCGGCTATCGTTGCCGCTCAGCGCATTGGCCCGTGGCTGAGTGCTTCGCTGCTGGGGAGGACGTTGCTGTGCGGGCTGTGATGCGCGTTTCTCTTGTCTTTGCGAGGTGGTCTGGCGATTTTCTCGCTGCTGCGTGGTGCTCCGCTTCGTCGTCTGCGGTTTGGTGTCGTAGCCACGGTAGTTATTACGCTGGGAAATTTGCTTCAGCTGTTGGCTGGATGCCTGACGCTGGGCGTCTTTCGTGCCCGTACGCGCCGTCTGCGGGAATGTTTTCCCCGTCGATTTTTCCATCTGGCTCAGGGCTGCCTGACGCTGGCTATCGCGGTTAACCGGTTTTTGCTGTGTTGAACTGAGCCCGGTAGCTGTGTTGGTGGCGTGAAAGCGGTTATTGAGTTGGCTATTAGGGTATGGCACGCCCTCGCGATAGGCCGGGTTGTGCTGCCAGGTTCGGTTGGCGTCCGTCAGCCGTTGTCCACTGATTTTATTGAAATTATCAACGTTGATATTGATGTTGTTATCACCGTTACGGTTATAACCGCCATGGTTATCCCAGTCATCATTATGATGATGATCCCAGTCATCATCGTCATCCCAGTCGATATTGCTGAAGATGGCATAAGTTGTGGCAACGCCGAGGCTGAAGCCTAAACCGTTAACGAAGCTGTTGCCAAACTGCTCACCTGGCGTTGGTGGCAGATAGGTTGGCGGATAAGCTGTATTTGGCCAGGTACCGTAAACCGTATTCGGGTTATAGGTGGGAACGTACACCACCTGCGGATCGGCGGATTCAATCTTAATTACCGTTGGGCTTGCTGTGGCCGTTGTGGCTGATGTGCTCGCTGAACGGGTTGTCGACTCGCTGGCTACGGTTTTAGACGGTGCTGCTTTGGTCACGGTGGTGACTGTCTGCTGCGGTGTCGATTGTAACGCCCCGGTCTGTTGCGCCAGCGCACGCAGGCGTTGCACGGAATCCATAACATCTTTTGGTTGTGCAAGGAAAGCATCTCCCAGGCTCTGTACCCACGGCGGATTTTCACCCATCAGCGACATTAACTGCGGAAAAGCCACCAGCGATTTCACGCTGGGATCCCAGGGTTGACTGGCAACGGCCTGAATAGCGGCGTCACCCTGCATTTTGGGGTTGTCTTTAGACCACTGCGCGGCCTGGATGACGTTGGCCGGGTAGGTTGAAGCCATCAAAATTTGCGACAGTAGTGAGTCCGGATAGAGTGCGATAGGCGCAACCCACTGATCGATTTGTGCCGCCGTGTACGTAGGTATTGCAGCAGGCGCTGGTTGGTCGACCGGGGTAGGGGCCGCTACGGGAGCTGGAGCCGGTACTGACGGTTGCTGTGTCACCGGGGCAGGCTCCGTGGTGCGACTTTTAACGAACATCACGCCAGAGGCGGCAAACAGCCCGGCACTGCACAGAAGGACAAGCAAGTGTGGCTTAAAGGGCAACTTCATAAAATGACTCCAACGAGACAAGCGCTGTGCCGTGAGGCGTTCCTGTTGCCGCGAGTATTATTCACCCGTGTTAGACAGTTTTGACTTTTATTGGGGATTCAGCCGGGAGGTCCGGAAAAAGAGTGTGAAGATTTATTACACAATTATATCTGATGGCTGAGAAATCGCTGGAATATTCAGCAGGTCGCGCTTGAAAATCAATCGTTTCAGGGCGCCTTCAGGCAGCCTTAATTGCCTCTCGCCTTGTCGCTATACCATTCTTAACGATTCAGCCAATTTTTTATGTTGCTTTTTTGTAAACAGATTAACACTTAATGAAAATCCTGTTATTGTGCCTTATGCGGTACCGGGCATTTACCCTACTAACTACTGTCTCACAGGAGCGTGAAGAGAATCGCCCATCTACAAAAGCGCCGCATTATGACAATGAGAGCGAGGAGATATCGTCGTGCTAGAAGAATACCGTAAGCACGTAGCTGAGCGTGCTGCCCAGGGGATTGTGCCAAAACCTTTAGACGCAACCCAAATGGCCGCACTTGTCGAGCTGCTGAAGACCCCGCCTGTGGGCGAAGAAGAATTCCTGTTAGACCTGTTGATCAACCGTGTTCCTCCTGGCGTAGATGAAGCCGCTTATGTTAAAGCCGGTTTTCTCGCTGCCGTCGCGAAAGGCGACACCACCTCCCCGCTGGTAACACCAGAAAAAGCCATTGAACTGCTGGGCACCATGCAGGGTGGTTACAACATTCATCCGCTGATCGACGCGCTGGACGATGCCAAACTGGCGCCGATTGCCGCCAAAGCGCTCTCTTCAACGCTGCTGATGTTCGATAACTTCTACGATGTGGAAGAAAAAGCCAAAGCGGGCAACGAATATGCGAAGCAGGTAATGCAGTCCTGGGCTGATGCCGAATGGTTCCTGAACCGTCCTGCTCTGGCTGAAAAAATCACCGTTACCGTCTTTAAAGTGACCGGTGAAACCAACACCGATGACCTCTCTCCGGCACCGGACGCATGGTCTCGCCCGGATATCCCGCTGCACGCGCTGGCGATGCTGAAAAACGCCCGTGAAGGCATTAACCCGGATCAGCCGGGCGTGGTAGGCCCGATCAAACAGATCGAAGAATTGCAGAAAAAAGGCTACCCGCTGGCTTATGTGGGTGACGTTGTCGGTACCGGCTCTTCGCGTAAATCCGCCACCAACTCCGTGCTGTGGTTCATGGGCGATGATATCCCGCATGTGCCGAACAAGCGCGGTGGCGGTCTGTGCCTCGGCGGCAAAATTGCGCCGATCTTCTTCAACACCATGGAAGATGCGGGTGCGCTGCCAATTGAAGTCGACGTTTCAAACATGAACATGGGGGACGTGATTGACGTTTACCCGTTCAAAGGCGAGGTGCGTAACCACGAAACCGGCGAACTGCTGGCCAGCTTTGAGCTGAAAACCGACGTGCTGATCGACGAAGTGCGTGCCGGTGGCCGTATTCCGCTGATCATCGGTCGTGGCCTGACCACCAAAGCGCGCGAAGCGCTGGGTCTGCCGCACTCAGACGTCTTCCGTCAGGCGAAAGACGTGGCGGAAAGCAGCCGCGGCTTCTCGTTGGCACAGAAAATGGTTGGCCGCGCCTGCGGCGTGAAAGGTATTCGTCCGGGCGCGTACTGCGAACCGAAGATGACCTCCGTGGGTTCTCAGGATACTACCGGCCCGATGACCCGTGATGAACTGAAAGACCTGGCGTGCCTGGGCTTCTCAGCTGATCTGGTGATGCAGTCCTTCTGTCATACCGCCGCGTATCCGAAGCCGGTTGACGTAACCACGCACCACACGCTGCCAGATTTCATCATGAACCGTGGCGGGGTGTCGTTGCGTCCTGGCGATGGCGTCATCCACTCCTGGCTGAACCGCATGCTGCTGCCGGATACTGTCGGCACCGGCGGTGACTCCCATACCCGTTTCCCGATTGGCATCTCCTTCCCGGCAGGTTCGGGTCTGGTCGCGTTTGCCGCGGCGACCGGCGTGATGCCGCTGGATATGCCGGAATCCGTTCTGGTTCGTTTTAAAGGTAAAATGCAGCCGGGCATCACCCTGCGCGATCTGGTACACGCCATTCCGCTGTATGCGATCAAACAGGGGCTGCTGACCGTTGAGAAGAAAGGCAAGAAAAACATCTTCTCTGGCCGCATCCTGGAAATCGAAGGTCTGCCGGATCTGAAAGTGGAGCAGGCGTTCGAACTGACCGATGCCTCCGCTGAACGTTCCGCTGCCGGTTGTACCATCAAGTTGAACAAAGAGCCGATCGTTGAGTATCTGAACTCTAACATCGTACTGCTGAAGTGGATGATCGCAGAAGGTTACGGCGATCGCCGTACGCTGGAACGTCGTGTGCAGGGGATGGAAAAATGGCTGGCGGATCCGCAGTTGCTGGAAGCCGATGCTGACGCAGAATACGCGGCGGTGATCGACATCGATCTGGCGGATATTAAAGAGCCAATCCTGTGTGCGCCGAACGATCCGGACGATGCGCGTCTGCTGTCTGACGTGCAGGGCGAGAAGATTGACGAAGTGTTTATCGGTTCCTGTATGACCAACATCGGCCACTTCCGTGCGGCCGGTAAGCTGCTGGATGCGCACAAAGGCCAGCTGCCGACGCGTCTGTGGGTGGCGCCGCCAACCCGTATGGACGCCGCGCAGCTGACCGAAGAAGGTTACTACAGCGTGTTTGGCAAGAGCGGGGCGCGTATTGAGATCCCGGGTTGTTCACTGTGCATGGGTAACCAGGCGCGCGTGGCGGACAACTCAACCGTGGTGTCGACCTCTACCCGTAACTTCCCGAACCGTTTAGGGACCGGGGCGAACGTCTACCTGGCTTCTGCGGAGCTGGCGGCGGTCGCGGCACTGATCGGCAAACTGCCGACGCCGGACGAGTATCAAACCTATGTGGCGCAGGTGGATAAAACCGCTGTCGACACCTACCGTTATCTGAACTTCGACCAGCTGTCTCAGTACACTGAGAAAGCCGACGGCGTGATTTTCCAGACCGCGGTGTAATGCGCTAACGCGTTTTGTGTAAAAACGCATCAATGCCCGGAGAAGTCGGCTTCTCCGGGCATTTTTATTTCTATTCCTTATACCCGCTACGCTTTTTTTCTGCGGCGCTGCTGCGATAATTACAGCAAGGCGCAATGCGGTATTGGCGCATTGCCGGGAGCAGAGGAAGACATTATGGATTACGAATTTCTGCGCGATATTACCGGAGTGGTAAAAGTGCGTATGTCCATGGGCCACGAAGTGGTGGGGCACTGGTTTAACGAAGAAGTGAAAGAAAACCTGGCCTTACTTGATGAAGTGGAACAGGCGGCGCGTGCGGTGAAGGGCAGTGAGCGCTCCTGGCAGCGGGCAGGACATGAATACACGCTCTGGCTGGATGGCGAAGAGGTGATGGTACGCGCCAATCAACTGGAGTTCTCCGGAGATGAAATAGAAGAGGGGATGAGCTACTACGACGAAGAGAGCTTTTCACTTTGCGGCGTAGAGGATTTTCTTCAGGTAGTGGCGGCATACCGCGAATTTGTGCAACAGCGTTAATTTATGCGGAGCCTGTAGGCTCCGCAAAACTATCTATTTAACGTAAGCCAACAGGCTCAGGGAGTCACGCGCGAGCGCTTTGCATTTCTTTGCTGTAGGAATGCCGATACCGCTGAGATCGCGATAGCTGTCTTCACCCAGCGCTTTCATATTGAAGGTGTCGTAATTACTTAGGTCCCACTGGTTTTGCTGGGCAAAAAAGACCAGTGCGCGACGAATCTGCCCATTAGGTAAATTCTGGTATCCACAGTCATTTTTCAGAAAAACAAAAACTGCCGTTAAATCGGCCATATCTTCGGCTTCGGACTCACTCAGCGCATAGCTGTTTGCGCATACGGCCATCAGGCTGCCGAACAAAACTGTTCTGAAAAACGTCTTCATTGCTTCTACCACTGCATCACGGAATTTAAACGTTAGCACACTGCGAGCGAAGCGACGACCTTTATTATTTGCCATTCACTTGACCTTCCCGTAAGGGGAAGGCTTATGCTTAAAAGATAGCCTGCTTAAGCTGCTGAATATAAGGAAGTGAGAATGCAACGTCGTGACTTTTTAAAGTACTCCGTGGCGCTGGGCGTCGCGTCAGCGTTACCTTTATGGAGCCGGAGCGTATTTGCCGCCGACCGTCCCGCCTTACCCATTCCTGATCTGTTAACCGCCGATGCTTCGAATCGCATCCAGCTGATCGTGCAAACCGGGCAGTCAAACTTTGCCGGTAAAACGGCCACGACCTGGGGATATAACGGCAATCTGCTCGGACCGGCGGTCAAGCTGAATAAAGGGCAATCGGTGACCGTCGACATTCATAACCAGCTTACCGAAGAGACAACGCTACACTGGCACGGACTGGAAATCCCCGGTGAAGTCGATGGCGGGCCGCAAGGCATTATTCCTGCAGGCGGGAAACGCTCCGTGACCTTTACGCCGGATCAACGGGCAGCAACCTGTTGGATCCACCCACATCAGCATGGCAAGACTGGTCGTCAGGTGGCGATGGGGCTGGCCGGGCTGGTGCTGATTGAAGATGAAGAGATTCGCAAGCTGCTGCTGCCTAAGCAGTGGGGCATTGATGATGTGCCGGTAATCATGCAGGACAAGCAGTTTTCCGCGGATGGACAGATTAACTATCAACTGGACATCATGACCGCTGCCGTCGGCTGGTTTGGCGATACGCTGCTGACCAACGGGGCGATTTTTCCTCAGCATGCGGCGCCGCGCGGCTGGCTGCGCCTGCGTCTGCTTAATGGGTGTAATGCCCGCTCACTGAATATCGCGGCCAGCGATAATCGCCCGCTGTATGTC
The DNA here is from genome assembly GCF_030332285.1 of Citrobacter sp. Cu096. Classification (NCBI taxonomy): domain Bacteria; kingdom Pseudomonadati; phylum Pseudomonadota; class Gammaproteobacteria; order Enterobacterales; family Enterobacteriaceae; genus Citrobacter; species Citrobacter sp. Cu096. The sequence continues at coordinate 470,232 of NZ_JAOWID010000018.1, forward strand.
ATTGCCAGCGATGGCGGTTTGTTGGCGGAGCCGGTAAAAGTGACCGAGCTTCCTATGCTGATGGGCGAACGCTTCGAAGTGCTGGTGGATGTGAGCGACGGTAAAGCTTTTGATCTGGTCACATTGCCTGTCAGTCAGATGGGCATGGCGGTGGCGCCGTTTGATAAACCGCACCCGGTCATGCGCGTTCAGCCGCTGCTGATTACCGCCTCCGGCACGTTACCGGATATGCTGACATCTATGCCAGTGCTGCCGTCGCTTGATGGGCTGACGGTACGCAAACTGCAGTTGTCTATGGATCCGATGCTCGACATGATGGGCATGCAAATGCTGATGAAGAAATACGGCGGGCAGGCCATGGCAGGGATGGATCATGGGAAGATGATGGGCCATATGAATAACGACAATATGGGTCACGGGAACATGGATCATGGCAATATGAACCACGGTGAGATGGGGAATATGCAGCATGGCGGCATGGGCAACATGAAGCAGGAGGGTACATTTGATTTCCATAATGCTAACCGGATTAACGGGTTGGCGTTTGATATGAATAAACCGATGTTCGCCGCGGCGAAAGGTCAGCACGAACGCTGGGTGATTTCTGGCCAGGGAGACATGATGCTGCATCCGTTCCACATTCACGGCACGCAGTTCCGCATTCTGTCTGAAAATGGCAAAGCGCCTGCTGCCCACCGTACGGGATGGAAAGACACGGTGCGGGTAGAGGGCGGCGTCAGCGAGGTGCTGGTGAAGTTTGACCACGACGCGCCAAAAGAGCATGCCTATATGGCGCACTGTCATCTGTTAGAGCATGAAGATACCGGCATGATGCTCGGATTCACGGTATAAAAAAAGCCGGGGGGCGGCTTCGCCTTGCCCGGCCGACATGTCGCATCCGTAGGCCCGGTAAGCATTAGCGCCACCGGGCTTTTCAGTTATTTAGCGTCGTCCGGCAACGCGTACGCCACGATATAATCGCCCATTTTCGTCCCAAATGAGCCGTGGCCTCCGGCGGATATAACCACATACTGCTTACCGTTAACTTCATACGTCATCGGTGTTGCCTGGCCACCGGCCGGTAAGCGCCCCTGCCACAGTTTTTCACCGTTGCTCATGTTGTATGCGCGCAGATAGTTATCGGCAGTTGCGGCAATAAACAGCACGTAGCCCGCAGTGGAGATTGGTCCACCCAGCATCGGCATCCCCATATTGAATGGCACCGGAACCGGCATCGGGAACGGCATGCTGTCCTGCGGTGTACCAATACGTTTTTTCCACACTACCTTATTGGATTTCAGATCGAGCGCGGAGATATATCCCCAGGCCGGTTGCTTGCACGGCAGTCCAAATGGCGAAAGGAACGGGTTCAGCGTGACGCCAAACGGCACACCGTACTGCGGCTGAATACCGGATTCCGTACCGCTGCCTTTGGCATCTTTCGGCGGCTCCATTGGGTTGCCGGGACCGCGTGGGATCAGCTTCGAAACGAACGGCAGCGCCATCGGGTTAGCAATAGCGACCTGACGGTTAGGATCAACGGAGATACCGCCCCATTCGAACATACCGAGGTTACCAGGGAAGACCAACGTGCCTTGTTCAGATGGCGGGGTGAATATCCCCTCATAACGCAGTTGGTGGAACATCACGCGGCACACCAGCTGGTCAAACATGGTTGCGCCCCACATGTCGGCCCCGCTGAGATCTTTTTTCGGACGGAAGCTGAGATCGGAGAACGGCTGGGTTGGGCTGACATAATCTCCTTTAGCTGCGCCTTGCGGCACCGGTTTTTCCGGGGCAGGTACCACCAGCTCGCCATTACGGCGGTCGAGGACGAAGATATTACCGGTTTTCGCCGGAGCATAAATGACCGGAACTTTCTCTCCTTTAACGGTGATATCTGCAAGGGTCGGCTGCGCCGGTAAATCCATATCCCACAGATCGTGGTGAACGGTCTGATAACGCCAGGCAAGCTTACCGGTGCTGGCATTCAATGCCAGAATCGAACTCGCGTAGCGTTCCTGTTCCGGCGTGCGGTTACCGCCCCAGATATCCGGGGTGGTGACGCCCATCGGTAGATACACCAGGTCCAGCTTCGCGTCATAGGCCGCAGGCGCCCAGGAGTTCGGAGAATTAAAGGTGTAGTGCCCGCCCGGCTGCGGGATCGCGTTTGGATCTTTCGCACCTGGGTCAAAGGCCCACAACAGTTTACCGCTGTTAACGTCAAAGCCGCGAATTACGCCTGACGGCTCGCGGGTAGAGAAGTTATCAGTCACCGCTCCGGCAATTACTATCACTTTATCGGTGATAATCGGCGGAGATGTCGGCTCGTACATACCTGGCGTGGTTACCGGCATATCGGTTTGCAGGTTCAGAATACCTTTGTTCGCAAAGGATTCGCACAGCTTACCGGTGTCAGCGTTGAGAGCAAAAATGCGCCCATCGTTGACCGGCAGAATAATGCGACGCGGACAGTCGGCCACCACGTCAGACGAAGCATTCGCCGCCGTTGCTTCATGATAAGACACCCCACGACAGGTGACGTGCTGGAAGCTGGTGTTGGTATTGAGCTGTGGATCGAAATGCCACTTCTCCTTCCCGCTGGCCGCATCGAGGGCAAACAGCCGCTGGTGGGCGGTACACAGATAAAGACTGTCGCCCACTTTTATGGGGGTAACTTCGTTGGTGATTTCACCAGGATCGTTCGGTTGTTTTAAATCACCGGTACGAAATACCCACGCTTCTTTCAACTGATGAACGTTGTCAGCGTTAATTTGTTTTAACGGAGAATAGCGTTGGCCTTCCTGATTACGACCATAAGCAGGCCAGTCCCCATCGGCAACCGGCGAGATTGCGTCGGCCTCTGTGGCATCAGCACTCAGCGTGCCGTGAACCTCTTGCGGATCGTTAAAGCCAGCCCAGGTCAGGATGCCGCCGCTTATCAGCAGGGCCACAACCAGCGCGGCTACCGCACCGCTGGATGGGATTATCAGACGATGCCAGACGAAAGGTAAAATAAGCCAGATACCAAAGAAAACCAGGATGTCGCTTCGCGGCGTCAGTGCCCAGAAATCAAAGCCGACTTCCCAAACACCCCAAATCATGGTGGCGAGAAGTAGGACAGCATACAGCCAGAGAGCAGAACGTTTACTTCGCCACAGCAGGAAAGCCACACCGAGCATGACAAGGCCCGCGATCGGGTAGTACCAGGAGCCTCCGATAGCGACCAGCCAGCCTCCGCCAATCAGGAGATAGAGTCCACAAAGTGCCGCGAACAGGGCGCTCAGGGTCACGATAAGCCGTTGAGAACGTACGTTGTTATTTGCCATAAAAAATACCATCACGGGTGTTATTTATTTATTCGCAGTTAATTATAGGAGCTAAAACGCGTGATACTCGTCACGTTATGAACTTTATCAACAGATGCCGCGTGTGAATGCTTTTACTGGTATACTGCGTGCCTTGCGCTTAGATGCTCGCTTATTACAAGTAAGCATTGAGTGATTTGTTTTTAAATCATATGGTTAGAGATATGAAACATACTGTTGAAGTCATGATCCCGGAAGCGGAGATCAAAGCGCGTATTGCTGAACTGGGACGTCAAATTAACGAACGTTATAAGGACAGCGGCAGCGATATGGTGCTGGTTGGTCTGTTACGCGGCTCATTTATGTTTATGGCCGACCTGTGCCGTGAAGTGCATGTCTCCCACGAAGTCGATTTCATGACTGCATCCAGCTACGGCAGCGGAATGTCTACCACGCGTGATGTTAAAATCCTGAAAGACCTGGATGAAGATATTCGTGGCAAGGACGTGCTGATTGTCGAAGACATTATTGACTCCGGCAATACGTTGTCTAAAGTGCGTGAGATTCTGAGCCTGCGCGAGCCGAAATCCCTGGCCATCTGTACGTTGCTGGACAAACCTTCCCGTCGTGAAGTGGATGTTCCGGTTGAGTTTATCGGATTCTCTATTCCAGATGAGTTTGTTGTTGGCTACGGCATTGACTACGCCCAGCGTTATCGCCATCTGCCGTATGTTGGCAAAGTGGTGCTGTTGGACGAGTAATATTGGGAGCGCCTGCTGGCGCTTCGCTTATTCGGCCTGCACGTTACTTCCGCAGGCCGAAAAGTCGCTTACGCGTCGCTGCCGTTTGTTGGCATCTGCTTGTGATTGGTATGTTTCTGACTGAGGTTAGACAACCCCTGGCGATAGCGCTGCTCCAGCGTTTCGCGACTGGTGGCGGTGACGTCAAGATCGCGCAGCAGGCCATCATGAATACCGTAAGCCCAGCCGTGAATTGTGACTTTCTGACCGCGCTTCCAGGCTGAACGCATAATGGTTGAGTGGCCGAGGTTGTAGACCTGCTCCATGACATTCAGTTCGCAAAGGGTATCAATGCGGCGTTCCTGTGGCATTTCGCCCAGTAGTGAGCTGTGTTTAAACCAGATATCGCGAATATGAAGTAACCAGTTATCAATCAGTCCCTGTTCTTTATTTTCAATAGCCGCCTGGACGCCGCCGCAACCATAGTGACCACAAATAATAATATGTTCCACTTCCAGCACATCCACCGCATACTGCACTACTGAGAGGCAGTTCAGGTCGGTGTGAATAACCAGATTGGCAACATTACGGTGGACAAATAATTCGCCCGGCTCAAGACCGGTTAATCGTTCAGCGGGTACGCGGCTATCGGAACATCCAATCCATAGAAAACGCGGATTCTGCGCATGTGTCAGCGTTTCAAAAAATCCGGGATCCTCTTCTACCAGCATCTTTGACCATAGTGCATTGTTGCTGATGAGTGTATCTATGTCTTTCATGGAGTTGTACGACCCGAAGCCAGATAAATTCGATGGGCTAATATAGGTTAACTCCAACATTATTTAAACTATATATAAAATGTCAGAACGTAAGGTAAGTAAAAAACCATGACCATTGCTCTGGAACTTCAACAACTTAAGAAAACCTATCCCGGTGGTGTTCAGGCGCTACGCGGCATAGATTTGCAAGTCGAAGCGGGCGATTTCTATGCGCTCCTGGGACCTAACGGCGCAGGGAAGTCCACCACCATCGGGATAATCAGCTCGCTGGTGAATAAAACCTCCGGACGGGTTAGCGTTTTCGGCTACGATCTCGATAAAGATACGGTTAACGCCAAACGCCAGCTTGGGCTGGTCCCGCAGGAGTTTAACTTTAACCCGTTTGAAACCGTGCAGCAGATCGTGGTTAACCAGGCCGGTTACTACGGCGTTGAGCATAAAGAGGCGGTCAAACGCAGCGAATTATATTTAAAGCAGCTCGATTTATGGGAAAAACGCAACGAGCGCGCGCGCATGCTTTCCGGTGGGATGAAGCGCCGTCTGATGATTGCCCGGGCACTCATGCACGAGCCCAAATTACTCATCCTTGATGAACCGACGGCGGGCGTGGATATTGAGCTGCGCCGTTCAATGTGGGGCTTTTTAAAAGATTTAAACGACAAAGGCACCACGATTATTCTGACCACCCACTATCTCGAAGAAGCTGAAATGCTGTGTCGCAATATCGGCATTATTCAGCATGGTGAGCTGGTGGAAAACACCTCAATGAAGAGCCTGCTCTCTAAACTGAAATCCGAGACCTTTATTCTCGATCTGGCGCCGAAAAGCCCGTTGCCAAAACTGGAAGGCTATCAGTATCGTCTGGTGGATACTTCCACGCTGGAAGTGGAAGTTCTGCGCGAGCAGGGCATTAACAGCGTCTTCTCCCAACTGAGCGCTCAGGGGATTCAAGTATTGAGTATGCGGAACAAAGCAAACCGACTGGAAGAACTGTTTGTTTCTCTGGTGCATGAAAAACAAGGAGATGGCGCATGATGCAGCTTTATTGGGTTGCGCTGAAAAGCATTTGGGCGAAAGAAATTCACCGCTTTATGCGTATCTGGGTCCAGACTCTGGTTCCCCCCGTCATCACCATGACGCTCTATTTTATTATCTTTGGTAACCTGATCGGCTCGCGTATTGGCGAAATGCACGGTTTTAGCTATATGCAGTTTATCGTGCCGGGTCTGATTATGATGGCAGTGATCACCAACTCATACGCTAACGTGGCATCGTCATTCTTCAGCGCCAAGTTTCAACGCAATATTGAAGAGTTGCTGGTCGCCCCGGTGCCAACACACGTGATCATCGCCGGTTTTGTCGGCGGCGGCGTGGCGCGTGGCCTGTGCGTCGGGATCCTGGTCACGGCGATTTCACTGTTCTTCGTGCCGTTCCAGGTGCATTCCTGGGTCTTTGTGGCGCTCACGCTGGTGTTAACGGCAGTGCTGTTTTCGCTGGCCGGTTTGTTGAACGCGGTTTTCGCCAAAACCTTTGACGATATCAGCCTGATCCCAACTTTCGTGCTGACCCCTCTGACCTATCTGGGTGGTGTGTTCTATTCGTTAACACTGCTGCCGCCGTTCTGGCAGGGGCTTTCGCATCTGAATCCGATCGTCTACATGATTAGCGGCTTCCGCTACGGCTTCCTGGGGATTCATGATGTTCCCCTGGTCACCACATTTGGCGTGCTGGTGGTGTTTATCGCTGTGTTTTATTTGCTGTGCTGGTACCTGATTCAGCGCGGTCGAGGATTGCGCAGCTAACGTTGCGTTGTGCCGGATGGCGTTTTGAGCGGCGCATCCGGCCAGCATTATCGTGTGAGCAACTCCCAGCGTAAGTCCGCCTCCAGACTGGTGACATCGGTGGTATGCGAAAACTGGTTATCGTTGAGTACTGGGGTTAGCGTCAGGGTAAATGACATCTGCTTTCCCGATACCTGCGCATGGTTTTCTACTGCCACAATACCGTCATTGTTATGTAGTAACAGCGTCTCGCCGGCATTTTCTTCGGCGGTCAGATTCTGGCGGTCGCTGGTTTTTGCCACCGAATAGTGGCGCCCATCAACGACCAGTTGGCTCACCCGTACCGCGAGCCCGCCACCGTTACCAAATAAAAAACGCCCTTGCGGGCCAGCGCTTCCCTGTACAAACACGCCCATTACGGTGTCTTGCGGGCAGTAAGCGTTCACACTGATCTCTTTCGTTGGCATTTGATGCCACTGCTGGCGTGTGTTGACACTATCTTCCCGTCGGAACGTGTTAAACCCCACGGTCGGTTGAGATAAAGTCAGTTGGCACTCACTCTGCGCCATTGCAGAGGGGGAAGAGAGCACCAAAGCGGCAACGACCCCATAAATCCCATTTATCTTCACTGGCAGGTTCCCTCCACGGTTTCATAAAACGCCTCTTTATCCTGCTCGTCGCTGAGCGTGTAATGTATGCGACAAATCCGCTGCATATTGTCATCCACGGCATAAAGTGCAGGGTTGCCTTCCACGTCGCTGATAAAGACGCGACCGCTGTCTACCACACTGACCTGATAATTATCGTGCTCATCAACGATACTCATTCCTTTCGGTAACCATTGCCCGTCCGCACCTTTTACCGTCAGCATGACCCGACGTGTATTCAGTACGTTAAAATCCACTTTGCTTACCGAGCCGTGGGCGGCAACCACGCTCTTGATCCCGTTCGCCAGATCCATATTTTGCGGCAAGCTGTTGGCATTAATTTCAATACGTGATTTTCGCCACTCCGACACGCCCGGGATCACCGCTTGCCCCCAGACGTCAGTCCACACGGAGCCCTGCGGCGTGGAAATTTCGACACCGCTTTGTGATTCGCTTAACCGCGCGATGCCAAAGGTATTTTTGATGGCGTAAGGCGAGAAGGTGAGGCCATGATCGTGAATTGCCACTCCACCCGACAGTGTTCCGTTGTAAGTGCGCTGCCGATCGCTGTCGGCAGTAGCCGCGAGGCTCAGCTGCGTGTAATGCAGGTTGGTGCTGAGGCCTCCGCTGAGCGAATTAACGTCGCGTTCGGCGCTTTCACGCTCTGCCGCCAGATAATAGTTGGTATTTCTGCCAATAATGCCGCTATTTTGTACGCCATAGGCGGTTCGGTCGCCCTGATCGCGCATATAAGCGCTGATATTCTGATTTGCGCCAAGCGGTATACTGAGATTGACATACACCATGTCATCATCGTTGTAGCGGCTACCGTTATCGTCACTGATATGACTGTTTAACGCATGCTGCCAGTTGACGCTCACGGACCCATACTGGAACGATTTACTCCATGAGGCGATCATATAGCGAGAGTCTTCCGTGTCGCTGTCGCTTGCCTGTTCATAGTTGTAACCCAGCGAAAAGGTGCCCACCAGCGGCGCACTCCAGCTCAGGTTGCCGCCCCAGCTATTTTTGCTGCGCTCAAACTCATCATCCAGCGCTTCGGTTAATTCGCGATAGCCGTTCGAATAATGCGCCGCATTGAGGGATAACGCGAAGTTACTGGTGAGGTACAGATTACTTTGTAACTCCGTTTTCATGCCGTTTTGCGCACTGCCAAAGGATTCGCGGCTGCCGAGCAAACTCGACGAGAGCGTCCAGCTATCGTTCACCGCCCAATCAAGCATCGTTCCGGCTGCCTGATAATCCTGTGCCGCCACGCCGGACGCCTGCAAAGAAAGCTGCGGATGTAACAGCCAGCCATCAGAGACGTTATAAACCCACGGGTTGCTATAGTCGCCTTCCACCTCGCGGACTTTACCCAATGACATCGTTAATCCTGTCGGGCGCGACAGGCCATTACGGCGGAAAGAGGCGGCCGGGATCATAAAACGGGTCACCGAGTTATCGGTTTCCACTACGCTGACGTCCAGGTTGGCATTGTGCCGCACGATCGGCACATTCTCGAGCGTAAACGGCCCGGCCTGTACCACGGAGGAGTAAATAAGCTGCCCGGACTGACGCACTTCCACGCGAGCCTGCTGGGTGCGGGCAATGCCGGAAACGCTCACCCCGGAGAAATTTGAGATAAGTCCTTGCTCTGGTTGAATCTGCACGCCGCTTATCGGCGCACCGCTAAACAGTGCCGACTGCACGTTGATCTGGCCAACCTGAGCGCGTATTTTCTGCTGCATAAACACGTGCTCAGCAAAGGTATAGAGGCTGTCGGCATTGCGTTCACCGTTATCATCGGTGACGATATAACGGCTGCGTAGAGTCCAGTCAGCGATATTCATTCCCGCTTCCAGATCTGCCTGTGAATAATCGTTGCTGGCGGTGTCAAACTCGTTGTGTGAGTTGAATACCGTATAGTTCAGCAGCCCCGCCGTGCCGCCAGTGGCGTAGTTTTCCTGTGTGTAAAAGTCGTTATCCAGCGCCACGGTGGGCACAAACAGTTCCACGGTTTCATCGTTGGGGCGGTAATTGAGGGTGGCGTCAGGATAATCGCTGTGAATTTCGTGGCACGTTTCGCTGGCGGAGATGGACAACGTGCGCAGCCCCGCCGCGTCGGTAAAATCATTATCTACGCAAAGTTGCCCTTTATCACCAAAGCGCAGGGCAAGCGTGCCTTTTTCCGTGCCATTCACTTTGAGTGAAACCGCGTGCCGTCCTGGCAGAAAACGGGCTTCGTTGGCAAAGTATTGTGCCACGCTGGTACTGATCCCACGCGCTTTGAGAATATCGGTACTGAATGTCACTTCTCTGGCATTGGCTGCTGTCATCGGGAATAAACAGATCGTCAGTGAACAGCAGAGCGCATGGCGAATACTGCAAGTCAGTGGCTTGAGCTTATTCACTCATCTATCCTTCTGATCAGGGGGCTAATGGGGCGGTAAAGGTTGGAACTTCAATGCCATAGCGGCTGGCAGGCGAAAAGCGTACCGATTTGTCTGCGGCGATGGCTTTGGGTACCGCAACATTCAGCGTTTCACCGGGCAGAATATAGGTTTTAGGCAGTCTCCCCGCCGTGCCGGAAGGTTGATACGTAACGTTCATGTCCATGCGCACTACGTAAGGCGAGGGGTTTTTCACCGTGAGATGTTGCCCGCTGCCTGACCAGGTGAGCAGTTTCCAGGCGTCGGTAACCACGGGTAAACTTTTCGGGCGGATTAGCACCGGTAAATCCTGGCGAATATTAAAACTAATTTTGCGTTTTTTGGTTGGGTCTTTGGGTGGAATTCCCTCAAAGACGACGCGTTTGTAATGCTCTACCGTGAGCGGCTCGGTGGTTTGCAGAATAAAACGCACCTGCTGCTGTTGCCCCGGCTCTACGCGCACCACGGGCTGGGTGACGTGTACCTGAGTGCCTTTGTCGTCGGGCAGGTCAGTGATGGTGGTGTACAGTAATGCCGGGTAGTCGTCAGTATTTTTGACGTTCATGACCCCACCGCCATCTGATTCATCAATGACCAGCAGCGTGGTGTCCGGCACCATGCCAGCGGCATGTGCCGCTATCATTGGGCACAGGGAAAGAGACAGCACCAGTAATGCGCGTTTGGATGTCAGGTATTGCAGGGAAATCATTGTTATCCTCCATGGGGAAATACGCTCTCCACATCCGGTGGAGAGCGGGGAACCGATTACAGATAGCCCAGGGTAATGGTGGCTTCACCATCAAGTGGGGTATCGTCGGTGATGGCAAGCGTTGTTGTATTCTGAATGGCGGCAGAGACTACCAGTGGGAAAACCGCTTCGGTAATGGCCAGTGGATCCACACTGCCAGTGGTGGCGACGCTGTACCAGATAAGATCTCCGGCATCGTTGGTTATTGCTCCCGTCGTTGATTTCTTCCAGGCTTGCGTTAGCGTGCCGTTACCTTCAACCATATCCACGACCGCGCCGTTGGCCTTCAGGTTCGGCAGGTCAACATAGAGAGCCCAGCCACCAATCTTGACGTTCCCGGCCGTTTTGCCGAGGCCATTTGTTCGTGGAGCCAAATCTGTTGAGGCTCCCGAGATGTCTGCATTGGCCACTTCGATACCTAACGGGCGAGTACCAGTGCGGTTTTCCGAAAGGCGCCAGGCCATTTTGGTGGCCGCTGTGCAGTTAAGGGTCAGCGTGATATTTTTGTGTCCTAGCTGGTTGGTTTCGGTGGCGCTCAGGTTGCCGAGGTAAATCTTCCCATAGTCGGCCACCCCCGCATCACTCATGGTGGGAGTACAGGCGGCATTGGTGAGCTTCCCGGCGACTTTCAGAGTGGCGGTATCCGCTGCGTGAGCGGCGGAGCCCAGTAGAGCCAGTGATAACGCTGAAATTAAAAGTGTTTTTTTCATTGTTAATCCTTACAGGTAAAGCAACTAAACGGTGTATTTGTTTTTCTCTTTAATATCCGTCATTCTCCAGGCTGCAGGTGCGTTGGCTTTATCCGGCTCTTCAAGAGCCGCGGCAAGCGGCGTTCAAAATGCAGAGGCGTTTTGACCTGCAACTCGAATTATTTAGGGGATATACAGGCCAGCCGCGTATGAAACGTTCGCTGGCCGTCAGGCAACACCTTCAGCAATTGCGCCGGTGGCGTTGGATGCCCGGATTAGAGATATTTCAGCGTGATGGTTGCTTCACCGTCGAGATTGGTGTCATCAGTGATAGCCAGGGTAGTGGTATCCTGAATGGCAGCAGACACCACCAGCGGGAATTCCGCCGATGTGACCGCTACCGGGTCAGTTGTTCCGGTTGTTGCCAAAGAGAGCATACCGGCATTTTGCATTTTGACCGCACCAGTGGTGGATTTTGACCAGCTTACGGTGGCGACATCGCTGGAGATCAAGTCAGCCGCAGCGGTGTTTGCTTTCACGCCCGTAGGATCGACATATACCGCCCAGGCACCAATGTTTACCGCGCCCGCTTTACCCAGGCCCGCCGTCAATGTTGCCCCCGTGGCTTCTCCACCTGCCGAGTCCGCGTTTTTCACTGTGATGCCGGAAGCCAGCGTGTCGGCATGGTTATCGGTCAGCGTCCATGCCACTTTGGTAGCGGTGTTGCAGGTAATATTCAGACTGACATTTTTTTTGCCTAACTGGTTGGTTGCAGTGCTGCTCAGATCGCCGAGGTAGATACGGCCATAGTCAGCAACACCGACCTGATCCAGCGCAGGGGTACAGGCGGCGTTGGTCAGCAGACCTTTTACTTTCAGTAAGGTGGTATCTGCAGCGTGGGCGTTGGACATCAGTGTTGCGAGTGATAATGCTGAAATTAAAAATACCTTTTTCATTGCTAATCCTTTATAGAATATAAATAAAACATCTCGCTCTTAATAATAAGAGAAAGATAAAAAATATTAATAGCATTTGCTATGCTAATGTTTTTTTCGTGTAAAATTATATTTTAGCTGGAGTGGGAAACATATATATTTTTTCTTAATAGCTTTTCAATTATAGCTAATAAATAGCGCAGGGTTGCACAGTTCTTATTTAAATATGAAATAATTTCCATTGCGTTTATTTATTCCACGAATAAATAGATCAATGATTTTCGGATTAAGAACAAAAATTAAGAAAATATTGATATATGTGATGCAACGGTAAGAAACATGCAGGTCCGGTGTATGATAAGCTGTTTGCTGATTCAGACTCATTGGGAGAGTTGCGATGCTGGGTTGGGTAATTACCTGTCATGACGATAAGGCACAGGATATGCTGCATCGTCTGGAAACAAAACACGGTCCTTTGGTCCAGTGTCAGGCGGTAAGTTTTTGGCGAGGGCTCAGCTCGAACATGCTAAGTCGCATGATGTGCCATGCCCTGCATGCTACAGACTCGGGCGAGGGCGTGATATTCCTGACCGATATGGCCGGGGCTGCGCCTTACCGTGTGGCTTCGTTAATGAGCCATAAACACCCCCAGTGTGAAGTGATTTCAGGTATCACTTATCCGTTACTTGAGCGAATGCTGTCGTCACGGGAATCGATGAGCAGTGCTGCGTTTCGCGACAGCATCGTCGCGCTTGGCGGGCCTGAAGTCTCCAGTCTCTGGCATCAGCAACAAAAAAATCCCCCCTTCGTGTTGAAGCATGATTTGTATGAGTATTAATCATTGGTATTGATGGCGTTTTTGCTACAATAGCCAGGGTTTCTCGCCTCGGTTATCTCATATGGTTATGCGCGTTCTGCTTATTTTATTGCTCCTGTTTTCTGGCAGCGCCACTGCGGCTTTGCCTGCTCGCTATATGCAAACCACCGAAGCCGCCGCCGTATGGGCGCAAATTGGCAATAAAATGGTGACGGTCGGGAATATTCGCGCCGGGCAGATCCTCGCCGTTGAGCCCATCGCGGCAGACTATTACGAATTTGCCTTTGGTTTTGGCACCGGGTTTATTGATAAGGGGCACCTGGAGCCCGTTCAGGGGCGGCAGAAAGTCGATGATGGCCTGGGCGATCTCAATAAACCGCTGAGTAATCAAAGTCTGATAACCTGGAAAGATACATCGGTTTATAACGCTCCGGATGTCGGTAGCGCCCCATTTGGGGTGCTGGCTGATAATCTGCGTTATCCGATTATCAGCAAGCTTAAAGACCGACTCAACCAGACCTGGTACCAGATCCGCATTGGTGGCCGACTGGCTTATGTTAGCGCGCTGGATGCGCAGGAAGACAACGGTATTCCGGTGCTAACTTACCATCATATTCTGCGCGATGAAGAGAATACCCGCTTTCGCCATACCTCCACCACAACCTCCGTACGTGCGTTTAGCAACCAGATGGCCTGGCTCCAGGATCGTGGCTACACCACGTTGACGATGTATCAACTGGAAGGCTACGTGCAGAATAAAATGAATCTTCCGGCGCGGGCGGTGGTGCTGACCTTTGATGATGGTCTCAAGTCGGTGAGCCGTTATGCTTACCCCATTTTGAAGCAGTACGGTATGAAGGCCACGGCGTTTATCATCTCCTCACGCATCAAGCGCCACCCGCAGAAGTGGGATCCGAAATCGCTGCAGTTTATGAGCCTCTCTGAACTGAACGAGATCCGGGATGTGTTCGACTTCCAGTCGCATACCCATTTTTTACATCGGGTTGATGCGAATCACCGACCGATCCTGCTGAGTCGCAGCTATCACAATATTCTGTTCGATTTCGCCCGTTCGCGCCGGGCGTTGTCCCAGTTTAATCCTCACGTCCTGTATCTTTCGTATCCGTTTGGCGGTTATAACGCCACGGCGGTAAAAGCCGCAGGCGACGCAGGATTCCATATGGCGGTCACTACGGTGAGAGGGAAGGTTAAGCCGGGAGATAATCCGTTCTTATTGAAAAGACTTTATATTTTAAGAACGGATTCGCTGGAGACAATGTCGCGGCTGATAAGCAACCAGCCGCAGGGGTAATGGCTGTCAGGCAACCTGTACCGGAATGGCTTTCGCGGTGCGCTTCATTTCGTTGTCGCCTTCAAAGTAGGCTACTTTTGGACGCCAGGTACGGGCTTCTTCATCAGACATGGTGACGAAGCTGGCAATAATCACAATGTCGCCAACCTCGGCGCAATGCGCTGCCGCACCGTTCACTGAGATAATTCTGGAGCCGCGTTCAGCCGCAATCGCGTAGGTGGAGAAACGTTTCCCGTTGGTCACGTTCCAGATATCAATCGCTTCGTTTTCCAGAATACCAGAGGCGTCAAGAAAATCCTGGTCAATGGCGCAGGAGCCTTCATAGTGCAGGTCTGCCTGCGTGACTTTTACACGGTGGAGCTTGCCTTGCAGCATGGTGCGAATCATAACTTCTATACCCTGTCGTTTATCTTGGCTAAGCAGGCGCAATTGACCTGCTTTGAGAATTTCAGGCAGTATTGCCTGATTTTTAACCCCTGTCTACTGGGCTAATGTAACGCTTTGATTATCGATCAGACGCGCCTGACCCAGCCAGGCGGCGACCAGAATCACTGCGCGTTTGCTGGTTTCAGCCAACTCCAACAGTGTGTCGGCATCACGGATCTGAATGTCGTCGGCGCGGAAGCCTTTTTCATTCAGTTCGTGCTCAGCAATGGCGACAATCTCTTCCAGATCGCGCTCACCAGCCTGTAATTTTTCACCGATATGGCTCATTACTTTGTATAAACCAGGGGCGATTTTACGCTGCTCTGCCGTGAGATAGCCGTTACGTGAGCTGAGGGCTAAGCCGTCTTTGGCACGAATAATGGGTACGCCGACGATCTCAATGTCATAACCCATATCCGCTACCATTTTGCGGATCAACGCCAGTTGCTGGAAATCTTTCTCGCCAAAGCAGGCGATATCTGGCTGGATCAGGTTAAACAGCTTGCTGACGATAGTGGAAACACCGCGGAAGTGACCCGGACGGCTGGCGCCTTCCAGCATAGTAGACAGTCCAGGAACATCTACATAGGTATGGCCTTCTGTGCCCTGCGGGTAGATTTCTTTCTCTGACGGTGCAAAGACGACATCGACTTTACGCTTGTTCAGTTTTTCGCAATCTTCCTGCAGCGTGCGTGGATAGCGCGCCAGGTCTTCCACACGATCAAATTGCATTGGGTTAACGAAAATACTGACGATCACGACATCAGCCTGAGCCTTTGCTTCATCAACCAACTTCATATGACCGTCGTGTAGGTTCCCCATGGTAGGGACCAGCGCGACGCGTTTGCCTTCCTGACGCAGACGACGAATATGCTGGCGCAGCAACGGCAGAGTTTCAATAATTAACACGTTGACTCCTTAATGGAAACTGTGTTCTTCACCCGGATAGACGCCGGATTCAACCTCAGCAATATACTGCCGTACTGCGGCGCGCATGTCGCCCGCTTCAGTGAGGAAATTTTTGGCAAATTTAGGGATATGGCCGCCGGTAATGCCGAAGGCATCGTGCATGACGAGGATTTGTCCATCAGTGACGTTACCTGCGCCAATACCGATAACCGGAATAGACAGCGCATTTGTGACTCGCCTCGCCAGCTCAACCGGTACGCATTCCAGCACCAGCAACTGAGCGCCAGCGGCTTCCAGCGCCAGCGCATCTTCCAGCAGAACGTCTCCGGCATTGCCGCGGCCCTGAATTTTATAGCCACCAAAGATATTCACCGACTGCGGGGTTAACCCCAGATGACCGCAAACCGGCACGGCACGTTCGGTGAGCATTTTCACCGTATCAACCAGCCAGGCTCCGCCTTCAATTTTTACCATATTGGCGCCCGCACGCATAACCACCGCGGCGTTTTCAAACGCCTGTTGCGGCGTGGCATAAGCCATAAATGGCAGGTCTGAAAGCAGCAGGCAGTTGGGCGCACCACGACGCACGGCGCGGGTGTGGTAGGCAATATCTTCAACGGTCACAGGCAGGGTAGAATCATGACCCTGAACTGTCATTCCCAGGGAGTCACCGACCAGCATCACGTTAACGCCTTCGTCAGCAAACAGTTTGGCAAAACTGTAGTCATAGGCGGTGATGGTGGCGAAGCGTTTCTTTTCTTGTTTGCATTTCTGCAGCAAGGCGATGGTGGTTGGTTTCATCATAACCCCTGTTGGTCATCAATAATCTGAATATAATGGCCGCATTGTAGGGGAAGCGACGATGGAAAGTTAGCCCTTTATGGAGATCTCCCGGCCATAGACAGCCGGGAGTGAGCGTTACGGGTAGTCCATCGTGAAGATACCGGTGGCTCTGAAATTACCCGCGGTGATTGGCTGATTACTGTCTTGCTTCAGCGTTGCCAGGAAATTGAGGGTTTGAGATTGCGCTACGCCCGGCTCATTACCCACAACCGTGCCATCATAAATGTTGTTTTCACCGGTGGTATCGTGCCGATCGCGATACACCGAGTTCTCGTCATTTGGCACCAGAATAGTCTGCGGGCTGAAGTTATTTGCCGCGCCGCTGATTTGCACTCCCACGCCGTCGGCTCGATCGTTGGCTAACGCATTGGCGAGCAGGCTAGGGTCTCTACCCACTGCATTTGAAGAGAGCGTCACGTTAATATTGTTGAGCCCTCTGCAGCCTGCGAGCTGAATAGCGAAAGGTACTGGCGTCGCACCTGTGAGAATATCACGCGGGCTGTAGCGCCCCAGGTCGACAACACCGCCGCTGACGCTGCGACCGCTGACAGCTGGTTGAGCCGTGCAGGTGGGTTCGCTGATTTTGATTTTGCTGATATCGTAAGTGACAAGGATGTCGTGGCTGGCAATACCTGGGCCGGGACTCTCATTCCAAATGCGAAGGCCGTAACCGTTCGTTAGCAGTTGAATAGAATTTCCACCAGGGACATAGGTCTGGTCGGTATAAAAGGTGATCGTATTGTAAAAAGCAAAGCCGCCATCGGTGGCGTAGTTCACACCACCGCTGGTGTTGGTTTTATCGCACCAGTTTCCACTGGGGATGGGGGTCAGCACATTGGACTGAATGCTATTACGAATATTCAATTCAGTGACGTTCACGGTAAACTGATTTGCGGCGCTAAAGTTATGTAGCTTAAGCGAAAAGTAGAGTCCCTGAATATTGGTTTTAAAGATATCCACTCCGTTATAGCTGCCGGCGGAGATAAAACCCGACTGTACTGAAAATCCACGTTCCGTACCGCTGGATGACTGGGTGCAGAATGCGCCAGTTGAGTTTTTTCCCGAACCATGGTTGTTATCCCATTTCAACACCACGTTGGCCGGCGCCAGGGTGGTGTTATGGCTAAATACCACCGTGGGGGCTGCGTTATAGGTCATATTAACCGTGCCATCTTTTGAGGGGCCGCGGCCGTCCTGGTAAGAAGTCTGGTATTCGCCTAACACATAGGTTTTTTTCGCGAGGCTATCGGTGCTGACGCCAGACAGCAGGCTGACGAGCAGGAGGGCGGTAACGCCTTTCCCGCCGCGTCGTTCGAATAATGTCCTTATCATGTTCAATTCCTTATTCATAATAAACGGAAATCAGCACGCTGCTTTTGACCGGGCCGCCGGTAATCGACTGCGCAGAGACCACTTTCTGCATCCTGGCATAGAAGGTGTACATGCTGTCCTGATAGGTGGCGGCGGTCACGTCATATTGACTGCGCGGCGTGCCGTCGGGGTTCATCACGTTGACGATATGGCTGGGATCCTGAGTGGAGAAGATCACCACGCCCACGTTTTGTGCACCCGGCGTGGCGTCGTTTGGGAAAATTTGCGCTGACCCGGTGGCAAAACGCCCGGAAAGCGGCGAAAAGTTGAGGGTAATTTTTGACGGTTCTTTCCCGCTGACCGGCATACAGTTTTTCACGCGGACGTAGAACGTAGAGCCCCCCTGGTAAGGATCTTCTGGCGTAATGCCGCGCGCGAAATAGTCGATATCTTTGGTGCCTAATTCCACCAGCCCATTGTTATCCAGGGAGATTTCGCAGCTGGTGTTCAGAATATTGGCTCTGATTTCCACCTCGTTATCGGCGTGGGCGAAAGAGGTTAATAACAACAGGCCAATCGTCAGCGTGCGGCGCAATAGTGTGCTCATGGCGTTTTACTCATAGGTGACGGTGAACAGGCCCTGGGTGGAGAATCCCCCGGTGTGTATATCGGCGATGGTGTTACCATTGGCTATTACGATGCGGGCGCTGAGCGGCCACTTGACGATATTGTCGTCGTGCGCGTCGGTGACATTAACCGCTTGTTTAACCGGGTTGTTGCACTGCAGTTGTACGCTGCCGCTGCTGCCCGGCGAGGCGGTAGTCCACACTTCCGCTGAGACGCCAGCGGCATCTTCGCCACCGTTGAGCGCGTTACGAAATCCGTTGCCGCTACCGGAAAGACCATCGCAACCGGTTCTGGGGGTCAGGGTGACTGAGGCCTGATTCTTCACCAGCCCGGAGCAGTTTTTGAAGGCCAAATAAAAGGCGCGGAAATTGGTTTTATTCACCACCTGCGGAAGATAAATATCGCCGATATTGACCACCGAGTTCACCGTACCGCTGCTGTCAGTGATCGTTGTCTCGCAGGTGGGCTGGAGGAAGGTGGTGGACACCGTCATCTCCAGCGCGTTGATGCCCGCAAACCCAGGAAAGGCGATCAGCAGGGCCGGAAGCGCACCGCAGAGTGAGAAGAGAGATCGCATCAACGTAGCCTCATTGCTATTCATAGGTAAACGTAAACGTCGCCTTGGCCTGAAAATCCCCGCTGGTGGGGGCGATTGAAGAACTGCTGCGACGGAAAAAGGCGCTGATATCAAAGCCGTTCTCTATCTGGTCGGCGCGCCATAGCACCTCTTGCGAACCATCCAGACGGAAAAGGGCGCCGTCATCGCTGCCTTTGGGCTTAAAACCAAGCGAAATGTTTTCTGCGCCGCCGCTCAGGCTGTTTTGCAGCTTGTAGTCGGTGCTGGGCATCCGGTCGGCTGACCATATGGTCATTTTCAGCGTGGTAATATTGTTATTGCACTCTTGCGGCAGAAGTTTGAAACTGCCTTCGGCCTCTGCTGTGGCATTAACCACTGCCGTCAGCGCCATGGTAGGTATCTTAAGCGAATATTGCGGGTCATTGCCGCTGACCGTGGCGTTCGTCACGCTGCTGACTTTCATGCTGCAGGTGGTTTCCGCTATCACGGCGGTAAAGTCGACACTTATCCCTTGATTGCCTGCAAAACAGGACGGGGAAAACAGCAGTCCGGTTAGGCTCAACGCGGAGATTACGCGGCGTATTTTCATCATCTTTCCTCGTAATCTATTGCATTATGCAGGGAACGGCATTGAACACGAGTGTTTTGCCGCCGTTCTGCTCATCTTGCTGCGTCACCTGGTAATGCAGGCGGCAGCTTTGGGATTGGTTTTTGAGCGTCCAGCGCACCACCAGATCGCCGCTGTCGCCAATGCCGCGTACAAAGGCCTGGCTGCCCTGGCCTACGGTACCTAACAGTGTCTGTTTCTCGTCGTAAACTTCGGCGGTGAACGGAACCGGTTTATGGTCGCTGCGTACGAGGTTAATAATGGCTGCGCGGCCCTGGTCGGTCTCAAATCGACTCAGTACCACCGCGCCACGGCGTGGAATCACCGTCGAGCTGGTGCTTTTCAGTTCGACGTCATTTTCCAACTGGTCAATATCCAGCGAGACCATATTTTCCCGGTACGGGGTCAGCGAACTGCCCACGCCGTAGCCAAAGCGGTCAACCGTACTGTTGCCATAGTCAATTCGCGCCCCTTTGGCGCCAGGCGCTTCTATCAGCACCAGCGTATCGCTATCACCAAAACTCTGGTTGCTGAAGGTCAGGCCACCACGGTGCAAAATAAAGCCGCCGTCGGTGTTAAGGGAATATTGACGCGAGCTATCGTTGCTGGCAGAGGCGGACGCGGCCAGGCTGCCATACCCAGAGTCATAGCTGACGTAAGAGCTGACGGTGGAGAGGTTTTTATCCTCTTTGCGCATGTCATAGGCGGTGCTGACACTGTAGTTCCAGCGGTTGTCGGCACTGTAGCCGCTGGCGCTGGTGTTGAACTGGTTGTTGCCGTTAAAATCGCTGTTTACGCTGCTGTTTAAAGTGTGGAAA
This sequence comes from Citrobacter sp. Cu096, assembly GCF_030332285.1. NCBI lineage: Bacteria > Pseudomonadati > Pseudomonadota > Gammaproteobacteria > Enterobacterales > Enterobacteriaceae > Citrobacter > Citrobacter sp. Cu096. Next base: position 490,538 of record NZ_JAOWID010000018.1, read on the forward strand.
CCGCCGCCGCTGGTTTCTCTACCCAGTAATTTATCCAGTGGAATGGTCAGACTGAGATACACCGAGTCGTCGCGGTTATTGTCTTCATCGTAGGTGCGCTGCAGGCTCACGCTATAGCTGGCCCAGCCCCAGTTGTTGCTGTAGCCTGCCGAGAAGCTACTGCGTGAATCATTGGTGACCCAGTAATCAGACCAGCTGCCGGTAAGGTATATGGAGCCATAGGTCTCGTCGCCGCTTTGCAGGGTTTGGTTAAGACTGATGGTGAACTGGTTTTTCATTCGCGCGTAGCTATTCATGTTGCGGACTCTATCGCCACTACTGTGGTTCGCATCATCAATCAACGTCAGCGCATCTTTCAGTCCCAGGTAGTCTTTCGTGGAGTAGCGGTAGGCCGCGATATTCAGTGAGGTGTCGGTCGGTGTGAAAAATTTGTTCCACGATACGCGATAGCTCTGGCCGGAGTAAGTTTGATCCTCCGGGATCCTGGCTTGCGATTGCGTCACGTCAAAGGAGATGGCGCCCGCCGAGGTATTCATCCCCAGGCCGAGCAGCCCGGCGAGATAGCCGTTATCTGTGGCCTGAATGCCGCTATAGCCGGTAAACGTACTGTTGAAGCCGTAATAAAAGGTGCCCTGCGCCAGGCCGGGTTTATCTCGCAGGCTGTCGTCATTGACTTCGCCTATGCTGACGTCCCAACGGCCGACGCCAGGGTGCATCATTTGCACCAGCGATGAGAACGGTTGGGTGAAGGTATGCTTCGTGCCATCGGCCTCGGTGATGGTGACTTCTAAATCCGCGCCATAGCCGGACGGTGAAAGATCGTCAATAACAAATGGCCCAGGCGGGACGGTGGTTTCGTAAATTTTATAGCCGTTCTGGGTGATTGAGACGCGGGCGTTGCTTTTGGCGACGCCGCGTATGGTCGGCGCGAAGCTGGCAAGCTGTGGCGGCAGCATTTGCGACTCGCTGTATAGGCGCGCGCCGCGAATATTCACCGTGTCGAAGGTTTCACCGCTGGTACCAGACTCGCCGAGAATGAGCTGTGAACGCAGAAAAGCAATGTCCCTCTGGACGTACCGGTTTTGGTACTCAATGCTGCTTTCGCCCTCTTTTTGCCAGGAGTAGTTACCCTGAGCGCGAAAATGCCATGCGCCAAGGTTGACTCCGCCATTAAAGCCGGCGTATACGCTGTCATCGGTACCTTCATTGTTTTGGTTTTTCCACGCATTGAGGTTATACGACAGCATGGCGGCTGGGATACCATCGTCCCATAACGAAGGGTCAACGCTGTTGGCAAAACCTTTCTGCACCCACATTTGCGGCACGCCGATATCCAGACGCTGGTCGCCACCATCGAAGTGAACGGTTGACTGGTCAATGGCACGCGACAGCTTAAGGCAGCTGTTCGCGCGATCGTCGCGCTTGAGCCATACGGCATCTTCCGGCATATCGTCGGGCAGGCGGACGTGCAACTGGCTGAGTATTTTAGGCGTGATACAGGCTTCGGTTTTGCCGTTCTTGGCGTCAATAAATTCAAGTTTTAGCGTGGTGACCAGCGTGTTATTGACATAGCCGCTGACGTCATAGATCCCGGCAGCAATGGCGTTGCCGTTGGTGTAGCGGCTAAGGTCGACGCTGTTAGAGCCGGGTCCCATGAGAAATGAACTGTCAAATTCGACGTTTTCATTTTCAGCCCATGCGAGAGGACAAGCCGAACAAACGGCGAACATAATCACGCGGGCTAACAGCGAAACAGCGAACTTTTTTGACGACATATTCATCAAGGTGTCCAGAAGCTAAATTTAAAGATCGGCTTTACCGTTGATGGCACCGCCAAAATCGTTAATGGCCATATAATTGACGCTGGCTTTACCCGGCATGCCGCTTAAGCCAGGGATCGCAAAGTCCGCTTCGGTTTTCGGTGCGACCATGGATGACGAAGCGGTATATTTTCGGCCATTCACGTTGGTTTCTACTTTATTAAACGAAACAAAATAGCCAGTGGGATTGGTGACGTGCAGTACGGGCTTGCCCGCTTTTTGCTGCAGGCGCCACTGTAATTTATGCGGTGCTTCCGAGGCGTTATCGTTCAGCCCGCTTGGGCGGTAGAACATTTTAATTCGTGTACGGAATGCCAACTGCAGAAGATTTTTTTCGTTAACGTCTTCGTCTTTCATTTTGGGCGGCACTTCAAGGACGTTAAACCAATAGATACTTTCCCGATCTTTCGGTAATGCGCGTCCGCCGGTAAAGGTGATTTTCACTGTCTGCCCGCGGCCCGCTTCAATGCGCGACACCGGCGGCGTGGCGTTGAAAGGAAGATTAATCGTGCTTGGGTCGGCGTTTTGATTGCCGTCATCCAGCCAGCTTTGCGTTAATGCCGGGCGCGAACCTTTATTTTCCAGCCGAATAGTGGTGTCTTTTTGGGCTTCGTTGTAAACGATTCGGGTGCCTGACAGAATAATATCGGCCCTCGCCGGGTTAATAGCCGAGGTGGTGGCGAGTAGAGATAATGTAATAAGAGTAGAACGACGCATCCTGGTCATTATTATTCCTCCATGTTTTTCATTAAAAGGGAATAATGGAATTCTTTATTCCCTTATAAAGCGTTAACGATTACTCATAGGTAAACGTATAGGCGGTATTCGATTTCACGTAGCCCGGCGTTACAGGAACTGCGCTGGCCTGTCTGACGTAGGACACCACAAAGTTAAAGGTGGCGATGCCGCTTTTGAACGCCACCTGGTGAGTATCAGTAGGGTTGTTGACTTTCACCTGTTTGTACGCCACGGCAGCGCCAGACGAATCGACCATATGAATCGCCAGGTTAACGCCGCTGGCCGGGCTGATGATGGCTTTATCGTTCTCCAGCGTGCCGTTGGCGTTGCTGAAGAACGTGGAGGCCATGCTGAGATTGGCTTTGGTATTCGACGTCGCAGCGCCGCAGTCTACGGTGATGTAGAACTTCTCAGGCATAACGCCCGGTGTGGTGTCTGATACGCCGGGGTTGGCAGTGATATCAGCGGTTTTGGCGGTTTTCAGCTGTACCTGGCCGTCCTGGCTGCCGCCGTTTACGTGCGGCGTACAGGTGTTGTCACTGACCAGACCGGCGAAGTCGACCTGACCACCGTCTAATGCTGCAAATGCCGTTGTGGTTGACGCTGCAGACAGCACCAGCGATAAAGCTATTAACTTTAATTTCATGTAGAAATATCCTTGTTAAAAATAATTTCATGTAAAGCAGCGCTCATTATATGGAGCGTCAATGAAATATAAAAATATAACATTTGGATGATTTTATTTTAAATTATTAATCAGGGTGATGATTCTTGTTCATTGCCTCATGTATATGCGATATAAAGCCTCGGTGTTTTTATCCTTTATGACACTTTGGATAATTATGCATTATTATTTTTGGGGCCATTTTCGCAATCTTGCTGTTTACGCTATTGATTATATAAAATTATTTTGTTTTTGCTTTTTGTTATTTTCGTTGTCTATTGTTACGGCTGGATAAAACCGCATCCGCCTGCTATGTGCTTATTATGCGGTAGCAGGGAAAAGAGGAGCTATCCCATTACTGCCGATAGCTCCAGAACCGAGCCTTTACTCGTAGGTCAGAGTATAGGCGGTGTTCGATTTCACGTAACCCGGTGTTACAGGAACCGCGCTGGCCTGTCTGACGTAGGACGCCACAAAGTTAAAGGTAGCGATGCCGCTTTTGAATGCCACCTGGTGAGTATCTGCGGGATTGTTGACTTTCACCTGTTTGTACGCCACGGCAGCGCCAGACGAATCGACCATGTGAATCGCCAGGTTAACGCCGCTGGCCGGGTTGATGATGGCTTTATCGTTGTTCAGTGTGCCGTTGGCATTGCTGAAGAACGTGGAAGCCATGCTGAGATTGGCTTTGGTATTCGACGTCGCAGCGCCGCAGTCTACGGTGATATAGAATCTTTCTGGCATAACGCCCGGTGTGGTGTCTGATACGCCGGGGTTGGCAGTGATATCAGCGGTTTTGGCGGTTTTCAGCTGTACCTGGCCGTCCTGGCTGCCACCGTTTACATGTGGCGCACAGGTGTTGTCACTCACCAGACCAGCGAAGTCGACCTGACCGCCGTCTAATGCTGCAAGTGCAGAGGCGGAGAGCAGGGCAGCGGAGAAAGCAACCGATAGTGCGATGATTTTTTTCTTCACAAGAATATCCTTATATAAAGTTAATATGTGGCGCAATTTTTTATCTGGTAAATAAAAATATGGTTTATATGAAATTAATTCGTGTGAATTAAACCTGAATGTGGTTACTTTGTAAAATCCATGAGTTGAATTTAAAAAGTTTTATCATTCATAAATTGAATATTATTTTTTTACGTTATCTCCTTTGTCTTGAAGAAGATGTCATTGATATGTCTTTTTTACGCTAAACCATAGGTTTTGATTAATTTTTGAATGAAATGAGCATTTTTTTGTTTTTTTATTCGTTTTGGGGTGGTTTTAATACATGTCGAAATGGTTATTAAATATTAGAGGAGTGTCGGTATATTATTTATATTATTTGTTTTAATGATGTAATTGCGTTATTTAGAATTTTTGAATTGTTTTGTTAGAAGATATAAGGAGATGTGGGTTAAAATTTCAGCTAATATTAAAGGCGTTTCGGTAGATTGATTTAATATTTCTCGATAGATTATATGGTGATACTCGTCATCTACTCAAAACTCAGGCACGTGTTGTGACGCAAGCTGAATGATTCGTGCCTGCTTTATAAGCGCAATATTACCAGCGTTCGGGGCAGGGTGACACGTGACGCAGGCAGATAGCCAGCGGCTGGTTGTCATCGGGGAAGCGTAATTCAGGGGCTATTTCAAACAGTGGCCACAGCATAAATCCACGGTTCTTCATGTCATAATGTGGCACGGTCAGACGGTCGGTATTCATCACTTCATCCCCAAACAGCATTATATCAAGGTCCAGCGTACGCGGCCCCCAGCGTTCGGCTTTACGCACGCGTCCCTGCTGTAGCTCAATGCGTTGGGTGTGATTAAGCAGTTCTTCGGGCGCGAGAGTCGTTTCCAGCGCCACGGCGGCGTTCAGGTAGTCTGGCTGATCCTGTGGGCCTAACGGCGGTGTACGGTAAAACGAGGAAACTGCGACGATGCGGCTGTCGGGAATATCGCCTATCGCTTGCACGGCAGCATTAACCTGCTCCAGAGGTGAGGCTAAATTACTGCCGAGCGCAATATAAACGAGGGTCACGAAGAACCTTCACGGCGCGGGGCACGTTTACGCGGGCGACGATGTCGACGGCGCTCTGGTTCTTCGTCGAGTTCGTTCAGCATGCCTTTTTGTTCCGGCGGCGCGGAAACCTGGAATTCACTCCACCACTGCGCCAGACGCTGCAGCTCTGCGTTGTGTTCCACTTCGGCGCGCAGGGCCAGTAGGTCGTAGGCAGCGCGGAATTTTGGATGCTCCATCAGCTTCCAGGCGCGTTTGCCCTGACGGCGGGACATACGTAGTTGTAGCTGCCAGATATCGCGGGTCAACGAGGTCAGGCGCTTAGGAATAGCCAGCGAGCGGCAGGCTTCGTCCAGTACGTCGTTCATCGCCAGCGCGAAAGCGTCGTAGTAGGCCAGACCGCTCTCCTGCGCGATTTTCTGCGCGGCTTCCAGTAACGGATACCAGAACATGGCGGCGAACAGGAACGCCGGGTTAACGCGCATATCATTGTTGATGCGGTTATCGGTATTCTTCAGCACCTGGGCGATGATGCGCTCCATCGGGCTGTCGCCGTCTTCGGTGAAATAGCGCGTAATAGTTGGGAACAACGGCTGGAACAGGCTGTACTCACGCAGTTTTTTATAGGTTTCATACCCATAGCCCGCCTGTAACAGCTTGAGCGCTTCTTCAAACAAGCGCGCGGGAGGAATATCGTTAAGCAGCGTTGCCAGACGCGGGATCGGTTCTGCGGTTTCCGGGCTGATGCGCATGTCGAGCTTGGCGGCAAAGCGTACGGCACGCAGCATACGTACAGGATCTTCACGATAGCGCGTTTCTGGATTACCGATCAGGCGGATGACGCCATCTTCGAGATCCTGCATGCCTCCGACGTAATCACGTACGGTGAAATCGGCCACGCTGTAATACAGGCTGTTAATCGTGAAGTCGCGACGCTGAGCATCTTCCTCGATGGAGCCGAAGATGTTGTCGCGCAGCAGCATACCGTTTTGCCCGCGTTGTGACGTTGTGCGATCGGACTCGCTGCCTTCATGGTGTCCACGAAAGGTCGCGACTTCGATAATTTCCGGGCCAAACATGACATGGGCCAGACGGAATCGACGCCCAACCAGGCGACAGTTACGAAACAGTTTTCGCACCTGATCCGGCGTTGCATTGGTGGTGACATCAAAATCTTTCGGCTTTTTGCCCAGCAAAAGATCACGTACGCCACCGCCTACCAGCCATGCCTCGTATCCGGCCTTATTGAGCCTGTACATTACCTTCAGGGCATTTTCACTGATATCTTTGCGGGAGATAGAGTGCTGCTCACGCGGGATTACCGTCATATGTGGACGGGCGACGGCAAGCTCGGCCTCGCGCTCCTCGCGGCTTAGCACCTTGCGGCAAAAATTAGCGACTCGGGTAAAAATAGTGCACCTCGGTAGTGTCAAACTTCAGTAAAGACAAGTGTTGCTGTGTAAAAATCGCGGCTAATCATAGCTCAGCATGAGGCATTTGAGAATGCCGGATTTATGCTTACCTGTTCTGGTACCCTGGTGAGATCCCAGTTAGCCACGGCAAATTGCAGGAGTTGTGCCACTGACATATCCCGCCAGTCGTTATAACTGGGCTGCCCCAAAAAGCGTAATGCATCAATCAGTACCGGGCGCGGATCGCCATTGGGCAGTGCAGGCGCATGATTCTGCTTGGAAAGTTTAGCGCCTTGTTCATTGAGCGCCAGTGGCAGATGAATATAGTCTGGTGCTTGCCAGCCGAACTGTTGATACAACGAAATCTGCCGTACCGTTGGTTCGATAAGATCGGCACCACGCACAATCTCCGTCACGCCCTGGAAGTGATCGTCCACCACCACCGCGAGATTATAGGCAAACAGCCCGTCACGCCGATGGATGATAAAATCTTCCCTTGCGAGTTGCGGGTCAGCCTGAATCACACCGCGCAGTTGGTCGGTAAACTGCAGTACCGGATGGTGCTGTTTAATACGTACCGCCGCCTGCTCTGGCCCATGACGTAACTCACGGCAGTGACCATCGTAAATACCGCCGACGCTTTGAATACGCGCACGTGTGCAGGTGCAGTAATAGCTCAGATCCTGCTGATGCAGCCAGGCGAGTGCCTCGCGGTAAGCGTCATGACGTTGAGATTGCCATAAAATATCGCCGTCCCAATGCAGTCCGTAATGTTCCAGCTGACGCAGAATTGTGTCTGCAGCACCGGGAACTTCACGAGGGGGGTCAATATCTTCAATACGTACGCGCCAGATTCCGCGATGAGCCCGCGCCTGCAGGTAGCTCCCGAGGGCGGCAATCAGTGAACCGAAATGTAGCTCGCCAGAGGGGGAAGGGGCGAAGCGGCCAATATAGTGTGAATCGCTCATTTTGCGGGCTAACAAATAATAAGGCGGGAGAAGCTCCCGCCTGTAGTCAACGTGGTAAAATGGCCGGAATTAACCTGCCATTTGTTTTTCGCGGATTTCTGCCAGCGTTTTACAGTCGATGCACAGATCGGCTGTTGGACGCGCTTCCAGACGGCGAATACCAATTTCTACGCCGCATGATTCGCAGTAGCCGAAATCTTCATCTTCTACTTTCTTCAGCGTCTTCTCGATCTTTTTGATCAGTTTGCGCTCACGATCACGGTTACGCAGCTCAAGGCTGAATTCTTCTTCCTGCGCGGCACGGTCCACCGGATCAGGGAAGTTAGCCGCTTCGTCTTGCATATGAGATACGGTGCGATCAACTTCATCCCTAAGTTGATTACGCCATGCCTCAAGAATACGCCTGAAGTGCGACAGCTGGGCTTCGTTCATATACTCTTCGCCCGGTTTCTCCTGGTACGGCTCCACCCCAGCGATGGCGAGAATACTCAGGGACGATGTTTTACGGTTTTGCCCTTCTTGCATGTTGCTTCTCCTTAACACGCACTATCGATCCCCATGTTCGGGGGAAAAATCAGGTCGCTATAAATAGCAGATGCTTTTCCGGATAGCAATTATCTAAACGTAACACTTGACAACCCTGTGAGGAAAAGCGTATTTGCCCACGCGCCCAGAATACTAATTAACCAAATGTTTACACCATTACAAGGTAATGGGCAATGGCTCTTTAAGAGTCATACCATGGGCAGAAAGTTCCGCTTTATAAACCAGAATTTCTACCCCCTTAAGCTGTGCTTCAACTAATAATTGCGCATATTTAGCATCGATATGACGCGCGGGTGAAAACCGTGTAATGGCTGAATGCAACACCGCAAAAAATATCACGGCACGCTTGCCTTCAGCCGCTACGCTCATCAATTCCCGAAGATGTTTCTGACCTCGTTCAGTAATGGCATCGGGAAAATAACCCTGATCTTTTTCCGCCAACGTGACTGATTTCACTTCAATATAGCAGTCAGGTCGGGAATCCGCCTGTAACAAAAAGTCTATGCGACTCCCTTCGGTGCCGTATTTTACTTCACTTTTCAAGGTGCTGTAGCCTGAAACTTCTGAAATGAGCTCATTCTCAATAGCTTCTTTAGTTAATTTGTTGGCCCACAGCGTGTTAACACAAATAAAAGCGCCCTTTTGCGTTTGTGTTAATTCCCAGGTATGGGGATATTTCCGTTTAGTATTTTCTGATGTCGAATACCAGACTGTGTCCCCCGGCGTTGCACATCCCGTCATCGCTCCCGTATTGGGGCAGTGTAATGTTAGCGCTGTGCCATCCGGTGTAATCACATCCGCTAAAAAACGCTTATAGCGCAGGATGAGCGTGGCAGGTTGTAAAGGTGGAGAAAATTGCATGAACAGTCCCTTTGATTATTCAGTCAGCATCCAGCGTTGCAGTGGCGTGTAACGCGTGCGTCCCCGCGATAGTGAAGAGGAATACAGCGCAAACTCCGTGACCGGAAATGACCAGCCAAAGCCAGGTGCGGGGAGAGATACCGCATGACCCGCATCGCGCAGCAGCGTGATATGTGGATGAAACGGCAGCGGACTTTGGTAGCACCCGCTTCGTGCGGCCTGCGCCCGCAGCATATTCGCCAGTTGCAGCAGGCCGCGCGGCGGCTGACGCATTCCCAGCCACACAACCCGCGAGCGCAGCCATTGTCCGGCATCATCAAGTTTGAGGGTAAAACCCGGCTGGCGAATACGTCCGGCAAGCTGTGACAGCGCCTGCTGTTTCTCCGCGCTGACGTCGCCTAAAAAGGCCAGCGTCAGATGCAGATTATCAGCGGCGACGGGACGACCCGCTTCAGCGGGAAACTGCGCGGCCCGCCAGTGGATGAGCTGCTCCCGAACCTCGCCTGGCAATTCAATCGCAAAGAACAGCCTTTTTGGCTCAGTCATGATGGATACTCGGTTATGAATTAACGCGATGCTACAATGCAGCGCGAAGAATGTTAACCCTCTGGAGCCATTTGTGACGTCGTTGCCCGTTGCCGCCGTAGTGCCTGAACTGCTTACCGCCCTTGATGCCTCGTTGCAGGTTTTGCTGACGGCGCCGACTGGTGCCGGGAAATCGACCTGGCTGCCGTTGCGACTTCTTGAGCACCGCGGCATCAAGGGGCGCATTATTTTGCTGGAGCCTCGGCGTCTGGCTGCGCGTAATGTGGCGCAACGATTAGCGGAATTGCTGAATGAAAAGCCTGGTGAGACTGTCGGCTACCGGATGCGTGCGCAAAGCTGCGTAGGGCCGCAGACCCGCCTTGAGGTGGTGACGGAAGGTGTCCTGACGCGCATGATCCAGCGCGATCCTGAGTTGTCGGGCGTTGGGCTGGTGATCCTCGACGAATTTCACGAGCGGAGTTTGCAAGCTGACCTGGCGCTGGCGCTGTTACTGGATGTGCAGCAAGGGCTGCGCGACGACCTGAAGCTGTTGATCATGTCCGCCACTCTGGATAATGGGCGTTTGCAGCAGATGTTACCCGATGCGCCGACGATTGTCTCTGAAGGCCGGGCATTTCCTGTTGAACGGCGGTATCAGCCGTTGGCGGCACACCTGCGTTTTGATGAAGCGGTAGCGATAGCTGCGGCAGAATTCTTGCGCCATGAAAGCGGGTCGCTGCTGCTGTTTTTACCGGGCGTGGGGGAAATCCTGCGCGTGCAGGAACAGCTGACATCACGTGTGGGCAGTGATGTGCTGCTATGTCCACTATACGGTGCATTGACGCTTGCCGAGCAGCGTCAGGCGATTTTGCCCGCGCCGCAAGGTAAGCGCAAAGTGGTGCTGGCGACCAATATTGCCGAAACCAGCTTAACGATTGAAGGCATCCGGTTGGTGGTCGACTGCGCCCAGGAGCGAGTGGCGCGCTATGACGCGCGCACCGGTTTAACGCGGTTGATTACCCAGCGCATTAGCCAGGCATCGATGACCCAGCGAGCCGGGCGTGCAGGTCGTCTGGAGCCCGGTATCTGTCTGCATCTGCTTGCCAAAGAGCAGGCCGAAAGAGCGGCGGCGCAGGGCGAACCCGAGATATTACAGAGCGATCTGTCCGGACTGTTGATGGAACTGCTGCAATGGGGATGCACCGATCCTGCGCAGTTGAACTGGCTGGATACGCCGCCAGCTATCAACCTGCAGGCAGCAAAACGGCTGTTGCAGATGCTGGGCGCGCTTGAGGGCGACAGACTTAGCGTCACGGGGCAAAAAATGGCGGCGTTGGGTAACGATCCCCGTTTAGCGGCTATGCTGGTTAGCACCAACAGTGACGATGAAGCGGCATCGGCGGCAAAACTGGCAGCAATTCTGGAAGAGCCGCCGCGCGGTGGCAGTATCGATTTGGCTGTTGTGTTTTCACGAAATCAGCCCGTCTGGCAGCAGCGTAGTCAACAATTACTGAAACGGCTTAACGTTCGCAGCGGGCAGCCAGACAGCGCGCTGCTCCCCTCGTTGCTGGCGCAGGCGTTTGCCGATCGGATCGCGCGTCGACGTGGACAAGAAGGACGCTATCAACTGGCCAACGGCATGGGGGCAATGCTGGATGCCGATGACGCTCTTGGACGCCATGAATGGTTGATTGCGCCGTTGTTATTGCAAGGCAGCGCGTCACCAGATGCGCGTATTTTACTGGCCTTGCCGCTGGATATTGAAGTGTTGATGCAGAGGTGTCCTGAACTGCTGCAACAGTCCGACACCATCGAATGGGATGAAGCCCAGGGAACGTTAAAAGCACTGCGCCGTACGCGGATAGGCCAGTTGACGCTAAAAGTGCAGCCACTGGCCAAGCCCTCGGAAGAGGAGTTGCATCAGGCGATGCTGAATGGTATTCGCGATAAAGGGCTAAGTGTGCTCAACTGGACACCGGAGGCCGAGCAGTTTCGGCTGCGTTTGCAATGTGCGGCAATCTGGTTGCCGGAGTACGACTGGCCCGCGGTAGATGAGGATTCTCTGTTGAAGACGCTGGAGCGTTGGCTGCTGCCACACATGAGCGGTGTGCACTCTTTACGCGCGTTAAAAGCACTCAATGTGGGTCAGGCATTGCGAGGTTTGCTGGACTGGTCAATGCTGCAACGTCTGGATAGTGAACTGCCAGCGCATTACACTGTGCCAACGGGAAGCCGGATTGCCATTCGCTATCATGAGGATAATCCTCCTGTATTGGCCGTTCGGATGCAGGAAATGTTTGGTGAAGCAAACACTCCGACTATCGCCCAGGGACGCGTGCCGCTGGTGCTGGAGCTGTTGTCTCCGGCCCAAAGACCGCTACAGGTGACGAGCGATCTAAGCGCGTTCTGGCAGGGATCGTACCGCGAGGTGCAAAAAGAGATGAAAGGGCGTTATCCCAAACATGTCTGGCCGGACGATCCGGCGAATACCGCGCCAACGCGGCGCACCAAAAAGTATTCATAATTTGAGAGATTTCTTCTTCTGTCGCAGGGCGGAAGAACTGAGAATCGGCCTTTGCGCCTGAATGTTGCGGAGAAAAAGCATGGCGGGGAATGACCGCGAGCCAATTGGACGTAAAGGGAAACCCTCGCGTCCGGTGAAACAAAAGGTGAGCCGTCGTCAACTCAGAGATGAAGAGTATGACGACGATTATGATGATGATGACTATGAGGATGAAGAACCGATGCCGCGTAAGGGTAAAGGCAAAGGGCGTAAGCCTCGTGGTAAACGCGGCTGGTTCTGGCTGCTGGTAAAACTGTCGATTGTTTTTTTGGTGCTGATCGCCATTTACGGCGTGTATCTGGACCAAAAAATCCGTAGCCGTATAGACGGTAAAGTCTGGCAGCTTCCTGCTGCAGTATATGGTCGCATGGTTAACCTTGAGCCAGAAATGCCGATCGGCAAGAACGAAATGGTGAAGTTGCTGGAAGCCACGCAGTACCGTCAGGTAACGAAGATGACGCGTCCAGGCGAATTCACCGTGCAGGCGAAAAGCATTGAGATGATTCGTCGTCCGTTTGACTTCCCGGACAGTAAAGAAGGGCAGGTGCGTGCGCGTCTGACCTTTGACGGTGATCATCTGGACACCATCGAGAATATGGATAACAACCGCCAGTTCGGTTTCTTCCGTCTCGATCCACGCCTGATTACCATGCTCTCTTCACCTAATGGCGAGCAGCGCTTGTTTGTCCCGCGCAGTGGATTCCCGGATCTGCTGGTCGATACGCTACTGGCAACCGAAGACCGTCACTTCTATGAGCATGATGGCGTCAGCCTCTACTCGATTGGTCGTGCGGTGCTGGCCAACCTGACGGCCGGTCGCACGGTGCAGGGGGCGAGTACGCTGACTCAGCAGCTCGTGAAGAACCTGTTCCTGTCCAGCGAACGTTCTTACTGGCGTAAGGCCAACGAAGCTTACATGGCGCTGCTGATGGATGCGCGTTACAGCAAAGATCGCATTCTTGAGCTGTACATGAACGAAGTCTATCTCGGTCAAAGCGGCGATAATGAAATTCGCGGCTTCCCGCTGGCGAGCCTCTATTATTTCGGTCGTCCGGTGGAAGAACTGAGCCTCGACCAGCAGGCGTTGCTGGTGGGGATGGTTAAAGGGGCGTCAATCTATAACCCATGGCGTAACCCGAAGCTGGCGCTGGAGCGTCGTAACCTGGTGCTACGTTTGCTGCAACAGCAGCAGATTATCGACCAGGATCTGTATGACATGCTGAGCGCGCGTCCGTTAGGCGTACAGCCGCGTGGTGGAGTGATCTCGCCGCAGCCAGCCTTTATGCAGATGGTGCGTCAGGAGCTCCAGGCGAAGCTGGGCGATAAAGTTAAAGATCTCTCCGGCGTGAAGATTTTCACCACCTTTGATTCCGTGGCGCAGGACGCTGCGGAAAAAGCGGCGGTGGAAGGCATTCCGGTGCTGAAGAAACAGCGTAAGCTGAGCGATCTGGAAACCGCGATTGTAGTGGTTGACCGCTTCAGTGGCGAAGTGCGTGCCATGGTTGGTGGAGCAGAACCGCAGTTTGCGGGCTATAACCGTGCGATGCAGGCGCGTCGTTCGATTGGTTCTCTGGCAAAGCCAGCGACTTATCTGACCGCGCTCAGTCAGCCGAAACTGTATCGCCTGAATACCTGGATTGCTGATGCGCCGATTGCGCTGCGTCAGCCGAACGGACAGGTCTGGTCGCCACAGAACGATGATCGTCGCTATAGCGAAAGCGGAAAAGTGATGCTGGTGGATGCGTTAACCCGCTCCATGAACGTACCGACGGTAAATCTGGGGATGGCGCTGGGCTTGCCTGCTGTGACTGATACCTGGATTAAACTGGGTGTGCCGAAGGATCAGCTCCACCCGGTTCCGGCCATGCTGCTCGGGGCGTTGAACCTGACGCCGATCGAAGTGGCGCAGGCGTTCCAGACTATCGCCAGCGGCGGCAACCGCGCGCCGCTGTCGGCGTTGCGTTCGGTGATTGCTGAAGATGGCACCGTGCTGTATCAGAGCTTCCCGCAGGCCGAGCGTGCCGTGCCAGCACAGGCGGCGTATATGACGCTGTGGACCATGCAGCAGGTGGTTCAGCGTGGTACGGGTCGTCAGCTTGGCGCGAAATATCCAGGCTTGCATCTGGCAGGGAAAACCGGGACCACTAACAACAACGTGGATACCTGGTTTGCCGGGATCGACGGCAGCCAGGTGACCATCACCTGGGTGGGACGTGATAACAACCAGCCAACCAAGCTGTACGGTGCCAGCGGTGCAATGTCGATTTATCAGCGTTATCTGGCTAACCAAACGCCAACTCCGCTGGTGCTGACGCCGCCGGAAGATGTGGTGGATATGGGCGTGGACTACGATGGTAACTTCGTGTGTAGCGGCGGTATGCGCACGCTGCCGGTCTGGACTACCGATCCTGATTCACTGTGTCAGCAGGGTGAAATGATGCAGCAGCCGACCGGAAATCCGTTCGATCAATCTTCTCAACCGCAGCAGCAACAGCAGCAACAGCAGCCACCGCAGCAAGAGAAGAAAGACAGCGATGGCGTAGCGGGCTGGATTAAGGATATGTTTGGCGGGAATTAATCTCGCTACCGTTGTACTTCCCCCATATCAGCATGATGCCAATGCGTGCTGATGTGGGGATTTCCCCCTGTTTGACATCCCTGTTTTTACGCCGCTTCCTGACTAACCTCCAGTTTTTAAAGCAAATAGCATTGAAAATCGATTCGATTATTATGTGCCAATCATAAACAATAATTTTTTTGTATTTATTTCTGTGACAATTAAACGTTAAATTTTTTTGTTTTCGTTTTCTGGTTGCATTTTACAGTGAATTTCATAGTGAAAATAATTAAATCCATCTAAAGTATTCTTTTGGTGTATGTATTTTTATCTTCTTAATGTTGAATTAAGTATAAATAATTTATGGGGATATTCTTAATTTAATCAATGTGTTGATTGTTATGTTATTTCACTGTGTGTGGGAAGGCTATTCGCTTTTATTCGTTTATCCTCGTATGATAAATCATCAAAGGGAATATTTTGATGTTGATAGATCTGATGTTTGTATAATATTCATGGAAATATATTGCTCATCATCATTTGCAGCCAGACTCTGTATTTCCTTTGATGCAATCCATTTATTTTAATGTTGATTTTTATGAGCATATGTAAGGAATACGTTATGTGCAAAAAAATTCTCACCGACTTGTTCATGGGCGGTATGTTGGCAGGGATTGTGGCCCCAGCGTTAGCTGTTGATACGGGAAGCATTACTTTTACCGGGAAGATTGTCCCTGACTCTTGCGTAGTCGATGTCAATGGCGCTGGAGGAGAGGGGACGGTTACCTTTAATCAGTTGTCAAAAACTGCGTTCGGCGCAGATAAGAAAGTTGGCGATTCGCAATCTTTTGCCATCACCATCACGGGTTGTGATGAGGCGGTTCAAAACCTCAATATCAAGTTTGATGGGGCAAGCATCCCCGGATACAACGAGGAAGTATTGCAGCCTGGAGGAGAGGCAAAGAATGTCGGGGTTCGTATGCTGCCTGAAGGGAGCAGTAATTATGTGAAATTTGATGGTTCAGAACCGGATGTCGCGCTAAATAAGGCCAACGTTGGGAACGTAATATTTAACTATAAGGCTGAAGTGATTCAGGTGGGTAGCACTGCGCCGACCGCCGGAGATTACACAGCACAAGCTACTTACACCCTGCTTTACCGTTAGTACCTGTCTAACCTGGCCCAGGCTGGGCCAGTATTTCAATGGAATGGAAATATGAAACGATTTATTATCGCATTAACCGCTATTTTCACTATCGGGATTAATCTTGCCCATGCTGGTGTTGTATTGGGGGGGACTCGCGTTATTTATCCTGCTAATCAGGCTGAAGTTCAGGTTGCGCTGAAAAATAAGGATAATGATAAGCGCTATCTTGTTCATAGCTGGGTAAGCAATATTGATGACAGCAAAGCCCCCTTTATTATTACTCCGCCAATTTATAAACTCGATGAAAATCATCAGACATTGTTGCATGTCGTTTATACCGGCAGTCAATCTTCTGTCCCTCAGGATCGTGAATCATTGTATATGGCAAATGTTAAATCTGTTTCTGCGATACCTGAAGCATTGCGTGATAATAATACACTGCAATTTGCCATTAAAACCAAATTAAAGTTGTTCTACCGCCCGGTATCGTTGAAAGAGAGCGAGGCTAAAACCGCCTGGCAGTCACTGCAGTTTAGTCGCAGCCAAAACCAGCTTATCGTGAAGAATCCTACGCCATTTTACGTCACTTTTGGCCAACTCACCGTTGCTGGAAAAGAAATTAAACCCGCTGCAGATGGGAAAACACCTTCTGCATTAGCGATGATGGTCGCGCCGTTTGGCGAGCAGCGTTTCCCTTTATCATCATCGGTGAAAGGGGATGTGGTCTGGACTGCAATTAATGATTTCGGTTCAGAAACCGGGCAGCACAAACAGTCGCTGTAAATCAACTATTGATTTATCACGGGTGGTATTTATGGCTTCTCATCATACTGTTCGGATACTGGCCCTCAATTCGCTGACATTGGCTTTATTTACGATGAGTGGTGCAGTCTATGCCGAGGATTATTTTAATCTCGATGTTCTGGAAACGGGAACACCATTGGAAAATACGGGGGCGCTTGAATCTTATTTACAGCATAACGGGTTATCACCCGGGCGTTATTTAACATCGATTGTCTGGGATCAGGACCGAATTGATAAGCGAAATATAAATTACCTCCTTTCAAAAGATAATAAAAAACTGATTCCACAACTGACCAAAGCAGAATGGCGCGAGCTCGGTGTGAAAGTGGATGCCATACCGACATTAAATAATATTGATGATAATACGCTGCTGGGCGATATCAGCGAATATATCGCCGATGCACACGATGACTTCAACCCGGAGACCCAGGTACTGCAATTACGCATCCCTCAGATATACCGTGACCGGCAAATGTCGGGGGAAAGCAACCCCGCTTCCTGGGATGACGGCATTCCGGCGCTGTGGACGAGCTACTATGTCTCGGGGACGCATCAACAATTGAACGGCGACAGCAATGTATCCAACTGGGCGAGCTTCAATTCTGGAATGAATATCGGCCCCTGGCGTTTGCGTAACGCCAGTAACTGGGGAAATGATGATGGCTGGCAATCCATTAGTACGACGCTTTCCCGTGATATCAAGCGCTTACGCAGCCAGCTTCAGTTTGGGCAAACCGCTACCAATGGTGAACTGTTCGACAGTGTGCAAATGACGGGTATGAAGCTGGAAACGGATACCAGCATGCTGCCCAGCGGGTTGCAGGGATTTGCGCCGGTCGTTCGTGGCATCGCCAACAGCGATGCCAAAGTGACCGTTAAGCAAAATGGTTACACCGTTTACCAGACAAACGTTTCACCGGGCCCATTTGAAATCCGTGATTTAGCGCAGGTGACGGCAGGGGCGGATCTGGAAGTCACTGTGACGGAAGCCGATGGCACGGAAAGGAGCTTTATTCAGGCGAGCTCCTCGGTGCCGATCATGCAGCGTGATGGCGCGTTGAAATACAGCCTGGCGATGGGGAAATATCGCGATACGGATAGCCATGAGAAACCAGAATTTGGTCAGGCAACGCTGATTTACGGCTTGCCGTATGGCATTACCGCTTACGGCGGTGTGCAGGGCGCGTCAATGTACCATGCCGGGCTGGTCGGTATCGGGGCGGATTTACATCATTTGGGCTCGCTGTCGATGGATTTAACCATGGCCAAAACGGCTTTTGACGACAGTCGCTCTGATACCAGCGGCCAGTCGTGGCGCGTGCAGTACGCCAAAGATTTTCCGCTGACCGATACCACGGTCACGTTAGCCAGCTATCGTTACTCCACGTCCGGGTTTTATACCTTTCAGGAGGCACTCGACCAGCGAAATAGTCGCTATGACGACGACAGCATCTACAGCTACCGCGACAGCTACAACCGTCGCAGCCGCCTGCAACTGAACGTGTCGCAGTCGTTACAGAGCTGGGGATCGGTGTATGCCAACGCTTATCAGCAGGACTACTGGGGAATGCAAGGCCATGAGCGCAGCGTCAGCATGGGCTACAGCAGCAGCTGGCAGGGCGTGAACTGGTCGCTGAATTACAGCCTCACCAAAACGCCGTCGACGGATAACGACCAGCAGTTTTCAGTATCGATTAACGTCCCGCTTTCGCGTTGGCTGCCGAATGCCTGGGGCACGTATAACCTGACGAGTTCGAAAACAGGCAACACGTCACATCAGGTTGGCGTTAACGGTACATTGCTGGAAAACAACAATTTAAATTACAACCTCCAGCAAACCTACACGGATAACAACGTGGGCTATGGGGCGTATCTCTCGTCACGCTATCGGGCTTCGGCGGGTGAATTCAGCGCCAATTACAGCTACCAGAAAAATAGCAAGCAGTGGGGCTATAGCGCGCAAGGATCTGTGGTGGCGCATTCGCAGGGGATTACGCTCGGGCAGTCAATTCAGGATGCCTTCGCCCTGGTGCATATCGCCGATGGTGACCACGTTAAAATACAGAATGCGCAGGGGATATACACCGATCGCTGGGGTAATGCGATCGTACCGAATTTAACTAACTATCGGCGTAATACTGTCACTGTGAATACCGTGGGGCGTGACGATCTGGATATTCAGGATGCTTCTGTGGATGTGGTTCCCACGAAAGGCGCGGTGGTGGCGGCTCACTTTAGTGCCCGTTCGGGGAAACGGGCCTTGCTGACGCTGCGGCATGGCCAGGGCGTGGTGCCGTTTGGCGCAGTGGTGAGTATGGACGGGACGACATCAATCGTCGGCGATGATGGTGAAGCGTATGTCACAGGGCTCAAAGGAACGCAACGTTTTGAGGCGCAATGGGGAAATACCGCGCAGACCAAATGTTCGGGCCGCGTGAGCGTGCCGGAGAACATAGGCGCAGGAATTCTTACGGCTACAGTGAATTGCCAATAACGGAAGGCTAGCGAATGAACTCACAAAAAATAAGATGCAGGATGCTAATTTTAATAGCATTTTTATCCTTTTGGTTGTCACCGGCAGTATTGGCCTCGTGTTATTTTTCTGGTGGTGGAGGAAATCCAGCGGAGGTGAATTTTACCATTCCTCAATTGATTGTGAATAGTGATGCACCGCCAGGAACTATTATTTACACGGCAGAAGCCACAAGCGCTTCGATTGCGGTGACATGTGATGCCGACGGCGATATTTATCAAGGATACAATAATGGTTTAATGCCAGAAAATGCCAGACCAGATAATCCACTCCAGGGGGTTTATGAAACGAATGTTCCGGGGATTGGTTTTCGCGCTGCCTGGGCGAATAATACCAGCGCAACATTAAATGAGGGGGCATTAATTAGCCTCTGGCATATGGGCAGTTCCAAAGTACGTAAATCAGATGGTTACTATCCCATAAAGCTTCATGCCATTATTCAGTTTGTGGTAACCGGTGCCGTTTATTCTGGCGGTGGCGTTGTGCATACCCCAAGGCTTTATGCAGACTGGAAATATGACAATCTGGTGATGGGGAAACTGCGTTTTTCCGATATAAGCGTTTTTGTACAATCACAAACCTGCGAGCTAACAGAAAAAAATATTACGGTGCCATTAAATGATATTACCGCTGGGGAGTTTACGAATAATGTCTCAAAAGTCGTTTCGGACGATCGTTTTAAAATCCAGTTAAATAATTGTGATGCCGGGATTCAAGTTGACTATCAGTTTACTTCTGCAGGCTCAACCGGTGTGACGGACGGCACTATTTTGAATATTGCTAATGGTGACAATGCCGCCAGCGGGGTGGGTATTCAAATTCTGGATAGCCACGATAATGTTCTTCGGTTTGATCAAAACTACACGGCGGTTGCGCAGACTACGCAGGATCAGTCTGTCACGATTCCGCTGAAAGCGCGTTATGCCAAAACCGGAACTGTGAAGGGAGGGCAGGTCAGCGCAGTGGCAACCTTTGAAGTGTATTATCGCTAAAGCCAGCCTCTGCTTGCCCTGAAACCGGGGGTTTTCTTTGATTCAACATTCCAGCTTATTTTATTAACCCTTTATTTTCATCTGGTTATTTCTTGAGCCCTTAGTTTTGGTAGGGGGCTGTATTGCTTGCTATCGCATCAAATTTTGGCCTATTATTCCCATCGTTATAATAATAATTCTCGTTTACGTTATCATTCACTTTCATCAGAGAAACACCAATGGCGCGTTTTAAAACTGCTAAGCCAAACTCATCGCTGCGTAAAATCGCAGTCGTGGTAGCCACAGCGGTTAGCGGCATGTCTGTCTATGCACAGGCGGCGGTTCAACCGAAAGAAGAAACCATCACTGTCACCGCAGCACCTGCCGTACAAGAAAGCGCATGGGGCCCCGCGGCGACGATTGCTGCTCGTCAGTCAGCGACGGCGACCAAAACCGACACACCGATTCAAAAAGTTCCTCAGTCTATTTCAGTGGTCACCGCCGAAGAGATGGCGTTGCATCAGCCGAAATCAGTTAAAGAGGCGCTCAGCTACACACCTGGTGTGGCAGTGGGTACTCGTGGCGCATCGAATACGTATGATTACCTGATCATCCGTGGCTTCGCTGCTGATGGCCAAAGTCAGAATAACTATCTGAATGGCCTGAAAATGCAGGGCAATTTCTACAATGATGCCGTGATCGACCCGTATATGTTGGAGCGTGCCGAAGTGATGCGCGGTCCGGTTTCCGTTCTCTACGGAAAAAGTAACCCAGGCGGTTTGTTGAACATGGTCAGCAAACGCCCGACCACAGAGCCGTTGAAAGAAATTCAGTTCAAGATGGGCACTGACAGCCTGTTCCAGACCGGTTTTGATTTCAGCGATGCGCTGGATGATGACGGCGTATACTCTTACCGCTTAACTGGCCTGGCGCGTTCCGCGAATGCCCAGCAACAGGGCGCAGAAGAACAACGCTATGCCATCGCGCCATCTTTCTCATGGCGTCCGGACGATAAGACAAACTTCACCTTCCTTTCCTACTTCCAGAACGAGCCGGAAACCGGTTATTACGGTTGGTTGCCGAAAGAAGGGACGGTGACTGAGCTGCCGAACGGCAAGCGTCTGCCTACCGATTTCAACGAAGGTGCGAACAACAATACCTATTCTCGTAACGAGAAGATGGTGGGCTACAGCTTCGACCACGAATTTAACGACACCTTTACCGTGCGTCAGAACCTGCGTTACGCGCAAAATAAAGTCTCGCAGAACAGCGTGTATGGCTACGGTATGTGCTCCGATCCACTCTATACCAAGGATCCGGCTAACAGTCCTTGCGCCAGCGTTCCTCAGGCCGACTGGAATCACACGCTGACTCGTCAGTATGTTATCGACAATGAGAAATTGCAGAACTTCTCCGTCGATACCCAGTTGCAAAGCAAGTTCGCGACTGCTGATGTGGATCACACGCTGCTGACCGGCGTTGACTTTATGCGTATGCGTAATGATATCAACTCCTGGTTTGGCTATGCGGGTTCTGTTGCGCCGTCCGATATCTATAACCTCGACCGTAGCGACTTCGATTTTGGCTCACACCCAGGCCCTTCAGGTCCTTACAAAGTGCTGAACAAACAGAAGCAGACCGGCTTGTATGTCCAGGATCAGGCGCAATGGGATAAGGTGCTGGTTACTCTGGGCGGCCGTTACGACTGGGCTAAACAGGACTCTCTGAACCGTGTTTCTGGCGTAACGGATTCCCGCGATGATAAGCAATTCACCTGGCGCGGTGGGGTTAACTATCTGTTCGACAACGGCGTAACCCCGTATTTCAGCTACAGCGAGTCGTTTGAACCAGCTTCTCAGACGGGGGCAAGCGGTAATATCTTTGCGCCGTCCAAAGGTAAGCAGTACGAAGCTGGCGTGAAGTACGTGCCGAACGATCGTCCAATCGTGATCACCGGTGCTGTCTATCAGTTGACCAAAACCAACAATCTGATGGCCGATCCGAACGGATCGTTCTGGTCAGTGGAAGGCGGTGAAATTCGTTCTCGCGGAGTGGAAATTGAAGCGAAAGCGGCGCTGTCTGCCAGTGTTAACGTTGTCGGCTCTTATACCTATACCGATGCGGAATACACCACCGACACCAACTACAAAGGCAATACGCCTGCGCAGGTGCCAAAACACATGGCATCGCTGTGGGGCGATTATACCCTTTATGACGGCGTGCTTTCCGGGCTGACGCTGGGTACGGGCGTTCGTTATACTGGCTCCAGCTATGGCGATCCGGCAAACTCCTTTAAAGTAGGGAGCTACACGCTGGTGGATGCGTTAGTTCGTTATGATCTGGCTCGTGTCGGCATGGCGGGCTCCAACGTGGCGTTGCATGTGAACAACCTGTTTGACCGCGAATACGTCGCCAGCTGCTTCAATACCTATGGCTGCTTCTGGGGCGCAGAACGCCAGGTCGTTGCAACCGCAACCTTCCGTTTCTAATTTCTTTTGGGCACGCTTTGCGTGCCCGTTTTACAAGTTGGCTGCTATGCAGGAAAACAGATCCCATCCCGACACCACCTTTGCGTTGCGTAATGTCTCCTTTCGTGTGCCTGGCCGCACGCTTTTGCATCCTCTCTCTTTAACTTTTCCTGTGGGGAAAGTAACTGGCCTTATCGGCCACAACGGTTCCGGAAAATCGACGTTATTGAAAATGCTGGGGCGCCATCAGCCGCCGTCGGAAGGTGAAATTCTGCTCGACGAACAGCCGCTGGAGAACTGGAGCAGTAAAGCGTTTGCCCGTAAGGTCGCCTATCTGCCGCAACAGCTGCCGCAAGCGGAAGGAATGACGGTGCGGGAACTGGTGGCGATTGGCCGCTACCCGTGGCATGGCGCACTGGGACGTTTTGGTGTGGCTGACAGAGAGAAAGTAGAAGAAGCTATTTCGCTGGTCGGCTTAAAACCGCTGGCACATCGTCTGGTCGACAGCCTGTCCGGCGGGGAACGCCAGAGGGCGTGGATTGCGATGCTGGTGGCGCAGGACACCCGCTGCCTGCTGCTTGATGAACCGACTTCCGCGCTGGATATTGCCCATCAGGTTGATGTGCTTGCGCTGGTGCATCGCTTAAGTCAGCAGCGCGGGCTGACGGTGATTGCCGTACTGCATGATATCAACATGGCAGCTCGCTACTGCGATTATCTGGTGGCGCTGCGCGGTGGTGAAATGATTGCCCAGGGGTCGCCTGCTGAGCTGATGCGCAGTGAAACTCTGGAACAGATTTATGGTATCCCGATGGGCATTTTGCCACATCCGGCTGGTGCCGCACCCGTGAGTTTTGTCTATTAATGATTGAATTACATCATATTACCCGTCGGCGGCTGCTTGCGGCGATGGCGCTGTCGCCGCTGCTGTGGCGGATGAATACGGCACACGCTGCAGTGGTTGATACGCAACGCATTGTGGCGCTGGAATGGCTACCGGTAGAACTACTGCTGGCGCTGGGTATTACGCCGTATGGCATCGCGGATATCCCTAACTACAAGCTGTGGGTCAGTGAGCCCCCGTTGCCAGACTCGGTGATTGACGTTGGGCTACGCACGGAACCCAATCTCGAACTGCTGACCGAAATGAAACCCTCATTTCTGCTGTGGTCGGCAGGCTATGGTCCTTCTCCCGAAAAGCTGGCGCGAATTGCGCCTGGCCGGGGATTTAACTTCAGTGACGGTAAAAAGCCGCTGGCCGTTGCGCGACGATCGCTGCAGGAAATGGCGCAATTGTTCAATCTGCAAGCCTCTGCTGAACGCCATCTGACCGAGTACGATCGTTTTATCGCCAGCCTGAAACCGCGCTTTATTCAACGTGGTGCGCGTCCCGTGCTGCTGACATCCTTGCTTGATTCGCGACATATGCTGGTGTTTGGTCCGAACAGTCTGTTCCAGGACGTGCTGGACGAATATGCGATCCCCAACGCCTGGCAGGGCGAGACAAACTTTTGGGGCAGTACTGCCGTGAGTATTGACCGTCTGGCAGCCTTTCAGGATGCCGATGTTTTGTGCTTTGACCACGGCAACGATCAAGAGATGGCTGTGCTGATGTCTACGCCGTTGTGGCAGGCAATGCCGTTTGTCCGCAGCGGACGTTTTCAGCGTGTACCTGCCGTCTGGTTCTATGGCGCCACACTCTCGGCGATGCATTTTGCCCGCATTCTGGATAATGCGCTGGGAGGCAAAGCGTGAGTAAACGAATTGCGCTTTTCCCGCCCCTTCTGCTGGCGATTCTGTTTGTGGCTGCCTGCTGGTTGACCAGGATGAATTTTTCCGTTGCACTGCCGCGCAGCCAGTGGCAGCAGGCTATCTGGTCACCAAACATCAATCTCATTGAGCAGATGGTTTTCCACTACAGTCTGCTGCCGAGGCTGGCGATTTCGCTGCTGGTCGGCGCCGGACTGGGGCTGGTTGGCGTCTTGTTTCAGCAGGTGCTGCGTAACCCGCTGGCAGAACCAACCACACTGGGCGTCGCGACCGGTGCGCAGTTGGGCATTACCGTCACCACGCTATGGTCGATTCCTGGTGCCCTGACCACGCAATTTGCGGCGCTGGCGGGAGCATGTGTCGTTGGGGCGCTGGTGTTTGGCGTCGCCTGGGGCAAGCGTCTTTCCCCGGTGACGTTAATCCTTGCCGGGCTGGTGGTCAGCCTGTACTGCGGGGCGATTAACCAGTTGATGGTTATCTTCCATCACGATCAACTGCAAAGCATGTTTTTATGGAGCAGCGGTACGTTAACCCAAACCGACTGGAGCGGCGTACAACGCCTGTGGCCGCAGTTGCTGGGCGGCGTGATGCTGACGCTGCTGTTACTGCGCCCAATGACGCTGATGGGACTGGATGACGGCGTAGCGCGTAACCTCGGTCTGGCGTTATCGCTGGCGCGCCTGGCGGCCTTGTCGCTGGCGATTGTTCTCAGCGCATTGCTGGTTAACGCCGTCGGGATTATCGGTTTTATTGGCCTGTTTGCGCCGCTGCTGGCGAAAATGCTTGGCGCGCGGCGTTTGCTGTCGCGTCTGATGTTGGCTCCGCTGATTGGGGCATTAATCCTCTGGCTCTCTGACCAAATTATTCTGTGGCTGACCCGCGTATGGATGGAAGTTTCCACTGGTTCGGTGACGGCGCTGATTGGCGCGCCATTGTTGCTGTGGCTGTTGCCGCGCCTGAGGAGTATGAGCGCGCCGGATATGAATGCCGGCAACCGTATCGCCGCTGAGCGTCAGAATATACTGATGTTTGCGCTGGCGGGTGGGGCGATATTGCTGCTGACCGTTATTGTGGCGCTCGCGTTTGGCCGTGATGCGCACGGCTGGACATGGGCCAGCGGCGCGATGCTGGATGAACTCATGCCCTGGCGCTGGCCACGTGTTCTGGCAGCGCTGATTGCCGGGGTGATGCTGGCGGTAGCTGGCTGTATTATTCAGCGTCTGACCGGAAACCCAATGACCAGCCCGGAAGTATTAGGTATTAGCTCCGGGGCGGCATTTGGCGTGGTATTAATGTTATTTCTGGTCCCCGGAAATGCCTTTGGCTGGCTGATGCCGGCCGGGAGCCTCGGGGCGGCAGCCACCTTGCTTATCATTATGATTGCCGCCGGGCGCGGGGGCTTTTCGCCGCACCGCATGTTGCTGGCAGGGATGGCGCTCAGCACGGCGTTTACAATGCTGCTGATGATGCTGCAGGCCAGCGGCGATCCGCGGATGGCGGGGGTGCTAACCTGGATCTCCGGCTCAACCTATAACGCGAGTGGCGAACAGGTGCTGCGCACCGGGATTGTAATGGTTATCCTGCTGGCGATGACGCCACTGTGTCGTCGTTGGCTGACGATATTACCGCTGGGCGGCGATACGGCGCGGGCGGTGGGGATGGCGATCACGCCGTCGCGCGTAGGGTTACTGCTGTTGGCTGCGGGGCTGACGGCAACCGCAACCATGACGATTGGACCGTTGAGTTTTGTCGGGTTAATGGCGCCGCATATTGCTCGTATGATGGGCTTTCGCCGGGCGATGCCGCATATGCTGATTTCGGCGCTGGCGGGCGGCGTGTTGCTGGTCTTTGCTGACTGGTGTGGGCGAATGGTGCTGTTTCCGTATCAGATCCCGGCGGGGTTACTGTCGACGTTTATTGGCGCGCCGTACTTTATCTATCTGCTGAGAAAGCAGAGCCGGTAATGTAAACGCCTCGCCTTTACAGGCGAGGCGAATGGATCACAACTTTGCAAATACCCGACGCGCGGCGTCGATGGTGTTATTGATATCGTCTTCGCTGTGCGCCACGGACATAAAGCCCGCTTCGAAGGCGGACGGCGCCAGATAAACACCTTCATCCAACATCATATGGAAGAAACGCTTGAAGCGTTCAACATCGCACGCCATTACGTCCTGATAGCAGGTCACGGTTTCGGCATCGGTGAAGAAAATCCCGAACATCCCACCCACATGGTTAACCACCAGCGGAATGTTTGCTTCCTCGGCGGCTTCCAGTAGACCTTCCGCCAGACGTGTCGTCAGTTCGTTCAGCGTTTCATGAATACCCGGTTGGGCCACTTCGGTCAGACAGGCAAAACCTGCCGCCATCGCAATCGGGTTACCGGAAAGCGTACCCGCCTGGTAAACTGGTCCGGTCGGTGCCAGTGCGTCCATCACATCGCGACGGCCGCCGAATGCGCCAACGGGCATGCCGCCACCGATGATTTTACCCAGGCAGGTGAGATCCGGCACGACACCGTAATAATCCTGCGCACCGGCCAGCGCTACGCGGAAACCGGTCATCACTTCATCGATAATCAACAGCGCACCGAACTCATCGCACAGTGCACGCAGGCCCGGCAGGAATTCCGGCAGCGGCGGGATACAGTTCATGTTACCTGCGACTGGCTCAACGATGATGCAGGCGATCTCCTGAGGATATTGTTCAAATGCCGCACGTACTGAAACGAGATCGTTATAAGTGCAGGTCAGGGTGTGTTTCGCGAAATCAGCCGGAACGCCTGGAGAATTCGGCTGACCCAGCGTTAACGCGCCGGAACCGGCTTTGACCAGCAGGCAATCGGCATGACCGTGGTAGCAGCCTTCAAATTTGATGATCTTATCGCGGCCGGTGAAACCGCGCGCCAGGCGGATGGCGCTCATTGTCGCTTCCGTACCGGAGTTCACCATACGCACCATGTCCATGGTCGGCACGAGTTCAGTGACCAGCTCCGCCATTTTCACTTCCATCTCGGTTGGTGCGCCGAAGCTTAAACCGCGCTCTGCGGCTTCAATCACCGCATTACGGATTGCCGGATGGTTATGACCCAGTACCATCGGTCCCCAGGATCCGACGTAATCGATATAGGCTTTACCATCGACATCGTACAGATACGCGCCGTCGGCTTTTTCAATAAACAACGGAGTGCCACCCACGCCGGTAAAGGCGCGAACGGGGGAGTTAACACCGCCGGGGATAAGTTCGCGTGCTGCGTTGTAGAGGTTTTCAGACTTACTCATGGATGGGGTCCTGGTTCGTAGAAAAAGTGAATGCGGGCTATTCTAGTTATTCAGCGAAGGTTATGAAAGTTTTACGCATTTGAAACAATGCGATTTGCAGGGGATTTTCGTGAAATGTGCGAGTAGAATGCCGATTTCGTATTTGTATTACCAATTAATGATCATCTGATGAAGACAGACACTCCCTCTTTTGAAGCACAGCAAATTGTGCGTTTACGCCGTAGGGATCAAATCCGTCGACTCCTGGAACGAGACAAAACGCCGTTGGCGATCCTGTTGATGGCAGCGGTAGTTGGTACCGTAACAGGGTTGGTTGGCGTGGCATTTGAGAAAGCGGTGACTTGGGTACAGAATCAACGCATTGGCGCGCTGGTTCAGGTTGCCGACCATGCCGTTCTGGTGTGGCCTCTGGCGTTTATTCTCTCTGCATTGCTGGCGATGGTCGGCTACTTTCTGGTGCGTAAATTTGCCCCAGAAGCGGGCGGCTCAGGGATACCAGAGATTGAAGGCGCGCTGGAAGAGCTGCGGCCTGTGCGCTGGTGGCGCGTACTGCCGGTGAAATTTTTCGGCGGTATGGGTACGCTGGGTGCCGGTATGGTGCTCGGACGTGAAGGACCGACCGTACAGATTGGCGGTAATATTGGGCGCATGGTGCTGGATATTTTCCGCATGCGCAGCGCTGAGGCGCGGCATACTCTGCTGGCGACCGGCGCGGCTGCGGGGCTTTCGGCGGCGTTTAACGCTCCGCTGGCGGGGATCCTGTTCATTATTGAAGAGATGCGCCCGCAGTTTCGCTATAGCCTTGTGTCGATCAAAGCCGTGTTTACCGGCGTCATCATGTCGAGCATTGTGTTTCGTGTTTTCAACGGCGAGGCCCCGCTCATTGAGGTTGGTAAACTCTCCAATGCGCCAGTGAACACGCTGTGGTTGTATCTGGTCCTGGGGATTATTTTTGGCTGTGTCGGACCGTTGTTCAACACCATGGTGTTGCGGACTCAGGATATGTTCCAGCGTTTCCACGGCGGCGATCTCAAAAAATGGGTGCTGATGGGCGGTGCGATCGGCGGTCTGTGCGGGATCCTTGGCTTAATTACGCCTGAAGCGGCTGGTGGCGGGTTTAACCTGATACCTATCGCTGCGGCAGGGAATTTCAGCGTTGGTTTACTGCTGTTTATCTTTATTGCCCGCGTCATTACCACGTTGCTGTGCTTCTCGTCCGGCGCGCCAGGCGGGATATTTGCCCCGATGTTGGCATTAGGCACGTTACTTGGCACCGCGTTCGGTATGGCAGCAGCGGCCTCGTTTCCCCATTATCATCTGGAGGCCGGAACCTTTGCCATTGCCGGTATGGGGGCATTGTTGGCGGCCTCGGTGCGCGCGCCGTTAACGGGCATTATACTGGTACTGGAAATGACCGATAACTATCAGCTCATTTTGCCAATGATTATTACCTGTCTTGGCGCAACACTATTAGCCCAATTTATGGGCGGGAAGCCGCTATACTCGACAATCCTTGCCCGTACGCTGGCGAAACAGGAAGCGGAGCAGGCGGCAAAAAGCCAGAGTGCCGCCACGGGCGAGAATACTTGAACGAAATACCAGGGTATTAGATAATGGCCCAAAATATTGGGTTGAAATTTACCCAATTGCCGATGTCGTTTGGAGCAAAATATGAGTGATGACGTAGCGCTGCCACTGCAATTTACTGAAGCAGCAGCCAATAAAGTAAAAAGCCTGATCGCTGACGAAGATAACCCGAATCTGAAATTACGCGTGTATATCACTGGCGGTGGTTGCAGCGGTTTCCAGTACGGTTTCACCTTTGACGATCAGGTAAACGATGGTGATATGACCATTGAGAAACAAGGTGTTGGTCTGGTCGTTGACCCAATGAGCCTGCAATATCTGGTGGGCGGCGCGGTTGACTATACCGAAGGCCTGGAAGGTTCCCGCTTCGTTGTGACTAACCCGAATGCGAAAAGCACCTGCGGGTGTGGTTCTTCTTTCAGCATTTAAGTATGCGAGAATGAAAAAGCCGTGTTAATGACACGGCTTTTTGCTATCTGCTGTTATCATCCAGCGCAAACGTGGGTAATTTCAAATGCCAGCGAATAGCGGCAAGCCGAATTAGCAGGGTGACAACCATTCCCATCATACTGGCGTTTTCCAGCGAAACATTAAAAGTATAAAACGCCGTCGCATGCACGATCCCGCCGATAATACACGCGGTGGCGTAGATTTCGGTGCGCAAAATCATCGGAACTTCACGTGCTAACACGTCGCGAATGATCCCGCCGCCGACGCCGGTAATCACTCCCATACAAATCGCCACTAACGGCCCGGTTCCGGCGAGAAACGCTTTATTTACACCAATACCTACAAACACCGCCAGGCCAACGGCATCGAGCACCGGAAGGATCCACTTAGGTATTCGTCTGGGCTGGCGTACCAGTACGATCGTCAGCATGCTGGTGATCATCGCCACGACCAGATCGGTCGGATCCTTAACCCAAAAAACTGGCCCATTATCCAGCGCCATATCGCGGATTGTACCGCCGCCAACGGCGGTAACCACGCCAAGAACCAGGACACCAAACGGGTCCATACGTAATTTTCCGGCCAGTAATACGCCAGAGATAGCAAATACCGCAGTGCCTACAATATCAAGCCAATAGACGAGCATTGTCGAATCCCCACTGATAGCCCGACAGGCAGGCTCTATTTCACTTGTGAAAGCGCATTACAGAGTTGTTTTGCGGCGAGGATAATACGCGGGCTCGCGCGTTCGAACCAGTCACTATTCAGCGTAATAACGGGAATTTTTAGCTGGTTTCCCCAGTATTGCTCAATTTTCAGAGTTTCGCCCGGACCTCCGGTTGCAACAATTGCCTGAGGGGCGCGTGCCAGGACCTGCTCGCGACTAACCTGTGGCCAGGGAACCCGGCTGCCGGCAAAGATGTTTTCTCCGCCGCATACCTCAAGAACCTCGTGCTGAATGGAGCCTTTTCCACTGGTAAACAGAGGATTTGCGCCAAACTGGAGAAACACCCGTTTTTTGGGTTTGTTGCCATACTGAGATTTTAGTAAAGCATAATCATCAAGCAGGGTTTGCGCCGCCTGTTTGGCCTGCTCAGGTTTAGGGCTCCACGCTGCCAGCTGGCGGAGCGCATCAGCGACTTGCTCAATGGTAACGGCATCCACCCAGATGACCTTAATTCCCAGGGCGGTCAATTGATTCACCTGGCGTTCAGCATTGCCCCCGCGCCAGGCGACGACTAAATCCGGTTTGAGCGCCACAATGCGTTCAAGATTCATGCCTTGCCAGGTTGATACCTCTTCGATATTTTTCGCTTCGGGCGGATAGTTCGAGTAGCTGCTGACGCCTACGGGCGTAATGCCAGCGGCAAAGGCAAGTTCGGTATTGGCAGGAGAAAGCGTCACAACACGCGGCGCGGCGTAAAGGAACGCCGGGAGAGTGAAAAGCAGGGCGACCAGCGCCCTGGAGAATGATTTAGCCATGCGCCAGTTTCTGCACCAGCGTTTCAACCATCAGGCTTGACTGTTTGGCGGCAACCACCAGGAACTCGTCAAAGCTAAGGTGGGACTGCTGATCGGCGACGTCAGAGATGGCGCGAACCACGACAAACGGCACGTTAAAGTTATGGCAAACGTGCGCAATTGCAGTGGCTTCCATTTCTACGGCAATGGCCTGTGGGAAGTTATGCTGAATTTTTGCCAGACCAACAGAACCGTTAATGAAGGCGTCACCGCTGACGATAAGACCACGAACAGCGTTCAGGTTGAGTTCTGCGATGCAGGATTCCGCCGCAGCGATAAGTGCGGGATCGGCTTTAAAACCTGCCGGGCAACCCGGGAGCTGACCAAATTCATAGCCAAAGGCGGTGACGTCAGCGTCGTGATAACGCGCTTCGTCAGAAACCACAATATCACCAACTTTCAGCGTAGAGGCCAGGCCGCCCGCGGAACCGGTATTAATGATGGCATCTGGTTTGCAGCGTTCGAGCAGTAGCGTTGCGCCCAGCGCCGCAGCCACTTTACCGATACCCGATTTCAGTAGCGCAACCTCAGTACCGTTCAGTTGGCCGGTATAAATTTCACAACCGCCGATAGCGATGGTCTGACGGTTTTCGATTTTGTCACGCAGCAGCGTAACTTCTTCTTCCATTGCACCAATGATGCCGATTTTCATAGATTTACTCGCGATAAGCCAGATTTGAGGGCATAGTCTATCATGCGCTTAAGGGGTAGCGCATTTCTCAGGCGGGAGAGGATATGGTACAGATCGATTTCCGAAAAAAAATAAACTGGCATCGTCGTTACCGTTCGCCGCAGGGCATGAAGACGGAGCATGAGATCCTGCGTATTTTTGAAAGCGATCGTGGACGTATTATCAACTCTCCTGCTATTCGCCGGCTGCAGCAAAAAACCCAGGTCTTTCCGCTGGAGCGTAATGCCGCGGTGCGCACGCGCCTGACGCACTCGATGGAAGTTCAGCAGGTTGGGCGCTATATCGCGAAAGAGATCCTCAGTCGGCTGAAAGAACTCAAGCTGCTGGAGCAGTATGGCCTGGATGAACTGACGGGGCCGTTTGAGAGTATTGTCGAAATGTCGTGCCTGATGCATGACATCGGGAATCCACCGTTTGGCCATTTTGGTGAAGCGGCGATCAATGACTGGTTCCGCCAGCGACTGTATCCCGCCGACGCGGAAAGTCAGCCCCTTAGCGACGACCGCTGCCTGGTTGCGGCGCTACGTTTACGCGAAGGCGAAGAGTCGCTGAATGATATTCGCCGCAAGGTGCGTCAGGATCTCTGTCATTTTGAAGGCAATGCGCAGGGTATTCGTCTGGTGCATACTTTGATGCGAATGAATCTTACCTGGGCGCAGGTTGGCGGTATTTTAAAATATACCCGTCCGGCATGGTGGCGCGGCAGTACACCTGAAACACATAACTATTTAATGAAGAAACCGGGCTATTATCTTTCCGAGGAACCGTATATTGAGCGGTTGCGTAAAGAATTATCATTAGCGCCTTACAGTCGTTTTCCATTAACCTGGATTATGGAAGCTGCCGACGATATCTCTTATTGCGTAGCCGATCTTGAGGATGCCGTTGAGAAAAGAATCTTCAGCGTCGAGCAACTTTATCACCATTTGTATGAGGCGTGGGGACACCATGAAAAGGGTTCCCTGTTTAGTCAGGTTGTTGAGAACGCCTGGGAAAAATCACGTTCAAATACATTAAGCCGCAGCACCGAAGATCAGTTCTTTATGTATTTACGCGTCAATACGCTGAATAAACTGGTGCCGTATGCGGCCCAGCGGTTTATTGATAATTTACCGCAGATTTTTGCGGGTAGCTTTAATCACGCGCTGTTAGAAGATGCGAGTAGCTTCAGTCAGTTGCTGGGTGTCTATAAAAACGTGGCGGTAAAACATGTGTTTAGCCATCCAGACGTTGAGCAACTGGAATTGCAGGGCTACCGAGTCATCAGCGGGTTGCTGGAGATCTATCAGCCTTTATTAAAAATGTCCCAGTCAGATTTTACTGAACTGGTCGACAATGAAAGAGTTAAACGTTTCCCTATCGAATCACGATTATTTCAGAAGTTGTCTACTCGCCATCGTCTTGCTTATGTAGAGGCGGTTAGTAAAATATCAACAGGTTGCGCTGAGTTTTCGGTACTGGAATATTATTATCGCTGCCGGCTGATTCAGGATTATATCAGCGGTATGACAGATTTGTATGCCTGGGATGAATATCGTCGCTTGATGGCCGTAGAACAATAAATACTCATTTGTAAAGACGACCAATAAAATTTTACTTTTTCCTTAAACTCAATTCTGGAACTTAGCGCTATAAAACGACTCTGACGTATACAGCAATTTTGCGTTACCTGTTAATCGAGAACGAAACACATGAAAAAAACCACATTAGCAATGAGTGCACTGGCTCTGAGTTTAGGCTTGGCGTTGTCCCCTCTGTCTGCAACTGCGGCTGAGACGTCGTCTTCAGCAATGACCGCCCAACAGATGCCAAGCCTGGCCCCGATGCTCGAAAAAGTGATGCCATCGGTGGTAAGTATTAACGTCGAGGGGAGCACGACGGTGAATACGCCGCGTATGCCGCGTAATTTCCAGCAGTTCTTTGGTGATAATTCACCGTTCTGTCAGGACGGTTCTCCGTTCCAGAGTTCACCGTTCTGCCAGGGCGGCGCGCCGGGTGCTGACAATGGCGGCGGCCAGCAGCAGAAATTTATGGCGCTGGGTTCCGGCGTAATTATTGATGCTGCGAAAGGATATGTCGTGACTAACAATCACGTGGTGGATAATGCCACGGTGATTAAAGTCCAGTTGAGCGATGGTCGTAAATTTGACGCGAAGATCGTGGGTAAAGATCCACGTTCTGATATCGCGCTGATCCAAATTCAGGATCCGAAAAACCTGACAGCAATTAAGCTGGCAGATTCCGACGCGTTACGCGTGGGGGATTACACCGTGGCGATTGGTAATCCGTTTGGCCTCGGTGAGACCGTGACTTCCGGTATCGTTTCTGCGCTGGGGCGTAGCGGCCTGAACGCGGAGAACTACGAAAACTTTATTCAGACGGATGCCGCGATTAACCGGGGTAACTCCGGTGGTGCGCTGGTCAATTTGAACGGCGAGCTAATCGGCATTAACACCGCGATCCTCGCACCGGACGGCGGTAACATCGGTATCGGTTTTGCGATCCCAAGCAACATGGTGAAAAACCTGACTTCGCAGATGGTTGAGTTTGGCCAGGTTAAACGTGGTGAGCTGGGTATTATGGGGACCGAGCTGAGCTCTGAGCTGGCGAAAGCGATGAAAGTTGACGCTCAGCGCGGCGCATTTGTCAGCCAGGTGATGCCAAACTCTTCGGCAGCGAAAGCAGGTATTAAAGCCGGGGATGTGATTACCTCCCTGAACGGTAAACCTATCAGCAGCTTTGCCGCTCTGCGTGCGCAAGTGGGGACGATGCCGGTAGGCAGCAAAATTAGCCTTGGCCTGCTGCGCGACGGTAAGCCAGTCACCGTGAATCTGGAACTGCAGCAGAGCAGCCAGACTCAGGTTGATTCCAGCTCTATCTTCAAAGGCATTGAAGGTGCTGATATGAGCAACAAAGGTCAGGACAAAGGGGTCGTGGTTAGCGACGTTAAACCGAATAGTCCGGCTGCACAGATCGGCCTGAAGAAAGGTGATGTGATTATCGGTGCGAACCAACAGCCGGTGAAAAACATCGCCGAACTGCGCAAAATCCTCGAGAGCAAACCGGCTGTACTGGCGCTGAACATTCAGCGTGGCGACAGCTCCATCTATCTGTTGATGCAGTAATCTCCCTCAACCCCTTCCTGCACAGGAAGGGGTTCTTTTTGTGATACCTCCCACAACTCCATATTTATCCCTTCTGCTTTGTGCATTTGCACAATGTCGCCGCTTATTATCTTCCCTATGCTTGAGCTCTGCTCACAGGAGGAGTTTATGGCTGGCTGGCATCTTGATACCAAAATGGCACAGGATATCGTAGCGCGAACCATGCGCATTATTGATACCAATATCAACGTAATGGATGCCCGTGGGCGGATCATTGGCAGCGGCGATCGCGAACGTATTGGTGAATTGCACGAAGGTGCGCTGCTGGTGCTTTCGCAGGGTCGGGTGGTGGACATTGACGATGCGGTGGCCCGGCATTTACACGGTGTGCGGCAGGGGATAAACCTGCCGTTGCGTCTTGAAGGCGAAATCGTTGGCGTTATCGGGCTTACCGGCGAACCGGAACATCTGCGCAAGTATGGCGAACTGGTGTGTATGACTGCGGAAATGATGCTGGAGCAGTCGCGTCTGATGCATCTGTTAGCGCAGGATAGTCGCCTGCGTGAAGAACTGGTGATGAACCTGATCCAGGCAGAAGAGAATACCCCAGCGCTGATGGAATGGGCGCAGCGATTAGGCATTGATTTAAACCAGCCGCGTGTGGTGGCTGTGGTGGAGGTCGATAGCGGTCAGCTTGGTGTTGATAGTGCGATGGCGGAGTTACAGCAATTGCAGAGCGCATTGACTACGCCCGAACGTAATAATCTGATTGCGATTGTTTCTTTGACCGAGATGGTGGTGTTGAAACCGGCTCTCAATCAGTTTGGCCGCTGGGACGCTGAGGATCATCGCAAGCGGGTTGAGCAGCTCATTGCTCGCATGAAAGAGAACGGACAGCTGCGTTTTCGCGTGTCGCTGGGCAACTATTTTACCGGGCCTGGCAGTATTGCCCGCTCGTATCGTACGGCGCGCACGACCATGATGGTCGGTAAGCAACGGATGCCGGAAAGCCGTAGCTATTTCTACCAGGATTTAATGCTGCCGGTGCTGCTGGACAGTTTGCGCGGTGGCTGGCAGGCTAACGAGCTGGCGCGTCCGCTGGTACGGCTGAAAGCAATGGATAACAACGGCTTACTGCGTCGCACATTAGCGGCGTGGTTTCGGCATAACGTTCAGCCGCTGGCGACCTCAAAAGCGTTATTTATCCACCGCAATACGCTGGAATATCGCCTGAACCGAATTTCAGAGCTGACCGGGCTGGATTTAGGGAATTTTGACGACCGACTGCTTCTGTATGTCGCGTTACAGTTGGATGAGCAGCATTAATTTCTTGCCTGTTGGCGCTACGCTTATCAGGCAAAATGCCGGGGGCGGCTTCGCCTTACCCGGCATACGAACACATTCACTCGCGGTTATTTACGCGTTAGCTTTTCCAGATCGGCTTCAATTTCGCTGATCTTGTTGGTCACGACGCTTTCCAGATGACGTAAATCATCGAGGATCTTGCGTTTAAGATCGACTTCGCTGCGATCGCGCTGGCAGATCTGATCCAGTTCGTCGATCACATAACGCAGGTTGGGGCTGATCTCCTGCACTTCTTTGTAACCCTGGCCGACGCCATCGGCGACAACCGTTTTACGCTGACGGGGATATTTGAACTTCACGCTCTTGGCAAAAAACTCACCTTTATCCTTCTGGAAATAGATTTTCAGGATATCGTTGTTGGCTTCTTGCCGCAGGCTGTAACGATCGATTTCTTCAGGATTAGTAATGCCCAGACTTTTCAGATTGTCATACATAGCGGTACCCTTAAGCTCACTATAACCATTGAATAATTAACGAAAAGCCTTGTTTATGCCACTCGTAGATGTAAAAAAAGCGGGCTAAGCCCGCTTTTTCAAATCACTGTTAGTCGATGGTGCGTAACAGTTCGTTGATTCCTACTTTGCCACGCGTTTTGGCATCGACTTTCTTCACAATTACCGCGCAGTACAGGCTATATTTGCCATCTTTCGACGGCAGGTTGCCGGAGACAACCACAGAGCCTGCCGGAACGCGGCCATAATGCACTTCGCCGGTTTCGCGATCGTAAATACGGGTGCTTTGACCGATGTACACGCCCATAGAGATAACAGAGCCTTCTTCGACGATCACGCCTTCAACCACTTCAGAGCGCGCGCCGATGAAGCAGTTGTCCTCGATGATGGTCGGGTTAGCCTGTAACGGCTCCAGTACGCCGCCGATGCCAACGCCACCGGACAGGTGAACGTTTTTACCGATTTGCGCGCAGGAACCCACGGTCGCCCAGGTATCAACCATTGTACCTTCATCAACATAAGCGCCGATGTTTACGTAAGAAGGCATCAGTACGGTGTTACGTGCGATAAACGCACCCTGACGTACTGCTGCTGGCGGAACCACGCGGAAACCCTCTTTCTGGAAGCGTGCTTCATCATAGTTGGCGAATTTCATCGGTACTTTATCGAAGTAACGACTTTCCGCACCCTCGATAACCTGATTATCGTTAATACGGAAAGAGAGCAGGACCGCCTTTTTCAGCCACTGATGCGTGACCCACTGACCCTCAATCTTCTCTGCGACGCGCAGTGCACCGGAATCCAGTAAAGCAATAACCTGATTTACCGCTTCGCGGGTTACGGTATCTACATTTGCCGGAGTAATGTCGGCACGGCGCTCGAAAGCGGACTCAATAACGTTCTGTAACTGCTGCATTGTTAAACTCTTTCCATAATAAATAAAAACATTACCCTTTATCGTTTGGATTGAGGGCCTCTGTCAACCGTTGATGTACTTCCTGCTGCAGCTCATTATTAAGGGCGCGCCGGTCGGCAGTGGCGATTATGAATAAATCTTCTACTCGCTCGCCAATGGTTGTAATTCGGGCGCCATGCAGCGAAATTCCCAGATCGGCAAAAATTTGCCCGACCCGCGCCAGCAGTCCTGGCTGGTCGAGGGCGATAAGCTCAAGGAATGATTTTCGGTCGGTATGGGTCGGCAGGAAAGTGACCTCGGTATCGACGGTAAAGTGGCGTAATTTTGCCGGTTGGCGACGCGGCTGCGGCGGCTGCCAGCTCCGCTGCGTGATCGCCTGTTCCAGTCCAAAACGGATCGCTTCGTGTCGGTCTGACGACAGCGGGCTACCGTCCGGCTCCAGTACAATGAACGTATCCATCGCCATCCCATCGCGGGTGGTAAAGATCTGCGCATCGTGGACGCTTAGATTGCGCCTGTCCAGTTCGGCGCAAACGGCGGCAAACAGGTAAGGGCGATCGGGGCTCCAAATGAAAATTTCCGTTCCGCCGCGCGTGGCCTGCGGGCTGAGCAGGATTAGCGGCTTACTGAGATCGTGTTGCAGCAGATGACGCGCATGCCAGGCCAGTTGATTTGGGCTGTGGCGCACGAAATAGTTGGCGCGACAGCGCGACCAGATGTGGTGCAGCGCTTCTTCATCAATGTTATCCATACGCAGTAGCGCCAGCGCCTGAAGCTGATGATGGCGAACGCGTTCGCGCATATCCGGCGTGTTTTGCATCCCGCGACGTAGCTGTTTTTCCGTCGCAAAGTACAACTCACGCAGCAAACTTTGCTTCCAGCTATTCCACAGCGTTTCGTTAGTAGCGCAAATATCCGCGACGGTCAGGCACACTAAAAAGCGCAGACGGTGTTCCGTTTGTACTTCTTCAGCGAATTGCTTGATCACTTCCGGATCCTGAATATCACGGCGCTGAGCGGTCACCGACATCAGCAAATGCTGACGCACCAGCCAGACGATCAGCTGCGTTTCACGTGAGTTCAGACCGTGCAGTTCGGCGAATTTGAGCACGTCCTGGGCGCCGAGAACCGAGTGATCGCCGCCGCGACCTTTAGCGATATCGTGGAACAGCGCGGCAATCAGAATCAGTTCAGGTTGTCGCAAGCGCGGCCACAGATCCACGCACAGCGGATGGCGCGGGCGGGTCTCTTCGTTAGCAAAACTTTCCAGCTTGAGCATCACGCGGATGGTGTGTTCATCCACCGTGTAGGCATGAAACAGGTCAAACTGCATTTGGCCGACAATATGTGACCATTGCGGCATATAGGCCCACAAAACGCTATGGCGATGCATCGGCAGCAGGCCGCGACTCACTGCTCCCGGATGGCGCAACATACTCAGAAACAGTGAGCGCGCTTCCGGGATGTAGCACAGCGGCTGGGTTAAATGACGGCGGGCATGACGCAGATGGCGCAGCGTGGTGGAGTAAATCCCAGCGATCGCGCTGTTACGCACCATGATGTAAAACATCCGCAATATCGCTTCGGGTTTGCGGATAAACAGGTCGTCGTTGCGCAGATCAATCAACGAGCCGCGTAGTTGAAAGTCGTCGTCAATCGGACGAGGTTTTTCATCGGCGGGCAGGGCGAGGATTGCCTCGTCAAATAGCTGCAGCAGCATGTGGTTCAATTCGCTGACCCGCCGCGTAACGCGGAAATAGTCTTTCATCATCCGCTCGATTGGCTCGTTGCCTTCACCGCCGTAGTTCAGGCGTTGCGCCACGCTGAGCTGACGATCAAACAGCAGGCGGTTATCGTAGCGACTGACCTCCAGATGCAGGGCAAAGCGAATGCGCCAGAGGATGTGTAGACATTCATTCAATTCGGCGCGTTCTGCCAGCGTCAGGAAGCCAAAGCCGACCATTTCATCCAGCGAGGTAGCGCCAAAATGGCGGCGGGCGACCCATTGCAGAGTATGAATATCGCGCAGGCCGCCGGGGCTGCTTTTGATATCCGGCTCCAGGTTGTAGCTCGTGCCGTGATAGCGTTGGTGGCGCTGATTTTGCTCTTCCACTTTGGCGGCGTAAAATTTATCGGACGGCCAGAAACCTTCGCTAAAAATATGCTTTTGTAGCTCAAGAAACAGCGCCACGTCGCCAATCAGCAGGCGTGTTTCTATCAGGTTGGTGGCGACGGTTAAGTCTGACAATCCTTCCAGCAGACACTCTTCCAGCGTGCGCACGCTGTGCCCAACCTCGAGCCTCACGTCCCACAGCAGCGTTAACAACTCGCCGACTTTTTCGGCCTGCGCGTCAGGGAGCTTTTTACGACTGAGGATTAGCAGGTCAATATCGGAAAGCGGATGCAGTTCGCCGCGTCCGTAACCGCCAACTGCAACCAGCGCCAGGTCGGCAATTTGACCAAAACCAGCTTCAATCCACAGACGCTGAAGCAACTGGTCAATAAACTCGGTGCGGGCCTCAATCAGCTGTTCAGCGGAGATCCCGCTGTCAAACGCTTCACCTAACCAGTGCTGGAACGCGTCGATATGCGCTTTAATGCCGGGACAGTTGAGGTCGTGCTGCGGCCAGGTTCCGGGATTTTGCGGTTGGCCAGGCAGGGTGGGGAGGGCAGTATTTGCGTGCTGTTCAGGAAGAGTATTCATTTTGCGCCACCCATTAAAAAGCCGGATGGCGGCTAATGCGCCTTACCCGGCCTACGGATTTACTCTTCATCCTTCAAGCTGCTTCTGCGTTGGCTGCGCTCGTTCACTCCAGTCACGTACTTTTGTACGCTTCTGGAGGTTCACTCTCTTGCCGTCTTGAATCAATTCGAATGATTTTGAGTAAAGGTGCAACTTGTAGGCCTGATAAGATGCAGGGGCATCGCCATCAGGCAAAACATTATTCGCCGTGTGTGATGATCGCCGGGATGGTGTCATCCTTGCGTAACGTCAGAATTTCACAGCCGTTTTCCGTCACCACAATAGTATGCTCGTACTGAGCAGACAAGCTCCGGTCTTTGGTTTTTACCGTCCAGCCGTCTTTCATGGTGCGGATGCGGTAATCACCGGCATTCAGCATAGGTTCTACGGTGAAGGTCATGCCCGGCTGCAGTACCACGCCGCCGTCGTCTGCATCGTAATGCAGAACCTGCGGTTCTTCATGGAAGCCGCGACCGATGCCGTGACCGCAGTATTCACGGACCACAGAGAACCCTTCGCCTTCCGCATATTTCTGAATCGCAGCGCCCAGTGTGCGCAGGCGAATACCCGGTTTAACCATCCGCAGCGCCAGGTACAGGCTTTCCTGCGTGACGCGGCACAGACGCTCGCCCAAAATGGTAGGTTTGCCGACGATGAACATTTTCGAGGTGTCGCCGTGGAATTCGTCTTTAATTACGGTGACGTCAATGTTGACGATATCACCGTCTTTCAGGAGTTTGGCGTCGTCCGGGATCCCGTGGCACACCACCTCATTAATAGAGATGCACACGGATTTCGGATAACCGTGGTAGCCAAGGCATGCGGAAATAGCCTGCTGCTCGTTCACGATGTAGTCATTACAGATGCGATCCAGCTCGCCAGTGCTGACGCCCGGTTTAACAAATGGTTCGATCATTTCCAGTACATCAGCGGCCAGGCGACCAGCGACGCGCATTTTTTCGATTTCTTCAGGGGTCTTGATTGAGATAGCCATGAATTCTGTCCATCAGTACCGATGATATCGGCAATAATTGTTTAAGTGCTGCCAATGGTATCAGTCAGGGGTGTACCCTGCCAAATTGAGAATCATTCTGAACTTCGCCTTTCGTGCCACAGGTGCGTTAGCTCTATTTTTTCACTCCGCTCACTTACTACATGTAAGCTCCCGGAGATTCGAAAATTTGCCGCCTTCCTGTAACACGAAATTCATCGTTCATTCAGCACACAGTGCCAACAATTATTGGTGTCGGCGGCGTATTTGTGGTATAAAGCGCGCCGGACTTCCGATCCGTTCGAAGACTACACACGATGGACGGGAGCGACAAATCTCACTTTGTGTAACAACACACACGTATCGACACATATTCCGGGGTGCCCTTTGGGTCGGTAATATGGGATGCGTGGAGGCTTAACCCCAACTTTTATATATAGAGGTTTTAATCATGGCAACTGTTTCCATGCGCGACATGCTCAAGGCTGGTGTTCACTTTGGTCACCAGACCCGTTACTGGAACCCGAAAATGAAGCCGTTCATCTTCGGTGCGCGTAACAAAGTTCACATCATCAACCTTGAGAAAACTGTACCGATGTTCAACGAAGCTCTGGCTGAACTGAACAAGATCTCTGCTCGTAAAGGTAAAATCCTTTTCGTTGGTACTAAACGCGCTGCAAGCGAAGCGGTGAAAGAAGCTGCTAACAACTGCGACCAGTTCTTCGTGAACCATCGCTGGTTGGGCGGTATGCTGACTAACTGGAAAACCGTTCGTCAGTCCATCAAACGTCTGAAAGATCTGGAAACTCAGTCTCAGGACGGTACTTTCGAAAAGCTGACCAAGAAAGAAGCGCTGATGCGCACTCGTGAGCTTGAGAAACTGGAAAACAGCCTGGGCGGTATCAAAGACATGGGCGGTCTGCCGGACGCTCTGTTCGTAATCGATGCTGACCATGAGCACATTGCTATCAAAGAAGCAAACAACCTGGGTATCCCAGTATTTGCTATCGTTGATACCAACTCTGATCCGGACGGTGTTGACTTCGTTATCCCGGGTAACGACGACGCAATCCGTGCTGTGACCCTGTACCTGGGCGCTGTAGCTACTACCGTTCGTGAAGGCCGTTCTCAGGATCTGG
Organism: Citrobacter sp. Cu096; assembly: GCF_030332285.1. NCBI lineage: Bacteria > Pseudomonadati > Pseudomonadota > Gammaproteobacteria > Enterobacterales > Enterobacteriaceae > Citrobacter > Citrobacter sp. Cu096. The sequence goes on from NZ_JAOWID010000018.1 coordinate 533,138, forward strand.
CTTCCCAGGCGGAAGAAAGCTTCGTAGAAGCTGAATAATAAGGCACGCTCGTTAGAGCGACCCCTTATATATCCTGGATAATTCGAGTTGCTGGAAGGCGTTGACGCAACGAATCCCCCGGAGCTTACGTCAGTAAGTGACTGGGGTGAGTAAGGAAAACAACGCACCAGCAGCTTGAAGAATGACGGATATAGGCCAGGTAGTATCACGTTTGGTTAGGGGGCCTGTATATGGCCCCCTTTTTCACTTTTAAATCTGTGCGGTTTCATGCCGGGCAGATCAAATCTTCCGAGGATTTTAGAATGGCTGAAATTACCGCATCCCTGGTAAAAGAGCTGCGTGAGCGTACTGGCGCAGGCATGATGGATTGCAAAAAAGCACTGACTGAAGCTAATGGCGACATCGAGCTGGCAATCGAAAACATGCGTAAGTCCGGCGCAATCAAAGCGGCGAAAAAAGCAGGCAACGTGGCTGCTGACGGCGTAATCAAAACCAAAATCGACGGCAACATCGCTTTCATTCTGGAAGTTAACTGCCAGACTGACTTCGTTGCTAAAGATGCTGGTTTCCAGGCATTTGCTGACAAAGTACTGGACGCTGCCGTTGCTGGCAAAATCACTGACGTTGAAGTTCTGAAAGCACAGTTCGAAGAAGAACGTGTTGCACTGGTTGCTAAAATCGGTGAGAACATCAACATCCGTCGCGTTGCTTCCCTGGAAGGCGACGTTCTGGGTAACTACCAGCACGGTGCTCGTATCGGTGTTCTGGTTGCTGCAACTGGCGCTGACGAAGAACTGGTTAAACAGCTGGCAATGCACGTTGCTGCAAGCAAACCAGAATTCGTTAAGCCGGAAGACGTTTCCGCTGAAGTGGTAGAGAAAGAATACCAGGTTCAGCTGGATATCGCGATGCAGTCTGGTAAGCCGAAAGAAATCGCAGAGAAAATGGTTGAAGGCCGCATGAAGAAATTCACCGGCGAAGTTTCTCTGACTGGCCAGCCTTTCGTTATGGATCCGAGCAAATCTGTTGGTCAGCTGCTGAAAGAGCACAATGCTGACGTAACAGGCTTCATCCGCTTTGAAGTGGGTGAAGGTATCGAGAAAGTTGAGACTGACTTTGCAGCAGAAGTTGCTGCAATGTCCAAGCAGTCTTAATTTTTAAAGGAGCCGCCTGAGGGCGGCTTCTTTTTGTGTCTGGCTTGTAAATTCAGCGAACCGCTATAGTGGTCATGCTGAAAAGCGGCATACAATGTCGCCGGAATTAACTCATCTCATTCGTTGACAGTCTCAGGAAAGAAACATGGCTACCAATGCAAAACCCGTCTACAAACGTATTCTGCTTAAGTTAAGTGGCGAAGCTCTGCAAGGTTCAGAAGGCTTCGGTATTGATGCAAGCATCCTTGACCGTATGGCTCAGGAAATCAAAGAGCTGGTTGAGCTGGGTATCCAGGTTGGCGTAGTGATTGGTGGTGGTAACCTGTTCCGTGGCGCTGGTCTGGCGAAAGCAGGGATGAACCGTGTTGTGGGCGACCACATGGGCATGTTAGCCACCGTCATGAACGGTCTGGCGATGCGCGATGCGCTTCACCGCGCCTATGTGAACGCTCGCTTGATGTCCGCTATTCCTCTGAATGGCGTGTGTGATAACTACAGCTGGGCAGAGGCTATCAGCCTGCTGCGCAACAACCGCGTTGTTATTTTGTCTGCGGGTACCGGCAACCCATTCTTTACCACCGATTCTGCAGCCTGCCTGCGTGGTATTGAAATTGAAGCGGATGTGGTACTGAAAGCCACCAAAGTCGACGGCGTATTTACGGCTGATCCGGCTAAAGATCCAACCGCGACCATGTACGAGCAGTTGACCTATTCGGAAGTGCTGGATAAAGAACTGAAAGTGATGGATCTGGCGGCGTTCACGCTGGCTCGTGACCACAAATTGCCGATTCGTGTCTTTAACATGAACAAACCGGGTGCGCTGCGCCGTGTTGTTATGGGTGAAAAAGAAGGCACGTTAATCACGGAATAATTCCCGTTGCGGCTAAATGCAGGTAATATTCCGCTTTAATGTCGCGGGATACGTCCCTCAAAATTAATCAAGACTATACTTGTCACATCTTGCGTGGTGGGTATGGTCTGACTGAAACAAGCTTTCAAGGATTCGTAACGTGATCAACGATATCAGAAAAGATGCTGAAGTACGCATGGACAAATGCGTCGAAGCGTTCAAAAACCAAATCAGCAAAATTCGCACGGGTCGTGCTTCTCCTAGCCTGCTGGATGGTATTGTCGTGGAATATTACGGCACACCGACTCCGCTGCGCCAGTTGGCAAGCGTAACGGTTGAAGATTCCCGTACCCTGAAAATTAACGTGTTTGACCGTTCTATGGGACCAGCCGTTGAGAAAGCCATTATGGCTTCCGACCTCGGTCTGAACCCAAGCTCTGCGGGTTCCGATATCCGCGTTCCGCTGCCGCCGCTGACTGAAGAACGTCGTAAAGATCTGACCAAGATCGTGCGTGGCGAAGCTGAAGGCGCGCGCGTTGCCGTACGTAACGTACGCCGTGATGCCAACGACAAAGTGAAAGCATTGTTGAAAGAAAAAGAGATCAGCGAAGATGACGATCGCCGTTCTCAGGATGACGTGCAGAAACTGACTGACGCAGCTATCAAGAAAGTTGATGCGGCGCTGGCAGAGAAAGAAACGGAACTGATGCAGTTCTGATTCGCCTGTACGCTAAAAACGCCGCTTAGAAGGCCTGAGAAGGCTGGAGAGCGGCGTTTTGCTTTATTCTGCCTATATACCTTAAAGGGTAAAATTCTTCTGGATGTCTCATGAAGCAATTAACCATCCTGGGATCAACCGGTTCCATTGGTTGCAGTACGCTGGATGTAGTACGCCATAACCCGGAAAAATTTCGTGTTGCTGCGTTAGTGGCGGGTAAAAATGTCGCCCGTATGGTCGAGCAATGCCTGGAGTTTGCTCCTCGCTATGCGGTAATGGACGATGAAAAAAGCGCGACGTTGGTAAAAATAGCTCTGCTGGAGCAGGGCTGTCGTACTGAGGTAATGAGTGGACAGCAGGCGGCCTGTGATATGGCTGCGCTGGATGATGTTGATCAGGTGATGGCGGCGATTGTTGGCGCGGCGGGATTGCTGCCGACGCTGGCTGCAATTCGTGCGAGCAAAAGCATTTTACTGGCGAATAAAGAATCTCTGGTGACCTGTGGTCGTCTGTTTATGGACGACGTGAAACGTCACAAAGCGCAACTTTTGCCGGTAGATAGCGAACATAACGCGATTTTTCAGAGTTTACCGCAACCTATCCAACACAATCTGGGATACGCTGACCTTGAGCAAAATGGCGTCATGTCAGTTTTGCTTACCGGGTCTGGTGGCCCTTTCCGTGAAACGCCATTGTCCGATCTGATTTCTATGACCCCCGATCAGGCATGTCGTCATCCGAATTGGTCGATGGGACGAAAAATCTCTGTCGATTCCGCCACCATGATGAATAAAGGTCTGGAATACATTGAAGCGCGTTGGTTGTTTAATGCCAGTGCGAGTCAGATGGAAGTGCTGATTCATCCGCAGTCGGTTATTCATTCGATGGTTCGTTATCAGGATGGTAGCGTTCTGGCGCAGTTGGGGGAACCTGATATGCGTACACCTATTGCCCATACGATGGCATGGCCAGAACGTGTGACGTCTGGTGTTAAGCCTGTCGACTTTTGCCAACTCAGTGCGTTGACGTTTTCCGCACCTGATTATCAGCGTTATCCCTGCCTGAAACTGGCGATGGACGCGTTTGAGCAAGGGCAAGCGGCGACGACCGCGCTGAACGCCGCGAATGAAATTACCGTTGCCGCATTTTTGGCGCAGCAGATCCGATTTACCGATATTGCTGTCCTGAATTTATCCGTACTGGATAAGATGGATTTGCAGGAGCCACAGAGCGTTGATGATGTGCTGAAGGTTGATGCCATCGCGCGGGATGTCGCCAGAAAAGAAGTGATGCGACTCTCAAGCTGATGATAATCCCTGTACGCAGAATCGCGCTATTTGTTAGCGTTGGGCTTCAGTGATATAGTCTGCGCCACTCGATCGCGGGTATTTGCTTTTTTCCGGTCGGGTAAGCCGTGGTTTGACACGGCTTTTTTGTGGATGGGCTTCAGTATTCCTGAGTACCGTTAATCCTTTCAGGGACTAAAAACGCGTTATGTTGTCTGCAACTAAACCATTAAGCGAAAATTTGCCAGCACATGGTTGTCGCCATGTAGCAATTATCATGGATGGCAATGGCCGCTGGGCGAAAAAGCAAGGGAAGATTCGCGCCTTTGGGCATAAGGCCGGAGCTAAATCCGTCCGCCGGGCTGTCTCTTTTGCTGCCAATAACGGTATTGATGCGTTAACGCTGTATGCCTTTAGCAGTGAGAACTGGAACCGACCTGCGCAGGAAGTGAGCGCGTTAATGGAGCTGTTCGTGTGGGCGCTTGATAGCGAAGTGAAAAACCTGCACCGCCATAACGTACGTCTGCGTATTATCGGGGATATCAGTCGATTTAACTCACGTTTGCAAGAACGGATTCGCAAATCAGAAGCGATTACCGCCCAGAATACCGGGTTGACGCTGAATATTGCAGCGAATTACGGTGGACGGTGGGATATAGTCCAGGGAGTCAGGCAACTGGCACAACAGGTGCAGGATGGTCTGCTGCGACCAGAGCAAATCGATGAAGAGATGCTTGGGCAGCAAATTTGTATGCATGAACTGGCTCCTGTGGATTTAGTGATAAGGACTGGGGGGGAGCATCGAATTAGTAATTTTCTGTTGTGGCAAATTGCCTATGCCGAACTTTACTTTACGGATGTTCTCTGGCCCGATTTCGATGAACAAGACTTTGAAGGTGCGCTGCATGCCTTTGCTAATCGTGAGCGTCGTTTCGGCGGCACCGAGCCCGGTGATGAAAAAGCCTGATGGGGGTCGCTTTTGCTGAAGTATCGCCTGATTTCTGCTTTTGTTTTAATACCCGTTGTCATCGCGGCGTTGTTTTTGCTGCCGCCTGTGGGGTTCGCCATTGTCACGCTGGTTGTCTGTATGCTGGCCGCCTGGGAATGGGGACAGTTAAGCGGTTTTACCACGCGTACACAGCGAGTATGGCTGGCGGTTTTGTGTGGGCTATTGCTGGCACTGATGCTGTTTTTACTGCCAGAATACCATCGCAATATTCATCAGCCTCTGGTTGAAGTCTCGCTGTGGGCGTCGCTGGGCTGGTGGGTCGTGGCGCTGTTGCTGGTACTGTTTTATCCCGGCTCTGCGGCGGTATGGCGTAATTCCAAAACATTACGCATAATTTTCGGCGTGTTGACCATTGTCCCGTTCTTTTGGGGAATGCTGGCGCTACGTGCATGGCACTATGATGAGAATCAATATAGTGGCGCGCTATGGCTGCTGTATGTCATGATCCTCGTCTGGGGAGCTGACTCTGGTGCCTATATGTTTGGTAAGCTGTTTGGCAAACATAAGCTGGCGCCGAAGGTTTCTCCTGGTAAAACCTGGCAGGGTTTTTTTGGCGGACTCGCCACTGCGGCCGTGATCTCATGGGGTTATGGCATGTGGGCGAATCTTGAGGTTGCGCCTGTCACCTTGCTTATTTGCTCCATCGTTGCAGCCCTGGCCTCCGTGCTGGGTGACCTGACCGAGAGTATGTTTAAGCGTGAAGCAGGAATAAAGGACAGTGGTCACTTAATTCCAGGACACGGTGGTATTCTGGATCGCATTGATAGCCTGACGGCTGCGGTACCGGTCTTTGCCTGCCTGTTGTTATTGGTATTCAGGACGCTTTAACGGATGGTCTTATGCTGAGTATTCTCTGGAATCTGGCTGCATTCATTGTTGCACTTGGTGTGCTTATCACCGTGCATGAATTTGGTCATTTCTGGGTTGCGCGGCGCTGCGGAGTTCGCGTCGAACGCTTTTCCATTGGTTTTGGAAAAGCGCTTTGGCGGCGTACCGATAAATCAGGTACGGAATACGTCATCGCCCTGATTCCTCTCGGCGGTTACGTCAAAATGTTGGATGAGCGCGCTGAACCGGTCGCACCGGAGTTGCGCCATTATGCTTTCAACAATAAAACGGTTGGACAACGCGCAGCCATCATCGCCGCAGGTCCGATTGCAAACTTCCTTTTTGCTATTTTCGCTTATTGGCTGGTGTTTATCATCGGTGTTCCTGGCGTTCGCCCGGTTGTTGGTGAAATAACGCCCAACTCGATTGCTGCGCAGGCGCAAATTCAGCCGGGTACGGAACTAAAAGCGGTTGATGGTATCGAAACCCCTGATTGGGATGCCGTAAGATTGCAACTGGTAGCCAAAATTGGCGATCAGCATACGACTCTCAGCGTAGCGCAATTTGGCAGTAACCAGCGTCAGGACAAAACGCTGGATTTACGTCAGTGGGCATTTGAGCCAGACAAGCAGGATCCCGTCTCCAGTTTAGGGATTCGTCCGCGCGGTCCGCAGATTGAACCGGTGCTGTCAGAAGTGCAGGTTAACTCCGCTGCAAGTAAGGCGGGTTTGCAAGCTGGCGACAGGATCGTTAAAGTCAATGGTCAGCCGCTGACACAATGGATGACGTTTGTCACGCAGGTGCGCGATAATCCGGATAAGCCGTTAGCGCTAGATATTGAAAGACAAGGAAGTTCCTTGTCTTTAACGTTAACCCCAGATTCAAAAGAGGTTAACGGGAAGGCAGAGGGTTTTGCGGGCGTGGTGCCTAAAGTTATTCCTCTGCCTGATGAGTATAAGACTGTACGCCAGTATGGGCCATTCAGCGCCATCCTCGAAGCCTCGGATAAAACGTGGCAGTTGATGAAGCTGACGGTCAGTATGCTGGGAAAATTGATTACCGGTGATGTAAAACTGAACAACCTCAGTGGGCCGATTTCTATCGCCCAGGGGGCTGGGATGTCAGCGGAGTTCGGGGTTATTTATTACCTGATGTTCCTTGCGCTTATCAGCGTGAACTTAGGGATAATCAACCTGTTTCCGTTGCCCGTTCTTGACGGGGGGCATCTGCTGTTCCTGGCGATTGAAAAGCTGAAGGGCGGTCCGGTATCCGAGCGGGTTCAAGACTTTAGTTATCGCATTGGCTCTATCTTGCTGGTGTTGTTAATGGGGCTTGCACTTTTCAATGATTTCTCTCGGTTGTAAGAGAGTGTTAGGAAGAACGCATAATAACGATGGCGATGAAAAAGTTGCTCATAGCGTCGCTGCTGTTTAGCAGCGCCACCGTATACGGTGCTGAAGGGTTCGTAGTGAAGGACATTCATTTCGAAGGCCTACAGCGAGTCGCCGTTGGTGCGGCTCTCCTCAGTATGCCGGTGCGCACAGGCGACACGGTTAATGATGAAGACATCAGTAATACCATTCGTGCTCTGTTCGCCACCGGTAACTTTGAGGATGTCCGCGTCCTGCGCGATGGTGATACCCTTCTGGTTCAGGTAAAAGAACGCCCGACGATTGCCAGCATCACTTTCTCCGGTAATAAATCGGTGAAAGATGACATGTTGAAGCAGAATCTCGAGGCGTCTGGCGTGCGTGTTGGCGAGTCTCTGGATCGCACCACGCTTGCTGATATCGAAAAAGGCCTGGAAGATTTCTACTATAGCGTCGGTAAGTACAGCGCCAGTGTGAAAGCAGTGGTTACGCCGTTGCCGCGTAACCGCGTTGACCTCAAACTGGTCTTCCAGGAAGGGGTTTCGGCGAAGATCCAACAGATCAATATCGTCGGCAACCATGCCTTCACAACCGAGGAACTTATCTCTCACTTCCAGTTGCGTGATGAAGTTCCGTGGTGGAACGTGGTGGGCGATCGTAAATACCAGAAACAGAAACTGGCGGGCGACCTTGAAACCCTGCGCAGCTACTATCTGGATCGCGGCTATGCTCGTTTCAACATCGATTCCACCCAGGTCAGCCTGACGCCGGATAAAAAAGGTATCTATATTACCGTTAACATCACTGAAGGCGATCAGTACAAGCTTTCAGGGGTACAGGTGAGCGGTAATCTGGCCGGGCATTCTGCCGAAATTGAGACCCTGACGAAAATCGAACCAGGCGAACTCTATAACGGCACTAAAGTGACCAAAATGGAAGATGATATCAAGAAGCTTCTGGGTCGCTATGGCTATGCCTATCCGCGCGTACAGTCGCAGCCTGAAATCAACGATGCAGACAAAACCGTTAAATTGCGCGTAAACGTGGATGCGGGTAACCGTTTCTATGTGCGTAAGATTCGCTTTGAAGGTAACGACACTTCTAAAGATTCCGTTCTGCGTCGCGAAATGCGTCAGATGGAAGGTGCCTGGTTGGGCAGCGATCTGGTCGATCAGGGTAAAGAGCGTCTGAACCGCCTGGGTTACTTTGAAACCGTCGATACCGATACTCAGCGTATTCCGGGCAGTCCGGATCAGGTTGATGTGGTTTATAAGGTCAAAGAGCGTAACACCGGTAGCTTTAACTTCGGCGTCGGTTACGGTACCGAGAGCGGCGTGAGCTTCCAGGCTGGCGTTCAGCAAGATAACTGGTTAGGTACTGGCTATTCTGTTGGTATCAATGGCACCAAAAACGACTACCAGACCTATACTGAGTTGTCTGTGACTAACCCGTACTTCACCGTTGATGGTGTGAGTCTGGGTGGCCGTGTCTTCTACAATGACTTTGAAGCGAATGATGCGGATCTGTCCGACTATACCAACAAAAGTTATGGTACAGACGTAACGCTTGGCTTCCCGGTAAACGAATACAACACGTTGCGTGCTGGCCTGGGTTATGTACACAACAAACTGTCCAACATGCAGCCGCAGGTTGCGATGGATCGTTATCTTGAGTCAATGGGCGAGACCAATACCAACAGCTTTGCCGCTGATGACTTCACCTTTAACTATGGTTGGACGTACAACAAACTGGACCGTGGGTACTTCCCAACGGACGGTACACGCGTCAACCTGAACGGTAAAGTGACCATTCCGGGTTCTGATAACGAATACTACAAAGTGTCGATGGATACCGCGACCTATGTGCCGATCGATGACGATCACAAGTGGGTGGTTTTAGGCCGTACGAAGGTAGGCTATGGTGACGGCATTGGCAGTAAAGAAATGCCGTTCTATGAAAACTTCTATGCAGGTGGTTCCAGCACCGTGCGTGGTTTCCAGTCGAATACCATCGGTCCAAAAGCGGTCTATAAAAACGGTGCCTACGCCAGTGGTTCCGATAATAACGATTACGAAGAGTGTTCCAACGCAGACGGTAAAGACTGTAAATCGGATGATGCAGTGGGCGGTAACGCCATGGCTGTCGCCAGCCTGGAGTTTATTACCCCAACGCCGTTCATTAGTGACAAGTATGCTAACTCGGTCCGTACCTCGTTCTTCTGGGATATGGGTACCGTTTGGGATACTAACTGGCAGGATAGCGCTCAAACAAGAGCTATAGGTGTGCCGGACTACAGTGATCCAAGCAATATCCGTATGTCAGCGGGTATCGCTTTACAATGGATGTCCCCATTGGGGCCGTTGGTTTTCTCCTACGCCCAGCCGTTCAAGAAGTACGATGGAGACAAAGCGGAACAGTTCCAGTTTAACATTGGTAAAACCTGGTAATTGTTCTTCGCAAAGGAATGTAGTGGTAGTGTAGCGATGACTTTAGGCGATCTTGCATGGGATCGCCTGGCCACGCAAAGAACTGTACCCTCGGGTGCAAATGGGATGGTAAGGAGTTAATTGTGAAAAAGTGGTTATTAGCTGCAGGTCTCGGTTTAGCGATGGCAACGTCCGCACAAGCGGCTGACAAAATTGCAATCGTCAACATGGGTAGCCTGTTCCAACAGGTTGCACAGAAGACAGGCGTTTCTGCTACGCTGGAAAACGAGTTCAAAGGCCGTGCCAGCGAACTGCAGCGTATGGAATCCGATCTGCAATCTAAGATGCAGCGTCTGCAATCAATGAAAGCAGGTAGCGATCGTACCAAGCTGGAAAAAGACGTTATGGCTCAGCGTCAGACTTTCTCTCAGAAAGCTCAGGCTTTTGAGCAGGATCGTGCGCGTCGCTCCAACGAAGAACGTGGCAAACTGGTTACTCGTATCCAGACTGCTGTGAAATCTGTTGCCAGCAGCCAGAGCATCGATCTGGTCGTTGACGCAAACACCGTTGCATACAACAGCAGCGATGTAAAAGACATCACCGCTGACGTACTGAAACAGGTTAAATAAGTAATGCCTTCAATTCGACTGGCTGATTTAGCAGAGCAGTTGGATGCAGAATTACACGGTGATGGCGATATCGTCATCACCGGCGTAGCGTCCATGCAATCTGCGCAAACTGGCAATATTACGTTCATGGTGAATCCTAAGTATCGTGAGCACTTAGGCGTATGCCAGGCTTCTGCCGTAGTGATGACGCAGGACGATCTTCCTTTTGCTAAGAGTGCAGCGCTGGTAGTGAAGAATCCCTACCTGACCTATGCTCGCATGGCGCAAATCTTAGATACCACGCCGCAGCCGGCACAAAACATTGCACCGAGTGCAGTAATTGATGCGACGGCGAAGCTGGGTAACAATGTCTCTGTGGGCGCAAATGCGGTCATTGAGTCTGGCGTAGAACTGGGCGATAACGTCGTTATCGGCGCAGGTTGCTTCGTCGGAAAAAATACTAAAATCGGCGCAGGTTCACGCTTGTGGGCGAATGTGACGATTTACCATGACATTCAGATCGGTGAGAATTGCCTGATCCAGTCCAGCACGGTCGTTGGATCTGATGGATTTGGTTACGCGAACGATCGCGGTAACTGGGTGAAGATCCCCCAGCTTGGTCGCGTGATTATTGGCGATCGCGTCGAGATCGGCGCGTGTACCACTATTGACCGTGGTGCTCTGGACGATACTGTGATCGGTAATGGTGTTATCATTGATAACCAGTGCCAGATTGCGCATAACGTTGTGATTGGCGACAATACGGCGGTAGCCGGTGGCGTCATTATGGCGGGTAGCCTGAAGATTGGCCGTTACTGCATGATTGGCGGTGCCAGCGTGATTAATGGGCATATGGAAATATGCGACAAAGTCACGGTGACTGGCATGGGTATGGTGATGCGTCCTATCACTGAACCGGGCGTCTACTCCTCAGGCATTCCGCTGCAACCTAACAAGGTATGGCGTAAAACAGCTGCACTGGTGATGAACATTGATGATATGAGCAAGCGCCTCAAATCGATTGAGCGCAAGGTTAATCAACAAGACTAAAGCACCTTTTTTGCATGTCTGACTTTTCGGCCTGTCCCATTCATACGATTGCGACAGGCCGTGTTATTATTGCCTTTTAGTATATTTTGACAGGAAGAGTATTTTGACTACTAACACTCATACTCTGCATATTGAAGAGATTCTAGAACTTCTGCCGCACCGTTTTCCGTTTTTGCTGGTTGACCGCGTGCTGGATTTTGAAGAAGGTCGTTTTCTGCGCGCAGTGAAAAATGTATCCGTTAACGAGCCTTTCTTCCAGGGCCACTTCCCGGGTAAACCTATTTTTCCAGGCGTACTGATTCTGGAAGCGATGGCGCAGGCCACCGGCATCCTCGCGTTTAAAAGCGTAGGAAAACTGGAACCAGGCGAACTGTACTATTTCGCGGGCATTGACGAAGCACGCTTTAAGCGTCCTGTCGTACCTGGCGATCAGATGATCATGGAAGTGACTTTCGAGAAAACGCGCCGTGGCCTGACCCGTTTTAAAGGGGTTGCGCTGGTCGACGGTAAAGTTGTATGCGAAGCAACGATGATGTGTGCCCGTAGCCGGGAGGCCTGATACGTGATTGATAAATCCGCCTTTATTCACCCGACCGCCATTGTGGAAGAGGGCGCCAGCATTGGCGCTAACGCTCACATTGGCCCATTTTGTATTGTTGGACCCCATGTTGAAATTGGTGAGGGTACCGTACTGAAGTCTCACGTTGTCGTGAATGGCCATACCAAAATTGGTCGCGATAACGAGATCTATCAGTTTGCCTCCATCGGTGAAGTTAACCAGGATCTGAAATATGCTGGCGAACCAACCCGCGTGGAAATTGGCGATCGCAACCGCATCCGCGAAAGCGTCACCATTCATCGTGGCACAGTGCAGGGCGGTGGAGTGACGAAGGTGGGCAGCGATAACTTACTGATGATTAATGCGCACGTTGCGCATGATTGTACGGTAGGCAACCGCTGTATTCTGGCAAATAACGCCACGCTTGCCGGACATGTATCGCTTGATGATTTTGTTATCATCGGCGGCATGACCGCGGTGCATCAGTTCTGCATCATCGGCGCGCATGTGATGGTTGGCGGTTGTTCTGGCGTTGCTCAGGACGTGCCTCCGTACGTTATCGCCCAAGGCAACCACGCCACGCCGTTTGGCGTTAACATCGAAGGTCTGAAGCGTCGCGGATTTACCCGCGAAGCGATCACCGCGATTCGTAACGCCTATAAAGCGTTGTACCGTAACGGTAAAACGCTGGAAGAAGCGAAGCCGGAAATCGCGGAACTGGCGCAACAGTACCCCGAAGTCCAGGCTTTCAGCGACTTCTTTGAGCGCTCAACGCGTGGCCTGATTCGTTAATGACTGAACAGCGTCCTTTAACGATAGCCCTCGTCGCCGGAGAAACCTCCGGCGATATTCTTGGTGCAGGGTTAATCCGTGCAATCAAGGCGCGTGTTCCCAATGCGCGTTTTGTTGGCGTGGCGGGCCCGCTGATGCAGGCCGAAGGCTGTGAGGCCTGGTACGAAATGGAAGAGTTGGCGGTAATGGGCATTGTTGAAGTGCTCGGACGCCTGCGCCGCTTACTACATATTCGTGCCGATCTCACTCGCCGTTTCACTGAACTTAAGCCGGATGTTTTCGTCGGCATTGATGCGCCTGACTTCAATATTACCCTCGAAGGCAACCTGAAAAAGCAGGGCATAAAAACCATTCATTATGTCAGCCCTTCTGTATGGGCCTGGCGACAGAAACGTGTTTTCAAAATAGGCAGATCCACCAATATGGTGCTGGCCTTTCTGCCTTTCGAAAAAGCGTTTTATGACAAATTTAACGTTCCGTGCCGCTTTATCGGCCACACCATGGCGGATGCCATGCCGCTGGATCCGGATAAAAACGCGGCACGCGACGTGCTGGGTATTCCCCATGATGCTCACTGTCTGGCGCTATTGCCAGGAAGCCGTGGCGCAGAAGTGGAGATGCTCAGTGCCGATTTTCTGAAAACGGCGCAGCTTTTGCGCCAGCATTATCCGGATCTCGAAGTCGTGGTGCCGTTGGTGAATGCCAAACGTCGCGAGCAGTTTGAGCGTATCAAAGCTGAAGTTGCACCGGATCTTTCCGTACATCTGCTCAATGGGATGGGACGTGAAGCGATGGTGGCCAGCGATGCAGCACTGTTGGCTTCAGGCACGGCAGCGCTGGAATGTATGCTGGCAAAATGCCCGATGGTGGTTGGCTACCGTATGAAACCCTTTACCTTCTGGTTGGCGAAGCGTCTGGTGAAAACGGATTACGTTTCGCTACCTAACCTGCTGGCAGGAAGAGAACTGGTTAAAGAGTTGTTGCAGGAAGAGTGTGAACCGCAGGCGCTGTCGCAAGCGCTGCTGCCGTTGCTGGCGAAGGGTAAAACCAGCCATGCGATGCACGACACATTCCGTGAACTGCACCAGCAGATCCGTTGCAATGCTGATGAGCAGGCGGCGGATGCAGTCCTGGAGTTAGCACAATGATTGAGTTTGTTTATCCACATACGCATTTAGTGGCGGGTGTGGATGAAGTTGGACGTGGTCCTTTGGTCGGCGCGGTTGTTACTGCCGCCGTTATTCTGGATCCGGCTCGTCTTGTTATTGGTCTGAACGACTCAAAAAAACTGTCGGAAAAACGTCGCCTGGCGCTGTTTGATGAGATTAAAGAAAAAGCGTTAAGCTGGAGTCTGGGCCGTGCGGAACCGCATGAAATCGACGAGCTGAATATTTTACATGCCACCATGCTGGCGATGCAGCGTGCGGTTGCGGGTCTGCATATTGCGCCGGAATACGTACTGATTGACGGCAATCGTTGCCCGGCATTACCGATGCCGTCAATGGCGGTGGTCAAAGGTGATAGCCGCGTGGCGGAGATTAGCGCTGCTTCGATACTGGCAAAAGTCACCCGTGACGCTGAAATGGCGGCACTGGATACGGTTTTCCCGCAGTATGGCTTTGCACAGCACAAAGGTTATCCAACTGCTTTTCATCTGGAAAAGTTGGCACTACATGGTGCAACAGAGCACCATCGCCGTAGTTTTGGCCCCGTCAAACGCGCTCTGGGACTCACGTCCTGATTCTTGTGTCGAAGGAATCTGAAGATGTCTGAACCTCGTTTCGTCCACCTGCGGGTGCACAGCGACTACTCCATGATCGATGGGCTGGCGAAAACCGGGCCGCTGGTAAAAAAGGCGGCCGCGTTAGGCATGCCTGCGCTGGCGATCACCGATTTTACCAACCTGTGTGGTCTGGTGAAGTTTTACGGAGCGGGTCACGGTGCGGGTATCAAGCCGATAGTTGGCGCAGATTTTCATGTCCGTAGCGAACTGTTGGGCGATGAACTTGCGCAGCTCACCGTGCTGGCCGCAAATAATACCGGCTATCAGAACCTGACGTTGTTGATATCGAAAGCCTATCAGCGTGGCTATGGCGCAGAAGGACCCGTCATCGACAGAGACTGGCTGATCGAACTAAAAGAAGGTTTGATTTTGCTCTCCGGCGGTCGTATGGGCGACGTCGGGCGCAGCCTGCTGCGCGGCAATAGCGCACTGGTTGATGAGTGCGTGGCGTTTTATGAAGAACATTTTCCTGATTGCTATTTTTTAGAACTGATTCGCACCGGCAGGCAGGATGAAGAAAATTATCTGCATGCTGCGGTAGAACTGGCTGAAACGCGTGGTCTTCCGGTGGTGGCGACCAACGATGTTCGCTTCCTTGAAACCGGTGATTTTGACGCGCATGAAATCCGCGTGGCAATCCACGACGGGTTTACCCTTGATGATCCAAAACGACCGCGTAATTATTCGCCGCAGCAGTACATGCGCAGCGAAGATGAGATGTGCGATCTATTCTCCGATATCCCGGAGGCGCTGCAAAACACTGTTGAGATAGCCAAGCGCTGTAACGTGACGGTGCGTCTGGGTGAGTATTTCCTGCCACAGTTCCCGACTGGTGATATGACCACCGAGGATTTCCTTGTGGCAAAATCACGCGAAGGTCTGGAAGAGCGTCTGGCGTTTTTATTCCCGGATCCTGAAGTTCGCGCGCAGAGGCGGCCGCCTTATGACGAACGTCTGGAAGTTGAACTTAAAGTTATCAACCAGATGGGCTTCCCGGGTTACTTCCTGATCGTTATGGAGTTTATCCAGTGGTCGAAAGATAACGGCGTACCGGTAGGCCCGGGACGTGGTTCTGGTGCTGGTTCGCTGGTCGCCTACGCGCTGAAAATTACCGACCTTGATCCGCTGGAATTTGACCTGCTGTTCGAACGTTTCCTTAACCCGGAACGTGTTTCAATGCCCGATTTTGACGTTGATTTCTGTATGGAAAAACGTGACCAGGTCATTGAACACGTGGCGGAAATGTACGGTCGTGATGCGGTTTCGCAGATTATTACCTTCGGTACGATGGCGGCAAAAGCGGTTATCCGTGACGTGGGCCGCGTACTGGGTCACCCGTATGGCTTCGTTGACCGTATTTCGAAACTGGTGCCGCCCGACCCGGGCATGACGCTGGCCAAAGCCTTTGAAGCTGAACCTCAACTGCCGGAAATCTATGAGGCAGATGAAGAGGTTAGAGCGCTGATCGATATGGCGCGCAAGCTGGAAGGCGTCACGCGTAACGCTGGTAAGCACGCCGGTGGCGTGGTTATAGCACCGACCAAAATTACTGATTTTGCGCCGCTGTACTGTGATGAGCAAGGGCTGCACCCGGTCACCCAGTTTGATAAAAACGACGTGGAATACGCCGGCCTCGTGAAGTTCGACTTCCTCGGTCTGCGTACGCTCACTATCATCAACTGGGCGTTGGAAATGATCAACGCGCGCCGTGAAAAGAACGGTGAACCGCCGTTGGATATCGCCGCTATCCCGCTGGATGACAAAAAAAGCTTCGACATGCTGCAACGTTCGGAGACCACGGCGGTGTTCCAGCTTGAATCCCGCGGCATGAAAGATCTGATCAAACGTCTGCAGCCTGACTGCTTCGAAGATATGATCGCACTGGTGGCTCTGTTCCGACCTGGTCCGCTACAGTCGGGGATGGTAGATAACTTTATCGACCGTAAGCATGGTCGTGAAGAGATTTCCTACCCGGACGTACAATGGCAGCATGAGTGTCTGAAACCGGTACTGGAGCCGACCTACGGCATTATCCTGTATCAGGAACAGGTTATGCAGATTGCCCAGGAGCTGTCCGGATACACCCTTGGCGGCGCGGATATGCTGCGTCGTGCGATGGGTAAGAAAAAACCGGAAGAGATGGCTAAGCAGCGCGGTACCTTTGAAGAAGGGGCGAAAAAGCGCGGCGTCGACGGCGAACTGGCGATGAAAATCTTTGACCTGGTGGAGAAATTCGCCGGTTACGGATTTAACAAATCGCACTCCGCAGCCTATGCGCTGGTCTCCTACCAGACGCTGTGGCTGAAGGCGCATTACCCTGCCGAATTTATGGCGGCGGTAATGACCGCCGATATGGATAACACCGAGAAAGTCGTCGGACTGGTGGATGAATGCTGGCGCATGGGGCTCAAAATCCTGCCACCGGACATCAACTCCGGGCTTTATCATTTTCACGTGAATGATGATGGCGAGATTGTCTACGGCATCGGCGCGATAAAAGGCGTGGGTGAAGGGCCAATTGAGGCTATTATTGAGGCGCGAAATGAAGGCGGTTACTTCCGCGAACTATTTGATCTTTGTGCGCGTACGGATATCAAAAAACTTAACCGCCGGGTGCTGGAAAAGTTAATCATGTCCGGGGCGTTTGACCGCCTTGGTCCGCATCGCGCGGCGTTGATGAACTCACTCAGCGATGCCCTAAAAGCCGCCGATCAGCATGCGAAAGCCGAGGCAATTGGTCAGGCGGATATGTTTGGCGTACTGGCGGAAGAGCCGGAACAAATTGAACAGTCTTATGCCAACTGTACACCGTGGCCGGAGCAGGTGGTATTAGACGGTGAGCGTGAAACGTTAGGACTTTATCTGACGGGACACCCCATCAATCAGTATTTAAAAGAAATTGAGCGCTATGTTGGAGGCCACAGGCTGAAAGACATGCATCCGACAGAACGTGGTAAAGTCACCACGGCTGCGGGGCTCGTCATTGCTGCGCGGGTAATGGTCACCAAGCGCGGCAATCGTATCGGCATCTGTACACTGGATGACCGTTCCGGGCGTCTGGAAGTGATGTTATTTACCGATGCTCTGGATAAATACCAGCAATTGCTGGAAAAAGACCGCATACTTATCGTCAGCGGACAGGTCAGCTTTGATGACTTCAGCGGCGGGCTTAAAATGATGGCCCGTGAAGTCATGGATATTGACGAAGCCCGGGAAAAATATGCTCGCGGGCTTGCTATCTCGCTGACGGACAGGCAAATTGATGACCAGCTTTTAAACCGACTCCGTCAGTCTCTGGAACCCCACCGCTCTGGGACAATTCCAGTACATCTCTACTATCAGAGGGCGGATGCGCGTGCGCGATTGCGTTTTGGCGCAACGTGGCGTGTCTCTCCGAGCGATCGTTTGCTAAACGATCTCCGTGGCCTTATTGGTTCGGAGCAGGTGGAACTGGAGTTTGACTAATACAGGAATACTATGAGTCTGAATTTCCTTGATTTTGAACAGCCGATTGCAGAGCTGGAAGCAAAAATCGATTCTCTGACTGCGGTTAGCCGTCAGGATGAGAAACTGGATATTAACATCGATGAAGAAGTGCATCGTCTGCGTGAAAAAAGCGTAGAACTGACGCGTAAAATCTTCGCCGATCTTGGCGCATGGCAGGTAGCCCAACTGGCGCGCCATCCACAGCGTCCGTACACCCTGGATTATGTCCGCCTGGCATTTGATGAATTTGATGAGCTGGCGGGCGATCGTGCCTATGCGGATGATAAAGCAATTGTCGGCGGCATCGCGCGTCTGGATGGCCGTCCGGTGATGATCATTGGTCATCAGAAAGGCCGTGAGACCAAAGAAAAAATCCGTCGTAATTTTGGCATGCCAGCGCCGGAAGGCTATCGCAAAGCGCTGCGTTTGATGGAAATGGCTGAACGTTTCAATATGCCGATCATTACCTTCATCGACACCCCTGGGGCATACCCGGGCGTAGGCGCGGAAGAGCGTGGTCAGTCTGAAGCGATTGCGCGCAACCTGCGTGAAATGTCGCGTCTGAGTGTGCCGGTTATCTGTACCGTTATCGGTGAAGGTGGCTCCGGCGGCGCACTGGCGATCGGCGTGGGCGATAAAGTGAATATGCTGCAGTACAGCACCTATTCCGTTATCTCTCCGGAAGGCTGCGCATCCATTCTGTGGAAAAGCGCCGACAAAGCGCCGCTGGCCGCAGAAGCGATGGGCATCATCGCCCCACGTTTGAAAGAGCTGAAGTTGATTGACTCTATCATCCCGGAACCGCTGGGCGGCGCCCATCGTAACCCGGAAGTGATGGCGGCGTCCCTGAAAGCACAGCTGCTGGCCGATCTCGCCGATCTCGACGTGTTAAGCAAAGAAGATTTGAAAAACCGTCGTTACCAGCGTCTGATGAGCTATGGTTACGCGTAAACTGCATTAATTCTGAAAAGGGCCACAACGCTGTGGCCCTTTTTTTTACCTGCAGTTTGACCAGGCTATGCTTAACTAAGGTTTTTCCAGGAGGAACGCATGAATATCATTGCCATCATGGGACCGCATGGCGTCTTTTATAAAGATGAGCCCATCAAGGAGCTTGAACGTGCGCTGCAGCAGCAGGGATTTCAGATTATCTGGCCGCAGAATAGCGTCGACCTGCTGAAGTTTATCGAGCATAACCCGCGAATTTGCGGCGTCATTTTTGACTGGGATGAATACAGTCTGGATCTGTGTAGTGACATCAATCAGCTCAATGAGTATCTCCCGCTCTACGCTTTTATTAATACTCATTCGACGATGGATGTCAGCGCACACGACCTACGCATGGCGCTGTGGTTCTTTGAGTACGCATTGGGCCAGTCTGACGATATTGCTACGCGTATTCGTCAGTACACCAATGAATACCTCGACAACATCACGCCACCTTTTACCAAAGCGCTGTTTACCTATGTGAAGGAAGGGAAGTATACCTTTTGCACGCCGGGCCATATGGCGGGAACGGCGTACCAGAAAAGCCCGGTCGGCTGTCTGTTCTATGATTTCTTGGGCGGTAACACGCTGAAGGCCGATGTGTCCATTTCCGTGACTGAGTTGGGCTCGTTGTTGGATCATACCGGTCCGCATCTGGAAGCCGAGGAGTACATCGCACGTACCTTTGGCGCTGAACAGAGCTATATGGTGACTAACGGCACCTCAACGTCGAACAAGATTGTCGGCATGTATGCCGCACCAACCGGCAGTACACTGTTGATTGACCGCAACTGTCATAAGTCGTTGGCGCATTTGCTGATGATGAGCGATGTGGTGCCAATCTGGTTGAAGCCGACGCGTAATGCGTTGGGCATTCTGGGCGGTATCCCCCGTCGGGAATTTACCCGTGCAAGCATTGAAAGCAAGATAGAGGAGACCCCCCAGGCGCAATGGCCAGTCCACGCGGTCATCACCAATTCCACTTATGATGGTCTGTTGTATAACACTAACTGGATCAAGCAAACCCTGGATGTGCCCTCCATTCATTTTGATTCTGCCTGGGTGCCATATACCCATTTTCATCCGATCTATCAGGGGAAAAGCGGAATGAGCGGCGAGCGGGTGCCAGGGAAGGTGATTTTTGAAACCCAGTCTACCCACAAAATGTTGGCGGCATTGTCACAGGCTTCGTTAATCCACATTAAGGGCGACTACGATGAAGAGACGTTCAACGAAGCCTTTATGATGCACACCTCCACTTCGCCGAGCTACCCGATTGTTGCGTCTATCGAAACGGCGGCGGCAATGCTTCGTGGCAATTCAGGCAAGCGCCTGATCAATCGTTCGGTTGAGAGGGCGCTGCATTTCCGTAAGGAAGTCCAGCGGCTGCGAGAAGAGTCAGATGGTTGGTTCTTTGATATCTGGCAGCCGGAAAAGGTAGATGAAGCAGAGTGCTGGCCGGTAGCGCCAGGCGAAGACTGGCACGGATTTGTCGATGCTGATACCGACCACATGTTCCTCGATCCGGTGAAAGTTACGATTCTGACACCGGGGATGGATGAGCAAGGAAATATGAGCGAAGAGGGGATCCCCGCGGCTCTGGTGGCGAAATTCCTCGATGAACGCGGCGTCGTCGTTGAGAAAACAGGGCCGTATAATCTGTTGTTCCTGTTCAGTATTGGTATTGATAAAACCCGGGCGATGGGGCTGCTACGCGGCCTGACGGAATTTAAACGTTCATACGACCTGAATTTACGCGTGAAAAATATGCTGCCGGATCTGTATGCCGAAGATCCTGATTTCTATCGTAATATGCGTATTCAGGAGCTGGCGCTGGGGATCCACAAACTGATCCGCCAGCACGATCTCTCTGGGCTGATGTTGCGGGCGTTTGATACCTTACCGGAAATGAAAATGACGCCGCATCAGGCCTGGCAGCGGCAGATCAAAGGTGAGGTTGAAACGGTGACGCTTGATCAACTGGTGGGGCGTGTTTCCGCTAATATGATCCTGCCTTATCCTCCCGGCGTGCCGTTGTTGATGCCAGGGGAAATGATCACGGAGAAAAGCCGGACGGTGCTCGATTTTCTGCTGATGCTGTGTTCGGTGGGGCAACATTATCCTGGATTTGAAACCGATATCCATGGCGCTAAACTGGGTGAGGATGGTGTGTATCGCGTGAGAGTCCTGAAAATGGCATAACGACTTGCCTGACCTTGTTACGCACGAGTAACGTTTTAAAAGAAAAAAGAAAGAGGCTATGACGCTATGCTGGGATTAAAACAGGTTCACCATATTGCCATTATTGCGACAGACTATGCGGCGAGTAAGAGATTTTACTGTGATGTGCTGGGCTTTACGCTAATCAGCGAAGCCTACCGGGAAGAACGTGATTCCTGGAAAGGCGATTTGGCATTGAACGGACAGTATGTGATTGAGCTGTTTTCTTTTCCGTTTCCGCCGTGCCGCCCGAGCCGCCCGGAAGCTTGCGGTTTGCGCCATCTGGCGTTCAGCGTAGATGACGTGGAAAAAGCGATCGCTCACCTGGAAGCTCACCAGGTGAAGTGCGAATCCGTGCGAATCGATCCGTTTACCGGCAAACGCTTTACGTTTTTTAACGACCCGGACGGATTACCCCTCGAACTGTACGAGCTGTAAGGCTTGTCATTGTGGCGTTTGCCCGGTAACGTGCCGGGCAATGCCATTGTAAGAAACCATCATGACGACACTCACGTTGAACACTGCACTGCTGAATTCCCAATCGATTCTGGTCGCCTTTAGCGGCGGGCTGGACTCTACCGTGCTGTTGCATCAGTTAGTGCTGTGGCGAGCACAAAATCCTGGGGTTGTGTTGCGCGCAATCCATATTCATCACGGATTAAGCCCCCATGCAGAGGGTTGGGTGCAACACTGTGAGTCGGTATGTGCGCAGTGGCAGGTGCCGCTGGTGGTTGAGCGGGTCCATCTTGAGGATGATGGGCTGGGCATTGAAGCTCAGGCGCGGCGAGCACGCTATCAGGCATTTGCGCAGACTTTACTCCCGGGTGAGGTGCTGATGACCGCCCAGCATCTGGATGACCAGTGTGAAACTTTCCTGCTGGCGCTTAAGCGCGGCAGTGGTCCCGCCGGCCTTTCCGCCATGGGGGAAAGCTCACCGTTTGCCGGAACCCAACTGATTCGACCGTTGCTGGCGCAAACGCGAGAAGCGCTTGAAGCATGGGCGCGACAGCATGAATTATGCTGGATAGAAGATGAAAGCAATCAGGATGATACCTACGATCGCAATTTTCTCAGATTGCGCGTTACCCCCTTACTCCAACAGCGCTGGCCGCACTTCGCACAAGCCACGGCCCGTAGCGCCGCGCTGTGCGCTGAGCAGGAAAGTTTACTGGATGAATTGCTGGCCAACGATTTAGCCGACTGCGTCACATCCCATGGCGCACTGTTACTGGCACCGTTAATGGTGATGAGCGATGTGCGGCGTGCCGCTCTGCTTCGTCGTTGGCTGGCGGGATTAAATGCGCCGATGCCTTCCCGTGATGGGCTGGAACGTATTTGGCAGGAAGTTGCGTTGGCACGGGAAGATGCTGCGCCCTGTTTTCGCCTTGGAGAATACGCGGTTCGTCGCTATCAGTCACAGCTGTGGTGGGTTAAATCGAACCACGGTCAAAGCGAAACCGTTCTTCCGTGGCCATGTTGGAAAACGCCGCTGACGCTGCCTGCCGGGTTAGGCTCGGTGCAGCTCATCTCTGCTGGCGAATTGCGCATGCCGCAAGCGGATGAAGCTGTCAGCATCCGTTTTAAAGCGCCAGGAGTATTGCATATTGTCGGGCGTAACGGTGGGCGGAAATTAAAGAAAATCTGGCAGGAACAGGGGATCCCACCCTGGCGACGAGATACCACGCCGTTGCTGTTTTATGGTGAAACGTTGATTGCAGCTGCAGGTGTTTTTGTGACGCGTGAGGGCGCGGCGGTAGATGAAGAAGGTGTAAGTCTGATTTGGCATGTCTGATGGTGCTGCGCTTATTCGGCCTACTCTCCAGAAGATATGTAGGCCGGATAAGGTGCAAGAAAAGTTAAGATTCGCTGACTACCACGGTACCGATTTGCGGGTGGCTGAAGCTGGCAATTTTGTCGAGGCGAAGCTCCCGGGTTTCGCCCGCGACATCTGCGACCAGATATTCCACGTTTTTGCGTGAAACCAGGTCATTCGCTTTCGCCTGCAAAACTTCGCCATCTTTTAGCGCCAGCGTCAGTAACAAATGGTGCTGGCAGGCGAGTTCTAGATTATCGTAATCATCGCAGTTGATGGGTTGATATGTTTCATTCATTGACATAATCGCTCACCAGTAAGTTCGCGGCAGCATAGGCCGCTTTTTCCCTGACCGACTCTGGAAGGGCGTTGTCTGTCGCCACTTCATTAAGCACCTTCAATACGCAACCCAGCGCATCCGGGATATACCCTAAATCTCCGCTGGCGATTTCCGCGTACCGCTTGCGTATTAACTCACAATATTTTTCCACATGCCCTCCTGTCAGCACTCTGACTTAACCGTGGATGCAAGTCTAAGCCTACGAAGATAAACTCTGTTTAGCAAGGTGACTATACCATACTCATTCAAGCAATATCAGCGCCTTGATACAGGAGCAGTTAGCAGCCTTTTGCCGTAGTTTTCGCTACAATGTGCGCCTGATTCGAAAGGAGTTCTCTCATGGCGCTTAAAGCGACAATTTATAAAGCCGTTGTCAACGTCGCGGATCTTGACCGCAACCAGTTCCTCGACGCGGCCTTGACGCTGGCGCGTCATCCCTCTGAAACCCAGGAACGCATGATGCTGCGTCTGCTGGCCTGGATTAAATATGCCGATGAACGGCTGCAGTTCACGCGTGGCCTCAGTGCGGAGGATGAGCCTGAAGCATGGTTGCGTAACGACCATCTGGGCATCGATCTCTGGATTGAGTTGGGTCTGCCGGATGAGCGTCGTATTAAGAAAGCCTGTACCCAGTCCGCTGAGGTAGCCCTGTTTGCTTACAACAGCCGTGCGGCTCAGATCTGGTGGCAGCAAAACCAGAGCAAGTGTGCGCAGTTTAAAAATCTTACCGTGTGGTATCTGGATGATGAACAGCTTGCACAGCTGAGTGACTTTGCTGGTCGTACAATGGCGCTACAGGCGACTATTCAGGACGGTGCTATCTGGCTGTCCGATTCTCAGAATAATCTGGAAGTTCATCTGGCCGCGTGGCAGCCGCGTTCATGATCGTTATATCCCGAAATGTCGCTATCCCAGATAACGAGCTGGAAATCACGGCGATTCGGGCACAGGGCGCGGGCGGTCAGCACGTTAATAAGACCTCGACGGCTATCCATTTGCGCTTTGACATTCGGGCCTCTGGGCTGCCAGAGTATTATAAGGAACGTTTGCTGGCTGCCAGCCATCATCTGATTACAGGCGATGGCGTGATTATCATTAAGGCGCAGGAATACCGTAGCCAGGAGCTAAATCGAGAAGCGGCAATCTCCCGGCTGGTGGCGGTGATAAAAGAATTAACCGCGGTGCAAAAAAGCCGACAGGCAACTCGCCCTACGCGCGCCTCGAAAGAGCACAGGTTGTCATCGAAGGCGCAAAAATCCACAGTGAAGGCACTGCGCGGGAAAGTTCGTCGAACGCAAGACTGACGAGCGGGAATTAAAATTTATAAGGAATTCATAGTGAAAACAGCAATATTGTCCGTAGTCGCTGCATGTACGCTCTTTTCCTTGATCGGCTGTAACAACCGTACTGAAGTCGAAGTACTACAGCCGACGCGGGCGGCAGAATTAAAACCGATGCAGCAAAGCTGGCGCGGCATTTTGCCTTGCGCGGACTGCGAAGGGATTGAAACTTCTCTGTTCCTGGAAAAAGACGGCACATGGGTGATGAACGAACGCTACCAGGGCGTACGGGATGAACCGTCCTCTTTTGCCTCTTATGGCACATGGGCGCGTACAGCCGACAAACTGGTCCTGACGGACAGTAAAGGCGAAAAATCGTACTACCGCGCAAAAGGTGAAGCGCTGGAAATGCTCGATCGTGAAGGTAATCCGATAGAGTCGCAGTTCAACTACACCCTCCAGCCAGTTTCCGCCAGCTTACCAGTGACGCCAATGCCGATGCGAGGGATGTACTTCTATATGGCTGACGCGGCAACTTTCACTGATTGTGCGACGGGTAAAAGAGTCTCTGTCGCGAACAATGCACAACTGGAGCGAGATTATCTGACTGCGCGTGGTGCAACGGATAAGGCAGTTCTGCTTACGGTGGAAGGGCACTTCACGATGGAAGAAAATCCTGATACGGGCGCGCCAGTGAAAACCTTAAGAGCGGATAAAGAAATTAAGTTTATCCCTGGCCAGAGTTGCGCTGATTGATCTGCTGCTTATAAAAACTGTCCGGCGATCGCCCGGGCAGTTTTTCCTTATCGGGTCAATCCAACAAAACGGCTGGTTTTGATATAAATCCCTAACTTCAGGTGGCCGACATACTGTAGCTGCGTTTCAGACTTAAACGCGGAAATATCACCTTCGCGCATATGCATCAGGTCGGAAGGGCTAATCCAGCCCGACTGCGCCAGCGTTAGCGGGTGTCCGGCGGTGGCAAACGCATCGGTTACGAATTCGGAGCAAAACCACGCCTTCTTTTCTCCCTCGCTGATATTGCTCAACTGTGCTTTTGCCAGCCCGCTAACGCATTGCTGGCGAAAATCCGCTGAGAAAGGATTCAACGAACATATTTGCCGGGTCACCATAAACGGAATAAATTCGACGATGCCGCGGTAGTTATAGCCGCTATCTTTGATTTTATAAGCGAATGTTTTGATTTCTTCGGCCTGCTGCGGAGTGAGGTCGGGTACCCGCAGAGCAAAAAGCTTATCACTGTGATTTTCAGCCTTTTTGAGCGAAACGATTTGTACTCCCGCCCCGGTCGCTTCGGCAACTTCATTACCGCCAAGGTAAACGGCCACATGGCTGACAGAAGAGGTGCTGAACGCGCGAATACCCAATGAGGTCACCCCAAGACTGGAGGAGAATAGCAGGTCGCCTGGCCTGAGGTCGGTATCAGTAATTTCATGCAGCGCTTGATCGGTAAATGAGCTTTGATGCTGGAGTTTTACCTCCCATTTCTTTGCCTGGGCATCAACAGCCTTTGCCGATGAATTTTGCTGACTGACGTCAATCGTGCAGGCTGAAAGCAGAAGACAGAAGAGGAGGTGCAGGCGGTAATACGCCATTGGTTTAAGCATTTTATACAATCCATGTAAAAAAGGCCCTGATCCTCAGGGCCTTGCGCTGGTATTAGCCTTTAATAGCTTTGACCAGGTAGTCGACGATGTCGCCTGTTTTAATCAGCTGCTTCTCGCCATTACGACGGTATTTATATTCGATATCGTCGTTGTCGAGGTTACGGTCGCCCAGCACGACAGTGTGCGGAATACCGATCAGCTCCATATCGGCGAACATCACGCCCGGACGCTCTTTACGATCGTCCATCAGCACTTCGATACCCTGCGCGCGCAGTTCAGCGTACAGCTTCTCAGCCAGCTCCTGAACGCGGTAGGATTTGTGCATGTTCATCGGCAGAATCGCCACCTGGAAAGGCGCGATAGCGTCTGGCCATACAATGCCGCGATCGTCAAAGTTCTGTTCAATAGCTGCAGCAACCACGCGAGTGACTCCGATGCCGTAGCAGCCCATGGTCAGCGTCTGGTTACGACCATCTTCGCCCTGAACGGCGGCTTTCATCGCTTCAGAGTATTTGGTACCCAACTGGAAGATGTGGCCCACTTCGATACCGCGTTTGATCATCAGCGTACCTTTACCGTCCGGGCTCGGGTCGCCTGCAACCACGTTACGGATGTCAGCTACTTCCGGCGTCGCCACGTCGCGATCCCAGTTGATACCGAAATAGTGCTTACCGTCGATGTTGGCGCCGGCGGCAAAATCGCTCATTACCGCAACGGTACGGTCGATAACTACCGGAATCGGCATGTTCACCGGCCCCAGAGATCCCGGACCTGCTTTCACCAACGCGCGAATTTCTTCTTCGGTGGCGAAGGTCAGCGGACTGGCAACCTGCGGCAATTTTTCCGCTTTGACTTCGTTCAGCTCGTGATCGCCGCGAACCAGCAGGGCAATCAACGGAGATTTGCTGCCTTCAACCGCTTTCACCAGCAGGGTTTTCACGGTTTTCTCGATCGGCAGGTTGAACTGTTCAACCAGCTCGGCGATGGTTTTCGCGTTCGGCGTATCAACCAGCGTCATTTCCTGGGTTGCCGCTGCGCGCGGTTCTTTCGGCGCAAGCGCTTCGGCAAATTCAATGTTGGCCGCGTAGTCGGAGGAGTCAGAGAAGATCACGTCATCTTCGCCGCTCTGCGCCAGTACCTGGAATTCATGAGAGGCATTGCCGCCGATGGAGCCGGTGTCAGCCTGTACTGCACGGAAATCCAGGCCCATACGGCTGAAGATTTTGCTATATGCGGTATACATCGCATCATACGTTTCCTGCAGGGATTCCTGAGAAGTATGGAAAGAGTAGGCATCTTTCATCAGGAATTCACGGGAGCGCATCACGCCAAAACGCGGACGGACTTCGTCGCGGAATTTAGTCTGGATCTGATAGAAGTTCAGCGGCAGCTGTTTGTAAGAGCTCAGCTCATTACGGATCAGGTCGGTGATCACTTCTTCATGCGTTGGACCGAGTACAAACGAACGATCGCCACGGTCAGCAATACGCAGCAGTTCCGGGCCGTATTGTTCCCAACGGCCGCTCTCTTCCCACAGTTCAGAAGGCTGAACGACCGGCATCAACACCTCGATCGCACCGGCGTTGTTCATTTCTTCACGCACGATGTTTTCGACTTTTTTCAGGACGCGCACGCCGGTCGGCAGCCAGGTATATAACCCGGAGGCCAGCTTGCGGATCATCCCGGCGCGCAGCATCAGCTGGTGGCTGATGACTTCGGCGTCGGCAGGTGTCTCCTTCAGAGTGGAGAGCAGATATTGGCTAGTACGCATGTTGTTACGGTTCCAGTTGAACGATCGAACAGGCTCAAAACGAGCCTGGCACAAAACAAAAGTGGTTTAGTTTACCAGCGAGAAAGGGATGTCAAAAGAGTACACGACGCAAATTAGCGGGCTTCCAGCGCAAAGACCTCAAATCCTGCCGGCGTGACACGCCAGCGGACGTTAAAGTCCAGCAGCCAGACGGCATAGGTTTTGCCTTCTTCCTCATTTTTACGGTAGGCAGGACGCGGATCCTGCGCCAGCACTTCGGCAATAAACTGACGAAGATGCGGATAACGCTTTTCGAGCGTTGGTAGTTGCTCAGCAAGTTCGTCACTGAACGTCACGTCTACGCTGGCCTGGGGGGCATTCTGTGCATAGCTGGCGCGCGCGTCGGGCAGCGACTCGGCAAACGGCAGATACGGTTTAATATCAATGACCGGCGTGCCATCAACAAGATCCAGTCCACCGAGCTCAAGGATTACATGCTCTTTATGACAGCGAATACCCCGCAGCTCAACTAACGACATGCCAACAGGGTTAGGACGAAACGTTGAACGCGTGGCAAAGACCCCCATTCTGGCGTTGCCGCCCAGGCGAGGAGGGCGCACGGTTGGACGCCATCCACCCTCCATTGTCTGGTGAAAAACAAAAATCACCCACAAATGACTGAAGGCTTCCAGGCCGCGAACGGCATCGGCCTGGTTATAGGGTGCGAGCAAATGCAGTTCGCCGCTGGCACTTTTCACCAAACCTGGCTGACGTGGAACAGCGAACTTTTCTTTATAAGGTGAGCGGATAACGCCTATTTGCTCGAACTGAAAATGGCTCATTTCGCCGTAATGTTCAGTGCAGAACCGATACAAACCGCCTGGCGATAGCAACCCGGCGTTCCGCTGGTTACTTCGCAACTGTGCAGCAATACCGCATTTGCTTTCATTTTAGATGCGTTAATCTGCATGCGTTTGCGTGCGGTTGGAATGCTTGGAGGGGAATCCTGGTTGGATGCCTGGCAGGATTCGCCGCTGACTTCGCCGAGATCGCGGAACGGTTTGCCCACTAAATCTTCAGCGTTAGTAATGATTCTTACCGGCGTCGCGCGCGGTGCTTTTGGTTTTTCCGGCTCCGCTTTAGGTGGGGTAGCGGTGCTTTGAACGGGTTCAACAGGGGATCTGCTTAACATAGAACAGCCGCTCAGCATGAGTGCTACTAAACAGATCGGTAAAGCACGCATAATATTTCCTCAATGAATGATCTAAACGTCAGATATTGAATCAGGTGCTTGCATAAATGACAAGACGGGCAAGCGCCCGTCCTGATGATATTACAGATTCTGGAAACAGCCTAAATTTACCAGCCCTTAACAGCACCGCCGTTGAAGACTTTATTTGCTGCTTCGTATACTTCGTCAGACTGGTATGCCTGAACGAATTTCTTCACGTTTTCAGCATCTTTGTTGTCTTCGCGCGTCACGATCAGGTTTACGTACGGGGAATCTTTATCTTCAACAAAAATACCGTCTTTTGCCGGCGTCAGGCCGATCTGGCTGGCGTAGGTGGTGTTGATGACCGCCAGTGCGATTTGTGCATCGTCCAGGGAACGTGGCAGTTGCGGCGCTTCCAGCTCAACCAGCTTCAGGTTTTTCGGGTTTTCAATCACGTCCAGCGCGGTCGGCAGCAGGCCAACACCGTCTTTCAGTTTGATTAAGCCCACTTTTTGCAACAGCAGCAGGGAGCGGCCAAGGTTAGTCGGATCGTTTGGAATCGCCACCTGTGAACCATCCTGCAGTTCATCCAGTGATTTGATTTTTTTGGAGTAGCCCGCAATCGGGTAAACAAAAGTATTACCTGCGGCAACCAGTTTGTAACCGCGATCTTTGATCTGCTGATCCAGGTACGGTTTATGCTGGAAGGCGTTGGCATCGATATCGCCTTTGCTCAAGGCTTCGTTAGGCAGGACGTAATCGTTAAACGTGACCAGTTCAACGTCCAGGCCGTATTTTTCTTTTGCTACTTTCTGTGCGACTTCGGCAACCTGCTGCTCTGCGCCAACAATAACGCCCACTTTGATGTGGTTAGGATCTTTTTCATCCTGACCGCAACCCACAAGTGCCAGAGAACCGATCAGGGCTCCAACTGCCGCAAAGGTTTTGAATTTGAACGCCATGCTTATTTCCTTTTCTTAATGAGTTTTTTGTGTTGTGTGCAACGTTATTTGTGCGTGACAGCCCGGACGATGCGATCGCCGGATAACTGAATTAAATAAACCAGAACGACGAGCAATACCAGCACTGTATTCATTACGGTAGCGTTGTAGCCAATGTAACCGTACTGATAGCCAATCTGCCCAAGACCACCGGCACCAACGGCGCCCCCCATCGCGGAGTAACCAACCAGCGTGATGAGGGTTATGGTGGCCGCATTGACCAGTCCAGGCAGCGCTTCTGGCAGTAAAACCTTACGTACAATCTGCAGCGGCGTGGCGCCCATCGCACGGGAGGCCTCAATCAGCCCGGTTGGAATTTCGAGCAGGGCGTTTTCCACCATACGGGCGATAAACGGCGCGGCGCCGACGGTCAGTGGGACGATAGCGGCCTGCAGTCCGATGGATGTGCCAACAATCATGCGGGTGAATGGAATCATCCATACCAGCAAGATAATGAACGGGATGGAACGGAAAATATTAACCAGCGCAGAGAGTGTACGGTAGAGCTTCGCGTTCTCAATGATTTGCCCCGGGCGCGTGACGTACAGCAACACGCCAACCGGCAAGCCAATCACAAAACCAAAAAAACCGGACACAAAGGTCATTGCCAGCGTTTCCCATACGCCGCGAACCAGCAGCCACATCATCGGCTCAGACATAACCCAGTACCTCTACTTTTACATGGTGTTCCTGCAACCAGTTAATGGCTGCTTGTGTATCTTCCTGTGTACCGTGCATTTCAGTCAGCATGATGC
Source organism: Citrobacter sp. Cu096 (assembly GCF_030332285.1). Taxonomy (NCBI): domain Bacteria; kingdom Pseudomonadati; phylum Pseudomonadota; class Gammaproteobacteria; order Enterobacterales; family Enterobacteriaceae; genus Citrobacter; species Citrobacter sp. Cu096. Next base: position 564,044 of record NZ_JAOWID010000018.1, read on the forward strand.
CGAACTTCACACCGCCGGCGTAATCCATCTGCGCGCTAATAATGTTGTTATTCACATTAAAGCGGCGGGCCGTCTCAGAGAGCAATGGCGCATCAACGGAATGACCGGTGAATTCCATGCGTAGCATTGGCACGCTGTCTGCTTCTGGCTCGGCTTTTAACCGTTCCAGATAATCTTCCGGGATATCAAGGTGCAGCGTGGACTGAATAAATTTCTGTGCCAGCGGCGTTTTCGGGTGTGAGAACACTTCGCTGACGGTGTCTTGTTCAATCAGTTCACCATTACTGATGACCGCCACGCAGTCACAAATGCGTTTTACAACGTCCATCTCATGGGTAATCAGCAGAATGGTGAGTCCCAAACGACGGTTAATGTCTTTCAATAATTCCAGAATCGATCGGGTTGTTGCCGGATCGAGTGCGCTGGTTGCTTCATCACACAGCAGCACTTTGGGATTGCTTGCCAGCGCACGGGCGATCGCCACACGCTGTTTTTGTCCACCGGAAAGGTTGGCCGGGTAGCTGTCGTGCTTGTCGCCAAGACCGACTAAGTCCAGCAGCTCTGTTACACGGCGTTTAATTTCTTCTTTCGGTGTGTTATCCAGTTCCAGCGGTAGCGCGACGTTGCCAAACACGGTGCGGGAAGAGAGCAGGTTAAAGTGTTGGAAAATCATGCCGATTTGACGGCGAGCTTTGGTCAGCTCTGACTCAGAAAGCGTCGTGAGCTCCTGACCGCCGACCTGGACGCTGCCTTCGGTTGGGCGTTCAAGTAAGTTAACGCAGCGGATGAGCGTACTTTTACCTGCACCGGAGGCGCCAATGACGCCATAAATCTGCCCGGCAGGAACGTGCAGGCTGACATTATTAAGCGCCTGAATGGTGCGAGTCCCCTGCTGGAACACTTTGGTGATATTCGAAAGTTTTATCATTAGTTATTTATTATCGTAATTAAGTTAGTCGTGGCATTTTCGTCTGTCAGGGACGGTCGAAGCCGTCAACAAGATGGATGTTAAGGCATCCAGACGTCTAAATCAATCTAGCTTTGCACGATGAGCACTTTCTTGCCCGCCGAAACATGCGATACTAGGGCCACATGCCTTATTCAGGAGCTATAAAAGGTGGCAAAATCTGTACCCGCAATTTTTCTCGACCGTGATGGCACCATTAATGTGGACCACGGTTACGTACATGAGATTGACGAGTTCGAGTTTATCGACGGCGTTATTGATGCCATGCGTGAACTTAAAAATATGGGTTACGCGCTGATTGTCGTGACGAACCAGTCTGGTATCGCTCGCGGTAAATTTACTGAGGCACAGTTTGAAACGTTGACCGAATGGATGGACTGGTCGCTGGCCGATCGCGACGTTGATCTGGACGGCATCTACTATTGTCCGCATCACCCGCAGGGTACTGTAGAAGAGTATCGTCAGGTTTGCGACTGCCGTAAACCGCATCCTGGAATGTTGATCTCCGCCCGAGACTTCCTGCACATCGATATGGCCGCTTCTTATATGGTGGGCGACAAAATAGAAGATATGCAGGCGGCGGCAGCTGCGAATGTTGGCACGAAGGTTCTGGTGCGCACGGGGAAACCTGTTACGCCGGAAGCAGAAAATGCGGCGGATTTGGTCATAAATAGTCTGGCAGACCTGCCAATGGCGATAAAAAAGCAGCAAAAGTAAGCGTAATGGATAAAAGGTGAGCGGTTGAAACAAAAAAGCATTTTTCCGCTTGTCTTCCTGATTCGACTCCCTATAATGCGCCTCCATCGACACGGCGGATGTGAATCACTTCACACAAACAGCCGGTCCGGTTGAAGAGAAAAACCTGAAAATGAGGGTTGACTCTGAAAGAGGAAAGCGTAATATACGCCACCTCGCGACAGAGCGCTAAAGCGCGTCGCAACTGCTCTTTAACAATTTATCAGACAATCTGTGTGGGCACTCGAAGATACGGATTCTTAACGTCGCAAGACGAAAAATGAATACCAAGTCTCTGAGTGAACATACGTAATTCATTACGAAGTTTAATTCACGAGCATCAAACTTAAATTGAAGAGTTTGATCATGGCTCAGATTGAACGCTGGCGGCAGGCCTAACACATGCAAGTCGAACGGTAGCACAGAGGAGCTTGCTCCTTGGGTGACGAGTGGCGGACGGGTGAGTAATGTCTGGGAAACTGCCCGATGGAGGGGGATAACTACTGGAAACGGTAGCTAATACCGCATAACGTCGCAAGACCAAAGAGGGGGACCTTCGGGCCTCTTGCCATCGGATGTGCCCAGATGGGATTAGCTAGTAGGTGGGGTAACGGCTCACCTAGGCGACGATCCCTAGCTGGTCTGAGAGGATGACCAGCCACACTGGAACTGAGACACGGTCCAGACTCCTACGGGAGGCAGCAGTGGGGA
>NZ_JAOWID010000019.1:0-488552 GCF_030332285.1 Citrobacter sp. Cu096
GCAACAACGCCCGCACCAACAGTACGGCCGCCTTCACGGATTGCGAAACGCAGACCGTCGTCCATCGCGATTGGGTGGATCAGGGTAACAACCATTTTGATGTTGTCGCCCGGCATTACCATCTCAACGCCTTCCGGCAGTTCGATGGTACCAGTCACGTCAGTAGTACGGAAGTAGAACTGCGGACGGTAGCCTTTGAAGAACGGAGTATGACGGCCGCCTTCGTCTTTGGACAGAATGTACACTTCAGATTCGAACTTGGTGTGCGGCTTGATAGAGCCCGGCTTAGCCAGTACCTGACCACGTTCGATTTCTTCACGTTTGATACCACGCAGCAGAACACCAACGTTCTCACCAGCACGGCCTTCGTCCAGCAGTTTGCGGAACATTTCAACGCCAGTACAGGTAGACTTGGCAGTCTCTTTGATACCAACGATTTCAACTTCTTCACCAACTTTGATGATACCGCGCTCTACACGACCGGTAACAACGGTACCACGACCGGAGATGGAGAATACGTCTTCGATTGGCAGCAGGAACGGCTTATCGATAGCACGTTCTGGTTCTGGGATGTAAGAATCCAGGAAGCCAGCCAGTTCGATGATTTTCGCTTCCCACTCTGCTTCGCCTTCCAGCGCTTTCAGAGCAGAACCACGAACGATCGGCGTGTCGTCGCCCGGGAAATCGTACTGAGACAGAAGTTCACGAACTTCCATTTCTACCAGTTCCAGCAGCTCTTCGTCATCAACCATGTCGCATTTGTTCAGGAACACGATGATGTACGGAACGCCTACCTGACGACCCAGCAGGATGTGCTCACGAGTCTGCGGCATCGGGCCGTCAGTCGCAGCAACAACCAGGATCGCGCCGTCCATCTGCGCAGCACCGGTGATCATGTTTTTAACATAGTCGGCGTGGCCCGGGCAGTCTACGTGTGCGTAGTGGCGAGTCGGGGTGTCATATTCAACGTGAGAAGTGTTGATGGTGATACCACGAGCTTTTTCTTCCGGCGCGTTATCGATCTGGTCGAATGCACGAGCAGCACCGCCGTAGGTTTTAGCCAGTACGGTAGTGATTGCAGCGGTCAGGGTAGTTTTACCGTGGTCAACGTGGCCGATGGTGCCGACGTTAACGTGCGGTTTTGTACGTTCAAATTTTTCTTTAGACACGGCTATATTCCTTACTATAGTGCTCTCCCCTATGGAGAGAGCACGGGACTTAGGTTTTAATCCTGTGGCTTATTTACCACGGGCTTCAATAACGGCCTGAGCAACGTTGTTCGGCGCATCGTCGTACTTCAGGAACTCCATGGAGTAAGAAGCACGGCCTTTGGTCAGAGAACGCAGCTGGGTTGCATATCCGAACATTTCAGACAGCGGAACTTCAGCATGGATAACAACGCCAGTGACGTTGGATTCCTGACCACGAAGCATACCACGACGGCGGCTCAAGTCACCGATTACGTCACCGGTGTTCTCTTCCGGAGTCTCTACTTCAACCTTCATGATAGGTTCAAGCAGAACTGGTTTCGCTTTCTTAAAGCCATCTTTGAAGGCGATAGAAGCGGCCAGTTTAAACGCCAGCTCAGAGGAGTCAACGTCATGGTAAGAACCGAAGTGCAGACGCACGCCCAGATCAACAACCGGGTAACCAGCCAGCGGGCCAGATTTCAGCTGTTCCTGGATGCCTTTATCAACGGCCGGGATGTATTCGCCAGGAATTACACCACCTTTGATGTCGTTGATGAACTCGTAGCCTTTCGGGTTTGAACCCGGCTCCAGCGGGTACATGTCGATAACAACATGACCGTACTGACCGCGACCACCAGACTGCTTAGCGTGTTTACCTTCGATATCGGTAACTTTCGCGCGAATCGCTTCACGGTAAGCAACCTGAGGTTTACCGACGTTCGCTTCAACGTTGAATTCACGCTTCATGCGGTCAACGATGATATCGAGGTGCAGCTCACCCATACCAGCGATAATGGTCTGGTTAGATTCTTCGTCAGTCCAAACGCGGAATGACGGGTCTTCTTTAGCCAGACGGCCCAGAGCCAGACCCATTTTTTCCTGGTCAGCTTTGGTTTTCGGTTCTACCGCGATGGAAATTACCGGCTCAGGGAATTCCATACGTTCCAGAATGATCGGGTGATCCGGGTCACACAGAGTGTCACCAGTGGTCACGTCTTTCAGACCGATAGCAGCAGCGATATCGCCCGCGCGAACTTCTTTGATCTCTTCACGTTTGTTAGCGTGCATCTGTACGATACGGCCAAAACGTTCGCGTGCAGTTTTCACTGAGTTCAGGATGGTGTCACCGGAGTTAACCACACCAGAGTACACGCGGAAGAAGGTCAGGTTACCCACGAACGGGTCAGTAGCGATTTTGAATGCCAGTGCAGCAAACGGTTCGTCATCGCTAGCATGACGCTCAGCCGGAGTATCTTTACCGTCGTCCAGAATACCGTTGATCGCAGGTACGTCGATTGGGGATGGCAGGTAATCAATTACCGCATCCAGCATCGCCTGAACACCTTTGTTCTTGAACGCAGAACCACAGGTTACCAGGATGATTTCGTTGTTCAGAACGCGCTGACGCAGAGCTTTTTTGATCTCTTCTTCAGTCAGTTCTTCGCCACCCAGGTATTTCTCCATCAGCTCTTCTGAAGCTTCTGCAGCGGACTCGATCAGGTTCTGGTGCCATTCTTCAGCCAGTTCCTGCATGTCAGCCGGGATATCTTCATAAGTGAAGGTTACGCCTGCGTCTTCTTCGTTCCAGTTGATGGCTTTCATTTTCACCAGGTCAACAACACCGGTGAACGCTTCTTCAGCGCCAATTGCCAGCTGCAGCGGAACAGGGTTCGCGCCCAGACGGGTTTTGATCTGACCAACAACTTTCAGGAAGTTCGCACCCATACGGTCCATTTTGTTAACGAACGCAATGCGTGGAACTTTATATTTGTTTGCCTGACGCCATACGGTTTCAGACTGAGGCTGAACACCACCAACTGCGCAGTAAACCATTACTGCACCATCAAGCACACGCATGGAACGTTCTACTTCGATAGTGAAGTCAACGTGCCCCGGGGTGTCGATGATGTTTACGCGATGCGGTTCATACTGCTTAGCCATACCAGACCAGAATGCAGTAGTCGCTGCGGAGGTGATAGTAATACCACGCTCCTGCTCCTGTTCCATCCAGTCCATGGTGGCTGCGCCGTCATGAACTTCACCGATTTTATGGTTTACACCGGTGTAGAACAGAATACGTTCGGTAGTAGTGGTTTTACCGGCGTCGATGTGCGCACTGATACCGATGTTACGGTAGCGCGCGATGGGTGTTGTACGAGCCATTTGATTCCTCGTTTATCTTTTAGGCGTTCAATTTAAGTAGCCCAAAGCGGGCTGCTTACTAGAAGCGCCCGCCTGGTGACTAAAACTCCGAAGGGATTACCAACGGTAGTGTGCGAACGCCTTGTTGGCTTCTGCCATACGGTGAACGTCTTCACGTTTCTTAACTGCAGTACCTTTGTTTTCTGCAGCATCAGAAAGTTCGTTCGCCAGGCGCAGAGCCATGGATTTATCACCGCGTTTACGAGCAGCTTCAACGATCCAACGCATTGCCAGGGCATTACGACGAACCGGACGGACTTCAACTGGAACCTGATAAGTAGAACCACCAACGCGGCGAGACTTAACTTCGACAGTCGGACGCACGTTTTCAAGGGCTACTTCAAAAGCTTCCAGGCCATCTTTACCAGAACGCTGAGCCAGGGTCTCCAGCGCGCTGTATACGATGGTTTCTGCAGTAGATTTTTTACCATCTACCATCAGGATATTTACAAATTTAGCCAGCAGCTCTGATCCGAACTTAGGATCCGGCAGAATTTTACGCTGACCAATGACGCGACGACGTGGCATGGGAATACTCCGTTGTTAATTCAGGATTGTCCAAAACTCTACGAGTTTAGTTTGACATTAATATAAAACGTTTGGCCTTACTTAACGGAGAACCATTAAGCCTTAGGACGTTTCACGCCATACTTGGAGCGTGATTGCTTACGGTCTTTAACGCCGGAGCAGTCAAGCGCACCGCGAACGGTGTGGTAACGAACACCCGGGAGGTCTTTTACACGACCGCCACGGATCAGGATCACGGAGTGTTCCTGCAGGTTGTGACCTTCACCACCGATGTAGGAAGTCACTTCAAAACCGTTGGTCAAACGCACACGGCATACTTTACGCAGTGCGGAGTTTGGTTTTTTAGGAGTGGTAGTATATACACGAGTACATACGCCACGTTTCTGCGGGCATGCTTCCAGTGCAGGCACGTTGCTCTTTGCAACTTTGCGTGCGCGTGGTTTGCGTACCAGCTGGTTAACTGTTGCCATTAAATAGCTCCTGGTTGTAGCTTTCGCTTCGTAAACACGTAATAAAACGACCTCATACAATATGAGGACGCAGAATTTTAGGTCGGTGTCGAAAAGGTGTCAAGAAATATACAACGATCCCACAATTACCAGGACATCTGGCTGGGATGCTTCACCGTAAGTCTGACGAAGTCAGTATAGCTAACCCTGACGACACTGTCTGAAATTTGACCATCTAAGCCGCGAGCCTTAATGTCTTCTTCCAATACATAGACCTTAATGGTGGCATTTTGCAGACTTTCAAGGAAACGACTTCCTTCTATTGCCGCAGTCACGCCATCCTGAAGCAATAAAAGTTCATCGTCTTTATCAATCAAACGAAGAAGAGAGGAGAAATCGGTAAGCCACGCGGAGCGATGTAATGTGTGCAGCATGAGTATCTCAAAACCTTAAAATGACGTCATAGTTGCCTAGTTCACGGCGCAAATCTTCCGGTTCTAACGCTGTCGCATCGACCACAAAATTAACCCCCTGCTGTAGGCCCCGCTCGCGTAATGAGGCGGCACAAAGCCAACATTGCTCGATATCGTACAACCCTAACAACTTGAAGGTTGCGATATAGTCACGTGCCAGCACAACGTCCGGCTGCTGACCCTGTAGGATTTGAAAAACGCCATCGCCGATGAAAAATACGCCGAGGTCTTCCGTTAAGGCCGATGTCGCCAGTAAGGCATCTAACCCTTCGCGACCAGAGGCACTGCCGTGTGGCACGGTAGAAAAGACAAAAGCAACACGTTTCATTAAAACTGCACCACGCGATCGCAGGTCAGGGATGCCTCAGCCAGCGAACCCAGCCCGCTGAGGTTAAAACCTGATTGTAAATTAGACCCTGCCAGTCCCAGCCGCTTCGCTTCGGTTTCATCAACAACGCCGCGACGCAATGCTGCCGCCACGCAGATATTCAGCGTTACACCATGCTGCTGGTTTAGCTGTTGCCATGCTCGCACCAGATCATATTCATCACTGGCGGGCGATGTCAGGAAGTTGGCGTTATACACACCTTCACGATAGAAAAAGACACTGCATAGCTCATGCCCTTCTTCGAGTAGCGCATGAGCAAATTGCAATGCACTGCTCGCCTGCTGCGTGCCATAAGCCGGCCCCGTCACCATGATGGTAAAGCGCATTACTTGTCTTGCCCCTGGAAATCGCCGCTTTTGAACTGACGAATATAGAGGTAGACCGTGTGCTTGGAGATGTTCAGCCGATCGGCAACCTGGTTGATGGCATCTTTAATATCGAAGATACCTTTCTCATATAGATTCAGGACGATTTGGCGATTCTTGGCATTGTTGGAAACATTGCGATCGGCATTCACTTCTTCGATTGTGAATTCCAGTGTTTGGGTAACCAGGTCTTCTACCGAAGAAGCGAAGTTGACGGCAGAACCTACTTCCGGCGTTTCCGGTGGGATAAAGGTATTCATTATCTGCGAGAATGGAACATCAAGGTTCATGTTGATGCACAGCAGACCAATCACGCGATGCTCACGGTTGCGAATGGCAATCGTCAGCGATTTCATCAAGACACCGCTTTTCGCACGAGTGAAGTAACACTTCGACACGCTGCTATCCGCACCCGTCATATCATGCAGCATGCGCAACGCAAGATCGGTAATTGGCGAGCCAATTTTGCGGCCCGTGTGTTCACCGTTAGCAATGCGGATGGCCGAGCATTTCAAATCCTGCAAAGAGTGCAATACGATTTCACAATGGGAACCAATGAGCATCGCCAACCCGTCCACTACCGCTTCGTAGGATTTAAGGATATCGAAGTCGGTTTGATCGAAAGGACGTTGATCCAGTAAATCTAGCTCACTGGTTTCGTTGGTTAAAAGCGACCTGGACATGAAAAAAAGCACTCCTTTTCAGGAGCCTGTCGTTATGTTGTCAGGGCAGGCTCATCACTATTATAGGGGCATCTAAAGTAATACAGCGCACAAGGCGCTTTCCAGTATTAATTATATCCTGTCGATAATAAAAAACCGCCGCCCTGTGGGCGGCGGTTTCTGTTCTCTTATTTTTTGCTGCTATCTGCAGCTTTATCAGCCGGTGCAGCTTCTGGCTGCGCATCGGCTTTCGGTGCCGGTTTGATGTCTAACAGTTCAACATCAAAGACCAGCGTAGAGTTGGCCGGAATCCCCGGAACACCGGTTTTACCGTAAGCCAGATCCGGTGGGATAACCAACTGGATTTTACCGCCTTTCTTGATGTTTTTCAGGCCTTCGGTCCAGCCCGGGATAACGCCGTCAAGACGGAAAGAGAGCGGCTCACCGCGGGTATAAGAGTTATCAAACTCTTTACCATCAATCAGCGTACCTTTGTAGTTTACGACTACAGTATCGCTGTCTTTCGGGGCAGCACCGGTACCTTCTTTCTCTACTTTGTAGACCAGGCCAGTAGCAGAGGTTTTAACACCTTTCTCTTTAGCAAATTTCTCGCGGTAAACTTTACCTTTGGCTTCGTTGTCAGCCGCGTCTTTTTCCATTTTCGCCTGAGCGGAACTCTTCACGCGCGCTTCAAACGTCTGCAGAGTTTGTTCGATTTCCTGGTCAGACAGTTTGCTCTTGTCTGCAAATGCATCCTGAACGCCAGCGATCAGCTGGTCTTTGTCCAGTTTAATGCCCAGTTTTTCCTGCTCTTTCAGAGAGTTTTCCATATAACGACCCAGGGACGCACCCAGCGCGTAAGCGGCTTTTTGATCGTCATTCTTGAATGCGGCTTTGCTGTCAGCAGTAGCGGCTGGCTTGGCTGCATCAGTAGCAGCTGGTTTTGCTGTATCGGCAGCGAAAGTAAGCGGGGCATGCAGAGCAACAGCCATTGTGGTCGCCAGCAGCGTGACTTTAAACAGTGATTTCATCCATCTCTCCAGGGCCGGGGCATCTCACCCCAGGGTTAACTAACATAAAAATGTACTATAAAGCGTTGCTGAACAAATCAACATACAGGCACGCCCTATTATCACCACTTTTCAGACTCTTTTTGTTTAAATTAGTTTCGTGACCGAAGATTGTGTGCTGTGCAAACAGGCAAAGTTAAGTAGAATTCGCCGCAGTCCGCGATCTGCCGGCAATAACAAAAGAGGTGAATCATGCAGGATACAACGCTGGAAACCCGCCTGGCTGAGCTAGAGAGTCGCCTGGCATTTCAGGAGATAACCATTGAAGAGCTCAACGTCACGGTGACCGCGCATGAACTGGAGATGGCCAAACTGCGCGATCATCTGCGTCTATTGACGGAGAAGCTCAAAGCAACGCAGCCGTCCCACATAGCGTCACAGTCTGAAGAGACCCCGCCGCCACATTATTGAGACGTAAAAAAAGCGGGATATTCCCGCTTTTTTTGTGCCCGATGGCGCTAACGCTTATCGAGCCTCATATATACCCAAAGGATTTCAAATCACAGCCAACGTCTCTGTGGGTTGAAAAACGCTGGATATTAGTGGCAACCGCAGCCGCCGCCGTTACCTTTACCGCCACCGCCGCAGCAGCCTTCGCCGCCGTGCTCGTGACCATGGTCGTGACCGTGACCACCGCAGCAACCGTCATGACCGTGGTCATGATCGTGGTCGTGGCCGTGCGCACCGTGAACGTGACCATGGGCCAGTTCTTCTTCGGTCGCTTCGCGGATCGCGACAACTTCGACGTTGAATTTCAGGTTCTGGCCAGCCAGCATGTGGTTACCGTCAACCACAACGTGGTCGTCTTCCACTTCGGTAATTTCTACCGGTACCGGGCCCTGGTCAGTTTCAGCCAGGAAACGCATGCCAACCTGCAGTTCGTCAACGCCCATAAAGACGTCTTTAGGAACGCGCTGCACCAGGTTTTCGTCGTACTGACCGTATGCGTCGTTTGCGCCAACAGCAACATCGAATTTGTCGCCAACTTCGTGACCATCCAGCGCTGTTTCCAGGCCAGAGATCAGGGAACCGTGACCATGCAGGTAGTCCAGCGGTGCACTCACCGGAGACTCATCAACCAACACACCGTCTTCTGTACGTACCTGATAGGCCAGGCTGACCACCAGGTCCTTTGCTACTTTCATGATATCTCCTGAGCATGGAAAGAATAGTGGCGCAGATTGTAGCGGAATTCTGCACCCGTGTACCCTCTAGCTTAAAAAAAGCTGCGCCATATCGCTAGTCCGGATGAAAAATCCCGATCACTTGCTCTTCTTTGCGAACGTGCTCGCGCGCCTCTTTATCGGCTTCCCGCATCTGATGACCACACTTAACACACTCAACAATATCGATATTATTTTCACGCCACATCGCCAGTGAATCTTGTGCCTGGCAGGACGGACATTTTGCGCCTGCAATAAAACGTTTACGAATTGCCATGGTTACCTCTACTCAAATTCATCCCAGCCATCCAGCTGACGTCGCTCTTGCTGCATCTCGCGTTGAAAAATCTCCTCCAGCTCGCGCCGGGCTTCCCTGGCCCGAGAGATTTGTACCGTATCCGTGTGCATGGGGATCAGTTCCCGCAGCATGCGCATATCCAGCCGCCGAAAATGCAACTGGGCGCGCTGAGCCTGATGCGGATGCATCCCCAGAGTAACCAGCGTTTTACGCCCCAACTCCAGCGCGCTGGAGAACGTTTCGCGGGAAAACTGCGTCACACCTGCCTGTAATAACTCATGCGCTTCGACACGTCCGCGCGCGCGCGCAAGAATATGCAAATGCGGAAAGTACTGTTGGCACAATTCCACCAACTTCATCGTATCTTCCGGTTCGTTACAGGTAATGACAATCGATTGGGCTGCTTCTGCACCAGCTGAGCGTAAAAGCTCCACCTGCGTGGCATCACCGTAATAGACCTTATAGCCATATTTGCGCATCAGATTTACAGCGCTAATATCCCGTTCCAGAACGGTAATACGCATCTTATTGGCCATCAACAGGCGTCCAATGACCTGACCAAAGCGCCCAAACCCCACCACAATCACCTGCGGTTTATCGTCTTCTACCCAAGGTTTTTCATCTTCTTCATCCGGGCCGTTAAACTGGCGGGAGAGCCATTTATCAATCAGCTTCATCACCAAAGGCGTCGTCATCATCGACAGTGTGACGGTCACCAGCAACAATGCCATTTGGTCGCTCTGAAACAGCCGTTGCGAGGATGCCGTTGAAAACAGGACGAAGGCGAACTCCCCGCCCTGACTTAACACTCCGGCAAATTGCATCCGTTCTGAGCTTCTCACGCCATTAAGGCGCGCCAGCACATACAGCACCAGCATTTTTACGACCACCAGCACGATCACGCTCGCCGCCACCCACAAAATATGGGTATAGAGCACGCCAAGGTTAAGCGACATGCCTACGGAGATGAAAAACAGGCCGAGCAACAGTCCCTTGAACGGATCGATTGCCGTTTCCAGTTCATGTCGGTATTCGCTTTCTGCCAGCAGCACGCCAGCAATAAACGTTCCCAGCGCCATCGACAGCCCCAGCGCATCCATAAATAAAGCAGAACCCAGCACCAACAGCAGCGTGGCAGCGGTGAACACTTCCCGCACGCCGGAATCCGCAATAAAGCGAAAAACCGGACGCAACAAATAGCGCCCGCCAATCAGCATGCCGGCAAAGGCCAGCACCTTCATTCCCACTTTGATCCAGTCAAAATGTTCGTCAGCAGACCCCGCCAGCAGCGGGACCAGTGCCAACGCGGGGATTACCGCCAGATCCTGAAACAGCAGCACCGAAAAACCCAACTGCCCAGACTCACTGCGGTTCATGCCTTTCTCACGCATCAACTGTAGCGCCATCGCGGTCGATGACATCGCCAGACCAATGCCGCCAACCACTGCCGCCTGCCAGGAGAATGTGGTGAGCATCAGTAACCCCGCCAGCACCACCGCGCTCAGCATCACCTGCGCGGCGCCGACGCCAAAAATAGAGCGCCGCAGTTGCCAAAGCTTCGCCGGGTTCAGTTCCAGCCCAATGATGAACATCAGAAAAACCACGCCCAGTTCGGAAAAGTGCAGGATTTCATCCACATCGCTGATGAACCCTAATCCCCACGGGCCGATAGCAATACCCGCCAGCAAGTACCCTAACACTGGCCCGATACCTAACCTGGACGCCAACGGTACTGCCGCCACCGCCGCGAAAAGAAACAACACACCCGCTGTCAATAAATCAGAACCTTCCATCAGCGGCCTCCCACAGGTATCGGATTCGCCAGCCAGTCACCGTACGCTTTCGCATGGCTGTCCAGCTCCTGTTTCGTTTGCCGTCTGGCCCAGTAGACAATAATAGGGCTCATCCAGTGCATGCGGCACATACCGGCTGTTAGCTCAAAAGGGCGCAGCACATCGCTCATTGGATAACGGTTTAACGCGTCATAGCGGTAGGCGCTTTCCGGTTCCCCGGTAGTGATAACGCTCCGCCAGTACTTTCCCGCCAGTTGATTCCCTCCGGGACCGCTGGCAAATCCGCGGCTCAGTACGCGATCAAGCCATTCTTTTAACAGCGCTGGACAGCTATAGGTGTAAAGCGGATGCTGAAAAACAATGACATCATGCTCACGCAGCAGCGCCTGCTCATGCGGAATGTCGATAAAAAAGTCAGGATAGTGCGCGTAAAGGTCGTGCACGGTAACATTGCTGAGCTGCATGGCCGGTTTAAGCAGAACCCGGTTCGCGACCGAGTCCTGAGATTCCGGATGGGCATACAGCAGCAAGACTTTCGCTGGCTGGAACATCATCCCCCTCCCGGTTTTGTCTTTTGTCTATTTTCGACGTTTTGGGCTACCATTGCGCCTCGGTGCGGCAAATGCCCCGCACATTACATTATCATAATGATAAATTAACATAGTCTGAACATACGGCGCCTTATGATTGTTTTCTCATCGTTACAAATTCGTCGCGGCGTGCGCGTCTTGCTGGACAATGCCACGGCCACCATTAATCCAGGGCAGAAAGTTGGCCTGGTCGGTAAAAATGGCTGCGGTAAATCTACCTTACTGGCATTGCTGAAAAATGAACTCAGCGCCGACGCCGGAGGATTTACCTATCCGGGAAACTGGCAGCTCGCGTGGGTGAATCAGGAAACGCCTGCGTTGCCACAGCCCGCGCTGGAGTACGTAATCGACGGCGACCGCGAATATCGTCAACTGGAAGCGCAGTTGAACGATGCCAACGAACGTAACGATGGACACGCCATTGCCACCGTCCATGGAAAACTGGATGCCATTGACGCCTGGACCGTGCGTTCACGCGCCGCCAGTCTGCTGCATGGCCTCGGCTTCTCCAACGAACAGCTTGAACATCCAGTCAGCGACTTCTCCGGTGGCTGGCGTATGCGTCTCAATCTGGCACAGGCGCTGATTTGCCGTTCGGACCTGCTGCTGCTCGATGAACCGACCAACCACCTCGATCTCGACGCGGTCATTTGGCTGGAAAGATGGCTGAAAAGCTATCAGGGTACGCTGATTTTGATCTCCCACGACCGCGACTTCCTCGATCCGGTGGTGGATAAAATTATCCATATCGAACAACAAACCATGTTCGAGTACACCGGCAACTACAGCGCGTTTGAAATCCAGCGTGCGACCCGCCTCGCGCAGCAACAGGCGATGTACGAAAGCCAGCAGGAGCGTGTAGCGCATCTGCAAAGCTATATCGATCGTTTCCGAGCTAAAGCCACCAAAGCAAAGCAGGCGCAGAGCCGTATCAAAATGCTGGAACGCATGGAGCTGATTGCCCCTGCGCACGTGGACAATCCGTTCCACTTTAGCTTCCGTGAGCCGGAAAGCCTGCCAAACCCGCTGTTGAAGATGGAAAAAGTCAGCGCTGGCTACGGCGAACGCGTCATTCTCGATTCGATCAAACTGAATCTGGTGCCGGGATCCCGCATCGGCCTGCTCGGTCGTAACGGTGCGGGTAAATCTACGCTGATTAAGCTGCTGGCCGGCGAACTGGCCCCAATCAGCGGCGAGATTGGCCTGGCGAAAGGCATCAAGCTGGGCTACTTCGCGCAGCACCAGCTGGAGTTTTTACGCGCCGATGAATCGCCTATCCAGCACCTGGCTCGCATGGCACCACAGGAGCTGGAGCAGAAACTTCGAGACTACCTCGGCGGATTCGGCTTCCAGGGCGATAAGGTCAGCGAAGAGACCCGTCGTTTCTCCGGTGGTGAAAAAGCACGCCTGGTACTGGCGTTGATCGTCTGGCAGCGCCCGAATCTGCTGCTGCTCGATGAACCGACCAACCACCTGGATTTGGATATGCGCCAGGCGCTGACCGAAGCGCTGATCGATTTCGAAGGCGCGCTGGTCGTGGTCTCGCACGACCGTCACCTGATTCGCTCTACCACCGACGACCTGTATCTGGTGCATGACAAGAAAGTCGAGCCGTTTGACGGTGATCTGGAGGATTATCAGCAGTGGCTGAGCGATGTGCAAAAACAGGAAAGCCAGGGCGACGAACCGGCGAAAGAGAGCGTTAACAGCGCCCAGGCGCGTAAAGACCAGAAGCGTCGCGAGGCTGAACTACGCACTCTGACGCAGCCGTTGCGTAAAGAGATTACCCGTCTGGAAAAAGAGATGGAGAAGCTGCACGCACAGCTGGCGCAGGCAGAAGAGAAACTCGGCGACAGCGAACTGTACGACCAAAGCCGCAAGGCTGAACTCACGGCATGCTTGCAGCAACAAGCCAGCGCGAAATCCGGGCTCGAAGAGTGCGAAATGGCCTGGCTGGACGCGCAGGAACAGCTTGAGCAGATGCTGGCAGAATAAGCGCAAAATCACATATTGGCTAACCCGCATGCGCTGCGCGCGGTATAGTTATTCTTTCCGAATATTAATTGCTCTGGTGTTATGGTTGAAATCACGTCCACAGAAATGACTCCACCTACCGAAGATTCGCGAGATTTCCGTCCAATGCGCGGTATCAGTAACCGCCATCTGCAGACGATGCTGCCGCGTTTAATTCGCCGCAAGGTGAAGTTCGATGCCCACTGGCAGCGTCTGGAATTGCCAGACGGTGATTTTGTCGATCTGGCGTGGAGTGAAGATCCGCAGCAGGCGAAACACAAACCGCGCCTGGTGGTTTTTCACGGCCTGGAAGGCAGCCTGAACAGCCCCTACGCACATGGCCTGATTGAAGCAGCACAAAAGCGCGGCTGGCTGGGTGTGGTGATGCATTTTCGCGGCTGCAGCGGCGAACCAAATCGTCTGAACCGCATTTATCACTCCGGTGAAACAGAAGACGGCACCTGGTTTTTACACTGGCTGGAGCGTGAGTTCGGTCGTGTGCCGACCGCAGCGGTAGGCTATTCGCTTGGTGGAAACATGCTGGCCTGCCTGCTGGCAAAAGAAGGCACCGAGATTCCAATTGATGCTGCGGTTATCGTCTCTGCCCCTTTCGTGCTGGAAGCCTGTAGTTACCACATGGACAAGGGATTCTCCCGGGTCTATCAGCGCTACCTGCTTAATCTGTTGAAAGCCAATGCCTCGCGTAAGCTTGAGGCTTATCCTGGCTCACTGCCGGTGAGTCTGGCCCAGTTGAAATCTCTACGTCGCATTCGCGATTTTGACGATCTGATCACCGCCAAAATTCACGGTTTCGCCGATGCGATAGACTATTACCGTCAGTGTAGCGCCATGCCATTGCTTAATCAGATCGCCAAACCGACGCTGATTATCCATGCCAAGGATGATCCGTTTATGGATCATCATGTGATCCCTGAACCGGAAAACCTGCCCTCGCAGGTGGAGTATCAGCTTACTGAACACGGCGGCCATGTCGGATTCATTGGCGGTACGATACGCCATCCGGAGATGTGGCTGGAATCCAGAATCCCGGACTGGCTGACAACGTATCTGGAGACTTCATCATGATTATTCCCTGGCAAGACATCTCCCCGGACGCGCTGGACAATCTGCTTGAAAGCTTTGTCTTGCGCGAAGGCACCGATTATGGTGAACATGAACGCTCGCTCGAACAAAAAGTCGCCGACGTCAAACGCCAACTACAATCAGGTGAAGCCGTGCTGGTGTGGTCCGAATTGCATGAAACGGTCAACATTATGCCGAGGAAGCAGATTCGCGAGTAATCCGTAGCCGCCGGCGACTTTACTATAATTACAACCATTTCATGGAGTTGTTATGTCTGCCAAACATCCGGTGATTGCGGTAACAGGATCCAGCGGCGCGGGGACCACCACCACCAGCCTCGCGTTTCGTAAAATATTCGCGCAGTTAAATCTGCGCGCCGCCGAGGTGGAAGGCGACAGTTTTCATCGCTATACCCGCCCGGAAATGGACATGGCGATTCGCAAAGCGCGCGATGCCGGGCGGCATATCAGCTATTTCGGCCCCGAAGCTAACGACTTCGGTCTGCTGGAGCAAACCTTCATTGAATACGGTCAGACGGGCAAAGGTCAGTCGCGTAAATATCTACACACCTACGATGAGGCCGTACCGTGGAATCAGGTTCCGGGGACATTTACGCCCTGGCAGCCGCTGCCTGAACCGACGGATGTCCTGTTCTATGAGGGACTTCACGGCGGCGTTGTCACCCCGCAGCAAAATGTGGCCCGGCATGTCGATCTGTTGGTTGGTGTGGTGCCGATCGTGAACCTGGAGTGGATCCAGAAGCTGACCCGCGATACCAGTGAGCGTGGACACTCGCGTGAAGCGGTGATGGACTCGGTGGTGCGTTCAATGGACGATTATATCAATTACATCACGCCACAGTTTTCTCGTACGCATATCAACTTTCAGCGCGTACCGACTGTAGATACCTCTAACCCCTTTGCCGCCAAGAGTATTCCGTCACTCGATGAAAGCTTTGTCGTGATTCATTTTCGTAATTTGGAAGGGATCGATTTCCCATGGCTACTGGCCATGCTGCAGGGCTCATTCATTTCTCATATCAATACATTGGTTGTTCCGGGCGGGAAAATGGGTCTGGCGATGGAATTGATTATGCTGCCGCTGGTCCAGCGACTGATGGAAGGTAAAAAGATAGAGTAAGGTGTTTTTTTGCCGGATGGCGGCTAATGCCTTATCCGGCCTACGCGTTTAAATCCTGTAGGCCTGATAAGTGTATCGCCATCAGGCATAACATCACGAAGCGGCAACCACTTCATAGGAGTGGGTAATGTTCACCGCCTTTTCCAGCATCAGCGCCACGGAGCAATATTTTTCCGCCGAAAGATCGACCGCGCGAGCGACGGACGCATCTTTCAGATCGTTACCCGTTACAACGAAATGCAGGTTGATGTGGGTAAACAGGCGTGGCGCTTCATCACGACGCTCGGAGGTCAGCTTCACTTCGCAGTTGGTCACATCCTGACGACCCTTTTGCAGGATCGACACCACATCAATTGCGCTGCAACCGCCCGCAGCCATTAAGACCATTTCCATCGGGCTCGGCGCTTTATCACCGGAGTTACCGTCCATCAAAATCTGGTGGCCAGAGGCGGACTCACCGAGGAAGGTTAACCCTTCAACCCACTTAACACGTGCTTGCATATTTTATTACTCCGATGCATCAATTTTCCTGACAGATTACGCGCACACAACAAATCTCGCAACGGAAGGCGACCTGCGTCATGCTGAAGCGAGACACCAGGAGACACACGGCGAAAGCTATGCTAAAACAGTCAGGATGCTACAGTAATACATTGACGTACTGCATGTATGCAGAGGACATCACATTACAGGCCGTCGCACGTATTGACAGCCCCCTTCCCAGGTAGCGGGAAGCACATTTTTGCAAACCCAGAGGCAGGTAGTATTTTGGCTCTGGAGACAGCTTATAACAGAGGATAACCGCGCATGGTGCTTGGCAAACCGCAAACAGACCCGACTCTCGAATGGTTCTTGTCTCATTGCCATATTCATAAGTACCCATCGAAGAGCACGCTGATTCACCAGGGTGAAAAAGCGGAAACGTTGTACTACATCGTTAAAGGCTCAGTGGCAGTGCTGATCAAAGATGAAGAAGGGAAAGAAATGATCCTTTCTTATCTGAATCAGGGCGATTTTATTGGTGAATTAGGCCTCTTCGAAGAAGGTCAGGAACGCAGCGCCTGGGTCCGTGCTAAAACTGCATGTGAAGTCGCTGAAATTTCGTACAAAAAATTTCGCCAATTAATCCAGGTCAATCCAGATATTCTGATGCGCCTGTCCTCTCAGATGGCTCGCCGTCTGCAGGTCACGTCTGAAAAAGTTGGCAACCTTGCCTTCCTCGACGTTACCGGTCGTATCGCGCAGACTCTGCTGAATCTGGCGAAACAGCCTGACGCGATGACCCACCCGGACGGCATGCAGATTAAAATCACCCGCCAGGAAATCGGCCAGATCGTTGGCTGTTCCCGTGAGACCGTTGGTCGTATTCTGAAGATGCTCGAAGATCAGAATCTGATCTCCGCACACGGTAAGACCATCGTCGTCTACGGCACACGTTAACCCCATCGAAGTGGCGCGTTACCCCGTAATGCGCCACTTTTGTTTGCACCGATGTGGCGAAGACTGATATATCACCCTGAGATCAACTACGCACTACGACAGACGCTGGTGCTATGTTTACCTGTGGCCGTCGGTCTGATCATCGGGCAGCTTCATCTGGGGCTCCTCTTCTCCCTCGTCCCTGCCTGCTGCAATATTGCCGGTCTTGATACCCCGCATAAGCGCTTTTTCAAACGCTTAGTGATTGGTGCGTCTTTGTTTGCCGGATGCAGTCTGATCATGCAGATACTGCTGGCACAGACTATACCGCTGCCGCTGATCCTCACTGGCCTGACGCTGATTCTTGGTGTAACCGCTGAATTAGGCCCTCTGCATGCACGACTACTACCTGCCTCGCTTATCGCGGCAATTTTCACGCTCAGCCTGGCCGGGAACATGCCCGTCTGGGAGCCACTGCTGATCTACGCGTTGGGTACATTGTGGTACGGCCTGTTCAACTGGTTCTGGTTCTGGATGTGGCGTGAGCAGCCGCTGCGTGAGTCGCTCAGCTTGTTGTATCGTGAATTAGCCGATTACTGTGAGGCCAAATACAGCCTCCTGACTCAGCATGCCGATCCGGAAAAAGCGCTACCCCCCCTGCTTGTGCGCCAACAAAAAGCGGTAGATTTGATTACCCAGTGCTATCAGCAAATGCATATGCTGTCGGCACATCGCAACAACGATTATAAGCGCCTGCTACGTGCCTTTCAGGAGGCGCTCGATTTACAGGAACATATTTCCGTCAGCCTCCACCAGCCGGAAGAGGTGCAAAAGCTGGTAGAACGTAGCCACGCCGAACAGGTGATCCGCTGGAACGCGCGCACCGTCGCCGAACGCCTTCGCGTTCTGGCCGATGACATTTTGTATCACCGCTTGCCAACACGTTTTTCAATGGATAAACAAATTGGCACGCTGGAGAAAATTGCCAACCAACATCCGGACAATCCGGTAGGACAATTTTGTTACTGGCACTTTAGCCGTATTGCCCGCGTGCTACGCACCCAGCGCCCACTGTATGCCCGGGATTTAATGGCTGACAAGCAGCGTCGGTTGCCGCTTATCCCCGCACTGAAAAGCTATATGTCGTTGAAATCCCCAGCGCTGCGTAATGCCGGACGCATCAGCGTCATGTTGAGCATTGCCAGCCTGATGGGCAGTGCTTTACATCTGCCAAAACCCTACTGGATTTTGATGACAATCCTGTTCGTCACGCAAAATGGCTACGGGGCGACCCGGGTACGTATTTTACACCGTTCAGTAGGGACGCTCGTTGGCCTGGTGATCGCTGGCGTCACACTGCACTTTCATATTCAGGAGAGTTACACGCTGGCAGGCATGCTGCTGATAACCCTGGTGAGTTATCTGACCATCCGTAAAAACTACGGCTGGGCTACCGTCGGCTTTACGGTCACCGCGGTATACACCCTGCAGTTGCTGACACTGAACGGGGAACAGTTTATCGTGCCGCGGTTTATCGATACGGTCACTGGTTGCCTAATCGCCTTTGGCGGGATGCTCTGGCTATGGCCGCAGTGGCAGAGCGGCCTGCTGCGTAAAAACGCCCACGATGCGTTAGAAGCCGATCAGGAAGCCATCCGCCTGATCCTTAGCAACGATCCGCAGGCCACACCGCTGGCGTATCAACGCATGCGGGTCAACCAGGCGCATAACACGTTGTTCAACTCACTTAACCAGGCGATGCAGGAGCCAGGATTCAACTCGCACTATCTGGCGGACATGAAACTGTGGGTTACGCATAGCCAGTTCATCGTCGAACACATCAACGCGATGACCACGCTGGCAAGGGAACATACGATGCTGACGCCGGATTTGGCGCAGCGGTATCTGGAGTCCTGTGAAATTGCGATCCAGCGCTGTCAGCAACGGCTGGAATATGACGGCCCTGGAAGCTCCGGCGATGTAAATATTCTCGAGGCGCCAGAGATGCTGTCCCACGGGCCTTTAAGTACCCTTGAGCAGCATCTACAGCGGATATTAGGGCATCTGAACACCATGCATACCATTTCGTCGGTAGCATGGCGTCAGCGACCGCATCACGGGATCTGGCTGAGCCGCCGGTTGCGAGATATGAAGGGTTAAGCTCTACTGCCAGATGCGCTACGCTTATCCGGCCTAAGATCGTCAAGCCACCACTTTCGCAACGGCCTGCGCGAAGCGCTGCATCCCTTCATCAATATCGGCCTGCTCCACCACCAGCGACGGCGCGAAACGCATCACGTCTGGTCCGGCGTTCAGTACCATCACGCCTTCATTCGCCGCGGCGTACAAGAAATCACGCGCCCGGCCTTTAAACTGCGGCTTCAGTTCGGCGCCGATCAGCAATCCCATCCCGCGAATGTCGCTAAAAATGTCGAACTGTTGGTCAATCTTCTGCAAATGTTGAACAAATGCCTGGCGTTTGGCCTGAATACCTTCCAGCACTTCCGGCGTGTTGATGATATCAAACGCAGCTCCCGCAACCGCACAGGCCAGCGGATTACCGCCATAAGTGGAACCATGCGAGCCCACGTGGAACGCCGAGGCAATCTCCTGGGTAGTCAGTACCGCACTCACCGGGAAGCCGCCGCCGAGCGCCTTGGCACTGGTCAGGATATCCGGCGTCACGCCGTAGTGCATATAGGCAAACAGTGACCCGGTACGCCCCATCCCGCTCTGTACTTCATCAAATACCAACAGCGCCTGATGCTGATCACAGAGTTCACGCAAGCCTTGCAGGAATGCCGGCGTTGCCGCAGTCACGCCCCCCTCACCCTGAATAGGCTCGATCACCACCGCGCAGGTGTGATCATCCATTACCGCTTTGACTGCATGGAGATCGTTAAACGGTACATGGATAATATCCGCCGGTTTGGGTCCAAAGCCGTCGGAATATTTCGGTTGCCCGCCGACGGATACGGTAAACAGCGAACGACCGTGAAACGCGTTGTGGAAGGCAATAATCTTGGTTTTGAACGGGCTATGGCGCACGCAGGCATAGTGGCGCGCCAGCTTAAAGGCGGTTTCGTTAGCTTCGGTACCGGAGTTCATGAACAGTACGCGCTCGGCGAAGGTCGCATCAATGAGTTTACGACCTAAGCGTAACGCCGGTTCGTTGGTGAAAACATTGCTGGTATGCCACAGGGTTTCGCCCTGGGTGGTTAACGCCTCAACCAGCGCCGGATGGCAATGCCCTAACGCGGTAACTGCAATACCGCCTGCGAAATCAACATACTCTTTACCCTGTTGATCCCACACTCGACTCCCTTTCCCTTTTACCGGGATAAACTCAGCCGGTGCATAAATCGGCAGAATCACTTCATCGAATGTCGCGCGTGTAATTGCAGTTTGTTCAGTTGCCATGTCATTACCACCCTGTTAAGCAGAAATGCTAGTGAGATTATAATCACAAAATATGAATAAAAAATCACTGAATAGCAACCACAAATCACCGATTGAGAAAATTAGCCAGCAGCTGATGCCCCTGTTCGCTGAGAATGCTCTCCGGGTGAAACTGCACCCCCTCCATATCCCACTCCCGGTGACGAATACCCATGATCTCCTGCGTTTCACTCCAGGCGGTCACCTCAAAGCAGTCAGGAAGGGTTTCGGGAGCGACCACCAGAGAATGGTAGCGCGTTACCGTTAATGGATTGGCGAGTCCCTGAAAAACCCCCTGCTCGTTATGCGAAATAGGCGACGTTTTACCGTGCATCACTTTAGCCGCCCGCACCACGGTCGCGCCAAAGGCCTGCGCCATCGCCTGGTGCCCCAGACAAACCCCCAGCAGAGGGATCTTCCCCGCGAAATAGCGAATAACATCCAGCGAAATACCGGCGTCATCCGGCGTGCAAGGTCCCGGGGAAATGACAATTTTTTGCGGATTCAGCACATCGATTTGCGACAGCGTCAGCTCGTCGTTGCGCCTGACAAGGACATCAGCCCCCAGTTCACAGAAGTATTGATACAGGTTCCAGGTAAATGAATCATAGTTATCGATAAGCAGAATCATGGCGGCTCCGGTACATAAGAACCGCGCTATTCTACTCAGTTTCCGGAACTACGCTTACCACTTTACGAAATATCACCCGCAGCGCAGACAGGTCGCCCATCGCCCCGTTCTGATTAGCCCGGTTCCATTCTTCAACCTGGATGCCATCCCAGCTCAACATATACCCGGCATGAATCGCTAACTGTTCGAAGAAAATACGCTGCGCCAGACCGCTGCCAATACGAAACGGATGCAGTACGTTGATTTCACAATAATAGTGCGCAAGTCGGTCGACAAATTTATCCTCCGATAACCCCACCAGCCAGGACTCGTCTTCCAGGTCCTGCATCAGCGCATTGCCCTCTTTCTCGATATAAGCGAAATGGCAAAAGCGGGTATCACCCTGGTAAATATCGACTTCTCGCAGATGTCCCGCCCAGTCAAAAATATCCTGATAGAGTTGGCGATGAATAGCGCACAGATGCGGCAAACCCCGTTTAAGCGGGCCCAATTCGATAGTGGCTGCGCGCAGCGCCGTCAACTCATAAGCGGCCTGCGCCAGACGCTGCGCCTGGTGAATACCCAGGCGGTTACGCATGACATTCAGGCCCGGATACAAGTAGGGGTCACGTCCATCACCGAATTTATCGCTCATAGTGCCTCCTCAACGCTTCAAGACGCGCCAGCGCGTCTTCAGCGCTCAGGGTAACCTGTGGAATATCCACGCCTTCCAGCCGCCGACTGGCCTGGAAATTGGCGTTTCGCCGTTGTTCCCAGACCCTGGACTTTTGTTTATCGGTGAGTTTTTTCACGTGACCTCCCTGAATGAGCCGACACTTGCCACAAGTATAAGCAGCAATTTCGGGTTACGCAGAGAAGCGAGAGAACGCGGGCAAGCATTGCCCGCGCAAAATACGATTACGGCAGGACTTTGGCAGACAGGATAACAATCGGTTTTGACGGAACATTCTGGTAAGGACCCACATCATGGGTCTGAACCTGAGAGATCTTATCCGCGACATCCATCCCTTTCACAACTTTACCGAAAACAGCGTAGCCAAAGTCGCGCTGGCCGTGATCGAGGAAAGCGTTGTCTGCAATGTTGATAAAGAACTGGCTGGTCGCGCTGTCTTTATCCGCAGTACGCGCCATGGCAATCGTGCCACGGGTGTTACGCAGTCCGTTATCGGCTTCATTCTTGATTGGCGGGTTAGGTTTCTTCTGCTGCATCTGCTCGGTAAAACCACCGCCCTGCACCATAAAACCAGGGATCACACGGTGGAACGTGGTGTTGTTATAGAAACCACTGTTGACATAATCGACAAAGTTTTGCACTGAAACCGGGGCTTTCTGACTGTTCAGCTCCAGCTCAATGTTACCGGCAGAAGTTGTCAGCAGGACATGCGGGTCCCCTTTTGCTGCCAGTGCTGCGGGAGAGAGAGCAGAAAGGGCGAGAACAGCTGCAACAGCCGCCAGAGTCGATTTGAGCATGAGAATTCCTTAACAAGAGCAGAAATGAAGCAAGTGAATTGATTCTAAAGAGCCTTCAAGGACAAGGCCATCCCTTTACCTAATTTTACGTACCTGAAACAAATGTAACCTTACTGCTGCATCACTCAATGTGATTTAGATCACATACAAAATGTAATAAATAAAGTCATTACCAATAAATATTTAAATACGTCACAAAAGCGCCTAAAATCTGCCCGCTCACGGCGCAGTCAATGCGCCTTACACTTCTATACAGGCCAGTCATGACTAACAGCAATCGCATCAAGCTCACATGGATTAGCTTTCTCTCCTACGCCCTGACAGGTGCGTTGGTAATTGTCACCGGGATGGTGATGGGAAACATCGCAGACTATTTCCATTTGCCCGTTTCCAGTATGAGTAATACCTTCACCTTCCTGAATGCAGGCATTCTGATCTCTATCTTTCTGAATGCATGGTTGATGGAAATTGTGCCACTGAAAACTCAGTTGCGCTTTGGTTTTATCCTGATGGTCCTGGCTGTCGCCGGACTGATGCTCAGCCATAGCCTGGCTTTGTTCTCTGCTGCCATGTTTGTACTGGGTGTGGTGAGTGGTATCACCATGTCGATTGGTACATTCCTGGTGACCCAGATGTACGAAGGTCGCCAGCGCGGTTCCCGCCTGCTGTTTACTGACTCATTCTTCAGCATGGCGGGGATGATTTTCCCGATGGTAGCAGCGTATCTGTTAGCACGCAGTATTGAATGGTATTGGGTCTATGCCTGCATCGGCCTGGTCTACGTCGCCATTTTCCTGCTGACCTTTGGCTGCGAATTCCCGGCGCTGGGTAAACACGCGCAACAACCGGACGCCCCGGTAGTGAAAGAAAAATGGGGTATTGGCGTGCTGTTCCTGGCGATCGCCGCGCTATGTTACATCCTCGGTCAGTTGGGCTTTATCTCCTGGGTACCGGAATACGCCAAAAGTCTGGGAATGAGCCTGAACGATGCGGGTAAACTGGTCAGCGATTTCTGGATGTCTTACATGGTTGGTATGTGGGCATTTAGCTTTATCCTGCGATTCTTCGATCTGCAGCGCATCCTGACTGTACTGGCAGGTCTGGCCACCGTTCTGATGTATCTGTTCATCACCGGTACGCCGGAACATATGCCGTGGTTCATCCTGACGCTGGGCTTCTTCTCCAGCGCGATTTATACCACCATTATTACCCTCGGCTCACAGCAGACGAAGGTCGCCTCACCAAAACTGGTTAACTTCGTTCTGACCTGTGGCACCATCGGTACAATGCTCACCTTCGTGGTCACCGGTCCTATTGTGGCGCACAGCGGCCCGCTGGCGGCATTGCAGACGGCTAACGGTTTGTATGCTGTTGTATTCGTGATGTGCTTTATTCTTGGGTTCGTCACGCGTCATCGCCAGCATAACGCGCCAGTCACGCATTAATCTCACCGCCGGATAGTATCTGCGCTGTCCGGCACATTCTCGCCCCCTCTTCCTTTCGCTGGTCATGTAGGCCAACTCTTACAAAAGCCCTTTAATTTGTATGCTTTTTATACAAACACGAAAAGCCAGTTAATTCCGTAACTTATAAAAATGCAGTTAAATCAGCCATATACCTCTTAAGGAGTATATAAAGGTGAATTTGATTTGCATCAATAAGCGGGGTTGCTGAATCGTTAAGGTAGGCGGTAATAGAAAAGAAATCGAGGCAAAAATGAGCAAAGTCAGACTCGCTATTATCGGTAATGGTATGGTCGGCCATCGCTTTATTGAGGATCTTCTTGATAAATCCGACGCTGCCAATTTTGATATTACCGTCTTCTGTGAAGAACCCCGCAAAGCGTACGACCGTGTACACCTGTCTTCCTACTTCTCCCACCACACCGCCGAAGAGCTTTCTCTGGTGCGTGAAGGATTCTACGAGAAGCACGGCGTTAAGGTGTTAGTGGGCGAGCGCGCAATTACTATCAACCGCCAGGAGAAGGTGATCCACTCCAGCGCAGGTCGTACGGTCTATTACGATAAACTGATCATGGCAACGGGCTCTTACCCGTGGATCCCACCGATTAAAGGTTCGGAAACCCAGGACTGTTTCGTTTACCGGACCATTGAAGACCTCAACGCTATTGAGTCTTGCGCGCGTCGTAGTAAGCGCGGCGCCGTCGTCGGTGGTGGCCTGCTGGGTCTGGAAGCCGCTGGCGCTCTGAAAAACCTCGGCGTTGAAACTCACGTCATTGAATTCGCACCGATGCTGATGGCTGAACAGCTGGATCATATGGGTGGCGAGCAGTTACGTCGCAAAATTGAAAGCATGGGCGTGCGTGTGCACACCAGCAAAAATACCAAAGAGATCGTTCAGGAAGGCACCGAAGCACGCAAAACCATGCGTTTTGCCGACGGTAGCGAACTGGAAGTTGATTTCATCGTCTTCTCCACCGGTATTCGCCCACGCGACAAACTGGCGACTCAGTGCGGCCTGGACGTCGCGCCGCGCGGCGGGATCGTGATTAACGATTCTTGCCAGACCTCTGACCCGGATATCTACGCCATCGGCGAATGCGCCAGCTGGAACAACCGCGTGTATGGTCTGGTGGCCCCAGGCTACAAAATGGCGCAGGTTGCCGTTGACCATATTCTCGAAACCGAAAACGCCTTTGAAGGCGCGGATCTGAGCGCCAAACTGAAGCTCCTCGGCGTAGATGTTGGCGGGATTGGCGATGCGCATGCGCGCACGCCGGGCGCCCGTAGCTACGTCTATCTCGACGAAAGCAAAGAAGTCTACAAACGCCTCATCGTTAGCGAAGATAACAAAACCCTGCTCGGCGCGGTTCTGGTGGGCGACACCAGCGATTACGGCAATTTGCTGCAACTGGTGCTGAACGCCATCGAACTGCCAGAAAATCCGGATTCACTGATTCTGCCAGCACACGCAGGCAGTGGTAAGCCGTCTATCGGCGTGGATAAACTGCCGGACAGCGCGCAGATTTGCTCCTGCTTTGATGTCACTAAAGGCATGCTGGTTGCCGCTATCAACAAAGGCTGCCACACCGTGGCGGCGCTTAAAGCAGAAACCAAAGCCGGTACCGGCTGCGGCGGGTGTATCCCGCTGGTAACGCAGGTTCTGAACGCCGAACTGGCGAAACAGGGGATCGAAGTTAACAACAATCTGTGTGAGCATTTCCCGTACTCACGTCAGGAACTGTTCCATCTGATCCGTGTAGAAGGTATTAAAACCTTCGAAGAACTGCTGGCAAAACACGGGAAAGGCTACGGCTGTGAAGTGTGCAAACCGACCGTAGGTTCCCTGCTGGCGTCCTGCTGGAATGAGTACATCCTCAAACCACAGCACACACCGCTGCAGGACACCAACGACAACTTCCTGGCAAACATCCAGAAAGACGGTACCTACTCCGTGATCCCGCGCTCTGCGGGCGGTGAAATTACGCCGGAAGGCCTGGTTGCCGTGGGTCGTATCGCGCGTAAATTTAACCTGTACACCAAAATCACCGGTTCTCAGCGTATCGGCCTGTTCGGCGCGCAGAAAGATGACCTGCCGGAAATCTGGCGCCAGCTGATTGAAGCGGGCTTTGAAACCGGCCATGCGTACGCCAAAGCACTGCGTATGGCGAAAACCTGCGTCGGTAGCACCTGGTGTCGTTATGGCGTCGGCGATAGCGTCGGCTTCGGCGTGGAACTGGAAAATCGCTACAAAGGTATTCGTACCCCGCACAAAATGAAATTCGGCGTCTCCGGCTGTACCCGCGAATGTGCGGAAGCTCAGGGCAAAGACGTGGGTATTATCGCCACTGAGAAAGGCTGGAATCTGTACGTTTGCGGTAACGGTGGGATGAAACCTCGCCATGCGGATCTGCTGGCAGCGGATATCGATCGCGAAACGCTGCTCAAGTACCTTGACCGTTTCATGATGTTCTATATCCGTACCGCCGATAAACTGACCCGTACCGCGCCATGGTTAGACAATCTGGAAGGCGGTATCGAGTATCTGAAATCAGTCATCATCGACGACAAACTGGGTCTGAACCAGCACCTGGAAGAAGAGATGGCCCGTCTGCGTGAGGCGGTGGTCTGCGAGTGGACGGAGACTGTTAACACCCCATCCGCACAGGTTCGCTTCAAACACTTTATCAACAGCGATCAACGCGATCCGAATGTCCAGGTTGTGCCTGAACGTGAACAACATCGTCCGGCCACGCCATACGAGCGTATCCCGGTCACTCTGGTGGAGGAAAACGCATGAGCCAGTGGAAAAACATCTGCAAAATCGATGACATTCTGCCTGCAACAGGCGTCTGCGCCCTGTTAGGTAGCGAGCAGGTTGCGATTTTCCGCCCATATCACAGCGACCAGGTGTATGCGATCAGCAACATTGACCCGTTTTTTGAGTCGAGCGTGTTGTCTCGTGGGCTGATTGCGGAGCATCAGGGCGAATTGTGGGTCGCCAGCCCGCTGAAAAAACAGCGCTTTCGTTTAAGCGACGGACTGTGCATGGAAGACGAACAGTTCTCCGTGAAACATTACGAAGCCCGCGTGAAAGACGGCACGGTACAACTGCGCGGTTAATTAATTTTTGGGAGGCGCAACGCCTCCCCTTTTTTGTATTTTTTTCATTGTAATTGTTATCACCAAATCATTTGTGCTGCATCGCGGCGGCAACTGAGCAATCCCCCAGGAGCATAGTTCACTATGTGACTGGGGTGAGCGAGGGCAGCCAACAAAGAGGCAGTGCAAAGGATGAAGTGAGAAAAGGATAATCAAATGTTTACTGACACTATCAATAAGTGTGCGGCCAATGCTGCGCGCATCGCACGCCTGTCGGCTAATAACCCACTCGGATTCTGGGTCAGCTCCGCCATGGCAGGAGCCTATGTTGGCCTTGGCATCATCCTTATTTTTACGCTCGGTAATCTGCTTGACCCGTCTGTGCGTCCGCTGGTGATGGGTGCAACCTTTGGTATTGCATTGACGTTGGTGATTATTGCCGGTTCCGAACTGTTCACAGGCCATACAATGTTCCTGACACTTGGCGTAAAAGCGGGCACCATCAGCCACGGTCAGATGTGGGCCATTTTGCCGCAAACCTGGCTGGGAAATCTGGTGGGTTCCGTGTTTGTCGCCCTGCTGTACAGTTGGGGTGGCGGTAGCCTGCTGCCGGTCGATACCAGCATTGTACATACGGTTGCACTGGCAAAAGCCACCGCGCCTGCAACGGTACTTTTCTTTAAAGGCGCACTGTGTAACTGGTTGGTTTGTCTGGCTATCTGGATGGCAATCCGTACCGAAGGTACAGCAAAGTTCCTCGCAATCTGGTGGTGTTTGCTGGCATTTATCGCTTCCGGCTATGAGCACTCGGTTGCCAACATGACACTGTTTGCCCTCTCCTGGTTCGGTCATCACAGCGAGGCGTATACCTTGTCAGGAATTGGTCATAACTTGCTGTGGGTGACACTCGGTAATACTTTGTCCGGTGTCGTATTCATGGGATTGGGTTATTGGTATGCTACGCCAAAATCGGAGCGTCCGGCTCCGGCAAAAATCAACCAGCCAGAGGCGGCTGCTAATAATTAATTAAGGGGTAATGTCGTGGACCATTTGCCTATATTTTGTCAACTACGTGACCGCGACTGCCTGATCGTCGGCGGTGGTGATGTCGCAGAACGCAAAGCGCGGTTACTGCTGGAAGCGGGCGCCCGTTTAACGGTTAATGCGCTGGCGTTTATTCCGCAGTTTACCGTATGGGCAGATGAAGGCATGCTGACGCTGGTTGAGGGACCGTTCGATGAGTCCCTGCTCGACACCTGCTGGCTGGCTATTGCCGCCACCGATGACGACGCCGTCAACCAAAGCGTCAGTACTGCTGCGGAGTCACGCCGCATCTTCTGTAACGTGGTCGATGCGCCAAAAGCAGCCAGTTTTATCATGCCCTCCATTATCGATCGCTCGCCGCTGATGGTGGCGGTTTCCTCCGGCGGTACATCGCCGGTGCTTGCCCGTCTGCTGCGTGAAAGACTCGAATCCTTACTGCCTCAACATCTGGGTCAGGTCGCGCAGTATGCAGGCAAGTTGCGTTCCCGGGTGAAAAAACAATTTGCCAGTATGGGTGAACGTCGCCGCTTCTGGGAAAAATTGTTCGTTAATGACCGACTGGCACAGTCGCTGGCGAACAGCGATCAGAAGGCCGTCGAGGAAACCACCGAGCAGTTGCTCAGCGAACCGCTGGACCATCGTGGTGAAGTGGTGCTGGTTGGCGCCGGTCCTGGCGATGCCGGGCTATTGACACTGAAAGGGTTACAGCAGATCCAGCAAGCGGATGTCGTGGTTTATGACCGTCTGGTTTCCGACGACATCATGAATCTCGTACGCCGCGATGCTGACCGGGTGTTTGTCGGTAAACGCGCGGGCTACCACTGCGTCCCGCAGGACGAGATTAACCAGATCCTGCTGCGTGAGGCGCAACAGGGCAAACGCGTCGTGCGACTGAAAGGTGGCGACCCGTTCATCTTTGGCCGCGGCGGTGAAGAGCTGGAAACCTTGTGCCACGCCGGTATTCCATTCTCCGTTGTGCCAGGGATTACCGCAGCATCCGGTTGTTCTGCCTATTCCGGCATTCCGCTGACCCATCGTGATTACGCCCAGAGTGTACGTCTGGTCACCGGACACCTGAAAACCGGCGGAGAGCTGGACTGGGAAAACCTTGCAGCCGAAAAACAGACGCTGGTGTTCTATATGGGACTGAACCAGGCCGCAACCATCCAGGAAAAATTGATCGAGTTTGGCATGCAGCCTGATATGACCGTCGCGCTGGTAGAAAACGGGACTTCCGTGAAGCAACGCGTCGTCAACGGGGTACTGACGCAGCTCGGTGAGCTGGCACAACAGGTTGAAAGTCCGGCGCTGATTATTGTCGGTCGCGTGGTTGGACTGCGTGATAAACTCAACTGGTTCTCAAACCATTAATTGAACGTTAAATAGATGCCCTTAATATCAGGGCATCTATTTATGATTCATAAGAATCAATATTTAATCTACACAATATATCATTCATAGCATTCATCATTTCATTAATTACAGATACATTTCATAGTATTTTAATCCATTAAAAATATATTCCACACAAACATTACTATGTCCTTATTCGGACTATTTAAAATTTTCCTTAGTTGATATCTTAATCGACGAGAAATGGATTTCATCCATTTAAAAAACAGATATCTTACAAGGATTTTATCATGTTTAAATTTGCAAAAATCACCATCGTGGCAGGTGTACTGGCTACGCTGACTGCATGTACTGGTCATATCGAAAACAAAAAAAATAACTGTAGCTACGATTACTTACTGCATCCGGCTATTTCAATTTCTAAAATTATTGGTGGTTGCGGCCCGGCTGCAGATCAGTAATAGAAGCGATTGCGCAGATACAAAAAAACCGGGAACTCCCCGGTTTTTCCATTTATAGATTAGATACTCATTCACACATCATCGCATTCACGCTCTCGCGCAAAATACGTAGTACGGTCTCTTCTCCACTGCGATTTGGATTAATGCGAATCGCATAATCACCCAACGACGGATTTGCTTCACGAAATGTCCCGGAAAGGCGATAGAACAGCGGCGGGATCTCATACTTCGACTCCGCTCCCACCGGGTACGGTAGCGCGCCTCTTTCTTGCGCCACCTTCAGCACGCGGGCGGCAATCGGCTGGTGAAACTCCACGATCAGTACCTTCGACTGGGCATTGGCAATAACAGCCTGTTTCACCTCGGGTAGCACTCCGCTATTGAGCATCGTTAGCAGCCGTTCAGTTACCCCAGCCTGTACCGCATGCATTACAGGGGCGAAAACCAGGCCACGCAGCACTTCCAGTGCTTGCCCCCCCTGGATCTGGCTGCCACCGGAATAGAGGCTGGTACGGATTTTAGCGATAACCTCCGCCTTGCCGACAACCGCCCCTACGCCTTCCGGACCGAAGAGCTTAAAGCAGGAAAAGGTGGACAGCGTCGCCCCTCGTTCACAACCAATTCCGTCTACTTTCATCACCGCGTAGTTATCATCGGTTAACGTCGGTACGCCGCATTGCGTTATTTCCGCCAACACATCCGCTAAAACGTAACGGTCCTGCGGTTGCTGCCGCGTATGCTGTACCAGCGCGGCGTCAGGGCGATACTGCGTAATAGCCCGCATGATTGCCGAGGGGCAGTTGAAATCAGCCCTGACCAGGGTGATGCCCATCTGCTCGATGATCACCTGTGTTGTCGGATACACAGGCGCGTCGTGAACCAGCAGTCGCTGCCCAGGTTTGAGGAGTGCAGCCAGCCCGGCGCGAATAGCCCCGGTGCCTGCGCCCTGGACCAGGGCAGCGGCCTCAGCATGAAAAGCCTCGGCCAACACCTTTTCCACACGCTGCGTGACCCGGGGCTGATTCAGCCCCGGAGCCAGTCCCAAATCTCCGCCGGACAGAAAATCAGCACCCGGAAAGTGACGGCAGATCACATCCACCAACGCAAACTGCTTCTGCTGTGCCTGCGCAATCGTCAGGCTTTGCAGAGGGAACGTCTTCATGTTTTACACCTCCTCAGGCCGGAACAAACAGACCAAACCAGTAGAGAATATTCAGCACAATACCGGTGATCATTACTGCCACGACCGGGGCTGCCATCTTCTGAACCGGACGCCCTATCGATTCGTTGAGGAAGTAGATCGCCACCGCAATCGAGAAACCGGTGTAGCCAGCCATCTTGATGGCGGCAAAAATCGAGCCTACCAACAGCGCCATTTCCATCAGCATATTCATCGCATTACGAATATTGTCCGACGCGTTACGCACTGATGGATAACGCCCCAGCCATTTGCCAATTGAGCGTAGCAGCAGCACTTCTGCGGAAATCACGATAGCGCCAAGGATTGCCGCTATCCACGGGTTCGGAGCCAGATAGCCAACGGAATAAACAAAGGTGAAGCCCGCTACCGCGTATACACCGGTTGCCAGCGCGGTGGTGGCAATCAACGGCACAAAACCCAACCCACGCATAAATTCTGCCAGCGCCGCCTGGTTAACCAGCGTCTGCGATTGCTCCGGCGTAATCCCCGCCGAATAGGCTTTTTCCAGCGTAAAAATTGAAACTTCGCTACCAGCGAAAATCTTCATACTGGCGACGGCGGCAATCAGTGCACCGACAATCGCGATGTACGGCAGGTTTTTAATAATCCGCGAGGTTCGTTCTTCAAAGACCGATAGCCCGCTGCCATCCATCTCTTCATCGCCACGGTGGCGAATATCATGCGTAATGGCAATCACCAGCAGCATCATCATCCCCACAAAAATCTCAATCGATTCCGGGTTCAGATGCGGGAAGTAACGCACCACCACGACGCGGGTCATCAGCACCACCACCGCCGCGATAATGCTGTGTTTCCAGCCAAACTGGTAGAAAATCGCGACCAGCGGGAAAAGTGCGAATGCGGAAACGACCGGAGAACTCAGCTCGCCAAGGCTACCCAGTACATCAACCGGCAACGCTGTGAGCAGATGGTTCACCGGCAGCAGGCAGGTCAGAATCAGTACGCCCCAGATAGCCCCCAGACCGAACGCCAACAGGCTGTTCATTGCCAGCACACCGAGAATATCCGTCGGCAGGAACAGCAGCCAGGCGTTAAGTAAGCCGGTTTTCAGAGTAAAGGAGATCCCAACCGACGCGACAAAGCCAATACTCAGACCAAACGCGATACTTCCCGCCTCGCGGCGATTCATGTACCCCTCGATCAGCTGCGGCAGAATCGGACGGATGCCGTCATGAAAGACAGCCGCCGAACGATGCGCCAGAAGTGACGTCATGCCGGTCAGGCAGGCCACCACCACAATCTGAATATACAGATCCATAGTCATGCCTTTTATTTCAGATGGTTAACCAGCATCGGAATCGCATGTTCAACATGTTCGACGGAGAGACCAAATGCCACTTTCCCTTCCGCGACCATTTTTGCGATCTGTTCGTCTTTCGCCTTAATACCTGGCTTGGCGATAGTGCAGCTTTTGTTGTAGCCAATCACCGCGATGGCAATCGACAGCGCAGCCCCCGCGCCGGTGTTACACGCACCGATGTAGTAATCCAACTGTCCGGATTTCACCTTCATTGCCGCCTCCATATCGTTATGAATGGAGACTTCAAAACAGCCCGGAGCGGCAGTTTCGATAGTTTTTTTAATCTGCTCACGCTGTAAGCCAGCAACGCCAATCTTTTTCATGATTCTGTCCTTATTGGAAAAATTTTGAAGGGTTATCATGTAACATCGTGTCCACATCGGCCTGACTGAATC
Source organism: Citrobacter sp. Cu096 (assembly GCF_030332285.1). Taxonomy (NCBI): domain Bacteria; kingdom Pseudomonadati; phylum Pseudomonadota; class Gammaproteobacteria; order Enterobacterales; family Enterobacteriaceae; genus Citrobacter; species Citrobacter sp. Cu096. Next base: position 32,703 of record NZ_JAOWID010000019.1, read on the forward strand.
CTGACTGGCGCAGCTGTGGGATAAAGGTGGTTAACAGGTAGTCGTAGCCATTACCGCCATTGGCTTTTAAATGCGAGCGGCGGGTAATGTCCATAGAGAGCATGACGTGGCTAAGCAGTCCGCGATCGCGTATCGCATGCAGCATGGCGATGCGTTTCTCATCCGGGTAATAGTTGTTTTTACCGATGGTATCGAACTGCACATACGCGCCGAGATCAATCATGCGATAGATGTTGTCGAGGTTATCTTTCAAATCACAATGACCCACGGTCACACGGGAAAGGTCAACGCCGTGCGCCTTCAGCAGAGCCAGCTGTTCCAACCCCATCGTGCTAAAAGAGGTATGGGTCGAGATAGGGCGTCCGGTTTCGCGATGTGCCCGCGCTGCAGCGATAAACACCTTCTCTTCAAGCGGCGTAATTACCCCTTCGCTGGAGCCGATTTCCGCGATAATTCCGGCTTTCAATTCAGTGCCATCAATACCGACGACAATCTCATCGACCATCTCCTGCGCGAGCTGCTCTACGCTGCAGGTTGCGACATGTTCAGGGAAAAACGCATCCTGGTAATAGCCTGTACAGGCCATAACGTTAATTCCGGTATCACGCATCAGTGAGAGCATGAATTGCGGATTACGTCCCATATAGCGGTTGGTCATCTCAATAATGTTGCTGACGCCTGACGTCCGGAGATCCTTCATCTCCTGACAGATGAGATCGTACTGATCTAACCGGCAGTCGAGGTTATTCTTGAACCCGGAGAGATCGATATGCAGATGCTCGTGGACCCAGGTGTAGCCCGTCGGATCAAAATTCATAAGGTGTCTCCTGAAAGCCGTAAAGCCGAAAGAAAAGAGCTGCCGTTTTGCGGTCGCTGCGCGCCAAAAAACTCGCACACCGTCGCGCCAACATCGGATAACGTCGCCCGGATGCCTAATTGCGCAGGCTCCAGGCCCTGTTGATACACCAGAACTGGCACAACTTCCCGGGTATGATGGCTGTGCCCAATGGTCGGATCGTTGCCGTGATCGGCCATGACCACCAGACAGTCATTGGGATCCATGGCAGCCAGAAGGCGCGAAAGATTAAGATCGACAAGCTGTAATCGTTCGGCATACCGCGCGACGTCTTCAGCGTGCCCGGCAAGATCGGTTTCCTGAATGTTGGTACAGATAAATACCGTCGACTCAGCGTTAAATTCGTTAAGGGTGATATCCATGATCTGCTGGCTATCCACCAAGTTTTGCCAGTTGCGCCCGTGCGGATTGCCAACGATATCCGCCACTTTACCGACCAGCACGGTAGGGATCCCGGCGTCATGCAGTTTTTGCGGTACCTGTACCTGCTCATCTACGCCAAAGCCCATATGCCTGACCTGAAAGCCGTTTTCATACGCGCCAGAACGTGGGGCATTAATGCCAACAAAGCGCCCTTCCATCGTTTCGGCGGCATCCAGAATGCGCTGGCTGTTCGCAAGCTGGCCGCCAAAGGTTATGACGCGCCCGACCTGAACCTGTTCACGCACTATGCGGCCAATCTTTAGCACCTCATCAAACGCAATGGCGGACAGGTTGGCAGTGACGTTGTAGACCTGACCTAAATCAGCCTCGAGGTTATCGCCCACCGCAACCGCATTGTTGACCCACAGAAACGCCAGCTCGCTACCACGGCGTTCCACCTGCCAGCCCGCCAATTTCAGCGCTTGCTCAACGCCATCGATGACGTCGTTAAATGGCATCCGCAGAGGCGCCTGAGGCCGTGTGCCTAAAATTTCCTGATGCCCCATAAAGGTATCGCCACCTTCATGCTGCAACTGTGCAACGCCCCAGACTGCCGATTCCGAAGGATTCATCACGCCTGGCGTATAACCCAACGCGTTAATCAATCCCAACTTTTCCAGCGTAGGTAGCCGTAACTGCGGGAATTCACTCAGGATATGTCCACAGGTATTCGCCCCGGCATCCTGAGGTCTAACCCGCGCAACGTCTTTCATTGCGCCGACGCCAAAACTGTCGATTACCAACACCACGAATCGGGCCATTAGTCCTCCAGAATATTGCCGAGACTGTCATAACGCGCGACGATTTCAGCCACGCCACGCTGGATACCCGACACCAACACCACGTCGCTGCGCGTCACGAAGATCTGGGTGCGAAAACAGAAGATCACTGCGCTGCTCACCGGAAACTCACCGGCTACGGGCAGGTAGTAATCGATACTGCTGTCGTCAACGGGTTTTAGCTTCGCGGCTATGGGGGCGTCATTTTCCGGCGTAAAGACCAGTGCGTTTTGCGCATGACCGCGACGGTAATAGCCCCCGCCGTAGCAATAACTGTCCCCGCGAAACGTGTGCGAGACCTCGCTCAGCCACAGCATCGCAATACGTTCAGGCTGGTCGCCCTTTTGATTGGCAGGGATGGTGCCTGTCAGCGCATGACCCGGCTCGGCGTGGGTGACGCCATATTCCGCCAGTAGGGGTAATGATGTGCAGCTACTGGCTGACGGCGCATTAAGCTGATCAATAGTAATTCCGGCTTGGGCCAACTGACGCCGGGCACTCACCAGCGTGTGCAGATTAGGCGTCGGCATCGTCTGCGCGGAGTTTTCATCCCATAACAGGCACGGGAAATGGGTGAGGCCGCTCAGGCGCAGGCCCGGCAGTCTGCGGATTTCATTGACCACATCCGTCAGATATATCAGCGGAAAGCCGCTTTCTTGCCCCGGATAGAGAAAATCATCCTTGTCATACACCTTCAGCATCACGTTTTGCTGGCAACCGGCCTTCACCGCCGCCGCCGAAACTTCGCGCGCTTTCTCCAGCGAAAACAACGTAATGACCTCGGTTCCTTGTGCGACAGCCTGATTGACCTGTCGCGAAGGGATCTGCACCAGATGTCCCTGATGCGCCACCGGCAACCCGGCACGGCGCATGACGCGACTCTCCTTGTAATCGACAACCACGATGCCTTCATAGCCAAGCTGCAATAGTTTCTCCGCCAGCCATGGATTGCGTCCAACCTGTTTGGTCATCAGGTACAGCGAGATGCCATACTGCCTGGCGACGTCCAGCAGGCGTTTGCCATTATCAATAACCTGGTCAACATCAATAACCCAACTGTCAGGCGCGATCTTTCCCTGCTGCCACAGCGCGACAGCGGCGGAGATTAGCGCGGGGTTCTGGCGTTTCAATGCGTCTATAAACATTTCTCTGCCTCGTTTCTAATCCTTCAGCTAAATATTCATTTTTTTGAATATTTAGGATGCAATACGCTATTTCCCCATTGATTTCAGACGTCTTCGTGTGCCGCCATCCACAATCCATACAAGTTCGCCAGCATGTAGCCTTCTTCATTCACATGTAGCGTCACCGTGAATTCTTTCAGCAATGCCTGATGGACCAGTAAAATAGTCGGCCAGAGATGAGATTGCGCCAGTTCCTCCAGCAGCTCACCATCCAGCGCTTCAATCACCTCGCCCTGGCGACTGCGCATGAGCGCACTCGCCATATGCGTCATCGCCATGGTTCCTTGCTCGCTGTGAATCGGCAAACGCCATTCTTCGTCCAGCCGCCTGACGACCTGCAGCATGCCGCTGCAAATATCCTTGTCGATAACACCTGCTTCACACAGCAGGTTCAACCTGTTTTCCATGTCGTTCGCCTTCACTTAATAACTGGGTTCCTGTTCACCGTTCGCCACACGTTGTTGGTGGGCGAGCAGTGCCTCTTTATTAACAACCGCCCGCAGTAACTGTTGCATCGGATAATCCTCTGCCCGGGTCAGCACCACCGCCTCCGTGGCCTGTAGAAATCGCGGATCGTTGGTGAGCGGCGTGGCTTCTAATCCCAGTACCGCCAATTCGGCCTCTGCTACCACGTTCCAGATCACCGCATCGACATCTCCTTTCGCGATGCGCTGCAAACTCTCGTGGTAAGGCATATCGATCAGTTCAACGTCACGATCGCCAAAACAGGCCTCGGTCATGATTTTCTGATCCGCCGAGCGATTATCGAGCCCGACCCGTTTTACCGCGGCACATTCGCCTTTGCGACAAATCAGTTGATGTTCGCCGACGTAGGTATGCGGCCCCAGCGCCAACGTGATGCGCAGCCCGTCCTGGGCAAGATAACTTTCCGCAGCCAGGCGAGAAACCACCGCCATGTCGTAAACGCCGTTTAGCAGGCATTCCACGCGAATATCGGCCCCACGCATGTGTGCGTAATAAAACGGGATCCCATCAAACTGTGCCTTAAGCCCACTCGCCAGCCCTTCATATAAACGGGTGTAGGGTAGCGGCATCGCACAGACCACAGTATTGATATCCACATGCGTCAACAGCGTGCGGTTATCCATCTCTACCAGGTAACTACCATTACGCCCACGACGCTCAATACGGATCGCGCCTGACGATTCCAGTGTTTTTAGCGCGGCCTGCGTTAATCCCACCGACGAGCGGCATTCGCTCGCCAGTTCATCAATGGTTTTCAAACGGTTACCACACTTTTCACCGAGCAGGTAACGGGCCAGGGTTGTCAGTACAACCCCTTCCTTCTTAATAAATGTCCGACTCATTATATATTTTCAGTAAATTGAATATTTATATCTTCATTAAAATGAAAATATAGCGCAACAAGGAAATATGCAAACGGCGAGGTGCTTCACAGTTTTTGCTATTCACAAACAAACAGGCGAAAAAAAACCGGGTATACCCCGGTTTCTTCAGAACTGCAGCGCGTATTACGGCTTGGCGACAAAACCAATGGCTTCATAAACGGCTTTCAGCGTAACAGACGCACGGGCGCTGGCTTTTTCAGCACCGTCTTTCATCACTTTCTGCAGGAAAGCTTCATCGTTACGGAAACGGTGATAACGCTCCTGAAGCTCAGTTAGCATGCCGGAAACAGCCTCAGCAACTTCGCCTTTCAGATGGCCATACATTTTGCCTTCGAAGTGTTTTTCCAGCTCCGGAATGCTCTGGCCAGTGACGGCAGAGAGGATATCCAGCAGGTTGGAAACGCCCGCTTTTTCTTTCACATCGTAACGAACAACTGGCGGCTCTTCCGAGTCGGTCATCGCACGTTTGATTTTTTTGACGACAGATTTCGGGTCTTCCAGCAGGCCGATAACGTTGTTGCGGTTGTCATCAGATTTTGACATCTTCTTCGTCGGCTCCAGCAGCGACATCACACGCGCGCCGGATTTAGGAATGAACGGCTCCGGCACTTTGAAGATGTCGCCATACAGGGCGTTGAAGCGCTGGGCGATGTCGCGGCTCAGCTCCAGATGCTGTTTCTGATCTTCGCCAACCGGGACCTGGTTGGTCTGATACAGCAGGATGTCTGCCGCCATCAGTACCGGATAATCAAACAGCCCGGCGTTAATGTTCTCCGCATAACGTGCGGATTTATCTTTGAACTGGGTCATACGGCTCAGCTCACCGAAATAGGTGTAGCAGTTCAGCGCCCAACCTAACTGTGCGTGTTCCGGCACATGAGACTGGACGAAAATAGTGCTTTTTTCAGGATCGATACCGCATGCCAGGTATAGCGCCAGCGTATCCAGCGTTGCTTTACGCAACTGCTGAGCGTCCTGACGAACGGTGATAGCATGTTGGTCAACGATGCAGTAGATGCAATGGTAGTCATCCTGCATGCTCACCCACTGACGCAGCGCACCCATATAGTTGCCAATGGTCAATTCACCTGAGGGCTGTGCGCCACTAAAAACGATGGGCTTAGTCATTTTTTGATTCCTGATTTTCGCTATGCGGAAGCCCGAGAGCGGGCAGTAGTTCATTAATACGGTCGTAAATAACGTCGGGCAGGCTCAGCGCGATCGACTCGCCGTAGTTGTAGCCATAGGTCAGGCCAACGGACGGACAACCAGCAGCTTTTGCCGCCTGAATATCATTGCGTGAATCCCCTACGAAGAGCATTTGCTCAGGCTTGATGCCAAGCTTACTTGCCACCAGCAGCAGCGGATCCGGATGGGGTTTTTTATTCTGCACGTCGTCGCCACCGATGACCACGCTAAAGTATTTGGCGATATCTAACGCCTCAAGCAATGGCGCGACAAACGGGGTCGGTTTGTTAGTCACCAGACCCAGCGGCAATCCTTTCGCATGCAGCGCGCCCAACGTATCGGCTACATCAGGGAACAGGAATGTCCCCTCTTCTGCGACATCGCCGTAGTATCTGTCGAACAGCTTGCGCAAAATCCGCACCTGTTCCTCGGCGGGAATATCATCATCAACGGGTGGTTTACCCATTGTTTTACGTAATGTCGCGCGCTCCTGACGAGACCACGCCAGCGCGCGCTCCATTAGTACATCTGCACCGTTACCAATCCAGGTGATAACGCGTTCTTCACCGGCCACCGGCAGTTCCAGCGCATACAGCGCCATATCCACCGCTGCGGCTAATCCCGGCGCGCTGTCGACCAGCGTGCCGTCGAGGTCAAATGCAGCGCCCCGAATATCCTGAAACTTATCCATGACTTACCTTCGCCAGTTCATTGCGCATTTCATCAATGACTTTTTTGTAGTCTGGTTGGTCGAAAATAGCAGAGCCTGCGACAAACATATCTGCACCCGCCGCCGCGATCTCACCGATGTTGTTCACCTTGACGCCGCCGTCCACTTCCAGACGGATATCGTAGCCAGACTCATCAATACGGCGACGTACTTCACGCAGCTTATCCAGCGTTTGTGGGATGAAAGACTGCCCGCCAAAACCTGGGTTAACGGACATCAGCAGGATCACGTCGAGCTTATCCATGACGTAGTCCAGATAGCTCAGCGGCGTTGCCGGGTTGAATACCAGGCCCGCTTTACAGCCATGTTCTTTGATCAGCTGTAAAGTGCGATCGACATGCTCGGAGGCTTCCGGGTGAAAAGTAATGATGCTGGCGCCGGCTGCGGCGAAGTCCGGGACAATACGATCGACCGGTTTCACCATCAGGTGAACATCAATCGGGGCGGTAATGCCATATTTACGCAACGATTTCAGCACCATCGGGCCGATGGTCAGGTTCGGTACGTAATGATTGTCCATGACATCGAAGTGCACGACGTCGGCTCCGGCAGTCAGCGCTCTCGCGGTGTCCTCACCCAGGCGGGCAAAATCAGCCGACAGAATTGAGGGGGCGATCAAATACTGTTTCATCCGCTTCTCCTTGAGAATTATTTCTTCGCAGGCGTTACAACTCCTGGTTTATACAGTGCCAGCAGTTCATTCACCTTTTTACGCGTGCCGCCATTGCTGCTAATGCTGCGCCGCACTTTGACCTGAAAATGTTTCGCCGCGCTGTACCATTCACGGGTATCGGGCGTGTCATGATTCGAAATTAACACCGGGATCTGCTTACTGACCAGCTTTTCTGCCATCTGGGCCAGATGCGCCTGCTCTTTCGGGCTAAAGCTATTGGTATGATACGCGGTGAAATTTGCCGTCGCCGAAAGTGGTGCATAAGGCGGGTCACAATAGACCACAGAGTTACTGTCTGCTCGATCCATACACTCTTCATAAGAGAGGCAATGGAACTCCGCATTCTGCGCTTTTTCAGCAAAATGGTACAACTCGGCTTCCGGGAAGTAAGGTTTTTTATAACGACCAAACGGTACGTTAAACTCGCCGCGCAGGTTGTAACGGCATAATCCGTTGTAACCAAAGCGGTTCAGATACAAGAACAGCACTGCACGGCGGAACGGATCCTGGCTGGCATTAAATTCTTCTCTGAACCGATAGTACACCTCAGCCTGATTGGTTTCAGGCATAAACAGCTCGCGTGAAGCCTGCACATACTCATCGGTACGCGTCTTCACGATGTTATAGAGACTGATGAGGTCGCTGTTGATATCGGCAAGAATATAACGAGAAAAGTCGGTGTTGAGAAACACCGACCCGGCACCCACGAAGGGTTCAATCAGGCACTCACCCTGAGGTAAATGCCGTTTGATATCATCAAGCAGGGGATATTTCCCCCCTGCCCATTTCAAAAAAGCGCGATTTTTTTTCATGCTGACTAACTAATTACACCTTCTCCGGCTGTGGAGAAAGCTCCGACAGCATCCTGCGCTTTAGTCTTTGTCCCGCAATTGGGCGAAACAGCAAACCATTGCAGAACATATCCTATCTTACTTCAAATCGGCCTGAACCTGGTGCAGCGGTTTTGCCCACGGGTTTTTCGCCTGAATATCGGCGGGTAACGTAGACACTGCACGTTTCGCATCTTCTTTAGAGGCATAAACGCCCGTCACCAGAACATACCACGGTTGACCGTTACGCGTCGTCTGGTACACCACGTAGTTCTTCAGGTTTTCTTTCTTCGCCCAACCGTTCAGGTTGTCGTAGTTAGAAGAACTGCTGAGCTGCAGCGTGTAATGGCTGGACGGCGCAGCTTTTAACGCGCCGACATTTCCAGCACTTTTCGCTCCGCCAGCAACAGGTGTTGACGTTGTTGCCGTCGCGGTTGGCGCAGGCGTTGCAGTCTGGGCTGGCGTCGTCGCCGCGGTTGCTTTCGGCGTAGCGGTTACCACTGGCGCTTTAGTTGTGGTCGTCGGTGCAGTTGCGGTTGGTTTTGCCTGAACAACAGGTTTCGGCTCTGCCGGCGTTGTTTTCACCGTGGTTTGCGGCTTGCTCTTCGGCTCAATAACAGCCTGTTTACGTTCCTGGCGCGTAGCAGCAGGACGTTCAGTCGTTTCCGTTTTCGCAGTCTGGCGCGCAGCATTACCATTACGAACGGGAGCTACGGTCGCAGGTTCGGTCGGCAGCGTAGAGTTAACTACAACATTATTAACCTGCTCCTGACCCTGCGGTTGCGTCAAAGCGTTGTTCAGATCGCCCTGCACTTCAACACGCTGTTGGCCTTCGGTTGCCGCAGGTGTCTGACCTTGAGTCGGCGTGGAGGAAATCGGTGGCAGGGAAACATCCTGCTGGGTATTGCCCGCAGTTTGCTCAGCGCCCGCTGCAGGCGTAGTCGTACTCGCCTGATCCGTTGCATTGCTGCCAGAAAGGTCGATGCTCTTCTCACCAGATGCTGCCTGCTCATTGGAAGAAGATGATGAGGGGGCTTTCAGCGCAGAACCGATACCGATAATCAGCAGCAGGAGCACCAGAACACCGACCCCCATCATCATATACTGACGTGAGGCAGGCTTACTGGCGGCTTTCTTACGCTTGCGCGGACGGCGTTCTACACGCTCTTCATCCACGTTATCGTCTTCAGATTCATACTCTTCTTCAATGTCCCGCTCTTCTTCACGCTCTTTACGTGCGCGCGCAGGACGGCGATCGTCAGCATCCAGATCAACATCATCAAAATTGATTTGCGGCTCATTATCGCGTTCAGACGATTGACGAGAACGACCAGTACGACGATCGCTGGGATCGGGTTTCAGCTCGTCTTCTGGTTTGAATTCATCCATTTAACACCCCACTCAAAGGTTAATGCTTACGACTTTGCACATAACCTGAAGCTAAAAGACCTACGTTTCGCAACGTAAGCCAGACCTTTCTTGTTGTTACGCCAGCTGGCAATCAGCAATAGCGTTAAGAACCACCTCGTGCGACACTCCGCCGCGCACTTCACTCTTCCCTATAGCCTGCGGAAGCACTAAACGAATCTCTCCCGCTAACACTTTTTTATCTCGTAGCATGTGCGGCAGATAAGCCTCAGTGGACATTTCACGCGGCCCATTCACCGGTAAGCCTGCTCGCTGTAACAGCGTAATGATGCGCTGCGTATCAGCGGAGGTGAACTGACCCAAACGTTCAGACGTACGGACAGCCATTACCATACCTGCTGCAACTGCTTCACCATGTAACCAATTGCCATAACCCATTTCAGCTTCGATCGCATGGCCAAACGTGTGCCCCAGATTCAGTAAAGCACGTAAGCCCATTTCGCGCTCGTCTGCTGCGACAACTTCTGCTTTCAGCTCACAACAACGACGAATACAGTACGCCATCGCCGGACCGTCCAGACGCAACAACGCATCCAGATTGTCTTCCAGCCAGCTGAAAAACTTACCGTCAAGAATTATGCCGTATTTGATCACTTCCGCCAGGCCCGATGCCAGCTCACGCGCAGGAAGCGTTTTCAGACAATCGAGATCCACCACCACGGAGGCCGGTTGGTAAAACGCGCCAATCATGTTTTTACCGAGGGGATGGTTTACGGCGGTTTTGCCGCCAACGGAAGAGTCGACCTGCGACAACAGGGTTGTTGGGACTTGAATAAAACGAACACCGCGCTGATAGCTGGCTGCCGCAAAACCGGTCAGATCGCCAATCACGCCGCCGCCAAGTGCGACTAACGTGGTATCACGACCATGTGGTTTTTGCAGTAACGCAGTGAAAACCGTATCCAGAACCGTCAGGCTTTTATACTGCTCGCCATCGGGGAGGATAACGCTATCAACGTTAACACCCGCCTGTTCAAGTACGCCGCGAACCTTATCGAGATAAAGGGGAGCCAGGGTTTCGTTGGTCACCAACATAACCTGATCGCCCGATTTCAGCGGTAAGAATGAAGCTGGCTCATTAAACAAACCAGCCGCGATGGTGATAGGGTAACTACGTTCCCCGAGAGTGACTGTGATCCTCTCCATTACGCGACATCCACCTTAGTTACTTGTACCCGCAGACGAGTGTGTATTCAGCCAGAATTAGTTGCTTTCCAACATATGAATAATCTGGTTTGCTACGACTTTTGCGCTCTGATCGTCGGTGCGAATGGTCACGTCAGCAATCTCTTCATACAAAGGATTACGTTCGTCAGCCAACGCTTCCAGAACTTCACGAGGCGGTGATTCTACCTGCAGCAGCGGGCGTTTCTTGTCACGTTGAGTACGCGCAAGTTGTTTTTCAATTGTCGTTTCAAGATAGACCACGACGCCACGCGCGGAGAGACGGTTACGTGTTTCACGTGATTTTACAGAGCCACCGCCAGTTGCCAGCACAATACCCTGTTTTTCCGTCAACTCGTTGATGACTTTTTCTTCGCGATCACGGAAGCCGTCTTCACCTTCTACATCGAAGACCCAGCCCACATCAGCTCCGGTTCGTTTCTCAATCTCTTGATCAGAATCGTAAAATTCCATATTGAGTTGTTGAGCTAACTGGCGCCCAATAGTGCTTTTTCCGGCACCCATAGGCCCAACCAGAAAGATATTGCGTTTCTCTGCCATTTTTTCGGTACTACTAAGACTATTCGTTAATGGTAAACCCGCTTCGCAGACACCCAGCGCAGCAGGACATGAACTGAAACCTCATAAGATATTGCGAGAGTCAGACTGAAAATTATCTCAATACTCAAGCGGGTTTGGCAACTGAATAAATCACCAAACCTTACGCATTTCTGGTCGTGGCATGCATGCTACCCTGCAAACATCAGACCTGGCGACGTATCGCGCAGCCAAATGACACGAAATAAGCCTATGACACACCACCGGAAAGGCAAAGCGTATTCATTGCCGCATAAGTAAAGAAAAGTACCGACGCTCAAATCGGTACTCCTTGTATGCTAAATACTCCCGCACGTCAAATCCCTGAAACGTGTTCAGTGCAAAAACAACGGCTTTTCATGCATAAGTTATTCCGTTAAAACCAGTCTGGGCGTAATAAACACCACTAATTCGCGCCGTTCGTCTTCTTTTCCATCATGGCGAAAGAGAGAGCCAAGCCAGGGAATATCGCCTAACAGCGGCACGCTGTCGGCAGCGGATTTATTTTTGTGTGAAAAAATCCCGCCCAGGGCAATCGTTTCGCCGCTTTTCACCTCGACCTGCGTTTCAATCTCCTGCTTATCAATAGCCAGAACTTCGCCATCCGCCTGTTGTAACACCTGCCCGGGAACATTCTGGCTGATATGCAGTTTCAGCCTGATTCGTCCTTTCTGCAACACGGTAGGCGTTACCTCCATCCCCAATACAGCTTCTTTAAACTCGACGGATGTCGCGCCGCTTTCACCGCTGGAGACCTGATATGGGATTTCGCTACCCTGCTTAATACTGGCAGGTTGCAGGTGAGAAGCCAGTAAACGTGGACTGGCGATGATATCCAACTGCTGTTTTTGCTCCAGCGCAGACAGCTCCAGTTCGAGTAAACGACCGTTAATGCGGCCAATGTTAAATCCTACACGGGTTGTAGCGGTGGCGACAGAAAGATCGCTGGCAAGCGTTGTAACATTACCCACCGTACCGGGTTGCTGTGCGTCAGCCAGCGACCACTTAACCCCCAGCTCACGCAAACTTTTTTCATTAATTGTGACGATATGCGCCGCCAGCTCAACCTGTGCAACCGGCAGATCCATTTGCGCCACCCACTTTTCCAGTGCGTTAAGCGCAACGCGATTATCACGCAGCAGTAAACGGTTGGTTCGTTTATCCACCGTCATGCTGCCTTTGGCGCTAAGCAGCTTTTCTCCGGCCTTGGCCAGCTCGGATGCATCGGCATAGTGCAAAATGATGCTGCGATGTTCCAGTGGTAAACTGGCCTGAGTCCGTGCCTGCTCATTTTCCTGGCGGGCCGCATTTTCACTCTGCCATTGAACAGAATGCACATGCAGAATATTGCCCTCCTGGCGTAATACCAGCCCGGCGCTTTTCACTACCGTTTGCAATGCCTGCTTCCAGGGCACATTCGTCAGATGCAGTGACAGCACACCGCTAACATCCGGTGAAACCACCAGGTTTTTCTGTTCTTGTTCAGCTAATGCCTGCAATACCTGCACAACCGGCACTTCATCGACCACCAGCGTCACGTTTTGTGATTTCCCCGCCAGCACGCTGGGAATCACGCCCATTACCATTATCACTATCCACGCCATCCTTCGCTTCATTTACCGCTCCTTGTCGTTGCCACTGCCACTGTGGTGGCTCGCAGTTTTTCCCTATGTCGAGGGTTATGCTCTGAGCTGTTATCTGTGCCACTTTCCAACCGTTTTTCAGGACCTCATTTCGCTCCACTCGCCGCCATTTGTGTTGGTTATCCTGCACGATGCCGATGGGTCGTGTGTCCTGGCTCACCATTCCCTGAAAACGCCATGCTGACAGTTCAGCAATTTGGCAGTGGTCTTCCGGCGGCAGGAAGGGATTACGCATACCGGTGAGCACCAGTACGCTTACGCATGCCAACAACCAGCGTTTAACCGTCATTCAGGCGCTCCAGTTGTAGCGTTAGCAGCAATTCAGCTCCTTCCTGGCTGAGAGAAAATTGGCTAACGTTCATTCCCTGCTCCGCCAGTTGGACAAACATCAGCGGGATGGCATCCCAGGCTGGCTTGAGCGTCATCTCTCCACCCTGAGCGGAGGGCTGCCAGTGGAGAAGACGTGTGTGCAGAGTCTGAAACAGCAGCGGAGAGAACGGAATCAGCGGCTCTTCAGGAGCTTCTGATGATGTCGCCAGCAAATATAGATTTCGCCATTGTGTCTGAATGGCCGCACGTTGCTGGTTGAGCGCCTCTTGATGCATCACCCGTTTCTGCGCGACGGGATGAAGACAGAGCAAGACGGCGATAAGCAGTCCCAGCAGCCAGCCACACCAGCAAATGAGCCGAAAGCGCGGCGACTGTGCTAACCAGCTATCACAGAGCGTTATCATGCGCACCGCTCCGCGTTAGTCGATAGTGGAATTGCCAGCGTCCCTGCGCATCCTGCTGCGTTTCCCCTGGGCTGTTCAACTGAAACCGCGACGGCTGGCGTAATTGCGCTTCCAGCGTCTTTAGCGCCGCAAAATTCAGCGTGTTTCCCGTCAGCTCCAGCGTCTCCTGCTGCCAGGTGATTTTTGTAAACCACGCCTGCTCTGGCAGTAATTCCGCTAGCCCTTGCAAAACCAGCTGCCAGCTTCGGGTCTGCTCACGCTGCCTGTTTCGTTCTTTTACCTGCAGCCATCGTTGCTGGCGATGCTTCATGCGCGGCTTTAGCGCCATTAAGGCCTCGCCTCGCGTCTTTTCGGCATCAGCCAGCAACAATTCAATCCGGGTTTCTATGTAAAAAACGCTGCAATAGCGCAACAACACGCCAATGCTAAGCACTAGCGAAGCGCTAAATAAAACGCCCCAGAAACGCAGGCAGGCGCGTCGTCGCGTCTGGCGCCAGGGGAGGAGGTTGATGGTCGCTATCATTAGCACACGCCTCCCATAGCGAGTCCCAAAGCAATGGCGAAACGATGGCTTTGCGTGGGAATGGGCGGCTGGCGCACGGACACCACGCTTAACGGATCGAAGCCGTCGGGGTCACATAGCGCAATGGCTGTCGTGGGAAGAGACAATGTCGTGGCAAGCTCGTCGATACTGCCAATATCACCCGTTGATTTACGTCCCCATGCCGAATGGGTAGCCCACAGCCACTGGGCGTCATCACGCCATACCAAACACTGTTGATGTTCTGGCAAATAGGGAATAAATCGCTGTAACGCACTGGCATCCGGGGTAATCGCCGTAACCTGCACTTTCAGCGTTTGAATAAGCGTCAGCAGTGTTGAAATCTCTTTGCTTTGCGCGGCAGTGACGTTAAACACCGGGCTCAATGCGTCTTCGCTATAATCGAAATGCAGCGCATCTGGTGCCATATCCAATTCACGCGCCATCGAACCGGATAACCATGCGGTTTGCTCCGGCTCGCGTAATGTCATATCCGGACGAGGGTACTTTTTTTGTAAAGTCCTGTTGGCGGGAAAGGAAAGATGAATATGGTGTCGGCGAGGAAGCTCACGGCTCCACGGCAGTAGCGCAGCGACAAGCTGTTCAGGCTCGCGAATGTGGCCATCGACGATAACCTGAGGCGTCAGCGGTATGCGCCACCAGCGTTGTAGAAACCAACCGGATGCGTCGCGAACAGCGGCGACTGCCAGCGCTTCATGTTGCTGAATATGCAGACCAATTTTCCAGATATTGAAAGCCATTGCTGATGATCTCCGTATCACCCGTTGCTTTAACGGGTATATCAATGCGTCTGGCTTGCCTTTATACTACCGCGCGTTTGTTTATAAACTGCCCAAATGCCACTAAATGGGAAATCTCCAGTGAAGTTCGTAAAGTATTTATTAATCCTTGCAGTATGTTGCATCCTGCTGGGAGCAGGCTCGATTTATGGCCTTTATCGCTATATTGAGCCGCAATTACCTGACGTCGCGACGCTCAAAGACGTGCGTTTACAGATCCCGATGCAGGTTTACAGCGCTGACGGCGAGCTGATCGCGCAATATGGCGAGAAACGTCGAATCCCGGTCACGCTGGATCAGATGCCGCCAGTAATGGTTAAAGCCTTTATCGCCACAGAAGACAGCCGTTTTTATGATCACCATGGGGTAGACCCGGTGGGGATCTTCCGTGCGGCCAGTGTCGCGTTGTTCTCTGGGCACGCGTCGCAAGGGGCGAGCACCATTACCCAACAGTTGGCGAGAAACTTCTTCCTCAGCCCAGAACGTACGCTGATGCGTAAGATCAAAGAGGTGTTCCTGGCGATCCGCATTGAACAACTGCTGAGTAAAGATGAGATCCTCGAGCTGTATCTGAACAAGATTTACCTGGGGTATCGCGCCTATGGCGTGGGTGCTGCCGCGCAGGTCTATTTCGGTAAGACCGTTGATCAGCTTAGCTTAAGTGAAATTGCAGTGATTGCCGGTCTGCCAAAAGCGCCGTCAACCTTCAACCCACTCTATTCGATGGACCGGGCAACCGCGCGACGTAACGTCGTGCTGTCGCGCATGTTGAGCGAAAACTACATCACGCAGGCCCAGTACGACCAGGCGCGTAATGAAGCGATTGACGCCAACTATCACGCGCCGGAAATCGCTTTCTCTGCACCGTATTTGTCTGAGATGGTGCGCCAGGAGATGTATAACCGTTATGGCGAGAAAGCCTATGAAGACGGGTATCGCATTACCACCACCATTACGCGTAAAGTACAGCAGGCAGCTCAGCAGGCAGTACGTAACAACGTGATGGATTATGACATGCGTCACGGCTACCGCGGCCCGTCGAACGTGCTGTGGAAAGTGGGCGAAAGCAGTTGGGACAGTAAAAAAATCACCGATACGCTGAAAGCGCTGCCGACTTATGGACCGCTATTACCGGCGGTTGTTACCAGCGCCAATCCGCAGGAAGCCATTGCCGCGCTAGCGGATGGTACGTCAGTGTCATTACGGATGGATGGCATGCGTTGGGCGCGTCCTTACCGCTCGGATACCCAGCAAGGCCCAACGCCGCGTAAAGTGACCGATGTGGTACAAACCGGGCAGCAAATCTGGGTACGCCAGGTTGGCAATGCCTGGTGGCTGGCGCAAGTGCCGGATGTCAACTCCGCACTGGTCTCCATCAATCCGCAAAACGGCGCGGTGCTGGCACTGGTTGGTGGTTTTGACTTCAACCAAAGCAAGTTTAACCGTGCCACCCAGGCGTTACGCCAGGTAGGTTCTAACATCAAACCTTTCCTGTATACCGCCGCGATGGATAAAGGTCTGACGCTGGCGAGCATGCTCAATGACGTGCCGATCTCCCGCTGGGATGCTGGTGCCGGTTCTGACTGGCAGCCGAAGAACTCACCGCCGCAGTATGCTGGTCCTATCCGCTTACGTCAGGGTCTGGGCCAGTCGAAAAACGTGGTGATGGTACGCGCCATGCGCGCAATGGGCGTGGATTACGCGGCAGAGTATCTGCAACGTTTCGGCTTCCCGGCGCAGAACATTGTGCACACTGAGTCGCTCGCGCTGGGTTCTGCCTCGTTCACGCCATTACAGGTGGCGCGCGGTTACGCGGTGATGTCTAACGGCGGCTTCCTGGTCGATCCGTATTTCATCAGCAAGATCGAAAGCGATATGGGCGGCGTGATCTTCGAGGCGAAGCCAAAAATTGCCTGCCCGGAATGTGATATTCCAGTGATTTATGGTGACACCCAGAAATCTAACGTTTTGGAAAACAATAACGTAGAAGATGTCGCCGTCTCGCAGGAACAGCAGAATGCCGCTGTACCAATGCCGCAGCTTGAGCAAGCTAACCAGGCGCTGGTTGCGCAAAGCGGAACGCAGGAGTACGCGCCTCACGTGATCAACACGCCGCTGGCCTTCCTGATTAAAAGCGCGCTGAACACCAATATCTTTGGTGAGCCAGGCTGGATGGGAACCGGTTGGCGTGCAGGTCGCGATCTACAGCGCCATGATATCGGCGGGAAAACCGGGACCACCAACAGCTCTAAAGATGCGTGGTTCTCCGGCTACGGGCCGGGGGTGGTGACATCGGTCTGGATCGGATTTGACGACCATCGCCGCAACCTTGGTCACACAACGGCCTCCGGGGCGATCAAAGACCAAATCTCCGGTTACGAAGGCGGCGCGAAGAGTGCGCAGCCTGCATGGGATGCCTACATGAAGTCCGTGCTGGAAGGTGTGCCTGAGCAGCCGCTGACGCCGCCTCCGGGCATCGTGACGGTCAATATCGATCGCAGCACCGGTCAACTGGCAAGCGGTGGTAACAGCCGCGCAGAGTATTTCATTGAAGGCACTCAGCCGACGCAGCAGGCAGTGCATGAGGTGGGGACGACCATTATCGATAATGGTGAGACGCACGAACTGTTCTGATCAAAAAAGGCGCTTAGGCGCCTTTTTTATTATTCACTTACTCGCTGTAGGCCGGAGCAGGCGTTAGCCGAGTTCCGGCAATCGCAATTAAAGCCGCCCCTGCCCTTTCAGCCATTCGCGCACGAGGAACAGCGCACTCACATTACGCGCTTCGTGAAAATCAGGATCTTCCAGCAGATCCATCAAATGCGCCAGCGGCCAGCGCACTTGCGGTAATGGCTCAGGCTCATCGCCCTCCAGTGATTCAGGATATAAGTCCTCTGCCACCACAATGTTCATCTTGCTGGAGAAATAGGACGGCGCCATGCTGAGTTTCTTCAAAAACGTCAGATCTTTTGCGCCAAACCCTACTTCTTCTTTTAGTTCCCGATTTGCCGCTTCATAGACGCTTTCGCCAGGGTCAATTAACCCCTTAGAAAAACCCAGTTCATAAGATTCGGTGCCAACCGCGTATTCACGGATGAGGATCAGGTGATCGTCCACAATCGGCACAATCATTACCGCTTCACGCGTGGAAGGGCGCATACGTTCATAAACGCGGCGGACGCCATTGCTGAACTCAAGGTCCACGCTTTCGACTTTAAACAGCCGGGATTGGGCGACGGTTTCCACTTTTAAAATCGTGGGTTTCTGTAATGATTTGCTCATTGTGAGGATCTTTGCTGTGAAATCTGGGGTTATTGTGCGACATGCCGCAAGGTTTCGGCAATGTGAATTGCCGTTTATTTACATTTATGTAACGTACTAAAAGTTAATCCTTATTTCAAATTAAAAGTCAATAGGTTGAAATAACTCCAGGAATTTGCTGATATTCCATTTTTAGTGATTTTGCTATGATTCGCATTTACTGGGCTGTACTTAAAGATGCTCAAGTTCGACTCCACACTTGCCGATAGCCAACCACAGAATCACGAATATTGAACAGGGTGCGACTGACCACGCCTGACAGACTAAGTAAGATGGGGAAAGCATGAGCACCATTCTGATTTTTTTAGCTGCTTTGCTGGCCTGCTCATTGCTTGCAGGATGGCTACTCAGAACAAAAACCAGGCGGAAAAATTTTCCTTTGAGCAACGTCTTCTCAGACGCCTCAGAACGTAAACTTACGCCAGAAGAGCGCAGTGCAGTCGAAAATTATCTCGAAAGCCTTAGTCAAATTCAGCAGGTACCCGGCCCAACGGGTGCCAGCTCCGCGCCAGTATCGCTAACGCTGAATGCCCAAAGTAATAGCGTCATCGTGCTTACGCACGCGATTACACGTTACGGCATTACCACCGACGATCCTAACAAATGGCGTTACTATCTTGATTCCGTTGAGGTACATCTTCCCCCCTTCTGGGAACAATACATCAATGACGAAAACAGCGTTGAGCTAATCCACACCAATACGATACCGCTGGTTATCTCTCTGAACGGCCATACGCTGCAGGAATATATGCAGGAAGCGCGTGGCTATGCGCTACAGCACACCGCCTCTACCCAAGCGTCCATTCGTGGTGAAGAAAGCGAGCAGATTGAACTGCTGAATATTCGCCAGGAAACTCATGAAGAATATGCGCTCAGTCGTCCGTCTGGACTGCGCGAAGCGTTGTTAATTGCCGCATCATTCCTGTTGTTCTTCTTCTGTTTGATAATCCCGGATACGTTTGTTCCGTGGACGGTCGGTGGCGCCGTGCTGCTGCTGGCTGCGGGTCTGTGGGGGCTTTTCGCCCCGCCGTCGAAAACCGCCCTGCGGGAAATTCATTGTCTGCGCGGGACTCCGCGTCGCTGGGGGCTGTTTGGCGAAAACGATCAGGAGCAAATTAATAATATCTCGTTGGGCATTATTGATCTGATTTATCCACGTCACTGGCAGCCTTACATTGCGCAGGATCTCGGCCAGCAAACAGATATCGATATTTATCTCGATCGCCACGTTGTCCGCCAGGGACGCTTTTTATCCCTGCATGACGAAGTCAAAAACTTCCCGTTACAGCACTGGTTACGCAATGCCGTCATCGCAGGCGGCTCGTTGCTGGTACTGCTGATGCTGCTTGTTTGGATCCCGCTGGATATGCCGATAAAGCTTACGCTTTCCTGGATGAAGGGGGCGCAAACTATCGAAGCCACCAGCGTTAAACAACTTGAAAACGCAGGCGTTCGTGTGGGTGACACGCTGCAACTGAGCGGGACGGGTATGTGTAACATTCATACCCAGGGGAGCTGGAATGCTCAGCCTTCCACACCGTTTATGCCTTTCGATTGCACGCAAATTATCTGGAATGACGCGCGCGCATTGCCGCTGCCCGAATCCGAGCTGGTGAATAAAGCCATCGCGCTGACACAGGCCGTGAACCGACAACTGCATCCCAAAGCGGATGATGACTCTCGTGTTAGCGCATCGTTACGCTCTGCAATCCAAAAATCCGGCATGGTGTTACTGGACGACTTTGGCGAGATAGTCCTGAAAACGGCCGATCTTTGCGCGGCCAAAGATGAATGTGTACGATTAAAAAATGCGCTGGTGAACCTGGGTAACAGTAAAGACTGGGCGGCGCTGGTGAAACGGGCGAACGCAGGTAAACTGGATGGCGTGAACGTGCTGCTGCGTCCGGTAAGCGCGGAGTCGTTGGATAATCTGGTGAATACCTCTACGGCACCGTTTATTTCTCGCGAGACAGCGCGAGCGGCCCAGGCGCTGAATAGCCCTGCGCCCGGCGGTTTCCTGATTATCAGCGACGAAGGCAGCGATCTGGTCGATCAACCGTGGCCGACGACTTCGCTATATGACTATCCCCCACAGGAACAGTGGAACGCCTTCCAGCGACTGGCGCAGATGCTGATGCAGACGCCGTTTCGTGCGGAGGGGATCGTCACCAATATTTCGACCGACGCCAATGGAACCCAGCACATTGGCCTTCACCGTATCCCGGACCGTTCAGGATTATGGCGCTACCTTGGCACAACGCTGCTGATGTTCTCGATGCTCGGATGCGCTATCTACAACAGCATACAGGCATTCAGACGCTACCAGCGTCATCGCACCCGCATCGCGGAAATTCAGAGCTACTACGAAAGCTGCCTGAATCCTACGCTGATTGACGACACGGAAAGCCTGATTCGATAACACGCTCGCGCGACAGGATATGCTACTCTGTCGCGCATCATGTTTTCTTCTGGGGAGTTTCCATGCAGATCAATATTGCCTGGCAGGATGTCGACACCGTGTTGTTAGATATGGACGGCACGTTGCTCGACCTGGCATTCGATAACTATTTCTGGCAAAAACTGGTGCCTGAAACCTATGGCGCGAAGCAGGGTATCTCTCCCCAGGAAGCCCAGGCCTATATTCGTCAGCAGTATCACGCCGTGCAGCATACGCTGAACTGGTATTGCCTGGATTACTGGAGCGAATGCCTGGATCTGGATATTTGCGCGATGACAACGGAACAGGGACCACGCGCCGTTTTACGTGAAGATACCGTACCGTTTCTTGATGCCTTAAAAGCCAGCGGCAAGCGTCGTATTTTGCTCACCAACGCGCATCCGCATAACCTGGCGGTGAAGCTGGAGCACACCAGTCTGGCCTCACACCTTGATTTATTACTTTCCACCCACACATTTGGTTATCCCAAAGAGGATCAGCGGTTATGGCACGCTGTGGCTGAAGAAACGGGAATGAGTGCAGAGAAGACGCTGTTTATTGACGACAGCGAACCCATTCTCGATGCCGCTGCTCTGTACGGTATTCGTTACTGCCTCGGCGTAACCAATCCCGATTCTGGCATTGCGGAAAAACAGTATGCACGCCACCCGTCACTGAATGACTACCGCCGACTGATCCCCTCACTGATGTGAAGGAGACGCCATGAAAGAAAAGCCCCCTGTTGAAGTCAGGCTGGATAAATGGCTGTGGGCTGCTCGCTTTTACAAAACGCGTGCGCTAGCCCGCGAAATGGTTGAAGGCGGTAAGGTGCATTACAACGGCCAACGCAGCAAGCCGAGCAAGATTGTCGAGCTGAACGCCACCCTCACCCTGCGCCAGGGAAATGACGAACGAACGGTCATTATCAAGGCTATTACCGAGCAGCGTCGCCCGGCCACGGAAGCCGTTACGCTGTATGAAGAAACCGCGGAAAGCGTGGAAAAACGCGAAAAAGTGGCACTGGCGCGTAAACTTAACGCGTTAACCATGCCGCACCCGGACAGGCGACCGGACAAGAAAGAGCGCCGCGACCTGTTACGATTTAAACATGGCGACAGCGAGTGACTGTCACCTGCAAGAGAGATGATTATGCCGCAACATGACCAATTACATCGTTATCTGTTTGAAAACTTTGCCGTGCGCGGCGAGCTGGTGACCGTTTCGGAAACCCTGCAACAGATCCTCGAAAACCATACTTATCCGCAGCCAGTCAAAAACGTGCTGGCCGAGCTGCTGGTCGCCACCAGCCTGCTTACCGCCACGCTGAAGTTTGCTGGTGATATCACTGTACAGCTGCAGGGCGACGGTCCGCTGAGCCTGGCCGTCATTAACGGCAACAACAACCAACAAATGCGCGGCGTGGCCCGCATGCAGGGCGATATCCCTGAAGACGCAGATCTGAAAACGCTGGTGGGTAATGGCTACCTGGTGATCACCATAACCCCGGAAGAAGGCGAGCGCTATCAGGGCGTGGTCGGTCTGGAAGGTGACACGCTGGCTGCCTGCCTGGAAGACTACTTCATGCGTTCTGAACAGCTGCCAACGCGTCTGTTTATCCGCACTGGCGACGTCGATGGCAAACCCGCGGCTGGCGGAATGCTGCTGCAGGTCATGCCGGCGCAAAACGCACAGACCGATGATTTCGATCACCTGACCGCCCTGACCGAAACCATCAAAACTGAAGAGCTGTTGACACTGCCGGCCAACGAAGTGCTGTGGCGCTTGTACCACGAAGAAGAGGTTACCCTCTACGATCCGCAGGACGTTGAGTTCAAATGCACCTGCTCACGCGAACGCTGCGCTGGCGCACTGAAAACGCTACCGGACGAAGAAGTAGACAGCATTCTGGCGGAAGAAGGCGAGATTGATATGCACTGCGATTACTGCGGTAGCCACTATCTGTTTAACGCCATGGACATTGCTGAGATCCGCAGCAACGCCTCCCCGGCAGACCCGCAGGTACATTAATCTTCTTATCCGGCCTACAGGTAAACGGTTGTAGGCCGGATAAGACGTACGCCTCGCCACCCGGCAAAAAAACCTATCCGCAACAAGCTCACTCGTTGTAATAATTCATCGGTAACCGGGTGCCATCAATAGTGATATCCCGCCAGACTCTGGGAGCTGAATCCAGTTGATGATTCGCCACCGCCTTGAGCAATTTATCTTTATTGAACCCTTCTGGTAGCTGAGCGGACGCGATGAGAACCCATTTATCCTCCTTCCTGCCGAAGACCAGTGTTTCGCCATCGCCAAAGGCATACAGCACCTGCTCAGGTTGACCATCCGCATTGAGGTCCTGATCGACCAGCACGCATGCGTCCTGTTCAACGCAGGAAGTAATACGATAGCGTTGTCCTTTGATAAACGTCCAGAAGGTATCATCGGGTTTCTTGCTCCCCGGTGCGATCATGACTTTCGGCGCTAACTGAGTGGTAGTCAGGTTCTGAATAGGATCGCGATCCTCCTGAAGAATGGCGTTTAAGTCACGTTTACGCTTGCTATCCTTATTGAATGCCTCATCTTTTTGTAACGCTTCCAGCGCCGCACGCCCCGGCTTCCCGCTGCGATTCAACATATACAGGCTAACCTGATCTGCTTTGATTTTCCCGCTGTAGTAGCGCTCCATATGGCTGTTGACGCTAATGCGCCAGGCATCAATCACTGGCGACGTGAGCAGAACCAGTAACCCTAATGCCAGTAACGAAACGCCGAGAATGACCTTTCCCTGAATCTCAAGTGGGTTGCGTCCCCGGCGTAAAATGCTCACCAGATAGCCAAACGACCAGACCAACAGTACGCAGACCACCAATACGCCATGCAGACGCTCAGGGGTCCAACCGTACTGCTGAATTCGCACCCACAGTGACCAGCCGGCAATCAGCGTATAGATAGGTGCGACAGCCAGAGCACATTTGATGAGATAGCGTAACGCGCCAGGATAAGGTAGAGCTTCCTTTTGTGGCTCGCGCACCATGGCCATGAGCAGCAGCAGGCTAAACGTCAGCGTTGACATCAGCCCCGCCGCTGAAACCCGCTGCGAAATAGCCTCCAGCCCGGTGAAAGGCAAAGTCAGCATAAACATCAGCGCGAGTAGCGCTATCAGAGGTAGCAAACCCGTGGCGATTAACGTCAGCAGCTTTTGTACCGCCGCAACCAGACGCGACTGCGTACGCGCCAGTACGACCGCCAACGCGGTAATCAGGCCTAATACGATGTAGGCAAACCAGTCGGTATCAAAAAAAAGCGTTTCAAAAAAGGTAATGCCGACGAGTTTAAACATCTCGCTCCACAGCAGGAGCACCATCCAGAACAACCCGTTGGAAATGAACACAATCAGCAGCGTCAACGCGTTAAGCCACAATTGCGTATAAAATTGCGCATAGCGCGTCTGCTGGCGGGACGCGCGAAGCGAGTACTGAATCCACGGCAACGCCAGCATTGCCATCAACAACAAGCGCCAGCCGTAGAGAAAAAAGGTTTCCTGCTGCCGCCACTTATCTCCACCCTCAACTTGCCACTTCAGCCAGACGCTCATCGCCAGCACCGCCACAAAAATCAACGCCATCCAGTACCACAGCGCACGTTGTTTGAACGAGACAACGGTGAGTAAAAGCGCCGAGGAGAAAGCAATCGTCGCGGGCATGCCACAAAACAACCAGCCGTCGTTATGCGGCGCCAGATAGGTTATCAGCAGGTAGCACAACATTCCCTGTAACAGGCCAATTGATATCATGCCCCAGCGAGTGGTACGTGAAAGTTCAACACTATCCATGTCGTCATCCAGAATGAAGAGAAAAGGTAATTATCGCATCAACTTCACAATTTTGAGCATTGGCAGGCTAATTTCAGACTAAAACGACGGGAAGTGAATCGATATTGTTTATGTATGAGTTACGTTATTTTCTTACGTGAATGCGATTACACTCACAAGATTCCCGCCAAAAACACTCTTCATTAACGTTTTAAGAACATTTTCCACAACAAAAAAGGGTTTCCTGCCATAATATCCGCCTCTTTGTGACAGGAGTCGCAGCGTATTCGGTTACCCGTGATTTTCCCGGATGCGTAAATCTATGAGCCTTGTCGCGGTTAGCAATCCCTAAAAAACCTTACTATTCCAGGTAATACATATTGGCTAAGGAGCAGTGAAATGCGTGTGAACAACAGTTTAACCCCGCAAGATCTCAAGGCTTATGGTATCAATGACGTTCAGGATATCGTTTACAATCCAGACTACGACACGCTTTTCCAGGAGGAACTCGATCCTTCCCTGCAAGGTTATGAGCGTGGCGTGTTAACGAACCTGGGCGCCGTTGCCGTTGATACCGGTATCTTTACCGGACGTTCGCCAAAGGATAAGTACATTGTCCGTGACGACACTACGCGCGACACGCTCTGGTGGTCCGACAAAGGTAAAGGTAAGAACGACAACAAACCGCTCTCCCCGGAAACCTGGCAGCATCTGAAAGGATTAGTCACCCAGCAACTTTCCGGCAAGCGCCTGTTTATCATTGATGCATTCTGCGGCGCTAACGCCGATACCCGTCTTTCCGTACGCTTCATTACCGAAGTGGCCTGGCAGGCGCATTTTGTCAAAAACATGTTCATCCGCCCAAGCGACGAAGAGCTGGTTGATTTCAAACCGGATTTCATCGTGATGAACGGCGCTAAGTGCACCAACCCACAATGGAAAGAGCAGGGTCTGAACTCTGAAAACTTCGTGGCTTTCAACCTGACTGAGCGTATTCAGCTGATTGGCGGCACCTGGTACGGCGGCGAAATGAAGAAAGGGATGTTCTCCGTAATGAACTACCTGCTGCCGCTGCAAGGCATTGCCTCCATGCACTGCTCGGCAAACGTCGGGGAAAAAGGTGATGTGGCGGTCTTCTTTGGCCTGTCCGGCACCGGTAAAACCACACTGTCCACCGACCCGAAACGCCGCCTGATTGGCGATGACGAACACGGCTGGGATGACGACGGCGTGTTTAACTTTGAAGGCGGTTGCTACGCGAAGACCATCAAGCTGTCTAAAGACGCCGAGCCGGAAATTTACAACGCGATCCGTCGTGACGCACTACTGGAAAACGTCACCGTGCGAGAAGATGGTTCCATCGACTTCGACGACGGTTCCAAGACCGAAAACACCCGTGTGTCCTACCCGATTTATCACATCGATAATATCGTTAAGCCGGTCTCAAAAGCGGGTCATGCCACTAAAGTAATCTTTCTGACCGCCGATGCGTTTGGCGTACTGCCACCGGTTTCTCGCCTGACGGCGGACCAAACCCAGTACCACTTCCTGTCTGGCTTCACCGCCAAACTGGCCGGTACCGAACGTGGCGTCACCGAACCCACCCCAACCTTCTCCGCCTGCTTTGGCGCAGCTTTCCTGTCGCTGCACCCAACACAGTACGCAGAAGTACTGGTAAAACGCATGCAAGCGGCAGGTGCGCAGGCATATCTGGTTAACACTGGCTGGAACGGTACTGGTAAGCGTATCTCTATCAAAGATACTCGCGCGATTATCGATGCCATTCTGAACGGCTCGCTGGATGATGCGGAAACGTTCCGTCTGCCGATGTTTGACCTCGCTATCCCGACCGAGCTGCCTGGCGTGGATACGCGCATTCTCGATCCGCGTAATACCTACGCGTCTCCGGAACAATGGCAAGAAAAAGCCAACGCGCTGGCGAAACTTTTTATCGAAAACTTCGAGAAATACACCGACACCCCTGCGGGTGAAGCACTGGTTAGCGCCGGACCGAAGCTGTAACAAAAAGTGCCGGATGGCGGTTGCCACATATCCGGCCTACCGCAACAAAAAGGGAGGCATTTCGCCTCCCTTTCTTATACGTCTTTCGAGATACCCTGCGCGCGAGTGAAAGGAACCGGAAGCCAGGCGCGAATTGACAACCCGCCCCGTTCACTGGTGCCAATCTCCAGCATGCCATTATGGTTATCGACAATACGTTGCACAATCGCCAGACCCAGCCCCGTGCCGCTGGTACTACGCGCACTGTCACCACGGACAAATGGCTGGAACAGATGTTTACGCTGCTCCGGCTTGATGCCCGGGCCATCATCTTCCACCTGGAACCAGGCGCGATGCGTCTCCGTACCGCTACTGACCTTAATCCAGCCGTTGCCGTAGCGGGCGGCGTTAACCACCATATTGGCAACCGCACGCTTGATCGACAGCGGGTGCATTTTCACCTGAATGCTGCCCGGCTGCAGCGCCGTTTCGATTTCACGTTCATAACCGCTTTCCGCCGCGACCACTTCGCCTAACACCGAGTTCAGATCCGCCATCTCCATCGGCATCTCCTGACCGGTGCGCAGGTAATCGATAAACTGCTCGATAATGGCGTTACACTCTTCAATGTCCTTATTGATGGACTCCGCGAGATAACCGTCCTCTTCGCCCATCATCTCCGTCGCCAGACGAATACGCGTCAGCGGAGTACGTAAATCGTGGCTCACACCCGCCATTAACAGCGTACGGTCATCGGCCAGTTGCTTCACACCTGCGGCCATATGGTTAAAGGCTCGGGTTACGGAGCGCACCTCTGAGGCGCCATACTCGCGCAACGGCGGTGGAATGATACCTTTTCCCACCTGCAGCGCAGCATGTTCAAGATCCACCAACGGTCGGTTCTGAATACGAATGAACAGCCACGCCCCGCCAATAGCCAGCAGCATAATCGCCAGCGTATAGCGGAATAGTGGTGAGAAATCACCCTGATGGATTTCCGTAAGCGGTACGCGAACCCAGATATTGGGCGACAGCCAGGTTTTCAGCCACACGACAGGCGAGCTTTTGTTTACTTCAACGCGCACTTCCGTCGGGCCACCCAATTGCTGCGCCATCTGATGGCTTAAGAATTCATAGTGTTGCGCCCAACGCAGCCCGGCTTCTTCAGCGGCCTCGTTGGAATAGAGGGAAATACCCAGCTCACGATAAATTTCCCGGCGGAATGCGGGCGGCACCACCAGTTGCGTACCGTCCTCCAGCTGTAGTTTATCGGTCATCAGCATACGAACTTCGTAGGCCAGGACCTTATTAAACTGCTGAAGGCTCGGCAGAATCGCGAAGTTCAGCACTACCAGGTAGGTCGTCACCAGGCTGGCAAACAGCAAGGTGACGATAAGCAATAACGTGCGGGCAAATGAACTTCGTGGCGAGAAGCGCATTCGCCTCATGCTTTAGAACCGTCCGGAACAAAGACGTAGCCCAGACCCCATACGGTCTGAATATAGCGCGGATGCGCCGGATCTTCTTCCACCATTCGACGCAGACGAGAAATCTGGACGTCGATGGAACGCTCCATCGCCGAGTATTCACGACCTCGGGCCAGGTTCATTAACTTGTCGCGGGACAGCGGCTCACGCGGATGGCTGACCAGTGCTTTCAGCACCGCAAACTCACCGCTGGTGAGCGGCATAGGCTCATCTTCACGGAACATTTCACGCGTACCGAGGTTCAGTTTGAACTTACCAAACGCAATAACCGCTTCTTCCTGGGAAGGCGCTCCCGGCAGTTCGTTCGCCTGACGACGCAGTACAGCGCGAATACGCGCCAGCAGTTCACGCGGGTTAAACGGTTTCGGAATGTAATCGTCAGCGCCGATTTCCAGTCCTACAATACGGTCCACTTCTTCGCCCTTCGCCGTAACCATAATGATCGGCATCGGGTTGCTTTGGCTGCGCAGGCGACGGCAAATAGACAGGCCATCTTCTCCCGGCAGCATTAAATCCAGCACCATCAGGTGGAAAGACTCACGGGTCAGCAGACGATCCATCTGCTCAGCGTTTGCGACGCTTCGAACCTGGAAGCCCTGCTCGGTCAGATAACGCTCCAGAAGCGCACGTAAGCGCATGTCGTCATCGACCACCAGAATCTTATAGTTCTCTTGCATTGTTATTACTCCCAAAGGTTCGCAACAATTAAGTGTATATTCTTAAGAAAGCTCACGTGAGTCACCAGCGAATTCTGGTATTAATTCCAGGCTAAATTGTTACAAAGCATATTAAACAGCAGCTTAAGTATACAATGTTTCTCGCAATACATTATTTATTCTGTTGATATGCTCACGTAATACTAATTGTGCGCATCATCACAGAGTCGAAGGTAAAACAATAAGATGAAAACGCCCCTGATAACCCGTGAAGGGTATGAAAAACTCAAACAAGAGCTGAATTATCTCTGGCGTGAAGAGCGCCCGGAAGTCACCAAAAAGGTTACCTGGGCTGCAAGTCTGGGTGACCGCAGCGAAAATGCCGACTACCAGTATAATAAAAAGCGCCTGCGTGAGATCGATCGCCGCGTCCGATATTTGACGAAGTGCATGGAGAATCTGAAAATCGTCGATTACTCCCCACAGCAGGAGGGTAAAGTCTTCTTTGGCGCATGGGTTGAGATTGAAAATGACGATGGCGACATCCGCAAATTCCGCATTGTCGGTTACGACGAGATCTTCGGCCGGAAAGATTACATCTCTATCGACTCGCCAATGGCGCGGGCGCTGCTGAAAAAAGAGGTCGGCGATCTTGCTGTGGTAAACACTCCAGGCGGAGAAGCCAGCTGGTACGTGAACGAGATTGAATACGTTAAGTGAGACCGGAACAATCCGAAGCCCCGGTAGATGACTGGCATTTTTGCCAGTCAATCCGTATAACTATCCCCTGATTTTTTATCCTATAGACGAAGCTATCCATGATGAATGATTCTTTCTGCCGCATTATCGCAGGTGAAATTCAGGCTCGTGCTGAACAGGTAGAAGCTGCCGTTCGCCTGCTTGACGAAGGGAACACCGTGCCGTTTATCGCACGTTATCGTAAGGAAATCACCGGCGGTCTGGATGATACGCAACTGCGTAATCTGGAAACCCGTCTGGGATATCTGCGTGAACTGGAAGACCGCCGTCAGGCAATCCTGAAATCTATCGGCGAGCAAGGCAAACTGACCGACGATCTGGCGAAAGCGATCAACGGCACGTTAAGTAAGACCGAACTCGAAGATCTCTATCTGCCGTACAAACCTAAGCGTCGCACCCGTGGGCAAATCGCCATTGAAGCAGGCCTTGAGCCGCTGGCTGACCTGCTGTGGAACGAACCGTCCCACGACCCGGAAACCGAAGCCGCAAAGTATCTCAACGCCGAAAACGGCGTGGCGGATACCAAAGCCGCCCTCGACGGCGCACGCTATATTCTGATGGAACGCTTCGCTGAAGACGCTGCACTGCTGGCGAAAGTACGTGATTACTTGTGGAAAAACGCCCATCTGGTCTCCACTGTGGTAAGCGGCAAAGAAGAGGAAGGCGCGAAGTTCCGCGACTACTTCGATCATCACGAACCGATCTCTACCGTGCCATCCCACCGTGCGCTGGCCATGTTCCGTGGCCGTAACGAAGGTGTGCTACAGCTTTCGCTGAATGCCGATCCGCAATTCGATGAGCCGCCAAAAGAAAGCCACGGCGAACAGATTATCCAGGACCACCTGGGATTACGCCTGAACAACGCACCTGCCGACAGCTGGCGTAAAGGCGTGGTCAGTTGGACCTGGCGTATTAAGGTGCTGATGCACCTCGAAACCGAGCTGATGGGCACCGTGCGTGAGCGCGCCGAAGACGAAGCTATTAACGTCTTCGCCCGTAACCTGCACGATCTGCTGATGGCCGCGCCTGCGGGTCTGCGTGCCACCATGGGACTCGATCCCGGCCTGCGTACCGGCGTGAAGGTGGCAGTTGTTGACGGCACCGGCAAGCTGGTCGCGACCGACACCATTTATCCACACACCGGTCAGGCCGCCAAAGCTGCCGTTGCGGTGGCGACGCTGTGCGAAAAATACCACGTTGAGCTGGTAGCGATTGGTAACGGCACGGCGTCACGCGAAACCGAGCGTTTCTTCCTCGACGTGCAGAAACAGTTCCCGAAAGTCACCGCGCAGAAAGTGATCGTCAGCGAAGCCGGGGCATCGGTTTACTCAGCTTCCGAGCTGGCGGCGCAGGAGTTCCCGGATCTCGACGTTTCATTGCGTGGCGCGGTGTCCATCGCCCGTCGTCTGCAGGATCCACTTGCAGAGTTGGTGAAAATCGATCCTAAATCGATCGGCGTGGGCCAATATCAGCACGACGTTAGCCAGACGCAGCTGGCACGTAAGCTGGATGCGGTGGTGGAAGACTGCGTGAACGCCGTCGGCGTCGATCTCAATACCGCCTCCGTACCGTTGTTAACCCGCGTTGCCGGTCTGACGCGCATGATGGCGCAAAACATCGTCGCCTGGCGCGATGAGAACGGTCAGTTCCAGAACCGTCAGCAGTTGCTGAAAGTCAGCCGTCTGGGGCCTAAAGCCTTTGAACAATGCGCGGGCTTCCTGCGTATCAATCATGGCGATAACCCACTGGATGCCTCCACCGTTCACCCGGAAGCCTACCCGATTGTGGAACGAATTCTGGCCGCCACCGAGCAATCGTTGCGTGACCTGATGGGCAATAGCAACGAACTGCGCAATCTGAAAGCTGCCGATTTTACCGATGAACGTTTCGGGGTGCCGACCGTCACCGACATCATTAAAGAGTTGGAAAAACCGGGCCGCGACCCGCGTCCTGAATTTAAAACCGCACAGTTTGCTGATGGCGTAGAAACCATGAATGACCTGCTGCCGGGGATGATTCTGGAAGGGGCAGTCACCAACGTCACCAACTTCGGCGCGTTTGTTGATATTGGTGTTCATCAGGACGGTCTGGTGCATATCTCTTCATTGTCGAATAAGTTCGTCGACGATCCGCACACCGTGGTGAAAGCGGGCGATATTGTGAAGGTGAAAGTGCTGGAAGTTGACCTGCAACGCAAGCGTATCGCGCTGACCATGCGTTTGGACGAGCAACCGGGTGAAACCAATGCGCGTCGCGGCGGTGGGAACAACGATCGCGCTCAGGCTAATCGCTCGGCCCCCAAAGCCGCGAAACCTCGCGGTCGTGACGCACAGCCTGCGGGCAACAGCGCCATGATGGATGCGCTGGCGGCGGCAATGGGTAAAAAACGCTAAGTTTGGATCGTGTGCCGGATGGCGGTGTAAACCTCTGTCCGGCATATTTAATATATTATTTTCTCTTCCCTCCTTATATTTATCATTTCGTTAACAAATAAAACCTTAATTACACATTAAGAAAGTCAATAATGACACTGCAGAAACATTCATTCCAAAGCGGAATAAATGTTGAGAAATATCAAAATTGGCTCAAATTATTGTTCAATTCTACATTCCGTCACATTTATTCTATTGATGATAGAAACCATTCTCATTATCATTGTTCTGTTGATTATTTACTCTTTCCTTACGTTGGCTAATCATCTGGTCTCATGCCGCCCTGTCGCCCCATGAGGTAATCATCCAGTTAGCGAGATATAAGTAGGTCCCTATGCAATTCACTCCTGACAGTGCGTGGAAAATTACCGGTTTTGCCCGTGAAATCAGCCCGGCTTATCGTCAGAAACTGTTGTCACTTGGCATGCTGCCCGGCTCCTCCTTCAACGTGGTACGCGTCGCCCCGCTCGGCGATCCTATCCATATCGAAACGCGTCGTGTAAGTCTGGTATTGCGTAAGAAAGATCTGGCGTTATTAGAAGTGGAAGCGGTTTCCTGTTAATACAGTGAGTCTATAAAAATGAAAAAACTAACCATTGGTTTAATTGGTAATCCTAATTCCGGCAAGACAACCTTATTCAACCAGCTCACCGGCGCGCGCCAGCGTGTAGGTAACTGGGCTGGCGTTACCGTTGAGCGTAAAGAAGGTCATTTCGCCACAACGGACCATCAGGTCACGCTGGTGGATTTACCCGGCACCTATTCTCTGACGACAATCTCATCTCAGACTTCTCTCGATGAGCAGATTGCCTGTCACTATATTTTGAGCGGCGACGCAGATCTGTTGATCAACGTGGTCGATGCGTCAAACCTTGAACGCAATCTCTACCTGACGTTGCAACTGCTTGAGCTGGGCATCCCCTGCATCGTCGCGTTGAATATGCTGGATATCGCTGAAAAGCAGCAAATCCGTATCGATATAGACGCCCTCTCAGCGCGTCTTGGCTGCCCGGTGGTTCCGCTGGTTTCCACCCGCGCCCGCGGCATAGAAGCGCTGAAGCTGGCGATCGACCGCTACAAAGAAAACGACACCGTCGAGCTGGTCCATTATGCCCAGCCGCTGCTGCAGGAAGCGGACTCTCTCGCCGACGCGATGGCCAAAGATATGCCGCTACAACAGCGCCGCTGGCTGGGCCTGCAGATGCTGGAAGGCGATATCTACAGCCGCGCCTACGCGGGTGATGCCGCGCAAAATCTCGATGCCTCCATCGCACGCCTGAGCGAAACAATGGACGATCCGGCGCTGCATATCGCCGATGCGCGCTATCAGTGCATTGCCGCTATCTGCGATACCGTCAGCAATACCTTGACGGCAGAGCCAAGCCGATTCACCACCGCGGTAGATAAAATCGTTCTCAACCGCTTCCTCGGGCTGCCGATTTTCCTGTTCGTGATGTACCTGATGTTCCTGCTCGCCATTAACATTGGCGGCGCGCTGCAACCGTTGTTTGACGTCGGCTCCGTAGCGCTCTTTATCCATGGTATTCAGTGGATTGGCTACACGCTGCACTTCCCGGACTGGCTCACTATCTTCCTGGCCCAGGGGCTTGGCGGCGGGATTAACACCGTGCTGCCGCTGGTACCGCAAATCGGCATGATGTACCTGTTCCTCTCCTTCCTTGAAGACTCCGGTTACATGGCGCGCGCCGCGTTTGTGATGGACCGTCTGATGCAGGCGCTGGGACTGCCGGGCAAGTCGTTCGTCCCGCTGATCGTCGGCTTTGGCTGTAACGTACCGTCAGTGATGGGCGCACGTACGCTGGACGCCCCGCGTGAGCGTCTGATGACCATCATGATGGCGCCGTTTATGTCCTGCGGCGCACGTCTGGCGATTTTCGCCGTCTTTGCCGCGGCGTTCTTTGGTCAGAACGGCGCACTGGCGGTCTTCTCGCTGTACGTACTGGGTATCGTGATGGCGGTGTTGACGGGCCTGATGCTCAAACACACTATTATGCGTGGTGAAGCAACGCCGTTCGTGATGGAGCTGCCGGTATACCACGTGCCGCACATCAAGAGTCTGATCATTCAGACATGGCAACGCCTGAAAGGCTTTGTTCTGCGTGCGGGTAAAGTCATCATCATCGTCAGCATTTTCCTCAGCGCGTTTAACAGTTTCTCACTGAGCGGGAAAATCGTCGATAACATCAACGACTCTGCTCTGGCCTCCGTTAGCCGTGTTATTACTCCCGTGTTTAAACCGATTGGCGTTCACGAAGATAACTGGCAGGCAACCGTAGGTTTGTTCACCGGCGCGATGGCAAAAGAAGTGGTCGTTGGTACGCTGAACACGCTCTATACCGCAGAAAACATTCAGGAAGAAGAGTTCAATCCGGCAGATTTCCACCTCGGTGACGAGCTGCTCGGCGCAGTGGATGAAACCTGGCAAAGCCTGAAAGACACCTTCAGCCTGAGCGTACTGGCTAACCCTATCGAAGCCAGCAAGGGCGACGGTGAAATGGCTACCGGCGCAATGGGCGTGATGGGCGAGAAATTTGGCAGCGCCGCCGCCGCGTACAGCTACCTGATCTTTGTTTTGCTGTATGTGCCGTGCATTTCAGTGATGGGCGCTATCGCACGTGAATCCAGCCGTGGCTGGATGGGCTTCTCGATTCTGTGGGGCCTGAATATCGCCTACTCTCTGTCGACGCTGTTTTATCAGACGGTCAGCTACAAAGAGCACCCAACCTACAGTCTGGTGTGCATTTTAGCGGTCATCCTGTTTAACATCGTGTTACTGGGCCTGCTGCGTCGAGCTCGTAGCCGCGTGGACCTCGCCCTGCTGGCAACCAACAGAACGGCGAGTTCCTGCTGTTCCAGCACAACTGGCGATTGCCACTAAGGTTATCGACAATGGCATCACTAATTCAGGTTCGTGATTTATTGGCTTTGCGGGGGCGCATGGAGGCAACACAAATTAGCCACACGCTACATACCCCACAGCCTATGATTGACGCCATGCTGAATCAGTTAGAAAAAATGGGCAAAGCGGTGCGGATTCAGGAGGATGCCGACGGGTGTCTTTCCGGAAGCTGCAAAAGTTGCCCGGAAGGTAAAGCCTGCCTGCGCGAATGGTGGGCCTTGCGTTAATTTGCCGCTCCTGCCGGATGGCGCTACGCTAATCCGGCCTACAAAAAACTGCAAATGTTCAGGCCGGATAACTCGTTTATGCAGATATCCGTTACTTTAGAAACAATTCAGTTTCTGTTTTAGCGCCACCAGCGCTGCGCAAAACTCGGCAGGATGCGAGATAAACGGCGCATGCGCCGCTTTGGCAAACACCAACGACTCGCTCTGTGGCCACAGGGCATCGAGCATCGGGACGACTTTGCGCGGAACCAGTCCATCGAGATAGCCGTACAACCGCAGGAAAGGCATTTCCACCGAGCACAATGGCTCACGCAAATCGACCGTTTTCAGGATCTCCAGCCCGCCATTAAGTACCTCAACATCCGGCATGGGTAAAGCCAGTACCGTTTTCTTCAGCGCTCGCGCATCCTGACGGGCGGTTTCCGTGCCCATCGTTTGCAACGCCAAAAAACGCTCCACCGTACGCTGGAAATCTTCACTCAGTTGCTGCTGGAAACCGGCCAGCACTTCTGGCTTGATGCCCGGCCACTCCTCACGCGCGCTAAAGCAAGGGGATGACGCCACGGTCACCAACGCCTGAACACGCTCAGAATGAGTTAACGCCACCTGGCTTGCAACCAACCCCCCCAGACTCCAGCCGAGCCAGATAGCGTTCTCCGGCGCCTGTTTTAATACCCGCCCAGCCATCTCTTCCAGCGACATCGCGCCGAAACCCTGGCTGCGGCCAAATCCCGGTAAGTCGACAAGATGCAGCGTGAAATGCGAGCTCAGTTCCTCGCTTATGCAATGCCACACTTGCGCATTCAGTCCCCATCCGTGCAGCAGCACAAGATGGCAATTTCCCGAACCCTGGGTCTGCCACCAGATGTCATTCATCAGTTATTGTTCTCTTTTAGCCTAACAGGATGTTTCTATGCTAACAGTACCGGGATTGTGCTGGCTATGCCGAATGCCCCTGACGTTAGGGCATTGGGGGATCTGTTCAGTCTGCGCACGGGCAACGCGTCAGCACGTCAGCCTTTGCCCTCAATGCGGACTCCCTGCCGCCCACGCCGTCGTTCCCTGCGGACGTTGCTTGCAAAAACCCCCACCGTGGCAGCGCCTGGTCACCATCAGCGACTATCTTCCGCCGTTGAGTGGACTTATCCACCAGTTCAAGTTTTCGCGACGCAGTGAAATGGCCTCCGCCCTTTCACGTTTGCTGTTGCTGGAGGTATTACAGGCCCGGCGCGTCAGCGGTCTTCCCCTGCCAGACAGGCTCGTCAGCGTCCCGCTCTGGCAACGACGGCACTGGCGCAGGGGGTTTAATCAGAGCGAATTGCTGTGTCGCCCACTGGCGCACTGGCTGGGTTGCGACTGGGACAGCCGGACCATCTCGCGGGTTCGGGCAACCGCCACGCAGCACCATCTCAGCGCCCGATTGCGTAAACGTAACCTGAAAAACGCCTTTCGCCTTGAATTGCCGGTGCAGGGGCTCCATATGGTTATTGTGGATGATGTCGTCACTACCGGAAGTACCGTCGCGGAAATCGCGCAGCTGCTTTTACGCAACGGCGCCGCGACTGTCCAGGTATGGTGCCTGTGTCGAACCTTGTAGAGCCTCGATGATGGGCGTATTATAACCAAGTAAAATAGTCAACTATTAGGCCATTACTATGATCCATATTTCCGATGCTGCACAAGCGCACTTTGCCAAACTGCTGGCAAATCAGGAAGAAGGGACACAAATCCGCGTATTTGTGATTAATCCCGGCACGCCTAACGCTGAATGCGGCGTTTCTTATTGTCCGCCGGACGCCGTGGAAGCAACCGACACCGCGATTAAATTTGACCTGCTGACCGCATATGTTGATGAACTGAGCGCACCGTATCTGGAAGATGCAGAAATCGATTTCGTTACCGACCAGTTAGGCTCCCAGCTGACGCTGAAGGCACCAAACGCCAAAATGCGTAAAGTGGCCGATGATGCACCGCTGATGGAACGCGTGGAGTACATGCTGCAATCACAGATCAATCCACAGCTGGCAGGCCATGGCGGTCGCGTCTCACTGATGGAAATCACCGATGAAGGCTACGCCATTCTGCAGTTTGGCGGCGGCTGTAACGGCTGTTCAATGGTCGATGTGACGCTGAAAGAAGGTATAGAGAAGCAGCTGCTGGCTGAATTCCCTGAACTGAAAGGCGTTCGCGATTTAACCGAACACCAGCGTGGCGAACACTCTTACTACTAAGCCCGTCTGTATTTGCCCGGTAGCCTAATCCCTGCCGGGTCGAAAATTCTTCGCATATCTCCTGCAACAATCTCCCTCATAATTTGACCAGCCTCTCATAATTTAAATTTTGCCTGCCCAGGTGATTTTCAAGCGCCATATGTTACCCGTATCATTCGTATCAGCACCTAACACACACATAATAGTCCGCTAAACTGATTAGTTTTGCAGGCAACCAGCATTGGTGCTGAGAATACTCTGTTCCCGGTCGGGACAATCGGAATTTGTCATCTAAACACTGACGTTACCCATAACAAAGTTAAGGCCAGGTAAATCATGCCATTAGTCATCGTTGCTATCGGTGTAATCTTGTTACTCCTCCTGATGATCCGTTTCAAAATGAACGGTTTCATCGCTCTCGTCCTGGTGGCGCTTGCTGTCGGATTGATGCAAGGGATGCCACTGGATAAAGTCATCGGTTCGATTAAAGCCGGCGTCGGCGGAACCCTTGGCAGCCTCGCCCTGATTATGGGTTTTGGCGCCATGCTGGGCAAAATGCTGGCGGACTGCGGCGGCGCACAGCGCATCGCAACCACCCTGATTGCTAAATTCGGCAAAAAACATATTCAGTGGGCGGTGGTATTAACCGGCTTCACCGTTGGTTTTGCCTTGTTCTACGAAGTTGGTTTCGTACTGATGCTGCCGCTGGTGTTCACCATTGCCGCAGCTGCCAACATCCCGCTGTTGTACGTTGGCGTGCCGATGGCTGCGGCGCTGTCCGTAACGCACGGCTTCCTGCCACCGCACCCGGGTCCGACTGCTATCGCCACTATTTTCCATGCAGATATGGGCAAAACCCTGCTGTTTGGTACGATTCTGGCAATCCCGACCGTTATTCTCGCCGGTCCGGTATACGCACGTTTCCTGAAAGGTATCGACAAGCCGATCCCGGAAGGTCTGTACAGCGCAAAAACCTTCACTGAAGAAGAGATGCCTGGCTTTGGCGTCAGCGTCTGGACCTCTCTGGTACCGGTGATCCTGATGGCGATGCGTGCCGTGGCGGAGATGATTCTGCCGAAAGGTCATGCTTTCCTGACGGTTGCAGAATTCCTCGGTGACCCGGTTATGGCAACGCTTATCGCGGTGCTGATTGCGATGTTCACGTTTGGTCTGAACCGTGGACGTTCGATGGATCAGATTAACGACACGCTGGTGTCCTCAATCAAAATCATTGCGATGATGCTGTTGATCATCGGCGGCGGCGGTGCCTTCAAACAGGTCCTGGTTGATAGCGGCGTGGACAAATACATTGCATCAATGATGCACGGCTCTAACGTGTCTCCACTGCTGATGGCATGGTCTATCGCGGCGGTCCTGCGTATCGCACTGGGTTCTGCAACTGTTGCAGCAATCACCGCAGGTGGGATTGTGGCACCACTGATTGCAACGACCGGCGTAAGCCCTGAGCTAATGGTTATTGCGGTGGGTTCCGGTTCGGTCATCTTCTCCCACGTGAACGATCCAGGCTTCTGGCTGTTCAAGGAGTACTTCAACCTGACTATCGGTGAAACCATCAAGTCATGGTCAATGCTGGAAACCATTATCTCCGTCTGCGGCCTGGTAGGGTGTCTGCTGCTGGGTATGGTAGTTTAACAACACACGTTTCAGACAAAAAAAGCCGGGGAATCCCCGGCTTTTTTACTTCTTCTTCGCGGCCGCTTTTCGCCGCTTATCCAAATCCTTAATCAGCTTGTTCACTCTCTCATCGGCAAACATCTGCTCCAGCGTGGCGGTGAGCTTACGCCGCCAGTTTTTGTACTGGTCGCTGGTCCCCGGAATGTTGACCGGTTCAGCCATATCCAACCAGTCTTCCGGTTGTAGGCCCAGCAGCGCACTGTTGCTGTCAGCGATGTAGCGTTGCATGCCGCGATTAAGAATCGGCGTCATCGACATCAGTGACGCCTTGTGACCAGCACGTTTTGGCAAACAGCCGTACTTGTGCAACGCGTCCAGCAGCCCCTGCTTCGCCAGTTCTCGGTCCTGATACAACCCACGCAGCACAACCTCATCCGGGTACAGGCCCAGCGCCTTACCCAGCGTCAGATCGCCGCTATCCCAATAACCTTTAAGCGTAGGAAGGTCATGCGTCGCCGCGACTGCCATTGATTGTTCCGGGTACGCTTTCGGCGCACGGAAGTTTTTCTCATGGTCATTCTCAAAATAAAGCACTTTATAGGAGTACACGCCGCTGTCGCGCAGCTTGCTGACGATTTCTACCGGCACGGTACCCAGATCCTCACCAATTACCATGCAATGATGACGTTTACTTTCCAGCGCCAGAATTGAAAGCAGGTCATCGACCGGATAGTGCACGTAAGCGCCGTGATCGGCAGTTTCACCGTAGGGGATCCACCACAGACGCAGCATCGACATAACATGGTCGATACGCAGCGCGCCGCAGTTCTGCATATTGGCGCGCAGCAGTTCGATAAACGGTTCGTAGGCGCGTGCCGTGATGATGTGCGGATCCATCGGCGGCAGCCCCCAGTTTTGCCCGAGCGGACCGAGAATATCCGGCGGAGCGCCAACCGAGGCTTTCAGGCAATACAGCTCGCGGTCGCACCAGGTTTCCGCCCCGCCTTCGGCCACACCAACCGCCAGATCGCGATACAGTCCAATCGGCATCGCAAAACTTTGGCTGGTTTTCCAGCAGTCAGCAAACTGGGTATACGCCAACCACTGTAACCACAGATAGAAATCCACATCGTCACGATGTGCTTCGCAGAAGCGTTTTACTTCCGGTGAGTCCACCGACTGGAGTGCCTGCGGCCACACCGGCCAGCCCCAGCGCAATGCATCCTCTTGCACCTGATGCGCATGCAGCGCGTCAAAGGCTGCCTGCCAGTACAGGCTATCTCCCTCCCGAGTGACAAACTGGCGAAATGCCGCCATCTGCTCATCGTCACGTGCAGAGAAATTTTTCCATGCCATACGTAACGCGGTCATCTTCAGGACGGTAACGGTAGAGTAATCAACCCATTCACTATCGCGCGCGCGTTGCAGCGCTTGCTGAGTCGCGGGTTTCTGCCACCAGGCCTGCGCCTCTTTACTCAGGCGGAAATCATCTACTGCGTTAACATCAATATAAATAACGTTCAGCCAGCGACGTGACGACGGGCTGTACGGGCTGGCGCTCTCCGGGTTCGCCGGGTACAGCGCATGAATCGGATTGAGCCCGATAAACGCGCCGCCGCGTTGCGCCACATCCACCAGCATGGCGCGCAAATCGCCAAAGTCGCCAATCCCCCAGTTTTTTTCTGAACGCAAGGTGTAGAGCTGAACGCATGCGCCCCACAGCTTCTGCCCGGCTAACAGCGCCTGCGGTTCATAACAGCGTTTTGGCGCCACGATGACGCGACAATGGCTACGCAGCTCACCCTGGGTCAAGGTCAGCGTGTGATATCCCTCCGGCAGCCTGGCCGGAAGGTTGAAAGATTTACCACCGACGGCATGCCCTTTGTGCTGCACGCCCTCTTCGGTAGTCAGCAGCCAGGTAAACTCTCCGCTTCCCTCAACCGCCAGCGGCATTTTCTTACCGGCGGTATAAACCATGACATTCGGCACTGGGGTCACCGCCACCGGAGTGGCGGCGGTGGTGCGATGCATGGCGTCAAGCAAACGCCGCTTGGTTTCGGTACCAATAGACTGCGGTTTACCGTGGGCATTAATGTAATTGGGGCTGATCCCCGCCGCCAGCGCGGCATTATCCAGACGTTTGCTTTCCATCGCGATTCCTTAACGTTTCGCCTGCCAGATACGCGCCTGATAATCGCGGATGGAGCGATCTGAACTGAACATGCCGCAACGGGCAGTATTCAGAATCGCCGCCCGGGTCCAGGCTTCCTGGTCACGATACAACACGTCAACCTGCTTCTGCGCTTCAACGTAAGCCGCGAAGTCTGCCATCACCAGATACGGGTCGCCGCCCTGCTTGCCGATACTGTGCAGCATCTGGTCAAAAGCATGTTTGTCGCCGTCGCTGTATTTCCCGCTTTCCAGCTCTTTCAGGACCGCATCCAGTACTTTGTCTTTCTTACGCCATTTCACCGGATCGTAACCTTTGGCCTTGAGCGCCTTCACCTCTTCCACAGTATGACCAAAGATAAAGATATTCTCGTCGCCCACTTTTTCGGCGATTTCGACGTTTGCACCATCCAGCGTACCGACGGTTAAGGCACCGTTCAGCGCCAGCTTCATGTTGCCGGTGCCGGAAGCCTCTTTCCCTGCTGTTGAGATCTGCTCGGAGATATCCGCCGCCGGGATCAGCATTTCCGCCGCCGAGACACAATAATCCGGCAGGAACACGACTTTCAGCTTGTCACCCACTTGCGGGTCGTTATTGATGGTTTCCGCCACCTTATTGATGGCGAAGATGATATTTTTCGCCAGGTAGTAACCCGGCGCGGCTTTCGCGCCAAACAGGAATACGCGCGGCACGCGATCGGCCTGCGGGTTCTCACGAATTTCTTTGTACAACGCCAGAATATGCAGCAGGTTCAGGTGCTGACGCTTGTACTCATGCAGGCGTTTGATCTGAATATCAAAAATCGCGTTAGTCGTTATTTCAATACCGGTACGCGCTTTAATAAACTTCACCAGACGCGCTTTGTTCGCCAGCTTGATGTCACGATACTGCTGACGGAACTTCGCGTCGTCGGCGTATTTTTCCAGATTAATCAGCTGGTCGAGATCGTTGGCCCACTCTTTTTTCAGCGATTTATCCAACAGCGCGGCAAGCGCCGGGTTGCACTGCTTAATCCAGCGACGTGGGGTAATCCCATTAGTGACGTTGTGGAATTTGTTCGGCCACAGTTGGTGATATTCCGGGAACAGATCTTTCACCACCAGATCGGAGTGCAGTGCCGCCACACCGTTAACCGCAAAGCCGCTGACCACACACATGTTGGCCATGCGCACCTGTTTGTTATGTACCACCGCCAGCTTCGCCCAGACTTCAGCATCACCCGGCCAGGTTTTATCGACCAACATCTTAAAGCGGTCGTTAATCTCTTTGATGATTTGCATATGGCGCGGCAGTAGCGCTTTCACCAGCTTCTCGTCCCAGCACTCCAGCGCCTCTGGCATCAGAGTATGGTTGGTATAAGCAAAGGTTTTGCTGGTGATGGCCCACGCATCGTCCCAGCTCATCTGGTGCTCATCAATCAGTACACGCAACAGCTCGGGAATAGCGATGGTCGGGTGAGTATCGTTGAGCTGGATAACTTCAAAATCAGCCAGCTCATGAAGTTTACGCCCAGCCAGATGATGGCGGCGCAGAATATCGGCTACGGAGCAGGCGCACTGGAAGTACTGCTGCATCAGGCGCAGCTTTTTACCTGCCGTGTGGTTGTCGTTAGGATACAGCACTTTGGTCAGTTTTTCGGCGTCGATACCCTGCTGCTCTGCGCGCAGGAAATCACCGTCGTTGAATTTTGTCAGGTTAAACGGATGCGCGTGGCTGGCCTGCCACAAACGCAGCGGCTGCGCCACGCCATTACGGTAGCCGAGAACCGGTAGATCCCAGGCCTGACCGGTGATGATGAATCCCGGCTCCCAGTGGCCTTGTTTGCTGACCTTGCCGCCAATCCCTACCTGCACATCCAGCGCTTCGTTGTGACGGAACCACGGATAGCTGCCGCGATGCCAGTCGTCCGGGGCTTCCATCTGCTGCCCATCGGCAAAGGACTGACGGAACAGGCCGTATTGATAGTTGAGGCCATAACCCGTCGCCGACTGGCCGACAGTCGCCATCGAATCGAGGAAGCAGGCTGCCAGACGCCCCAACCCACCGTTACCCAACGCCGGATCGATCTCTTCTTCAAGCAGATCGGTCAGGTTGACGTCATGCGCTTTAAGCTCATCGCTCACCCCCTGATACCAGCCGAGGTTGAGTAAGTTGTTGCCGGTCAGACGGCCAATCAAAAACTCCATCGAGATGTAGTTAACATGACGCTGGTTTTTTGCCGGCTTAGCCGCAGGCTGGGCGCTGAGTAACTCAGCCAACGCCCCACTCACTGCCTGCCACCACTGGCGTGACGTCATTTCTTGAGCCGACAGTAAACCGAAGCGCTGCCACTGACGCGTCAGGGCAGCCTGAAATTGATCTTTATTGAAAGTAGGCTGTGACATAGGGGTTCCAGATCCTTAGGTAATAAAACAACGTTATCGCTAGTTTGCCTGGCTCGTTGTTGACATTCCTCATCCTGGCACGGATTAGGCAGGGAGGAGGAGCGGGGATGAGCATAAAAGTGTGATCGACACCGCTTAAAGGGAAGCGTAATCACCCATGGGCCACGGCGTCCCCCTTATTACCGGGCAATTAATCGACAATATCAAATAGAGGGGTGACGATGGGAAACAATGTGTAAACAGAGAAATAGTTTCTAACCTGAAACACCTGTGATGAATAAGATGATTCACATAAAAACTTTAAATCGGCCACAAAATTCGGACATTTTTATTAACCCGCCGAATAACCTTGCAAAGAGATGGGGTTTTTTACGCATCGTAAAAATCGCGACGGATCCAGT
Source organism: Citrobacter sp. Cu096 (assembly GCF_030332285.1). NCBI lineage: Bacteria > Pseudomonadati > Pseudomonadota > Gammaproteobacteria > Enterobacterales > Enterobacteriaceae > Citrobacter > Citrobacter sp. Cu096. Next base: position 76,497 of record NZ_JAOWID010000019.1, read on the forward strand.
CACCACGCCTGTTGCGACTCTTTAAAGTAATTATTGCAATAGATGTATAGATTTGTGACATAGTGCAAAATCAGACACACAAAAAGGCCGCTTAGCTTGCATAAAACATTAATCTGGCCGACCTTATACCCATTAATTACGAAGCGCAAAAAAAATCATTCTTCCCCCATGTTCACACAGTGAAGTGACAAACATATGTTGATTCCGTCTAAATTAAGTCGTCCGGTTCGACTCGACCATACGGTGGTCCGCGAGCGCCTGTTGGCTAAACTTTCCGGCGTGAATAATTTCAGGCTTGCCCTGATAACAAGTCCCGCTGGCTATGGAAAAACGACGCTGGTCTCACAATGGGCAGCGGGGAAGAACGACTTAGGCTGGTACTCACTGGATGAAGGCGATAATCAACAAGAGCGTTTTGCCAGCTATCTGATCGCCGCTATTCAGCAGGCAACCGGTGGACACTGCACAACCAGCGAAGCGATGGTGCAAAAGCGCCAATACGCCAGTCTGACGTCACTGTTTGCACAGCTATTTATTGAACTGGCCGAGTGGCATCGCCCACTCTACCTGGTGGTGGACGATTATCATCTGATCTCCAACCCAGCTATCCACGAAGCGATGCGTTTCTTCCTGCGTCACCAGCCTGAAAATCTCACGCTGGTCGTGTTGTCGCGCAATCTCCCACAGTTGGGCATTGCCAACCTGCGAGTACGCGATCAGTTGCTGGAGATAGGCAGCCAGCAACTGGCGTTTAACCACCAGGAAGCCAAACAATTTTTCGATCGCCGTTTGTCTTCTCCTATCGAAGCAGCGGAAAGCAGTCGAATGTGCGACGACGTTGCGGGCTGGGCCACGGCGTTACAGCTGATTGCCCTCTCCGCCCGCCAGAACAACCATTCTGCACACCAGTCCGCACGCCGCCTCGCGGGGATAAACGCCAGCCATTTGTCCGATTATCTGGTTGATGAAGTGCTGGACAGCGTTGACCTCGGCACCCGTCACTTCCTGCTGAAAAGCGCCATTCTGCGCTCCATGAACGACGCGCTGATCGTCCGGGTTACCGGCGAAGAAAATGGCCAGATGCGGCTGGAGGAGATCGAGCGCCAGGGATTATTTCTGCAGCGGATGGATGACGTCGGTGAATGGTTCAGCTATCACCCGCTGTTTGGCAGCTTTTTACGTCAACGCTGTCAATGGGAACTGGCGAGCGAACTGCCCGAAATACACCGCGCGGCTGCTGAAAGCTGGATGGCGCAAGGTTTTCCCAGCGAAGCTATCCACCATGCGCTGGCGGCAGGCGATGCCCATATGCTACGCGATATCCTGCTTAACCATGCGTGGGGACTGTTTAACCACAGTGAGCTGACGCTACTGGAAGAATCCCTGAAAGCGCTGCCATGGGAAAGCCTGCTGGAAAATCCGCGTCTGGTTCTGCTGCAAGCGTGGCTGATGCAAAGCCAGCACCGCTACAGCGAGGTGAATACCCTGCTGGCACGCGCTGAGCAGGAAATGAAAGGCGACATGGAGCCGACGCTGCATGCCGAATTTAACGCCCTGCGAGCGCAGGTCGCGATTAACGACGGAAATCCTGATGAAGCCGAGCGTCTGGCGAAACTGGCACTGGATGAGCTACCCATCGCCTGGTTCTACAGCCGAATCGTCGCCACCTCGGTGCACGGCGAAGTTCTGCACTGTAAGGGCGACCTCACGCGTTCTCTGGCGTTGATGCAGCAAACCGAACAAATGGCGCGCCATCATGACGTCTGGCATTACGCCCTGTGGAGTCTTATTCAGCAAAGTGAAATCTTGTTTGCCCAGGGCTTTTTGCAGGCCGCCTGGGAAATCCAGGAAAAAGCGTTCCAGTTGATCAAAGAGCAGCATCTCGAACAGCTACCGATGCACGAGTTCCTGGTGCGCATTCGTGCGCAGCTCCTGTGGGCATGGGCGCGCCTGGACGAAGCGGAAGCGTCTGCCCGCTCGGGTATTGAACTGCTTTCCACTTTCCAGCCGCAGCAGCAGCTACAGTGCCTGGCACTGCTGGTTCAGTGTTCGCTGGCGCGGGGCGATCTGGACAACGCGCGTAGCCTGCTCAACCGTCTGGAAAACCTGCTGGGTAATGGCCACTATCACAGCGACTGGATCTCGAACGCTGATAAAGTCCGGGTGATTTACTGGCAAATGGTCGGCGACAAAAATTCAGCCGCCAACTGGCTGCGCCACACGCCGAAACCGGAATTCGCCAATAACCACTTCCTGCAAGGCCAATGGCGCAACATCGCCCGCGCGCAGATCCTGCTGGGCGAATTTGAACCGGCTGAGATTGTGCTGGAAGAGTTGAATGAAAATGCGCGCAATCTGCGCCTGATGAGCGATCTGAACCGCAACCTGCTACTGCTTAATCAGTTGTACTGGCAGGCAGGGCGCAAAAATGACGCACAGCGCGTGTTACTCGACGCGTTACAGCTGGCGAACCGCACCGGGTTTATCAGTCACTTTGTTATCGAAGGTGAGGCTATGGCGCAGCAACTGCGTCAGCTGATTCAGCTCAATACGCTGCCGGAACTCGATCAGCATCGCGCCCAACGCATTTTGCGTGAGATTAACCAGCACCATCGCCATAAATTCGCCCACTTCGATGAAGGGTTCGTTGAGCGTCTGCTTACGCACCCGGAAGTACCGGAGCTTATCCGCACCAGCCCGCTGACCCAGCGCGAATGGCAGGTTTTGGGACTGATTTATTCGGGCTACAGCAACGAGCAGATCGCCGGAGAGCTGGCCGTCGCGGCAACGACTATCAAGACGCACATCCGCAATTTGTACCAAAAACTCGGCGTCGCACATCGCCAGGATGCAGTGCAACATGCGCAGAAGCTGCTGAAGATGATGGGATATGGGGTGTAGTGAGAGCCTGACGAGCGATGCTAATCAGGCCTGTAATTAACTTAGCACAGCTCTAACTGAATATGATGGTCAGCGATCACCTGCATCACGCCTGCGGGCGGTAGCGTGTCAGTATACACCGCATCCACCATGCTGATACTGCCCATATTCACCATCGCGTTACGACCAAACTTCGAGTGATCCACCACCAGCATCACATGGCGTGAATTCTCAATAATCGCGCGTTTGGTGCGGACTTCGTGATAATCAAATTCCAGCAGGGAACCATCGCTGTCGATGCCGCTGATGCCTAAAATGCCGAAATCCAGACGGAACTGAGAAATAAAGTCGAGGGTCGCTTCGCCCATAATACCGCCGTCACGGCTACGCAGTTCGCCACCCGCCAGAATAATACGGAAATCCTCTTTCGCCATCAGGGTATTCGCCACATTGAGGTTGTTGGTCACAATGCGTAAATTGCTGTGACTGAGCAGCGCGTGGGCCACCGCTTCCGGGGTAGTGCCGATATCAATAAATAGCGTCGAGCCGTTCGGGATCTGCGTGGCGACTTTGCGGGCAATGCGCTCTTTTTCAGCCGTCTGCGTCGCTTTACGGTCATGCCACGGGGTATTGACCGAGCTGGATGGCAGCGCCGCGCCGCCGTGATGTCGCAAAATCATATTCTGATCGGCCAGATCGTTGAGATCGCGGCGAATCGTCTGTGGGCTGACGGAAAAATGCTCCACCAGCTCCTCGGTGCTGACGTATCCTTGTTTCTTTACCAGTTCGATGATCGCGTCATGTCGTTGTGTTTGTTTCATTATAGTTCCCTGAAAATATAGAATTCGTCTATCAGGCGTTATCGTTGCAGGCCGTCTGGGCATGGCCAGCGCGCAGAAACCGCAGCGTACTTACGGTACGTGAGGATTTTGAGCACTGCCCTGGCTCATACAGGCAAATAAGATTACCTACAGGCGAATTTCTACGTTCGTTTTCGCACATGAATAGTATCAGCAAACGCCATTGCCAGACCCACGGCCAGCCCGGCGATATGTGCGCCATTCGCCATCGACATACCGAACACATCAAACCAGCCGGCAACAATCCAGATCAAAGCAAAGATAATCAAACCACGCTGCAGGAAAATACCGCTTTGCGGATCGCGCTCGCCGCGCAACCACACGTAGCCCATCAGCGCATATACCACGCCAGACAACCCACCAAACCACGGGCCGCTAAACTTCTGCTGAACATACCCGCTCAGCAGGGCGCTAATCACGGTAATGACTATCAGTTTTCCGCTACCCAGACGTTTTTCCACCGCGCCGCCGAGATACCACCACCACAGCAGGTTGAACAGAATATGCATCAGCGAGAAGTGCATAAAAGCGTGGGTGAAATAACGCCAGAATTCAAATTTCAGCGAAGGATCAAACGGCCATGCCAGCCAGAGCATCACCGCCTGGTCGCCCAGCGCGCTCATCGCGATAAACACCAGCACGCATGCGGCCATCACTATCCAGGTTACCGGGCCTGCACGTTCGCGCAATGTGGCAAGGAAAGGATAACGCTGATAGCGTAAACCGCTGTCGGTCTGACCCGACTGCCAGCTTGCCGCGAGGTAACGCGGGTCGCCCGGGTTCTCCAGAAATTGCGCCAGTTCGGCGCGTACGCGCTCGGCCTGGGACTCATCCGCCAGCCAGACATCCGTTTGCTGATGTTGTTGAATTGTCAGGATAACGCCCTGTGTCGCCATATAATCAACAAATGCCTGCGCCACGCGGGGGTTAGCAAAAGAGGTAATCATCAACATGGTTGCTGTCGCTTATTCCACACAAAAGAGGACAGTATATAGACCCTGCCTGTTTCAGGCTGCATCTTTGTTAGCTTACGAACCGTATGCCACTTCTGCCGGAAAATGTCGATGCCAGGCGTCGAAGCCGCCGTCAACGCTGTAAACCGCGTCATAGCCTTGCTGAAGAAGATATTGCGCCGCGCCTTTACTGCTGTTGCCGTGATAACACATTACTAACACAGTGGTGTCAAAATCATGCTCACGCATAAATAACCCAAGCGTGTCGTTCGTCAGATGAAACGCCTGCGGGGCGTGCCCCATCGCATAGCTTTGCGGGTCGCGGATATCCACTAGCACCGCAGCGCCCTGATTCAGCTTCTGATGCGCTTCTTCGACATTAATACATTCAAACTGATCCATTGCTCTCTCTTCTTAATATTGCAGGTGACGCTTTTCAGACATGTTACTTCTTAGTGTACGTCCCGACGGCAGTTAAACGCCATAATGTTATATGTATCACTGTAAATTGTTTATCCGATGTTACCAATAGCGCAATTCTTTGCTATTATGCTCGATAACGAACATTAATGAGCTATAACGAAAGTGCGAGAGGCCAGCATGGAAACCAAAGATCTGATTGTGATAGGTGGAGGCATCAACGGTGCCGGTATCGCGGCAGATGCCGCTGGACGCGGTTTATCCGTGCTGATGCTGGAAGCGCAGGATTTAGCCTGTGCCACCTCTTCCGCCAGCTCCAAACTCATCCACGGTGGCCTGCGCTACCTGGAACACTATGAATTTCGACTGGTGAGTGAAGCGCTGGCCGAGCGTGAAGTGCTGTTGAAAATGGCACCGCATATCGCCTTCCCGATGCGCTTTCGACTGCCCCATCGCCCGCACCTGCGTCCGGCGTGGATGATTCGTATTGGTCTGTTTATGTACGATCATCTGGGCAAACGCACCAGTTTACCAGGTTCTACCGGTTTGCGTTTTGGCGCGGATTCTGTAATGAAACCTGAGATTGTGCGCGGTTTCGAATATTCTGACTGCTGGGTAGACGATGCACGACTGGTTTTGGCAAACGCCCAAATGGTCGTACGTAAAGGCGGAGAGGTGTTAACCCGCACGCGTGCCACTTCCGCGCGCCGTGAAAACGGTTTGTGGATTGTGGAAGCTGAAGATATTGATACCGGCAAAAAGCACACCTGGCAGGCGCGTGGTCTGGTCAACGCCACCGGCCCGTGGGTGAAAGAGTTCTTCGACGACGGCATGCATCTGCCATCACCGTACGGTATTCGCCTGATTAAAGGCAGCCACATCGTGGTGCCACGCGTCCATACCCAGAAGCAAGCTTATATTCTGCAAAACGAAGATAAACGTATTGTGTTTGTCATCCCATGGATGGACGAATTCTCAATCATCGGGACGACTGACGTCGAATACAAAGGCGACCCGAAAGCGGTGAAAATTGATGAGAGTGAAATCAATTACCTGCTTAAGGTCTACAACGCACACTTTAAGAAACAACTGGGCCGTGATGATATCGTCTGGACTTACTCGGGCGTGCGTCCGTTGTGCGACGATGAGTCCGACTCACCGCAGGCAATCACCCGTGATTACACGCTGGATATCCACGACGAAAACGGCAAAGCGCCGCTGCTGTCGGTCTTTGGCGGTAAGCTGACGACCTATCGTAAGCTGGCTGAGCACGCGATGGAAAAACTGGCGTCGTACTATCAGGGCATCGGTCCGGCGTGGACCAAAGAGTGCGTTCTCCCAGGCGGAGACATCGGCGGCGATCGCGAAGATTACGCGGCCAAACTGCGCCGTCGCTACCCGTTCCTGACCGAGTCGCTGGCGCGCCATTATTCACGCACCTACGGCAGCAATACCGAATGGATTATCGGCGAAGCCACCTCGCTTGCCGAGTTAGGTGAAGACTTCGGCCACGAGTTCTATGAGGCCGAACTGAAGTATCTGGTTGACCACGAATGGGTTCGTCGTGCAGACGATGCGCTGTGGCGTCGTACGAAAGAAGGGATGTGGCTGAACGCCGAGCAGCAGTCGCGCATGACCCAGTGGCTGGCTGAATACATTGAGAAGCGCCAACTGTCGCTGGCGTCCTGATAAAAATGCCGGGTGGCGGCTGACGCCTTATCCGGCCTACAAAAGTGCATAACTACAAAAGTGCATAACTACAAAAGTGCATAAACGTAGGCCGGGCAAGCGAAGCACCCCCGGGCATTTTGCCGGATGGTGGGTAGCGAAAGGTTTCAACAGCAAAATAACGTTGCAGATATGTCACTATCACGTAAGGTTATTTGCCACCAATTCTTCCCAAATTAGGAGCAATAATACTGAATGCCAGTAACTGTAGTGGCGCAGTGACAACATCCAGAGCAACTGTAAAAGGGGCCAGAATCCATTTTCCTTGATTTGAAGAGTATTGATATTTTACAAACTCAACGGTAAAAGGATGATAAAACTTCATTATTTTTCTAGGGTCTTGCTCAACATTCTTTTTATGGATCGTACCTTCAAGCCCATTATACGTACGCTGACAATCATTTTTTATACATGAGAATCCTTTCTCAAGGATTTGTTTTTTATCATCCTCATTCTGAGCCTGATAATTAATTTTTAACAAACCAGTGAAATTTTTCTTACTTGTATCAATAGCAAAATTAGCATGTTCATCTACTGATAATTGCTCACGATGAATATTCTTATTATTCAGCAGATTTATAATTTCATCCCCTCCCTTATACAGCAAGTAATCAAAGCTTCTGCCAATAAAGACCCATCCCTTCTCACCATTTGTATTCTCAGCAAGAGATAACCCTCTGATCTCATCAGAGCGCCATTTTTTTGAAGTGGATGATATTCCCTGAGTACTGTCATCAAGCATCATCGTCATACATCCAGATAATAGACCGGTACTAACAATAGCCAACAATACGCCTCTAGCTGCCTGTCTAATCGAGTGTTTTTTCCCTTTGCTCATACTTTCAATCCATCTAAATAAGATTTGCAATATCAAAACTGTTATTGCTAGCACATTAGTAAAAAATAAAGGCAGTAACGACATTCGCTACTGCCTGAACAGATTATATTAGCAGCCGTGTAATAGTTACAACCGCACCGAATCAATATGCCAGATGTTTTCGGCGTACTCTTTGATCGTCCTGTCAGATGAGAAGTAGCCCATGTTGGCGATATTAATCATCGACCTGGTAGTCCACTCTTCCGGGTGACGATACAGTTCATCAACCTTATCCTGACAATCAACGTAACTGCGATAATCCGCCAGCACCTGATAGTGGTCGCCAAAGTTGATCAATGAGTCCACCAGGTCGCGATAGCGTCCCGGCTCCTCTGGGCTGAATACGCCACTGCCGATCTGCGTCAGCACCTGGTGCAGCTCTTCGTCTTTCTCGTAATATTCACGCGGCTTGTAGCCCTGACTACGTAAGGCTTCAACCTCTTCCGCCGTATTACCAAAGATAAAGATATTTTCTGCGCCCACATGTTCCAGCATCTCGACATTGGCACCATCCAGCGTACCGATGGTCAACGCGCCGTTCAGCGCAAATTTCATGTTACTGGTCCCGGAGGCTTCGGTCCCAGCTAGTGAAATCTGCTCAGACAGGTCGGCAGCAGGAATTATCACCTGTGCCAGGCTGACACTGTAGTTCGGGATAAACACCACTTTCAGTTTGTCGCCAATTTGCGGATCGTTATTGATCACTTTCGCGACATCGTTGATCAGATGAATGATGTGCTTCGCCATGTAATAGGCCGAAGCCGCTTTACCGGCGAAGATATTCACGCGCGGCACCCACTCAGCGTCAGGATCGGCCTTCATGCGATTGTAGCGGGTGATCACATGCAGCACGTTCATCAGCTGGCGTTTGTATTCATGAATACGTTTGATCTGCACATCAAACAGCGATTTCGGATTCACCACCACGTTAAGCTGCTGGGCAATAAGCGTGGCCAGACGCTTTTTGTTCTCCAGCTTCGCTCGGCGTACCGCCTGGTTCACCAACGGGAAATCACAGTGCTGTTCAAGCTCGCTTAGCTGACTGAGATCGGTACGCCAGGTGCGGCCAATATTCTCATCCAGCACCTCGGAGAGCGGCGGGTTAGCCAGTGCCAGCCAACGACGCGGCGTCACGCCGTTGGTAACGTTACAGAATCGGGTCGGGAAGATCTTCGCAAAGTCAGCGAACAGCGACTGCACCATCAGGTTGGAGTGCAGCTCGGAAACACCGTTAACCTTGTGGCTTACCACTACCGCCAGCCATGCCATACGCACCCGGCGGCCGTTGGATTCATCGATGATCGACGTCCGCCCCAGTAGAGCGGTGTCGTTCGGATACTGTTCCTGAAGCGTCTTCAGGAAGTAGTCATTGATCTCAAAGATGATTTGCAGATGACGCGGCAGGATTTTGCCCAGCATATCAACAGGCCATGTCTCCAGCGCTTCGCTCATCAAGGTGTGGTTGGTATACGAGAAGACCTGGCAACAGACCTCAAACGCGTCGTCCCAGCTGAATTTGTGCTCATCGATTAGCAAGCGCATCAGCTCAGGGATCGACAGCACCGGATGGGTGTCGTTGAGGTGAATAGCTATTTTATCCGCCAGGTTATCGTAAGTTTTGTGCAGTTGATAATGACGATTCAGAATGTCCTGCACTGTGGAGGAGACCAGGAAATACTCCTGGCGCAAGCGCAGTTCGCGTCCTGAATAGGTAGAGTCATCCGGGTAAAGCACACGGGAGACGTTCTCGGAGTGGTTTTTATCTTCCACCGCCGCAAAATAGTCACCCTGGTTGAATTTCCCAAGGTTGATCTCGCTACTGGCCTGGGCACTCCACAGGCGCAGCGTGTTGGTGGCGTCGGTGTCGTAACCGGGGATAATCTGGTCGTAGGCAACCGCGAGGATCTCTTCGGTTTCTATCCAGCGCGTTTTCTTGCCTTCCTGCTGTATACGCCCGCCAAAGCGTACTTTGTAGCGCGTATTGTGGCGTTTGAACTCCCATGGGTTGCCGTATTCCAGCCAGTAGTCCGGCGACTCTTTCTGTCGGCCATCGACAATGTTCTGCTTGAACATGCCGTAATCATAACGAATACCGTAGCCGCGTCCCGGCAGCCCAAGCGTTGCCAGCGAGTCCAGGAAACAGGCCGCCAGACGCCCGAGACCGCCGTTGCCAAGACCCGGGTCGTTTTCTTCATCGATCAGATCTTCAAGATCCAACCCCATACCTTCCAGCGCATTTTTAACATCGTCATAAATGCCCAATGATAACAGTGCATTGGAAAGCGTGCGGCCAATCAGAAACTCCATTGACAGGTAATAGACCTGACGAGTTTCCTGGGATAATTGCGCACGGTTAGAACGCAGCCAGCGCTCCACGAGACGATCGCGCACCGCGAACAACGTGGCGTTCAGCCACTCATGTTTATTGGCAATGACCGGGTCTTTACCAATCGTGAACATCAGCTTGTAGGCAATAGAATGCTTAAGTGCCTCTACGCTGAGTGTGGGCGATGCATAAGTAAATGGAGCATTCATATAGGTGATTCCTGGATATCTATTTCAAGCGATAGTAAAGCTCACGGTATGACTTCGCCGCGACTTGCCAGCTAAAATCCATGGTCATGGCCTGACGTTGTACAAACCGCCACAGCGAAGGCCGGGACCACAATACGAAAGCACGCCGGATCGCGCGTAACAGCGACCAGGCATTACTATCTTCAAATACAAACCCACTGGCGATACCGTCCGCCAGGTTTTCCAGCGAACTGTCAGAGACCGTATCAGCCAGCCCGCCGGTGCGCCGCACCAGCGGCAGCGTGCCGTACTTCAGTCCATACAATTGCGTTAAGCCACACGGCTCAAAACGGCTGGGAACCAAAATGACGTCGGCCCCACCCATGATGCGATGCGAGAAGGCTTCGTGATAACCAATCTGTACGCCCACCTGCCCCGGATGTTCCGCCGCTGCGGCGAGGAAACCTTCCTGCAACACCGGATCGCCCGCGCCAAGTAACGCCAGTTGTCCCCCCTGCTCTAACAACCCCGGCAGCGCTTCCAGCACCAGATCCAACCCTTTCTGGCTGGTCAGGCGGCTGACTACGGCAAACAGCGGCACTTTGTCGTTAACCTTAAGTCCCATCGCGATCTGTAGCTGACGTTTGTTCTCCGCCTTCTCTTCCAGCGTGTCACGCGTATAGCGCGACGCCAACAGCAGATCGGTTTCCGGGCTCCAGATTTTTTCATCAACGCCGTTCAGAACGCCGGAAAGACGCCCTTCGCGATGGCGCTGCTGCAACAAACCTTCCATGCCGTAGGCGAACTGCGGTTCGGTAATTTCCCGCGCGTAGGTCGGACTGACCGCCGTAATGTGGTCGGCGTAGTACAACCCGGCTTTCAGGAACGAAATCTGCCCGTTAAACTCCAGTCCGTGCACGTTAAAGAACGACCATGGCAATTGGATGTCATCCATATGCTTTGCATAAAACATGCCTTGATACGCAAGGTTGTGTACGGTAAACACCGATTTCGCCGGATGGCCGCGCGCCGCCAGATAAGCCGGAGCCAGGCCGGCATGCCAGTCGTGCGCGTGCACCACATCCGGGCGCCAGAATGGGTCAAAGCCGCAGGCCATTTCACAGCCAACCCAGCCCAACAGCGCAAAACGCAGCACGTTATCGGTATACGCAAACAGGTTAGTGTCGTGATACGGGCTACCGGGACGGTCATAAAGATGCGGCGCGTCAATCAGGTAAATACCGACACCGTTGTAGTGACCGAATAAAAGCGTGACCCGCCCAGCGAAGGTATCCCGGCGCGTCACGACCTGCGCATCGGGAATGCCGCGACGGATATCAGGAAATGCCGGGAGCAGTACGCGGGCATCTACACCGTCCGCTATTTGCGCTGCGGGTAGCGCCCCAAGAACATCCGCCAGTCCCCCAGTTTTTAACAGGGGGAACATCTCTGAACATACGTGTAAAACCTGCATTATCGCTCCTGTTTGATCTGCAGTTTGCGCAGCATTTCACGCGTGACCAGCACAATACCTTCCTCTGAACGGTAGAAGCGACGTGCATCTTCTTCCGCGTTTTCACCAATTACCATGCCTTCAGGAATAACGCAGGCGCGGTCGATGATGCAGCGACGTAAGCGGCATGAGCGTCCCACCCACACTTCAGGTAACAACACTGCCGAATCAATGTTACAGAATGAATTCACCCGCACGCGCGGGAACAGAACGGACTGCACCACCACAGAACCCGAAATAATACAGCCGCCGGAAACCAGCGAGTTCAACGTCATTCCGTGGCTACCCGAACGGTCCTGAACAAATTTCGCTGGTGGCAGCGATTCCATATGCGTACGGATTGGCCAGTCCTGGTCGTACATATCCAGTTCAGGCGTCACTGAAGCCAGATCAAGGTTCGCTTTCCAGTAGGCTTCCAGTGTTCCCACATCGCGCCAGTACGGCTCGGATTCCGGGTCAGACTGCACGCAGGACAATGGGAATGGATGTGCGTACGCCATGCCAGCTTCGGTGATTTTTGGGATGATGTCTTTGCCAAAATCGTGACTGGATTTTTCATCGAGATCATCTTCCGCCAGCAGTTCATACAGATAATCGGCGTTGAAGACGTAGATCCCCATACTGGCAAGCGATTTGGTCGGATCGCCAGGCATCGCCGGCGGGTTGGCTGGTTTTTCAACAAACTCGATAATTTTATCGGTGTCGTCCACATCCATCACGCCAAACGCGCTGGCTTCTTCGATCGGCACCGGCATACAGGCCACGGTGCAGCGCGCGCCTTTCTCGACGTGGTCGATCAGCATGCGTGAGTAGTCCTGCTTATAAATATGATCGCCCGCGAGGATCACCACGTATTCCGCTTTATAGCGTCGAATGATGTCCAGGTTTTGGGTCACTGCGTCCGCCGTGCCACGATACCAATTTTCACCCTGCATTCTCTGCTGGGCAGGCAGCAGATCGACGAACTCGTTCATCTCTTCGCTGAAGAACGACCAGCCGCGCTGAATATGCTGCACCAGCGTGTGGGACTGGTACTGAGTGATCACGCCGATACGGCGGATCCCGGAGTTAATGCAGTTGGATAAAGCAAAATCGATAATGCGGAACTTACCGCCAAAGTGCACGGCAGGCTTGGCACGTTTGTTGGTTAAATCTTTCAGACGGGTTCCGCGGCCACCGGCCAGGATCAGGGCAACAGATTTTAATGGCAGCTGGCGCGCCAACATTACACGATCGTTCTTCTCTAAACTCACCATGACTAACTCCTTTTTATCTTCTCTGGAACACACACAGTCCGTGCGCAGGTCCCTGCCAGACAGCCGTAAGCACCGGATTATCCTCTCCGGCAAATGGAGGAATAGCGTGCCATTCCCCTTCAGGTAAAACGATATCTGTCACCTCACGCGTGGCGTTTATTGCAATCAGGAAACGGTCTGAAAGCTGGATTTGCATCTGCCTCGGGCCGTTTTGCCACTCATCCGCACTTAAGGGTTGTGCGTACTTATTCAGCCAACGAACATTGCCATCGCCCTCTTCCCACCAGCAATCCCCCGTTAATGCGGGTATTTGCCGGCGCAGATGAATCAGCGCGGCAGTAAATGTGGTTAACCCACTGTTTGCCTGCTGCCAGTCCAGCCACGTTAAGGCGTTATCCTGACAGTAAGCGTTATTGTTGCCGTGCTGGCTATGACCATGCTCATCGCCCGCCAGCAACATCGGCGTCCCCTGGGAAAGCAACAGCGTGGTTAACAGCGCATGAATGCTGTCACGCCGCCGCTCAATCAGGTCCAGCGTGCCGCCTAATCCTTCTTTACCATGATTGTCGCTGTAGTTATTGCTAGTACCGTCGCGATTTTCCTCACCATTCGCTTCATTGTGCTTATTTGTGAAGCAAACACAGTCGCGTAGCGTAAAACCGTCGTGCGCGGTCACCAGATTCACCGTGGCACTGGGTTTGCGGCCCTGGCGTTTAAACACATCGCTGGATGCGGCAAAACGCCCGGCAAACTCGCCCAACGAGAGATTACGCTGGAGCCAAAAGCGTCGCGTCGCATCGCGGAAATGGTCATTCCACTCGGCAAACGGCGGGGGAAAATTCCCCACCTGATACCCGCCTTCACCAATATCCCACGGTTCCGCAATCAGCTTAACGCGTGAGAGCAGCGGACAGTTTTGGATCGCGGTAAACAGCGGCGCATCCTGACGAAACGCAGGCGTACGCCCCATGACGGAAGCCAAATCAAAGCGAAAGCCATCCACATGGCAGCTTTCAACCCAGTAGCGCAGGCATTCACATGCGTATTCCACAACGCCAGGATGGCTCAGATTGAGGGTGTTACCACAACCGGTCCAGTTGTAGTAATCGCCATCATCCCTGATCCAATAATAGCTACGGTTATCAATTCCGCGCAGTGAGAAGACGGGGCCGTCGAGATCCAGCTCGGCACTGTGGTTCAAAACGATGTCGAGAATGACCTCAATTCCCGCTTTGTGCAGCGCTTTTACCGCATCGCGAAACTCATCGAGTGCGCTCTCCGGCGAACAGGCATAGGCCGGATGTAACGCGAACATTGCCACCGGGTTGTATCCCCAGTAGTTCGACAGACCCAGCCGTTGAAGCCGCGGCTCGCTGGCGAAATGCGCCACCGGTAACAGCTCCAGCGCGGTAATGCCTAGGCGCTTGAAATAGGCGAGCATCACCGGATGACCCAACGCTTTGTAAGTCCCGCGAATCTCTTCCGGCAAGTCAGGATGCAAATACGTCAGCCCTTTGACGTGGGCTTCGTAAATCACGGTATTGCCCCACGGGGTGCGCGGTGGGGCATCATCCTCCCAGTCATAATGGTCGGACACCACCACGCCCTTCAGCGCGATGGCTGCGTTATCATGGTGATCCGGTTCATTTAGCCCGCCGTGTAGCAGCGGGTTATCTTTTAACTCGCCCTCTACCCGACGCGCGCAAGGGTCGAGCAGCAGTTTCGCCGGATTAAACCGGTGGCCCTGCTGTGGTTGCCACGGACCATGTACACGATAGCCATAGCGCAGACCGGGACGGGCGTTGGCCAGATAGCCGTGCCAGACATCGCCGCTACGCCCCGGCAGGTCGTAGCGGAGTTCGCAACCGTCCTCGTCAAATACGCATAATTCAACGCGTTCAGCGTGGGCTGAGAAGAGAGTAAAATTGACGCCATGGCCGTCATACGTTGCGCCATGGGGAGTGGCGTTGCCGGTTGCCAGTTGCGTCATTACCCCTCCCGAACCAGCCAGACCGTTGCCAGCGGCGGCAACGTAAGGCTCAGTGAGTGCTGCCGACCATGACTGGCGATCTCATCGCTGTGCACCGTGCCGCCATTTCCAGTATTGCTGCCGTGGTAGTGCATCGAGTCGGTATTGAGAATTTCACGCCATTTGCCCGGCTGGTTAATACCGAAGCGATAGCCGTGGCGCGGCACTGGCGTAAAGTTGCTGATAACGATGATTTCATTACCCACCTTGTCACGACGTACGAAAGCCAGCACCGAACGTTCTTTATCATCCACCACCAGCCATTCGAAGCCATAGCCATCAAAGTCGAGCTCATGCAGCGCTTTGTGATGACGATAGGTGAGGTTCAGATCGCGCACCAGACGCTGTACGCCGTGGTGCCAGTTGTCGCCGCCTTCCAGCAGGTGCCAGTCGAGGCTGACGTCATGGTTCCATTCGCGTCCCTGAGCAAACTCATTGCCCATAAACAGCAATTTCTTGCCGGGGAAGGCCCACATCCAGCCATAGTAGGCACGCAGGTTGGCAAATTTCTGCCACGCATCGCCCGGCATGCGATCGAGGATCGATTTCTTGCCGTGCACCACTTCATCGTGCGACAACGGCAGGACAAAGTTCTCGGTGTAGTTGTACAGCATACCGAAGGTCAGCTTGTCGTGATGGTACTGACGATGAACCGGATCCAGTTTCATGTAATCCAGCGTGTCGTGCATCCAGCCGAGGTTCCACTTATACCAGAACCCTAAACCGCCCATGTCCTGCGGTCTTGAAACACCAGCAAAATCAGTGGACTCTTCCGCCATACTCACCGCACCTGGCACCTGTTCGCCAAGAATACGGTTGGTATTGCGTAAAAACTCAATAGCCTCGAGGTTTTCACGACCGCCAAATTCGTTCGGAACCCATTCCCCTTCTTTACGGCTGTAGTCGCGATAAATCATCGAAGCCACGGCATCCACGCGCAGCGCGTCAATACCAAAGCGTTCAATCCAGTACAGGGCGTTGCCGACCAGGTAGTTGCTGACTTCACGGCGACCATAGTTGTAGATCAGGGTGTTCCAATCCTGGTGATATCCTTCGCGTGGGTCGCTGTGCTCATACAGCCTGGTGCCATCAAACTCTGCCAGACCAAAGTCGTCCGACGGGAAATGGCCCGGCACCCAGTCGAGAATGACGTTCAGCCCCGCCTGATGCGCGGCATTCACAAAATAGCGGAAATCATCACGCGTGCCGAAACGGCGGGTCGGCGCATACATACCGGTCGGCTGGTAGCCCCAGCTACCGTCAAACGGGTGTTCATTAATTGGCAGCAGCTCAAGATGGGTAAAGCCCATCCACTTCACGTAGGGGATCAGTTGATCCGCCAGTTCGCGATAACTCAGCCAGAAGTTATTGTCGGTATGACGACGCCACGAGCCCAGGTGCACTTCATAGATGGAGATTGGCGCATCAAACTGGTTGGCTTTTTTGCGCTCTTCGGTTTGCACCACTTTTTCCGGCAGACCGCAGATAAGCGACGCGGTTTCCGGGCGCATTTGCGCTTCGAAGGCGTAAGGATCCGCTTTAATGCGCAGCTTACCGTTCGCATCGATCATCTCGTATTTATACAGCTGACCATTATGCGCACCGGGGATAAACAGCTCCCAGATACCACTTTCTTTGCGCAGGCGCATCGGGTGGCGACGTCCATCCCAGTAGTTGAACTGCCCTACTACTGACACACGTTGCGCGTTAGGCGCCCATACGGAGAAGCGCGTACCGGTTACGCCATCCATGGTATCCGCATGCGCGCCCAGCGTTTCGTAAGGTCGCAGGTGCGTACCTTCAGATAGCAACCAGGCATCCATATCCTGGATTAGCGGGCCAAAACGATAAGGGTCATCAATCAGATTCTGCTGTCCATGCCAGACAACGGCCAACTGATAGCGAAAGAAATTTTTACGGCGGGGAAGTACAGCACAGAAAAAACCGCGAGAGTCGAGGCAGTCCAGCTTGCCGACTTTGCGTCCGGTTTTGGGTTCGATCACCCACACTTCGGTGGCGTCAGGTAATAGGGCGCGGACTTCAAGTCCAGCGTCAGTTTGGTGCATACCGAGTACGGAAAAAGGATCCGCAAAATGGCCTGCAATTAGCGCATTAATCACGTCTCTATCGATACGAACGGACATGGTTGTCATCCTGTTTTATGGTGTCACCCCTTCCAACTGATCTTCGACATCAGGTAGCGACACTTTTTTTGACCTGAACGGCGCAGCACAATTGTGCATCCTCTCTGCGTCGTCCCACCTTCAGGCAACAACTTAATACCTCCGGTACTAAGTCACCCTTAAAGAATAGCCAATGCTTTATCTTACTCCTGGTAAAAAATGAAACATCTGCGCTTACTCCTGTATTACGCAAAAAAAGGGTGACTTAGCACCCTTTGATCATTAACAAACCATTACGCCAGTTGACGTAACATGCGGCGCAATGGCTCCGCAGCGCCCCAAAGCAGCTGGTCACCTACGGTAAAGGCTGACAGGAACTCCGGTCCCATATTCAGTTTACGCAGACGACCTACTGGCGTGGTCAACGTGCCGGTAACGGCCGCTGGGGTTAACTCACGCATGGTGATTTCACGATCGTTTGGTACTACTTTCGCCCACGGGTTGTGCGCCGCCAGCAGTTCTTCCACGGTCGGAATAGACACATCTTTTTTCAGTTTGATGGTGAACGCCTGGCTGTGGCAGCGCAGCGCGCCGACGCGCACGCACAGACCATCAACCGGGATCACGGAAGACGTGTTAAGAATTTTATTGGTCTCCGCCTGTCCCTTCCATTCTTCTCGGCTCTGACCGTTATCGAGCTGTTTATCGATCCACGGAATCAGGCTACCGGCCAGCGGTACGCCGAAGTTATCAACCGGCAGTTCACCGCTGCGGGACAGCGTCGTCACTTTACGTTCGATATCGAGAATAGCAGAGGACGGCGTCGCCAGTTCATCGGCCACATGACCATACAAATGGCCCATCTGAGACAACAGCTCGCGCATATGACGTGCGCCGCCGCCAGAAGCAGCCTGATAGGTCGCTACAGATACCCAGTCGACCAGGTCGTTGGCAAACAGGCCACCGAGGGACATTAGCATCAGGCTAACGGTGCAGTTACCGCCGACAAAAGTTTTAATCCCTTTATTCAGGCCATCAGTGATGACATCCTGGTTAACCGGATCGAGGATAATGATGGCATCGTCTTTCATGCGAAGCGAAGAGGCCGCGTCAATCCAGTAACCCTGCCAACCGCTTTCACGAAGCTTTGGATAGATTTCGTTGGTATAATCGCCGCCCTGACAGGTCACGATGATATCGAGCGCCTTCAGCGCGTCCAGATCATAAGCGTCCTGAAGCGTGCCGGTCGCGGTTCCACCGAACGTCGGTGCCGCCTGCCCGAGCTGGGAAGTAGAAAAGAAAACAGGGCGAATGGCGTCGAAGTCACGCTCCTCAACCATGCGTTGCATGAGAACAGAGCCGACCATACCGCGCCAGCCGATAAAACCAACATTTTTCATAGCGTTTTTTTCCTGCAGAGATGTGTGCTGTGTATGTATGCCAGTGTCCTGGTGGCATATCCTTCACCATACAAAATGCAGCCAAAGTCGCAAGTGAAATTAATCAATGATAGCGAAGCCATCAGTAATGCGACTTATCCCGCTGCGCAAGCAAGCAGAAAGTCCGCGGTAATTATCAGGGAATTTGACTTATGAGTGAAATCATTTCTGCAGCAGTTTTATTGATTCTGATTATGGATCCGCTTGGAAACCTGCCCATTTTCATGTCCGTATTGAAACATACCGAACCAAAACGCCGCCGCGCGATTATGATTCGCGAGCTGTTCATTGCGCTGTTGGTGATGCTGATATTCCTGTTTGCGGGCGAGAAAATTCTGGCATTTCTGAATCTGCGCGCGGAAACCGTGTCGATTTCCGGGGGCATCATTTTGTTCCTGATTGCCATTAAGATGATTTTCCCCAGCGCCACCGGGAATAGCGCCGGACTTCCGGCGGGTGAAGAGCCGTTTATCGTTCCGCTGGCGATCCCGCTGGTAGCGGGTCCAACAATCCTGGCTTCATTAATGCTGTTGTCGCATCAGTATCCTAATCAGATGGGGCATCTGGTAATCGCCCTGCTGATCGCATGGGGCGGTACGTTTGTGATTCTGTTGCAGTCGTCGCTGTTTCTGCGTCTGCTCGGGGAGAAAGGGGTGAACGCGCTGGAGCGCCTGATGGGGCTGATTCTGGTGATGATGGCAACCCAGATGTTCCTCGATGGCGTACGGATGTGGATGAAGGGGTAACCGTTTTGAAGCTGGAGAACATGGCATTTAGAGAACGATTCCGTTCACGTTATGTTCATTGCTTCTCTGAGATCTCGTCACCAGTGAACGTGTTAAGGGGGCTACGCAGCCCCCTTAACAATCCCGGCTCCCGGCAGGAAAATTACCACTTCGTGGTTCCCTCCACTTATTCCTCCAGTCTACCGGGCCGGGCGCGAGGCAGCGTCCATGCAAAACGCGCCCTGAACCCGCATCCCTGCGGGTTCTCCCGGCCTTACGGAAACGCGTCGGCAATTTTCAGCCGGACCAGCCCACACCTGACCACCTGAGCGTTTACTTGAATACCTCTGAACAGCAAAACGGATATAGCTGAAAGCCAGAGCGCTGAAGCGACACCCTGGTCCGGCTGAAAATCGATGAGGTGTTGACGGCTGACCGGGTCTGCCCGCAGGGATGCGGGCAGAGGGGACGGCCTGCATGGATGCAGGCTCGGCCCCGACCCGACAGGCAGACGGAATAAGACGAATAACTCGCGCAGCGACGATTTTCCCGCCGGGAGCCTGGGTTGCAAGGGAGGCGGCGGTGAGCCTCCCTTGCACGTTCACGGGCATCAGCGCTTCAGAGAAATGACACCACTGAGGTGAACGGAACCCTGAGCAATAATCACATGTTCACCCTACATGCTCAACTGAACGGCATTGCACTGTAATACCAGGTATTCCTTATGCTTTTAAACCGCTGAGAAAACGTATTTTCATTTCTGCGAAGCGCCTTCCGGAATACCCTCTTGCCAGCATCGCGGATAAGCATTATCTTCTCGCTGCACCTGCAAAATCAGGTGCCAGAATTAGCCTTCTGAACGCCTTCAGAGACTGCCCTATGGCGACGCCCCCTCTCTTTTCACACTCTTTATTTACCCTGCCCTTTAGCCATGCCACGGACTTCACCGAACTGGCGGATAACTGCGAGCGTGTTGTTGAAGGGCTGGTTGAATGTCATGACCCGTTTTCCCCTTTTCGAGCCTGAAACAGACCAGATGGGGCGTTACTGCCAGCTTTTGACGCATTTACTGATGAGCAAAACGCTTTCTGATGATATGGAGCGAGTAGCGGGTGATTTGCTGCAGGATTTGGTGGGCTATTTCGCCGACACGCTGAAAGCGCCGCGCTGGTTGAAAACCGAGGATGGTATGATGGTGCTGTAAAAAGCCGGGTGGCGCTTGCGCTTACCCGGCCTACGATGCGGATGTGTGCTCGTTTCCAGGCCCGGTAAGCGCAAGCGCCACCGGGCAACAAGACTCAGCTCAACAGCTGGAAAGCAATCATACCGACAATTGCGCCGACCGTGCCGAGGATGGTTTCCATCATCGTCCAGGTCTTCAGCGTTTGTGCTTCCGTTGCGCCGGTAAATTTACCGAACAACCAGAAACCGGCGTCGTTAACGTGGCTGACCACGATCGAGCCGCCTGCGATACAAATAGACAGTGCTGCCATCTGCGCACCGGAGAAGTTTAGCTGTTCAATCACCGGCATCACCAGACCGACCGCCGTTAAGCAGGCCACGGTCGCGGAACCCTGAATGATACGCACCGCTGCCGCCAGCACGAAGCAGGTAATGGCAATCGGCAGACCCATTCCGGTTAATGCTTCGCCCAGCGCTGGACCGACGCCAGAATCAACCAACACCTGTTTAAACACGCCACCTGCACCAATCACCAGCAGGATAATCCCCGCCGGTTGCAGCGCGTGGCCGCAGATCTCCATCACTTTGTCTTTTGGCATACCCTGGCGAATCGCCAGACCGTAAATCGCCACCAGACACGCTACCAGAATCGCAGTAAACGGGTGACCGATAAACTCAAACCATTCATAAGTTGAAGAACCAACCGGCACAAAACGCGCGGCGATGGTTTTCAAACCAACCAATACCAGCGGCAGCAGGATCAGCGACAAGCTAAAGCCGAAGGACGGCATTTTACCTTCGCCCAGATGCGGCTCGGTAATGTCATCAGGAATGTTCAGCTCAACGTAACGGCTGATGAAATTCCCCCACAGCGGTCCGGCGATAATCATGCCCGGAATCGCGGCACACAGGCCAATCAGGATCATCCAGCCAAAGTCAGCGTGCATCTGCGAAGCCAGCAACATCGGCGCTGGCCCTGGCAGTAAAAACGCCGCAGCTGCCGCTACGCCTGCAAACAGCGGAATGACTAATTTAACCAGGTTGGTACCGGTGTGACGCGCCATCGAGAACGCTACGCTAATCAGCAGCACAATTGCCACCTCAAAGAACAGCGGCAATGCACAGATAAGCCCGGCCAGGCCAATCGCGTAATGTGCGCGACTGTGACCGAAGGATTTCAGCATTTTGACGGCAATTTGATCGACTGCGCCGGTCTCATGCAAAATCTTGCCGAACATCGCCCCCAGTGCCACAACAATCGCCAGGAAGCCAAGCGTGCCGCCCATCCCCTTTTCCATGGTTGCCGCGATTTTATCGAGCGGCATACCGGAAAAGAGACCTGCACCAATAGACACCACCATCAAAGCAAGGAAGGCGTGCATACGCGCCTTCATCACTAAAAACAGCAGTAATAAAACGGACCCTACTGCTGTTAAAACAAGCGTTAATGTACTCACTACTTACTGCCCTGGTTAATAACCTCAATGGTGCTGGCGACCACACCGTCCAGTGGCTGATCGATATCGACCACCAGTACATCGTTTTCATTCGCACCCGGTTCTTCCAGCGCTTCAAACTGAGTTACCAGCATCTGCGTTTTGAAGAAGTGGCCTTTACGTGCTTTCAGGCGGCTTTCGATAACGTCAAAATCCCCTTTCAGATAGATGAAAGAGAGGTTCGGGTTACCGTCGCGCAGCTGGTCGCGATAGACTTTTTTCAGGGCGGAACAGACGATCAGCGAAACCTTGTTGGTACGCTGCATCGCAAAGGCGGCGTCATTCAGCGCCTGTAACCACGGTTTACGGTCGTCATCGTTGAGTGGCTCACCAGAAGCCATTTTCATGATGTTGCTGCGCGGATGGAGAAAATCGCCATCAAGAAACGCGGCCTGCAGTTGATGCGCCACTTCACTGGCTACAGCAGATTTACCGCTGCCCGATACGCCCATCAGAACGTAAACGTGGTGATCATGATTAGTCGTGCTCAAAGCGTTGCCCCCACTGGTACAAGAATCTGGAAATTGTTACGGGTAACTGTTATCGGTAACATTGTCCAGCCGGATAAATAGAGAAGCAATATCCATTCGTGCTCGAAGTGTATAAGTGTGAGCTACTTCAAACTTGTTGGCTTAAATAGATCCGCCCGGTGACAAGGTGAAACCTAAATCTAACATTTTAGGTGTGACTGCTTCACCACGGATGCGCGCCAGCAGACGTTCAGCGCCAATGCTGCCCATGCGTTCACGCGGCGTGAGCACGCTCGCCAGACGCGGCTCCATCACCTGTCCGATGTCGTGACCGTGGAAACCGGCAATCGCCATATCGTCAGGAATTCTCAGCCCTAAACGCTGGCATTCAAAGGCCGCCCCTACCGCCAGGTCATCGTTGGTACAGAAGACGCCATCAAGCTGCGGGTATTCACGTCGCGCCTGACGGATGAGTTCAATACCGGACGAATAGGAGGAAGATTGTTCCACCATCACGCTATATGGCACCAGACCGGCATCATGCATGGCCTGCTCGTAGCCTCTCTGTTTGATGATAGTACGTTCATCAAGACGTGCGCCAAGATAGGCAACATGACGATGCCCGCGGGCAATGATCGCCGCAGTCATTTGGCGCGCAGCTTCGAAGTTGTCAAAGCCGACGGCAATATCCAGACACGGAGACTGGCTGTCCATCAGCTCAACCACCGGGATACCGGCGACCTCAATCATTTTCAGGGTACGAGGCGTGTGGCTACGCTCGGTGAGGATCAGACCGTCGATATTCCACGACAGCATCGACTCCAGACGCTCCTGCTCCATTTCGGGTTTATAACCGTAGTGCGCCAGCATGGTCTGATACCCATGGGCGTCGGTAACGGCCTCAATGCCGCGTAATACTTCAGCAAAAACCTGGTTGGTGAGAGAGGGCAACAGAACGCCGATAGCGCGGCTGGTGGCGTTGGAAAGGATATCAGGAGCGCGATTGGGAATATAACCCAGCTCATCAAGTGCAGCGGCAATTTTGCCCCGCAGCGCCACGGAGACCTGCTCCGGATTACGCAAAAAGCGGCTGACCGTCATTTTGGTCACGCCCACGCGGTCGGCTACATCCTGAAGTACGGGTCTTTTCTTTTTCATCGTCCTGAAGCGTTAAAAAGGGATAGATTTCCCCAGTTTACCACGGACGCATGGAATTAATGACAAACGATGAAAAGCCGGATGTCGACGTTTTCGCGTCTTATCCGGCCTACAAAGGGTTACAGCACGTTAGACTGGCGGCAGATCAAACAGTAACACTTCGCTGTCGCTGTCGGCATGAATAGAAATTGCCTGTTCATCCCAGATTGCCAGGCCATCGCTGGTAGTCGCTTTAGTTCCGTTAATGGTGACGTTGCCTTTAACGACCTGGATCCAGACGCGACGTTCAGCGGCAATCTGATGTACCGACTGCTCATCTTTGACCAACGCCCAACGGTACAGCTCCATATCCTGGTACACTTTCAGCGAGCCATCACGAGCATCCGGCGACAGCACCAGTTGTTTACCCTGAGCGGCATCGAAACGACGCTGTTCATAGCGCGGCGTAATACCGTTCTCTTGCGGCATGATCCAGATTTGATACAGATGCAGCTTCTCAGTATTGCTCGGGTTGTACTCCGAGTGACGGATCCCCGTCCCGGCGCTCATAATCTGGAACTCACCGGCAGGAACCTGCTCTTTGTTACCCATGCTGTCCTGATGTTCTACCGCACCTTCCAGCACGTAGGTCAGGATTTCCATATCTTTATGGGGGTGAGTGCCAAAGCCCTGGCCTGCGTCAATCACGTCATCGTTAATCACGCGCAGTGCCGAGAACCCCATAAAATTCGGGTCATAATAGTTGGCAAAAGAGAAGGTATGCCAGGAATCGAGCCAGCCATGATTCGCATGACCACGGTCATTAGCTTTGCGTAAATAGATCATTGTGTTCACCCCCAGATGTTTTCGATGGAGTAAGTGTGGACTCAATCCGCCTGGGATCATAGAGGGTGAAAATTGACTCCTCTGTTCAAAAAATATGAACAAGCCCAGAGGAGTCTGTGCAAGCTATTTGGCGAGGGTTATCGTCGCCGGAGATGCCTGTTCAAAGGCGCGTTCGAGAAGTTCCAGGTTGGTAAGAACTTCAGATTCCTTGACGTAATTAGGCGTACCGGCGGTCAGCGTCTGGTATAGCGCATCATAGACGCGACCATAGTCCCCTACTTCCGGCTTCATCTCTTCTTTTATCGTCAGGCCGTCATCGTTAACGTACTCCAGTACCCCGATGGAATCGTCAGCAGCGAAACCTGGATCACCCGGCATGATATTGGCCTTCAGGCTGGTTTCCTGCTGGTCGATGCCGTACTTCACAAACGAGCCTTTGGTGCCGTGAATGATAAACTTCGGATAGTCGATTTTCACCAGATGGCTGGTTTTAACAATGGCTTTCAGGTCACCGTAGAACAGTTGCGCTTCAAAGGTGTCGTCCGGGTTCGCTTTATTACGCAGGCTGCGAATGTCATAGGCCACGTGTTCAGGGCGACCGAACAGCGAGATAATCTGGTCCATAGTGTGTACGCCCAGGCCATAAAATGCGCCGTCCTGCGGCAGTCCCGGCTTAATTTCCGCCTCGGGACGGTAGTAATCAAAATGGCTTTCAACCTCAACAATTTCGCCGAGTTTACCGCTCTCAATCGCCTTTTTAGCGGTTAGGAAGCAGGAGTCAAAACGACGATTCTGATACGGCGTAACGGTCAGCCCTTTGCTTTGCGCCAGTTCGAACAGCACTTTTGCTTCTGCCAGCGTCGGCGTGAACGGCTTCTCAACCAGCACGTTTTTACCCGCCTCCAGCGCACGTTTGGCGTAGTCAAAATGGCTGTCAGCATGGGTACAGACGATCACTAACCTCACCTGCGGATCGTTTAAGATCTCGTCGAGGTCGCTGGTGAAGTGAATATGCGAATACTGCGGCGCCTGCTCTTCCGGCCTGGCGTTACGGCGGAAAATGTGCGCGACATGCCAGCTATTTTTGCGGTTGAGGACGTACGGCAAATGGTAGCGAGTGGTACTTTTACCAAAACCAATAAATGCGCAGTGTAAGGTCATGAGACAGTCCTTTTGAAGATGATTGTCTACACCATAGCGCAAAGCGTGAGGAGACTGAATGTTGGATTCTTTGCCGGATAGCGCTTGAACGGCACCACTGGTGCGACAGGATCGGCCGCCGGCGTCGCGGTCAGTTTGTTCACGGCAAGCGCGCAGGGCCCGGAGCGTACTAAATGTACGTGAGGAGCACGAGCACTTCCCGGGGACAAAATGACAAGTAAGCCAGGCTGAAACAAAACCCCAAAAAAAAAGCCAGCAAAAGCTGGCTAAAGTAATACTGGAAGCAATGTGAGCAATGTCGTGCTTTCAGGTTCTCCATAGGGGTTCCCCTGAATGCAGAGCAATAATAATCATTCTCATTCGCACTTGTCTACTTCTTTTTGCAAAAAAATGCAGTTGACGGAATTTTCTTTCTCAGCGAGGGTAAAGACTCAATTAACCCTGAAGGAGATAAGGAATGAGTGAGATAGTGATTCGCCACGCTGAACCTAAAGATTACGACGCAATTCGTCAGATCCATGCCCAGCCGGAGGTGTATCACAACACGCTACAGGTTCCTCATCCTTCCATGGAGATGTGGCAAGAGCGACTAACCGAACGGGTCGGAATCAAACAACTGGTCGCGTGCATTGATGATATCGTCGTCGGACATCTCTGCATCGACGTTGCTCAGCGCCCCCGCCGCAGCCATGTCGCCGATTTTGGTATCTGCGTTGATGCCCGCTGGCAGAATCGCGGCGTTGCCAGCGCGCTTCTCCGTACGATGATCGACATGTGCGACAACTGGCTGCGCGTCGACCGTATCGAGTTAACGGTGTTTGTTGATAACGAACCTGCAATTGCGGTCTATAAAAAGCATGGCTTTGAGATCGAAGGGACAGGTAAGAAATACGGACTGCGCAACGGCGAGTACGTGGATGCGTATTTTATGGCGCGTGTGAAATAATGTTGAAGGGCGAGTCATCTCGCCCTGCTTATTGAAAGGACGCAATAGTGAAAAAGTTTGTTCCCCTGGTTTTACTGGCCTCGCTCTCTCCAGCTTTCGCCACGACCGTACAAAATCTCGATGCTGTCCCCGGCGCTATTCAACATCCTGAAGGTAAACAGATTTTTGCTGAGCAAATGGCAGGGGCAACACCTGCGAAAGGATTTGGTGAACTTCCGCAGGGATTATCAGAGAACCAGTGGATTGGCTGGGTTGCGCCAAACGAAAATCCTAATAATCTGATCCTCACCGGCGCCAAAGCCTGGGGCAAAGACGGAAAATACATTGGCGTCGCCTGTTTCGCAGACAATCAGGCCGATGCCGGGCAGGCAAAAAAGTACGCGGATAACACCTGTCCGGAAAACTACAGCAACGGACGCGCCAATAAATTATATCTCGGCGTTTTTTCCTGGCAGAACCAACAGCTAGTGCCTATTGCCCGCTCAGAAAAACCGTTAAACCAGATCTCGGCGTGGAATAAAGCCACCGATAAAGAGAGCGATGATGAGTCCGTCAGAGCGCTGGCTTATTATACAAAATTGGATCTGGCACCGTACCGGATCTCTCCCGATACTCTGGCGTTCGGGGTGCGCGGTGGCTACTCTGAGGCGTATTCAGGCGGCGGCGCATTTTATGAAGTGCTGGAGTTGTACACGATCAAAGACAACAAGATAATCAACGTGTTTTCCGACCTTGTTTATCAATATCAGGACATCGCCGGAGACTGGAACCAGGACGGAACGCGACAGCACGACATCAGCGAGAGTAAGTACATCCTGAAATTGCGGTCAGCAAAGACGCAGGGATTTTATGATTTGGAGGTCGTTAACCTGCAGGATAAAAGCAGTCACATATTTCGCTGGTCCGAATCACTGCAACAGTATGTTCCTTAACGAACTAATAAGGCCTACAACTTTCAGAGCGTTGTAGGTCATTATCCTTTATTTCCCCGCCGTTAAATCCAGAAACGGAATTGCCATCCAATCCTGACATAAAGTTGTTGATTACGGCTCATCCCCCAGCGTCACCTTGAGGCTAACAACCATCTGAATCATAGGACTATTCTACTTATTATCTTCATCGATATTTTTCGTGACTTTAATAAAATTAATATTTCATTTTTGTTTTTTTTTGGTTTCTGCCATCACTTTATGGTGACAATCACAACAATATACTTCACCTGGGATTAACTTAACCACGGTGAGGTAAAAAATGAAATTTGAACGCCATCATAGAATATTGAAAGAACTCAGTATTTCGGGAGTTGTAAAAGTTTCCAATCTGGCGAAAAGTCTCAAGGTAACAAAAGAAACTATTCGCTCAGATCTCAATGAACTTGCCGGACAGGGATATCTCACTCGCTGTCATGGTGGTGCATTTATTACCCTTGACTCTCTTGATAACGTTGCAAAAAACGAAATTGCTTATGTGCTGGAAAAATATGAATCAGCACAAAAAATAAAAAAAGGTCTCTCTGCCATGAAAAATAATGTATGTGTTATTGGCTCCTTCAATGTTGATATTATAAGTTACCTACCGAGGCTACCCTCGACAGGCGAATCATTACTTGCCGATAATTTTATTTTTTCGCCAGGCGGTAAAGGATGTAATCAGGCATTAGCGGCAAGCTATGCCGATTCTGATGTACATTTTATTACTAAAGTAGGGTCAGACCATTTTAGCGATTACGCCATTAATTTTATTAACTCATCAAAGATCCATAAAAGTGTTATCTATCAAACCAAAGAAACACAAACTGGCACAGCCACCATCATGGTGAATGGGGATACCGGAGATAACATCATCGCTATCTATCCCGGTGCGAACATGACAATTTCCCCTGATGAAATCACCATACAAAGAGAAGCCATTATTCATTCAGATATTGTTCTTGTACAGCTGGAGACAAATTACGAGGCGCTTCACCAAACAATTCGAATCGCGCAGAAAAATGATATCCCTGTCATTATCAATCCAGCACCATACAATGAAATGGTCAATACCATTATTGATAATATTGATTATATTACGCCAAATGAAACCGAAGCTGGTCTGCTGGCAAATATGTCCGTCAATGATATTGAGTCGGCAAAAAGTGCGGCAAAGATTATTCATCAGAAAGGCGTCAAAAATACCATTATCACCCTAGGGAGCAAAGGCTCCCTCGCTTATGACGGAACACAATTCATCTATTCCCCGGCGTTCCCGGCAGTTGTAAAAAATACCGCTGGAGCGGGCGACGCCTTTAATGGCGCTCTCGCATCAGGCCTTGCTAAAGGAAAATCACTGGCATCCGCATTGTGCTATGCCAGCGCATTCGCCTCACTTGCTGTTGAAACACCCAATGCCTCTGACATGCCAGAGAACGATTCTGTTCTTCATCGCATTCAGGGTTCAAATTATAAACAAACTATCTCGACTCACTAAATCAAGGAGCAGACTATGAATAATACGCAGAAAAAATTAAAGGTGCTCTTTATTGGAGAATCCTGGCATATTCACATGATTCATTCAAAAGGCTATGACAGTTTTACCTCCAGTAAATACGAAGAAGGTGCCACATGGTTACTGGAATGCCTAAAGAAAGGCGGAGTGGAAGTTGATTATATGCCTGCTCACACCGTACAAATCGCTTTTCCAGAAAGCGTTGATGAGCTAAACCGTTACGATGCCATTGTCATTAGCGATATCGGCAGCAATACGTTCCTGTTGCAAAACGAGACGTTCTATCAGCTAAAAATAAAGCCGAATGCTCTGGAATCAATTAAAGAGTACGTCAAAAATGGTGGTGGACTGCTCATGATTGGCGGCTATCTGTCATTTATGGGTATTGAGGCCAAGGCCAATTACAAGAACACCATTCTTGCCGAAGTCCTGCCAGTTATTATGCTAAACGGCGATGACCGGGTGGAAAAACCAGAGGGTATTTACGCTGAGGTAGTCTCTCCTGAACATCCTGTTGTTAACGGATTCTCAGACTACCCGGTATTTCTTGGATATAACCAGGTTGTAGCCAAAGAAGATACCGATGTCGTATTAACCATTAATAATGATCCATTGTTGGTGTTCGGTGAATACCAACGGGGCAAAACCGCCTGTTTTATGAGTGACTGCTCACCACACTGGGGAACGCAGCAATTCATGTCCTGGCCGTTTTATACCGACCTGTGGGTTAACACGCTTCAATTCATTGCCAGAAAATAAAAAACAATGGAGTAACGAAAGTTACTCCTTTTATAAAATATAAGGATTGATGTATGAACAAGAATAAGTACTCAACCCCCTTACTGATGCTTGCAACTATCTTAGCAGGTATGCTTTCCCCCATGCAGTCTGCCGTTAATGGACAATTGGGACACTGGTTGCAAGATGGTAATGCTTGCGCAGTAATCTCGTTCGCCAGTGGTCTGGTCGTCATGTTTTTTATTATTATTGCACGCAAAGAAACACGCCAGCAATTCGCGTCGATCCCTGCTCTGATTAAAACGCGGAAAATCCCGTTGTGGAATTGGTTTGCCGGATTATGCGGGGCGATGGTCGTATTTTCTGAAGGCGCATCAGCCAGTGCGTTGGGCGTTGCTACTTTTCAAACCGCATTGATTTCCGCTCTGCTCCTTTCCGGCCTACTGTGCGACCGTTTTGGTATCGGTGTGGATGAGAAGAAATATTTCACGCCATGGCGCATTACTGGCGCATTATTCGCTGTTATTGCCACCATTTTTGTCGTATCGCCACAGTGGCACTCAACATCCTTTATTCTGCTCGCTATCCTTCCATTTTTGGCAGGGTTACTTGCTGGCTGGCAGCCAGCAGGAAATGCCAAAGTCGCCGAGGCAACGGGCTCCATGCTGGTTTCCATTACCTGGAACTTCATCGTCGGCTTTTGTGTGCTGGGCGCTGCGCTGGCGATACGTGTCGCATTAGGTCATGTCACCGTCCAGTTACCCGATACGTGGTGGATGTATCTCGGTGGCCCGCTGGGTCTGCTGTCCATCGGGCTGATGGCGATTCTGGTCAGAGGCTTAGGTCTGTTGATGCTCGGAGTTGCTTCTACCGCAGGTCAGTTGCTTGGCTCAGTGTTGATTGATGAACTTATCCCATCACTAGGCAATACGGTCTACCTGGTCACGATCATTGGGACGCTGTTTGCGCTAGTAGGCGCAATTGTTACCACCATCCCCGAATACAGAGCATCCAAAATGGCGCAAAAAATGGAGGTGTCATGATGAAAGGTTTCCTGCAAACCGTAACAGGCCCCATTGCGCACACTGATATGGGTCTGACGCTACCGCATGAGCACCTGTTTAACGATTTATCATCAGTTGTTGACGAACCGCAATATGAATTTTCACAGCAACTCGTGGGGAAAAAAGTCAGCGCTGCTCTGCAGTGGGGATTGAAACACGATCCCTACTGCTGCGCCGATAACATGGACAGAAAGGAGATTGATGATGTCATCTTTGAAATCAACAACTTTATGTCATTGGGAGGCCGAACTATTGTCGACGCGACAGGTTCTGAATCGATCGGCCGGGACGTCTTATCTTTACGAGAAGTAGCATTAAAAACCGGTTTGAACATCGTGGCTTCATCAGGACCTTATCTGGAGAAGTTCGAAAGCGCCAGGATCCATAAACCTGTCGAGTTGTTAGCCTCACTTATTGATAAGGAACTGAATCAGGGGATAGGCGAGACGGATATTCGCGCCGGCATGATCGGTGAAATTGGTGTATCACCCGCTTTTACGCAGGCGGAACGCAACAGTCTGCGGGCGGCTTCTCTGGCACAACGTAATAACCCCCACACGGCGATGAATATCCATATGCCAGGGTGGCTGCGGCTGGGCGACGAGGTACTGGATATTGTCCTTGAAGAGATGAACGTCTCTCCGGCAAAAGTCTCGCTGGCGCATTCAGATCCTTCAGGAAAGGATGTTGCTTATCAATGTAAAATGCTCGACCGCGGCGTATGGCTAGAATTTGACATGATTGGTCTAGACATCACCTTCCCAAAAGAAGGGATAGCCCCGGGCGTTCAGGAAACCGCAGATGCGGTAGCACATCTGATTGAACTGGGATACGCCGACCAGATCGTCTTAAGCCATGATGTCTTTCTCAAACAAATGTGGGCAAAAAATGGGGGAAACGGCTGGGGATTTGTCCCGAATGTTTTCCTCGCCTATCTGGCTGCCCGTGGAGTAGACAACGATATTCTTCGTAAACTCTGTATTGATAATCCAGCACGGTTACTCACGGCGTAACCAATAAAGAGCCCGGTGCCAGGCACCGGGCTATGAAAAAAAATCAGTATCCCGCCGTTAAATCATCCACGGAACGCGGATCGGACGCGCCATACAGTGCGCCATCCGGTCCTACCATAATGCTCTGCGTGCTGCCCATCGCTTCCTTCAGTGCGACTTTCTGCCCTTTCTGTTCCAGCAGCTTAATGGTGTCCGGGCTAAACCCTTTCTCAACGCGCAGTTCATCGGGCAACCACTGATGATGGAAGCGCGGCGCGTTGGTCGCTTCGGCGACATTCATTCCAAAATCAATGCTGTTGACTACCATTTGCAGCACAGTAGTGATAATTCGGCTTCCGCCAGGACTGCCAGTAACCAGCCAGGTTTTCCCGTCTTTAACCACGATAGTCGGCGACATTGATGACAGCGGACGCTTCTTCGGCCCAACCGCGTTGGCATCGCCACCCACCAACCCGTAAACGTTCGGCACGCCCGGTTTGGCGGAGAAATCGTCCATTTCGTTATTAAGCAGAATGCCGGTGTTTCCCGCCACAATCCCGGTGCCAAAGGTGGTGTTCAGCGTATACGTCACCGCCACAGCATTGCCGTCTTTATCCACCACCGAGAAATGGGTGGTCTGATTGCTTTCATACGGCGCGAGCTTGCCAGGTTTGATCTGGCTGGAAGGCTTAGCCTTGTTGATATCAATCTGATCGGCAAGCGATTTGGCATAGGCTTTATTGGTCAGCGCCTGCCACGGCACTTTCACAAAATCCGGGTCGCCCAGATACTCCGAACGGTCGGCGTAGGCATATTTCTCCGCTTCAGCCATTACCTGCATGGCATCAGCGCTGCCAAACCCGTACTTCTTCATATCGAAGTTTTCGAGAATATTGAGGATCTGCACGATATGAATTCCGCCAGAGGACGGCGGCGGCATCGAGAAGACCTGATATCCGCGATAGTCGCCGCTAATCGGCGTACGCTCCACGGCTTTATAGGCGGCTAAATCCTCTTTGGTCATCAGCCCGCCGTTCTTCTGCATTTCCTCAGCAATCTGATCGGCAATCGCCCCTTTATAAAACGCATCCGGGCCATTTTCGGCAATCATCTCCAGGCTTTTCGCCAGGTTCGTTTGCACCAGCTTGTCGCCCTTTTTCAGCGGCTCGCCGTCTTTCCAGAAAATGGCTTTGCTGTTTTCGTGATTAGGGAGCACTTCGCTGCCATAGGTTTTCAGATCGTCAGCCAGCGCGTCGTTAACAACAAAGCCTTCTTCCGCCAGCTTCATTGCCGGGCGCACGACTTTGTTCAGCGGCATCGTGCCATATTTCTCCAGCGCCAGCGAGAACCCCGCCACGGTACCCGGCGTACCGGATGCCAGATGTGAGGTTAGCGATTTTTTCGCATCGGCGTTGCCCTGCTCATCGAGGAACATGTCGCGGGTCGCGCCAGCAGGGGCCATTTCACGAAAATCAATCGCTGTGGTGTTACCGTCTTTGGTGCGCAGCAGCATAAACCCACCGCCGCCCAGATTGCCCGCCTGCGGATGCGTCACCGCCAGCGCGTAACCCACGGCAACGGCGGCATCAACGGCATTCCCGCCCTGTTTAAGAATATCCACCCCAACCTGGGTGGCTAACGCATCCACGGAAGCCACCATCCCCTGTTGCGCACGCACGGGATGGAACACATCTTCCTCAACACCGTAAGACACCGGCGGTGGTGCAGCCGGCGCAGCAGCCACGCTAAAACAACTTCCTGAGAGCAGAGCAGCAATGGCTACCCGGCGTAAAAACGTCGGTTTTATCATCGTTATTCTCCAGATGTATGGGGGTCGGCCCCCACTAAGCCTGGTGCATAACTCTGAAATAATCATCGTCACGGCGAGAAAGGAGTAAACTTAAACGATCCCCGAGAGGAGAAAAGCGATGAAACGACTCTTACTTTTAGCCATGCTCTTGCCCTTTGCAGGCTTTGCACAGCCCATCAACACCATGAATAACCCGAATCAGCCCGGTTATCAGATCCCGAGCCAGCAGCGTATGCAAACCCAAATGCAATCACAGCAGATTCAGCAGAAAGGGATGCTCAACCAGCAGTTGCAAACGCAGACGCGCATGCAGCAACAGCATATGGAAAACCAAATCAACACGAACACCCAGCGCGTGCTACAGTCGCAGCCGGGCGAGTTGAATTCTGGACGGCAGCAAATGCTGCCTAACAGCAACGGTGGGATGTTGAGTGGACCCCGTAATCCGGACAGCTCGCTGAATAAGCAACATATGCTGTCGGAGAAAAAGAACGGCGACATGCTGAAGCCCTCCAGCACGCCGCAACCTAACGTTCCGTTAAAAACGATTGGGCCTTAACTGGGCTGGAAATCCGGACCAATGGTATCAATGGCATCGGTACAGATGCTGTCTACGCCCCAGCGCAGCAGTTCTGCCGCGCGCTGGGGTCGGTTTACGGTATAAACCAGTATACGTAGCCCC
This sequence comes from Citrobacter sp. Cu096, assembly GCF_030332285.1. Classification (NCBI taxonomy): domain Bacteria; kingdom Pseudomonadati; phylum Pseudomonadota; class Gammaproteobacteria; order Enterobacterales; family Enterobacteriaceae; genus Citrobacter; species Citrobacter sp. Cu096. Next base: position 110,822 of record NZ_JAOWID010000019.1, read on the forward strand.
GCGTCGTGCAGCGCATCCACGCGCGTTTCATCCAACAGCTTGTGATTAAGGTGAATAGAAACGCAGCCAAGCCGGGTGGTCAGCTCACGCCAGTCCTCGCGCCACTCATCAAGCAGCAAGCCTCTCGGCAGTTCAGGCACCGCCTGTTGCGCCGCTTCAAGAGCATCAATCTCAAAGGATGACAACAGCGGTGGCGTCATTCCCGCCCACAGTTCACGCGCGGCCAGCGCCACGACCTTCCCGGTGAGCGCCCCCGTCCCGGTGGTGGGTTTGATCTCAATATTTGCCATCATGCCGTGTTGGCGGCAGCGCTCAGCAACTTGCGAGAGCAGCGGCAGCGGTTCGCCTTTAAACTCACCGCTAAACCAGCCCCCGGCGTCCACGCGCAATAAATCCTGCCAGTTCAATTCGCCTGCCACGCCCCAGCCGTTGCTGGTGCGTTCCAGGTTGTCGTCATGCAGCAAGAAGATCTCACCGTCTTTCGACAATTTAGCGTCAAACTCAATCATGGTATGCCCGTATCGCGCCCCCACGTCGATCGCCGCCAGGGTATTTTCCGGTGCCAGCTTACCGCCGCCACGATGGGCGACAATATGGGGGTAAGGCCAGTTACTCATACACGTTGTCCTGTTTCGCCATCAAAAAGATGCAGATGATTTTCTGGCAGATGCAGCCACAGCGTGCTGCCTGCAGTCGGGCGATGCTGATGCGCCAACCGCACCACCAGTTTTTGCTCACCCCAACGTCCATGTGCCAGATTATCCGCACCTAGCATTTCCAGCGTGTCGACGACCAACGGCACGCCACCTTCGGCCTGCGAGCTTAGCGCAATATGCTCCGGGCGGATACCCAGCGTCATGTTACGCCCAACACACTCCCCGGCGCTTCTACCGATAGGTAACGACATACCATCGCCCAGCTCAAAATGCGTACCTGAGGCGCTGATGCGACCGTCCAGCAGATTCATTGCGGGGCTGCCGATAAAGCTCGCCACAAAGCGGCTGGCAGGTTTCTCATACACCTCAACCGGGGTACCGATTTGCTCGGCAATGCCTTTATTCATCACCATTACCCGTTGGGCGAGGGTCATCGCTTCAACCTGATCGTGTGTCACGTACAGCGAGGTGGTTTTCAGCCGACGATGCAGATGTTGTAATTCCAGACGCATCTGTACGCGCAGCTTGGCATCGAGGTTAGAAAGCGGCTCATCGAACAGGAATACCGCCGGGTCGCGGACAATCGCCCGCCCCATGGCCACGCGCTGGCGCTGGCCGCCGGAAAGCTCACGTGGACGACGTTTAAGCAGGCCATCCAGTTCGAGAATACGCGCTGCCTCTTTCACCCGCTCAGCAATATGCTCCTTGCCCATCCCGCGAATTTTCAGCCCCCAGGCCATATTTTCTTCCACGCTCATATGCGGGTACAACGCATAGTTCTGGAAGACCATCGCAATACCACGATCCTTTGGCTCCATTTCGGTGACGCGTTTATTATCAATCCAGATATCGCCGCCGCTCACCCGTTCAAGCCCAGCCACCATCCGCAATAGCGTAGATTTACCGCAGCCGGATGGCCCAACCATCACAATAAATTCCCCGTCCGCGACGTCCAGCGTCAGCGGTTTAATTACCTGGGTTTTGCCGTCCCAGCTTTTGGTTACTGCCTGTAGTTTTAAACCAGCCATTTTTATTTCTCACTATCGACCAGGCCACATACGAAGGCACGCTGCATGGCTAACACGATGATTACCGGAGGGATGAGCGTCAGCAGCATGGCTGCCATTACCTGGTTCCACTGTGTGGTGCCTTCACCAGTGGCAATCATGCCTTTGATGCCCGCCACCGCAGTGCCCAAATTGACGTCGGTAATAATTAACAACGGCCACAGATACTGGTTCCAGCCGTAGATAAAGGTGATCACGAATAGCGCAGCCAGATTGGTTTTTGACAGCGGTAGTACGATATCGCGGAAAAAACGCATCGGTGACGCGCCGTCAATACGCGCCGCCTCAACCAGTTCATCCGGCAGGGTCATAAAGAACTGACGGAACAGGAAAGTCGCTGTCGCTGACGCCATCAACGGCAGCGTCAGGCCTGCATAGCTGTCGAGCATTTTCAGGTTGGCAATCACTTCTACCGTCGGGAAAATACGCACCTCAACCGGTAGCATCAGGGTGATAAAAATCATCCAGAAAAACAGGTTGCGCAGCGGAAAGCGGAACCAGACGATGGCGAATGCGGAGAGCATAGAGACAGTAATTTTCCCTACCGTAATGCTGAATGCCATGATGAAACTGTTGAGCATCATCAGCCAGAACGGCGCGCTGTTGACGCCCACGCCGTTGACCCAGATGTATTTCATGTTTTCCAGCAACTGTGTGCCGGGAACCAGCGTCATCGGCGTCTCAAACACCGCTTTATTGTCCAGCGTCGCCGCGACAAACGCGACGTACAGCGGAAACAGGATCACCATGATCCCTATAATCAACATGGTATGGCTGAATATTGTCAGCCCAGGACGGTTCTCAATCATTGGTAACGCACCTTACTTTCCACATAGCGGAACTGCACCACCGTCAAAATAATGACCAGGAACATCAGCACCACCGATTGTGCAGCGGAAGACGCCAGATCCAGCCCGACAAACCCTTCGCGATAGATCTTATAAATCAACGTAGTGGTCGCCTGTACCGGTCCACCTGCCGTGGCGGCATCGATCACCGGGAAGGTATCAAAGAAGGCATAAACCAGATTCACCACCAGCAGAAAGAAGCTGACCGGCGCAATCAGCGGCAGCGCCAGTTTAAAGAAGCGGCGAACCGGTCCTGCGCCGTCGATCGCGGCGGCTTCGATCAGCGACCGCGGAATAGACTGCAGTGCGGCAAAGAAGAACAGGAAGTTGTAACTAATCTGCTTCCAGACCGACGCGAACACCACCAGAAACATCGCCTGACCGCTGTTTTGCGCATGGTTCCAGTCATAGCCAAACTCACCGAGAAAATGGGTAATTAGCCCGCGTCCTGGGTTAAACAGGAAGATCCACAATACGGCAGCGACGGCCGGCGCAACGGCGTAAGGCAATAGCATCAGTGTCTGGTAAAAACGGCTGCCGCGTACCACGTAATTCACCAGCGCCGCAAAAAATAACGACACCAGTAAGCCGCTCACCGTGACTAACGTACTGAACTTAATGGTGGTCCAGAATGAATCAAGGTAGTACGGGTCATGGAACAGCGCGACAAAATTCTCCAGTCCGACAAACTGGCTGGAAAGACCAAACGGATCAACGGATAGTAGCGAGTACCACAGCGCTTCACCGGCGGGCCAGATAAAGAAAATAACAGTGATAACCAGCTGCGGGGCCACCAGCAAATAAGGAAGCCAGCGCGAGCGGAACACCGGACGAGATGAGGACATGTAGATTCTTTTCCTGGAAGGTGCCGGATGGCGGTGCAAGCACCTTATCCGGCACTTATACACTTAAGACTTGGTCGATTGCTCAAAGCGGCGCAGTAACTGATTACCACGCTCAACGGCGGCATCCAACGCCTGCTGTGGGGTTTTCTTCCCGGTCCATACCCCTTCCAGTTCTTCGTCCACAATAGTGCGGATCTGCGGCATGTTGCCCAGACGCAGCCCTTTGGTAAACGGCAACGGCGGTTTGTTCAGCATCTGGCGGGTGGCAATATCGGCCCCAGGATTCTTATCATAATAACCCTGCTCACGTGTCAGGTCGTATGCGGCAGTCGTGATCGGCAGGTAACCGGTTTTCTGATGCCATTCAGCCGCAATTTCTGGCTGTGCCAGGAAGTTGAGGAACTTTGCCACGCCTTCGTAGGTTGCTTTATCTTTGCCCTGCATCACCCACAGGCTGGCCCCGCCAATAATTGCGTTCTGCGGTGCGCCCTTCACATCAGCATCGTACGGCATCATGCCGACGCCGTAATTGAATTTGGCGTACTGGCGGATATTCGCTAATGAGCCGGAGGAAGCTGTAGTAATAGCACATTCACCGTTATAGAATTTTTCTGTGGATTCATCTTTACGCCCGAAGTAACTGAAATCCCCTTTTTTGTTCAGCTCTTGCAGCAAGGCAATGTGTTTTACCTGCTCGGGTTTATTGAATTCAAGTACCGCGTCAGCACCGTCAAAGCCATTGTTTTTGGTGGCGACCGGCAGACCGTTCCAGGCGCTGAAGTTTTCAATCTGAATCCAACCCTGCCAGCCACTGGCGTAACCGCACTTCATACCTGCGGCTTTCAGCTTCGCAGTGTATTCCGCCAGGTCCTGCCAGGTTTTCGGCGGTTGCTCAGGGTCTAAACCTGCTTTTTTGAAGGCATCTTTGTTGTAGTACAGCACTGGGGTGGAACTGTTAAAAGGCTGGGAGAGTAAATGTCCGCTTTTAGAGTCGGTGTAATAGCCGGAAACCGTCGGTACAAACTGAGACTCATCGAAGTTAATGCCAGCCTCTTTGAATACTTCATACACCGGTTTAATGGCTTTCGAAGCCATCATCGTTGCCGTACCCACTTCATAAACCTGCAGCAACGCAGGCGCGTTTCCGGTACGGAAAGCGGCAATACCTGCGCTCAGGTTCTGCTCATAGTTGCCTTTGTACTGCGGAACAATTTTGTAGTCGGGATTGGCGGCATTAAAGCGTTGCGCCAGAGAATCAACTTCTTTACCCAGTTCGCCTTCCATTGAATGCCAGAATGGGATGGTGGTGACCGCCAGTGCCTGACCTGCAAACGCCAGGCTAAGTGCCAGTCCTAAAGCTGTATGTCGTAACGATATCATCGGTTATCTCTCTTGTTGTGCCGGATGCGCGATATCACGCGTTTTATGCTCGCGGGGGTAACATGACATGCTCGAATGACAGAAAAATAACTTTTTTATTACAAAAAAAAGATAGTAAGGCGACAAACAGATGGCAAGGCGGTGAAAGTTGTAAGAAGGGAAAGTGGGAGCTGAGACACGTATAGGCAATTTAAATGAAACACCAGATGGCGATGTTTATGCCTCTTACCCGGCCTACACATACCGTAGGCCGAATAAAGCGTTTACGCCGCCATCCAGCAAGGAAGGAGAGAATTAACCGCCCAGATACGCGCTGCGCACCGCTTCATTAGCCAGTAACGCATCGCCGGTGTCTTCCAGCACCACATGACCGTTTTCCAGCACGTAGCCGCGATCGGCGAGCTTCAGCGCCTGGTTCGCGTTCTGTTCGACGAGGAAGATGGTCATCCCCTGCTCGCGCAATTGCTCTATGGTGTTAAAGATCTGCTGGATGATAATCGGCGCCAGGCCCAGCGATGGTTCATCAAGCAGTAGCAGCCTCGGCTGGCTCATCAGCGCACGGCCTATCGCCAGCATCTGCTGTTCGCCGCCGGACATCGTTCCCGCACGTTGAATACGGCGCTCATGCAGGCGAGGAAACAGGTCATACACCCACTTGATGCGTTCCTGAAACTGGTCCTTCTCGGCAAAAAAACCGCCCATCGCCAGGTTCTCTTCCACCGTCATGCGGGAAAACACGCGACGCCCTTCCGGGACAATCGCCACCGCTTCGCGCATGATTTTCGCCGTCTGCCAGTCGGTAATGTCTTTATCATCAAAGACGATTCGCCCGCTGGTCGCGCGCGGGTCGCCGCACAACGTACCGAGCAGCGTGGTTTTTCCCGCGCCGTTGGCGCCAATAAGCGTCACGATTTCACCTTGATTGATATACAAGCTGACGTCGTGCAGCGCCTGTATCTTGCCGTAGTGGGCGCTGACTTTATCAAACGATAACATCACCTTATCCATATTATCTCTCGCCCCCATTATGCTTCACCTAAATAGGCGCGGATCACGTCCGGGTTGTTACGAATCTGTTCCGGCGTCCCGTTCGCCAGCGGCGTGCCCTGGTTCACCACGTAAATACGGTCCGAAATCCCCATCACCAGCTTCATGTCGTGTTCAATCAACAAGATTGTCGTGTTGTGATGATTACGCAGCTCAGCAATCAGCTCGTCCAGCTCTTTGGTCTCTTTCGGGTTAAGACCTGCGGCGGGTTCGTCGAGCATCAGGATCTCCGGCTGGGTCACCATGCAACGGGCGATCTCCAGACGACGCTGATCGCCGTAGGCCAGGTTACTGGCCTGACGGTTGGCATGCTCCAGCAAACCAATACGCTCCAGCCAGGTGGCGGCGCGATCCAACGCTTCACTCTGCGCGCGGCGGAACGACGGGGTTTTCAACAGGCCCGAAAACACGCCGGTTTTCAGCTGCTGATGTTGCGCCACCAGCAGGTTTTCAATCACCGTCATCTCGCGAAACAAACGGACGTGCTGGAAAGTGCGCACCACGCCCATCCGCGCGATTTGCTGTCCCGGCAGCCCTTCCAGATGCTGGTCGCGCAGCTTAATGGTACCGCCGGTGGGTTTATAAAAACCGGTCAGACAGTTAAAGACCGTGGTTTTTCCCGCGCCGTTTGGCCCAATTAACGAAACTATCTCCTGTGGCCGCAGCTCCAGCTCAACGTTGTTTACCGCCAGCAGACCGCCGAAGCGCATCATCAGGCCGTTAACGGATAATAATGGCTGACTCATGCCTGCTCTCCTTTTGCTTCCCCGTTTTTCAGTTTCAACTGTGGACGGGTCATCGGCAACAAGCCCTGCGGACGCCAGATCATCATCAGTACCATTAAACCACCCAGCATTAACATGCTGTATTCATTGAAATCACGCATCAACTCGCGGGACACCACCAGCAGGATGGCCGCGAGGATCACCGCGAACTGTGAGCCCATTCCGCCCAGAACCACAATTGCCAGCACAAAGGCCGACTCGGCAAAGGTGAAGGATTCCGGGCTGACAAAGCCCTGGCGCGCGGCGAACAACGTACCGGCAAAACCGGCGAACGCGGCGCTGATGGTAAAGGCGGTCAGCTTGATGCGCGTAGGGTTTAAGCCCAGTGAGCGACAGGCAATTTCATCTTCGCGCAGCGCTTCCCACGCACGACCCAACGGCATACGCAGCAGACGGTTGATAACAAACAGCGAGAAGACCACCAGCAGCAGCGCCACCAGATACAGGAAAATCACACGGTCGGAGGGATCGTACTTCACGTTAAAGAAGTTGCTGAAGGTATCCCAGCCGCCTTCACGGGCGGTACGGCTAAACTCCAGACCGAAAAAAGTCGGTTTCGGGATCTGGCTGATACCGTTCGGGCCACCGGTCACTTCGGTGTTGTTGAGCAGCAGGATACGAACGATTTCGCCGAAGCCTAAGGTCACAATCGCCAGATAATCCCCGCGTAGACGCAGCACCGGGAAACCGAGCAAGAAGCCCGCAGCAGCGGAAACCAGCCCTGCCAGCGGCAGGCATGTCCAGAAGCCGAGGCCGTAATAGTGGTTCAGCAGTGCGAAAGTGTAAGCGCCGATGGCATAAAAGCCGCCGTAGCCCAGCACCAGCAGGCCGGAAAGCCCCACCACCACGTTTAAGCCGAGGCCGAGGATGATATAAATCATCGTCAGCGTGGCGATATCCACCGTACCGCGTGACACCATAAACGGCCACGCCACGGCAATCACCAGCAGCGCCACCAGAAACAGCTTCTGTTTAACGGTGGAGCCATCAATCGCCGGCAGAATAAACTTCGGCCCGGAGACGCTCTTCAGACCCTTCTGGAAGGCTGGACGCAGCAACTGGAAGAGGAAGACCACGCCAGTACCGATAAACACCCACTGCCAGCGAATATCCGCCGCGGAATCCACCACCAGTTTGGTGCCGTCAAGCTCCAGCTGGACGCCCATAAAGACGCCCGCCAGGACGAAGAACATCGCGGCAGAGAGCAGCGCCATTGCAAAATGCATCGGTTTCATACTTTCTCTACCTCCGGGCGACCCAGAATACCGGTCGGCATCACCAGCAGCACCAGAATCAGCAGCGCGAACGACACCACGTCTTTGTATTCAGTACTCAAGTAAGCAGAGGAGAGCGCTTCCGCGACGCCCAGAATCAGGCCGCCGATCATCGCCCCTGGAATACTACCGATACCGCCCAATACCGCTGCGGTAAAGGCCTTCATCCCGGCCATAAAGCCGATGTAGGGGTTAATTACGCCATAGAACTGACCGAGCAGCACACCCGCGACCGCCGCCATTGCCGCGCCAATCACAAAGGTCAGCGCAATCACGCGATCGGTATTTATACCGAGCAGGCTGGCCATTTTTAGATCTTCCGCGCAGGCACGGCAGGCGCGTCCCATACGGGAGTAACGGATAAACAGCGTCAGCGCCAGCATCGCCAAGAAGGTTACTATCCAGATAACCAGCTGCATGGTGGTGATGGAAGCAGAGAAGTTTTCGCTGCTGCCGACGGTCCACTGGCCGTTAAACAGGCTGGGTAATGCGACGTCGCGCGAGCCTTCCGTCAGGCTGACGTAGTTTTGCAGGAAGATGGACATCCCGATAGCGGAAATCAGCGCGATCAGGCGCTTGGAGCTGCGCACGGGCCGATACGCCACGCGTTCTATGCTCCAGCCGTAGGCGCTGGCAATCACAATCGCGCCGACGAAACCCGCCGCGACCAGTAGCCAACTGGAATCAATGCCCATCATCATTAGCGCAGCGATGATCATAAAGGAGACATAACTGCCGATCATATACACCTCGCCGTGGGCGAAGTTGATCATGCCAATAATGCCGTACACCATCGTGTAGCCGATGGCGATCAGCGCATAGGTGCTTCCCAGCGTGACGCCGTTAAACATCTGCTGCAAGAAATAGAGGAACTGCTCGGACATAAGGTAACCTTTCTTAACCCGCCCGTTTTACACGGGCGGTGGGATAACTCGTCTTCAGCGATTACTTCGCAACGGTCGATGATCCGTCCGCGTGCCACTGGAAGACACCAAACTCAAATCCCTTCAAATCGCCTTTTTCGTCCCATTTCAGCGGCCCAATCACGGTATCAGCCCCGTGTGCTTTCAAATCTTTCACCAGGTCCAACGGCTCTTTGCTGCCGCTGCGGTCCATGGCGGTTGCCAATGACTGGACGGCTGCATACGTGATCCACACGTACGGGCCGCTTGGATCTTTCTTGTCAGCTTTGAGTGCATCAACGATCGCTTTATTCGCTGGATCCTGGTCATAACGTTTAGGCATAGTCACCAACATGCCTTCAGCGGCATCACCGGCAATGTTAGACAGCGACGCATTACCTACGCCCTCTGGTCCCATAAACTGGGTTTTCAGGCCGACAGAACGAGCCTGGCGCAACATTTGTCCCATTTCCGGGTAATAGCCGCCGTAATAAACAAAGTCGATATTTTCTTTTTTCAGGCGGGCAATCAGCGCAGAAAAATCTTTTTCTCCGGCGGTGATTCCGTCAAAGAAGACGATATTGGCATTGCCTGCTTTCAGGCTGTCCTGTACCGAACGCGCCAGACCTTCACCATATTGCTGCTTATCGTGAATGATGGCGATACGCTGTGGTTTCACCTTCTCCAGAATGTATTTCGCGGCGGTCGGCCCTTGAGAGGAGTCCAGGCCCGCTGTACGCATAATGTGTGCGTAACCGCGCTGGGTCAGCTCCGGGTTGGTCGCGCCCGGGGAAATCATCAGAATGCCTTCATCTTCGTAGATATCGGATGCCGGTTGCGTGGAAGATGAGCACAGATGTCCAATAACGTACTGAATGCCGTCATTGACGATTTTGTTCGCTACCGCCACGGCCTGCTTCGGATCGCAAGCGTCGTCATATTCCACGGCGACCAGTTTGTCGCCTTTGATCCCGCCTTTGGCATTGATATCTTTAATGGCCTGACGCGCGCCATTAAATTCCATATCACCCCACTGCGCGACCGGGCCTGACATCGCGCCAACCACAGCGACCTTGATATCATCCGCCATGACCGCGTGTGACATGACCAGTGCTATCGCTCCTGCGATGATTGTTTTTGCATTCCGTTTCATATTCCTGAATCCCCATTCGTGACGTAATTAATATTTTGTATTTATATGGTTAAAAAGCAGACTGTGCTTTTTTTGAACTGCACTATTTTTACCAGTCTCATTAATGGTTTAGCGCAGTTTTTTTAGCAAATTGATACTAAAAGCTCTATTTTTCAGTCGATTAAGAAAAGATAATATTCTGCTTTTCACTATAGATAAACAAAAAAAAGCACGTTTGTCAGCATAAAATAACGGCACAAAGAGCGGAATAAAATGCTGCATTCCAGGGTATTATCCTGCCTATTTTTCAATCTCTGATGTTTCAAACTGTCAATATCGTTGTTACAAAACTATTAACCTGGTTAATCGAATAAAAAAGAGAAAGCATCCGGGTGAATTATTTCGGTACACTGATTCCATCTTTTGTGATTTGGACATGCTGTTAATGAAGCTGACCATCGTTCGTTTAGATAACTTTAGCGCCCAGGATCAGATTGATCTGGGCAAAATCTGGCCGGAATATTCCCCCTCATCGTTAAGCGTAGATGAAACGCATCGGATCTACGCCGCGCGCTTTAACGAGCGCCTGCTCGGCGCAGTGCGGGTCACGCTGAGCGGCACACAAGGCGCACTGGATTCATTGCGCGTGCGCGATATCACCCGCCGTCGTGGTGTGGGCCAGTATTTGATCGAAGAGGTCATCCGGGTAAATCCTGATGTGAGTGCATGGTGGATGGCCGATGTCGGCGTTGAAGACCGCAGCGTGATGGCCGCGTTTATGCAGGCGTTAGGGTTTACGGCCCAGGAAAATGGCTGGGAGAAACGGTAGAAAACCGCTCCCAACCAATTGTATTACTAGTAGTTTCCCAAGAATTACGTGTTGCAGGCAGGCGGCAAGTTATAAAATCCCCGGAGCTTACATAAGTAAGTGACCGGGGTTGAATAACGCAGCCAACACACCTGCGGCGCGAAAGGCGCCGGGAAAATCACTTGGCGTCTGTCGCCGTCCCGTTAGCATGCCAGTCAAACACGCCAAACTCGAAGCCTTTCAGATCGCCCTTCGCATCCCAGGACAACGGCCCCATGACGGTTTCCACCGAGTTTGCTTTCAGGTATTTGGCAATTTCAGCCGGGTCGTCAGACTGGTTCAGACCAGCCTGCAAAGATTGCAGCGCAGCGTAGGTGGTCCATACGAATGCACCACTCGGATCCTGTTTCTTGGCCTTGATGGCGTCCACAATCGGTTTGTTCGCTGGTACCTGGTCGTAGTTCTTCGGTTTCGTTACCAGTAAGCCTTCTGCTGATTCACCGGCGATATTAGACAGCGACACGTTCGCTACCCCTTCTGGTCCCATAAACTGAGTTTTCAGACCCGCAGCGCGTGCCTGACGCAGGATCTGCCCCATTTCCGGGTGGTAACCGCCGTAGTAAACGAAATCGATGTTCTCTTTCTTCAAACGCGCCACCAGCGTAGAGAAATCTTTCTCACCGGCAGTGATCCCGTCGAAGAACACCACGTCAGCGTTGGCTTTCTTGAGGTTGTCCTGCACGGAACGCGCCAGGCCTTCACCGTACTGTTGTTTGTCATGCACGATCGCAATGCGCTGCGGCTTCACTTTTTCAACAATATATTTGGCGGCTGTAGGGCCCTGATCGGAATCCAGACCGGTGGTACGTAACACCAGGTTATAGCCGCGTGCGGTCAGCTCTGGCGCCGTTGCCGCTGGGGTGATCATCAGAATACCTTCGTCTTCATAGATATCTGACGCAGGCTGAGTGGAAGAAGAGCACAGGTGACCGATAACGTATTTAATCCCGTCGTTGACCACTTTGTTAGCAACCGCTACCGCTTGTTTCGGGTCACAGGCATCGTCATATTTCACCATGACCAGTTTGTCGCCTTTCACGCCGCCCTTGGTGTTAATATCTGCAATCGCCTGCTCTGCGCCGGTAAATTCCTGATCGCCATATTGTGCTACCGGACCGGACATCGCGCCGACAACAGCAACTTTAATATCCTTAGCAAACGCCATATTGCTCAAAGACAGGGCGATACATCCTGCCAATAACGCTTTACCCTTCATATTCATCCTGACAATCCCCATTATTGTGGTTATTACGTGTGTTGTGATGTTGTTGTTCAGCACTTTATTTCAATTATTGGATAGCTACCCGTGCTTTAGCAGCATACTCTGCTAAAACATACCCGATTTTTATGATTATGGAATAGCTAAATTTGACATGCAGATAACAACTTGATGACAAAAAGCATAGAACGTCAGGAGAGAGAAGGAGAGATAAAAACAAAAAACCCCGGATTTTCATCCAGGGTTTATTAGCATTTCCAGTTTGGCAGGAAGATTACGCTTCGATCGCCGCACGCAGTTTTTTCATGGCGTTTTTTTCAAGCTGACGAACACGTTCAGCGGAGACGCCGTAGCGATCGGCCAGTTCCTGCAACGTTGACTTGTTATCTTCATCCAGCCAACGAGCACGAATGATGTCCTGGCTACGTTCGTCCAGACCTTCCATTGCGTGGGTCAGTTTGTTCGCAGCCTGATCTTCCCAGTTGTCTTCTTCAATGCCGTCAGCAAAGTTAGATGACTTATCCTGAAGATACAGAACCGGTGCCATCGGCTGGCTGTCAGACTCGTCGTCTGAAGACATATCAAACGTCATGTCCTGCGCCGCCATACGGGATTCCATTTCACGCACGTCTTTACTGGACACGCCCAGCTCACGAGCAACCATTTCGACTTCGTCCTGGTTAAACCAGCCCAGACGCTGCTTGGTTTTACGCAGGTTAAAGAACAGCTTACGCTGTGCTTTGGTGGTCGCGACTTTAACGATACGCCAGTTACGCAGAACGTATTCGTGGATCTCAGCTTTGATCCAGTGCACGGCGAAAGACACCAGGCGCACACCCACTTCCGGGTTGAAACGGCGCACGGCTTTCATCAGGCCGATATTACCTTCCTGAATCAGATCCGCCTGCGGCAGGCCATAGCCCGCATAATTACGAGCAACATGAACAACAAAGCGCAGGTGAGACAGGATCAGCGTTTTAGCTGCTTCCAGATCGCCCTGGTAATGCAGCTTTTCAGCCAGTGCCCGCTCCTCGTCAGCCGACAACATCGGCCACGCGTTTGCAGCCCGGATGTAAGATTCCAGGTTACCAACAGGGGCTAAAGCTAAATTTTGCATTTCTTTGGTCATTCAAATCCTCTCAATCTTTTCATCTGGCGCATTGGCAAAATGCTAATTAGCAAAAACCAGTAGCAACAACCATGCCAGAGCTTATGAGCAACGAGAATATCATTCAATCTTTTATCAGACAGTGATTTTATCCACAAGTTCCATGTCGTACTGTGTATAGATTACGCACAAAATGTGACATCACGGTGAATGCATCGGGAAGAGGTTACAGGGACTCTTTCCCTGCAGAGCGAACGACTCAGTGCAGGGAAAGATTATACCAGAGATTTTTTAATCGGGGGTAAAGTGACGTAAATGTTGAACCGTGGCAAGCCAGGCTGCCACCCAGCCAATCATTGAGCACACCAGCAGTAACAGCAGGCATTCATCGAATGATAAACCGTTGATATCAAACTTGGTCCCGAAAACCTGTGCCACTTCAGTCACCGCTGACGACAGCCGCATCACCAAAATTTCTGACAAAATCAGTGAAAGAAATGCACCGGAAAAACCCAACAGCGCGCCGCCGTAAAGGAACGGACGCAGGATAAATCCATCCGTCGCACCAATCAGTTTCTGGACGTTAATGGTATCGCGACGCGCAAAAATACTCAGACGCACGCTGTTACCGATGACGAGGAAGACCGCCGCCACCATCAGCACGCCAATCATCGCGGAAACGCGTCCGACAAGGCCCGTCAGCGCCGCCAGGCGAGCGAACCAGCTGTCATCCATCCGCACTTCATCAATCCCGTTGATTTGTGCGATACGGTCGCGCAGGGTGTTCAGCGATTCCGTGCCCTGAAAATCCAGTTTCGGGATCACCACCGCCACAGCCGGCAGCGGGTTCTCTTCCAGCATATCCAGCGCGCCGCCAAAGCCAGACCAGTTACGGAATTCGCCCAGCGCGTCATCGCGAGAAAGATAATTCACTTTCTCCACGCCCTGCTCAGCCTGCAACTGACCAACCACTCGCGCCGCCGCATCATCATCCAGCGTTTTTTGCAGGTAAACGGTGATCTGCGGGGACGGATAATACTGGCTCGCCGCGTGGTTTACATTCTTATAAACCATGTAGCACACGCTTGGCAGCGTCAGGGAGATGGCAATAACCATCACCGTCAGAAACGTCGCCAGCGGCTTACTTTTCAGGTCTTGTAACGCGCCCTGGAACGCGTAACGTACCTGCTCGTTAAAGACGTTGGTTTTCCGCGAGTTCGGTTTTGGCGCGGCTTTTGCCCGCTTTGGCGCGTTGCGACCGCCGTCACCAGGCGCACCGCCCGATTTACGAAAACGATCCAGTCGGCTACCGAACTGTTTGATTTGATTGATAGCGTCACGTCTATTCATGCGCCAGGCCTCCATGCAGATGCCCATCGCTCAGAACCATTTGGCGATAGGAGCGACGGGAGATCAGGCCAATATCGTGCGTAGCCATTAATACCGTGACCCCGACGCGGTTAAACTCTTCAAACAGACGCAGGATCCCTTCTGACAGCGCGTCATCCAGGTTACCCGTTGGTTCATCCGCCAACAGTACCGCAGGTTTATTCACCACCGCACGGGCGATGCCCACGCGCTGTTGTTCACCGCCGGAGAGCTGAATCGGAAAGTTTTTCGCTTTGTCCAGCAGCCCTACCTTATCCAGCGCCGCTGACACGCGACGACGAATATCGTCCCCACTGGCACCCGCAATGATCAGCGGGATTGCCACGTTGTCAAACACGGTTCTGTCCATCAACAGGTGGTGATCCTGAAAAATCATACCAATCTGACGACGCAGAAACGGTACCTCACGGTTTTTCAAACGGCTGATGTCATGCCCGCTGAAGTAGATTTTCCCGGCGCTGGGCCGTTCAATCCCACAGATCAGCTTCAGCAGGGTACTTTTCCCCGCGCCGGAATGGCCGGTCAGAAACGCCATCTCGCCAGGCTGCATATGGAAGGTCACTCCCTGCAGCGCTTGTCTCCCACCGAGATAGGCCTTGCTGACATGTTCAAAGCGAATCATTGTTAATCCTCTCGGGCAAAAAGTGCCTCTATAAAATCGCCCGCTTTAAACGGACGTAAATCCTCGATACGTTCGCCCACACCGATATAGCGGATAGGGATGCCAAACTGATCGGCAACCGAGAAAATGACCCCGCCTTTCGCCGTTCCGTCCAGCTTGGTCAGGGTGATACCGGTTAAGCCCACCGCTTCATGGAACAGTTTGGCCTGGCTTATCGCATTCTGCCCGGTACTGGCATCGATAGTCAGCATAACCTCATGCGGCGCATCAACGTCCAGCTTCTTCATGACGCGAACGATTTTTTTCAATTCTTCCATCAGGTGCGATTTATTCTGCAAACGCCCTGCGGTATCAGCGATCAGCACGTCTACGTTACGCGCCTTTGCCGCCTGGATGGCATCAAAGATGACGGACGCAGAATCCGCGCCGGTATGCTGGGCAATCACCGGAATGTTGTTACGTTGACCCCAGACCTGCAGCTGCTCTACCGCCGCCGCACGGAAAGTATCGCCCGCCGCCAGCATCACCGATTTTCCCTGCTGCTCAAACTGACGCGCCAGCTTGCCGATGGTGGTGGTTTTCCCCACACCGTTAACGCCAACCATTAAGATAACAAATGGCGTTTTACCCTCAACATTCAGCGGTTCGTCAACCTTCGCCAGAATCTCGCCCATCTCGTCTTTCAGCAGACCGTACAGCGCTTCTGCGTCTTTGAGCTGCTTGCGGCTGGCGCCTTCCGTCAGATTCGCAATGATCTTGCGGGTCGTTTCTACGCCCACATCGGCAATCAGCAGTTGCTCTTCCAGCTCTTCAAATAGATCATCGTCGATCTTTTTACCCCGGAAAAGACTGATAAATCCGGAACCAAGGTTTTCTTTGGTTTTCAGCAAGCTGCGTTTCAAGCGCGCAAAGAAACCTTCTTTCGTCGGTTTTTCCTGCTCCTGGACTACCTCTTCTTCTTCCGGTTCTTCTACAGCAGGTTCTTCTGGCGGCACCACCATAACCGATTCTTCAGCAGCCTCAGCGGCCAGCGCCTGTGCTTCGAGCTCTTCGTCGGTCAGTTGCGGCTCGTTTTCAGCTTCTTCTTCAGCCGCCTCAACGATTTCCACGGTTTCCGCTTCGGCCTGCCACTCTTCGGCAGAAACTTCTTCGGTTTTCACCTCTTCTGGCAGCGGCAATTCTTCGCGTTCGATAACCGCCGCCGCTGGCGTTTCCACTACAGTTTCAGCAACGGGTTCAGCAACCGGCTCAATTTCCGGCTGCGGTTGTTCGGTAACCGGTTCTTCTTCCGGCTGCAGTTTTTCGATTTCCGCAACCTGCTCAGTGACTTCCACAACCTCAGCAGCAAATGCTTCCGTTTCTGCTTCGCTATGGGTTTCCTGCGCGCGAGACGGTTCCTCAACGACGGCAATTTCTTCAGTAACCGGTTGTTGTTCTTCGTTTTTTACTTCTGTCTCGTTTTCCGGTGCCTGCTCTTTTTGACCAAAGCCCAGCCAGGAAAAAAAGCCACGTTTTTTCTCTTTCGCCATTTGCGACTACACTCCCCGCTGTTGCTTCATGGCACAGCGTCAACGCTATGTACATAGCAGCTAAAAAAATGATGAAATAGTCTATCACTTAACTTAACTCACATCACCGCCTGGAATGACATGCTATAGGCGGATTGAGCAATAATAGAAATGAAAAAACCGAATCACTCTGGCAGCGGACAGATCCGCATTATTGGCGGGCAATGGCGAGGCCGTAAACTCCCGGTTCCGGACAGCCCCGGATTGCGTCCGACCACCGACCGCGTACGCGAAACGCTGTTCAACTGGCTGGCGCCGGTAATGGTCGATGCCCACTGCCTGGACTGCTTCGCTGGCAGTGGCGCACTGGGGCTGGAAGCGCTCTCTCGCTATGCGGCAAATGCAACGCTACTGGAAATGGATCGCGCGGTATCTCAGCAGCTCCAAAAGAATCTCGCCACGCTGAAGGCAAATCACGCCCGAGTCGTTAACGCGAATACACTGGCATTTCTGGCTCAGGCAGGTACGCCGCATAACGTGGTATTTGTTGACCCACCGTTTCGCAAAGGATTACTGGAAGAAACATTAACTCTTCTGGAAACGAATGGCTGGCTGGCGAACGAAGCGTATATTTACGTGGAAAGCGAAGTTGAAAACGGTTTGCCGCCGGTTCCGGTGAACTGGTCGCTATACCGTGAGAAAGTCGCCGGACAGGTCGCCTATCGCCTGTACCAACGTGAAGCACGAGGAGAACACGATGCTGATTAACCTGGGACGCCTGCTGATGCTGTGCGTCTGGGCATTTTTACTACTGAATATTTTCCAACCTTTTCCACGCCCGCTTAACATCTTCGTTAACGTCGCACTGATATTTATGGTGCTGATGCACGGCATGCAGTTGGCGCTGCTAAAAAGCACCATGCCCAAAGATGGCCCGCAGATGACCAGTGGAGAGAAAATCCGTATTTTTCTGTTTGGCGTCTTTGAGCTGCTGGTCTGGCAAAAGAAGATTAAAGATCAGTTGAAGAAATGAGGTGATGCCGGATGGCGGCTGACGCCATTTCCGGCCAACTTAACTACGGTTGCGCACTAAACCCTTCAAAATGCGAACCTTTGTAGCTCAGCGTCCCTTTATCTCCGACCGTTAACGCATGGTACTGCTGAGCATCCAGACGAAACGTTTGTTCCAGGCCACCGCTTTGTGGCTTAAAGCTGGCTTCATAGCGCATGCTGGTTCCCGCCGGACTCACTTCCTGTTGACGGGAGCGTCGGTCGTTAAGCGGCTTTTCCCGCTTATTCGTCACCACCACCTGCTTTTGTACCAGCGGCGCGGCATCATTATCCGCTTTTTCACGTCGCTGCTGAACAAAGCGAAACGACGCTGCGACAACGATTAAGACAATGATAACAATGAAAAAAAGTGGTGGTTTGCTCATATTATTAACCCATCAGAAAATGCGGAAATAAGCATACATTGCCCGTTATGGTGTTGTCATCTGGCAGTATCGACCTCTACACTGGACAATAGAGCCGTAAGCACCCCGCTTACGAAAAAATAACGAATTCAAGGAACTAAGATGCTTTGGTCGTTTATCGCTGTCTGCCTTTCCGCATGGTTGTTCGTGGATGCTTCCTATCGTGGGCCTGCCTGGCAACGCTGGGTCTTTAAACCCCTGACGTTACTCCTGCTGGCGCTGCTGGCCTGGCAGGCGCCAATGTTTAACGCTATCAGTTACCTGGTACTGGCTGGCTTGCTGGCCGCGCTGCTGGGCGACGCGCTGACGCTATTGCCGCGCCAACGCCTGCTGTACGCAGTAGGGGCATTCTTCCTGTCGCATCTGCTGTATACCATTTACTTCGCCAGCCAAATGACGTTGTCGCTCTTCTGGCCTTTGCCGTTGGTACTGGCGGTGCTGGGGGCGTTGCTGATTGCCGTGATCTGGACGCGTCTGGAAGAATTGCGCGTTGCTATTTGTACCTTTATTGGCATCACGCTGATGATGGTCTGGATGGCTGGCGAACTGTGGTTCTTCCGCCCGACCGCTCCGGCGCTGTCGGCATTTATGGGCGCATCACTCCTGTTCATCGGCAATATTGTCTGGCTGAGTAGCCATTATCGTCGCCGCTTCCGCGCCGATAACGCCATTGCAGCCGCCTGCTACTTCGCCGGACATTTCCTGATTGTTCGTTCGTTGTATCTTTAAAAAGCTTGACTCTGGAGTCGACTCCAGAGTGTATCCTCCGGTTAATACGAAATGATTATCAACCGGAGGATGCCATGCCGACACCCGCTACCAATGGCAAAAAAGCCCCACAATTCTCTTCTTTCAAGCCAGTCCCTGCGCCACAAAAGGCTGACGATTGCTGCTGCGAGGGAAGTTGCTCTACCCCACCCCCCGTATCCGATACCGTAATAGGTACCCGTTATTCCTGGAAAGTGGCAGGCATGGACTGCGCGGCCTGCGCCCGAAAAGTAGAGAATGCAGCCCGCCAGGTCAGCGGCGTCAACCAGGCCCAGGTGTTGTTTGCCACCGAAAAACTGGTCGTCGACGCCAGTTCCGATATCCGCCAGCAAGTTGAAAACGCAGTGCAAAAAGCAGGCTATACCCTGCGCGATGAAAACGCGACGGAAGCCGCCCCCGAGTCACGTTTTAAAGAAAACTTGCCGCTGATTTCGCTGATTATCATGATGGCGATTAGCTGGGGGCTGGAGCAATTCAATCACCCCTTCGGCCAGATAGCGTTTATCGCTACCACCCTGGTCGGTCTGTACCCCATTGCCCGTCAGGCTCTGCGTCTGATGAAAACTGGCAGCTACTTTGCCATTGAAACGTTAATGAGCGTGGCCGCCATCGGCGCGCTGTTTATCGGCGCGACGGCGGAAGCCGCCATGGTGCTGCTGCTGTTTTTAATTGGCGAGCGCCTGGAAGGATGGGCTGCCAGCCGTGCCCGTAAAGGGGTCAGCGCGCTGATGGCGCTCAAACCGGAAACCGCCACACGTCTGCGTAACGGCGAACGCGAAGAGGTGGCTATTAATACCCTCCGCCCTGGCGATATTATCGAAGTTGCCGCGGGTGGGCGTTTACCAGCTGACGGCAAACTGGTTTCCGGTTTTGCCAGTTTTGATGAAAGCGCCCTGACCGGCGAATCGATCCCGGTTGAACGAGCCACCGGCGAGAAAGTCCCGGCAGGCGCCACCAGCGTGGATCGTCTGGTCACGCTGGAAGTGCTCTCCGAACCGGGCGCCAGCGCCATTGACCGTATTTTGCAGTTGATTGAAGAAGCGGATGAACGTCGCGCTCCCATTGAGCGCTTTATTGACCGTTTCAGCCGGATCTACACCCCAGCCATTATGGCGGTTGCGCTGCTGGTCACCCTTGTACCACCGCTGCTGTTTGCCGCATCCTGGCAGGAGTGGATTTATAAAGGGCTGACGCTACTGCTGATTGGCTGCCCATGCGCGCTGGTGATTTCAACCCCCGCAGCCATTACCTCTGGTCTTGCCGCCGCGGCGCGTCGTGGCGCGTTAATCAAAGGCGGGGCCGCGCTGGAACAACTGGGTAGAGTTACGCAGGTCGCGTTTGATAAAACCGGCACTCTGACCGTGGGTAAACCGCGCGTCACGGCGATTCACCCGGCGAGCGGTATTGGTGAAGCTGAACTATTGGCGCTGGCGGCGGCAGTAGAGCAAGGCGCGACACACCCGCTGGCGCAGGCGATTGTTCGGGAAGCACAAACGCGTGAACTGGTTATACCTGTCGCGAAAGAACAGCGCGCATTAGTCGGCACTGGCATTGAAGCGCTGGTCGATGGCGAGCACGTGCTGATTTGCGCCGCCGGTAAGCAACCTGCCGATGCTTTTGCCGGGCAGATAAGCGAACTTGAAAGCGCGGGCCAAACGGTGGTGCTGGTGCTACGTAACGAGGCCGTACTCGGCGTGCTGGCCTTACAGGACACGCTACGCGAGGATGCCCGCCACGCCATCAGCGAACTTAATCAGATTGGCGTGAAAGGGGTGATTCTGACCGGTGATAACCCACGTGCAGCGGCCGCCATTGCAGGCGAACTGGGTCTTGAATTCAAAGCGGGGCTATTGCCGGAAGATAAAGTACAGGCCGTTACCCATCTCAACCAACAGTCGCCGCTGGCGATGGTTGGCGACGGCATCAACGACGCTCCGGCGATGAAAGCAGCCACCATCGGTATTGCCATGGGGAGCGGAACCGACGTCGCGCTGGAGACCGCCGATGCCGCCCTGACCCACAACCGCCTGCGTGGTCTGGTGCAAATGATTCAACTGGCACGCGCTACCCACGCCAATATTCGCCAGAACATTGCGATTGCGTTGGGTCTGAAGGGGATTTTCCTCGTCACCACACTGCTCGGGATAACCGGACTGTGGCTGGCTGTACTGGCAGATACGGGGGCGACGGTACTGGTGACCGCTAACGCGCTGCGGTTGTTACGTAAAGGATAGTTTTTTGCCGGATAAGCATTGGCGCCATCCGGCAAACAAAACTACTGACCTTTACGCAGCAGATAGCGGTACGGCAGCGAGTCGGTCTCTTTGGCCACCAGCTCATGTTCCATAAAGGTACAGAAACCGGGAATATCACGGGTTGTCGCCGGATCGTCGGCGACAATCAGCAGTGTTTCACCCGCCTGCATGCCGCGCACGGTTTTGCGCACCATCATAACAGGTTCCGGACAGCGCAGCCCCTGAGCATCAAGAGTATGGTCGGGAGAGGTAAACAGATCGCTCATCGTAGTCTCGTTCATTCAAAAACGGCGTTATTTTACGCTCTGTTGTGACGTAAGCCAATCAGGTTAACGATTGCGTGAAAAACAACCATTGCAATGTGTTCTTAAAGCAGTATCATGCGACGGTTTTTTATTGGGTTCCCTCACCCCATCCAACAAAAAGGTCACAATATGACTCCGTTTACACAATCTCAGCGCGTAAAAGCGTTGTTTTGGCTATCGCTATTTCATCTGCTGGTGATCACCTCCAGCAACTATCTGGTGCAGCTACCGATCTCCATTTTTGGTTTCCATACCACATGGGGCGCGTTTAGCTTTCCGTTTATTTTCCTCGCCACTGACCTGACCGTGCGTATTTTTGGCGCGCCGTTGGCACGACGCATCATCTTCGCGGTGATGATCCCCGCGCTGCTGATCTCTTATGTCGTTTCATCACTGTTCTATATGGGATCGTGGCAGGGATTTGGCGCACTGCTGCACTTTAACCTGTTTGTTGCCCGTATCGCCGCCGCCAGCTTTATGGCTTACGCGCTGGGACAAATTCTGGATGTGCATGTCTTTAACCGCCTGCGCCAGAACCGTCGCTGGTGGCTGGCACCAACGGCCTCCACCCTGTTTGGCAACATCAGCGATACGTTAGCCTTCTTCTTTATCGCCTTCTGGCGCAGCCCGGATGCCTTTATGGCCGAACACTGGATGGAAATCGCGCTGGTCGATTACTGTTTCAAGGTGCTGATCAGCATTATTTTCTTCCTGCCGATGTACGGCGTGCTGCTGAATATGCTGCTGAAAAAGCTCGCAGATAAATCCGAAATCTCTGCATTGCAGACGAGTTAAAGGTTCATTTTCCGAGTTGTGATAAGATGGACGAATGAGCCGTTATGGCCGTTTATCGAAAGGAAGAAGTCAATGCGCAATCTGGTTAAATATGTCGGTATTGGCCTGCTGGTTATGGGGCTTGCGGCCTGTGATAATAGCGATACAAAAGCGCCAGCAGAGAAGACTGCCGCAGAAAGTAACGCCACCGGACAACCGGTCAGCCTGCTGGACGGCAAACTCAGTTTTTCTCTGCCAGCGGATATGACCGATCAGAGCGGTAAGCTGGGTACTCAGGCGAACAATATGCACGTCTATTCTGACGCAACCGGCCAGAAAGCGGTGATTGTGATTGTCGGCGACAATACCAACGACGACCTGGCTGTGCTGGCAAAACGCCTGGAAGAGCAGCAACGTAGCCGCGACCCGCAGCTGCAGGTCGTCACCAATAAATCCATTGAGCTGAAAGGCCACACGCTGCAGCAGTTAGACAGCATCATCTCGGCTAAAGGCCAGACCGCTTACTCTTCTGTGGTGTTAGGCAAAGTAGATAACCAACTGCTGACCCTGCAAATCACGCTGCCTGCTGACGATCAGCAAAAAGCGCAGACGACAGCAGAAAACATCATTAACACGCTGGTTATCCAGTAACGGTTAAGACGATGACGCGGCCTCCGGTGACCCCACCTGAGGCCGTTTTTTTAACCGCCAGGTCAGTAATAACGCCACTGCTACCAGCCCTGCCGCCGCCAGATAGATAACTGGCACACCCGCCCATGTCATTACCAGCCCAGCCAGCGGCCCGGTAACCCCCAGCGATAAATCCATAAACACCGTGTAGGTCGCCAGCGCAGCGCCCTGGTTTTGCTGCGGGACGGCTTTTACCGCCACCACGCCCAGCGCCGGGAAAACCAGCGAGAACCCCGCCCCGGCCAGCAGAACACCGATTTTTGCCATCCACGGCATGGAAGCCATCCCGACCAGTAACAGCCCAACAATCTCGACGCTAAAGCAGATCATCGCCACATTCAGTCCGCCTAAGCGGTTGATCCCATTTGGGAACAACAGACGCGTGCCCACAAACGTGCAGCTAAAAAGCGTCAGCGCGAAAGCCGCGCCGTCCCAGCCTTTGGCATCATAAAACAGGGTAATGAAAGTGGCGATCACGCCAAATCCGGCGGAGGCCAGGGCCAGCGCCATACCATACAACCAGACGCGCCCGAGCACCGCGCGGAACGGCAACGGTTTGCCTTTGCTGGCCTTTACCGCCTCACGAGGAAGCGCCAGCAATATTGCCGACAGCGCTACGCCCATTACCGTCAGCGCCAGCCCCTGTAAGCCACCCCAGGCATAACACAGTACACCCAGTGGGGCGCCTATCGCCATCGCACCATAGGTCACGATGCCGTTCCAGGAAATCACCCGCCCAATGTGCATTGAACCCACGACCCCTACGCCCCACAGCGTAGAGCCGGTCCCGGCAAAGCTTTGCCCGATCCCAAGGATCACGCGACCCAGGCATAACAGCAGCAGACTGGCCAGCGGCCAGTCGTTCGTTGACCCCGCCAGTAAATAACCCAGACCACTTAAAAAACAGCCGCACAGTCCGAATACCACAATCTTCTTTGGTCCCAGCAGGTCGGCATAGCGACCGGCATGTGGACGGCTCAGCAGCGTAGCGAAATATTGCAGGCTGATGACCAATCCAGCCCAGAAGGCGCTGAACCCCATCACATCATGGACATAGCCCGGCAATACCGCGAGCGGCAGGCCGATGGTCAGATAGCTGGCGAAGTTGAACATCACCACAGAGACAATACGCAGATTAAGGCGTAAACCGCTCAGCGTCGGTTCAGCGACGGGTTCGGGCATGGAGGGTCACCACGTTTTCACAACAGTGTTTCATTTCTACCATGTTGCCGCACAGAAATCAGCAGTCAGTTTAGGAATCTCAGCCGCAAGCCAGCCGCTACACTTAATGCAAAACGCAAACAGGAAGAAAATATGACAACTGCTCAGCCCGATAAAACGGGTTTGCACATTTTACTCAAACTGGCTGCTCTGGTGGTGATCCTCGCGGGTATTCATGCTGCGGCGGATATCATTGTACAGCTGCTGCTGGCCCTCTTTTTTGCCATTGTATTGAATCCGCTGGTCACCTGGTTTATTCGCCGGGGAGTAAGCCGCCCGGTAGCCATTACGCTCGTGGTAGTGGTCATGCTGATCGTCCTCACGGCACTGGTCGGCGTTCTGGCATCTTCGATCACTGAATTCATGGCCATGCTGCCCAAATACAATAAGGAGCTGACGCGCAAGGTCCTGCATCTGCAAGAGATGCTTCCCTTTCTAAATCTGCATATGTCCCCGGAGCGCATGCTACAACGCATGGACTCCGACAAAATAATGACCTTCACCACCACGCTGATGACAAGTCTTTCCGGCGCCATGGCCAGCGTTGTTCTGCTGGTAATGACGGTCGTCTTTATGCTGTTTGAGGTGCGTCATGTTCCTTATAAGCTGCGCTTTGCGCTGAACAACCCACAAATCCATATTGCGGGGCTGCATCGGGCGCTCAAGGGTGTATCTCACTATCTGGCGCTGAAAACGTTGCTCAGCCTATGGACCGGCGCTATCGTCTGGTTGGGGCTGGCGCTAATGGGGATTCAGTTTGCTCTGATGTGGGGCGTACTAGCCTTCTTGCTAAACTACGTGCCCAACATTGGCTCGGTCATTTCCGCCGTCCCGCCCATGATCCAGGCGCTACTGTTCAACGGCATTTACGAATGCGTGCTGGTTGGCGCGCTGTTCCTGGTGGTGCATATGGTGATTGGCAATATCCTCGAGCCTCGCATGATGGGACATCGCTTGGGATTATCGACGCTTATCGTCTTCCTCTCTCTGTTGGTATGGGGATGGCTACTCGGCCCGGTAGGCATGCTGCTCTCTGTGCCGTTAACCAGCGTATGTAAAATCTGGATGGAAACGACCACAGGCGGCAGCAAACTGGCAATTTTGCTTGGACCCGGCAGGCCCAAAAGCCGATTGCCTGGATAAACTTGCAAACAGCATGTGAAGAATGGTACACAACCCCATTATTACTAAAGGTTAGCCCTGATATGTACCGGATCGTTCTTGGGAAAGTTTCTGTTTTAAGCACTGACGCACTGCCCAACGCACTGAGTGAACAAGCCCCACAAGGAGCTCACCGTGCGCGCTGGATTGCAGGCCGGGTGCTGCTTTCCCATGTTCTTTCACCATTACCGGACATCGTCTACGGCGAGCAAGGAAAACCGGCTTTTTCCGCCGACACCCCGTTGTGGTTCAATCTCAGCCACAGCGGCGATGATATCGCCCTGCTGCTCAGCGACGAAGGGGAAGTCGGCTGCGATATTGAAGTCGTCCGCCCACAAGATAACTGGCAAACGCTGGCAAATACGGTATTCAGTCTCGGAGAACATGCCGAAGTCGAGGCTGAACACCCGGAGCAGCAACTGGCAGCATTCTGGCGCATCTGGACGCGTAAAGAAGCTATCGTTAAACAGCGCGGCGGCAGCGCCTGGCAAATTGTCAGCGTCGACAGTACCGCGCTAACTTCCTCGCTCTCTGTCAGCCAGTGCCAGTTTGACACCCTGAGCCTGGCGGTATGTACGCCAACGCCGTTTACCCTGACCGCCGACGCCGTACAAAGGCTGTAACGCTTTCATTCCCGTGCGCCGCCGCGCAATATCGTAAGGTTGAAATCTGATGCAACGTATCACCATCACACTTGATGACGATTTATTAGAAACGCTCGACGGCCTGAGCCAACGCCGTGGCTACCACAACCGTTCCGAAGCGATCCGCGATATTCTGCGCGGCGCACTGGCGCAGGAAACGACCCAGGAGCACGGCACACAAGGGTTCGCGGTGCTTTCGTATGTTTATGAGCATGAGAAGCGTGACCTGGCGAGCCGCATTGTTTCGACCCAGCATCACCACCACGATTTGTCGGTCGCTACACTGCACGTGCACATCAACCATGACGACTGCCTGGAAATCGCCGTACTAAAAGGCGACATGGGCGATGTGCAACATTTTGCCGATGACGTGATCTCCCAACGCGGGGTGCGCCACGGTCATTTGCAGTGCCTGCCGAAAGAAGAGTGAGTGCCTGTGCCGGATGTTTACGCCATCGTACCAATCGTCTTTCTAAAGCGCAGCAGCGCTATCATGAAGAACGCACTACCAATCGCCAGCAACGTCAGGAACTGCGGCCAGACAATACCGAACCCTGCGCCACGGTAAAGTATCGCCTGCGCGAGACTCACAAAATGCGTCGTTGGCATCGTCAACATGATGTCCTGCACCACCTGCGGCATGCTTTCACGCGGTGTAGAACCACCAGAGAGCATCTGTAACGGCAACAACACCAGAATCATCAGCAGTCCCAGCTGCGGCATAGAGCGCGCCAGCGTGCCCATAAAAATACCGATCGAAGTGGTTGCGAACAGGCTCAGCGCCACCCCCAGCATAAACAGAGGAATCGATCCCTCAATTGCTACGCCGAGCACGCCTTTTACCATCAGCATCAGCGACAGACCGGAAACCACCAGCACCACCAACCCCATCGACCAGATTTTTGCCATCATGATCTCAAACGGCGTCACCGGCATCACCAGCAGATGTTCTATTGTCCCGTGCTCGCGCTCGCGAATTAGCGCCGAGCCAGTGAGCACAATCGCCAGCATGGTGATGTTGTTGATAATTGCCATCACCGCACCGAAGCGTGCAGGTTCCAGATTGGGGTTAAAGCGCATGCGCATTTCCAGCGCCACCGGCGGCTCACTGTTGTCACGGTAACGGGCCACAAAGCTGTTCACCTCGCCGCTGATGATGTTCTGGATATAGCTGTTGCCGGTAAAAGCCTGGCTCATCCGCGTGGCATCGACGTTAACCTGAATATCCGGCTGACGCCCGGCCAACACATCACGCTGAAAATCAGGCGGAATATTCACGGCGAAGGTATAGCGTCCGGCATCCAGCCCGGCATCCATCTCATCGGCGGTGATCATCTCCGGCGGTAAAAACCACGGGCGATAAAAGCTGTTCACAATCCGATTCGACAACTGCGACTGGTCCATATCGGCGATGGCAATCGGTGCCAGGTGCAACGAGCCCGGAAGGACGGTGGCGGAGGAGTAAACCGAAATCGTGAAGGCGAAGACAATCAGCGTCAGCATCGCCTTGTCGCCTAGCAGGCTGCGTAACTCTTTGATACCGAGGTTATAAATATTACGTAGTCGGCGCATCACCCCTCCTGTTTTTTCAGCAGTAATACGCTCAAACCAATCACCACCGGAATGGCTATCGCCAGCGGCATAAACAGCTGCCAGAGATCCGTCAGATCCAGCGCTTTAGAGAACGTCCCGCGCGCGATGGTCAGAAAATGGCTGGTCGGGTAAATTTCGCCAATCCAGCGTCCAGGCCCTTCGAGCGAGGCGACCGGGTCAATCATCCCGGAAAACTGCGTCGCCGGGATCAGCGTAATAATTGCCGTACCAAAAATGGCCGCGATCTGGCTTTTCATAAACGTGGAGATGAATAGCCCAAGCCCGGTGGCAATGGTGACGTACAGCAGCGCGGCCAGCGTCAGAGTCATAAAGCTGCCCTTATGCGGGACGCCGAACACAAACACCGATAGCGCGCACAGCAGCAGGAAGTTCAGCATGCCCAGCACGATGTAAGGCAACTGTTTACCGAGTAAAAACTCGCTGCGGGTGGTGGGCGTAACGTACAGGTTGATAATCGATCCAAGTTCTTTCTCGCGCACCACGCTCAAGGCGCTGAGCATAGAAGGGATCATCATCAGCAGCAGCGGGATGACTGCTGGAACAATCGCCGGCAAACTCTTCACATCGGGGTTGTAGCGATAGCGAGTTTCAATGGTCATCAGCCCGTTTTGCCCTCTGGCATTGGGTTGACGTGCCATCACGTCCTGTAGCCAGGTCTGGTGCATCGCCTGCACGTAGCCTCTGACCGTTTCAGCGCGGCTCGGCATTGCGCCATCGACCCAGACGCCAATCTTCACCGGCGTGCCACGCGCGATATCGCGGCCAAAGTTTGGCGGGATCTCTATTGCTACCGCTACTTCGCCCGAACGCATCCGTTTGTCCAGCTCGTCATAACTGGTGAGCGGCGGCTGTTCGATAAAATAACGCGATCCCGCCAGATTGAGCGTCCACGCCTGGCTGCTGACGGTCTGGTCACGATCGAGCACCGAAAAACGCAGGTTTTCCACATCCATGCTGATGCCGTAGCCCATGATCAGCATCAGGATCACTGTGCCCATCAGCGCCAGCGTTGAACGAACCGGGTCACGTCGCAGCTCCAGCGCTTCACGTCGGCTGTAGCTAAACAAGCGCCGTAGGCTAAAGCCCTGCCGCGGCGGCTGACTATTTTCATGCGCTTTCGGAACATTGGCTGGCGGTAACTGAGCTTCCGGTACCGGGCCTGCCGCTTCCTGTAACCAGGAGATAAACGCCTCTTCCAGACTGGCGGCACCACGCTGTTTCACCAGTTCCTGCGGCGTGCCGCTGGCGAGTACTTTTCCGGCGTGCATCAGCGACATCCGGTCGCAGCGCTCCGCTTCGTTCATAAAGTGGGTGGAGATAAAAATGGTCACTTTGTCCTGCCGCGACAGATCGACCATCAGTTGCCAGAACATGTCCCTCGCCACCGGATCGACCCCGGAGGTCGGCTCATCAAGAATGAGCATTTCCGGACGATGGATCACCGCCACCGCCAGCGACAGGCGTTGACGGATCCCCAACGGCAGCGCGCCAGGCAACGCGTCTTCGACATCGGTCAGCGAAAAGCGCTCGCTCATCTCTTGTACCCGTCCCGGGATTTCTGCCTCGGGGATATGGAACAGTCGCGCGTGCAGCTCAAGGTTTTGCCGCACGGTCAGCTCGCTGTAAAGCGAAAACGCCTGCGACATATAGCCTACCCGGCTGCGGGTATCGATATTCTTCGGATCAACCGCTTGCCCAAACAACCATGCCTCACCTTCGCTTGCGGGCAGCAGACCAGTGAGCATCTTCATGGTGGTGGATTTACCGCACCCGTTGGAGCCGAGAAAACCGAAGATCTCCCCGCGCGGAATACGAAAGTTAACGTGGTCAACGGCAACAAACTTACCGAAGCGCATAGTCAGATCTTTCGCTTCAATAGCAATCTCTTCGTGTTCAGCGTGATACGGCGGGATCACCACCGGCTTATGCGCCTGACGCTGGGCTTCGGGTAACAGCGCGATAAACGCCTGCTCCAGCGTGTCGCTGTTGGTTTGTTCACGCAGCTGCTGGGCGCTCCCGGTGGCTAATACTTCCCCGGCGTTCATCGCTACCAGCCAGTCAAAACGCTCGGCTTCTTCCATGTAGGCGGTCGCAACCAGCACGCTCATGTTGGTCTGCCGCTGGCGAATGCTGTTAATCAGATCCCAGAACTGGGCGCGGGACAGCGGATCGACCCCGGTGGTGGGTTCATCGAGAATTAACAGTTCCGGGTCGTGGATTAACGCGCAGCACAGTCCCAGCTTTTGCTTCATCCCACCCGAGAGTTTCCCGGCGGGACGGTCGCGAAACGGCGCCAGTCCGGTGCTGTTCAGCAGCTCGGTTATCCGCGCTTCGCGTTCCGCTTTGTCATGACCAAACAGCCGGGCAAAGAAATCGACGTTCTCATATACCGACAACGTATGGTACAGGTTTTTCCCTAATCCCTGCGGCATCCAGGCAATACGCGGACAGACATCCTGGCGATGTTTCGGGTCACGCATATCGCCGCCCAGCACCATCACGTTGCCGTGTTCAATGACCCGCGCGCCGGAGATGAGCGACAGCAGACTCGATTTTCCGACGCCATCCGGACCAATCAGCCCCACCATACAGCGGGCGGGAATATCCAGCGTGATATTGTTCAGCGCTACCGTTTTCCCGTAATGCTGACTCACGCCGTCAAGGTGCGCCACGGGAGGAACGGGAAGGCGCGCCAGATGCGTCATTGCGGCAACCTCACGACCAGGTCGTCAGGCCAGGGGCGATTTTCATCGACACGCACCCACGCCATGCCCGGTAGACCGGTTTTCACATACTCCAGATGCTGCTGCAACAGTTCTGGCGGGATACGCGCTTTAACACGGAACATCAGCTTCAGTCGTTCATCGCTGGTTTCGACCGTTTTCGGCGTGAACTGCGCCACGCTTGCCACAAAGCTGATGGTCGCCGGAATACGCAGATCCGGCGCGGCGTCCAGCACCAGGCGGGCTTCACCGCCAATCTTTAATAAACCGGCCTGTTCAGTCGGTAAGAAGAACGTCATGTAAACATCACTGAGATCGACCATATTCAGCACGCGGCCCCCCGCGGAAAGGACCTCACCCGGTTCGGCTACGCGGTACTGTACGCGACCATCGCGCGGGGCTTTCAGTTCGCTGTCATCAATATCAGCTGCAATACGACGTTCGGTGGCCTGCGCGGCTTCTACGCGGGTTTGCGCCTGAATGATGCTGGTGCGGGCGGCTTCAATCGCGGCTTTTGCCGCAGAGACCTGCGCCTTTGCGGATTCCAGCGCCGCGCGCGCGCTTTCCGCCGCAGCCCTGTCGTCATCCAGCTGTTGCTCAGACACAGCCCCACGCTGGGACAGCGAGCGGGAACGTACGTGACGTTTAGAGACCGATTGCAGTTCCGCCTCGCGCTGCTTTACCACCGACTGCGCGGCGCGCATTTCACTTTGCCGCTGTTCCAGCAGCGCTCGTGCCGCCGCCACCGCGCTTTCGGCTTCTTTAATTTGCGCGACAGCTTCCAGTCGCTGCTCCTGCAGCACACGGGTATCCATTTTCGCCAGCACGTCGCCCTGGCGAACGAACTGCCCTTCCGAGACGAGGATTGTGTCAATTCGTCCGGCAATCTTGGTGGCAATATCCACTTCGGTAGCTTCAATTCTGCCGTTGCTGGCCGCGAAACCTTCCGGAATTCCCGCAGGACGTAACATCCACCACGCTATTGCGGCAACCGCTACCACAATACCCGCGCCCCACCACACCAGATGACGCTTAATCTTATCCATATCCGACCCGCCGTAATCCCTGTTATCAAACGATGCGTGTCACAAAGCCCACTGAACAGCTATTCAGCGGGAGATTCCATCCGGGATGAGAAGGAATGAGAAATAATGGCCAGAGTGCGGACAGGCGTGAAAGCAACGCACACCGCGAAGGACGTGAGTGACGAAAATGCTGTGAAATCGGGTAGTAATGTTGTCATCATCAGCGTTCCTGGCCGGAAATGAAACACGCATACTCATAACTGTTGTCTATTGAATACTAACACCTGGATTCAATATGTCTATTCGGTTGTCGTTTCCAGTTCAGATCTGGCACAAGGAATATTTCGTATATCAACGATTGATAAACAATCGCAACTATAAACATAATCAATGATTAGGCATCCCTATAATAGCGGCTCATTTACCGATCTCGTTATGGCGAGGCTCCTGTACAAATACAAGTTACCGCCCTGCTGGTATCGAGAGAGACCACTCAGGGAAATACAGGCATCCATCGAATCAAGGTGTTGCCAAGGTAACTTCTGACGATTTCACCATCGGACAGATACGTTGTTCAGTGCTAAAACCAGGACGTAGGGATCTGCCTGCGCTAACCCCTGTCTTGTTCGCCCCTATGAGAGATTTTTTATAGGGAATTACATCATGTCATCTATGCCACTCTGCGCCGCCCATCATCCTATGCCGGATTTCAATGGCGACGCTATCGCGCAATATATGCGCACCGATTTTATTACTCTGCCCGACCATCTCAGCGTGAACGGCGCTCGCGAATACTTTGTTTCCCAACTCACAACAGATGATATTCCAGGCCAGGTCTTTGTTGTGGCAGGAAAAGCGCTGCGCGGGGTGTTATCCATCAAGCGCTTATTACAGGAAAAAGATACGTCGCTTAACATCAACCATCTTACGGACAGCTGTTTATTTCATGTAAAGCCTGATGATGAACGGGCGCAGGTCGTTGCCGAGTTAGCCGAACGCGAAGTCGACCTGGTTGCTGTCGTTGAGAAAGGCGAGCTGATTGGTTGTCTGATGGAAAAAGAGATCGCTCATCTACAGGAAGATGATGTTACCGAAGACGTTCAGCTTCAGGGCGCCACGCTGCCGCTGGAAAAACCCTATCTGGAAATTAGTCCGTGGACATTGTGGAAAAAACGTTCGGTCTGGCTCCTGCTGCTGTTTGTCGCAGAAGCCTATACCAGCAGCGTGCTTCAGCATTTTGAAGAAGCGCTGGAATCCGCGATTGCCCTGGCCTTTTTTATTCCGCTATTAATTGGTACTGGTGGCAACAGCGGTACGCAGATCACTTCGACGCTGGTACGTTCAATGGCGCTGGGGGAAGTGCGGCTGCGCGATATGGGCCGGGTGATCCGCAAAGAAGTTTCAACTTCGCTGCTGATCGCTCTGACGCTGGGTCTGGCAGGGTGCTTGCGCGCGTGGATGATGGGTATCGGCATGGAAATCACGCTGATCGTCAGCCTGACGCTGGTTTGCATTACGCTGTGGAGCGCCGTGGTGTCATCAGTGATCCCCATGGTGCTCAAGCGTATCGGCATTGATCCCGCCGTGGTTTCGGCCCCGTTTATCGCCACGCTTATCGACGGTACCGGGTTAATTATCTACTTTAAAATCGCCCAGTATTTTCTGGGTCTGAACTAATGATAACGCCCGACAGCTCAGGTTGTCGGGCATCACAGTCAGGCTGGCGCCAAATCCTGCGCGCACGCCCAGGCACTCGACCATGCCCACTGGAAGTTATAGCCGCCCAGCCAACCGGTGACGTCCATAACTTCGCCGATAAAATAGAGTCCCGGTACTTTACGTGCTTCCATCGTGCGCGATGACAGCTCATTGGTATCAACGCCGCCCAACGTGACTTCAGCGGTACGATACCCTTCCGTACCGTTCGGCTGTACCCGCCACTCGGTTAGTGTCTCGACCAACGTTTGCTGATCGCGCACATTAAGCTGCTTAAGCGAAACATCCGGGATTTGTCCAAGCTGTTGCAAACATTCCACCAGCCGCTTTGGCAACTGCATTGCCAGGGTGTTCTTTAAGCTCTGGTTAGGATGAGCACTGCGTTGGTCATCGAGGAAGCTCGCGAGGTCAACATCTGGCAACAAATTAATGCTGACAAATTCACCAGGTTGCCAAAAACTGGAAATCTGCAGCACGGCCGGGCCAGAAAGCCCACGGTGCGTAAAGAGCAGATTTTCACGAAAGACGGTGCCGTCCTCGGCGGTGATAACGGAGGAAACGGATACGCCAGAGAGAACCTGAAGCTGCTCCAGCAGCGGCTTGTGTAAGGTGAAAGGCACCAGACCTGCGCGCGTTGGCAATACGTTCAGGCCGAACTGCTCGGCAATTTTATAACCAAACGGCGTCGCGCCCAGACCCGGCATAGAGAGACCACCAGAGGCAATAACCAGATTTTTCGTGCCCACGGTCATCCCGTTCAATTCGAGGATGAAAGCATCACCCTCTCGCCCGACGCTCAGGACTTCGCTACGTAACCGCATAGTTACGTTACCTTTTTCGCATTCCGCCACCAGCATATCGACAATTTGTTGGGCGGAATCATCACAAAACAGCTGACCCAGCGTTTTTTCATGCCAGGCAATGCCGTGTTTGCCCACCAGATCGATAAAATCCCACTGCGTATAACGCGCCAGCGCCGATTTGCAAAAATGCGGGTTTTGGCTCAAATATGCGGCCGGTTCGACATAAAGGTTGGTAAAGTTGCATCGGCCCCCGCCAGACATGAGAATCTTACGTCCAGGCTTTTTACCATTATCAATCAGCAGTACACGACTACCTGCTTGTCCTGCCTGCGCGGCACAAAACATACCTGCTGCGCCAGCGCCTATAATAACGGTATCAAACCTTTCCACGTTGCGATCCTCTCAAAAAAGCGGGTGTGAATTGTAAAGATTCCTCAGTGGTCGCACCAGCACCAAACTATCGATAAAGGGTATTTATCTGAAATATATAGGATAATTCTTTAGTGGTGTAAAACAAAGCAGGAGATAAATCAAAAAAACTCTATATTTCACTTTGCCCGCGCCGCCAAAGTCACTGATAATGCGCCGCGTTCATGTCCTCAAAATGGCGTAACGTCCTATGCTACATTTGTTTGCTGGCCTGGATTTACATACCGGGCTTTTACTATTGCTTGCTCTGGCTTTTGTGCTGTTCTACGAAGCGATTAACGGCTTCCATGATACAGCAAATGCTGTCGCAACCGTGATCTATACCCGTGCAATGCGTTCGCAATTGGCGGTAGTCATGGCTGCGGTGTTCAACTTCTTTGGTGTTTTGCTGGGCGGTCTCAGCGTGGCATATGCCATCGTGCATATGCTGCCAACGGATCTGCTGCTCAATATGGGATCGTCACATGGCCTCGCCATGGTGTTCTCCATGCTGCTGGCAGCAATTATCTGGAACCTGGGTACCTGGTACTTTGGTTTGCCTGCATCCAGCTCCCACACGCTAATTGGTGCCATTATCGGTATTGGTTTAACCAATGCGCTGATGACCGGCACTTCTGTGGTAGATGCACTTAACATTCCGAAAGTAATGGGTATTTTTGCCTCGCTTATCATCTCGCCGATTGTCGGTCTGGTGGTTGCAGGTGGTCTCATTTTCATTCTGCGTCGCTACTGGAGCGGTACGAAAAAACGTGCCCGTATCCACCTGACGCCAGCAGAACGTGAAAAGAAAGACGGTAAGAAAAAGCCGCCGTTCTGGACGCGTATTGCACTGATCCTCTCCGCTATCGGCGTAGCGTTCTCTCATGGCGCTAACGACGGGCAGAAAGGCATTGGTCTGGTGATGCTGGTGCTGATTGGCGTCGCCCCCGCTGGTTTCGTAGTAAATATGAATGCTTCCGGTTACGAAATTACCCGTACCCGCGATGCAATCAATAACGTCGAAATCTTCTTCCAGCAACGCCCTGACCTGCTGAAGCAAGCCACCGGCGTGGATCAGTTGATTCCATCTCCGGAAGCGGGCGCACCAACGCAAGCTAACGAGTTCCATTGTCACCCGGCTAATACTATTAACGCGCTGGAGCGTGCGAAAGGTATGCTGGCGAATCTGGAAACTTTCGACAAGTTAAGCGTTGAACAGCGCGGTCAACTGCGTCGCATTATGCTGTGCATCTCTGATACCACCGATAAAGTGGTGAAACTGCCTGGCGTAAGCGCTGACGACCAGCGTCTGCTGAAGAAACTGAAAGCTGACATGCTGAGCACCATTGAGTATGCACCTATCTGGATCATTATGGCCGTCGCACTGGCGCTGGGCATTGGTACCATGATTGGCTGGCGTCGTGTGGCGACGACTATCGGTGAGAAAATCGGTAAGAAAGGCATGACCTATGCTCAGGGGATGTCGGCGCAGATGACCGCCGCAGTCTCTATCGGTCTCGCCAGCTACACCGGTATGCCTGTTTCCACCACGCACGTTCTCTCCTCTTCCGTTGCAGGAACGATGGTTGTTGATGGCGGCGGTTTACAGCGTAAAACGGTGACCAGCATTCTGATGGCCTGGGTCTTCACCCTGCCAGCCGCAATTCTTCTTTCCGGCGGGCTTTACTGGCTCTCTCTGAAGCTTATCTAAGCGAATGCACGGAAAAAAAGCGGGTCAGAAAACTGGCCCGCTTTTTTTGTATCTGTCGTTGGCATCAGTGCCAGATAATCAGCGCAATCATGCTGATTAGCACCAGGCCACATAGCGCGCTGGTGAGAATGAACTGACCGCGAACCCGCTCACAGCGGCGAATAAACTCATCATCATGATGATCGCGGTAACGCTGAGCGTAGATATACCACACCAGACGCATCTGCTTGTTTGGTTGCCCATGCGAGGTAAAAAAGCCCCCACCATCTACATACTGGTAAAGCAATGGATCGCAACCACGAAGTACCACTAACAGTGCGCGTAACGAAGAAAAATAGCGCGCCATATTAACAATGCAAACGACACATAAAGCCCAGAACAATGCAATGGTGCTAATCATACCTCCTCCCCGGCGACCCGCCCACGGAACTCCTTTCCGGGACTACCGCTCCCCGATACCCTGCCAAATCATTCAGTGAAGAGTTCTGTCGAACCGTTCGTATTAGTATCACGCATCCGAACGCCTCTCTAGATAGTGTAGGAGATTAGTTAATTTTTTTGCCAGAAGGTTAATCGCTATCAATGCAATTAACTAAAAAATTTGTTTAACTGCTTGGCAAGCAAGGTGGATTGACGGATTATCCTGGTCGCTATAATGTAAGGATAGTCCTTATATGGTACGTTTTTACGACTGGGCTAGCCCCGCGCGCAAGGTTCGCAGGACGCGGATGACGCGGCGGCAGGTAAATGCCAGCAGGCTAGTCATCGACAACTTATGGAAGGAGTAACACTATGGCTTATAAACACATTCTTATCGCGGTTGATCTTTCTCCGGAAAGCAAAGTTCTGGTTGAAAAAGCGGTCTCTATGGCGCGGCCTTACAATGCTAAAGTCTCCCTTATCCACGTTGACGTAAACTATTCCGACCTGTACACCGGGCTTATCGACGTGAATCTGGGCGACATGCAGAAACGCATTTCTGAAGAAACCCACCACGCGCTAACCGAGCTTTCCACAAATGCAGGCTACCCTATCACCGAAACCCTGAGCGGTAGCGGCGACCTGGGTCAGGTTCTGGTTGATGCCATCAAAAAATACGACATGGATCTGGTCGTTTGTGGCCACCACCAGGATTTCTGGAGCAAACTGATGTCCTCCGCACGCCAACTGATCAACACCGTCCACGTCGACATGTTGATTGTTCCGTTGCGTGACGACGAAGAAGCATAAAACGCTGGCCGTCGGGAGATAACCCGGCGCGCTGCAAGTCGTAAAGCCTGTAAACGCCCGCCTGTGCGGGCGTTTTTGTTTTTATCATCCAGACGAAATTAGTACATCAATCCAACAAATAAATCATAATTAGTGTGATCAACTAATTGGATCGAAAACTATCTCTATAATACTCTACGCTTGCGGTCAATAACCGCAGTCTATAACAAAATAAGACTTTTTCGGCGCGTTTAAGCATACGCGTTCATACTTTTCGGGATGGCTTTGAAAGGCGATGGAATATGAATAAAACTGCACCTACGGGCTTGCTGCAGCAACCTCGTCCGTTCTTCATGATCTTCTTTGTGGAATTATGGGAACGATTTGGCTATTACGGCGTTCAGGGCATCCTGGCGGTATTTTTTGTTAAGCAGCTCGGCTTTTCGCAGGAACAGGCGTTTGTCACCTTTGGTGCATTTGCCGCGCTGGTCTACGGTCTGATCTCGATCGGCGGCTACGTCGGCGACCACCTTTTAGGCACCAAGCGCACGCTGGTGCTTGGCGCCATTGTGCTGGCGATAGGCTACTTCATGACCGGGATGTCACTGCTTAAGCCCGATCTGATCTTTATTGCTTTGGGTACCATTGCCGTCGGTAACGGGCTTTTTAAAGCCAACCCGGCAAGCCTGCTGTCAAAATGCTATCCACCGAAAGACGCTCGTCTGGACGGGGCTTTCACTCTGTTTTATATGTCGATTAACATCGGCTCGCTACTATCGCTGTCGCTGGCACCGGTGATTGCCGATAAGTTTGGCTACGCGGTGACCTACAACCTGTGTGGGGCCGGGCTTATTGTCGCGCTGTTGGTCTACTTTGCCTGCCGTGGAATGGTGAAGAATATCGGTTCAGAGCCGGACCATAAGCCGCTGAATTTCCGGAATCTGCTGTACGTGCTGGCTGGTACGGTAGTGATGGTATTTATCTGTGCCTGGCTGATGCACAACGTGCAGATTGCCAACCTGGTGCTGATTGTCCTGTCGATTGCCGTGACCATCATCTTCTTTCGTCAGGCATTCAAACTGGATAAAACCGGGCGCAACAAGATGTTCGTGGCCTTTATCCTGATGCTGGAAGCGGTGGTGTTCTACGTGCTGTACGCGCAGATGCCAACTTCGCTGAACTTCTTTGCTATCAATAACGTGCATCATGAAATTCTTGGTTTCGCCATCAACCCGGTAAGCTTCCAGGCATTGAACCCGTTCTGGGTGGTACTGGCGAGTCCGGTGCTGGCCGCAATCTATACCCGTCTGGGAAACAAAGGCAAAGACCTGACCATGCCGATGAAATTTACGCTCGGTATGTTCCTGTGCTCGTTGGGCTTCCTGACGGCCGCCGCTGCCGGGATGTGGTTTGCTGATGCGCAGGGGCTGACATCGCCGTGGTTTATCGTGCTGGTGTATCTGTTCCAGAGCCTGGGAGAACTACTGATTAGCGCCCTGGGACTGGCGATGGTCGCCGCTCTCGTGCCGCAGCATCTGATGGGCTTCATTCTCGGGATGTGGTTCCTGACGCAGGCCGCCGCCTTCCTGATGGGGGGTTATGTCGCGACGTTCACCGCTGTACCTGAGAACATCACCGACCCGCTGCAAACGTTGCCTATCTACACCAACGTCTTCAGTAAGATTGGTCTGGTGACCCTGGCCGTAACGATGGTGATGGCGATTATGGTGCCATGGCTGAACCGCATGATTAATACGCCAAGCACCGAGCAATAACCTTCAGTGCCGGATGGAGGCTATTGCCCAATCCGGCCTACATTCAACATGCCCGATCGCCTTGCGCTATCGGGCATTTTCACTCACTACCCTTTACGCGCGTCTATCCACTCTTGCACTTCCACCACAAAGGTGTCCGGCGCTTTGCGGTACATTTTGCGCGCCAAGTCCAGTATCGTATGCTGACCGAGCGCTTCTTCCATCCGCTGCTGGGCCATGTCCATTACCGAACGTACACCACAAATGCCTTCACAGGCCCACTGGGGCGGATGTTCCTCAAATACCGCCAGCCGCTGGCGAATTTCACGACATTCAAAGATGCGTTTATCGCCATCAATGGCATTCACCACATCCAGCACCGTGATGTGTTCAGCGGGTTTAGCCAACTGGAAACCACCGCCCTTACCCTCAATGCTGCGTACCAGGCCCGCTTTCGACAGACGGGTGAAAATTTTCGCCAGATAGTCATACGGTACGCTTTGCAGTTCGGCAATTTCCCGCACGCTCATATCCCGCGCGTCGCCCTTACTGTCGACCATACACATCAGGCTATGAATACCGTACTCAACCCCGGAACTGTAGAATGCCATTCTCTTATCTCAGCCAAAATTAATCTGAGTTGATTGTAGCTTTTTCGTTTCACTCATTCCAGACAGCAAAGTACCCCTCTTCACAATTAAAATTTAAATACATATTTATCAAACAGATAATAAAAACTCCCACCCTTTAAGGCAAAAAGGATCTCGATCGCATTGCAATCCTTAACTACGACAAATAAAATCCGAGTAAATAATTCGTAGTCACCTGTGAGAAAAAACCAATGCATAAACAAATTCTGATCGTGGGCGCCGGCTTTGCCGGTATGTGGGCAGCATTAAGCGCCGCGCGACTGGCGGACAAACACCAGCAGCCCATTGATATTACAGTGATTGCGCCACAGCCAGAGCTGCGTGTCCGCCCGCGCTTTTATGAAAGCGCCGTGCAAAACCTGGTCGCACCGCTACAACCCTTGTTTGACGTTACTGGCGTCAACTTCCTGCAAGGTCACGTCGAGCAGATCCTCCCGGACTCTAAAGAAGTCAGTTGGCAAGATGCCAACGGTGAAATTCATTTACGCCGCTACGACCGCCTGGTACTCGCCAGCGGCAGTCACGTAAACCGCGACGCCGTTGCCGGTGCTGCCGAGTACGCGTTTGACCTCGACCAGCTCGAAAGCGCCGCCGTACTGGAGCAACACATTAAGGATCTGGCGCAGCAGCCAGAGAGCGAGGCTCGCAATACGGTCGTGGTCTGCGGTGGCGGCTTTACCGGGATTGAGATGGCGCTGGAATTACCGGGCCGTCTGCGCGAGATTTTGGGTGCTGATGCTAAGACCAGAATTGTCGTAGTTGAGCGCGGTGCTCAGCCTGGCGGACGCTGGAGCCAGGAATTACGCGACGTGATTATCGAAGCCTCCGCTGAACTGGGCGTTGAATGGCTGGTTAATGCGGAAGTAGAGTGCGTGGATGCCTGCGGCGTCACGCTGAAAGATGGGCAGGTTATTGCCTCTCAAACGGTTATCTGGACCGTCGGTGTTCAGGCTAGCGGCCTGACCGGGCAGATTAACGCCCCGCGCGATCGTCAGGGTCGACTGCATGTAAACGGCAATCTGCAGGTGGTGGGCCATGAGGATATCTACGCCACCGGTGACGTCGCCTATGCGGCCACCGATGACAAAGGCAATCATGCGCTGATGACCTGCCAGCACGCCATTTTGCTGGGTAAATTCGCCGGTAACAATGCCGCCGCCAGCTTGCTGAACGTGGCACCACTGCCGTATCGCCAGGAAATGTACGTCACCTGTCTGGATCTCGGCGCGTGGGGCGCGGTGTATACCGAAGGATGGGACCAACAGGTGAAACTGACGCGAGCAGAAGCGAAAAAGCTGAAGGTGTCGATTGTCAGCGAGCTGATTTACCCGCCGAAGGCAGAGCGTGCGGCAGCGTTTGAAGTTGCCAATCCGTACGCGCCGTTTGTTTAAGCCGTAATGCCGGATACGGCTACCGCCTTATCCGGCCTGGAAACTACGCCGTCCCCGCATAAATATCAAACCGATGCCCTTTCGTAACTACCGCGTTCGGCGTGGCGACATCCGCCAGCGGTGGCGCGTAGTCCGGGCGCTTCACTACCACGCGTTTAGTGGCCAATTGACGTGCCGGCTTCAGCAGCCCATCGGCGTCGAGGTCCGGCCCCACCAGCGACTGAAACACGCGCATCTCTTTCTTAACCAGCGCACTTTTCTGCTTATGTGGGAACATCGGATCGAGATAGACCACCTGCGGGCGTGGCGTGATATCGGTTAATGCCGTCAGGCTTGAGGCGTGGATTAGCTGTAAACGTTCCTGCAGCCACGGGCCGATTTCCGGGTCCGCATAGCCCCGCGCCAGGCCATCATCAAGCAGCGCAGCGACCACCGGATTTCGTTCCAGCATCCGCACACGACAGCCCACCGAGGCCAGCACGAACGCATCGCGCCCCAGCCCGGCAGTGGCATCAACCACATCCGGCAGGTAATCGCCTTTAATACCGACCGCTTTCGCCACCGCTTCGCCGCGACCGCCACCAAACTTGCGCCGGTGAGCCATTGCGCCGCCAACAAAATCGACGAAGATACCGCCGAGCTTGGGTTCATCGCGTTTGCGCAGTTCCAGATGTGCTGTCGTCATCACCAGCGCCATCAGGTTATCTTCATCGTGTTCCAGTCCCCAACGGGCGGCAAGAACAGATAAGGCGCCGTCTCCGGCGCCTGTTTCATCGACTAAGCAGATTTTCACGTGAATAATCAGCCTTTAATTCCGTAATGCTCCAGCATCGCATCCAGCTGCGGCTCACGGCCACGGAAGCGTTTGAACAGCGCCATAGGCTCTTCAGAACCGCCACGGGTGAGGATGTTATCGAGGAACGACTGTCCGGTTTCACGGTTGAAAATCCCCTCATCTTCGAAGCGAGAGAAGGCATCCGCCGCCAGTACGTCGGCCCAAAGATAGCTGTAGTAACCCGCCGCGTAGCCACCAGCAAAAATGTGGCTGAAGGCATGCGGGAAGCGGCCCCAGGTTGGGCCCGGCACCACGGCGACCTGTTTCTTGATTTCGGCCAGCGTGTCGAGGATTTTCGCCCCTTGTTGCGGATCAAACTCCGCATGCAGACGGAAATCAAACAGGCCGAACTCCAGCTGACGCAGAATAAACAGCGCTGCCTGGTAGTTTTTCGCCGCCAGCATTTTATCCAGCAGTTCCTTCGGCAGTGGTTCGCCGGTTTCATAATGACCGGAGATAAACTCCAGCGCGTCCGGCTCCCAGCACCAGTTTTCCATAAACTGGCTTGGCAGCTCGACCGCATCCCACGGCACACCGTTGATCCCGGAAACACCGGCGGTTTCGATACGGGTCAGCATGTGGTGCAGACCATGACCGAACTCGTGGAACAGGGTGATCACTTCATCGTGGGTAAACAGTGCGGGTTTGCCGTTCACCGGACGGTTAAAGTTACAGGTCAGGTAGGCGACCGGTTTTTGCAACGTGCCGTCACTTTTACGCATCTGGCCGACGCAGTCGTCCATCCACGCCCCGCCGCGTTTATGTTCACGGGCATACAGGTCGAGGTAGAAGCTGCCGCGCAGCTCGTTGTTTTCGTCATACAGCTCGAAGAAACGAACTTCCGGATGCCAGACATCAACATCGGTGCGCTCCTTAGCGGTAATGCCGTAAATACGTTTAACCACTTCAAACAGGCCGTTAACGGCTTTGTTTTCCGGGAAATATGGGCGCAGTTGTTCATCGCTGATGCTGTACAGATGCTGTTTTTGTTTCTCGCTGTAGTAAGCGATATCCCACGGCTGCAGCTCTTCAACGCCAAATTCGGCTTTGGCAAAGGCGCGCAACTGGGCCAGCTCTTTCTCACCCTGTGGACGGGCGCGTTTCGCCAGATCGGTCAGGAAGTCGAGGACCTGCTGCGGGTTTTCCGCCATTTTGGTGGCCAGCGATTTAAAGGCGTAGCTTTCAAAGCCCAACAGTTGTGCCAGTTCGTGGCGCAGCGCGAGGATCTCTTCCATTATCGGGCTGTTGTCCCATTTGCCCGCATTCGGCCCCTGGTCAGACGCGCGCGTGGAGTAAGCGCGATACATCTCTTCACGCAGTCCCTGGTTGTCACAGTAGGTCATCACCGGCAGGTAGCTTGGGATATCCAGCGTTAACAGATAGCCTTCCTGCTCTTTGGCTTCCGCCTGAGCCTTCGCCGCAGCCAGCGCGCTTTCCGGCATACCTGCCAGCTCGGCTTCGTCGGTGACTAACTTCGTCCAGCCCATCGTGGCATCAAGGACGTTATTGCTGTACAAGTTGCCGAGCTCGGACAGGCGGGTGGCGATTTCACCATAACGCTGCTGTTTTTCCTTCGGCAGACCAATACCAGAAAGCTCAAAATCGCGCAGCGCATTATCGACCGCTTTTTTCTGTGCGGTACTCAGGGTGGCGTAATAATCGCCATCACGCAGGTCGCGATACGCTTTATACAGACCTTCATGTTGTCCAACCCAGGTGCTGTATTCAGACAGCAGCGGCAGCGTTTGTTCATAGGCTTCGCGCAGTTCCGGGCTGTTTTTCACCGAGTTCAGATGGCTGACCGGAGAGAAAATACGCCCCAGCACGTCATCAACTTCCGCCAGCGGCTGACAGAGATTTTCCCAGGTGTACGGCGCGCCCTGCGCAACCACTCGCTCAACGTTTTCGCGGCAATCGTTCAGCGCCTTAGTGACGGCAGGCACGACATGCTCAGGCTGAATTTTAGAAAACGGCGGCAGTTCGAAGGGAGTCAGCAATGGATTGGTCATTAGCGCGGTCCTGTTGAAAAGAGTGAATGAAGCGCGTATCCGGCGCTGTGCATATTAATTTGTACAATGGGGTTAAGTGTAGAGGATTTCAATGCCAGGCGTTGCGCTTTCGCGGCAGTGACGACTTTTCTGTATACTGTGGCGATACGCTTTATTTTCGCCCGATATCGCGCTGTTTTCGGGCCTACGTTTATAACCTGGAACACGTTTACCCATGCTCAGTTATCGCCACAGTTATCACGCTGGCAACCACGCCGACGTCCTGAAACACACCGTCCAGAGCCTGATCATCGAGTCGCTCAAAGAGAAAGAAAAACCGTTTCTCTATCTGGATACCCATGCTGGCGCTGGCCGTTATCAGCTGAGCAGTGAGCATGCCGAACGTACCGGTGAATATCTGGAAGGGATCGCCCGTATCTGGCAGCAGGACGATTTGCCTGCCGAACTGGAACCCTACATTGGCGTGGTGCAGCACTTCAACCGTAGCGGTCAGTTGCGCTACTACCCTGGCTCTCCGTTGATTGCTCGCCAGTTGCTGCGCGAGCAGGACAGCCTGCAGTTAACTGAACTGCACCCGAGCGACTTTCCTCTGCTGCGCGGCGAATTTCAGAAAGATGAGCGCGCACGCGTGGCCAAGGCCGATGGTTATCAGCAGCTAAAAGCGAAATTACCGCCGGTTTCCCGTCGCGGGTTGATCCTTATCGATCCCCCCTACGAGATCAAAAGCGACTACCAGGCGGTGGTGACCGGTATTAACGAAGGCTACAAGCGTTTCGCGACCGGCACCTATGCGCTGTGGTATCCGGTGGTTCTGCGTCAGCAAATCAAGCGCATGGTCCACGACCTGGAAGAGACCGGCATCCGCAAAATTCTGCAAATTGAACTGGCAGTGCGCCCGGACAGCGATCAGCGTGGTATGACTGCGTCAGGCATGATTGTCATTAACCCGCCGTGGAAGCTGGAGCAACAGATGAACAGCGTTCTGCCGTGGTT
The DNA here is from genome assembly GCF_030332285.1 of Citrobacter sp. Cu096. Taxonomy (NCBI): domain Bacteria; kingdom Pseudomonadati; phylum Pseudomonadota; class Gammaproteobacteria; order Enterobacterales; family Enterobacteriaceae; genus Citrobacter; species Citrobacter sp. Cu096. Next base: position 155,606 of record NZ_JAOWID010000019.1, read on the forward strand.
GCACAGCAAACTGGTTCCGGCAGGAACCGGTCATACCTCAGTAAGCTGGATCGTGCCTGAGTAATCGCAGCCATCGGTGGAACCTTTTAATATCAGGTATACAATCGCGAATATTTTGGCGGATGGCGTAACGCTTCTCCGCCCTACAATGAACATGAAGGAGCGGTCATGACCAAGCACTATGATTACATCGCTATTGGCGGCGGCAGCGGCGGTATTGCCTCCATTAACCGTGCAGCAATGTACGGCCAGAAATGCGCACTGATTGAAGCCAAAGAACTGGGCGGCACCTGCGTTAACGTGGGCTGCGTACCGAAAAAAGTGATGTGGCATGCCGCCCAGGTCCGCGAAGCGATCCACATGTACGGGCCGGATTACGGTTTCGACACCACCATCAATAAGTTCGATTGGGATAAACTGATCGCCACACGTACCGCTTACATTGATCGCATTCATACCTCATACGACAACGTGCTGGGTAAAAATAACGTCGATGTGATTAAAGGCTTTGCCCGTTTTGTGGATGCCAAAACCATTGAAGTAAACGGTGAAACCATTACTGCCGATCATATTTTGATCGCCACCGGTGGTCGCCCGAGCCATCCGAGCATTCCGGGTGTGGAATACGGGATCGACTCCGATGGCTTCTTTGAGTTGCCCGCGCTGCCGAAACGCGTTGCGGTCGTCGGCGCAGGTTACATCGCCGTTGAGCTGGCGGGCGTGATTAACGGCCTGGGCGCCCAAACGCATCTGTTTGTGCGTAAACACGCGCCGCTGCGCAGCTTCGATCCGATGATCGTCGACACGCTGGTTGAGGTGATGAACGCCGAAGGCCCGACCCTGCATACGCACGCAATCCCGAAAGCGGTTGTTAAAAACGCTGACGGCAGCCTGACTCTGCAACTGGAAGATGGTCGTAGCGAAACAGTAGATTGCCTGATTTGGGCGATCGGTCGTGAACCTGCCACCGACAACTTCAACCTGGCGGTTACTGGCGTGAAAACCAACGAAAAAGGCTACATCGTCGTGGATAAATACCAGAACACCAGTGTTCCGGGAATTTATGCCGTCGGCGATAACACCGGTGCCGTTGAGCTGACGCCAGTTGCCGTCGCTGCAGGCCGTCGCCTGTCCGAGCGTTTGTTTAACAACAAGCCGGATGAGCATCTGGATTACAGCAATATCCCTACCGTGGTTTTCAGCCACCCGCCGATTGGTACCGTAGGCCTGACCGAGCAGCAGGCTCGCGAACAGCACGGCGATGACCAGGTGAAAGTGTATAAATCCTCGTTTACCGCGATGTATACCGCTGTTACCACCCACCGCCAGCCGTGCCGCATGAAGCTGGTTTGCGTCGGACCGGAAGAGAAGATTGTCGGTATTCACGGTATTGGTTTCGGGATGGATGAAATGCTGCAAGGCTTCGCGGTCGCACTGAAAATGGGTGCCACCAAGAAAGACTTTGATAACACCGTTGCCATTCACCCAACGGCGGCAGAAGAGTTCGTTACTATGCGTTAATCGCACTTCATGAGTGTTAAAGGGCAAAGAGGGGTTAGCTCTTTGCCCTTAGTTACGTTTCCGCTATCAGTTCAAAAGTTGCAGCAGATAGCGGATCAGCTCCAGCAACGCGATTAACGCTCCCAGAACGATGATTGCTTTATCAATCACCCGTTTTCTCCATCAGATGGAGTGAGAATGCACCCGCTTACTCATCCATTGCCTGTCACGGGGCATGCTCCATTGTTAGATGATAACTATCTCACCCCGGCCAGAGCATCGGCCAACGGCACCACCCGTTTCGCCGATCAGGACTTAGAAAGCGTTTAGCGCGCGTCCGGAAGGGATAAGTTACAGAGCTAACTGGATAAGTATACAGTTCTTTTAATCGTAACTGCCAGCGCATTCTTGCAATAGTACCGTTAAGGTAATAGGATTGAAGCGTTAGATGATAACTATCTCACTTCGGCCAGAGCCACCAACTCGGGCTGAAGCGTAAAAAAACCGACGTGAAGTCGGTTTTTTTACGTCCGAATCAGGACCAGGGCAAAGTCTATTTACCCTGCATATACGGCGTATACACCCCATTAAGGCTTTCGAGGAACGCCACGATATCGTCGATATCTTCCTGCGGCAGTTCTTTGCCTACCTGATAACGCAGCATCAGTTTTACCGCACCATCAAGCGTCGGCACATCACCGCGATGGAAATAAGGTGCAGTCAGCGCAACGTTGCGCAAACCAGGAACTTTCTGACGCAGTTTGTCACGTAATTCATTAGTGACGTTCATGCGGCCAATATCTGCGGCAGTGACCTCGCCGAAATTAAAGTCCTTTTTCAAACCCAATGGCTCAAATGAGCGTCCGCCCAGAATAATACCGCCATGACAGGTCGCACACTTATTATCTTTAAACAGCTGATAGCCATGTTTTTGCTGGGCAGTTAACGCCGCTTCATCACCACGTAGCCATTTATCAAACGGTGAATTTGGCGTAATCAGCGTTTTCTCAAACTCAGCAATCGCATCGGTAATATTATCCCCGCTGAATCCCTGCGGATAAACCGCGATAAACTCTTGTTTGAGTTGCGGATCCTTATCCAGTTTCTGGATAATTTCATCCCAGGATTTAGACGCCATTTCGATCGGGTTCAACGGTGGACCGCCAGCCTGCGCCTGCAATGTTGGCGCACGGCCATCCCAGAATTGTTCCACGTTAAAGACCGAGTTAAATACCGTCGGCGCATTGATAGGGCCAACCGCGCCGCCTACGCCGATTGACGTTTTGCGGCCATCCACGCCGCCCGCATTCAGGGCGTGGCAGTGCGCGCAAGAAATCGTGCTGTCACCGGAAATACGCGGGTCGTGGTAAAGCGTAAAGCCCAGCGCCACTTTACGGGCATCAGTCGGGATGCTTTCCGGTATCGGCTGCACTGGCTCATTACGATGCTGTGCGGCGGTATCGTTACTGGCGTAATACTGCTCGCGCTGTTTCGCAATCCAGCCCAGGATCTCTGCTCGCTCCGTATCGCTTACCTGGCCAGCCCAATGCAATGCGGTATAACGCGTCGGCGGCATGGTGTCGTACTGCATCACCCATTCAATTTTATTCAGGTCGCTTTGCGAAACGGGTTTATCTGCGACCAGCGCTGCACGAACAGCCTCAAGATTGAATGACTTATATCCCAGTTGAATATCGTAATTCATCAACTGTTTTGCAACGGGAAATGATGCATAGAAAGGTAATTCCGCGGAAGGGGTGTGGCAATAATCACATCCCTTTTCACGTAAAAATCCCAGTACTTTATTATTTTCTTCCAGCGTAGAGGCCTGAACATCAGCCTGTTTACTCCGTTGATTATCGTGATACCACACATAACCGGATAATCCAAAATAACAAATCACGACGCCAGCTATGGCTATCGCGGTAAGACGGGTAATGATTTTCATTATTTTACCCTCACCGTTGTGAGTTATTGTGACCCAGAGAAATTAGAAAAATGAGTGCATAGTCTTTATCAGACTTAACCATCATAGAAAGTAAGGGATTTATTATTTTGATAAGTATCAAGCAATTACATGGGGGATAACTATCGATAGAATAGCCTGTGCCTATTACGGAGATAAGCCGTTATGGTTTTCCGTTCACACCTCGTTGCAATCGAATGTTCTGAAAATGAAATATCTTCAGGTTGCGCTAAACTATGATTTTTTCATTATATTCATTGGGATAGTCTTATTTTCTAAATATTACGCTGCACTAAAACGTGATCAACCGCACGCTTTACTCACCAGATACCGAAGCGAATGTCTACGCTTAACTGACGACCGGGCAATAGCCTTAATCTTTCAACGTCCATCGGAGGTCTTTCTCATTATGCTCAACCAGAAACTACCCCACGCCCCTTCAGAAGAATTGACGATCGACATCGATCTGCTTTATGAAATGGATCCGTGCGAGTTAAAGCTGGATGAAATGATTGAGGCAGAGCCTGAGCCGGAGATGATTGCAGGGTTACCCGCCTCAGATGCGTTAACCCCAGCCGATCGTTACCTCGAATTGTTCGAACACGTTCAGTCGTCGAAACTGTTTGCCGATAGCAAAACCTTCCCCGATTGTGCGCCCAAAATGGACCCGTTAGACATTCTGATCCGCTATCGCAAAGTTAAACGCCACCGCGACTTTGATCTGCGACGTTTCGTCGAGAATCATTTCTGGCTACCGGAAACGCCCTCCAGTGAATATGTGTCCGATCCGGCAAGCTCGCTGAAAGAGCATATCGATCAACTGTGGCCGGTGCTGACGCGCGAACCGCAGGATCACATTCCCTGGTCCTCACTGCTGGCGTTACCACAGTCATATATTGTGCCCGGCGGACGTTTTAGCGAAACCTACTACTGGGATTCCTACTTTACCATGCTGGGTCTGGCAGAGAGCGGTCGCGAAGACCTGCTGAAATGTATGGCGGATAACTTTGCCTGGATGATTGAAAACTATGGCCACATCCCCAACGGTAACCGTACTTACTACCTGAGCCGTTCGCAGCCGCCGGTCTTTGCGCTGATGGTGGAACTGTTTGAAGAGGATGGCGTACGCGGCGCACGTCGTTACCTTGAACATCTGAAAATGGAATACGCATTCTGGATGGATGGCGCCGATTCCCTGGTGCTCAACCAGGCCTACCGTCACGTGATCAGAATGTCGGACGGCTCTCTGCTCAACCGCTATTGGGACGATCGTGATACGCCGCGTGATGAGTCATGGCTTGAAGATGTTGAGACCGCCAAGCATTCAGGCCGTCCGCCCAATGAAGTGTATCGGGATTTGCGCGCGGGCGCGGCCTCCGGCTGGGATTACTCCTCGCGGTGGCTACGCGATTCAGGCCGCCTTGCCAGCATACGCACCACTCAGTTCATCCCGATTGATCTGAACGCCTTCCTCTACAAGCTGGAAAGCACTATCGCCAATATTTCCGCGCTGAAAGGCGACAAAGAAACGGAAGCGCAGTTTCGCCAGAAAGCCAATGACCGCCGAGATGCGGTGAACCGCTATCTGTGGGACGATGAAAACGGCTGCTACCGCGATTACGACTGGCGACGCGAACAAATGGCCCTTTTCTCTGCCGCCAGTATTGTGCCACTGTATGTCGGTATGGCAACGCATGAACAAGCCGACCGACTCGCCAATGCGGTACGCAGCCGCCTGCTCACGCCGGGCGGGATCTTAGCAACCGAGCATGAAACCGGTGAGCAGTGGGATAAACCCAACGGCTGGGCCCCGCTGCAGTGGATGGCGATCCAGGGTTTCAAACTTTACGGCGACGACCATCTCGGGGACGAAATTGCCCGAAACTGGTTAAAAACGGTGAACCTCTTTTATCAGGAACATCACAAACTAATCGAAAAATACCATATAGCCGACGCCGCGCCGCGCGAAGGCGGCGGCGGGGAATATCCGTTGCAGGACGGCTTTGGCTGGACAAACGGCGTGGTACGCCGTCTCATCGGTCTGTATGGCGAACCCTAACAGTTGACAGTATGAGTTATCCGACCGTCAGTTAATTGCGTCGTAGAGCTCAGCATGAATTTTCTGCCATTTCTTGTTCTCGGAGCTTGGCTGTGCGCGAACGCGCAGCTCAGCCTGTTCAAGATCATATTGCTGACGTGCGATGACCGCCGGAACCGAACAAAAACTTTGTAGATAGCTTTTATGTAGCGATGTGAGTGACGTCCCATTCAACATCGCGTGGCTGAGTGAAGTCATAAACTGTCGACAGGGTTTACTTTCACTCATCTGCGAAGGATAACGCAGCAGCAGCCTCAATACCTCAGTATTGCCTGCCGCGAACGCCGGCTCTGTCCACGCCAGCCTCCAGTCCATCCCGCCCTGCAGGAACAGTGACGTCACGCGAGTATCGTTGCGTTCGATAGCCGCCCGCATGTTAAAGGCATCCCAGGTTATGCCCATTCGGGTTACTGCCTCCCGCGCAGTGGGAGCATCACGCCGTGGCTCCTCCTGTACGATTTCAACGGACTGGCCGGAAGACGCCTGCGGCGATGGCGAAGTAAATAACCAAAATGCTCCCAGCGAAATCACCAGCACCATCACGCCGACCGCAACCCACAACATGCCGGAAATCAGCTGTTCACGTTCTTCTGCCGTGCGTTTGGCTCGCTTCTCCGGCGGATCGATACTGTCTGCGATTTCCTGCTTATCGCCCCCCGCCTGCTCGTCTTTTTGCTTTGCGGCTTGCCAAAACTGGCGAACCATCGCCTCATCGGACTCCAGATACGACGCGGGATTAATACGCGTACGCCGTTCTTCAAATGCGCGCTGCACAGGGTGAGTAATCTGCCGATACTGGTATTCCAGCAACAGCAATTGTACTGAGGTTAGCGGTTGTTGCGCGATAACGCAGTTACGCGACAGGCGGCAGTCATCCAGAAACATCCGCAGCGTGATGCGTGGTTCAACAAACGACATGAGCACCGAAGTATCGTTAAAGATATCGCTAAAATGCCGAACGAATAACTTCTTATCAACGACCATTAGCGCCAGTTCACTAAACATCATGCCGTCCAACGCATCATGCCCTTCCCCCAACTTTAGCCAGCGACGCAAGCGTTCACCGCCAAAGTGCTGTTTTAGGAAGCTATTGAGCGGATGTTGATCCGGCCATACCTTTGCAATCAGTGACTTGAGGGTTAATTCTAATGCACGAAGCTGACGCTGCGCGCGCATCTGCGCATCCGGCTCTACAGGTGCAATTTCGGTTTGATACTTCAGGATGGGCTGTTGCTGGCGTAATTGCTCCAGAGAAGCGACAAAGCGCAGCGCAGAAATCAGCTGGTTTTCGCTGACGTCCTGGCCATTTTCATATTGTGGCACGCTCTGCTGAAGATGGCGTAGCCGTAGAGTGAACTGGCTCAATTGCGCATCATTCATTTGTAACCGTCTGGCGACAACGCCCCAACCGCCCAGATTCAGTCGCGCCTGGTCAAGTTGTTCGAGAAACCAGCGTGGATCTTTACCTTCTGATATGCGTACGCCTAGCATCAGCAAAATTTCTACCGAGGCCTGGCGGATTATCCCTAAACAATGTTCGAATGGTGTGCATGTCGCCTGTAACGCGCTATTGGTCATTATCTTCCCTAAAAGGACCCAAAAAAAAGCGGCCTCATCATGGTTTGTCGTTATCTTTTTTAAATGCAGCGCTGTGCCGGTGTAGACTAAAACATATTCATATAGCAAATAAATATGTTTTACAGTGACTTCCGCACAATCATTGAAAACTATTCTGGAGGGAAGCCTGTGCCTGTACTGAAAACCTCGCGTCTGATCTGCCGTCCGCTGACAAATGACGACTGGGCGTTCTTCTTAACGTTACAGCAGAATTCAGATGTGATGCGTTTTGTCGCTGACGCGCGTACTGAAGATGAGATACGGGCAGCCTTTGACTCCCGCCTGCCTGAATGGTCTCCCGGCAGCCCGCACTGGCTATGTCTGGTCCTGTGCGATAAGGCATCGGGAGCACCGCTTGGGGTGACTGGATATATTCATGAAAACAATGAATGTGCCGAGGTCGGTTTTCTGCTCGCCCCTGAAGCACAGGGGAAAGGTTATGGTGCTGAATCCCTGCATGCCGTTTGCGATTTTGCATTTACCACCGGAGGGCTACGCCGGCTTACGGCTTGCGTCACCGCAGGAAACGACGCTTCGCGACGTCTACTGGAAAAGGTCGGGTTCATTCACGAAGGCACGCTGCGGGAAAGCTACTGGCTGCATCAAACCTGGAATGATGACTGGATTTTCGGCCTGTTAAAACACGACTATCAGTCACCCGCAGCATAAGACGTTTTGCTGAAAAAACGGGCTGTATGGCAACTGGCGTAACGGAGACGGTTTCTTAAAATAGGTCTCTTTGTACAGAGATGAATATGCCACTCAATTCAACGCATTTCACACCCGCCTGTGTTGCATTTATTAAACAATGGCAAGGTCTGTCACTTGAAAAGTATCAGGATAAAAATGGTGTCTGGGTGATTGGCTACGGGCACGAAATCACATCCGATGAAAGCTTTCCTGCGCCTGTTTCGGTAACGCAGGCAGAAACACTACTGCTCGCGGATCTGGAAATCTGCGAGGAATTCATACACCAGAAAATGCCGCAAATAAAAGAAAGATTTCAACAGGAAGCGTTAATTGCGTGGATTCTCAGCGTGGGGATAAGCCGGTTTTGTGCTGCAGAATTCTGCTCGGGGGCTTTTTCACAGCCAGAATCGTTCTGACTGTGAAATATTCGCCCATTAAATGGCGTCGTTTAACATCATTGCCGCTTGCGTACGGTTTTTTACCTCAAGGCGCTGATACAGCGACTCAAGATGGGCTTTGACCGTTCCGGTGCTGATATTTAACAACCGACCAATTTGTTTATTTGATTCTCCGGCGGCAAGCATAGTCAGAATCTCTCGCTGACGCGCACTAAGCGATCTGATATTTTGCCCGCTGCCCTCGGGAGTTGTCATACAATCTCTGGGGATGAATACCATTCCCATCGCAACGCTATTGAGTGCCAACGTGAAGGTTTCCGCGTCAGAGTCGCGTGGAACAATAGCCAGCACGTTCAATTGCGTAACCTCCTGCAGCCATTTTTTACGGCAGTCCGTTGCTGTCACCAGCACTTTTACCGTCGAAAAGCGTTGCGCTATCTGCTGTAGCAAGTTACGGCAGAACTCAGCGTCCTGGTCGCCATCCAGCATGACCAGCGCATCAGGGGTTTCTTCCAGTTTCTGCCAAAGGTCATCTGCCTGATTGACACCCTGAACATCCACTCCTGGAATACGCCCTTGCAAACTTACATTCATTCCATGAATAAATATCGACTGCCTGTCAAACATTATTACCTGCATTACTTATCTCCGTCTGAATAAGATACTAGCCTTAACACGCGGAAGGGTATTACCCGAGGGGTAAAATAAGAAGTCACCATTTGGCGGGGGCCATTTTACCGATAGACGGAGAAGAAAAAAGTAGAAATCGAAAATAGTTACAGCTCAAACCAAATAATCACACAAAGGGACAAATGTGGCGCCAAATATTAAGGAAATCCTTAATGTTTTGAGATAAAGCTCGGCTTATTAATATTAATTCTTCGAAGTTTATATTCTTTACTAAAAATAATAAACTCACGATAACAGAAAAAAATGTTACAAAACGAAATGTCGCATCAAATGATCATCACCTGTGATTTGCTGCCTGGCAGCGTTGGTATATCAATCGATACGGAAGGCTCCGGGTGATTGCATCACTGTGATCAGGTCTTCAAAGAGACAGGTCTGCATAAATAATACCCTTGAAAAAAATCACAGTTCTTTAAGTGCAAATAGTTGGCCTGAACCTGAGTCTCAACGCCTTCGGCAACCATCAGAATCTGACCCTGTCGTCCGGGCCGTTTTTGATATCTATCGAACCATAACGCTATTTAGCGAACATTAGTTGAAAATAAATAGAAAAGATAACGATAAAAAAAAGCCCCTCGCACAGCATGCTCAGGGCAAATACCTGGGTTGACATCACTCACTCAGGTTATCTATCTTCTCCCTTTTTTTGACAGCATGAGTCGGGAGTTCGCTCACTTTGTAATAAACGGGAATGACATCAGGATAATTGATGACATAACCCTGACCTCTTATATTAAGGATAAAATCTCTGGGTAATCCCAGCAGGCCAAGTTTATTATTAAGATTGTGCAGGACTTGCCATAATCGTTGCGCAGAGGGGCTCAGATTATGCGCCTCCCAGATTTTTTCAAATAATTCTTCTTTCGTTACTGGCTGGCTTCTGGCATTTATTAATAAATACAGAAAAAGCCTTAGCATTGTTTCATTAAAGTAAATTGACGCAAAAGCGATGTTTTTCTCGGTATGGCTACCCGTAAGCCGATACAGTCGGCGATTAGAAATATCAAAATGAATTTCAGCACCAATCATAAATCCATATAGACGATAGCCCATATCTTATACCCACGTTAAATGAAGACGAACATGCACCTCTACATATAAGCGTTGAGATAATCCATACCGTTTGTATGGTGGATTATATGGCTGCTATAAATACTTTCCAATCTACATCCCAATGTACTATGAGGAACCGGTCGTTTAGTATTCGTTTATGGTAGATTTGAGGTTATAAATGAATTTCACGGTTTATTATTCTTCCTATGCGAAATTTTCAGCACATGTACCATGTTTTCATATAAGCGATCAAGCACTCAATTTTTAATGTCGAATTTTACACATTTTAAAGAATTAAATCCTGATACGTGGAGAATATCAAGAAAATGGCGCACAGTCACAATCCGTCAGCAATCAAGTGACGTTTATATACTGGCATGGAGATGGGGAGGTGCTCATGGTTTCTTCTGAGGCAAATCCGCTGCCGAAGAAAATACTTAATTCAGAACGTTTATCCCGGATTTCTTTCCGCACCGCGATCGGGATATTAGATTCCAGATAATACCGGTAAACGCCACCAGCTATATTTTTACCTGGGGTGGCGCGCCGGTTTTCTATTGCTTAAAAGTTGAATAAGATACGCGCGACTTACAGGAACATTCCGCCCGATACTTCGATACGCTGCGCTGTCATCCAGGCCAACTCATCACTGAGCAACGCGGCGATCGCGTCGCCAATATCATCCGGCAAACCCGCGCGCCCCAGTGCCGTTTGCGATGCTACATACGCATTCAGCTCTTGATTATCCCGCAGTCGACCACCGCCAAAATCGGTTTCAATCGCCCCAGGCGCGATGATGTTTACTGAAATCCCCCGCTCTCCCAGTTCTTTCGCCTGATAACGCGTCAGTACTTCCATCGCCCCTTTCATTGAGGCATAGGCGGCATATCCTGGCAGCGCAAAACGCGCCAGTCCCGATGAAACATTCAGGATCCTGCCGCCATTCTGGATCAACGGCAACAGACGCTGGGTCAGGAAGAAGGGGCCCTTAAAGTGAATGTTCACTAATTGATCAAACATCGCTTCGGAGGTATCGGCAAAAGTGCCATACAGACCAATACCGGCATTGTTCACTAAATAATCAAATGATTCACGATTCCACATGCTTTTCAGCTGCGCTTGCACCTCACGGGCAAAGGACTCAAAGCCAGCCACATCGCTGACATTCAGTTGTATTGCCGCAGCTTTTCTGCCTTTTTGCTCAATCTCAGCAACCACATCCAGTGCCGCCTGCAGCTGGCTGTTGTAGGTGAAGATAATGTCCGTTCCTCTGTCTGCCAGCTTAAGTGCGGCATTTTTACCGAGTCCACGACTACCACCAGTCACTAATGCAATACGTTGCGTCATAAGAAACCTCATTTCCGACGTTGTGATGATTGAGATAAAGCTTATTAGGTGATAGAAAAACAATAAATATCACCTGTTGCGCATTACTGTTTCATCTGGAACAACAATAGGGCATGAGAATGGATAAAATTCACGCAATGCAGTTGTTCATCCGCGTCGCGGAACTGGAGAGTTTTTCACGCGCGGCAGACACTCTCGGTCTACCTAAAGGTAGCGTATCCCGCCAAATCCAGGCCCTGGAAAATCATCTCGGCACGCAGTTATTGCACCGCACTACCCGCCGCGTTCAGCTCACACAAGACGGCATGATCTATTACGAACGCGCAAAAGATTTGCTGAGCAATCTGGATGAACTGGATGGACTATTTCATCACGATCCTTCCAGCATCAGCGGCAAGCTGCGCGTCGATATGCCGGTTGGCGTAGCAAAAAATCTGGTGATGCCCCGCTTACCCACTTTCTTGCATCAGTATCCAGGCCTTGAGCTCGAACTCAGCAGCAGCGACCGCCTGGTGGATTTGATCCGCGAAGGCTTCGACTGTGTGGTACGCATAGGAACGCTGAAAGATTCAGGCATGATTGCGCGTCCGCTGGGAAAACTCACGCAGATCAATTGCGCCAGCCCGCAATACCTCGCCCGCTTTGGGTATCCAGAAAGCCTGGAGGATTTAACCTCGCACGCGGTGGTGCACTATTCGGTCAATTTGGGAACGCGTGCGCAAGGATTCGAAGTGGCGACAGACAACGGCGCTAAATGGGTCAAAACCGGCGGCATGCTAACAGTGAACAGTACCGAAACCTATCATGCGGCATGTCTTGCCGGTCTGGGCATTATTCAGGTACCGCGCGTGGGCGTGCGTGATGCCCTGCGTGCCGGTACGCTGGTAGAAGTATTACCGCAATATCGTGCCGAGCCATTACCGGTTTCCTTGCTCTATCCGCACCGTCGCAACCTCTCCCGTCGGGTACATCTGTTTATGGAATGGCTGACCGGCGTGATGAAAGACTACGTGGACTGACAAGCTATACTGTCCTGAGAATGAACAGAACAAGGATTATTGCCCTGATGACGCAGGAAAAAGAGATTAAACGCCCCATTCAGGAACTTGAGCACGCTCCCATCCCAAAAATTGAGACCCTGAAGCGTGAAAATACAGAGACCAACGGTAAGACTAACCAGGCGTTGAAAACTGCCCTGACCTTCGCTGAAAAAATTCAACGTCAGCCCATGATTGCCCATCTGATTCGCGCTGCGGAGCGGTTTAACGATCGCATGGGAAATCAGTTTGGCGCCGCGATCACCTACTTCTCGTTTCTGTCGATGATCCCTATTCTGATGGTGTCGTTTGCCGCCGCGGGTTTTATTCTCGCTTCGCATCCTACGCTGTTGCAGGATATCTTCGGCAAAATTCTGCTCAACGTCAGCGATCCGACACTCGCCTCTACGCTGAAAAACACCATTAACACCGCCGTACAGCAACGTACCACCGTCGGTCTGGTAGGGCTTGGTATCGCGCTCTATTCCGGCATTAACTGGATGGGAAACCTGCGCGAAGCTATTCGTGCCCAGTCGCGCGATGTCTGGGAGCGTACTCCGCAGGATCAGGAAAAAATTTGGGTTAAATATCTGCGTGATTTTATCTCATTGATTGGCTTACTGATTGCGCTAATTGTTACCCTGTCCATTACCTCCATTGCCGGTTCCGCCCAGCAAATGATTATCTCCGCGCTGTATCTCGACGGTATCGAATGGCTGAAGCCCGCCTGGCGGCTGATCGGTCTGACCATTTCCATTTTCGCCAACTACTTACTGTTCTTCTGGATTTTCTGGCGGCTACCGCGTCACCGCCCGCGTAAAAAGGCGCTGATTCGCGGGACATTTATTGCGGCTATTGGCTTTGAAGTGATTAAGATCGTCATGACCTACACGCTGCCATCGTTGGTAAAATCCCCTTCCGGCGCGGCGTTTGGTTCAGTGCTTGGACTGATGGCATTCTTTTACTTCTTCGCTCGTTTGACCCTGTTTTGCGCCGCCTGGATTGCCACAGCGGAATACAAAGATGACCCGCGTATGCCGGGGAAAACCCACCGCTAATTCATCAAATACTGCCGGATAACGCTCGCTTATCCGGCCTGACCAATGCTTAATTCGAAATCAGCCGCATTATCAGAATTAAAATCCAGACCGTAACTTTTATTTAACCGAAAACCAGTTTTATCATCCAAGTTTTAAATTATGTGAAGCATTTCATGGAAGTGAAATCTCCAGCCTAAAAATTATCCCCTTTTTGCTCTTTTTTTGACCTCTCGCAAGGTTTGTTACAGATTGAAATGTCGCTTTTGCTGTGCGTAATATGGCCTTTCGTTCGGCCAAAAATAAGAAAATATTATGCAAGCAACAGCCACAACGCTCGACAATGAACAGGAACACACCCCGGTCAACTCGCGCAATAAAGTCGTCGTCGCTTCACTCATTGGCACTGCCATTGAGTTCTTCGACTTCTATATCTACGCCACCGCCGCGGTGATCGTGTTTCCTCATATCTTCTTCCCGCAGGGGGATCCGACCGCAGCAACGCTGCAGTCTCTCGCAACCTTTGCTATCGCCTTTGTGGCCAGGCCGATAGGTTCTGCTGTATTCGGGCATTTCGGCGATCGCGTAGGGCGTAAAGTCACGCTGGTTGCCTCACTGCTCACCATGGGGATCTCGACGGTTGTCATTGGCCTGCTGCCGGGCTATGAAACAATCGGCATTTTCGCCCCGTTGCTGCTGGCGCTGGCGCGTTTTGGTCAGGGTTTAGGTCTGGGCGGTGAATGGGGCGGCGCGGCGTTGCTGGCGACGGAAAACGCACCACCGCGTAAGCGCGCGCTGTACGGCTCATTCCCGCAGTTGGGCGCGCCTATCGGCTTCTTCTTTGCTAACGGCACGTTCCTGTTGCTTTCCTGGCTGTTGACCGACGAACAGTTTATGAGCTGGGGCTGGCGCGTACCGTTTATCTTCTCTGCGGTACTGGTGATTATCGGTTTGTACGTTCGCGTGTCGCTGCATGAATCCCCGGTCTTCGCCAAAGTGGCTGCGGCGAAAAAACAGGTGAAAATCCCGCTGGGTACTCTGCTGACAAAACATGTTCGTGTGACGATCCTCGGCACATTCATCATGCTGGCGACCTATACGCTGTTTTATATCATGACCGTCTATTCAATGACGTTCAGCACCGCCGCTGCCCCCGTAGGGCTTGGCCTGCCGCGTAATGAAGTGTTGTGGATGCTGATGATGGCGGTTATTGGCTTTGGCGTAATGGTGCCGGTGGCGGGCCTGCTGGCCGATGCGTTTGGTCGTCGCAAGAGCATGCTCATCATCACCACGCTTATCATTCTGTTTGCGCTGTTTGCCTTTAAACCGCTGCTCGGTTCTGGCAATCCGGTGCTGGTGTTCGCCTTCCTGTTGCTTGGCCTGAGCCTGATGGGTCTGACATTTGGTCCGATGGGCGCGCTGCTGCCGGAGCTGTTCCCGACTGAAGTGCGCTATACGGGAGCGTCGTTCTCGTACAACGTGTCATCGATTCTTGGTGCGTCCGTTGCCCCTTACATTGCCGCATGGCTGCAGGCGAATTACGGCCTGGCGGCGGTTGGTACGTATCTGGCATCGATGGCGGCGTTAACACTGATTGCGCTGCTGTTAACTCACGAAACCCGCCATCAGTCGTTGTGATTCTTTTGCCGGATGCGGTAGTGACACCGCATCCGGTGCTCTCATCACTTCTTCATCTGCGACAGGATCGTCCGACACTGATTCGCGTCCCCCTCTGACGGCGAAATCAGCGCCAGCAGAGCTGCCGCTGGCGTCACCAGCGTTGCCAGCGCGGCAGCAACCGCACCGCGCGCAATCAGCGGTCCGGCCTTCACGCCAGCCTGTGGATTTTTAAAGGTTCCACGGACATACAGCGGCGAACGCAGGGTAATAATACGGATACCTTTGCTCTCCGGATCGATGGTTAAATCCAGTTGCTCCGACGCAAAGCTCGCCGTACCGGTGACATTGATGACCGCGTTTTCGGTGTCGAAAGCAAAAATCTGCGGACGCGCCACCCCGTTAACAATATCCAGATTCGCTGCCGCGCAGTTTACCCGCACCTCATCATCACCAAATATCTGTCCGACGATATAATTGCCCAAATTCAAGCCAACAATTTCCATCAGATTCCGGCTGATTAACCCATCATTCATCAGCAGCTTCAGATTGCCATTGCTGTTACCCAGCAGCGCAGCGATCGAGTTTCCACTCCCGCTAAACCTGGCGTCACCGTTCATTTCTCCAAGCGTTTTCTGCATCAACTCTACATCCGGCATCAGCGCTTTTAGCTTCAGGCGTCGAGCCTGAATGTCCGCCTGCCCCCGCATCGGCTTTTTGCCCCCTTCCAGGTGGATGCTGGAGACAATGCTGCCCCCCGCGAGGCCAAATTTTAGCGGTTGCAGCCGTAGGTCGGCATTTTTCAGGATGATATGTGTGGAGAGATCGCTGATCGGCAAACTACTGCCGTGTTCGATACGTCGCCCTTTGAAACGTACGTCAGCATCCATCACGTTCCATTTGTCGGTTTCAAATCGGTCATATGGCAAAACCTTGTCCGCTGGCTGGACGCTCTTCTCGCCTTTGCGCTGCTCAGACTGTTTTGCCCGCTCCGCCCCTTTGCCTGAATCCACTCCGATCAGCGGCCCCAAGTCTGCCAGCCTCAGTTGGCGCGATTCAACATCCCCCTTCAGCATGGGTCGCGGTTTACCGGTGGTATAGGTCAGCGTTCCGTGAATATCGCTGTCGCCAATGCGGCCATTGAAATCGCGATAATCAAAAACAGAGGATTTTTCCGGATCAATTTTAGCAATCAGACGCCCGTCAGTTTCAAACGGCGGTGTATCCGGGAGCAGCACGCCGGTCAAATCGTACAAATCCCCTAGCGAATCTCCCGAGAATTTAAGTCGCAGATCCGCTCCGCCCATATTCATTGGATCGTTTATCGTACCCATAAACGCCACGCGCGTACTGCCCGAACGGAAATCAGCCTGAATCGGGAAAGAGGTTCCTTCGCCGCGCAGCGCCAGCATTCCGCCAATTTTTCCGCTACCGCTTAGCGGTTCGCCGTTATATCGCCCTTGCGCTTTCAGACCAAACACATAGTCCTCAACGCGAACGTTGCTCTCTTTACCTTTTGTGCCAGTCACTTCGCTAAAGGGCAATGGTTTCCCCAGCGGATCGATCAGGATCTCAAGCTCCGACTTCGTCACTTTATCGTTAATGGCGATCCGCCCTTGATCGAACAAAATGTTATCCAGCCGGAAAGACCATGCGGATGGCGACGGATTAGGGTCGCGGTTTTCGTCCCCAGCGAAGTTAAAGGTCCAGTTATTGTTTTTCTCCGACAGACGGATCAGCCGCGCATCGGGTTTTACCAGCTTGATCCACGGGAGCCAGACTGTCTTTGTCAGCAATGCCAGTGGGGCGAGCGTGGCTTCAACGCGCGGGAGATGCACCATGGTAACGTCAGGAATATCCGGCGGGTTGCCAAGGATGATATCTTCGGCATGAATATGCGGCCACGGAACCCAGCTACGCCAGCCGGTTTCCTGCTTTTGGCGTTCCCAAACCACGCCCAGGTCACCCCGTATAGCGAAGGGCCGATTGAGTTCTGTAGAGACTTTCTGGTTGATGGTCGGTTTGAGCCGATTCCAGTCAAATGTCGCAATCACAATGATGAGTACGACGATCAACAACAAGAAAACCCCTATTATTGAAGTGGTTATTTTGCCTGTTTTCGTCATGTCTAACCTCCTTATTTCCTTCCTTGCCTGTCCTAAAGATAGCCCAGCAGGAAAAAAGGAGGTGTTCTACATCTTCATCAAAGCGACAGCATCACGTCTTCGAGGGTATCAAGAGGCAATGGACGAGAAAGAAAATAGCCTTGCGCAGCAAAAGCCGGTGAGTTTTGGACATCGCGCCACTCTTCCAGCGTTTCAACGCCTTCGACAATCACGCCGCGGCAATAGCGATTCATCAGCTGTAATAGCAGCGTGAAGAGATTGCGACCTTCCGGCGTCTGGCGCAGCATGACAAACAGATCCCGCGCCACTTTGATATAGTCATAGCTCACTTCGCTTAGGGCCGAGAAGTTCGCCATTCCGGTACCAAAATCATCCAGCCAGAGCGGGCCAAACTCGCACATTGAGGCGAACGACGACCCCTTCGGTAAGCGGATGTGCTCCACCAGTTCAAAGCGCAACCACGGCAGACATTCGATGATTTTCAGAACGTCAGCATCCTGGCGCATCGCAATGAGTGTTGGCCCGTCGACGTTCACCGATGCCAGCAGGCCGTTAGCTCTAAAAAACGCCCCTTTTTGTTCGAGCTGCAAAAGCTGTTCTTTCACTACATCAACGCGATGCCGGACGGCCACTTCGGCAAAATAGCGATCTGGCGCGATACGTTGGGTGGGGTTTTCAGGATGACTCACGACGGTCAGCAGCTCAACGGCCATCAGCCTTCCGTTGGTCTGGTAAATTGGCTGGTAGGTGTAAGCACGCTCGCACTGCAGCCAATAGCGTCTCTCCTGCAAGCTTTCAATACTCGCATCAGGCGTAATTAGCCGCTGGGTAACCTGCTTTATCATCTGAGATGTCCTGTAAATAAGAGTGTGACTGACCGGACTCGTCAAAGGTTATCGGCGCTCAGGCGCAGAACTTTACGTTCCGCCTCAGGCAAAATAGAAACTAAGCGGTAAAAAACGACGCAGAACACGTGCTGGCTCAAAAAAATAATGGAACGATGTTTTAATATAGTTGACCACTTAACACCCACAGCGCACACTAACGCTAATTTTTTTCACAGCAGGTTACGACTATGTCCAGAAAGATTGCCGTGATTGGCGAATGCATGATTGAGCTGTCACAAAAAGGCGCTGACGTTCAGCGCGGATTCGGTGGCGACACGTTGAATACATCCGTTTATATCGCCCGCCAGGTCGATGCTGCGGCACTTTCCGTACACTATGTGACTGCACTGGGTACCGACAGTTTTAGCCAACAAATGCTCGAATCCTGGCAGGGCGAAAACGTGGATACCTCATTAACCCAGCGCATGGAAAATCGCCTGCCGGGCCTTTACTACATAGAGACCGACAGCACTGGCGAACGTACCTTCTATTATTGGCGTAATGAAGCAGCCGCAAAATTCTGGCTGGAGAGCGAACAGTCCACCGCTATTTGTAACGCGCTGGCGACATTTGACTATCTGTATCTGAGCGGGATTAGCCTGGCAATTTTAAGCCCGGCAAGTCGTGACAAACTGCTGTCGTTGCTGCGTGAATGCCGCGCCAACGGTGGAAAGGTCATTTTTGACAATAACTACCGCCCACGTCTGTGGAGCAGCAAAGAAGAGACGCAGCAGGTGTATCAACAGATGCTGGAATGCACCGATATCGCGTTCCTGACGCTGGATGATGAGGACGCGCTGTGGGGTGAAAAACCTGTTGCCGAGGTGATGGCTCGTACTCACGCGGCTGGCGTGCAGGAAGTGGTAGTGAAGCGCGGCGCAGACTCTTGCCTGGTTTCCATCGTGGGTGAAGAACTCATCGATGTCCCGGCCGTAAAACTGCCGAAAGAGAAGGTGATCGATACCACCGCTGCGGGAGACTCCTTCAGCGCAGGGTATCTGGCGGTACGTCTGACCGGCGGCGATGCCGCTGATGCCGCGAAACGCGGCCACCTGACGGCAAGCACCGTTATTCAGCATCGCGGGGCGATTATCCCACGCGACGCCATGCCGCAATAACTTGTTGTTCTTGTAGGCCGGGGGCGCTTCGCTTGCCCGGCCTACAGGTTACGATCCCCTTTATTATACCGGCGGGATGTCCGTCACTTCAGGATGTGATTCATCCGTTTCAGCCGACGTTGCCGCTGCGCTAACCGGCGCCATAATGCTATCCCACGTCGCTTGCAGATCCTTCATATTGAATTCAGGCTCACCTTTCGGCTGCAGCAGAATTAACGCCATATCTTGCGACAGTTGCTGACGCAGATCCTGGTTCAGCATCTCAACGCTCAGGCTGTTAAGGAAGCTCTGGCGTAAACGCTGATACTGTTCCGGCGCAATATCCACGACCTGGTTTTGCAACGAACGCAAACGCTGGCTGATCAAGATATCGGTGTCGGTGCGGCCATAGGTGGCAAACAGCTTTTGCAGCTCCAGATTCTTTTGTGCGACCAGCGCATTGAACTCTTCCTCCGGCAAGCCCTTATCGCGCACTTTGGCCAGCTCACGCGCAACCGTACCGAGGTTCGCATTCAGCTTATCGTTCGGCGACTCAACGTTGATGGCGCACTGCGCACGCAGGAACAGCACCCGACAGTCAAAACCAAGGCCAATGTCTTTGGTATTGTTTTTACTCAGCTCCTGCTGAATGTGCCAGAACAGCGCCTCACGGGCTAAATCCGCGCGCCAGTAACGTAACAGCGCGGCAGATTCACGGATAGGCTGCCACGGCGTATCCCACATAATGGAAAGGCGATCCTGGCGTACCGCATCGGTCATAATGCTCACGGCTTCAGCACGCAGCGGCGAAAGCGTCGGTACTGGCGCAGGCGTTTCACGTTTTCCTTTTAACTCGCCAAAAGTTTTATTGATTTGCTCAGCCACGCTGCGCGCATCAACGTTACCGACGATAATCAGCGTCATCGCATCCGGGGTATACCATTTCTGATAGAAGGCGTGGATTTTTGTCGCATCGACAGGCGTTTTCAGCGGATCGGCTGGATCGTGGCCCAGCAACGTTGATCCCTTCAGACGATAGCGCCACCATCCCTCTTTGGTATCTGACGGCCAGGTTGCAACCATATCTTCGCTACTCAGCGCATGATTGACCGTTTCAGGGGTAATGCTCAGATTGCCGGAAATATTCGCCAGGTAAGAAAGTGACTCTTTCAGTAGATCGTTACGGCTGTTTGGCAGACTGAGGTTGTACAACGTGGAATCATAGGAAACGATAACGGGCGGCATGGGACGTTTGGGATCGAACCCCTGCTGCCATAATGAACGGGCTTGCGTGGCATCGAGGCCACCGCTTTGCGTCAGCGCGATACGTGGGATCGCATGGCTGAAACCACTCTGTTGCGTACTTTCGGTGAGTGAACCGGTATTAACCAGCAGGCGGACCTCAATACGGTCACTGGGGCGCTGGGGAGTGGCTAACACTTGCCACTGTAGACCATTTGCCAGCGTGCCCTGTTGCCACGCCGGGTCAGGCTGGAGCGCATCTGCCTGCACATAGCCGGCAGTGGCCATCATCAGCAAGCCGCCCGCTAAAAGTCGAATTTTTGTGCCCTGCATGTGAACCCCTGATCAACTATCCTGGAAATAAAAAGACAGCCCGCAAAAGGACTCTCTGAATATGACGTTAAAAACACTTCGTGTTAGACCGCAAGAACATGAAAATGTCACGGAGGAAGTGAAAAAATCCCGACACCGCCGAATCGACGGTTTCAGGCACAGGGGTTAATTATGCGCAAACACCCGCAGTCCTGGAAGGGACTACGGGCATAAGTGGAGAGATTAAGAGGATATTTCGTGCGTTTTGCCATCCGGCGCACGATTATTCAGCACATCGTCCAGCTTTTTATGGTCCAGTTCTTTGACCCATTTGGCGACGACGACAGTTGCCACACCGTTACCGACCAGGTTAGTCAGCGCACGTGCTTCAGACATAAAGCGGTCAATACCGAGAATCAACGCCAGACCCGCAACCGGCAAATGGCCCACCGCGGAGATCGTCGCGGCCAGAACAATGAAGCCACTCCCGGTCACACCCGCAGCACCTTTTGAAGAGAGCAGGAGCACCACCAACAGGGTTATCTGATGGAAGATATCCATATGGCTGTTGGTCGCCTGAGCGATAAACACCGCCGCCATCGTCAGATAGATTGATGTCCCATCAAGGTTAAACGAGTAGCCCGTGGGAATAACCAACCCGACAACAGACTTCCGGCAGCCCAGTTTTTCCATCTTATCAAGCATACGCGGCAGTGCGGACTCGGAAGAAGAGGTGCCCAGAACGATCAGCAGTTCTTCACGGATATAACGGATGAATTTGAAAATGCTGAAGCCGGTTGCGCGAGCAATCGAGCCCAGCACCACGACCACAAACAAAATACAGGTTATGTAGAAGCAGATGATCAACTGGCCCAGCTGCACCAGCGTCCCAACGCCATATTTACCGATGGTAAAGGCCATGGCACCGAAAGCACCGATCGGCGCCAGACGCATGATCATGTTGATGATGCCGAAAATAACCTGCGAAAAGCTTTCAATCACGTTGAAAATCATCTGGCCTTTGCTGCCCAGACGGTGCAGCGCAAAACCAAACATTACCGCAAACAGTAATACCTGCAGGATATTGCCGCTGGCGAACGCGCCAATGACGCTACCCGGGATAATATCCATCAGGAAGCCTACGATCCCCTGGTCTTTTGCCTGTTCAGCGTAAATGGCAACCGCTTTAGCGTCCAGCGTCGCCGGATCGACGTTCATTCCGGCACCGGGCTGCACTACGTTGACGATGATAAGGCCGATGATCAGCGCAATCGTACTGACAATTTCAAAATAGAGCAGTGCAACCGCACCGGTGCGACCGACTGCTTTCATACTTTCCATGCCTGCAATGCCGGTAACGACAGTACAGAAGATGACAGGTGCGATGACCATTTTGATGAGCTTAACGAAAGCATCACCAAGCGGCTTCATTTGGGCGCCTAATTCAGGATAGTAATGGCCAAGGAGGATACCGATGGCAATTGCTGTCAGGACCTGAAAGTAAAGGCTTTTGAATATAGAGGTCTTCATAGGGTGTCCTTAAAGTAAAAACCACAGGTCTTGTAAGGTTTTGTTTAACCTGCGGCCCTAAAGTAACACCCACACAACATGACAGAAATGTGCCTGGATCATAATTGATACAGAAATGTTAAAAATTTTGAGCTGGCTCGCACAAGCGAGACCTTTTTTAACTTTTGTAATCAGCGTTTTCCGGCGCCAGATAACGTTCTTCGAAGATATTAGCCGGAACCGGTCGGGCAAACAGGAACCCTTGCGCCACTTCCACCCCCGCTTGCGATAACCATTCGCGTTGCGCTTCGGTTTCGACGCCTTCGGCAATCATCTGCAAATTGAGTCCATGCGCCAACTGAATAATGGCGGAGATCATACTGCAATCTTCAGGGACGCCATCGACAAACATCTTATCGATTTTGAGTACATCCACCGGTAGCGATTTCATATGCTGTAGCTGTCGCAGACCCGCATATCCCATACCAAAGTCGTCGAGGGCAATACGCACGCCCGCGTTGCGCAGCGGACGTAAAATAGCCACAGCGGCATGGGGATCATCAATATGCCGACTTTCGGTCACTTCCAGAATCAACGTCCCAGGCTTGATACGATAGCGGTTTAGCAATTCCAGCAGATCCGACACCATACTTGGGTGCATTAGCTGTAGCGCAGACAGATTCACCGAAAGCGGCAGCATCAGACCACGTTCCTGCCAGGCCGAAAGCTGGCGGCATGTCTCTTCCAGCACCCAGTAACCTACCGTCACCATCAGACCACAGGACTCAATCCTGTCGATTAGCCCTTCAGGCAGTTCCCAGCTTCCGTCCGGCTGCTGCATGCGCAATAAAGCCTCTGCGCTCAATATTTTACCGCTGGACATTTCCACCTGCGGCTGCATCCACAACGCAAACTGATGGTTATCCAGCGCGGTAAGAATATCGTTCTCTTCCGTCAAACGCTGCTGCGCTTCTTCCATCTGCAACGGATCAAAGAACTGAATCTGGTTTTTACCTTTATGACGCGACGTTAACACGGCTGAGAGCGCGCGGCGGTATAGCTGTTCTGCGGTCAAATCGCCATTAAACATCGCCACCCCAATGTTGCAGGTGGGACGGAGTTGAATCCCCTGAATCGGTAACCGCTCGTTAACGATAGTGAGTACTTGCTGACCTAACGTAATCGCGTGCCAGGGCTCCTTTACGCCATGTGCGATAATGGCAAAGTCATAGCCGCTCACCTGGGTAAGTACCATTCTGGGGGCCAATACTGATTTCAGTTTTTCAACCAGCGTAAGCAACAGGATTTCCCGCTGGGTCTCGGATAACACCCCCGCGGTATCACGCAGGGTTTCGCAGGTGACAATCATCAGCGCCGTCGTCTGCTGGCGGGTAACAACCTGCTCCAACAGCCCCATCAGGAACGACTTGTTGGGCAGTTCGGAAACCGGGAACCGCATTGAATAGTCGCTTTGTTCGTCAGTGTAGCGCTGAATCTGCTGCTGATTAAGGTTGTAGCTACGCACCAGCAGGCCAATCTCATCGTCCTGATGCAGGCGCGGCAACGCCAGCTGATAGCCAATCAGATCCTGCTGAGGGATATCGTTCAGCTCGCGAGCGATTTTACGTAATGGATGCAAAATCAATCGGTTAATGCACCATGAGATCGCCACCGTGAGTACCAACGATAAAAGTAAGTAAATGGTCACTAACGTTGAAAGCGTGCTCATTACGAACTTGTACATACGGTACGAATCCGCCTGCAGCACCAGATACGCCAGCGGTTGCGGGTTCGCTGAGCGCTCGAGGGAATATACCGGCAGCGAAATTTGCACCGGAAGTTCAAACAGGCGAGTTACCGTAACAGGAACTGGGCGCTCAGGAATAAAACTCATCCGTAGAGCCTGAAACTGATTGGGCAGCACCACATCGGCGCGGCTGACCACGCCTGCTGGCCGAATACTTTTTAAAATGGCTTCCGCTTCAGGAATATCCCCTTTCAAGATAGTGCCCGACAGAGGCTCACGGACGGAGCGAGCGATACTTTCCAGTTGCGTAGCCGTGTTATAGCGGTTCTGCTGTACCAGATGGAACAACAAAACGGTGCAAAAAATAAACACAAACACCATGACAACGGCCGCAACCATTGCCATCTGCTTAATTGTTAACGAGCGGCTGACACGCAAACTGACTCTCCACGGATAGACGAAACTGCCGTCAGAGTATACCCGATCGTAGCGGTATTAAGAGAGGCGGTATCTGAAAACTTCCAAACGTGCATTATCGCGACAGGATAGGCACGTGGCGACGAGATTTATCTGCATTTAAGCCGAAAAAGGCCGCAAGGTCGCCTCTTGCGGCCTGGTTCGGGCGCATGTTGCCGTTACGGCAGGCAGACGCCCGCAAAGTGCATTACTTCCTGGTATGCATCCTGCACGCTGGAAAGATTCTTGCCAGTTGGCAACATTCCTGCCGACAATTAATGCCAGCAGATACATAACTCATTGATATCTATTAGTTCACTTTCTGGCACAGCGATTGCTATTTGACTGTGAGCTGTTCTGTTCCGAATCAAAGGAGATATCATGTCTGACTGTCGTACTTACGGATTCAATACCCAGATCGTTCACGCGGGGCAACAACCCGACCCTTCAACTGGCGCGCTTAGTACGCCTATTTTCCAGACTTCAACGTTTGTATTTGACAGCGCCGAACAAGGTGCCGCCCGCTTTGCGCTCGAAGAGTCCGGGTACATTTACACCCGTTTAGGCAACCCCACCACCGATGCGCTGGAGAAAAAGCTGGCGGTGCTGGAAAGAGGTGAAGCCGGGCTGGCCACCGCGTCCGGTATTTCTGCCATCACCACCACGCTGCTGACGTTGTGCCAGCAGGGCGACCATATCGTTTCCGCCAGCGCGATTTACGGCTGCACCCACGCATTTCTGTCGCACAGCATGCCGAAGTTCGGCATTAACGTCAGCTTCGTCGACGCGGCAAAGCCTGAAGAAATCCGCGCCGCCATGCGTCCGGAAACCAAAGTGGTGTATATCGAAACGCCCGCCAACCCGACGCTGTCGCTGGTCGACATTGAAACGGTAGCCGGTATTGCCCATCAGCAAGGCGCACTGCTGGTCGTGGATAACACCTTTATGTCGCCCTACTGTCAGCAGCCTTTGCAACTGGGCGCGGATATTGTGGTGCACAGCGTCACCAAATATATCAACGGTCACGGGGATGTGATTGGCGGCATCATTGTTGGTAAGCAGGAATTTATCGACCAGGCGCGGTTTGTTGGCCTGAAAGATATCACCGGCGGCTGCATGAGTCCTTTCAATGCGTGGTTGACGCTGCGCGGGGTTAAAACGCTGGGTATTCGAATGGAGCGCCACTGTGAAAACGCGTTGAAAATCGCCCGTTTTCTCGAAGGGCATCCGTCCATTACCCGCGTCTATTACCCTGGTCTGTCTTCGCACCCGCAGTATGAGCTGGGCCAGCGGCAGATGAGCCTGCCAGGAGGAATTATCAGCTTCGAAATCGCCGGCGGCCTCGATGCTGGCAGACGGATGATCAATTCTGTAGAATTGTGCCTCCTCGCGGTCAGTCTCGGTGATACCGAAACCCTCATTCAGCACCCAGCGTCTATGACACATTCGCCCGTTGCGCCAGAGGAACGGCTTAAAGCAGGTATTACCGACGGGCTTATCCGTCTTTCTGTGGGTCTTGAAGATCCAGAAGATATTATTAACGACCTTGAACACGCCATCAGAAAGGCAACATTCTGACCATTACGACCTGAACCGACGCCGATCGGTTCAGGTCGTTGAGAATCAAGGCACAACAGTCTGGCTATATGCACAATCCTCTTCCGGGGAGCGTGCGTATTTTCGGCAGGGGGTTCTATGCAGGACAACACAATACAATTAAGCAACAATACAGCAACCGCCGTACCATTCTCAAAAAAGATACCGTTTACGAAATACGATTTTGGCTGGGTATTACTGTGCATCGGCATGGCAATTGGTGCCGGAACGGTGCTAATGCCAGTACAAATTGGCTTAACTGGCATTTGGGTGTTTATCGTTGCCTTTATTATTGCCTATCCGGCAACCTATATTGTGCAAGATATTTATTTAAAAACATTATCAGAAAGTGAAACCTGTAATGACTATACCGATATTATCAGTCATTACCTGGGAAAGAACTGGGGCGTATTTCTTGGCGTCATCTATTTTCTAATGATTATTCACGGGATATTTATTTATTCCTTATCGGTGGTTTTTGACAGCGCCTCATATATCAAAACTTTTGGTTTGACCGATGCCGATCTTTCGCAGTCAATAATCTACAAAGTAGCCATTTTTGCAGTGCTGGTCGCCATTGCTTCCGGGGGAGAAAAATTGCTGTTCAAAATTTCCGGCCCGATGGTGGTGGTCAAAGTGGGTATCATCATCGTGTTTGGTTTTGCGATGATTCCGCACTGGAACTTCTCTAATATCAGCGCTTTCCCTGAAGCCTCTGTTTTCTTTCGCGACGTGCTGCTAACCATCCCGTTCTGCTTCTTCTCTGCGGTGTTTATTCAGGTGTTGAACCCTATGAACATCGCCTACCGCAAACGAGTGGCGGATCGAGTGCTGGCCACACGTATGGCTATACGCACGCATCGGATCAGTTACATTACGCTGATTGCGGTCATCCTGTTTTTCTCTTTTTCTTTTACCTTTTCCATTAGCCATGAAGAAGCCGTATCAGCCTTCGAACAAAATATTTCCGCATTGGCGCTGGCGGCACAAGTCATTCCCGGACAGATTATTCATATCACCTCAACGGTGCTAAATATCTTCGCCGTATTAACCGCGTTCTTTGGTATTTATTTGGGATTCCACGAGGCGATTAAAGGAATCATTCTTAACGTTCTGAGCCGCGTTATTGACGTGGAGAAAATTAATCCTCTGGTGCTTACGCTGGGTATTTGTACCTTTATTGTTATCACCCTGGTGATTTGGGTATCGTTTCGCGTATCGGTACTGGTGTTCTTCCAGTTAGGCAGCCCGCTATACGGGATTGTGTCGTGTATTATTCCGTTTTTCCTGATCTATAAAGTCACGCAGCTGGAAAAACTGCGCGGGCTGAAAACCTGGCTAATCCTGCTGTACGGGATCCTGCTGTGCCTGTCGCCGTTACTGAAGCTGATTGAATAATCCATTTAGCGCCGTCAACACCTGGCGGCGCTTAGCTCACACTCTCCAGTTGATAGCTGCGAATTTTATTCAGAACCGTGGTATGTGACACCCCCAGCGCTTTGGCGATATGCCGCGACGACACATTCTCCTCCACCATCTGTTCAATTAGCTGGCGTTCAGCACACAAAACCTGCTCTTTAAAAGGACGTTCTGTTGAGCCTTGCTCAACGACAGGTAGATTCAGCATCCCTAATTCTTCCCGCGTAATAACATCGGATTCCGCCATTAGCATCAGACGAATAATGGTATTTTCCAGTTCGCGCACGTTTCCCGGCCAGCTGTGATGGTGCAGGGCATCAAAACAAGCTTTATCCAGAATGATCCGCCGCTGGAATTCCTTTGCGTATTTCTGCACAAAGTGGCGAATCAACAGACTGATATCCTGCGGGCGCTCCCGCAAGGGTGGAATAGTCAGAGAAAGTACATTGATGCGGTAATAGAGATCGGCCCGCAGCAGGCGTTGCTCCACCATATCTTCCAGATTGGCGTTGGTTGCCACAATAATGCGTACATTAACCGGAATAATTTGTGCCCCGCCAACGCGACGGATCCCGCCATCCTGCAGTACGCGCAATAATTTAGCCTGTAAGCCCAGCGACATTTCACCAAATTCATCGAGAAAAAGGGTGCCTTTATCGGCCATTTCAAACAACCCTTTTTTACCTTTACAGTCCGCGCCGCTAAAAGCCCCTTTCTCATAGCCAAAGAATTCACTCTCCATCAACGACTCAGGAAGCGCAGAGCAGTTAACCGGAATAAACGGATAAAAACGCCGCTGCCCGGAATTATGGATAGCCCGGGCCAGCAGCTCTTTGCCTGTGCCCGTATCGCCACGGATCAGAACGGTATATTTGCTGTCAGCAATTTTTATCGCCTTTTCGATAAGCGAGTGCATGCTCTGGCTGCTGCAAATAATGTCAGAGAAATAGCGCGGGCGTTCCGGCTCAGACATCGACAACTCGCTTATCTCTTCGCACAGGTAAGCGACATTAATAATATCGGCACGCTGGCTTAAACAGGATTGCACGCAGGAAATATCCTGTAACTGGCGGCACCAGGATTTAATCAGGATCCGTCCAGGCGTGACTTTCATGGAGATGATATTGATATCGCAGCAGGAAAATTCCTTCAGGACATCCTCAACCATCGACAGACGATCAATTGTTTTAATATCCCAGCGTATCGTAACCACATTTGCTCCTGATAGTCAGCAACTGCGAAATAGATATTTCTGTGACGAGAGGAAATCTGACTACATTTTATACGCTGCGGAATAATGTTCTGCTATAGGACTCACATTGTGGACGGAAAAACAAAATATAAAAAAACCGGAGCACAAGGCTCCGGTTATTGGGTCATAACCCACGTTTATTGCTGTGGGTTTTCATCCTGGTCAACGGCGAAACAAGCTACCAATTGACCGCCATAGTCTTTTAACTGTGGCTGAAGCTGAGTACACGGACCAAAGCGACGACGGCAACGGGCGTTGAACGCGCAACCTGGTGGCGGATTCAGCGGGCTTGGCAGCTCACCGGTCAGCTTGATACGCTCGCGGCGATCGTCGGGGTTCAGACGCGGCGTTGCGGAGAGCAGCGCCTGAGTGTACGGATGCCGTGGATTATTGAAGATCTGATCCTTGGTTCCTTTTTCCACGCAGCGGCCTAAATACATCACCATCACTTCATCGGCAATGTGCTCTACCACCGACAGGTCGTGCGAGATAAAGACGTATGACAGCCCCAGTTCCTGTTGCAAGTCCATCATCAGGTTCAGCACCTGCGCACGTACGGAAACGTCCAGCGCCGAGACCGGTTCGTCGGCAATCACCACATCCGGGTCAAGCATCAAACCGCGGGCAATGGCGATACGCTGACGCTGGCCGCCGGAAAACATATGCGGATAGCGGTCGTAGTGCTCGGTTTTCAGCCCCACTTTCGCCATCATCGCCAGCGCTTTTTCACGACGCTCCTCTTTGCTGAGCGTGGAGTTGATCAGCAACGGCTCTTCCAGAATCTGCCCGACTTTCTTACGAGGGTTCAGGGAACCGTATGGGTTCTGGAATACTATCTGGATTTTCTGCCGACGCAGCTTCTGCGCCTGCGGGTCGTGCTTAAGCAAATCCTGTCCCTGGTAATACAGCTCACCGCCGGTCGGGATTTCAATCATCGTCAGCAGACGGCCAAGCGTGGATTTTCCACAGCCCGACTCACCTACCACCGCCAGCGTTTTACCGCGCTCCAGGGTAAAGGAAACACCATCCAGCGCTTTCACCAGGCGTTCCGGGGCGAACATGCCCTTCTTCACCGGGTAGTGTTTTTTCAGGTCAATTGCCTGCAACAGCGGCTGTTGCGCGGCGGCCTTTTGCGTACTCATAGCCCAGGCCTCCCGGCATCATCAAGTGGGTAGTGGCATTTCGACTGACGACCGCCTTCCAGCAGGTTCAGTTCAGGTTCTTCAGCGCGGCATTTGTCGGTCGCATAGGGACAGCGCGGGTTCAGTAAACAGCCGTTCGGACGGTCATATTTACCTGGTACCACGCCCGGCAACGAGGCCAGACGCGCTTTGTCCTGAGCAAACTCCGGCAACGCTCGCAGCAACGCCTGGGTATACGGATGGCGCGGCGCACGGAAAATATCCTGCGCGGCCCCGGTTTCCACGACCTGCCCGGCGTACATCACGATGATTTTGTGCGCCGCTTCGGCCACCAGCGCCAGATCGTGGGTAATCAAGACCAACGCCATGTTCTCTTTTTGCTGCAGTTCCAGCAGCAGCTCGATGATCTGCGCCTGAATAGTCACATCCAGCGCCGTTGTCGGTTCATCGGCAATCAGCAGCTTCGGACGACAGGCAATCGCCATGGCGATCATCACGCGCTGGCTCATCCCACCGGACAACTGGTGCGGATAGACATCCAGGCGCGAGGCCGGATCGGGGATCCCCACCAGCGTCAACAGGTCGATCGCCCGCTGAATACGCGTTTTTTTATTGCCGCCCTGGTGCACCTTGATGGCTTCCATAATCTGGTAGCCAACGGTGTAGCAGGGATTAAGGCTGGTCATCGGGTCCTGGAAGATCATTGCCACTTCCGCCCCCACCAGCTGGCGGCGCTCATTCTCAGAGATGCGCTTCAGGTCGCGACCATTAAACTCCAGATTTTCAGCCATAACGCGGCCGGGGTAGTCAATCAGTCCCATAATTGCCAACGAGCTGACGGACTTACCAGAACCAGATTCCCCAACAATGCCAACCACTTCACCCTGGTTCACACTGTAGCTAATGCGGTCCACGGCACGGAATTCTGAACCCACATCACCGAAGTGCACCGATAATTTATCTACATTTAATAACGCCATCTCGAACCTCTTACTGCTTCAGTTTGGGATCGAGCGCGTCACGCAGACCGTCACCCATCAGGTTAAATGCCAGTACCGTCAGCAGGATCGCCAGCCCCGGGAAGGTCACGACCCACCAGGCACTTTGAGCGAACTGCAGCACGTCAGAGAGCATGGTGCCCCACTCCGGCGTCGGCGGCTGTGCGCCCATCCCCAGGAAGCCGAGGGCAGCCATATCGAGAATGGCGTTCGAGAAGCCAAGCGACGCCTGAACAATCAGCGGCGCAAGACAGTTAGGAAGAATGTTGACGAACATCTGGCGCATCGCACCGGCGCCCGCCACGCGGGATGCGGTGACATAGTCGCGGTTAACCTCCACCAGTACGGCGGCGCGCGTCAGACGCACATAGTGCGGCAATGCCACGAACGTCAGCGCCAGCGCGGCGTTGCCAATCGAGGGACCAAATACCGCCACCAGCACCAGCGCCAGTAACAGGCTCGGCAGCGCCAGCATAATATCAACCACACGCATGATGACGTTATCGACAATCCCGCCAAAATAACCGGCGATAAGCCCGAGAACCACGCCCATCAGCAGGGAGAGCACCACCACCAGACAGCCAACCAGCAGCGACAGACGCGCACCGTACATCAGGCGGGACAGCACATCGCGGCCCACATCATCAGTACCAAACAGATGCGCCATGGAACCGCCTTCCTGCCATGCAGGCGGAGCCAGCAGCGTATCGCGGAACTGGTCGGCCGGGTTGTACGGCGCGAGAACGTTGGCAAAGACCGCAATCAGGATCATCACCACCACATACACCAGCCCAACAACCGCGCCTTTGTTGCGTTTAAAATAGTGCCAGAACTCCTGCAGCGGGGTCATGGGCACCGGTGCAGCAATAACTTTATTTTCAGTAACCTGTGACATGATGGCCCCTTACTTCTTATGCCGAATACGCGGGTTCACCACGCCGTACAGCAGGTCTACCAGTAGGTTGACGAGGATAATCATCGTCGCGACCAGTAATACCCCGCCCTGCACTACCGGATAATCGCGGCGTTGCAGCGCATCGATCAGCCAGCGCCCCAGACCCGGCCACGAGAAAATGGTCTCAGTCAGGATCGCCCCGGCCAGCAATGTACCGACCTGCAGGCCGATAACGGTCACAACGGGCAGCATGGCGTTGCGCAGAGCATGAATGATGATGACGCGCATCCGGGTCAGGCCCTTGGCGCGCGCGGTACGAATGTAATCCTCACCCAGCACTTCCAGCATCGATGAACGGGTCATACGCACAATGACCGCCAAAGGTATAGTGCCCAGTACCATTGCCGGCAGGACCATATGCGCCAGCGCATCGATGAAGTTGCCCTGTTCACCCCAGATAGCGGTGTCGATCAGCATAAAACCGGTCAGGGGGTTGGAATCATCAAGGAACACCATGTCGCTCACCCGACCGGAAACTGGCGTCAGGTTCCACTGTACGGAAACCAGCATGATCAGCATCATGCCCCACCAAAAGATCGGCATGGAGTAACCGGTCAGCGCAAGGCCAACGGCAGTATGATCGAAAATGGAGCCGCGCTTGACGGCAGCGAGAACACCCACCGGAATACCTACTGCGACGGCGAAAATCATCGCGCAGACGCCGAGTTCCAGCGTCGCTTTGAAGCGAGGTACGAACTCTTCCCACACCGGTAAGCGGCTTTTCAGCGAAATACCTAAATCACCATGCATAACCCCCCAGATATAGTGGAGGTACTGTTGCCACATCGGTTTGTCCAGACCGAGTTCAGCCAGCAGTTGAGCATGACGCTCAGGGGAGATTCCACGTTCACCCGCCATGATCATTACCGGATCGCCGGGGATCATATGGACAAAGGCAAAGGTGAGAAGAGTGATACCGATAAACGTGGGGATGACGAGTCCCAAACGTCGGAGAATGAACTGCAACATAACCCGGATTCTCTCTAATGACGCACGGCCTGGAACCGTGAGTCTGTATTGCTCACAAATCTTATCTCCCCCTCCAACGAGAGGGAGATAAAGCATTACTGTCAGGTGGCGCTACGGTGACCCGACTTAACGGTCCGTAGCGCTGCCTGGCTTGCTTTTAATTATTCGACAGAGACGTTTTCGAAGTGGTGTTTGCCTAATGGATCAACCACATAGCCTTTTACTTCTTTACGCACTGGTTCATACACGGTGGAGTGAGCAACAATCAGAGCCGGGGCCTGATCGTGCATAACAACCTGAGCTTGCTTGTACAGTTCAATACGTTTGTTGTGATCGTCGGTCGCTCGCGCCGGTTGGATCAGGTCTTCAAACGGCTTGTAGCACCAGCGAGAATAGTTAGAACCGTCTTTCGCTGCCGCACAGCTGAACAGGGTGGCGAAGAAGTTGTCCGGATCCCCGTTGTCACCGGTCCAGCCCATCATCACGGCCTGATGCTCACCCGCTTTGGCGCGTTTCAGGTACTCGCCCCACTCATAGGTCACAATCTTGGCCTGAACGCCAATTTTCGCCCAGTCAGCCTGAACCATTTCCGCCATACGGCGCGCGTTCGGGTTGTAAGGACGCTGTACCGGCATCGCCCACAGTTCAACGGTAAAGCCTTTGTCCTGACCGGCTTCCTTCAACAGCGCTTTGGCTTTCTCAGGATCGTAGGTGTAGTCCTTAACGTCGTCGTTATAGCCCCACATGGTCGGCGGGATCAGGTTCTTCGCGGCGACGCCAGCGCCCTGATAAACCGCTTTAATGATCGCTTCTTTGTTAACCGCGTAGGTCAGCGCCTGGCGGACTTTCACGTCATCAAACGGTTTCTTCTCTGTGTTGAAAGAGAGGTAGCCAACGTTCAGACCAGCCTGCTCCATCAGGTTGATATTTTTATCCTGCTTCATGCGCGCGATGTCAGCCGGGTTCGGGTACGGCATTACCTGGCACTCGTTCTTCTGCAGTTTTGCGTAACGCACGGAAGCGTCAGGCGTAATGGAGAAGACCAGACGGTCGATTTTAGGCTTAGTGCCCCAGTAACCTTCGAATGCTTTATACAGAATACGGGAGTCTTTCTGGTACTGCTGCAGCTGGAACGGACCGGTACCGATTGGGTTCAGATCCACTTTCTCCGGGGAACCGGCTTTCAGCATGTTGTCTGCATATTCTTTGGAAAGAATAGAAGCGAAGTCCATAGCCAGGTCAGCCAGGAATGGTGCTTCCGGGCGAGTCAGCACGAACTGAACCGTTTTATCATCCACTTTTTTCACTTCGGAGATCAGGTCTGGCAGCCCCATCCCTTCGAAGTATTCATAGCTGCCGCCAGACACTTTGTGGTACGGATTCTGGGCATTTTTCTGACGATCGAAAGAGAACACCACGTCATCAGCGTTTAAATCGCGCGTCGGTTTAAAATCTTTGTTGTCCTGCCACTTCACGCCCTGACGCAGGTGGAAGGTATAGGTTTTACCGTCTTCGCTGATTTCCCACTTCTCAGCAAGGCCCGGGACCACTTCAGTTGTACCGGTTTTGAACTCGACCAGGCGATTATAGATCGGCACGGAGCTGGCATCATAGGTGGTACCAGAGGTGAAAAGCTGTGGGTTAAAGCCTTCAGGAGATCCTTCTGAACAATAAACCAGAGTTTTAGCCTGTACGCTTGCTGCGACGGTCATAGCCACCAGGCTCAGACCAAGCTTCAGCATCCCTGACTTCTTCAAGGAAATACTCATTCTTCTGCTCCAAATGTGATGTTTGTTGTTTTACCCTTTGCAGTGGGTTTGCACCGCCTGGCCTTTTTTGTTTTTTACCCGGCCGGGTCAGCGTTAAGAGGATGGGGATTCCGTTCACATAAGCGACTGAGTTGCAGTGCGGATTCTCCATGAAATGCCCCTCATGCCCTACAATCTGTCAACAGAATGTGAAAACGTCAATACAGGTAGCCGCGATTTGCACCAACGGTGAGAATTGGCAGACAAAGATTAAAAAAAGTGCAAGCGGGTATTTTCAGCAGGGAAATTTGTGCTACGCGCACTATGCCAGAATAAACATCTTCATACTTCTCAACATTTAGTGATTAACATTTATGCAATTTATTCAAATTTCCCCAATGAATGCTGCATATCTGAGCGATTAATGCCATGAACGTTAAAACGCACAGCGGAAAATGCCAGCGTCAGCCATAAGTAGCGCAAAAAAAGTTTCATGCAAACATAAAAAAAGGCAATGGAATATGTCACAGAATCGTTAACAGTCAGTGGGAAGTGGTGCACAATTTTTACAGATAAAAGGAAGGTCAATTTAGGTCGGTGAGAGCGGTACTTCTTCCCCCGGAGGTTCTCATCCTCTCGGGCTATAAAGCAAAAAACCCTGCTCGTTGAGCAGGGTTTCAAATTTAGTCGGTGATAGAGGATTACTCGCCACTGCGTGGCTCGCCCTGCGGGCCGTTGCTTACGCAACGTTCTCTCGCTACGCTCGAGTCGAACCTCTTAACCCCGGAGGTTCTCATCCTCTCAGGCTATAAAACAAAAAACCCTGCTCGTTGAGCAGGGTTTTAAATTTGGTCGGTGATAGAGGATTCGAACCTCCGACCCCTTCGTCCCGAACGAAGTGCGC
This sequence comes from Citrobacter sp. Cu096, assembly GCF_030332285.1. Lineage (NCBI taxonomy): Bacteria > Pseudomonadati > Pseudomonadota > Gammaproteobacteria > Enterobacterales > Enterobacteriaceae > Citrobacter > Citrobacter sp. Cu096. The sequence goes on from NZ_JAOWID010000019.1 coordinate 191,015, forward strand.
TACCAGGCTGCGCCAATCACCGAATGCGGGGCGCATCTTACTGCTCAGCCGCGCGCCCGTCAATCCCTTAGTAACAAAATGCCATTCGATCGGCGAGAAAGTCAGCAGGCCTGTTACTGGGCCGCTGCTTTCTCCCCATCCGGGATACGGCACCAGTTGTTATTCTCGTTAATACCGCCATTTGGCGAGGTATAACCGAGGCAACCCAGAACGGTATCGTACAGTTCCACATGACGACGCGGCACCTTCATCTCAGCTTCTTGCTTCAGGTGCGCAAACGCCTTCGCATGGTCAGGGTCTTCCAGATATTTGTCTGACATCCACACCATCATAGGAACGCGGAACTGCTCTGGCGGCGCCATTTTACGCGGTGTACCGTGCAGGTGCTCCCGTTCATTAATCGACTCGCCGTGATCGGCGGCGTAGAACACGATCGCTTTCTTATCGCGCAGCTGATCAAACACCTGAGTAATAAAGTGATCAACGTAGGTTACCGAATTATCAAATGAGTTAATCATCTCCTCTTTCGAGCAGCCACTATCTACGTTGACACACTCCGGCTTCCACTGTGCATATTCACGGGTGTAACGCTGGGTGTAGTTAAAGTGCGAGCCTTTGGTGTGCAGAATAATCAGACGCTTTTCACCATCATCAGTCTTCTGTAAAGATTGCTGCATCTCATTAATCAGCAGCATATCGTCAACGTTTTTGCCACGGTTACGCGGCTCAGCGCCAATCTGCTCACGGTAGGCGATGTTCTCCGCCATGGTATTGCTGTAGAACCACATCTCACTTTGCATTGCGTAGAGGTCTGTCTTGAACCCTAACTGACCGAGCACGGAAAAGACGTTTTGTTCTTTCAGAGTACGCTGAGGGTTTTCTTCCGCCCCACCTTCGCGCACAAACATACAGCGCAGCGAAAGTTTGGTCGCAGTGTCACAAGAGTATCCACGGAATGCGGCCAGATTTTTCTCCTGGGCGAGCCTTGGCGTGGTATTTCGTTCATAACCAAAAATCCCCATATGATCCCAGCGAGTCGTTTCGCCGATAATAAAGACCACATAAGTGTCGTCGAGGTTTTTGGGCGCAACATACGTAAACTTCTTCGCCGGGTTCATCAACGATTTGTTGTCTGAAGATTCATCCACCTGTGCCCAAGCGTACAAACCCAGCGCAGAGAGCCAGTTAGACGGCAAATAGGAGTTCGCAACGACCCCACCGTAGCTGGGTAAATCAATGCCTGTTTCACGCTCAACGCTTTTCTGTTGCATGCTGAGCAGACGAATGGGCACCCACACCATCAGGCCAGCCAATAAAACCGCCGCCACGCTACGCCATCTCATGCCTGGCGTACGAATCTGCCTCATCAGGGTATAACGACAGCGGTTACTCCAAATCAGCACCAATGGGATAATACTGACTGAAACCAGCCACGCGATAAAATGCCAGCCGACAACTTCTTTTGATAAATCAATATCGGTAGTCATAACCGAGGCAATAATACCGTAGCCAATGACCACGTTCAGGAAGGTCATGTAATAGCTGGCACCGGCAGAACAGAGCACCACAAACGTTGCCAGTACACGCCAGACTCGTCGGCCAAATAAAGAGAGAATACGGAGTAAAAAGAAGGTCACCAGCACAGTGCCTGCTAATTCAACAACCGCAGAAAGTCCTTTCCAGACGGTAAACTCGTGCGCATATCCGCTAAAGCGGCGGAAAAACACAGCGCAATTCATAAAGAGACCGATATAGATCGCGAGCAAGAAACTCAGCTTCTGCTGCGTCATCGATTTGATATATCTCATGCAAACAAACCCTGGAACAAGGGATAAAAACACCCTGTGTAAAGGCCTGTCAGACCCTACAGGGGAAAAGTGCGACAAGTGCAGATAATAAGACAATTCTACAGCGCAGGTAAGTAGACCACAGGAGGGAAGAAAAGTGCTTATAGAGAATGCAAAGGGCGCATATATTTTTGTAAATATATGCGCCGGGTATTAATCAAACCACTAATAGATTCAGGCGTGTGCCTCGGTATAGACGCTACGCTGCGGCTGACGAATAGTGGTAGAAAGCGCCAGCGAGATGATTAACAGCGCAAAGATAACGCAGAAGGTGACATAGAAACCGCCAAACAGCGAAGCGATAATCGAGCCACAAATACTGCCGATACCAAAACCAAGGTAGATAACACCGTAGTTTTTCGCCAGGTTATTCAACCCGAAAAACTCGCTGACCAGTGATGGGAACACGGTGATAGTGCCACCAAAGTTGAAGGCAACACAGGCAATTGCGGTAAAGAAGGTTATGTCATTCAGCGGCGCGAACAACAGTGCGGCCATACCCACCAGCGAAACGACCTGACCAATAGTGATAACGCGAATACGGGAGATTTTATCGGACAGAATACCCAGAACCAGACGACCAGACAGGTTAGCGATAGAAATCACGGTCACCGCGTTTGCCGCCGTTGCCACATCCATATTTGCCAGACTTTGTGCGATATCTTTTGCCACGCCAATTACGTACAGCCCGCTCATACACGCCGTCAGAAACATCACGGCCAGCATCCAGTACTGCGGTTTACGCATGGACTGCGCCAACGTGTAGTCGTTCTCCATTACGCCATTTTTGGCCTTCACTTCCTGATTCGGCGCATCTTTCATCAGCGTGGAGCCAAAGACGATCATCACCAGCACAATCGCGCCCCAAATCATGAAAGTTTTTTCCAGACCCACGGTGCTCAAAAGTTGGCTGTCGATAAATTTAAAACCGAGGCTGCCAAGGCCATAAGAACCGATGGCGAACGCAGAAATCAGTCCCTTACGCTCCGGGAACCATTTTACGCAGTTGGAAAGTGTTAACAGATAGCCCGCACCATCCGCCAGACCAACCAGCACGCCGGCGCTCAACCACAGCATAATCAGGCTGTCAGAATGGGCGGTTAAGAAGAAGCCAACGCCGAGTAAAATACCGGACGCCATGGTGACGCGCTTCACGCCAAAACGTTCCTGCAACTTCCCGGCGACGGAAGAGGAAATCGCCAGCCCAAGGCTCAGCAAACCAAAGGAAAATGCTACCTGGCTCACTGGCGCATCAAGCTTAGAAGAGAGCGCACCGTTAAACAGGCTCCAGGTATAAACAGAACCTAAGGCAAATTGAGTAATGATGGTGCCGATCAGTGTCAGCCAGCGGGTACGTTGATAATCAGAAGTTTTCATGGCAGTCTTCCTGCATAAACAAAATGGGAAATTCTCTGCCAACAACCATACCGAAGCGCTTTTATAGCCAGGGGAAAATGGCATGAAATGCCGCCAGGATGGAATGAACTGCCTGGAATGCGGAATGAATGACGAGACAAAAAGTCCGGTTACTGAATTTTATCGCATGAGTTAGTACACACTATCGCTGAGATGCGTATAATTGTTGATATCAACATGTAATCAAGATGTTTATTTGATGATTTTTTCGCGTTAAAATTTGGCGCTTACTCCCATGGTGTACATATAGTCGCTGTTGTTGGCACTATTTTCCGCCTGCGAGAGCGCCGCGTAAGCCGCCATGTGCGGGTTCAACAGCATATCCGCACCCACAGTAACATCCACCCAGTTACCGTCCTGACCCACCGCCGTCATGCGGCTGAGGCCCGACTGCGCTTTCCAGATATTTTCGCCAAACTGCTGGTTATAGCTGATTTGCGCCCACGGTCGCACATCGCCGAACTGCGAATTGACGCGCCAGCCTAACGTGCTGACGCTGGCATGCCACAGCGGATCGGTCTGCGTTACCGACGTCGCACTATCGCCAAATTCATTATAAGTAGAGGTGGTCGAACCGTCATAATGCAGTGCCGCAACCGGACCGGTCGTAACTTGCCTTGAGAGCGGGAAGTTCCAGCCCATACTCATGCCGCTGGTTGCATCCATTGGCGTATCATCGACCAGATTCACCACGGGACCCGCCACGTTTTGAGTGGAGCGAATACGTTCTTCCAAAATATCGTTATAACGCGGTTGGTGATCGCTGTCCCATGTATAACGTTCAGCCGTATGCCCTGACATTGCATCAACGATATATTCTTGTTGCCAGCCATATGCTGTATTGATGGACAGCGCACAAACTACAACGCTCGCCAGAGTTAACCTCTGACGACCACTACTGTTTCTTATAAGCATCAACGCGACTCCAGAAAAGAGCCGAATTCGGCGATATTATTGTCATTGTGTGAAGTATTTGGGCCTGAAGGCCTTATATTAAATATTGTCTTTTTAGCTGGCGCGTCAAGGCGGGCCGAATGAAATTTTTACGCCAGTAAAAACAGCGAGGAAGAATATGCAGCGTTGCGGATGGGTCAGTCAGGATCCACTTTACATTGCCTACCACGACAAGGAATGGGGCGTCCCGGAAACCGATGGCAAAAAGCTGTTCGAAATGATCTGCCTCGAAGGCCAGCAGGCAGGGCTATCGTGGATTACCGTACTGAAGAAACGGGAAAACTATCGCCACGCCTTTCACCATTTTGACCCGGAAAAAGTGGCGGCCATGACTGAAGAGGACGTGGAAAGGCTGGTACTGGATGCCGGCATAATTCGCCATCGCGGAAAAATTCAGGCCATTATTGGCAACGCGCGCGCTTACCAAACGATGACGCAAGACGGAGAGTCATTTAGCGAGTTCGTCTGGTCATTTGTTGATCACCAACCGCAAGTGACCCGCGCCGCCAACCTGAGCGATATTCCCACCTCAACGCCTGCGTCAGATGCGCTATCTAAGGCGTTAAAAAAACGCGGGTTTAAGTTTGTCGGCACCACCATCTGTTACTCCTTTATGCAGGCGTGCGGACTGGTCAACGACCATGTCACCAGCTGCATCTGTTACCCGGGAGAACAACATGATTCGTGAATCAAAGGCTGATGATCTACCGTCAATTCTGGCGCTGTGGATGGAAAGCACGATCCATGCTCATCCGTTTATCGAAGAACGTTACTGGCGCGAAAGTGAATCCATCGTGCGGGATGTTTACCTGCCCGCCGCACAAACCTGGGTGTGGGAAGAAGAAGGTGCGCTCAAAGGTTTTGTCAGCGTCATTGACGACCGCTTCCTCGGCGCCCTGTTTGTCGCACCTACCGCCATCAGAAGCGGGATCGGCAAAGCGCTGGTACACCATGTGCAGCAGCGCTTTTCGTTACTCAGCCTCGAGGTGTACCAGAAGAATCAATCAGCGGTGAACTTCTACCATGCGCTCGGTTTTCGCATTGAAGACGGCGCATGGCAGGAGGAGACTCACCATCCTACGTGGATTATGGGCTGGCAGGCGGATCAAACGCAGTAAGCGCCAGGTTCGGTCCGCTGTATTTTTCGAGCCACACCAGCGCAGTGTTGCCCGCGCAGCCATTCCCCAGCTTCGAGCTGGGGAGATCTTTGGTCAGCACGTTGACGGCGCCATTTTTACAAATACCGTCAGCTGTCGGCTCCAAATCAGGCCAGGCACCTTCATGAATACAGATGACGCCAGGTTTGATGCCTTCCGTCACCACGGCCCCCGCCAGAACGTGTCCACGTTGATTCCACACCCTGACCGTGTCGCCATCAGCAATGCCGCGCGCGTTGGCATCCTGCGGATGAATCGTTACCGGCTCACGATCCGCTACTGCATACTGCTCACGCAACGCGCTGTAGTTAAGCTGGCTGTGCAAACGGTGCGCCGGATGCGCGGAAAGCAGCTGTAACTGATCCGGCTCGGCGTTACCGAACCATTCATCCGGCTCCAGCCACATCGGGTGGCCCGCACAATCCGCATAGCCGTAACCGGCAATCTTCGCGGAGTAGATTTCAATTTTGCCGCTGTCCGTTTTCAGCGGATGCGCCTGCGGGTCGCGGCGAAAATCCGCGAAACGGATAAACTGCGCGCTGGTGGCGTTTTCCGGCATTTCAATCAGCGCATTTTGCTGCCAAAACAAGGAGAATGGCGGCAACGTCACCTGCTGGCTGGCCCCACGCTGCCCGGCAATATTGTAAAACGTCTCCAGCCATTCCAGCTCGCTTTTGCCTTCGGTGAATCGCTCATAACCGCCCTCTTCCCAGCGTTCACTCAGTTCGGCAAAAACATCATAATCATTTCGCGCTTCATACTGCGGCGGGACGACCTGCTTCATCGGCACCAGGTGCTGGTTGCTGTAATCGCCAGTCATGGTCAAATCATTGCGCTCAAAAGAAGTGGTCGCTGGCAGCACGATATCGGCATGCTTCGCTGCGGCGGTCCAGAAACATTCCGAGATAACCACCAGCTCCGGTTTTTGCCAGGCGCGAATCAGACGGTTGGTATCCTGATGATGCGTGAAGTTGGCACCGCCCGCCCACCACAGCATCCGGATATCCGGGAAATGGCGATCCATACCGTTATGCTGGTAAAAACCACCCGGGTTTTCCAGCGCTTCGACTATCCGCGCCACCGGGATTTTATCCACTGCATCGGTGCCGCCTTTAACGCTGCCCTGCATTGAAGCCAGCACCGCAGCACGGCGCGTCGGGTTCCCGCCATTGGCAAAATGGTACGATAGACCAAAACCACCGCCTGGCGTCCCAATCTGCCCAAGCATGGCGGCCAGGGTAACGATCATCCAGTGTTTCTGCTCGCCATACTGCTGACGCTGCATGCCCCATCCCGCCATCAGCATGGTAGTATTTTGATGAAATATCGCCGCGAGTTCACGTATTTTTGCTGCCGGAACACCACAAATTTTAGCCGCCCACTCCGCCGTTTTCGCAACATCGTCAGATTTACCCAGTAGATAATCCGAGAAAAGGTCATATCCCGTCGTACACCGGGCGAGAAAATCGACATCGTGCCAATCGTTTTCCACCAGCGTATGCGCGATGCCCAACATCAGCGCCACGTCGGTCCCCATATGCGGGGCAACCCATTCCATCTTATCGCCAAAGAATTCGACGCTTTCCGATCGCATCGGATCGATACAGATCAAACGTTTGCCGCTGTCGCGCAAAGCCTCAAAGTAAGTAAGACCCTGTTCGTCGGAGGCATTCCAGGCGATCTTCAGGGTATTCAGCGGATTAGCGCTCCATAACACCACCACCTCGCTGTTCTCCAATACCACAGGCCAGCTGGTTTGCTGCTGGTAAACTTCGTTACCGCCCACCACGTAAGGCATGATGGCCTGCGCAGCCCCCGTCGAATAATCCCCCAGATGCCCGGTATAACCGCCTGCCAGCGCCATATAACGCTGTAGCAGAGTTGCCGCTTTGTGTAACACGCCGTTAGAGCGCCAGCCATAGGAACCGGCAAAAATCGAGGCCGGGCCGTAGCTGTCACGGATACGTTTATGCTGCGTATGGATAAGATTCAGTGCCTCGTCCCAACTGATGCGAACAAATTCATCCTGCCCGCGCACGCCCTGCGGGTCCTCCGGCGAGGCGAGAAAGCCTTTACGCACCATTGGAAAACGTACCCGCGTTTTACTGTGCACCTGGTTATGCACCACGGTTTGCAAAGAGTTGGGATGGGAAGTGGGCAGCGCGCCACGCGAGGAGAAAACCGTCTCTCCATCGGTTTCGACGAGAACAGGTCCCCAGTGGGCGGCGGTTAACACCGAGTAATGTGCGGGTGAATTAGCCAAGATGGCGCTCCTGAATGCGATGTAACGGCTTATTTATTATGCCGTTCAATGTTACTTACAAATTTCAGAGTCTTCCCTGGAATTTTCTTCATGTTCACACGTCATAATCAACCGCCACGGTCGCTGTGGCAAAGAAGAAAAAGTCATTAAGGAATTAAGATGAAGAAACGTGTTTTTGTTATTGCTGCCATCGTGAGCGGCGCCCTGGCGGTTTCTGGCTGCACAACAAACCCTTACACCGGCGAACGTGAAGCGGGTAAATCCGGCATTGGCGCGGGTATTGGTTCTCTGGTCGGCGCGGGCATTGGCGCACTCTCTTCTTCGAAGAAAGATCGCGGCAAAGGCGCACTAATTGGCGCGGCGGCGGGTGCGGCCGTTGGCGGCGGTGTCGGTTATTACATGGACGTGCAGGAAGCCAAACTGCGCGACAAAATGCAGGGAACGGGCGTCAGCGTGACGCGTAGTGGCGATAACATCATTCTGAATATGCCGAATAACGTCACCTTCGACAGCAGCAGCGCCAACCTGAAACCTGCTGGTGCCAACACCCTGACCGGCGTGGCAATGGTACTGAAAGAGTACAATAAAACCGCCGTCAACGTGCTGGGCTTCACCGACAGCACTGGCAGCCAGGATCTGAATATGCGTCTGTCGCAGCAACGCGCGGACTCCGTGGCCAGCGCCCTGATCACTCAAGGAGTTGCAGCTAACCGTATCCGCACTCAGGGTATGGGTCCGTCAAATCCGATCGCCAGCAACAGCACGGCGGAAGGTAAAGCGCAGAACCGTCGCGTAGAGATTACCTTAAGCCCTCTCCAGTAACGTTTTGTGCCGGATACTGGCAGTGCCCAATCCGGCATGTAGCACTTGCCATCGTTGATTTTCGCGTTAAGGTGTTCACACCAAAGTCAGGGAAATCAGCGATGAGCAAATCAACAAGGGCAACCATCAGCGATGTGGCGAAAGCCGCAAAAACCGGCAAGACCAGCATTTCACGCTATCTCAACGGTGAAAAGCACCTGCTTTCCGACGCGCTATTGGCCCGCATTGAACAAGCTATTGCCGATCTCGATTATCGTCCCAGCCTGATGGCAAGAGGCCTTAAACACGGTCGTACCCGTCTGATTGGCCTGATCATCGCCGATATTACTAATCCCTACTCCGTCAACGTGCTAAGCGGTATTGAAGCCGCCTGTCGCGATAAAGGCTTTACTCCACTGGTGTGCAACACCAACAACGAAGTGGATCAGGAGTTGCATTATCTCGACCTGCTGCGCAGTTACCAGGTCGAAGGGATTGTGGTCAACGCCGTAGGGATGCGCGAAGAAGGGCTAAACCGCCTGCAGCAGTCTGCTCTGCCAATGGTGCTGATTGATCGCAAAATTCCGGATTTCGCCTGTGATATGGTCGGGCTGGATAACACCCAGGCGGCAACGGTTGCCACGGAACATCTGGTTGAGCAAGGTTTTGAAGCCATTTTGTTCCTCAGCGAACCGCTGGGCATGGTGAATACCCGCCGCGAGCGCCTGAGCGCTTTTCGCGCCACCCTCGCACAGTACCCCGGCGTTATCGCGCAAAATGCCGAAGTCCTACTAACGGACAATACACAACTGGATGACACACTGCGCCAGTTTCACCAGCAGCATCGGGGAATGCGCAAAGCCGTTATCTCAGCCAACGGCGCCCTCACGCTGCAGGTTGCCCGCGCCCTGAAGCGCATTGGCCTTAACTGGGGCAGCGATATCGGTCTACTCGGTTTTGACGAACTGGAATGGGCCGAACTGGCGGGCGTTGGTATTACCACGTTGAAACAACCCACATGGCAGATTGGCTACACCGCCGTTGAGCAGGTTGTACGCCGGATCGATGGCGGCTCTGCTGCCATTCAGGAACAGGTCTTCTCCGGCGAACTGATCGTTCGCGGCTCTACCGCCCGTTAAATTTCCTTCGTGATGGTGATCATAAATTCGACATCATTAACTTTTCTTTGGAACCGGTTCCATCTAGCGTTATAGCAAGAACGCTAGTCTGGAGTTTCCATGAAAAGAAAAATTATGGTGGTCACTGCCGCCTACGGCCACGACCAGGTACGGATCGCAGGCGGGCAAACGGCAATGTTGCCTATTATTGCCGAAGCCGGTGCTGACGGCGTCGAAATTCGCCGCGAGTTGCTGACCGATGCCGAGCTGCACACGCTGTCCACGATGGCCTCTGCTATCGAAATTTTCGGCCTGCTGGCCTGTTACTCAGCCCCTGAGTCACTGTTCCTTAAGGACGGTAGCCTCAATCCCCGACTTCCCGCGTTACTCGAAGAAGCGCAGACCCTTCAGGCGCTGTGGCTAAAAGTCTCCCTCGGTCATTTCTCCCATACCGAACAGTTCAACGTTTTACGTGAATGGCTGGACAACAGCGGAATGGAACTGGTTGTCGAAAACGATCAGACAACCTGCGGACGCCTGCAGCCGATGCAGCGCTTTAACCAGGCCTGCCAGACGCAGAATCTGCCGATATCTCTGACCTTCGATATGGGCAACTGGCTGTGGGTGGGCGACTCCCCGGAACTGGCGGCGCAGAAACTGGCGTCAACCGTTGGGTATATCCATGTCAAAGCCGCAGTGACGCATCGCGATAGCTACCGTGCCGTGCCGCCTGATGCAGCCGATCCGCGCTGGCTGGCGCTGTTGAAAACGCTGCCCGGCGATGTCCCACGCGGCATTGAGTTTCCCCTGGAAGGGCAGGATTTGACGGCGATTACCCGCCATTACGTCGAGCTGTTACGCAAGGAGTAACGCATGAAAAATTCATTGGATGTGGTAACGATTGGTGAAGCGATGGCGATGTTTGTCGCCACGCAAACCGGCGAACTGGCGGATGTGGAGCAGTTTATCAAGCGCGTTGCTGGCGCTGAACTCAATGTGGCGACCGGTCTTGCCCGGCTGGGCCTGAAGGTCGGTTGGGTAAGCCGCGTTGGCAACGACAGTTTTGGCCGTTTTATCGTTAAGTCGCTGGAAAAAGAAGGGATTGATGCGCAGGGAGTCACCCGGGATGGCCGTTACGCTACCGGCTTTCAGCTTAAATCTAAGGTCGAAAATGGAACCGATCCCATTGTGGAATACTTCCGCAAAGGTTCTGCTGCCAGCCACCTCAGCATTGAGGATTATCACGAAGCTTACTTCGCCAGCGCACGCCACCTGCACCTGAGCGGCGTAGCGGCTGCGCTTTCTGCCAGCTCTTATGAACTGTTAGCCCATACCGCCCGCACACTGAAAGCGCAAGGGAAGAGCATCTCGTTCGACCCGAATTTACGCCCAGTGCTGTGGAAAAGCGAAGCTGAAATGGTGGAAAAACTGAACCGTTTGGCGTTCCAGGCTGACTGGGTTTTACCTGGGTTAAAAGAGGGCATGATTTTAACCGGTCAGCAGACGCCTGAAGCCATCTCCGACTTTTATCTGCGCCATGGGGTGAAGGCCGTGATTATCAAAACCGGGGCTGATGGTGCCTGGTACAAAACCGCCAGCGGCGAACAAGGCTGCGTCGCACCGGTAAAAGTCGACAACGTAGTCGATACGGTCGGCGCAGGCGATGGCTTTGCCGTTGGCGTTATCAGTGCCCTGCTGGAAGGGCGTTCGCTGCATCAGGCGGTGACTCGTGGCAATAAAATTGGCGCACTGGCCATTCAGGTTCAGGGCGACAGCGAAGGATTACCCACACGTGAACAATTAGGGGAATAAATTCCCGACCAACTCTGTCTCTGTACCCTACATTCAGAGGCGGCGTATCAGCATAACCAGAGGGCAGTCTATGAATAGCTCAACCAATGCAGCAAAACGCTGGTGGTACATCATGCCAATCGTGTTTATCACGTACAGCCTGGCGTACCTTGACCGCGCGAACTTCAGCTTCGCCTCCGCCGCCGGTATCAATGAAGATCTCGGCATTACTAAAGGGATCTCTTCCCTACTGGGCGCGCTGTTTTTCCTCGGCTATTTCTTCTTTCAGATCCCAGGCGCAATTTACGCCGAACGCCGCAGCGTGCGAAAACTGATTTTTATCTGTCTAATTCTCTGGGGCGCATGCGCATCGTTAACCGGCATGGTCAGCAATATTCCAATGCTTGCCGCCATCCGCTTTATTCTTGGTGTCGTTGAAGCCGCGGTCATGCCCGCAATGCTGATTTATATCAGTAACTGGTTTACGAAGTCCGAGCGTTCGCGTGCTAATACCTTTCTGATCCTCGGTAACCCAGTCACCGTCCTGTGGATGTCTGTGGTTTCCGGATATTTGATTCAGGCGCTGGGCTGGCGGGAAATGTTCATCATCGAGGGATTCCCGGCCATCATCTGGGCATTCTGCTGGTGGGTACTGGTAAAAGACAAACCGTCTCAGGTCGGCTGGCTGTCAGAGTCTGAAAAAGCCGCCCTTCAGGCACAGCTGGAAAAAGAGCAGCAAGGCATCAAAGCTGTGCGTAACTATAGCGAAGCCTTCCGCTCACGTAACGTGATCCTGCTGTGCATGCAGTATTTCGCCTGGAGTATTGGGGTCTACGGTTTTGTTCTGTGGCTGCCGTCCATTATCCGCAACGGCGGCGCAAATCTGGGGATGGTTGAGGTTGGCTGGCTGTCATCCGTACCTTATCTGGCGGCGACGGCAGCAATGATCCTCGTCTCCTGGGCCTCCGATAAACTGCAAAATCGTAAGCTGTTTGTCTGGCCACTGTTACTGATAGCTGCTTTCGCTTTTATCGGCTCCTGGGCCGTGGGTGCAGACCACTTCTGGATTTCTTACACCCTACTGGTGATTGCGGGCGCGGCCATGTATGCCCCTTATGGTCCTTTCTTTGCCATCATTCCTGAAATGCTGCCGCGTAACGTTGCCGGGGGTGCAATGGCGCTGATTAACAGTATGGGCGCGCTAGGCTCATTCTTTGGTTCATGGTTTGTCGGCTACCTCAATGGCGCAACCGGCAGCCCGTCCGCGTCGTACATTTTTATGGGGGTAGCGCTTTTTGTCTCAGTGTGGCTAACTTTGATCGTTAAGCCTGCTAATAATCAACAGCTACCTATTGGCGCACGCCACGCTTAAATTTTAACTTACGGAGATTCGCATGAAACCGTCCATTATTCTCTATAAAGCGTTACCTGACGATTTACTGCATCGCCTGGAAGAGCATTTTACTGTGACACGTGTGCCTAACCTGCGCCCGGAAACCGTCGCACAGCACGCCGAAGCTTTTGCCAATGCGGAAGGTCTACTGGGCTCCAGTGAAGCCGTCAATACCGCTCTACTGGAGAAAATGCCGAAACTGCGTGCGACCTCCACGATTTCCGTCGGCTATGACAACTTCGACGTCGAAGCTCTTAACACCCGTAAGGTGCTGCTGATGCACACGCCAACCGTACTGACGGAAACCGTCGCTGATACGGTGATGGCGCTGGTGTTAAGCACCGCTCGCCGCGTGGTGGAAGTGGCTGAACGGGTGAAAATTGGTGAATGGACCAAAAGTATCGGGCCGGACTGGTTTGGTACGGATGTGCACCACAAAACGCTGGGGATTGTTGGCATGGGCCGTATTGGGCTAGCGCTGGCGCAACGGGCGCATTTCGGCTTTAGCATGCCGATTCTCTATAACGCCCGCCGCCATCATCAGGAAGCGGAAGAGCGCTTCAACGCGCGCTACTGCGATCTTGATACGCTGTTGCAGGAGTCCGATTTTGTCTGCCTGATCCTGCCGTTAACCGAAGAAACGCATCATCTGTTTAGTCGCGAACAATTTGCCAAAATGAAGTCTTCCGCCATTTTCATAAACGCCGGACGCGGGCCGGTGGTCGATGAAAAAGCGTTGATTGCTGCCCTGCAAAACGGGGAAATTCATGCTGCTGGCCTGGATGTGTTTGAGCAGGAGCCATTACCGGCAGACTCACCGCTGCTGTCGTTGCCAAACGTGGTTGCCGTGCCGCACATTGGCTCAGCCACGCACGAAACACGCTATAACATGGCGGCCTGTGCGGTGGATAACTTAATCGATGCGCTGCAAGGACGCGTTGAGAAGAACTGCGTGAACCCGCAAGTCACGCGATAAACAAAAGGCCGGGTAGCACTTACGCTCACCCGGCCTTCCATATCTTACAGCTCTTACAGCGGCTTAATTACTGAGCGGCATTCACCGCAGCAGTCCAGGCCTGGTTAAATGCCTGATGTTGAGAAGCCAACGGGCCAATCAGCGTGTTGTACTGACTTGCCTGCTGCGACGTTGGGAACTGGATACCGTTGGCGACAAAGCTCACCTGCGTATCCTGCTGCGCCACAAAATCACCAACCTGCACTAACTGCTGCGTGAAGATTTGCGCGGCAGGGATCAGCGGCTGTAACGCCTCTGCAGGTACAGTGACAACTTTATTGTAAACCTGGTCAAAGACCGGTTTCAGATCCTCGCCCTGCTTCAGTGCGCCATGCGCAGCATCCGCCTGCAGTTTCGCATTCTGCAACTGTTGCCCTAACACGCCCAGCGCACCATTTGCCTGACGCAGCGGTTCACGCTGAGTCACATAATCCTGAGGAACACGAATCGCATTCACGCTATCAACCACCGGGCGCAGACCGGAGTCCATCGCCTGATTAACCTGCTGCGAATAGCCATACAGAATCGCGTAATCGGACACAAACGGGCCAAACTGTTTTTTCTGATCTGCGGTCAGCGTTGGTAAACGCTCTCCACTACGCATTGCAGTATTCTGCAGAAAATCGATAAACGCTTTGCGCTGATCGCCTTCTTTATCAAAACACCCACTCAGGCCAACTACCATTAAGAGCGCCAAAACAGGCGCAAACCAGCGAGAGCAGGACTTACCTGTCGCCATTTTAATACTCCTTTCACCCAAAAATGCGCACAACGACACCCGCGTGCCTGACGTTGACAAGGATAGTCCAGGTCAGCCCCGCAAGATACCCTTTCCGCGTAATCTTGTGGGGGAAAATAACCGTTCTGGCCATCCTGCGTTTTGCGAAACAATGCGCCATTCACTGCGCGTCATCATATTTTAGTCATCTTTACAATCGGGGTCGATCGTTCGAGATCCCGACCTTTATCAGTTTGTTAGCCTGCGAAAGATTGTTACCCACTACCTGCTGAAACGAATCCACCTCTCAAACCCCAAATCCGACTTCATTTTTTGCGACTACTCTTAATGAGCTTCGAGAAAATTCACGATCCCGCTGTGTGATTTATAGGAGTTCTCAATGGAATACAAAGATCCTATGTTTGAACTGCTAAGCAGTCTGGAGCAGATTGTTTTTAAAGATGTATCGCAGACCGTCGCTCTGACGCAAAAAACCAACCCTTTCACTGAATTTGAACAGCTACGACGAGGGACAGGTTTAAAAACAGACGATTTTGCCCGGGCAATGGGCGTGACAGTCGCGATGGTTCACGAATGGGAGTCTAAACGCGTTAAGCCTTCCAGTACCGAATTGAAGCTGATGCGTCTGATTCAGGCAGACCCGAGATTAAGTAAGCAATTGATGGATTGAACTATTTTTTAATTTTACTTCATAACGGTCCTGAAAAAGGGCCGTTCCCTTAAGAAGGTTATCCACAAAAAAGAAAATAGTAGTTGCATCCACATGCGTAAAATGAGTTAATGCCCTCAACGGTTTGACGTACAGACCATTACAGCAGTTAGTAAGGCAAGTCCCTTCAAGAGTTATCGTTGATACCCTCGTAGTGAGCATTTCCTTTACTGTTAAAAAATCTGTAAAGCACGCCATATCGCCGAAAGGCACACTTATTTTTTAAAAGGTAATACACTATGTCCGGTAAAATGACTGGTATCGTAAAATGGTTCAACGCTGACAAAGGTTTCGGCTTCATCACTCCTGACGATGGCTCTAAAGACGTGTTCGTACACTTCTCTGCTATCCAGAACGATGGCTACAAATCTCTGGACGAAGGTCAGAAAGTTTCCTTCACCATCGAAAGCGGCGCTAAAGGCCCGGCAGCTGGCAACGTAACCAGCCTGTAAGCTTAAAAAGCTCAAAATTCTGAATCCCTGCCGAACGGCGGGGATTTTTTTATTTATAGTTCGTACAACGCCTCGCCCACACGTCTTTGCATTACTTTACCCGTCGCCCCTTTGACCTTTCCCTAAGGGCAAGCTTTATAGTGAGCCAGTCTGTATTCCACAACGTTCACAAGGAATTGAAGCTATGTCGAAATCCTCATTGCTGCTGGCTTTAGGTTTACTCACCACCGGTAGCGTGTTCGCGGCAACTCCGGAAGCCACTTTTTTGGCGGAACACGGGCTCAGCGGAAAATCCGTCGAGCAAATCGTCGAGGCCATTGACCAGTCTCCCCAGAGCCGCCCGCTGCCGTACTCGGCATCCATCACCAGCACTGAACTGAAGCTCTCTTCGGGCGATCAGATCTATACCCTGCCGCTCGGTGACAAGTTCTATCTGTCATTTGCCCCTTATGAATGGCAAACACATCCTTGCTTCAACCACAGCCTTTCCGGTTGCCAGGGCGAAATGCCGGAGCAGACATTCAATGTCAAAGTCACGGATAACAAGGGTGATGTGGTGCTACAAAAAGAGATGAAGAGTGGTCGAAATGGCTTCGTCGGGGTTTGGCTACCGCGCAATATGGCAGGCACAATCGCAGTAAGCTACAACGGCAAAAAAGCGGAGTATCCCATTAAAACCATGGAAGACAGCCAGACCTGTCTGACTAAATTACAATTGCGCTAACAAAAAAAAGCCGGATGGCGCAATTGCTTATCCGGCATTTTCTAAGTCAGCTCAGGACCGTTACTGCAGCAGCGAAATATCCGCCACGCGCAGGAACAGTTCGCGCAGTTTTTCGAGCATGGATAGACGGTTAATACGCAGATCTTTATCTTCTACATTAACCATCACTTTTTCGAAGAACGCATCAACCGGTTCACGCAGTGCTGATAACTCAACCAGCGCTTCCTGGTAATATCCAGCGGCGAAAACAGGCTCCAGCTTATCGCGCAGCACCACAACCTGCATCGCCAGCGCAATTTCTTCCGGCTCTTTCAGCGTTGCCGCATTCACACGGTCATTCAACGTTTCTTCAGACTTCGCCAGAATATTTGATACGCGCTTGTTCGCGGCAGCCAGCGCGGACGCAGCCTCCAGCGTACGGAAGTGCGAAACAGCCTTCATACGCGCATCGAAATCAGCCGGACGAGTCGGACGACGCGCCAGCACGGCCTGGATGGTATCGACGGTGTAACCTTCGTCCTGATACCAGGCGCGGAAGCGACCGAGCATAAAGTCGATAACGTCATCCACCACGTTGGCGTTAGTCAGCTTGTCGCCATACAGACGAACAGCCTCTTCCGTCAGCGTTTGCAGATCCAGATTCAGGTTCTTCTCAACGATGATACGCAGCACGCCCAGCGCGGCACGACGCAGCGCAAACGGATCTTTGTCGCCTTTCGGATGCTGACCAATCCCGAAGATACCCGCCAGGGTGTCCATCTTGTCAGCAATCGCCACGGCACAAGCCACCGGGTTAGACGGCAGGTCATCACCGGCAAAACGCGGCTGATACTGCTCGTTCAGCGCCACGGCAACATCTTCCGCTTCGCCATCGTGACGCGCGTAGTGCATTCCCATCACGCCCTGGGTGTCGGTGAACTCGAAGACCATGTTGGTCATCAGGTCGCACTTGGACAGCAGGCCAGCTCGCGTTGCGTGGTTAACGTCAGCGCCAATTTGACCAGCAATCCAGCCCGCCAGTGCCTGGATACGGTCAGTCTTGTCGCGCAGCGTACCCAGTTGCTGTTGGAACAGCACGGTTTGCAGACGCGGCAGATGGTCTTCCAGACGTTTTTTACGGTCGGTATTGAAGAAGAATTCGGCATCCGCCAGACGCGGACGAACCACTTTCTCGTTGCCAGAGATAATCTGGGTCGGATCTTTTGATTCGATGTTGGCCACAAAGATAAAGTTCGGCAGCAATTTGCCGTCGTTCGCGTAAACCGGGAAGTACTTCTGGTCACCTTTCATGGTGTGTACCAGCGCTTCAGACGGAACAGCGAGGAATTTATCTTCGAACTTCGCGGTCAGAACAACCGGCCATTCCACCAGTGAGGTGACCTCTTCCAGCAGGCTTTCACTCAGATCAGCGTTGCCGCCAATTTTACGAGCCGCCTCTTCAGCATCGGCTTTGATTTTCGCTTTACGCTCAGCGTAATCCGCAATCACTTTGCCGCGCTCACGCAGGATTTCCGGGTACTGATCGGCAGAATCGATGGTGAATTCCGGCTCGCCCATAAAACGATGGCCGCGGATCACGCGATCGGACTGGATACCCAGAATCGTTGCCGGGATGACTTTGTCGCCCAGCAGCAGGGTCACGGTGTGAACCGGACGCACGAAGTGAACGTCAGACGCGCCCCAGCGCATCAGTTTCGGGATCGGCAGTTTCGCCAGTGAGGTGGCGATCATGTTCGGCAACAGCGTTTCAGCGCTTTCGCCTTTCACATGCGCGCGATACAGCAGCCATTCGCCTTTGTCGGTGGTCAGACGCTCAGCCTGATCAACCGTGATACCGCAACCGCGCGCCCAACCTTCTGCCGCTTTGCTCGGTTTGCCTTCCGCGTCAAACGCCTGGGCAATGGCCGGGCCGCGTTTTTCAACTTCACGGTCCGGTTGAGATTCAGCAAGGGCAGCTACTTTCAGCGCCAGACGACGTGGAGCGGCGAACCACTCTACGTTGCCGTGTGCGAGGCCAGCGTTGTCCAGCTCCGCGGTAACGTTCGCAGCAAAGGACTCAGCCAGGCTGCGCAGTGCTTTTGGTGGCAGCTCTTCAGTGCCGATTTCCACCAGAAAAGTTTTCTCAGACATGGCCGCCTCTTATTTGTCTTTGTTGCACATCGGGAAGCCAAGGGCTTCACGGGAAGCGTAGTAAGCTTCTGCCACTGCTTTGGTCAGGGTGCGAATGCGCAGGATGTAGCGCTGACGCTCGGTGACGGAGATGGCTTTACGCGCATCCAGCAGGTTGAAGCTATGGGCGGCTTTCAGAATGCGCTCATACGCAGGCAGCGGCAGCGGGTTTTCCAACGCCAGAAGCTGCTGCGCTTCTTTCTCGTACTGCTCGAAGCAGGTGAACAGGAAGTCCACGTCAGCGTATTCAAAGTTGTAGGTGGATTGCTCCACTTCATTCTGATGGAACACGTCGCCGTAGGTGGTTTTACCCAGCGGGCCGTCGCTCCAGACCAGGTCGTAAACACTGTCTACGCCCTGAATGTACATGGCCAGACGTTCCAGACCGTAGGTAATTTCCCCGGTCACGGGTTTACATTCCAGACCACCAACCTGCTGGAAGTAGGTGAACTGCGTCACTTCCATGCCGTTCAGCCACACTTCCCAACCCAGACCCCAGGCACCCAGCGTCGGGTTTTCCCAGTTATCTTCCACGAAACGAATATCGTGAATGGTCGGGTCCATACCCAGCTCTTTCAGAGAACCCAGGTACAGCTCCTGAATGTTGTCCGGTGACGGCTTAATCACTACCTGGAACTGATAGTAGTGCTGTAAGCGGTTCGGGTTTTCGCCATAGCGGCCATCGGTCGGACGACGGGAAGGCTGCACATAAGCAGTCGCCATCGGTTCCGGCCCTAGCGCACGCAGGCAGGTCATTGGGTGAGATGTCCCCGCGCCGACTTCCATGTCCAATGGTTGAACAATGGTGCAGCCCTGGCGAGCCCAGTAATCCTGTAAGGTCAGGATCAAGCCCTGGAAGGTCCTGGTATCAAACTTTTGCATATTATTTCGTGCTGGATACGTGTGGATTTAAAGGAAGCGGTCAGTATACCCGCTGGCTGCAAGATATACAGTACGAAACGGGAAAAAGGGGGAACTTAGCGCATGGAAAGGTGCAAAAACTGCCCGTCTGCATCAAAAGAGCAGACAAAACTCTCTTTACGGAAGGTCGAACCCCGCATCTCATAGCTGCCCTGGAATTGTTCCAGGCCGGAGATATCAATTTTCAGCGCGTCAGTGTTATAAATCTGTGCCGCCTCATTTCTGCACAGTGACTCCATATCCAGCGAGCGCGTTGCATTGACCTTAACCTTTTGCGCCTTCTGCGCGGGCGGCGGTGTGTCGGCGCACGCCACCAGCAAAAGGGTCGCGAACGCGGGAAAGAAATACTTCATCATCATTTTATTACCGCCTGGTTTGCTGGTCAGTCTTATTATTAGTGTCTGGAAACGGATCCTATTTTCAGAATCTCATCAGACCATCTCAAGCTTTAGCGTAAGAACTCGGATTATTCCAGTGAGCTACGCATGCAAAATTTCGGTCAGACTTTTTTTAATGGATACAGAGGAACTGATGCAGCCCAAAATTTACTGGATTGATAATCTGCGCGGGATCGCCTGTCTTATGGTCGTGATGATCCACACCACGACCTGGTATATCACTAATGCGCAAAGCGTCAGCCTGTTGAATTGGGATCTGGCCAACGTGCTCAATTCCGCCTCTCGCGTCAGCGTCCCGCTGTTCTTTATGATTTCGGGCTATCTGTTTTTTGGCGAGCGCAGCGCCAAACCGCGCCATTTCACGCGCATCGCGCTCTGCATTTTGTTTTACAGCAGCGTGGCGTTGGCCTATATCCTGCTGTTTACCTCGATCAACGCTGAGCTATCGCTGAAAAACTTGTTGCAAAAGCCGGTGTTCTATCACCTGTGGTTTTTCTTCGCGATCGCCGTTATCTACCTGATTTCGCCGCTGATACAGGTAAAAAACATCAGCGGCAAGATGCTGCTGGCACTCATGGTGGTGATAGGTGTGATTGCCAATCCCAACACCGTCTCGCAAAAAATTGGCGGCTTTGAGTGGCTTCCGGTCAACCTGTACATCAGCGGCGACACTTTCTACTACATCGTGTACGGCATGCTGGGCCGGGCGATTGGCATGATGGATACGCAAAAGCGCGCGCTCACCTGGCTCTGTGCGGCGTTATTCATCACCGCCGTGTTTATTATTTCTCGAGGCACGTTGTATGAACTGCGCTGGCGAGGCAATTTTGCCGATACCTGGTACCTCTACTGCGGCCCGGCAGTGTTTATTTGTGCAGCCTCACTCCTGACACTGGTCAAAAATACGCTCAGCACGCGCACTCTGCCGGTACTGGGCCTTATTTCCCGCCACTCATTAGGAATTTATGGCTTTCATGCGCTGATCATTCACGCGTTGCGCACCAACGGTATAGAATTCAAGAACTGGCCACCGCTGGATATACTGTGGATTTTTAGCGCCACGCTGGCAGGAAGTTTACTGTTGTCCATATTGTTGCAGCGCATCGATACGCGCAGGTTGGTAAGTTAATCCCCCATATATTGCAGACGCAGCAACAAAACTTGCCCCAGTAGACATATGATGAATGCCACCGGGTACAGCCCCTTTTCGAGGGACGATACCGGGGCATTCCATACCCCCACCAGCAGTAACCCAACGGTTATTAGCACCACCATCTGACACACGGAAGCGAAGCGTTCGTCGTTCTGATTGAGATTTACAGCACGTTTATAAGCGTAGGTCACAAACATTCCCGTCATCAGCACGCCGAAAAAATAGCCTTTGCCGCTCAATAACGGGCACTCCCGCCATAGGCCAATAACGTAAATCAGTGCGCCAGAGAGGAATAGTATCCATGGCAACAGCCTTGTCGTCTTCATTGGGATCTCCTTATCCATCAGAGATACAATATGAATAACCCGCTACAGACAACACAGAAAAATGCCACTACGCCGGACTTTCAGAATAAATTCATGCGTGATAGTTATTTGTTTGATTGAAATATACATTTGATAAATCCCCTCTGTTTACCAGAGGGGATTTAGGGTCAGGACATCAGCGGCTGTAATTGCTGATAGATTCGGCGGAAGGTTTCCCGACGCTGTTGGTACAGCGCGTGGCGCCCGGCGTCAGGATAATGCGCCTGCTCCAGCGTAAGCTGAGGCAGTAGGTCTGATAAAGGCCGCTGCGTATTCATGGCAATTTGCGCCAGTCGCGCCGCGCCGAGTGCAGGGCCGACATCGCCGCCGGTACGGTAATCCAGCTGCAATCCGCTGATGTCAGACAGCATCTGACGCCAGTACTCACTGCGTGCCCCGCCGCCAATCAGCGTAATACTGGCAGGCTGCACGCCGCAGGCATGTACCACGTCCATACCGTCAGCCAGCGCAAAACCCACGCCTTCCAGCACCGCCTGAGCCAGTTCCGCCGGACCATGCTGATGCGTCAGACCAAAAAATACACCCTTCGCCTGAGGGTTGTTGTGTGGCGTACGTTCGCCGGACAGATAGGGTAAAAACCAGACCGGCTCAGCGTGTTCATCCGCCTGTTGCGCTGCGGCAATCAACGCAGGAACGCTCGCCAGCCCGGTTAATTTTGCCGCCCAGTCCAGGCAGGATGCCGCACTTAGCATCACGGACATCAGGTGCCATCTTTCAGGTAAAGCATGGCAAAAACTATGGACCGCGCTTTCCGGTTTGCTGAGAAAACCATCACTGACCGCAAAATAGACCCCGGAAGTCCCCAGCGATAACATTGCCTGACCGGCATTCATCATGCCGACGCCAACCGCTCCCGCCGCGTTATCACCGCCTCCGGCAACCACCGCAACCTCCTGCATTCCCCAGGCCCTGGCGACCTCCGGCAACAATGTTCCGGTAATCTCACTACCTTCATAAAGCTCAGGCATATGCGCACGGGTCAGTTGACAGGCGGCCAGCATGACATCACTCCAGTCACGCTTCGCGACATCCAACCACATGGTACCTGCCGCATCGGACATATCGCTGGCGAAATCGCCTGTCATACGCAGGCGCAGATAATCTTTCGGCAGCAGGACTTTATCAACCCGGCTGAAAATCTCCGGTTCGTGGCGCTGCACCCACAGCAGCTTTGGCGCGGTAAAGCCAGGCATCATCAGGTTACCGGTGATGCCACGCGATTGCGGAACCCGCTCCTCAAGCATGACGCACTCTTCAGCACAGCGACCATCGTTCCACAGAATAACCGGACGCAATATCTTCTGTTGCTCATCCAGTAGCGTCGCACCGTGCATCTGTCCGGCAATCCCCAGTGCTTTCACCTCGCGAAGTGAATGCTGGTGGCCCAATGTTTTCACAGCCCGATCCGTTGCCAACCACCACTGCTCAGGGTCTTGTTCAGACCATAATGGATGCGGGCGCGAAACGGTGAGTTTCTCCGTGTGTGAAGCGACCACATCCCCCAGCTCGTTAAGCAGAATGGCCTTTACGCCTGATGTGCCAAGATCTATCCCGATATACATAAGGCATCGTTCCTTAAAGAAAGGCCCGGTAGCGCGAGCTTACCGGGCTTACGGACGCTCTCAGAGACCCGTTATTTATCGAACAAATAATGGTTCACCAGATTTTCCAGCAATTCCTGATGACCGCTCTGGTGCACTGGCGCCAGGTTATGTTGTTCAGCGTACTGCGCAATTTCCGTCAGCGTCATCTGCCCTTTTAGAATTTGCTGGCCCAGCTCACCATTCCAACCGGCATAACGTTTTGCCACGCGCTGGTCCAGACCACCGTCTTCAATCATGCGCGCTGCAATTTTCAGCGACAGTGCCATGGTATCCATCGCGCCAATATGACCATAGAACAGATCGTATTTATCGGTACTCTGACGACGCACTTTGGCATCGAAGTTCAGGCCACCGGTGGTGAAACCGCCCGCTTTCAGGATTTCGTACATCACCAGCGCATTCTCTTCTACGCTGTTCGGGAACTGGTCAGTGTCCCAGCCCAGCTGCGCGTCACCACGGTTGGCATCGACAGAGCCAAACAGACCCAACGCAATAGCGGTGGCGATTTCGTGATGGAACGAATGGCCCGCCAGCGTGGCATGGTTAGCTTCAATATTCAGTTTGATCTCTTTTTCCAGACCGAACTGCTTGAGGAAGCCGTAGACGGTCGCCGCATCGTAATCGTACTGGTGCTTGGTCGGTTCCTGCGGCTTCGGTTCGATAAGCAAGGTACCCTGGAAACCGGTTTTGTGTTTGTGTTCCACCACCAGTTGCATGAAGCGACCAATTTGCTCACGCTCCTGACGCAGATCGGTATTCAGCAACGTCTCATAGCCTTCACGACCGCCCCACAGGACATAGTTTTCGCCACCTAACTTATGTGTGGCATCCATGGCCGTAACCACCTGCGTGGCGGCCCAGCTGAATACTTCCGGATCCGGATTCGTTGCCGCGCCCGCGCCGTAGCGTGGGTTGGTGAAGCAGTTTGCCGTTCCCCACAGCAGTTTCACGCCGCTCTGTTCCTGTTTTGCCGCCAGCACATCAACCATCTGCGCAAAGTTGTTTTTGTACTCTTTCAGTGAAGCCCCTTCAGGCGAGACATCCACGTCATGGAAGCAGTAGTAAGGCACATTCAGCTTGTGAAAGAACTCAAATGCCACATCCGCTTTGCGTTTCGCCAGCGCCAGTGCTTCACCAGGCTGCTGCCACGGACGATCGAAAGCGCCCATGCCGAACATATCCGCACCGTTCCAGCAGAAGGTATGCCAGTAGCAGGCAGCAAAACGCAGATGATCTTCCATGCGTTTGCCCAACACGATTTCGTCAGGATTGTAATGGCGAAATGCGAGCGGGTTAGTAGATTTAGTCCCTTCGAAACGAACGCGATCGAGTTGGTCAAAATAAGCCGGCATAATAAGCTCCATAATCAGGTAATACGGTAAGTAAACTGCGATATGGCTATACTGGAATTTCCTGATTTATTGCTCAATTACGTTATTTCACACCGCTATTAAGAGAATACCCAAACGTGCGCTGGCTCCCAAAAAAACGCGATGAAAGAAGAAATAAAAAAGCGATCGCGATCGAAGGTTAGCCATTAAACAAAAAACCGTAATGCGTAGATTAAAAATGACAATTGCCTTCCCGCTGGCTGTATGTAAATTTTGCCTGGCCTCAGGCAATCAGGAAATTTGTCACGCTTCATCAAGCAGTCGTACCGGCGGTTTTGCTAGTATCACAGGCCCACGTTAACCTTTCCAGGACAGGTTCTTATGTTTGATAAACGTCACCGCATCACTCTGTTATTTAATGCCAATAAAGCCTATGACCGCCAGGTGGTAGAAGGAGTGGGTGAATATTTACAGGCATCGCAATCCGAGTGGGATATATTCATTGAGGAAGATTTCCGCGCCCGTATTGATAATATTAAAGACTGGCTCGGCGATGGCGTTATTGCCGATTATGACGATGATGACATTGCACAATTACTTGCCGATGTCGATGTTCCAATCATCGGCGTTGGGGGTTCCTACCATCGGGAGCAAGATTATCCCCCGGTACATTACATTGCTACCGACAATCACGCGCTGGTAGAAAGTGCTTTCCTGCATCTGAAAGAAAAAGGGGTAAACCGCTTTGCGTTTTACGGCCTGCCTTCGTCAAGCGGTAAACGCTGGGCCGCGGAACGTGAATATGCGTTTTGCCAGTTGGTGGCAAAAGAAAAGTACCGCGGCGTCGTCTACCAGGGGCTGGAAACTGCGCCGGAAAACTGGCAGCACGCGCAAAATCGTCTGGCAGACTGGCTACAAACGTTGCCGCCTCAAACCGGCATTATCGCGGTCACCGACGCGCGGGCACGACACGTCCTGCAAGTCTGCGAGCACCTGCATATTCCGGTACCAGAAAAGCTGTGTGTGATAGGAATAGACAACGAAGAACTGACCCGTTACCTGTCGCGGGTAGCGCTGTCATCCGTGGCTCAGGGAGCCAGGCAGATGGGCTACCAGGCCGCAAAACTCCTGCACCGCTTGCTGGCGAATGAAGTGCTGCCTCTACAACGCATTCTGGTTCCTCCAGTGCGCGTGGTAGAGCGGCGCTCAACCGATTACCGCTCCTTGACCGATCCTGCCGTAATTCAGGCCATGCACTTTATTCGCAATCATGCCTGTAAAGGGATTAAGGTTGAACAAGTGCTGGATTCAGTGGGAATTTCACGTTCGAATCTGGAGAAGCGCTTTAAAGAAGAGGTCGGAGAGACCATCCACGCCGTGATTCATGCCGAAAAGCTGGAAAAAGCGCGCAGTCTGCTCGTTTCTACCACGCTTTCGATCAACGAAATTTCACAGATGTGCGGCTATCCGTCGCTGCAGTATTTCTATTCAGTCTTTAAGAAAGAGTACGATACGACGCCAAAAGAGTATCGCGATGTGAACAGTGAAGTGTTGCTATAGAGGGAATTGCCGGATGGCTACCTGGTCTGATCCGGCCTACAAGGTGATTTGTAGACCGGATTAGCACACGAAATTACATATGTGCGGCGATTAAGCGTTGGTTATCCTGATACATGGCGAACAGATAGTTGTTGTAGCTCTGTCCTTTCGTGGAATACCCCTTCAGCTTATGGATCATCGCGGTAGCGGTGACTTCCTGATCGGCCTTACGCAACTGCGCGCGTGACTTACGGAAAGAAGAGTAAGCCGGGTGCGTGTTCAGGTTAATGACGTAGGCATTTACCGACTCTTTCACCGATTCAAACTGTGAATAGCCTTTCACCTTACCCGGTGCGTTATTGCAACTACCTTTGCCACATTTCATGCCAAACAGGTTGTTGTTGCTACGCGCCAGCTTCGACGTCCCCCAGCCGCTTTCGGCCGCAGCCATGGTTGCAACCATGCTAGTCGGGATAATGTCTACGCGCTCAAGCAGCGTATTCCACGGAATTTTACGCGTGTTGCCAGACCAGCTCACCTTGTAGCGCTTCGCGATGTCTTTCATACGCGTGCGCTCAGTGGGTGACCAGCGGTTCTGGTACTGTTTTGAAATCAACCAGTTACGATCCGCCGTAATGGCAGCATTTTGGCTGGTAATATAAGGCATAACCGTCCGGAGAAACGCTTTTTTCCTTGGTGTTCCGGAAGGGTATTTTCGCAAATCAGGAAGTGAACTACTCTTTGCACTATTGCGAGAATACTCTTGTTTACTGCTTACCTGTTTATTACTTGCCTTGATTACCTGAGGCTTGTGACTCGTTGTCGCCGTGTGTGTCTTTGCCAGCGCCTCACCCGAAAATACCACGGTGAGTAACATAAGAATCATTGCCCCATATCGTCGAATGGGAGTCAATATCATTAGGTCTCCTGGTCGGATTTATGCATTCCAACACCTTATATTTTTCACAAAAATGAGAGATGAATCTCAAATCATATCAAAAATAGCCGTCAAGAGCACCCAAAGGAATAGTCCAATTCTGAAACTATGTCACGCATTAACGGTTCAGGGCGCCATTAATTCGAAGAAAATGTGGAGGTTATCGCAAAATCAGTTCATTTTTTGAACGCGTTAGCTCCCCCTCACTTCTCCTCCTGGCGGAATCGACTCAAAGGAGGAGTTTCCGGCCTGATTTCACTGGCAAACTGGCGAAAATCGCAGCATCAAGGACAGCATTATGAAACTTGCCGCCGTTGCGCTGGCGCTGATACCCGGCTTTGCCATCGCCTCATCATGGACTTCTCCAGAACTTCCCACCTTCGAAGCGGAAGGTACGGGTAAATTCGTCAGCCATGCAGCGTTGACGAAGGGTACTCGCCCTTTGATTCTGAATTTTGACCAACAGTGCTGGCAGCCTGCTGATGCGATAAAACTCAACCAGATGCTATCGCTAAAACCGTGTGAAGGCGCGCCGCCGCAGTGGCGTTTATTCAAAGACGGCGATTACACGCTGGAAGTCGATACCCGGTCCGGCACACCGACGCTAATGCTCTCGGTCAAAAACACCGTAGGGCCCGCCACCGTCCAGATTCGCCAGTGCCCAAAATGGGATGGTTCGCCGTTAACGCTGGACGTGAGCCAGACCTTCCCGGAAGGTGCCGTGGTGCGCGATTTCTACAGCCAGCAAACGGCAACAGTAAAAAACGGGTCGATTACCTTACAACCCGCCGCAACCAGTAACGGACTGTTGCTGCTGGAACGGGCAGAAACCGATGCCCCCGCCGCTTTCGACTGGCATAACGCCACGGTATATTTCGTCCTGACGGACCGCTTTGTGAATGGAGATCCGAGCAACGACCACAGCTACGGACGTCGCAACGACGGCATGCAGGAAATTGGCACTTTCCACGGTGGCGATTTGCGCGGCCTCACCAGTAAACTCGACTACCTGCAACAACTGGGCGTCAACGCCCTGTGGATCAGCGCACCGTTTGAGCAAATCCACGGCTGGGTTGGGGGCGGCGCCAAAGGAGATTTTCCCCACTACGCATACCACGGCTACTACACCCAGGACTGGACCACGCTTGACGCCAACATGGGTAATGAAGCGGATCTGCGTGCGCTGGTTGATGGCGCACACCAGCGCGGCATCCGTGTCCTGTTTGATGTGGTGATGAACCATACCGGCTACGCCACGTTGGCGGATATGCAGGAGTATCAGTTTGGGGCACTGTACCTATCGGGCGATGAGCTGAAAAAAACGCTCGGGGAACGCTGGACGGACTGGAAGCCCGCTGCCGGACAGAGCTGGCACAGTTTTAATGATTACATCAACTTCAGCAATAAAGCCGGCTGGGAAAAATGGTGGGGGAAAAACTGGATCCGCACCGATATTGGCGATTACGACAATCCTGGCTTTGATGACCTGACCATGTCGCTGGCGTTCCTGCCCGATCTGAAAACCGAATCCACCACACCTTCCGGGCTGCCAAACTTTTATCAGCACAAGCCGGATACGCGCGCCAAAGCCATTGCCGGTTACACCCCCCGGGATTATCTGACCCACTGGCTCAGCCAGTGGGTGCGAGATTATGGGATTGACGGCTTTCGGGTCGATACCGCCAAACACGTCGAGCTTCCCGCCTGGCAGCAGCTAAAAACACAGGCCAGCGCGGCACTGCTCGAATGGAAGAAAGCCAACCCGGACAAAGCGCTGGATGATAACCCCTTCTGGATGACCGGCGAAGCCTGGGGTCACGGCGTAATGCAGAGCGATTATTATCGTCACGGCTTCGATGCGATGATCAATTTTGACTATCAGGAACAGGCGGCAAAGGCCGTCGATTGTCTGGCAAACATGGATCTCATCTGGCAGCAGATGGCGGATAAACTGCAGGACTTCAACGTCCTGAGTTATCTCTCCTCGCACGATACGCGGTTGTTCCGCGAAGGTGGAGACAAAGCCGCCGAGCTATTGCTGCTGGCGCCGGGCGCGGTACAGCTCTTTTATGGCGACGAGTCGGCCCGACCTTTTGGCCCAACCGGCTCTGACCCATTACAGGGTACACGCTCAGAGATGAACTGGCAGGAGGTGACCGGCAAATCTGCCACCAGCGTCGCGCACTGGCAGCGTATCAGTCAGTTCAGGGCCAGACATTCCGCTATTGGCGCCGGTCAACAAACCACGCTGGCTTTGAAGCAGGGATACGGATTTATCCGCGAACATGGCGATGATAAAGTCATGGTGGTGTGGGCCGGCCAGCATTAACCAGGCTAGCGTCCGGTGTCGTCATCTGGTCGGACGCAGCTCAAAACAATTCACCAGCCTGATACGTTTAGGCAGCATAAAACATCAATCCAGCCTGATACCCCTGATTTGCACCCTGCTATGGGTAGCGCTATGGTTAGCCACTTTATTACTCAGTTCGACAGACCACCAGCTATGACATTCTCACTTTTTGGCGACAAATTTACCCGCCATTCAGGCATCACACGCCTGATGGAGGACCTCAACGACGGTTTACGCACCCCTGGCGCCATCATGCTCGGCGGCGGCAATCCAGCGCAAATTCCAGAGATGCAAAATTACTTTCATTCTCTGCTGGCAGATATGCTGGAAAACGGCAAAGCCACTGATGCGCTTTGTAATTATGACGGTCCACAAGGTAAAACCGAGCTACTGTCTGAGCTGGCGAAACTGCTACGTGAGAATCTGGGTTGGGATATTGAGCCACAAAATATTGCACTGACAAATGGCAGTCAGAGCGCGTTTTTCTACTTATTCAACCTCTTCGCCGGACGTCGCGCCGATGGAACCACCCGAAAAGTGTTGTTCCCATTGGCACCGGAATACATTGGCTATGCCGATTCCGGGCTGGAAGAAGATCTCTTTGTCTCCGCGCGTCCGAACATCGAACTGTTGCCGGAAGGTCAGTTTAAGTATCACGTTGATTTTGAACACCTGCACATCGGTGAAGAGACAGGCATGATCTGCGTGTCACGTCCTACCAATCCGACAGGTAACGTGATCACCGATGACGAGCTGATGAAGCTGGATCGGCTGGCCAACCAGCATGGGATCCCGTTGGTGATTGATAATGCCTATGGCGTACCGTTCCCTGGCATCATCTTTAGCGAAGCACGCCCGTTGTGGAACCCCAACATTGTGCTGTGCATGAGTCTTTCGAAGCTGGGTCTGCCGGGTTCCCGCTGTGGCATCATTATCGCCAATGAAAAAATCATCACAGCTATCACCAATATGAACGGCATCATCAGCCTTGCACCTGGCGGAATGGGTCCGGCAATGATGTGCGAAATGATTAAGCGCAACGACCTCTTGCGTCTGTCCGAGACGGTTATCAAACCGTTTTATTACCAGCGCGTACAGGAGACAATTGCGATCATTCGCCGCTATTTACCTGAAGATCGCTGCCTGATTCATAAACCAGAGGGCGCGATTTTCCTGTGGCTGTGGTTCAAAGATTTACCCATCACTACTGAACTGCTGTATCAGCGCCTGAAAGCGCGTGGCGTGCTGATGGTTCCCGGCGACTACTTCTTCCCAGGGCTGGATAAACCCTGGCCGCATACGCATCAGTGCATGCGGATGAACTACGTGCCAGAGCCGGAGAAAATCGAAGCGGGAGTGAAGATTCTGGCTGAAGAGATCGAACGCGCCTGGCTGGAAGGCTGATGATAAACCCGACCCAGGCACGGGTCGGGCTACTTTCACAGCGGCTGGGAACGTAGACGCTGTTTCTGGACGCTGACCGCATCTATACACTGCAACGCGCTGGTCGGGCAGGCTTCGACACACGCGGGTCCCGCCTCACGGTGCCAGCACAAATCGCATTTTATCGCCTGCACCCGTGACGAGCGGGCGACGACATTCATTGCCCCAAACGGACAAGCCAGCATACAGCTTTTACAGCCAATACAACGCGCCTGTTCAACGAAGATATGTCCATGTTCACGACGAATAGCGTGCGTTGGGCAAACATTCGCGCAAGGAGCATCTTCACATTGATGACAAGCGACCGCCGTCGTAAAGGCGTCATCTTTAATCACGCGGATCCGCGGAGTAAACGCAGTGGAAGAGACCGACGCACAATCCTGGTTTTGCTGATGCGCGACGACACAGGCCACTTCGCAGGTACGACACCCAATACATTTTGCCGCATCCGCCATAATAAACGCGTTCATTTTCCCCTCCCTATGCGTGAAAAACACAGAGTGCCAGAGAGGTCGCCCTTGTCGCTTTGATCGGACAGGGGAAACGGTTAAATTTTGTCAGGTGCCTGAACGACGCCAGGCATGCGCCTAATCGCGAACGGTAAAGCCCAGCTCATTGGAAATGGCCTGCGCGGTTTCCCGCAGCGGCTTGAGTAAATTCTTTTCTCCGACCTGCTTCAGGCGCGAGGTAGAGAGTGAAATCGATACCGAGTACGGCACCCGCCCATGAATATCAAACACCGGCACGGCAATGCAGGAAACCCCCAGCTCGTTCTCTTCCCGATCCATTGCCATGCTGCTTTCGCGAATCTGTGCCAGCTCATCGTACATGGCCGGTAAACCAGTAATCGTATTGCGGGTCAGCGGCTGAATCAGATCCTGGTGGCTCTGCCAGTAAGATTCCACATAGTCCGGATGACCAAACGCCATATAAATTTTGCCCATCGCTGAGCAATACAGCGGCATATGCTGACCGATATAAGCGCGGGTACGCAGCATGCCCGTTGTCGGCTCCAGCTTATAAATCAAAATCGCATGGTCGTCTTCACGACTGGAGAAGTTGATGGTTTCACCGGTGGCGATATTCAGCGCTTCAAGGTGCGGCGCAGCAACATGGATGATATTCAGTGACGACAGCGCCTTCTGACCCACGGCAATAAATTTGGTGGTCAGGCGATAACTCCCCGCCGCTGGCGCGGGGGTGACATATCCGCAGGATTGCAGCCCTTGCAGCAGTCGATGCACGGTACTTTTGTTCAGCCCTGCCAGTTCAGACAAATGCGCCAACGGGCAACCATTCGGATAGTTGCTCAAAATCTCAATCAACATCAAACCACGGAACAGGCTCTGACTTCCGGCTGGCCTCTCTTTGTCTTGCGTCATTTCACTCTCTTTAGTGCCCATCGCTTCCGCTCCCCTTTTCGTCGCGCTCTGATGGTAGCGCAAAGTGTGTTTCAGTTCACGATCTGAACCAAAAAAACACAACTGTTTGATTTTGATGATTTTAAAAAGCAAGCCGCCCCGTTGATCTGTCAAAATTTGATCGCTATATTTGAAATCAGATTTCGCATAGTGAAATTTAGAGATAAAAAAGCGATCAAATTTAAACAAGGAAACAGGAATGAAAGTCACTTTTGAGCAGTTGAAAGAAGCGTTCAATCGGGTACTGCTGGCACGCGGTATCGCCGTTGAAACCGCCGATGCCTGTGCCGAAATGTTTGCCCGTACCACCGAATCCGGCGTGTATTCGCACGGCGTGAACCGTTTTCCCCGTTTCATTCAGCAACTGGATAACGGTGACATCATTCCTGAAGCCAAACCGCAGCGCATTACCAGCCTGGGGGCAATTGAGCAGTGGGATGCCCAACGTTCGATCGGCAATTTGACGGCGAAAAAGATGATGGACCGAGCCATCGAACTGGCCTCCGATCACGGTATTGGCCTGGTCGCGCTGCGTAACGCCAACCACTGGATGCGCGGCGGCAGCTATGGCTGGCAAGCAGCGGAGAAAGGCTACATTGGTATCTGCTGGACCAACTCCATTGCCGTGATGCCTGCATGGGGTTCTAAAGAGTGCTGCATAGGCACTAACCCGCTGATTGTTGCCATCCCATCCACGCCGATCACCATGGTCGATATGTCGATGTCGATGTTCTCCTACGGCATGCTGGAAGTGAATCGCCTGGCCGGTCGTGAACTGCCGGTGGACGGCGGGTTCGACGATGAAGGTAACCTCACCAGAGAACCTGGCGTTATCGAGAAAAACCGCCGTATTTTGCCAATGGGTTACTGGAAAGGTTCTGGCCTGTCGATTGTGCTGGATATGATCGCCACCCTGCTTTCAGACGGTTCTTCCGTGGCCGAAGTCACCCAGGACAACAGTGATGAATATGGCGTTTCACAGATTTTCATCGCCATCGAAGTAGACAAGCTGATCGATGGCGCATCCCGCGACGCCAAACTGCAGCGGATTATGGATTTCATCACCTCCGCCGAACGCGCCGATGAAAACACACCTGTTCGTCTACCAGGTCACGAGTTTACAAAGTTGCTGGATGAAAACCGCCGCAACGGTATCACCGTTGATGACAGCGTCTGGGCCAAAATTCAGGCGTTGTAAGGAGTCAGAGTATGATCTTTGGACATATCGCTCAGCCTAACCCGTGTCGTTTACCCGCGGCGATTGAAAGAGCGCTCGACTTTCTGCGCAGCACAGACTTCCGCAAACTGGAACCGGGCGTAGTGGAAATCGACGGTAAAAACATCTTTGCGCAAATTATCGATTTAACCACGCGTGATGTTGCCGAAAATCGCCCGGAAGTGCATCGCCGCTACCTGGATATTCAATTTCTGGCCTGGGGTGAAGAAAAAATCGGTATCGCGATTGATACCGGGAATAACCAAATCAGTGAATCGTTATTAGAACAGCGCGATATTATTTTTTATCACACCAGCGAACATGAATCTTTCATCGAAATGATTCCGGGAAGCTATGCCATATTTTTCCCGCAGGATGTTCACCGTCCTGCATGTCATAAAACTGTCGCCACACCGATCCGCAAAATAGTTGTGAAGGTTGCTATTTCAGTTTTATAAAAGGAGCACAACATGAGCGTTAATAATGCCGGTTATATAATCGGTGCGTACCCCTGTGCACCCTCATTTCACCAAAAGAGTGAAGAGGAAGAGAAGGAATTCTGGCGACAGCTCGCCGATACCCCGGATATTCGAGGGCTGGAGCAGCCCTGCCTTGAACATCTTCACCCGTTAGGCGACGAATGGTTATTGCGCCATACGCCGGGCGACTGGCAAATCGTGGTCACCGCCATTATGGAAACCATGCGCCGTCGTGGCGCAAACAGCGGTTTCGGGTTGGCTTCCAGCGACGAAGATCAGCGTAAAGCCTGCGTGGCGTATTACCGTCATCTGCAGCAGAAAATCAACCATATCAATACGGCCCACGCCGGAAAAGTGATTGCGCTGGAACTACATGCCGCTCCCAATGCCAGCAATCCAAATGTTGCGCAGGCCACCGACGCACTCGCCCGTTCGCTTAAAGAGATAGCCAATTGGGACTGGTCATGCGATCTGGTGCTGGAACATTGTGATGCTATGACCGGCATTGCGCCGCGCAAAGGCTTTCTGCCGTTAGACAATGTGTTGGAGGTCATTGCCGGGTATGACATCAGCGTGTGCATTAACTGGGCGCGATCGGCCATTGAAGGGCAAAATCCCGCCCTGGCGTTGACCCACACGCAGCAGACCAAACAGGCTGGAAAATTGGGGGCGCTGATGTTCTCCGGCACCACAATAACGGGAGACTACGGCGAGTGGCAGGACTTGCACGCCCCGTTTGCTCCGTTCTGCTCACAAAGTCTGATGACCATCGACCATGCCCGCGAATTATTCGCCTGCGCAGAAGCCAAACCATTGCAATTTGCCGGTATTAAATTGCTGGAAATAAACGCCAATGCAGATGTGAACCATCGCGTAGCGATATTGCGTGACGGTATCGCGACGTTAAATAAAGCAAAAATATAAAAATAAAATACTACTCTACGAGAATATTAATATGAACATGACCTCTCGCCCTACACTCAAAGATATACCCCGTCAGCGCTGGCTGCGAATTATCCCACCTATTTTAATCGCCTGTATTATTTCTTATATGGACCGCGTCAATATCGCCTTTGCGATGCCGGGGGGTATGGATGCCGAATTAGATATTTCCGCCACCATGGCAGGACTGGCTGGCGGTATTTTCTTTATCGGTTATCTGTTTTTACAGGTTCCCGGCGGAAAAATTGCCGTTCACGGTAGCGGCAAGAAATTTATCGGCTGGTCACTGGTTGCCTGGGCAGTGATATCCGTCCTTACGGGGTTGATCACTAATCAATATCAACTGCTGGTTTTGCGCTTTTTACTCGGTGTAGCCGAAGGCGGCATGCTGCCGGTGGTGCTGACGATGATCAGTAACTGGTTCCCCGACGCCGAGCGTGGTCGTGCCAATGCGATCGTGATTATGTTTGTGCCGATTGCCGGAATCATTACTGCCCCGCTCTCGGGTTGGATTATCACCATTCTCGACTGGCGCTGGCTGTTCATCATTGAAGGTTTGCTTTCCGTCGTTGTACTGGTGTTGTGGGCCTATACCGTTTACGACCGTCCGCAGGAGGCACGCTGGATCTCTGAGGCCGAGAAAAATTATCTGGTCGAAACACTGGCCGCCGAGCAAAAAGCCATTGCCGGAACGGAAGTCAAAAACGCCTCGCTGGGCGCGGTGCTTTCCGATAAAACCATGTGGCAGCTCATCGCACTGAACTTCTTCTATCAGACCGGGATTTACGGTTACACCCTGTGGCTGCCGACCATCCTCAAAGAGTTGACGCACAGCAGCATGGGACAGGTCGGTATGCTCGCCATTCTGCCGTACGTCGGGGCCATTGCCGGGATGTTCCTGTTCTCTTCTCTCTCTGACCGCACCGGTAAACGCAAGCTATTCGTCTGCCTGCCATTGATTGGCTTTGCCCTGTGCATGTTCCTTTCCGTCGCGCTGAAAAATAACGTCTGGCTGGCTTATGCCGCGCTGGTCGGCTGCGGCTTCTTCCTACAATCGGCAGCGGGCGTGTTCTGGACCATTCCGGCGCGTTTGTTCAGTGCGGAAATGGCCGGTGGCGCACGCGGGGTCATCAACGCGCTGGGCAATCTCGGCGGCTTCTGCGGTCCTTATGCGGTCGGCGTACTCATCACCCTGTATAGCAAAGATGCGGGGGTTTACTGCCTGGCTATCTCACTGGCTCTGGCCGCGCTGATGGCGCTGCTGCTGCCAGCCAAATGCGATGCCGGTGCCGCTCCGCTAAAGACACTGAATCCACATAAACGCACAGCGTAAAACAATGCCCGGTGGCGCTAGCACAGCGCCATCCGGCAAAAATGAGATAACAAGATGAGTGAGAAAAAGACCTTCTGGCTGGGTATTGATTGTGGCGGTACGTATCTGAAAGCCGGGTTGTATGACGCCAAAGGTCATGAGCATGGCATTAATCGGCAATCGTTACAGACCGCATCGCCATTGCCCGGTTACGCCGAACGCGATATGCACCAGTTGTGGCAACAGTGTGTAGCTACGATCGCCGGGCTGTTAGCGCGCACCGGCGTCTGCGGAGATCAAATCAAAGGTATCGGTATTTCCGCTCAGGGCAAAGGCCTGTTCCTCCTCGATAAGCAGGATAAACCGCTGGGCAATGCCATCCTCTCTTCCGACCGCCGGGCGATGGAAATCGTCCAGCGCTGGCAGCAGGATGGAATTCCCGAGCAGCTCTACCCGATCACCCGCCAGACGTTATGGACCGGGCATCCGGCATCATTGCTGCGCTGGGTGAAAGAGAATCACCCCCACCGTTACGCGCAAATTGGCTGCGTCATGATGGGCCATGACTATCTGCGCTGGTGCTTAACCGGCGTCAAAGGCTGCGAAGAGAGCAATATTTCCGAGTCGAACCTCTACAACATGACTTCGGGTCAGTACGACTCGCGCCTGACCCAGTGGCTGGGCATCAGCGAGATCGACAATGCGCTACCGCCGATTGTCGGCTCAGCAGAAATATGCGGGGAAATCACCGCTCAGACAGCCGCCCTAACCGGTCTGGCGGCGGGCACACCCGTCGTCGGCGGACTGTTTGATGTGGTTTCCACCGCACTCTGCGCCGGTATCGAAGATGAACACACCCTCAACGCAGTGATGGGAACCTGGGCCGTCACCAGCGGGATCGCCCACGGCCTGCGCGACCACGAAGCTCATCCCTACGTTTATGGCCGCTATGTCAATGACGGGCAGTACATCGTTCACGAAGCCAGCCCGACCTCTTCCGGCAATCTGGAATGGTTTACCGCCCAGTGGGGCGAACTCTCTTTTGCTGAGATCAATCAGGCCGTTGCCAGCTTACCGAAAGCCGGTAGCGAGCTGTTCTTTCTCCCATTTTTGTACGGCAGCAACGCCGGGCTGGAGATGACCAGCGGCTTTTATGGCATGCAGGCGATACACACTCGCGCCCACTTATTGCAGGCCATCTACGAAGGCGTGGTTTTCAGCCACATGACCCACCTCAATCGCATGCGCGAACGCTTTACGAAGGCGCATACCCTGCGCGTCACCGGCGGTCCGGCGCACTCCGACATCTGGATGCAGATGCTGGCAGACGTCAGCGGTTTACGTATCGAATTGCCGCAGATTGAAGAGACCGGCTGCTTTGGCGCTGCGCTCGCCGCCCGCGTCGGCACCGGCGTTTATTCCAACTTCAGCGACGCCCAGCGCAGCCTGGAGCACCCGGTGCGCACGCTGTTGCCGGACGCCGCCGCACAGGCGAGCTACCAGCGTAAATACCGCCAATATCTGGATTTAATTACCGCACTACAGGGCTACCACGCCCGCATTAAGGAGCACGAATGATGAGTCGACCATTACTGCAACTGGCGCTCGACCACACCAGCCTTGAAGCCGCACAACGCGACGTCGCGCTGCTACAAGAGAGCGTCGATATCGTTGAGGCGGGGACGATTCTCTGCTTAACCGAAGGGCTGAGCGCCGTGAAAGCCCTGCGCGCCCAGTGCCCGAATAAAATCATCGTCGCCGACTGGAAAGTGGCCGATGCGGGCGAAACCCTCGCGCTCCAAGCCTTTGGAGCAGGTGCAAACTGGATGACCATCATCTGTGCCGCGCCGCTGGCGACGGTAGAGAAAGGTCATGACGTCGCGCAGTCCTGCGGCGGTGAAATTCAGATGGAGCTGTTCGGCAACTGGACGCTGGATGATGCCCGCGACTGGTATCGCGTTGGCGTTCGCCAGGCGATTTACCATCGCGGACGCGATGCTCAGGCCAGCGGACAACAGTGGGGAGAAGCAGACCTGGCACGCATGAAGGCGCTTTCTGATATCGGTCTGGAACTGTCGATTACCGGTGGGATCACGCCCGCCGATCTGCCGTTGTTCCGCGACATTAACGTCAAAGCCTTTATCGCCGGGCGCGCGCTGGCGGGGGCGCAAAACCCAGCGCAGGTTGCTGGCGAATTCCATGCGCAAATCGAGACCATCTGGGGAACACTGCATGCGTAACCATCCATTAGGTATCTATGAAAAAGCACTGGCCAAAGACCTTTCCTGGCCGGAACGGCTGGTGCTGGCGAAAAGCTGCGGTTTTGATTTCGTCGAGATGTCGGTGGATGAAACCGACGAACGCCTGGCGCGTCTCGACTGGAGTCCAGCTCAGCGCGCCTCGCTGGTTAGCGCGATGCTGGAAACCGGCGTGGCGATCCCGTCAATGTGCCTGTCAGCCCACCGTCGTTTTCCCTTTGGCAGCCGCGATGAAGCCATGCGTGAGCGGGCGCGAGAAATTATGAGCAAAGCCATTCGCCTGGCGCGCGATTTAGGCATTCGCACCATTCAACTGGCAGGCTACGACGTCTATTACGAAGAACATGACGCAGGCACGCAGCAGCGCTTTGCCGAAGGACTGGCATGGGCAGTGGAGCAGGCTGCCGCTGCGCAGGTGATGCTGGCGGTAGAAATCATGGATACCGCATTTATGAACTCGATCAGCAAGTGGAAAAAGTGGGATGAAATGCTGTCATCGCCGTGGTTCACCGTCTATCCAGACGTGGGCAACCTCAGCGCCTGGGGGAACGACGTCACTGCTGAATTGACGTTGGGCATTGACCGCATCGCTGCTATCCACCTGAAAGACACGCTGCCGGTAACCGAAACGCATCCGGGCCAGTTTCGCGATGTACCGTTTGGCGAAGGGTGCGTGGACTTTGTTGGCATCTTCAAAACGTTGCATCAACTGAACTATCGCGGGTCGTTTCTGATTGAAATGTGGACTGAAAAAGCGAAAGAGCCGGTACTGGAAATTATCCAGGCACGGCGCTGGATAGAAGCACGCATGCAGGAAGGAGGATTTCCATGTTAAAACAACTGAAAGCCGAGGTGCTGGCGGCAAACCTGGCGCTTCCGGCTCATGGCTTAGTTACCTTTACCTGGGGCAACGTCAGCGCAGTGGATGAAACACGTAAACTGATGGTGATTAAGCCATCCGGCGTGGAATATGACGTGATGACCGCCGACGACATGGTGGTGGTGGATATTGCCAGCGGCAACGTGGTGGAAGGCAACAAAAAACCGTCGTCCGACACGCCAACCCATCTGGCGCTGTATCGTCGTTATCCACAGATCGGCGGGATCGTCCATACCCATTCTCGCCACGCGACGATCTGGTCGCAGGCGGGTCTGGATCTCCCGGCATGGGGCACCACGCATGCCGATTATTTCTATGGTTCTATTCCATGTACGCGTCTGATGACCGCTGAAGAGATCAACGGCGAATATGAATATCAAACGGGAGAGGTGATCATTCAGACCTTCGAGCAACGCGATCTCAATCCGCTGCAGGTTCCGGCGGTATTGGTGCACTCCCACGGACCGTTCGCCTGGGGTAAAGACGCGGCAGACGCGGTGCATAACGCCGTGGTGCTCGAAGAGTGCGCATACATGGGGTTGTTCTCTCGCCAGTTAGCCCCGCAGTTGCCGGATATGCAGTCTGAGTTGCTGGATAAACATTATCTGCGCAAACACGGGGCAAATGCGTATTACGGGCAATAACGGGTCAGGCGCTATTGATATGTTCTTTGCAATAGCGCCGTTTCCACGCCGCGGGCGTCAGGCTGGTGTGTTTGCGGAAGATTTTGCGAAAATAGCCCACGTCATTAAACCCACATTTCATTGCCACTTCAGTAAGCGATAGCGAATCACTGATCAGCAGTTTTTCTGCCGCCCTCACCCGCTGGCGATGCAACGCTTCGGTTAACGTCAGACGAAAAGCGCCACGAAAAACGCGCCCCAGATAGTCCGCATTGCAATGCAGTTCTTTCGCCAACGTTGAGGCGGAAATCGGCAGGTGAAACCGGGTGTGAATGATTTGCTGTGCTTTCCAGGCCAGGGCATTCCCGGGGCTGTCGACGGGTTGCTCGCTGGCGGCTGCGGATATTTGCTGCAAAATCAGCAGTAGAATCAGTTCCAGCGCCATGCTGCGATGAATATTTTCCTGTTCACGTAAGAACTGGCGAAACAACGAAATAATATATTGTGGCTCACCCACCCGGGAATGCTGAGGTATAGCAAGTAACGATCCTGCTATTGATGCTTCATTTTCTGCTGTGACCTCAAAGTGCAACCAGTAAAATTTCAAATCAGCCGGAAATTGCCCAACGCCAATATGCGATCGCTGTGGCCACAGCAGCAAACTTTCTCCGGCATTCACGCAAAAAACTGTCTGGCCTTCGCGAATCGTTAATGTCCCTTTTTCAACAAAGATAATTTCCCAGGATTGCAATCGTCGCGCAGGATGACTGCCCACGCCCCGGGAAATAAATAGCCCACCATTTTGCACTTTAATCGGAAGAGACATGGATAATTCGAGCATATATATTCAAATTCCCGCTTTTTACATTATTTAAACTGCTATTTGTCATTGATTATTCACGATAAATTAGCTTTCCGCTGGATCGAAATCACATTTTTATAATGAAGTCGGAATTGTCATCTTTTTATACTTTTCTCTTCCCTTGTTGACCCAAACATTTCGTGCAGAATAAATAACGTATTTTGCAAATTACAAACAAATAACCCGCAACGTAGCGGGAAACTTTCTGAACATCCTCTCCGGGAGTTATTTATGACTTCGGCTCCGATTACAACATCTGATTTGGCACAGCGTGCCCAGGACGACAAATTATCCCTGCGTGAAAAAATTGGTTATGGGCTAGGCGATGCTGGCGGGACGGTAATTACCTGCCTGATCATGAACTTCCTGACATTTTTCTACACCGATGTCTTCGGGTTAACGCCTGCGCTGGTCGGCACATTATTTATTGCCCTGCGTGTATTTGACGCCATTTCCGACCCCATCATGGGTGTGCTAGCCGACCGTACGCAAAGCCGCTGGGGGCGCTTTCGCCCGTGGCAACTGTGGGTTGCGATTCCGATCGGTATTATTGGCGTGCTCACTTTTACCGTCCCGGACGCCAGCATGGGGGTCAAGATCGCCTGGGCATTCGGCACCTATCTCCTGCTCTCTGTCGGCTATACCGCCATCAACGTACCGTATTGTGCGCTGATCAACACCATGACGACCCGCCATAACGAGGTGATCGCCTGTCAGTCCTGGCGCTTTGTGCTGTGCGGCGTGGCGGGATTCCTGGTTTCCGTTGGTCTGCCGTGGATGGTGGATATTCTGGGTCAGGGCAATGCCGCACAGGGTTATCAGTTTGGCGTGGGCATCCTGTGTGCCATCGCGGTGGTGATGTTCCTGTGCTGTTTCTTCTGGGTTCGCGAGCGTGTGCCGCTGGCGATGATGGGGAAATTTACCCTGCGTGAACACATTGGAGGGCTGCGCAAAAACGATCAGCTATTGTTGATGCTGGTAATGTCTTTCCTGCTGATCAACGTCTTTAATATTCGCGGCGGCGGGTACATGTATTTTATTACCTACGTGCTGGAAGGCAGCACCGCCTATACGTCGCTGTTTTTCACCATGGTCACTTTCGCGTCCATCATCGGTTCAGTGATTGTCAGCCCCCTGACCCGCCGCATCGATACCGTCAAACTCTATTACTACACCAATCTGGTGCTGACGGCCCTGGCGATACTGATGTGGTTCCTGCCAACCGGCCCGGCTTATCAGACGCTGTGGCTGGCAGTCATCCTCGGTAACGGCATTATTTTAGGCTTCACGCTGCCGTTGCACTTCTCACTGATGGCCTTCGCCGACGATTACGGCGAGTGGAAAACCGGCGTGCGTTCCTCCGGCATGAATTTCGCCTTCAATCTGTTTTTCATCAAGCTGGCCTGGGCCTCAAGTGCAGGGATCATCAGCCTGCTATTTATTTTTGTCGCCTATCAGCCAGGCGCCGGTAACCAAACCGCCAGTTCGCTGCAAGGGATTACCGCAATGGAAACGCTGCTGCCCGCGCTGTTCCACCTGCTGCTGGCGCTGTCAATCCGCATCTGCAAACTCAATAACCCGATGATGTCGCGCATTGCCACCGATCTGCGTCAGCGTCATGTACAGCCTTAAGGAGCTCGAAATGAACGTACTGGAAGTCGACCTGCATAAGCTCACAGTCAGCGATCCGTTCCTCGGACAATATCAGCAGTTGGTGCGCGACGTGGTGATCCCCTATCAGTGGGATGCGCTCAATGACCGCATTGCAGAGGCGGAACCCAGCCATGCGATAGAGAATTTCCGTATCGCCGCAGGTCTGCAGGATGGTGAGTTTTACGGGATGGTTTTTCAGGATAGCGACGTGGCGAAATGGCTGGAGGCCGTTGCCTGGTCGCTGT
The DNA here is from genome assembly GCF_030332285.1 of Citrobacter sp. Cu096. Lineage (NCBI taxonomy): Bacteria > Pseudomonadati > Pseudomonadota > Gammaproteobacteria > Enterobacterales > Enterobacteriaceae > Citrobacter > Citrobacter sp. Cu096. Next base: position 233,516 of record NZ_JAOWID010000019.1, read on the forward strand.
GTCAGAAACCCGATGCGGAACTTGAGAAAACGGCCGATGAAGTCATTGAACTGGTGGCCGCAGCGCAGTGTGAAGATGGCTATCTCAATACTTACTTCACGGTGAAAGCCCCGAATGAACGCTGGACCAACCTCGCCGAATGTCATGAGCTGTACTGTGCCGGTCATTTAATTGAAGCGGGTGTCGCGTTCTTCCAGGCAACGGGAAAGCGCCGTCTGTTAGAGGTGGTGTGTCGCCTGGCGGATCACATCGACAGCGTGTTTGGACTCGGGGAGAATCAACTGCACGGCTACCCCGGACACCCGGAAATCGAGCTGGCGCTGATGCGCTTGTACGAAGTGACCCAGCAACCTCGCTATATGGCGCTGGTAAATTACTTTGTTGAACAGCGCGGCACACAGCCTCATTTCTATGACGAAGAGTACGAGAAACGCGGCCAAACCTCTTACTGGCACACCTACGGCCCGGCGTGGATGGTGAAAGATAAGCCCTATAGCCAGGCACACCAACCGATTTCAGAGCAGCAAAAGGCTATTGGTCACGCGGTACGCTTTGTCTACCTGATGACCGGCGTGGCGCATCTGGCACGCTTAAGCCAGGACGAAGGCAAACGCCAGGATTGCCTGCGTCTGTGGAAAAACATGGCCCAGCGCCAGTTGTACATTACCGGCGGGATCGGCTCGCAAAGCAGTGGCGAAGCGTTTAGCAGCGATTACGATCTGCCTAACGACTCAGTGTACGCAGAAAGCTGCGCCTCAATAGGCCTGATGATGTTCGCCCGTAGAATGCTGGAAATGGAGGCCGACAGTCAGTATGCCGACGTGATGGAACGCGCCCTGTATAATACGGTGCTGGGAGGTATGGCGCTCGACGGCAAGCATTTCTTCTACGTTAATCCGCTGGAAGTACACCCTAAATCATTAAAATTCAATCATATTTATGACCACGTGAAGCCCGTTCGCCAGCGCTGGTTCGGCTGCGCCTGCTGTCCACCGAATATCGCCCGCGTGTTAACCTCAATTGGTCATTACCTCTACACGCCACGTCAGGATGCGCTGTATATCAATATGTACGTGGGCAATAGCATGGAGGTCCCTGTTGCAAATGGCTCGCTTAAGCTACGTATTAGCGGGGATTACCCATGGCATGAACAGGTAAAAATCGCCATCGAATCACCGCAATCGGTGTATCACACCCTCGCTCTGCGCCTGCCAGACTGGTGCTCCGCACCGCAGGTTTTGTTGAATGGTCAGCCGGTTGCGCAGGATATTCGCAAAGGCTATTTGCACATCAGCCGAACCTGGCAGGAAGGCGATACGCTCAGTTTGACCCTGCCGATGCCGGTACGTCGGGTGTACGGAAATCCACTGATGCGCCATGTGGCAGGGAAGGTCGCCATTCAACGTGGGCCGCTGGTGTATTGCCTGGAGCAGGCCGACAACGGTGAGGAGCTACATAATTTGTGGCTGCCGAAAGAGAGTGAATTCCGGGTATTCGAAGGTAAAGGTTTGTTCAGCCATAAGATGTTAATTCAGGCTGAAGGTGTGAAGCAAAGTAGTGCCAACGCCTCACAGCAATCCTTGTGGCACTACGATGTTTCACCGGCTTTGCGTGAGGCGCATACGCTGACGTTTATTCCGTGGTTTAGCTGGGCGAATCGTGGTGAAGGCGAAATGCGTATTTGGGTGAATGAGCTGTAATTGAAAACGTGCCGGATAATGACGCTTCGCGCTTTATCCGGCCTGGCGCACTGAAAAGATTGCCCTCCTCCCTGAGGACAAACGGGTGAGAATCAGAAACGCCAGGTTAACCCGGTCAGGAATGTGAAGCTGTCGTCACGATCAACCATCGGGCTATTTTTGATGTCATCCGGCAACGCACTGTAGTTGGCGCTGGCCAGCAGCGTCAGGTTGCTGGTCAAAGCGTATTTCGCGGTCAGTGCAACATACGGTGTCCAGCTGTCGCCAGGGGAGTAGCTTGATAACCCACTACGGCGGGATTCATTGCCAGAGATACCGTAATAATATTGGTTGAAGTTTTCGTCATAGTAGAGCACGCCAATCGCCGGCGTCAGCGTCAGCTTGCCCATCGGCATTTGGCGGAACAGAGATAATTCCCCGACCCAACCGTTGCTGTTATCCAGCACATCCGCTGCGGCGGAGACTTTCACGCTGCCCCATCTTTCATGGTGATACCATGCTGCACCTGCCATCGCGGTAGCGTCACGCTTATCCAGCATTTTCATCGCATGGTCGTCGTTATCGCCTGGATCAAACTCAAGCGGCATATATGAGGCAGTAATACTAAATTCATTACTTTCGTTTTTTGAAAGAATATAACCTAACGTTGTTTGCCTAAAATAAAAGGATTCACTTTCATAACTGGCAAGCGGTGCAACGTGAACATTATCATTATATCCACGATAAGGTGATTCATTATATACAGCGCCACCGCCAAGAGAAAATTCTGCGGCTGATGCACTCGCCATAAAAGAAAAAGCAATTAGCGCCACAACATTGCGTTTAATTAACATGCCAACTTTCCATTTTAAAATAAGCTACAAAGCGCGTGCATAATAATGCTTACAATTTCATCGATGCAACATTCATATTTATATAGTAATATATAAAATCATATATATATTGGGCTTTGCGATGAATAAATTACAACTCAAACACCGGGAATTGAAGATTATCTCGGTAATCGCTGCCAGTGAGAACATCAGCCACGCAGCGACCATCCTCGGCATTGCGCAAGCCAACGTCAGCAAATATCTTGCTGATTTTGAATCAAAAGTAGGGTTAAAAGTTTTCGACAGAACCACCCGACAACTCACCCTTACTCCGTTTGGCAAGGCACTGCTTCCCTACATCAACGACATGCTGGACAGAACCGAACAGCTGAATAATTTCATTGCTGATTATAAGCATGAAAAAAGCGGGCGAGTCACAGTTTATGCGCCAACTGGGATAATTTCTTACTTATCACAAAAAGTTATTGCAGAAATAAAAAACATTGGCGGTATTTCTCTTACACTAAAAACATGTAATCTGGAACGTAAAGCATTTTATGAAGGCGTTGATTTTCCGGATGATTGTGATGTTTTAATTACCTACGCTCGTCCAAAAGATGAGTCATTGGTTGCGAGTTTCATAACGAAATATGCAGTGATGGCTTTTGCCAGTCCGGAGTATCTCAGAAACCATCCTATTAACTGCCCCGAAGACCTTGAACACCACTCCTGTATCTTGATTGATTCAATGATGATTGACGATGCAAATATTTGGCGATTCACCACTCTCGAAAGTAAGGAGATGCGCGACTATCGTGTGACAGGGAATTACGTTTGCGATAATACGCAGTCCGCACTGGCACTGGCACGTAACCATCTTGGTATTGTTTTTGCGCCAAATACCAGCGTACAGCAAGATATTGAAGCCGGACTGCTGGTTCCGTGCTTCACTGAACAATATGAATGGTGGCTGGATCTGGTGGCCATTTTCCGCAAACGCGAATACCAGCCCTGGCGAGTACAGTTTATTCTTGATGAGATGTTGGGGGAAATTCGCCGGCAGCTTACTCAGTCGCAGAAACAGCAGACTGAGTAAGCAAAATAGCCTGATTTTAATGATCGAGATACAGGTAATGCACCCAACTGGTCATGCGCAACAAGACCTTGCGCATGACTGACACATGTTCGAAGTGGTCTGAATAAACGGCGACCTGCGCGTAAATCCCATCAGGTAACGCGCTAACCTCCGCATTATCATTCAGCTCAATCGTGGCAATCACACCTTCCGAACCGGGCGTGGAATTTAAAGATTGCAGCGCCCCGTTCGACTGGTATGTGCCGCCCGGCACTGCCGGACTAATCGCAGCCAGTTTACCGCGAAATACCTTACCCGGCAGCGCGTTAAACACCACTTCAGCTTCATCACCTGGTTCCAGACGCAGCAGCGAGTTTTGACGGAACTGGGCGATAATTTGCCGTTTTTGATCCGGGATAAACACCATCACCGGACGCATCGGTAACGCAGCGGCATAGGTTCCGGGACGCATCAGCACCTGCGTAACGTAACCATCGCTGGGCGCACGAACCACGGTTTGATCCAGATTGAATTCCGCCTCAGCCAGTTGTGCCTTCAGGCTGGCAATTTGCGAATTCTCACCCATTATCAGGCTGTCTAACTGGCTTTGTATTTGCTGCTGCTCTGCGACAGAGGATTTCACCGACGCTTCCTGCGCCAGATAGTTTTGCCGCGCCGCATCGATATCGCGTTCAGAAAAAGGATTCACCTTCGCCTGACTCCCCTGCACATAACGCTGGTAATCTTTCGCCAGCTTGTCACGGGTAGCCTTAGCCCGCTGCGTGTTGGCTTTCATTTCGTCCAACTGCGCCACCAGCGCCTGCTCTTTATGTTGTGCTGTAACAATATCGGCTTTCAGGCGATCAACCCGTGCCTGATAACGCCCCGGATTAAGCTTGAACAGAACTTCGCCTTTTTTAATCAGCGTATTCTTCTTATCCGTCACTTCCGTTACTACACCCGTTACCTGCGGCACTACGGGAATAGAAATTACCGCCTTTTGCGCCTTATAGGTATACGGATGGTTATAATTCATCAGTAGTATCAGTCCACAAACAATGAATATACCGCCCAATACCGCAGTGGGCACGGTCCATTTGTTGACAGGTATTTTAAATATTTTAAATATTGACCACGCACACGCCACATAGGTCAAAACGATCAGTAAATCCATCGATATTACTCCGCCGGAGAGGTCTTAACCTCACCCAGTTTCTTTTCCAGATCAGCTACCCGTTCCTGCAGTTGAATAAGGGAAGAATCAGCGCTCTGCATCCCCCAGCCTCGCTCCGGGCGATACAGTGTTGCCCAGATCCACAAAAAAGGCCAAATAACATGTAAGGTGAACAAACTCACCCAGCCCGCAACATGTATTGCGTCGGCATGAGGATGGTTACGTTTTTTTGCAATCAGGTAGGGAATATCATGCAGAATAATAACCCCATAAAAAATGACCAGGAATACAAAAACAAGCACTCCTAATGCAAAATAATCAAGAAACATATTTGCCTCAGAGATTGAAATAACAAATAAGAATTCTATTTAGATTAACAAATAGATTGAATGATAGTAGATGAGTATGTATATGAAGTGCAATTATCTTATTTATATAACGACATATGGGTTTATATATAACTGAAGAATAAAGATATGCCCGGCGCAAAACCGGGCAATAAGTGATGAGAAATTAAAACAGCCCCAGCGGTTTATCCGAGTAGCTCACCAGCAGGCACTTGGTTTGCTGATAATGCTCAAGCATCATCTTATGCGTCTCGCGTCCGATGCCCGATTGCTTATAACCGCCGAACGCCGCATGTGCCGGGTAAGCGTGGTAGCAGTTGGTCCATACACGCCCCGCCTGAATCCCACGGCCCATCTTGTACGCCAAATTACCGTTACGGCTCCAGACGCCAGCGCCTAGCCCATATTGAGTGTCATTGGCGATTTCCAGCGCCTCTTCCATGGTTTTGAAGGTCGTGACGGCCAGCACCGGTCCGAAGATCTCTTCCTGGAAAACTCGCATGTTATTCTTGCCAAACAGAATGGTCGGTTCGAGGTAGTAACCCTCTTTTAACTCGCCATCGAGGAGCTTGCGCCGCCCACCGGTGAGAACATCTGCCCCTTCTTTCTTACCAATGTCGATGTAATTCAGTATAGTTTCCAGTTGACCATGCGACACCTGCGCACCCATCTGCGTCACACTGTCTAACGGATTACCGCTACGAATACTCTCCACGCGGCGAATGGCTCTTTCCATAAAACGTTCGTAAATGGATTCCTGTACCAGCGCACGGCTCGGACAGGTACACACTTCGCCCTGGTTGAAGGCAAACAGCGCAAAACCTTCCAGCGCTTTGTCAAAAAACGCATCTTCTTCATCCATCACGTCAGCGAAGAAGATGTTGGGTGATTTCCCACCCAGCTCCAGCGTCACAGGGATAATGTTCTGCGTGGCGTACTGCATGATCTGCTGCCCAACTTCCGTTGAGCCGGTAAACGCCACTTTCGCAATGCGTTTAGACGTCGCCAGATACTCACCAATTTCCCCACCCGCGCCGTTTACCACGTTCACCACGCCAGGTGGGAGCAGATCGCCGATAACGTCCATCAGCAGCAGTACGGACAGTGGCGTCAGGCGGGCAGGTTTAAGCACTACGCAGTTACCCGCTGCCAGCGCAGGCGCCATCTTCCAACTGGCCATCAGCAAGGGGAAGTTCCACGGAATAATTTGTCCTACCACACCGAGAGGTTCATGGAAGTGATAAGCCACGGTCTCGCTATCAACTTCGCTTATTCCCCCTTCCTGCGCACGAATACAGGAAGCGAAATAGCGGAAATGATCAATCGCCAGCGGCACGTCTGCCGCGCTGGTTTCACGGATGGGTTTACCGTTATCCCAGGTTTCTGCCGTCGCCAACAGTTCCAGGTTTTGCTCCATACGGTCGGCGATTTTGAACAGAATCGCCGCCCTGTCCTGCACGGATGTTTGCGCCCACTTGTCTTTTACTTTGTGCGCGGCATCCAGTGCCAGATCGATATCCTTTTTGCCGGAAGAGGCCACTTCGCACAGTAATTGCCCGGTTACCGGCGTCAGGTTTTGGTAATACTCGCCGTCCACAGGGGCGACCCAGTCACCACCGATAAAGTTATCGTATCGGGCTTTTAACTTCAGAGGGTAACCATACTCGCCGGGATAAATACGCGTTGAAGGGGGGTTGTTGGTCATGACCGTCTCCTTGCTGTAGGGGTACTACAAGGGTAGACGGGGCTGGCGAATTATTCGCCAGCCATTTAATGCTTTACGACAGGTATCACGAATTACATGGCAGCGCGATAAATCGCCATGATTTCTTCATGAGTCGCCTGAATCGGGTTAGTGAAGCCGCAGGCATCTTTCAGGGCATTGGTCGCCAGTACGGCAATATCCTCTTCCTTCACGTTCAGCTCACGCAAACCAGCCGGAATATTCACTTTCTGCGCCAGTTCGCGGATCGCCGTAATGCAGGCTTCTGCCCCTTGCTCTGCGCTCAAACCAGCAACGTTCACGCCCATTGCCCCTGCGCAATCGCGCAGGCGAGCGGCAGCTACTTTGCTGTTGAAGACCTGCACATGTGGCAGCAACACAGCATTACATACGCCGTGCGGCAGATCGTAGAAGCCACCCAACTGGTGCGCCATAGCGTGTACGTAACCCAGAGAGGCATTGTTAAAGGCCATGCCCGCGAGAAACTGCGCGTAAGCCATGGCTTCACGCGCCTGAGCATTGCTGCCCTCTTCAACGGCGACCGGCAGGTTTTGTGTAATCATGGTGACCGCTTTCAGCGCACACGCATCGGTAATTGGCGTGGCGGCAATTGACACGTAGGCTTCGATAGCGTGGGTCAACGCATCCATACCGGTAGCCGCCGTCAGAGACTTCGGCATGCCGACCATCAGCGAGGAGTCATTAACCGACAGCAGCGGCGTAACGTGCTTATCGACAATCGCCATTTTAATGTGGCGTACTTCATCCGTAATGATACAGAAACGGGTCATTTCTGATGCCGTGCCCGCGGTGGTGTTAATGGCGATCATCGGCAACTGCGGTTTTGCAGAACGGTCTACACCTTCGTAATCGCGAATATCGCCGCCGTTAGCGGCCACCAGAGCGATACCTTTCGCACAATCGTGCGGAGAACCGCCGCCGAGAGAAATAACGCTATCACATTCGTTTTCTGTCAACATTTGCAGGCCAGCGGCAACGTTGCTGGTCGTGGGATTAGGATGCGTACCGTCGTAAATTACGCTGAAAATATCACGTTCCTGTAATGCCTTTTGAATCTCGCCAGCCATACCTAATTTCGTCAGCATGGCATCCGTGACAATCAGCGTACGGCGAAAACCATATTCCGCCATTGTATTCATTGCGTCTTTTAATGAATCAGCGCCAATTACATTCACGGAAGGAATAAAAAATGTTGAAGCAGCCATTGTACGATCCTTAATTACTCTAAAGAGTCAGGAAGCATACGAGTGAAATATCCAACAAAATATGATCGTGGTTGTTATTTTAATAACACCCACAATTAAAAAGCACATTAGGTTCATAATCTAATGTGCTTATTTCTTTCAATATCTATTTTGTATTAATTCATTTAATTCCTGAATTAATTGTTTCATTACTTTTCAGGGAACAGTAATGCATCGCGTAATAAATGATCATTTCCCCGACGACGCGTAAAACCAATGCGGTCAAAATATTCCAGAATCTGAATAGCCAATTTTCGTCCAACGTTAAGCCTGTCGCGGAAATCGGCAGCACAGGTCGATCCTTTCTCCTGATCCAGCTCGCGGATCATATTGGCAAAAGCCACAATCCGATCGTTACGGTAATAGCGATCTTTAACGATCGCGGTGATGATGCCTTGCTGCGCCGCTTGCCGTAACGCCATACGCATTATCTGCTCATCCGTACCGGTCTGTTTTGCCAGATCGCGTACCCACCATGGCTCATCACCAAAAAGTGATTCTACTTTTTGCCAGATAGCCTGCTGCTCATCGCTAAAACCGGCCTTATGATCGGGCAAATGCAGCCAGCCATGATGACTATGGATGACGCCGCTCTCACGCATCTTTTCAATCAGCAGCAGCACCAGTGCTTCGTCTTCCATTGGTAAAGCCATCCGGCGCAGGCGTTCGCGCCCAGGTCCTGGCTCATCACGGTGCTGGTCGTGGTAAGTCGCCAGCGTATCGAGGATTTTGCGCTGCCAGCGTGCGGCAACGGTGGCATCCAACAGACTGTATCCCGCCTGAATAAAGCCATGCTGCTCAATCAACGGACGCATGCCGTTACCGTTGAGCTGACGCGACCATGCGAAGTCGGGAATATTCACCGCTCCACGCGTCAGATGTAGAGCCAGGGCGTCACCGTCACTTTGCGACTTCTCCAGCGCCGCCAGCCATTGTAAATACTCCGGCTTACGCTTCCCGCGACGCGGCGGATTGAGCGTTACCACGCGGGCGCCAGCCAGCGTCGTGCGGGCCGAAATATCGCGCAGCACCAGACGATCGTTATCGGCGAGCCAGAGCGGCGTATCAAACACCAGTTCCGCCAGCGTCCCTTCAAGCAGCGAGATTCTCCCGGTAACGTGGCTGGCAGCGTGGTGAATATGCAGAGGTTGCCACTGCATCAGCGGTGCCGCATGTTCTAAAGAGACAATCACGCGGGTAAACGCCTCTGGCGGCGCATCAGAAAGCAGCCAGTCGCCGCGGTTAAGTTCTTCTTTTTGCGCATCACCGGCAATATTCAGCGCAATACGTTGCCCCGCCTGTGCGCGATCGGTGGCGTGATTTTGCGCATGCAGACTACGTACGCGCATCGGTTTGTTGACGCCGGTGAGCCACAACGTGTCACCGACATTCACTTCACCGCTAAGCGCCGTCCCGGTCACCACCAGCCCCGCACCTTTGACCGTAAAGGCACGGTCAATCGCCAGGCGAAAGCTGCGATCGCAGGCATGCTCACGCGACGTCAATTGCAGCAAATGATCGCGTAGTTCTTCGATTCCACGGCCTTCACTGGCGGCCGTCACAAACAGAACCGCATCCGCGAAGCCATAGTTCTCAAGTGTGGTGTGCACCTCGGCACGCACCGCCTTGATGCGAGCTTCATCCACGCGATCGGCCTTGGTGAGCGCCACGGTGATCTGAGGATTGCCCGTCAACTGCAGAATTTGCAAATGCTCACGCGTTTGCGCCATCACGCCGTCATCACACGCCACCACCAGCAGCGCATGGTCGATGCCGCCAACACCCGCCAGCATGTTAGACAGAAACTTTTCGTGTCCGGGCACATCGATAAATCCCAGTATCCGCCCGTCCGGCTGCGGCCAGTAGGCATAGCCGAGATCGATGGTCATGCCGCGTTTTTTTTCTTCCGGCAGACGGTCGGCGTTCACGCCGGTAATCGCCTGTAATAACGTTGTTTTTCCGTGGTCAACGTGTCCGGCGGTTGCAATAATCATTTCAGCATCATCTCCATAAACCGGGTCTCGTCTTCAAGGCAGCGCAGATCCAGCCACATACGGCCATCATAAATTCGGCCAATGATCGGCACGGGCAGCGCACGCCAGCGGGCGGCCAGTGCGTCGAGGCGGCTACCGCGCCCGTCATGAGGGGTAAAGGTTAATGCTGCGCTGGGCAGCCTATCAACCGGTAGCGAGCCGCTGCCAATTTGCGACAGGCAAGGCATGACGTTCAAGGCAAATTCATCGCCGTAATGCTCAGCAAGCCGCGCCTGTAATTGTTGTGCCTGCGCGTGGACAGCCTCCTGCGAGCGAGTGAGTTGGCGTAACGTCGGCAACTTCTGCGCCAGCGCTTCCGGGTGCAGGTAGAGCCGCAGCGTCGCTTCCAGCGCTGCCAGCGTCATTTTATCAGCCCGTAATGCGCGTTTCAGCGGATGACTCTGTAAACGAGCGATCATCTCTTTTTTACCGACGATAATCCCGGCCTGCGGCCCGCCCAGCAGTTTATCCCCAGAGAAGCTCACCAGACTCACTCCAGCGGCAATCAGCTGTTGCGGCATCGGTTCCTGTGGCAATCCATACTGGCTGAGATCGACCAGCGAGCCGCTGCCGAGATCCGCCACTACCGGCACATCCAGTTCCTGACCAATGGCGGCCAGCTCAGCCTCATCCACCGACTTCGTAAAGCCTTCTATGCTGTAATTACTGGTATGGACTTTCATCAGCAGACCGGTGTTTTCATTCACCGCCTGACGGTAATCTTTCTCATGGGTCCGGTTGGTAGTACCGACTTCGCGCAGAACACATCCGGCCTGACACATCACATCCGGAATACGAAACGCGCCGCCAATTTCCACCAGCTCACCGCGCGAAACGACCACCTCTTTACCGTTAGCCGTGGCGGCCAGCATCAGTAAAACCGCTGCCGCATTGTTATTGACGATACAGGCATCCTCCGCCCCCGTCAGACGGCAGAGTAGATCCGCCAGCGCCCGATCCCGATGTCCACGTCCGGCATCATCCAGGCTATATTCCAGCGTCACCGGCGTGCGCATTGCTTGCACCACCGCCTCGATCGCATCTTCGGCCTGCGACGCGCGCCCAAGATTGGTATGCAGCACCGTTCCAGTGAGATTAATCACCGGACGCAACGCGCTTCGCGATTCTCGTTCCAGACGGGCGCTGGCTTCTTGCGCCCAGTCCTCACACCATGCCGGGAGCGCGTGCGTGTCGCGAATCGCTTCTCGGGCTTCGTCGAGCATATGACGCAGCAGGTCAACCACCCGGGTATGACCGTGAGACTCACGTAAGGCTGGGAAGGCGCTATCGCGCAATAAACGATCGATAGCGGGAAGCTGGCTGTAGAGTGAACGCATGTCGGTTGTCATGAAAGGGCCTGGCTGTTGGTGGCCCTCTCCACCGTGGAGAGGGCTATCGATATAGGGAGGATTGTACCGTGACTTTGCTCAGGCGGACATACATGCACATCAAGCCTTTGGCGGTTCTGTGCGGGCAAAACTTTCGCGTTGAAAGAGCGTTTCCACCAGTTTGACCAGACGCGGGCGGTCCACACACCAGCCGGGTGCGACCCGACGGAAATTGAGATAACCGACGGCACAAGCAATCGCGATGGTAGCCAGGTTAACCGTATCCGTTTTCAGCGTACCGTCCGCCAGATAGCCTTCCAGCATATCCAGACTACGGGTAATTTTCTCTCGCTGGCGTAACAGTTCGGTTTCTGACTGCTGCGCGGCGGGGCGAGCCTGCTCGCGTACCGAGACTAATCCCGCATCCATAATACCGTCGGCCAGCGCTTCCAGTTGACGAACTTTGAGTGCCGCTAACGGTTCACGCGGCAGCATGGCTGGCGCAATATCCAGCAGCTCTATGTATTCTGCGATGATCGGAGAGTCAAACCAGTACTCACCCTCATCGGTGACTAACGCGGGCACTTTTCCTAGCGGGTTATAACGCGCCACGCCGCTATCCGCGTTATAAGGAAGTTCATTCACAAATTCGAAGGTGATACCCTTTTCCAGTAACAGAATAGAAATTTTACGCACAAAAGGGCTGGTATAGCTGCCAATGAGTTTCATGCCGGGTCCTTTTTGCCAACAAAAATATCAGTATGGCTCAGGTCGCCGTAAATGGCAGGTGATGACGATCTCAATGATCCAAATAAAGGTAATGCATCCAGCTGGTCATGCGCAGCAGCACTTTACGCATCACTGAAACGTGAGCGAAATGGTCGGAATAGACCGCCACCTGAGCATAGATACCGTCCGGCAGCGCATCCACATCGCCATTGGGATCCAGCTCAATCGTGGCCAGCACGCCATCGGTACCCGGCACTACAGTCAGAGACTGCAATGCTCCCTGGGCCTGATAAGAACCGCCCGGCACAACCGGCAGAATGCTGGTGAGCTTGCCGGAGAATACCTGGCCTGGCAGCGCGTTGAAGACCACTTCCGCTTCATCACCCGGTTTAAGACGCAACAACGAATTCTGACGGAATTGCGCCACGATTTGCCGCTTCTGTTCCGGAATAAACACCATCACCGGGCGCAGAGGCAGCGCGGCGGCGTAGGTCCCGGGCCGAATCAGCACCTGCGTAACATAGCCGTTGCTGGGGGCACGGACGATAGTCTGCTCAAGATTGTATTTGGCTTCAGCGAGCTGAGCGCGCAAAGACGCAACCTGAGATTGCTCCCCGTTGACCATACTGTCTAACTGGCTCTGAATCTGCGTCTGCTCGGCAACGGAGCCTTTTACCAGCGCATCCTGTGCCAGGTAGTTCTGCCGCGCGTTGTCGATATCGCTTTCAGAGAAGGGATTAACCTTCGCCTGGCTGCCCTTCAAATAGCGTTGATAATCTTTATACAGACGATCGCGTTCAGCGGAAACGCGGGTAGTATTGGCGACGGCTTCAGAAAGTTGGGCTTTCAAATTGTCGATGTTGTGCGTGGCGGTAACAAGATCAGCCTGCAGTCGATCCACTCGCGCTTGATAACGCACGGGATCGAGTTTAAATAACACCTCGCCTTTTTTAATTAGCTGATTATTTTTATCTGTCACCTCACTCACAATTCCAGTGACCTGCGGGGTTAGAGGAATTGAAATAACCGCCTTTTGCGCCGTAAAGGTATACGGATGGTTATAGTTCATTAATAAGATGAGTCCCGCCACAATAAACACTCCACCTAATGCGGCGGTGGCAAGCGTCCATTGGTTTACAGGAATACGGAATATTTTAAAGATGGCCCAGGCAAATGCCACGTAAGTCAGGACAATCAACAAATCCATGATCAAATCTCCGGAAAGGTGGAGTTATCGTCTTTTTTCTCCCCATCCAGTCTTTTTTCCAACTGGGTGATGCGCGTAGCCAGCGCGGCAACTTCAGGGTCAGGTTCCTTTCCGGTTGGCGTAATGTGTGACTGCATCCCCCAGCCTCGTTCTGGCTGATAGAGCGTGGCCCAAATCCACAGGAACGGCCAAATCACATGCAGTGTAAAAAGGCTCACCCAGCCCGCCGTATGAATGGCATCGGCATGGGGATGATTGCGCTTCTTAGCCATGTTATAGGGAATATCATGGATAGCGATGATTCCGTAAAACAGAACCAGAAAAACGAAGATCAGCACACCTAACGCGAAATAGTTTAGAAACATACCCGCCTCGTATTCACGCTAATCAGAGCTTTCAATTGCAGGCAGCCGAAAGGAGTCATGGCTGGTAATTTGAACATAATTGCAGTTAGTCATTTTCGCCATCCCATCAGGGTAAAAATTTGCAGGTTGACGGCTCGCGAGGTAGCAACAAGAAATGGATGATGAAACAGAATCCGCGCCAGATCACACCAGGAGAAATCCAGGCAAATATTTATTGCGAAGCAGATCACAAATACTCAACAAACAGCCAAAGCAAAAACGTGAACGAGTTCACATTTAAGTGTCTTTTTCAGCGCATTCTTGCGTAATGATGTTTTTTTATACTGGCAATTTGTGATCAAAATCACATTAAGCAATACCGTAAACCCTATATTTACGTGACATTGATCACACTAAAAGTCGTCGACTGGACAGTTGAACGATTCAGTGCCAGATTTCGCAGTATCTACAGGGTCCGGCTACCTCCTGCCGCTACATTAACAAACCTCGGGCTTTTAGCCTGCGCGACAGCAAACATAAGAAGGGGTGTTTTTATGTCATCCGATATTAAGATCAAGGTGCAAAGCTTTGGTCGATTCCTCAGCAACATGGTGATGCCAAATATCGGCGCGTTTATCGCGTGGGGTATTATCACCGCATTATTCATTCCGACAGGGTGGTTGCCGAACGAAACGCTGGCGAAGCTGGTCGGCCCAATGATCACCTATCTGCTGCCGCTGTTGATCGGTTATACCGGTGGTAAGCTGGTTGGCGGCGAGCGTGGCGGTGTGGTCGGTGCTATCACCACTATGGGCGTTATCGTCGGTGCGGATATGCCGATGTTCCTCGGCGCGATGATCGCAGGTCCGCTGGGCGGCTGGGCTATCAAACATTTCGATGGCTGGGTAGACGGTAAGATCAAGTCCGGTTTCGAAATGCTGGTGAATAACTTCTCCGCTGGCATCATCGGGATGATCCTCGCCATTCTGGCATTCCTTGGCATTGGCCCATTGGTTGAAGCACTGTCCAAAATCCTGGCGGCAGGCGTTAACTTCATGGTTGTCCATGACATGCTGCCGCTGGCGTCAATCTTCGTTGAACCGGCGAAAATCCTGTTCCTCAACAACGCCATCAACCACGGTATTTTCTCACCGTTGGGTATTCAGCAGTCCCATGAGATGGGCAAATCCATCTTCTTCCTGATTGAAGCTAACCCGGGTCCGGGTATGGGCGTTCTGCTGGCATACATGTTCTTCGGTCGCGGCAGCGCTAAACAGTCTGCAGGCGGCGCGGCTATCATCCACTTCCTGGGTGGTATCCACGAAATTTACTTCCCGTACGTGCTGATGAACCCGCGTCTGATCCTGGCCGTTATTCTCGGCGGTATGACTGGCGTATTTACACTGACTATCCTGAACGGCGGTCTGGTATCTCCGGCCTCTCCGGGTTCTATTCTGGCAGTACTGGCAATGACGCCGAAGGGCGCTTACTTCGCTAACATCGCAGCTATCTGTGCTGCAATGGCGGTCTCCTTTGTGGTCTCAGCCATTCTGCTGAAAACCAGCAAAGTGAAAGAAGAAGATGACATTGAAGCCGCAACCCGTCGTATGAACGACATGAAAGCGGAATCCAAAGGCGCATCTCAGCTGGCAGCGGGTGACGTTACCAACGACCTGAGCCATGTGCGTAAAATCATTGTTGCCTGCGATGCCGGCATGGGTTCCAGCGCCATGGGTGCGGGCGTACTGCGTAAGAAAGTGCAGGATGCCGGTCTGTCTCAGATTTCCGTCACCAATAGCGCGATCAACAATCTGCCGCCGGATGTGGATCTGGTCATTACCCACCGTGACCTGACCGAACGCGCTATGCGCCAGGTTCCGCAGGCACAGCACATTTCACTGACCAACTTCCTCGACAGCGGTCTGTACTCCAATCTGACCGAACGTTTGGTCGCTGCGCAGCGCCACAACGTGAACGAAGAGAAAGTCCGCGATCACCTGAAAGACAGCTTTGAAGAGGGTGATACCCACCTGTTCAAACTGGGTGCGGAGAATATCTTCCTTGGCCGTAAAGCCACCAACAAAGAAGAAGCGATTCGCTTTGCCGGTGAGCAATTGGTGAAAGGCGGCTACGTTGAGCCAGAGTACGTCGAGGCGATGCTGGACCGCGAAAAACTGACCCCAACTTACCTCGGCGAGTCCATCGCTGTACCGCACGGTACGGTTGAAGCCAAAGACCGCGTGCTGAAAACCGGCGTGGTATTCTGCCAGTATCCAGAAGGCGTACGTTTCGGTGAAGAAGAGGACGATATCGCCCGGCTGGTCATTGGTATCGCTGCACGTAACAACGAGCACATCCAGGTGATCACCAGTCTGACTAACGCGCTGGATGACGAATCCGTGATCGAACGTCTGGCCCATACCACCAGCGTGGATGAAGTTCTGGAGCTGCTGGCGGGTCGTAAGTAAACCCCGTTGCCCGATGGCGCTACGCTAATCGGGCCTACGGTTTCCTCTCCCGCAAGGGAGAGGGTTTGGGTGAGGGGAAATCTATGCAGTCCCTCACCCCAGCCCTCTTGGGTAAAAACATTAATGAAGGTTAATACTATGAAAGCATTACATTTTGGCGCAGGTAATATCGGTCGTGGCTTTATCGGCAAACTGCTGGCGGACGCGGGGATACAGCTGACGTTCGCGGATGTAAACCAGGTCGTGCTCGATGCCCTGAATGCCCGTCATAGCTATCAGGTTCATGTGGTCGGTGAAAACGAGCAGGTTGATACCGTTTCCGGCGTCAACGCCGTAAGCAGTATCGGCGATGATGTCGTCGACCTGATTGCTCAGGTAGATTTAGTCACCACCGCCGTCGGTCCGGTCGTGCTTGAGCGTATCGCTCCGGCCATCGCCAAAGGGCTGGTGAAACGCAAAGCGCAGGGTATCGTGACTCCGCTGAATATCATCGCCTGTGAGAACATGGTGCGCGGAACAACCCAGTTGAAAGGCCACGTCATGAACGCGCTGGCAGATGAAGACAAAGCCTGGGTTGAAGAACATGTTGGCTTCGTCGATTCCGCCGTAGATCGCATCGTTCCCCCTTCAGCTTCTGCAACCAACGATCCGCTGGAAGTCACCGTCGAAACCTTCAGTGAGTGGATTGTCGACAAAACGCAATTCAAAGGCGAACTGCCAAACATCCCGGGAATGGAATTAACTGATAACCTGATGGCATTTGTCGAACGTAAACTCTTCACGCTGAACACCGGGCATGCTATAACCGCGTACCTCGGAAAATTGACCGGTCATCAGACCATCCGTGACGCGATTCTCGACGAGAAAATCCGTGCAGTGGTTAAAGGTGCGATGGAAGAGAGCGGCGCGGTACTGATCAAACGCTATGGCTTTGATGCGGCAAAACATGCAGCATATATTCAGAAAATCCTCGGTCGCTTTGAAAACCCGTATCTGAAAGATGACGTTGAGCGCGTTGGCCGTCAGCCACTGCGTAAACTGAGCGCGGGCGATCGTCTGATTAAACCGCTGCTGGGCACGCTGGAGTACGGCCTGCCGCACGCGAATCTGGTCACCGGTATTGCAGCAGCGATGCATTATCGCAGTGAAGAAGATCCGCAGGCACAGGAACTGGCCGCGCTGATTGACGAAAAAGGTCCGCAGGCCGCGCTGGCGCAGGTTTCCGGTCTGGATGCCAATAGTGATGTGGTGGCGGAGGCGGTTAACGCATATAACGCGACCAAATGATTGAGAATGTGGCGCAGGTCAGCCTGCGCCCAAATGACAGATTGTCAGATATGCAGGCAATAATGGAACAAACGCAGGCCTTTGAAAATCGTGTGCTTGAGCGTCTGAATGCTGGCAAAACCGTACGCAGCTTCCTCATCACCGCCGTAGAACTGCTCACCGAGGCGGTGAATATCCTTGTGCTTCAGGTATTTCGCAAAGATGACTATGCGGTAAAATATGCTGTAGAACCGTTGCTTGACGGCGATGGACCGCTGGGCGATCTTTCCGTTCGTCTGAAACTCATTTACGGTCTGGGCGTACTCAGCCGCCCGGAGTATGAAGATGCGGAACTGCTGATGGCGCTGCGGGAAGAGTTAAACCATGACGGCAATGAATACGCGTTCACCGACGACGAGATTCTTGGTCCGTTTGGCGAACTTCACTGCGTGGCGGCACTCCCGCCGCCGCCGCAGTTTGATACCTCAGACTCAGGTTTGCACGCTATGCAGATCCAGCGCTACCAGCAAATGGTGCGCTCCACGATGGTACTTTCCCTGACTGAGCTGATTTCTAAAATCAGCTTAAAAAAAGCCTTTCAAAAATAAGAGCCTGCCGGCTTACTTCTCTTCCTGCTGCGGTCGATACAGCTGCCGATAGTACGCCAGACGTTGCAGATACAGCTGCGCGTTCTCCTGTGGTATTTCAGAAGGGACTACGTCGCGCGGCGGTGTTTTATTCAAATATTCGCGAAAAGCCTGGCTAGAAGCCATAAAATCGACCGTCTTATCAATTAAAGCCGAAACGTTCTCACCTATTTTCGCCATAATCTTCCCTCCTCCATGTATTAACCGCACCCAGCCTGTGCGGTTTCTCATTTAAGTTTAGGATCGGTTGGGCGATTATATTGAGGAAAACGTGCTTCGCTATAAACCTGCCAACAAAAAGCGCCATAGCCAATCTTATCGCTTAAAGTTCCTTATTAATCAAAAAAGTAGCATTACCATTAGCTGAATAATACTTACAGCATTTGATTATTTATCTTCGATGAGTTGTGAATAATCCCGCTCTGCGCGCATACTATAGGATATTCATCCTATTTTTATCAGAAGCTATCCTATGAAAGAAGTCGAAAAAAACGAAATTAAACGCCTGAGCGATCGTCTTGACGCAATCCGCCACCAGCAGGCTGACCTGTCCCTGGTTGAAGCCGCCGACAAATATGCCGAGCTTGAGCAAGAGAAAGAAACACTGGAAACTGAGATCGCACGACTGCGTGAAGTGCACGGTCAGAAGCTGAGCAAAGAAGCGCAAAAGCTCAGCAAACTCCCGTTCCGTCGTGCCATCACCAAAAAAGAACAGGCCGACATGGGCAAGCTGAAGAAGAGCGTGCGCGGCCTGATCGTCGTTCACCCGATGACCGAACTTGGCCGTGAAATGGGCCTGAAAGAGATGACGGGCTTCGCGAAAAACGAGTTCTAGTCTGCCACCGGGCAACACTCGCTTGCCCGGTTCTTCGCTTCCCCTCGCAATTGGCCCTACCAATTTCAGTCAGATCCTACCAACACCTCACATTTCATTAAAATGTGCGTACATTACCGTTGCCAACAAATAACATTTGATTAACCATTCATTGTCATTACCCTCCACAACAATATTGGCAGGGCCACTTTTACACATAATGTGACGAAGAGATGAGCACAGACTCATTGCATTATGTCAGCGGCCCCCAGGAGACCTGCAATGAATCTCTGGCAACAAAACTACGACCCGGCCGGTAACATCTGGCTTTCAAGCCTGATTGCCTCGCTACCTATTCTGTTCTTTTTCTTCGCGCTGATTAAGCTCAAGCTGAAAGGCTATATTGCGGCATCGTGGACGGTGGTGATCGCGTTGTCGGTCGCCTTATTGTTCTACAAAATGCCGGTCGATCACGCGCTGGCTTCTGTGGTGTACGGTTTCTTCTATGGTCTGTGGCCGATTGCCTGGATCATTATCGCCGCGGTATTCGTCTATAAAATCTCGGTAAAAACCGGGCAGTTCGACATTATCCGTTCGTCGATTCTCTCCATCACTCCTGACCAACGTCTGCAAATGATCATCGTGGGCTTCTGTTTTGGGGCGTTTCTGGAAGGTGCCGCTGGTTTTGGTGCGCCCGTCGCAATTACCGCTGCGTTGCTGGTTGGCCTCGGCTTTAACCCGCTGTATGCGGCAGGGTTATGCCTGATTGTGAACACCGCGCCGGTGGCGTTTGGTGCAATGGGTATTCCAATTCTGGTTGCCGGTCAGGTCACCGGGCTGGACAGCTTTGAAATCGGCCAGATGGTGGGTCGCCAGTTGCCGTTCCTGACGATTATCGTACTGTTCTGGATCATGGCGATTATGGACGGCTGGCGCGGCGTGAAAGAGACCTGGCCTGCGGTAATGGTCGCTGGTGGTTCGTTTGCTATCGCGCAGTACCTCAGCTCGAACTTTATCGGGCCGGAACTGCCGGACATCATCTCTTCTCTGGTTTCTCTGGTCTGCCTGACGCTGTTCCTGAAACGCTGGCAGCCAGTGCGCATCTTCCGCTTTGGCGACATGGGCGCTTCCCAGGTTGATCAGACGCTGACTCGCACCCGTTATACCGTTGGACAGGTGGTTCGCGCCTGGTCTCCATTCCTGTTCCTGACCGCCACCGTCACACTGTGGAGCATCCCGCCGTTTAAAGCGCTGTTTGCCCCTGGCGGCACGATGTACCACTGGGTGGTCAATATTCCGGTGCCATTCCTCGACAAACTGGTAGCCCGCATGCCGCCGGTGGTACACGAAGCCACAGCCTACGCGGCGGTGTACAAGTTCGACTGGTTCTCGGCAACCGGTACCGCCATTCTGTTTGCCGCGCTGCTGTCAATCGTCTGGCTGAAAATGAAGCCGTCTGCCGCTCTGCAAACCTTTGGCAGCACGCTAAAAGAGCTGGCGCTGCCCATCTACTCCATCGGAATGGTACTGGCATTCGCGTTTATCTCTAACTACTCGGGGCTGTCTTCAACGCTGGCATTGGCGCTGGCGCACACCGGCCACGCCTTTACCTTCTTCTCGCCGTTCCTCGGCTGGCTGGGGGTATTCCTGACCGGTTCAGACACCTCATCAAACGCACTGTTCGCGGCTCTGCAGGCAACGGCAGCTCAGCAAATTGGCGTCTCTGATGTACTGCTGGTTGCGGCGAATACCACCGGTGGCGTGACCGGTAAGATGATCTCCCCGCAGTCAATCGCCATCGCCTGTGCGGCCGTGGGGCTGGTGGGTAAAGAATCTGACCTGTTCCGCTTTACCGTGAAACACAGCCTTATTTTCACCTGTATGGTGGGTGTGATCACCACGCTGCAGGCCTATGTCTTAACCTGGATGATTCCATGATAGTGATGCCCAGACGCCTGTCAGACGAGGTCGCATCTCGTGTGCGGGCGCTGATTAAAGAACAACAGCTGGAGGCGGGCATGAAATTGCCCGCTGAGCGCCAACTGGCCATACAGCTCGGCGTATCCCGTAACTCACTGCGCGAGGCGTTAGCCAAGCTGGTAAGTGAAGGCGTGCTGATTAGCCGTCGTGGCGGCGGGACGTTTATCCGTTGGCAGCATGAACCGTGGTCCGAACAAAACATTGTCCAGCCACTGAAAAGCCTGATGGCGGACGACCCTGATTACAGCTTCGATATTCTCGAAGCCCGCCACGCCATCGAGGCCAGCACCGCCTGGCACGCCGCCATGCGCGCCACGGCCGCCGACAAAGAGAAAATCAGGCTCTGTTTCGAGGCCACACAAAGTGAAGATCCGGATCTCGCTTCACAAGCAGACGTTCGCTTTCACCTTGCCATCGCTGAAGCCTCGCATAACGTGGTGTTGCTACAAACCATGCGTGGTTTCTTCGACGTATTGCAGTCTTCGGTAAAACAGAGTCGCCAACGTATGTACCTG
The DNA here is from genome assembly GCF_030332285.1 of Citrobacter sp. Cu096. Taxonomy (NCBI): domain Bacteria; kingdom Pseudomonadati; phylum Pseudomonadota; class Gammaproteobacteria; order Enterobacterales; family Enterobacteriaceae; genus Citrobacter; species Citrobacter sp. Cu096. Next base: position 254,943 of record NZ_JAOWID010000019.1, read on the forward strand.
GTGCCGCCGGTGTTTTCACAGCTCACAGAACAACACCTTGCTGTGCTGGACGCGATTGTCGCTGGGGACGCCGACGGCGCGCGAAAGGCAATGATGGCGCATCTCAGTTTTGTCCATACCACCATTAAACGCTTTGATGAAGACCAGGCCCGCCAGGCGCGTATCACCCGTCTGCCCGGTGACCATAATGAAATTAGCAGGGAGAACAACACATGATTATTTCAGCAGCCAGCGATTATCGCGCCGCAGCCCAGCGCATTCTGCCTCCTTTCCTGTTCCACTACATTGACGGTGGGGCGTACGCGGAGCATACCCTGCGCCGTAACGTGGAAGATTTATCAGAGGTGGCACTACGCCAGCGCGTGCTGAAGAACATGTCAGATCTTAGTCTGGAAACCACCCTGTTTAACGAAAAACTGTCGATGCCAGTAGCCCTCGCGCCTGTCGGTTTGTGCGGCATGTACGCACGCAGGGGCGAAGTTCAGGCTGCCGCCGCCGCTGATGCCAAAGGCATACCATTTACGCTTTCGACGGTATCCGTCTGCCCAATTGAAGAAGTCGCCCCGACCATCAAGCGTCCGATGTGGTTCCAGCTTTACGTTCTGCGCGATCGCGGCTTTATGCGTAACGCCCTAGAACGCGCCAAAGCCGCAGGCTGCTCCACGCTGGTTTTTACCGTCGATATGCCCACGCCCGGCGCACGCTATCGTGACGCTCATTCAGGTATGAGCGGACCAAATGCGGCACTGCGTCGTTACTGGCAGGCAGTTACCCATCCACAATGGGCATGGGACGTTGGCCTGAAAGGTCGGCCGCATGATTTAGGCAATATTTCGACGTATCTTGGCAAGCCCACCGGCCTTGAGGATTACATCGGTTGGCTGGCGAATAACTTCGATCCGTCCATCTCCTGGAAAGACCTCGAGTGGATCCGTGAGTTCTGGGATGGCCCGATGGTGATCAAAGGGATCCTCGATCCAGAAGATGCCCGCGACGCCGTGCGCTTTGGCGCCGACGGGATTGTGGTTTCCAACCACGGTGGGCGCCAGCTAGATGGCGTGCTTTCTTCCGCCCGCGCGCTGCCCGCCATTGCCGATGCGGTAAAAGGCGATATCGCGATTCTGGCCGACAGCGGGATCCGCAACGGTCTGGACGTGGTGCGCATGATTGCGCTGGGTGCGGATAGCGTGCTGCTGGGCCGTGCTTACCTGTACGCGCTGGCAACCCACGGCCAGGCCGGTGTGGCGAATCTGCTGAACCTGATCGAGAAAGAGATGAAGGTGGCAATGACCCTGACCGGTGCGAAATCCATTAGCGAAATCAGCCGCGATTCACTGGTACAGGAACTGGGCAAGAGCCTGCCTGCCGCATTGGCTCCTCTGGTCCAGGGTGATGCCGCGTGAGGGTGAATTAAATATCTGTTATTCTGCCCCCCGTTATTAAGGGGGCAGTATGCTTAACATCGTTTTGTTCGAACCAGAAATCCCGCCAAATACCGGCAATATTATCCGTCTTTGCGCCAATACCGGCTTTCGTCTGCATATTATTGAGCCAATGGGCTTTACCTGGGACGACAAGCGCCTGCGTCGCGCAGGGCTGGATTACCATGAATTTACCGCCGTGCTGCGCCACCCTGATTATGCCACTTTCGTCGCCGCAGAAAATCCGCAACGTCTGTTTGCCCTGACCACCAAAGGTACGCCAGCGCATAGCGCAGTAAACTATCAGGATGGCGATTATCTGATGTTTGGCCCGGAAACACGCGGTCTGCCAGCCAGCATTCTCGACGCGTTACCAGCCGAACAAAAAATTCGTATTCCGATGATGCCGGACAGTCGCAGCATGAACCTGTCTAACGCGGTGTCGGTAGTGGTGTATGAAGCCTGGCGCCAGTTAGGTTATCCTGGCGCGGTATTGCGTAGTTGATTTGTGTCGGGTGCGGCTAACGCCTTATCCGACCTACGGCAGAATTTAACGTTTACTTTTCGAGCGTTATCGGCGCAGTCAGGTTGAACATGGACTGCGCGCAGTACGTGAGGATGGCGAGCACAGTCCTGGTTCAAGATGACAAGTAAGATAGCTCGAAATCAGATGCCATCGCCATACTCAAACGTATGATGTATCCCGTTGAAATGCTGATCCATATCCATAGACGGCTTATCGCTGTCAGGCTTGCCGACGATGCGCGCCGGAACGCCTGCGGCAGTAGTATGCGGGGGAACAGGCTGTAAAACGACGGAACCTGCGCCAATCTTCGCGCCACGCCCGACTTCAATATTGCCGAGAATTTTTGCTCCCGCACCAATCATCACACCTTCACGAATTTTAGGATGACGGTCACCGCCGGATTTACCGGTCCCGCCAAGCGTGACAGATTGCAAAATAGAGACGTCGTTTTCAATCACCGCAGTTTCACCGACCACAATACCGGTGGCGTGATCGAGCATAATCCCCCGGCCAATTTTTGCCGCCGGGTGAATGTCTACCTGAAAGCTAACGGACACCTGATTTTGCAGAAAGATCGCCAGCGCCTGACGCCCCTGGTGCCACAGCCAGTGACCGATACGATAGGCCTGAAGCGCGTGAAAACCCTTCAGATAAAGAAGTGGGGTGGAATATTTATCGACGGCCGGGTCACGCGTGCGCACCGCCTGAATATCACAAGCCGCCGAAGCAATCATTTCAGGATCGGCCGCGTAGGCCTCTTCCACGACTTCTCGAATCGCAATGGCAGGCATGATCGGAGAAGCGAGTTTATTCGCCAGCATATAACTCAGCGCACTGCCGAGGTTTTCATGCTTGAGCAGCGTTGCGTGGTAAAAACTGGCTAGCATTGGCTCACATTCCGCCAGTGCCCGGGCTTCCGCTTTAATGTTTTTCCAGACGATATCCAGTTCTTCACACGGCATTGCATACTCCAGAAGGTAGCAAAACGACCAACCCGTTCTACGCGGGTCGGGTCGTTAGATTGAAACGGTTCCTTACGGCTAGTGGCTGCTTCGCTCGTCCTTGCGCGCACGACCTAATAACGTCAATGCTGCCTCGCGCGCATTTTTTCCGCAATACAATACTTGATAAATTTCCTCGGTTATTGGCATCTCAACACCAAAACGGTGCGCCAATTCACGAACTTCTTTCGTATTGCGATAGCCTTCAACCACCTGACCAATCTTGTCCTGCGCGCCCTGCACGTCCATACCCTGGCCGAGCATCATGCCAAAACGACGGTTACGCGACTGGTTGTCGGTACAGGTCAGCACCAGATCGCCTAAACCCGCCATCCCCATAAAGGTGGCAGGATCGGCACCCAGCGCCGCGCCAAGGCGAGACATTTCGGTCAGTCCACGGGTGATCAATGCGGTTCGCGCATTCGCGCCGAAGCCGATGCCGTCAGACATCCCCGCGCCAATAGCAATAACGTTTTTCACCGCGCCGCCAAGCTGCACGCCAATGAAATCCGGGTTGCTGTAAACGCGGAAGCTTTTACCGCAGTGCAGCAACTGCTGGAGATCGTCAGCAAAGGTGTCGTCCGTCGAGGCCAGAGAGATCGCCGTCGGCATACCTGCTGCCAGCTCTTTGGCGAACGTCGGACCGGAGATGACCGCCAGTGGAATAGCATCCCCCAGCGCTTCGCGTGCGACGTCCTGCAGCAGACGTCCCGTTTCCGCTTCCAGACCTTTTGTCGCCCAGACCAGCCTCGCGTCAGGACGCATCAGCGGTTTGATGTTACGCAGCACTTCGCCAAAGACGTGGCTCGGCACCACCACCAGAATATTACGACTGGCGGCCAGCGCAATGGCTAAATCACTTTCCAGGCGCAGCGTTTCGGGAAAAGGCACATCAGGAAGGAACGCGACGTTGCAGCGATCGTGCTCAAGGGTCGCGATATGTTTCGGATCATGGCCCCACAGGACAACCTGATGGCCATTTCTTGCCAGGGTGATGGCAAGAGCGGTGCCGTACGAGCCGGCACCAATCACAGTCATTGAAGCATTACTTTGGTTCATCAGGCATCCTGATGTTCTTCAGTACCTTCGCCAGTCTGCTGCTGTAAATAGTTCATGAACAGCGCATCAAAGTTGACCGGCGCAAGGTTCAGTTGCGGGAATGTACCGCGTGAAACCAGGCTGGTGATGCATTCACGAGCATACGGGAACAGAATGTTCGGGCAGTATGCGCCAAGGCAATGCGCCATCTGAGTCCCTTCAATACCACTGATGGAGAAAATACCGCCCTGCTGAACTTCGCACAGGAACGCAGTTTCTTCACCCAGGGAAGCCGTTACGGTGACACGCAGCACTACTTCATACACATCATCTGCCAGTTGGGTAGAGGCGGTATCAAGATCAAGTTTAACCTCTGGCTGCCAATCTTTCTGGAAAACATGCGGTGCATTTGGCGCTTCGAAAGATACATCCTTGGTATAAATACGTTGGATCTGGAAAGCCATTTCAGTGTTATTTTGTTCTGACATGTTGAGAAAACCCTTTAGTGTTGTCCTTTAAATACTATCCGTACGCCTTAACGCAGCAGGGGATCAAGTCCACCACGCGCATCCAACGCATACAAGTCGTCACAACCACCAATGTGCTGTGCATCAATAAAAATCTGTGGAACCGTTGTACGGCCACTGCGCTTGATCATCTCTTCACGCTTCACGGCATCGCCGTCAATCGGAAGTTCCTGGAAACTCACCCCCTTGCTGTTCAACAGCGCTTTTGCACGATGGCAAAACGGGCAGGTTGCTTTGGTATAGATCTCAATATTGGCCATGACTTATCTCCAGTGTTCTTTTACCCTGCAGGATAAAAACGGCGGGTAAATTACTTGCCGCGAACCAGTGGCAGATTCTCACCACTCCAGCCCGCTACGCCGTCTTTCAGTACAGATACCTGCTCAAAACCGGCTTTAATCAGCGCAGTTGCTGAATCCTGGCACTGCATACCAGAGCCATCAACCACAATAACAGGTTTGTTTTTGTGTTTTTCCAGCTCGCCAAAATTGTTGGCTTTGATTTCGCTCGGCAGCAGGTTAGTAGAGCCTGCGATATGACCTTTGCGGAAGTCGTCGCGCTGACGTAAATCGACGATAACGGCGTCTTCTTTATTGATGAGACGTGTAGCTTCGCCGCGCGTAATCACCTTCACTTTTGAGGTCAGGCTCTTAAACGTGGTAAACAATACAGCCGCCAGTAACGCAATCCAGGCGATACTCAAGACAGGGTGGCGACTAACAAATTGCATAATTTCTTGCATGGGGGGTAACAACTCCCGACTCAGTGATTAAAAAAACCAGGAAAGGAGTATACCTGCGCGTTGGCGCAAATACAGCCAGAGCGTGCATTGGATTGCATTTTTGCGGGGCGCTACGGAAAAAAAAATGTAAATCAGTGTTCACCCTGGCACGCGATCCCCCATTATTTGATCTTCGGGGGCTACTTTATCGATTCAGCTGTAGTAAAATTATGCAATTATTTTTTATCTATTGAGTGTGAGGTTGTCGCAATGTCGGTTTCTAAAAAACCTATGGTACTGGTGATTCTGGATGGCTATGGCTATCGTGAAGACAGCCAGGATAACGCCATCTTTAATGCCAAAACCCCGGTAATGGATGCTCTGTGGGCAAAACGCCCGCATACCTTGATTGATGCGTCTGGTCTGGAAGTCGGTCTGCCCGATCGCCAGATGGGCAACTCCGAAGTGGGTCACGTCAACCTGGGCGCGGGCCGCATCGTTTATCAGGACCTGACCCGTCTGGATGTTGAAATCAAAGAACGTACTTTCTTCGCCAACCCGGTGCTGACCGATGCGGTCGACCAGGCAAAAAATAGCGGTAAAGCGGTACACATCATGGGTCTGCTCTCTGCTGGCGGCGTTCACAGCCACGAAGATCACATCATGGCGATGGTAGAAATGGCCGCTGAACGCGGTGCTGAGAAAATCTATCTGCACGCTTTCCTTGATGGCCGTGATACCCCGCCGCGCAGCGCTGAACATTCCCTGCAGAAATTCGAAGAGAAATTTGCCGCACTGGGCAAAGGTCGCGTAGCGTCCATCATCGGTCGTTACTACGCTATGGACCGCGACAACCGTTGGGATCGCGTGGAGCAGGCTTATGACCTGATGACGCTGGCAAAAGGCGAATTCCAGTTCGCTACAGCTGTTGAAGGTCTGCAGGCGGCTTATGCCCGTGACGAAAACGACGAATTCGTTAAAGCCACCGTGATCCGTGCTGAAGGCCAGGCTGAAGCTGCTATGGAAGACGGTGATACGCTGATTTTCATGAACTTCCGTGCTGACCGTGCGCGTGAAATCACCCGTGCGTTTGTTAACGCTGACTTCGACGGCTTCGCCCGTAAGAAAGTCGTTAACCTCAACTTTGTGATGCTGACCGAATACGCGGCCGACATCAAAACTGCGGTTGCTTACCCACCAGCATCTCTGGCCAACACCCTTGGCGAGTGGATGGCGAAGAACGACAAAACGCAGTTGCGTATTTCCGAAACCGAAAAATACGCGCACGTGACCTTCTTCTTTAACGGCGGTGTAGAAGAGCCGTTCAAAGGCGAAGACCGTATTCTGATCAACTCACCGAAAGTCGCGACCTACGATCTGCAGCCGGAAATGAGCTCTGCTGAGCTGACCGAAAAACTGGTTGCTGCGATTGAGAGTGGGAAATACGACACCATCATTTGTAACTACCCGAACGGCGATATGGTGGGTCACACCGGGGTGATGGAAGCAGCGGTTAAAGCGGTTGAAGCGCTGGATCACTGCGTTGAGCAGGTGGCTAAAGCGGTTGAATCCGTTGGCGGCCAGTTGTTGATCACTGCAGACCATGGTAACGCAGAGCAAATGCGCGATCCGTCCACCGGTCAGGCGCATACTGCGCACACCAACCTGCCCGTTCCGCTGATTTATGTCGGTGGCAAAAACGTCAAAGCAGTTGAAGGCGGCAAACTTTCTGATATCGCCCCGACCATGCTGACGCTGATGGGTATGGAAATCCCGCAAGAGATGACTGGTAAGCCGCTGTTCATCGTGGAATAATCCCTCCCCATGAGGGGAAAGGCGATTAATACCATCACCCGGGCCGTGAAACTGCGTAAGTTTTCAGTCAGGCCCTTGTTCTACGCCAGCGCGCTTAGCGCTGGCGTATTGCTGTGCGCCTTTACCGCCCACGCGGACGAACGCGATCAGCTTAAATCTATTCAGGCTGATATCGCGGCAAAAGAACGCGCGGTACGCCAACAGCAACAACAACGCTCCACCCTCCTCGCTCAACTAAAAGCTCAGGAACAGGCTATCGCCGTGGCCGCAAGGCAACTGCGCGAAACACAAAACTCACTGGCGCAGTTGAATGCGCAAATCGCTGAGATGAACGCCGCACTCGCGAAGTTGGAAAAACAGCGGGCCGCACAAGAACGCAGCCTGGCAGCCCAGCTCGATGCAGCATTTCGTCAGGGCGAACACACCGGCATTCAGCTCATCCTAAGCGGTGAAGAGAGCCAGCGCGGGCAACGTCTACAGGCCTATTTCGGTTACCTGAACCAGGCGAGGCAAGAAACTATCGCGCAGCTGAAACAAACCCGCGAAGAGGTCGACTCGCAAAAAGCCGAGCTTGAAGATAAGCAAAGCGAACAGCAGACGTTACTGTACGAACAGCGCGCCCAGCAGGCTAAACTGGAGCAGGCGCGTAATGAACGCCAGAAAACGCTCTCGGGTCTGGAATCATCGATTCAACAAGGTCAGCAGCAACTGGGCGAAATGCGCGCCAACGAATCACGCCTGCGCAACAGCATTGCTCGCGCCGAAGCCGCAGCCAAAGCACGCGCAGAACGTGAAGCCCGCGAGGCGCAAGCCGTACGCGATAAGCAGCAGGATGCGTCACGAAAAGGCTCAACCTACAAGCCAACCGAAAGCGAAAAATCTCTGATGTCGCGTACCGGTGGTTTAGGTTCGCCGCGCGGCCAGGCATTCTGGCCCGTTCGTGGTCCAACGCTACATCGCTATGGCGAACAGCTGCAGGGTGAGCTACGTTGGAAGGGGATGGTTATTGGCGCATCCGAAGGCACCGAAGTTAAAGCTATTGCCGATGGTCGCGTCATTCTCGCGGACTGGCTGCAGGGCTATGGCCTGGTGGTGGTCGTTGAGCACGGTAAAGGCGATATGAGCCTGTACGGTTATAACCAGAGCGCGCTGGTCAGCGTCGGTACACAAGTTCGCGCCGGGCAACCTATTGCACTTGTGGGTAGCAGCGGCGGTCAGGGCAGGCCAGCACTCTATTTCGAAATTCGTCGCCAGGGTCAGGCGGTCAATCCACAGCCGTGGTTGGGAAGATAAGTTTTGCCTCATTTTCGTCGTCTGGTACTCTCTCTCGCCAGCCTGCTGGCCTTCGCAACACCTGTATTTGCTGGCAAACTCGCCATCGTCATTGATGATTTCGGCTACCGTCCGCACACTGAAAATCAGGTGCTGGCGATGCCTTCCACAGTCTCTGTTGCCGTTCTGCCAAACGCGCCACATGCGCGTGAAATGGCGACTAAAGCGCATAACAGCGGGCATGAAGTGTTGATCCACCTGCCGATGGCGCCACTGAGCAAGCAGCCATTAGAGAAAGATACTTTGCGCCCGGAAATGAGCAGCGAAGAGATTGAGCGGATTATTCGCGACGCGGTCAGCAAAGTACCGAATGCGGTCGGACTGAACAACCATATGGGCAGCGCGATGACCTCCAGCCTGTTCGGCATGCAGAAGGTGATGCAGGCACTGGAGCGCTACGATCTCTACTTTCTGGACAGCATGACCATCGGCAACAGTCAGGCAATGCGCGCAGCATCAGGAACTGGCGTGAAGGTCATCAAACGCAAAGTCTTCCTCGATGATACGCAAAACGAAGCCGACATTCGCCGTCAGTTCAATCGTGCCGTCGAGCTTGCGCGCCGCAACGGCTCAGCAATTGCCATTGGGCACCCACACCCTTCGACGGTTCGTGTTCTGCAGCAGATGCTTTATAACTTGCCAGCGGACATCACACTGGTTCGCCCAAGCAGCCTGCTCAATGAACCACAGGTGGATACGTCCAGACCAAACTTCACATCGCCGAAGAACGGTACGCCAGATACGCCGCGTAACCCTTTCCGCGGTGTAAATTTGTGCAAACCGAAGAAACCGATAGAGCCGGTTTACAACAGCCGCTTCTTCAGTGTGCTCGGTGAAAGCATCACCCAAAGCACGCTGGTGCAGTACATGCGCCTGCAGTGGCAGGGCTGGCAATAATTAGTCTTTAATATCCAGCGTTAAATGGGCCAGGCGGCGCGGCGTCAGTGATTTATCGCGCCACTGACTAAAGCGGATGGCCCACAATAGCACCTGATAACCCAGCTTAACGCTGCAAATATTGCTCACCATGCGCTTGAACATACCCGACACGAAAACCTCGGCAATCATACGCTGGCGGATTTTTTCATCCGGCTCTTTTCGGATGCAATGACAAACGCGTAGCGCTTCATAAATCACCTGCTGTTTGAACTCGGGGTAAATGGGAATGCGTCCGGCGTAATCGTGATTCATCTTATCCAGCAGACGGGTAATTTTGATGTAGTGGCGCTGGTAAGCCAGGTTCTTCTCTCCGGTACGCGGCAGACGACTGACGGACGCACCATGCAGGAAGTATTTGTAAAGCGGGACTTCCGTGTAACGCGCACGTTTGGCGTTAAACATAAACTCCGTCGTCCAGATAATATCCTGGTGGTGCAGACCGGACAGGAAAGTCAGTCCGGCGTCGCGAATGGTCTGATGACGGTATACGCCCATCCAGACAACGTGCCGCCAACGGCGACTGGCTAACGCTTTGCGTAACCAGTCCGGCCCGGTCATCACGCCGGTAGAACGAATTCGATCGGTAGGAATAGATGCCCATGTGTGACCGGTTTCCGCAATACACCAATCAGCATTGCACTGCGCAACGTCCAGATTATCTTTCAACGCCATATTCATCAGCGTTTCATACATTTCCGGATAGGCAATATCATCGCCGTCTACGTATGCGATGTACTCGCCCCTGGCGACTTCCATACCGGTATTACGCGCCACAGATACCCCACCATTGCGCTGGTGCAACAGATGCACGTGCGGATAACGATCCGCATAAGACTGAGCAAGCTCCGCTGAGTTATCCGTAGAACCATCATTCACAATGATGATCTCGAGGTTCTTCCAGGTTTGCGCAATCAGCGAATCCATACACGCAATGAACGGTTCACCCGTGTTGTACAGGGGCATAATGACGCTCAGGAGACCAGGGGTATAGGTCATATCAAATCCAGCCAGACAATAGAGTAATCGGCACTTTTTAGCATATTAAGCGGCAGATTTTCAGAAAAAAATATTAATTCTTTAGCGAAAAATGCGCCGGGCGGGAAGGCTCATGCAAGCAAAAAAAGCCCCGGATGTTAATGATAATCAACATCCGGGGACAACACTCAGAATCCACTGACTGGATAGGGTTAATCCCAGCTCAGGATCACTTTCCCTGACTGGCCTGAACGCATAGCGTCAAAGCCCTGTTGGAATTCATCGATGGAGAATCGATGGGTGATGATCGGCGACAAATCCAGACCAGACTGGATCAATGCAGCCATTTTGTACCAGGTTTCAAACATCTCGCGACCGTAGATACCCTTAATAAACAAACCTTTAAAGATAACCTTTGTCCAGTCAATAGACATGTCGGATGGTGGAATGCCCAGCATAGCAATGCGGCCACCGTGGTTCATAGTGTCCAGCATGGCGCGAAACGCGGGCGGCGCACCGGACATCTCCAGGCCCACATCAAATCCTTCAGTCATACCCAGTTCAGCCATCACGTCGGTCAGATTCTCTTTCGATACGTTGACCGCACGAGTGATGCCCATTTTACGCGCCAGCTCAAGGCGATACTCATTAACATCGGTAATCACCACGTGACGCGCGCCAACGTGCTTCGCAACCGCCGCAGCCATAATACCGATTGGACCCGCGCCGGAAACCAGCACATCTTCCCCAACCAGATCGAATGACAGCGCCGTGTGCACCGCATTACCGAACGGATCGAAAATAGACGCCAGGTCGTCGGAGATGTTGTCCGGGATTTTAAACGCATTAAACGCCGGGATCACCAGGTATTCCGCAAAGCAGCCAGGACGGTTTACGCCGACGCCGGTGGTATTGCGGCACAGGTGAGTCCGCCCACCGCGGCAGTTACGGCAATGTCCGCAGGTGATATGACCCTCACCGGAAACACGATCGCCGATTTTAAAGCCTTTAACTTCCTGACCGATGCCAACAACTTCGCCGACATATTCATGCCCAACGACCATCGGTACCGGGATGGTTTTTTGCGACCATTCATCCCAGTTATAAATGTGAACGTCAGTCCCGCAGATGGCTGTTTTACGGATTTTAATCAGCAAATCGTTATGGCCGACTTCCGGTTCAGGAACGTCGGTCATCCAAATGCCCTCTTCCGCTTTCAGTTTGGATAACGCTTTCATTTCACATCCTCAGGCAATAACGCCCAGTTGTTTACCAATGCGTGTGAACGCCTCAACAGCACGCGTAATCTGCTCAGGGGTATGCGCCGCAGACATCTGGGTACGGATACGCGCCTGACCTTTCGGAACCACCGGATAGAAGAACCCGGTAACGTAAATCCCCTCTTTTTGCAGTTCACGAGCAAAGTCCTGCGCGATCACCGCATCACCCAACATCACCGGGATAATCGCGTGATCGGCACCGGCCAGCGTAAAGCCAGCGGCGGACATTTGCTCACGGAACTGACGTGCGTTCGCCCACAGTCGGTCACGCAGTTCAGCTCCGGATTCCACCATCTCCAGTACCTTAATGGACGCAGCAACAATCGCCGGAGCCAGTGAGTTGGAAAACAGATACGGACGAGAACGCTGACGCAACCACTCAACCACTTCTTTGCGCGCTGCAGTGTAACCTCCGGATGCGCCACCGAGTGCTTTACCCAGTGTCCCGGTGATGATGTCCACACGGCCCATTACGTCACAATATTCATGGGAGCCACGACCATTCTCACCGACAAAACCGACGGCATGAGAGTCATCAACCATGACCAGCGCGTCGTATTTATCTGCCAGGTCACAAACGCCTTTCAGGTTAGCAATCACGCCGTCCATAGAGAACACGCCATCGGTGGCGATCAGGATATGACGAGCACCCGCTTCACGCGCTTCTTTCAGGCGCGCTTCCAGCTCGACCATATCGTTGTTGGCGTAACGGAAACGCTTTGCTTTACACAAACGAACGCCGTCAATGATAGAAGCATGGTTCAGGGCATCAGAGATAATGGCATCTTCCGCACCCAACAGCGTTTCAAACAGGCCGCCGTTGGCATCAAAACAGGAAGAGTAAAGGATGGCATCTTCCATACCGAGGAATGCCGCCAGTTTTTGCTCCAGTTGCTTATGGCTGTCCTGGGTACCGCAAATAAAGCGTACCGAAGCCATGCCAAATCCGTGAGAATCCATACCCACTTTTGCCGCCGCAATCAGCTCCGGGTGGTTAGCCAGCCCCAGATAGTTGTTTGCACAAAAGTTAATAACGTGGCTTCCGTCCGCCACGGTGATATCCGCCTGCTGGGCAGATGTAATAATGCGCTCTTCTTTAAACAATCCTTCCGCACGTGCGGTGTCGAGATCGTTCGTTAACTGTTTGTAAAAATCCCCACGCATTTCAATTCTCCAGACTGGGCAAATTTCAGCACATATTACCCAAAGCTATACGTTGATACGAGATGACGCATCACCACTTCTTCAAAATGAAGCATAAATCACGTGTACCCGCACGGCTTATCGGTGAATGGCTGAAGCCTGGGCCATGTAGTGATATGATAGAAAGTATTCGTGTCTGAGATTGTCTCTGACTCCATAATTCGAAGGTTACATTTATGATCATCGTTACCGGCGGCGCGGGCTTTATCGGCAGCAACATCGTTAAGTCCCTGAATGATAAAGGCATCACCGACATTCTGGTGGTGGACAACCTGAAAGACGGCACCAAGTTTGTTAACCTGGTGGATCTGAATATTGCTGACTACATGGACAAGGAAGACTTCCTGATCCAGATTATGGCCGGGGAAGATTTCGGCGATATCGAAGCGATTTTCCACGAAGGCGCATGCTCTTCCACCACCGAGTGGGACGGCAAGTATATGATGGATAACAACTATCAATACTCTAAAGAGCTGCTGCACTACTGCCTGGAGCGTGAAATCCCGTTCCTGTACGCATCCTCCGCCGCCACCTACGGCGGTCGCACTTCTGATTTCATCGAATCCCGTGAATACGAGAAACCACTGAACGTTTACGGCTACTCAAAATTCCTGTTCGACGAGTACGTTCGTCAGATCCTGCCGGAAGCCAATTCTCAGATTGTTGGCTTCCGCTATTTCAACGTCTACGGACCGCGTGAAGGCCATAAAGGCAGCATGGCGAGCGTCGCTTTCCACCTGAATACCCAGCTCAACAATGGCGAAACGCCAAAACTGTTCGAAGGCAGCGAAAACTTCAAACGTGATTTCGTTTACGTTGGCGATGTGGCTGCAGTGAACCTGTGGTTCCTGGAAAACGGGGTTTCCGGCATCTTTAACCTCGGTACCGGTCGTGCGGAATCTTTCCAGGCCGTTGCTGATGCTACGCTTGCGTACCACAAAAAAGGCAGCATTGAGTACATTCCATTCCCGGAAAAACTGAAAGGCCGCTACCAGGCGTTTACCCAGGCAGACCTGACTAACCTGCGCGCAGCGGGCTATGACAAGCCGTTTAAGACCGTTGCCGAAGGCGTAACGGAATATATGGCCTGGCTGAACCGCGACGCGTAAGAAGTTAGCATGAAAATACTGGTGATCGGCCCGTCATGGGTGGGCGACATGATGATGTCGCAAAGTCTCTATCGCACGCTTAAGGCGCGCTATCCCCAGGCGATAATCGACGTGATGGCACCGGCATGGTGCCGTCCGCTGCTGTCGCGTATGCCTGAAGTCAACGAAGCCATCGCCATGCCGCTGGGACACGGCGCGCTGGAGATTGGCGAACGCCGCAAACTCGGTCACAGCCTGCGTGAGAAACGCTATGACCGCGCTTATGTGCTGCCTAACTCGTTTAAATCCGCGCTGGTGCCTTTTTTTGCAGGCATCCCGCATCGCACCGGTTGGCGTGGCGAAATGCGCTACGGCCTGCTCAACGATGCGCGCGTGCTGGATAAAGACGCATGGCCGCTGATGGTCGAACGCTATGTAGCCCTGGCCTACGATAAAGGCGTGATGCTGTCGGCTAAAGATTTGCCGCAGCCTCTGCTATGGCCACAGTTGCAGGTCAGCGAAGGTGAAAAGTCTCTGACTTGTAGTCAGTTCTCCCTTTCTGCCGAACGCCCCATCATCGGTTTTTGCCCAGGTGCGGAATTTGGTCCGGCGAAACGCTGGCCACACTACCATTACGCAGAACTGGCTAAGCAACTGATCGACGAAGGTCATCAGATTGTGCTGTTTGGCTCAGCAAAAGACCATGAAGCCGGAAATGAAATCCTGGCAACGCTAAGCGTTGAGCAGCAGGCCTGGTGCCGTAATCTGGCGGGCGAAACGCAGCTTGAGCAGGCCGTCATTCTGCTCGCCGCCTGCAAAGCGGTCGTCACCAACGACTCTGGATTAATGCACGTTGCCGCAGCGTTGAATCGACCTCTGGTAGCGTTGTATGGCCCAAGTAGTCCGGACTTTACTCCGCCGTTGTCGCACAAAGCACGGGTTATTCGTCTGATTACGGGCTATCACAAAGTGCGCAAGGGCGATGCGGCAGAAGGCTATCACCAAAGTCTGATTGACATCACTCCCCAGCGCGTACTGGAAGAACTCAATGACCTGTTGTTACAAGAGGAAGCCTGACGGATGCGGGTTCTGATCGTTAAAACGTCTTCTATGGGCGATGTACTGCATACGTTGCCCGCATTAACCGATGCGCAACAGGCCATTGCGAATATTCAATTTGATTGGGTGGTCGAGGAAGGATTCGCCCAGATCCCTTCCTGGCATGCAGCCGTTGACCGGGTCATCCCCGTCGCGATTCGCCGCTGGCGTAAAGCCTGGTTTTCAGCGCCGATTAAAGCCGAGCGTGAAGCATTTCGCGACGCGGTACGTTTGCAGCAGTATGACGCAATAATTGATGCGCAGGGTCTGGTTAAAAGCGCTGCATTGGTGACACGTCTGGCGCGGGGCGTCAAGCATGGTATGGACTGGAGTACGGCCCGCGAGCCGTTGGCTAGCCTGTTTTATAATCGCAAACATCACATTGCCAAACAGCAGCACGCGGTAGAACGTACGCGTGAATTGTTCGCCAAAAGTCTGGGATATGCCAAACCGCAGTCGCAAGGTGATTACGCTATCGCTCAGCATTTTGTAAATCGATGCAATGCTGATACAGGCAAATATGCCGTATTTCTGCATGCCACAACGCGCGATGATAAGCACTGGCCGGAAGCCAACTGGCGGGAGCTAATTGGCCTGTTAAATAACGCAGGCATACGTATTAAACTGCCCTGGGGCTCCCCCCATGAAGAAGCGCGAGCCAAAAGGTTGGCAGAAGGTTTTCCTTACGTCGATGTCCTGCCGCGGATGAGTCTGGAAGAGGTTGCTCGCATCCTGGCGAGGGCAAAATTCGTGGTGTCGGTTGATACAGGCCTAAGTCATTTAACCGCCGCGCTGGATCGCCCTAATATCACGTTATACGGCCCAACAGACCCAGGATTGATTGGTGGGTATGGAAAGAATCAATACACACAGCAGAGCCATTCCGGAAAATTGCAGGATCTGGACGCAAGCTTAGTCAACGTATCGCTAATTGATAATAATTTGCTTTAACTTTAAGAGACGATCTATGCTTCGCCAACATACGCTTTCTCGTTTTGCTTGTAGTATCAAAAATAATCCTTTCGATTTTATATACGTCTTATTTTATGCTGGGATCCTGGTAACTCTTGCGATGCTACTGGTCAATCCAGATGAAGCATTGAAGGTATTTATTTTCTCCACGGCTCTGTCTCTGCCGATTATAGGAAAAAATATAAAGTATGTGTGCAGTAGCAAACAAAACCTGGTTTTGCCTTTTATGTTGCTGCTCTTCGGTTTGCTCCAGATTATTTGGGTAGAAGTATTTAAACAACCAGGCTCAGCCTTTACCGGTGCCTATCGTTCATACCAGAACGGTGGAAAAGTGATGATTTTCACCGCACTGGTTATGACAGCTCTGACATCGCGAGAGCCGTGTGCCGATAAAACTCGCATTACCAGTATCTGGACGCTCCTCACAGCAATCGGTTTGTATCTTTTCGCGGGCTACCAACTTGCTGGAGCAGCTGAACCTTTAAATTACCGTGTTGCACTGGGTTTTGAGCATCAAACCGGCACAGCCTATGCGCTTACGTTAATTGCGTTACTGGCGTCACAAGCCATTATTAATCTACGTCTGAAACGCACCGTTTTATTCTATCTGTTACATTTTTTGATATCGCTGGCGGTGATCATCACAACGCAGACCCGAGCAGCGATATTAGTGTATCCGATCCTGAGTATCGGATTATTTTTCATGCACTACCGCCACAACCGCACTATGTTATTAAAAGCATTACTGGCCTTTGTGGTGCTGGTCGGGCTGGCGGCAATTCCGTTAAAACCAGTCATTGAAAGTCGCTATCAGAACTTCCTGGTCGATCTGCACTCTTATAATCAAAACAATAGCAACACCTCTATTGGCGCGAGACTTGCGATGCAACGGGCAGGTATTGAATCCGGGAAAGGTCATGACTGGGGACAATCACTTGAACAACGCGGCGCAGAAATTCAACGACTTGCGGTGCAAGATACTTCCCTACAAGGAGCTCTTGAGTTCATTAACGTCCATCTGCATAACGAAATCATTGACACCTTTTCGCTAAAGGGCATCCCTGGGGTTGTTGTGCTACTCTTGCTCTATATCGCCATGTTTTTAACAGCTTACTGGCAACGTAGTCCCTTGTTGTTCGTTATCTCAGGCGCAATCGCTATCTATGGCTTGAGTGATTTATTATTATATGCCAAAGGTGAAGCTCTGAGCAGCGTACTGGCTTTATGTATAGCAGCAGTGCTGAGCTCGAATCCAACGAGAGAATCATGCTATGATTAGCGCTTCAGGTTATTTACTGAGCATTATAATACCTACATACAACAATGCTGAACTCATCACAGCGACGTTGGCGTCGATCCATCAGAGTATTACTGATGATGTTGAGCTAATCATTGTTAACGATGGCTCAACAGATTTAACTGAAGAGCGTATCAAGGCATTTTATCGCGAGCAAAAATGTCACAACGTCAAGTATATAAGCCAAAAAAATCAAGGTGTTGCTATCACCCGTAACGTTGGCCTTGCCCATGCGACAGGGAAATATATTGGCTTTGTTGACAGTGACGATATTGTCTGCACAGATTATTTCACTATTCTTCTTCCTAAATTAAGAGAAGAAAAATACGACATTCTCGAATTTAATTTAACCCGGGATATAAAAAATCTGTATCAGAACTCATCTGGTATAGAAAACGGAATTAACCAGCACGAAATTATATTATCGGATGATAATTATACTCCTCTGATACCAATATTCCGGGCAGGGCAATGGCATCTCATGACAAAAATCTTCCATCGTGACGTTATTGGCAACGATCAATTCGAAGAACATCGTCGGTATGAAGACATGATTTTCTGCCCTTTCCAATACTTTAAATGCCATAAAATATTAAAGATTGAGAATAAACTGTATTTTTACCGGAGAAATGAGAAGAGCATTACCGAGAACATTATTGATAGTGATGCGGACAGTATCTTTTTTGCTATGCGTAAAATGTATAACTATATAAATAGTAATAGCGCAAAGCGTACTGTTGCCACACTTATGATCATCAACTGTTTTCTGGAAGGACGGAAACTGTTACGCAAGAAAAAAGGTTATTATCGCTACAGCGAAAGCATGCTGAATGACATTCAGAATGCACTAGCATGCTGTGACACAAAAATCGTTAAGAAAAAAATAATTCTTAAAATGAAATACCCCCATATTGATCGTTCTATTTCTGAAATAAGATATAAAACAATATCTGGTTTTAAGAACTTATTTTTTCGAAAGGGATTTTAACATGTTTGAAAAAATTGATCGAGTTCTTATTTGCAAGCTCAAATTTTATGGAGATGTTCTGTTAACAACGCCGGTCATTGCCAGCATTCGGGCTCGTTATCCACATGCCAAGATCGATCTGCTCCTTTATAAAGATACCAAAGCAATCTTAGCAGCCCACAAAGACATCAATGCATTTTATCTCATTGAGAAAAAACAGGGCCTGCTGGCAACAGCAAAAAATTATCTCTCAGTACGTCAGCAACTGAAGAAAAATCACTATGACCTGATTGTTAACCTTACCGAGCAATGGCCAATTGGTGCACTTATCGCCTCTTTACGCCGTCCTTCAATTGCCTTCCAGCGCGAGAAAGATCACTGGAACCGACTTTTTACGCGAGTAACCCCCTCAATTGGGACACATATTGTTGAACAAAACCTATCGATTCTAAAAGGCATTGGTTTTAGCGAAGCAGAATTGAAGAAAGAGATGTCACTGAGTTATCGGCAGGACGATTATCAACATCTGGTATCCCTGTTACCCACTTTGCCTGCGCAGAAATATGTCGTTATTCAGCCCACTGCCAGGCAAGAGTTTAAATGCTGGGATGATGAGAAGTTCGCGCATGTTATAGACCACCTGCATCAGCGTGGTTTGCATGTTTATCTTACCTGTGGGCCAGCATTAAGTGAGCAGCAACAGGTTCAGCGCATTGCTGAACTGTGCCAATCTCCCCCCGACCTGACGCTGGCAGGTAAAACAACCTTCCTGCAACTGGCTGCGTTGATCGACCATGCTGTTTTGTACATTGGTGTCGATTCTGCACCGATGCATATGGCAGCAGCGCTAAAGACACCGCAAGTTTGCCTGTTTGGTGCCACCAATTTTCAACAATGGAAGCCGTGGTCTGATAAAGCCATTTTGATTTGGGCTGGCGAATACCATCCGATGCCTTCGCGGGATGAACTTGACCGGTCAAAAAAATATCTGACATGGATACCGGAACAGGCCGTGGTTGACGCTATCGATACGGTACTTCATGATAATGACAATGTTCAAGGTAATGAGAAAGCATAAATGGACAACAAAAATAACATTATTAATATTGCTTACTGTACAGATGCTAATTATCTGGAATATGTAGCAGTGTCCATTATGTCTGTCATAATGAACAACCCGGAACAGGACCTGTCATTTTTTGTCTTTGTGTATGACGTTACTGACGAAGAAATCAATAAACTGCGTTCTACCAGTGATAAAATTCAGGTTATCAATATCGATAAAGAAGAGATTGAAAAGTATAATAATGACTTTGCAATCAAACACTTGAACCGTTCGACCTATATGCGTCTGGCCGTACCGCGCTTACTAAAAGATACAGTTGAGCATTTTATCTACTTAGATGCCGATACCCTGTGTTTTGATAAGCTCAATGACATTAACAACATTGATATCAGCAAGGTTATTTGTGCAGTCAGCCACGACTCTCTCGATACTCATGATACAAAAAATGCCAAACGCCTGGGTTTGAGTACTGGTCATTATTTCAACGCTGGTTTTTTGTATATTAATATTGAAAATTGGATCAAGTTTGATATTGAAAATAAAGCAAACACCGTGTTATTTGAACAAGGTAAATCCTTACCTTACTTTGACCAGGATGCATTGAATATCGCAATGGACGGTAACGTTAAGTTTATTGATAACCGATGGAATTTTTTGTTCAACTGGTTTACCGATCAACAAAAAGAGATATTCTTTTACCAAAAAGATACTCTGCCAAGAATTATCCACTTCACTGGTGGAAGGAAGCCCTGGTATAAAGAACATACCGGGCTTTCACAACAACTTTATCTCTTCTACCATCATTTCACGCCATGGAGAGATACTGCATTGCGCTCCTATGCTCCACGTATGAGGCCTACTGATTATCGGGTTTACTCGCGCCAGGAAGCCAAAAAGGGGAATTACTGCGCGTCTGTCAAATGGTATATAAAATACCTTAAGACTAAATTACGTTAATAAAAAACTCCCGTAAGGGAGTTTTTTTACTTACTTTTAATTTTTTCCCGCAAATAGCCAATATAGCTAATTACCGAAGTGAAATACTTCCCTTGTAATCTCTCATGGCGTGATTTCTTTTTATATTGTTTTGGTGTTCTGGCGGGTAACAATGGAACATCCGCCCAAGGTGAAGCCTTCCAGGCATCAACAAAAAACTGTGCTGAAGGATAATTTGCCCATGAATTCCAGGGTTTAGTTACGCCTATATAATGGATAAGGATAGTATCATCTGTTATATATTTTTTATAACTTGAGGTATCCTTACTTTTGAGCTCTTGTTTAATTCCGTAAATTGCGTCATAAATTCTTGGTAAAAAAATTGTTTTACCAAAAAACATTATATTTAAGACATCCTGATCCAGAAAAGCGAATTTTCTGGTCTTATCCAGGAGAATCGAAAATGCTTCAGAAAAGAATTTCTGCTTTTTCCATTCTTTTAAATTTGCAAATATAACACCGGCATTGAAGTATTGTTCGTTAAATTCCGGAGTATCAAGTCGCTGCGCAGCATACTCCCGACTCTCTTCAACATCCTGAATAACCGCTGCAACATGATGTTCCAGAGTGATTTGTGTTAACTCAATAAGCGACCCTTTACATACAACGTCAGCGTCAATATAGAGAAGATTATCGATCTTTTCGCTAAGATACTCAAATGCGATAAATCTGAAGTAGGTCGCATGTGACCATGCATTTCCACACGGAAGGATCTTTAATCCTTCAGCATCCATCACATATACAGTGATATTGGTAGAAAACTGCTTTGCTAGTTTTTCTAATCTTTTACGGTAATCTGAGCCAAGATAATCAGTAAAAAGATGAAAATGTATGCTGATATCTTTGTTATGTAGTAAAACGGACGACATCGAAACTGCCGCCCCAAACATAAAGTTTTGATCAACCCCCCATGCAATATTGAGCTGTGGAGTTTGAGTCTCTGGAGCCCCAAAAACCTCAATGGTGTCTTTAATAGACTGATGACAATCAAAATTCATGTACTACACCTTTTTATATGCTATCTGAAAATTATCTGCACATCTAAATACTAATGAGACCGTGCACTATGTAGTTTGTTTTTTATATACATTACATGACTAAGTATCGAGCGGATATATTTCCGCTGCACTCTCTCATGCCGTGACTTTCGTTTATACAATTTTGCTGTATTTGCATTTAATAAGGATTTTTCCGCCCATGCGGATTTTTTATATGCGTCGATGAAAAATTTAGCCACTGGATATTTTGCCCATGTATGCCATGGTTTAGTGACACCGACATAATGTATTAAAACAGTATCATCTGTAATATAATTCTGGTAAATTTTATCGTTTTTATTTTTTAGTTCCTGATCTACACCATAAATGCAGTTAAAATCTCGTCTCAGGAAAATCACATTACCAACGAATAATATATTCAGAACATCCTGGTCAAAATAAAGCAGTTCTTTTTGGCGTTCATCTAAGATAGAAAATGCCTTTGTCAATAACTGCTGCTCACGCCAAACTTCAAGATTCGCAAACACCACTCCGGAGTTAAAGTATCCATTACTCAGTTCAGGAATACCGAGCCTGTTGCCAGATTTAGTACGTACTTCATCAACATCATTGATAACAGCAGCATATTCCCCACAGAAGTTAATCTCGGTAAGTTCTCGTAGAGAACCTTTGCAAATGACATCGGCATCAAGATACAGTACCGAACTTAACTCAGTACTTAAATATTCAAATGCGAAATAACGATAGTACATTGCATAAGTCCATGCTTTCGTACTCGGCAACTCACGAAATGCCGCGTTATCGAACACAAGGACAGTGACTGTCGTACTGTACATTTGCGTCAGGCGTTTTACGCTCTCCAGATAATCATCATCGATATAGTCTGTTGCTATATAAAAGTGAATATCAATATCAGGATTATTCACTAATACTGAGGTCATAGAAATGCCGGAACCAAACAAAAAATTACGATCGACACCATACGCAACACTTAATTTTTTACTCTTATCATGCGAGGAGCTGTCGATAACATGTTTTTGAATGATTAGCTTCTGGAAATCAATGTTCATAATAAAATGGCCTCAAACTTCATGTGTTATTTATAGCGCTTTTCTAATTGTTCTTTGTCTTATTTTTTGCGCTTTTGTGACAGCCTGTTCAAACAACCTGACTTCCTGACGAAAGATTTCACGTAGTGGCATCGAAAAATAGACACGTAAAAAACGATAGATATCTCTGGGCGTCAACCCGATCTCAAGTGAAGAGAAATAGAGTCCAATCAGATCCTTATCCCGCCAGCGACGTGGTACATGCTGGCGTATTTGTGCACGATGCAAATCAATTACGGAAAGTTTGATGTTCGCAACGTCTGCCGGCATCGGCTGCTGGAGCAGGAAATGGCAGATATAGCAATCCCGGTGATTTACCCCGCCCCGATGCATTTTACCCACCATTTCTGCCACGCGGGTAATAATTGTCCGTTTTAATACAAAATCAGGGCGCTCAACTTTCCACCTTGCACAAAAATCTTCAAGGCTTATGGCAGGAGAGAGATCTTCAGTGATGATAAATGAGGTTCGCTCTAAAGGATTCAGTCCTTTCTGCCCAAATGCAACACCGGTCATTGTGTCAACATTCAGTTCCTGTAAGCGATGAATTGCCAACCACTCACGGTCTGCGCCAAGTACAGGCATACGTAAAGAAATAAGGTTCTTAACCACTTCTTTAAGCGTGGTTCCATGATGATATTTAAGGAAATACCCTTTACCCATCATCTCAAAACGCAGGGTTCGCCGTGTTTCCAGAGCGCGAAAAACTTCACCATCCAACTTAGTGACTTCCGTAAACGGGTCTTTTCCTTGCCATTGCGTGGCAAATGGTTCTTTTAACTCAATCATTATCAAGACCTAAAATGATATCCGCAGCCTTATCTGCCAGGCTGTAGAGATCTTCTGTATCAGCAAAATGCCGCGCGTTCCTGACCCAATAACTTCTCTGCTCATTATTTTGCAGCGCATCGAAAAGTGCTGTATTCAGATTTTCCTGTTCAAAAGGTTCAGGAATCACCACCCCACACTGGGCGGCATTAATATAACCCGCATAGCCGCATACTTCAGTGGTTAATACTGGCAGCCCGGCAACTACAGCCTCCAACAAGACAATACCAGCAGCTTCCTGAACAGCCGGGTGAAGCAATAAATCGGCCGCAGACATCAATTCAGCGACATCATCCCGCCCCGAGAAGAACTGCACTTGTTCTTCAATACCCAATTGACGAGCCTGAGTGCGGTAACGATCGGCCTTATCCTGACCAACAACCATCAATCGCGTACGGTGACGTATAGCCTCAGGTAAAGAAGCCAACGCCTGCAATGTTCTTGGCACGCCTTTGCGTTTGAAATCAGAACCTACCTGCAGGAGTAGAAACTGATCGAGACCAATACCGTTTTTTTCTCTGACAATCTGCCTGCTGTTTTCAGGTTGCTGGCTGTACTTTCTGTCAGGGTATATTCCTGGTGGCAGAATACGAAAACGCTGGCTCTCAGTTTGGTAATGATGTTTGAAATCACCAATTTGTTTATCAGTTAACATCAATAGCGTGGTACCAGCACCTTGCTGAAATGCCGCTTTTTCAAAAGCGGAGTAATGCCGGTACCGACGCGTCAACTTGTAGAAAAAGCCTTTCTCACGGGCGACTTTCTCCGCGTAGCAAACGTCGGCGGCGTAATACACATCCAAGCCAGGCATTTTGTTAAACCCGACGACACGATCGACGGGATGCTGACGTAAATAATCCTGA
Source organism: Citrobacter sp. Cu096 (assembly GCF_030332285.1). Taxonomy (NCBI): domain Bacteria; kingdom Pseudomonadati; phylum Pseudomonadota; class Gammaproteobacteria; order Enterobacterales; family Enterobacteriaceae; genus Citrobacter; species Citrobacter sp. Cu096. The sequence continues at coordinate 279,003 of NZ_JAOWID010000019.1, forward strand.
ACCCACTGATAATATTGCTCATTTTTCCCGTGATTGGTTCTGGATGAGACGGGGACAAGTATAATCTCCAGTTCATCCGGACGCTCGCCCTGCCATGACTGGGTAAACACCTGAACATGATGACCACGCGCAGCAACCGTAAGTGCTACCCGCAAGAAATCACGCTGTAGCCCACCATAGGGAAAATATTTGTACAAACAAAAAGCAATATTCATGCATCAATATCCGCATCGCGTCGCCAGACATACCGAGTCGGAAACATCAGAGTCGTGTAATCCAAGCCTGAACCATTAAAAGATTACCTCTCATGTTTTCGAAACGTCCCTGCCCGCTAGCTACCTGAAATTGTGTAGTAGTATATCATTTATTGCCACGCATTCCGAAATGAATATTTTTTGAACAAAAAACAAAATAATCTATTAAAAACATAAAGATATAAATTAAAATAGCTCACCAGAAAACCCACGCCGCACAAGACGTTAAGTCATGTAAATGCGGTCCTATGCATTTTTGAAATAACCACCTGTTAAAATAATGCTTCACCAATTCCATCGTTTTGAGACAACCTGGATAAAAATGATGGTAAAGCCATAGTTAAATACATAGAATCCCCAGCACATTCATAAGTCAGCTACCATTATGCTCGAATTGCTTTACACCGCCCTTTTCTACCTTATTCAGCCTTTGATCTGGATACGGCTTTGGGTGCGCGGACGTAAGGCTCCGGCCTACCGTAAACGCTGGGGTGAACGCTACGGCTTTTACCGCCGTCCGCTAAAGCCAGGCGGCATCATGCTTCATTCGGTATCTGTGGGTGAGACGCTGGCAGCGATCCCTTTGGTCCGCGCTCTGCGACATCGTTACCCTGACTTGCCAATCACGGTTACCACCATGACGCCAACTGGCTCAGAGCGTGTCCAGTCTGCGTTTGGTGCTGACGTTCAGCACGTCTATTTACCTTACGATTTACCTGACGCACTCAATCGTTTCCTGAATAAAGTTGACCCCAAGCTGGTGTTAATTATGGAAACTGAGCTATGGCCAAATCTCATTGCAGCACTGCACAAACGCCATATTCCTCTGGTTATCGCCAACGCCCGGCTTTCAGCTCGCTCGGCTGCTGGCTACGGGAAATTGGGTAAATTTGTTGGCAGATTGCTACGTCGCATTACGCTCATTGCTGCGCAAAATGAAGAAGATGGCGCGCGTTTTATTGCGCTTGGCGCCAGAAGCAATCAGGTCACCGTTACTGGTAGCCTGAAGTTTGATATTTCCGTCACGCCACAACTGGCTGCAAAAGCGGTTACATTGCGTCGGCAATGGGCGCCTCACCGCCCGGTATGGATCGCAACAAGCACCCACGACGGTGAAGAAAGCATTATCATTGCCGCCCATCAGGCGTTATTAAACCAGTTCCCTAATCTATTACTGATTCTGGTACCCAGACATCCTGAACGATTCCCGGATGCCATCAACCTCGTACGCCAGGCTGGACTAAGCTATACGACACGCTCTTCTGGCGAAGTTCCGTCATCAGGTACTCAGGTCGTGATTGGCGACACCATGGGCGAGCTGATGTTGTTGTACGGTATTGCCGATCTTGCTTTTGTCGGCGGTTCACTGGTCGAACGTGGTGGGCACAACCCACTTGAAGCGGCAGCGCATGCCATTCCGGTACTGATGGGGCCACATACGTTTAATTTTAAAGATATTTGCGCCCGCCTTGAACAGGCAAGCGGACTGATCACGGTCACCGACGCAAGCACGCTGGCGAAAGAAGTCTCTTCTTTACTGACCGATGCAGATTATCGTAATTTTTATGGCCGTCACGCAGTTGAAGTTCTGTATCAAAATCAGGGCGCGCTTCAGCGTCTGCTGCAGCTGCTGGAACCTTATCTGCCACCCAAAACGCATTGAGGCAAGCCATGCAAAAACGGGCGATTTATCCAGGAACCTTTGATCCCATAACTAACGGCCATCTTGATATCGTGACGCGTGCGACCAGCATGTTCGATCACGTAATCCTGGCAATTGCCGCAAGTCCCAGTAAAAAACCGATGTTTACCCTTGAAGAGCGCGTTGAGCTGGCACAACAGGCAACGGCGCATCTCGGCAATGTGGAAGTTCTGGGCTTCAGCGATCTGATGGCAAACTTTGCCCGCGATAATCAGGCTAACATTCTGATCCGTGGTCTACGTGCGGTGGCTGATTTTGAGTATGAAATGCAGCTGGCCCATATGAACCGTCATCTCATGCCGCAACTGGAAAGCGTCTTTCTGATGCCGTCTAAAGAGTGGTCATTTATCTCATCGTCACTGGTGAAAGAAGTCGCCCGCCACCAGGGTGACGTGACGCATTTTCTGCCGGAAAACGTCCATCAGGCATTATTGAGTAAACTGAAGTAATTCGTCTGGCCGGATGAGCGTCCGGCCGATAGGGTGTTATTTCTGACAGCACCTGCAGTAGAACGTTGTGCGCTGGGCGTGTTTTGTCGCAATGACTGGCGCGCCGCATACGCGACAGGGTTCGCCTTCTCTCCCATAGACCTGCAGCTCCTGAGCAAAATAGCCCGGCTTACCGTCACTTTGCAGAAAATCCTTCAGCGTCGTCCCGCCCTGCTCGATAGAACGCAGCAAAACCGCCTTGATAACGCGCACCAGCAGTTCACACTCATCCTGCGACAGCGATGACGCCAGACGGTCAGGATGGATACCCGCCGCAAACAGCGACTCGCTGGCATAGATGTTTCCCACCCCCACCACCAGCTTGTTATCCATCAGCCAAGGTTTAATCGCGGTTTTCTTCTTCGCACATTTCTGCTGCAGGTAACCGGCATTGAAATCGTCGCTCAGCGGCTCAGGGCCAAGATGGGCGAAGACATTATGCCCATCCAGTTCTTTAGTCCACAGCCAGGCACCAAAACGACGCGGATCGGTATAACGCAGGACTTTGCCGTTACTCATCACCAAGTCGACGTGGTCATGCTTTTCTGCCGGAAGCTCTTCAGGAAGGATACGCAAACTACCCGACATCCCCAGATGAATGATTACCCAGCCATCCGGCAGCTCCAGAAGCAGGTATTTCGCGCGCCGCTGTACGCTCAGAACAGGCTTATCACTCAGACGATAGATTTCCTCTGATACCGGCCAACGCAAACGACCGTTACGCACAGTCGCGCGCATAATCGTTGCTCCCACCAGATGCGGCTCAATCCCGCGACGACTGGTTTCGACTTCAGGTAATTCAGGCATAGTATCTCCGGCGGTGTATCAGGTCTCATTAATATGGGGACGGCCAGAAAACAAAAAACCCCGCCGAGGCGAGGTTTTTTGCTACATCGAAACTAAAATTATTTGATTTTAGCTTCTTTGTACAGTACGTGCTGGCGTACAACTGGATCGAATTTTTTCAGTTCCAGTTTTTCCGGCTTAGTACGTTTGTTCTTCGTGGTGGTGTAGAAGTGACCTGTACCAGCAGAAGAAACCAGCTTGATTTTCTCGCGAATACCTTTAGCCATGATTTATTTCCTCTTTAAGTACTTAGTACTTTTCGCCACGGGCACGCAGTTCAGACAGAACTGTATCGATGCCTTTCTTATCGATTACACGCATACCTTTAGCAGATACGCGCAGGGTGACAAAACGCTTCTCGCTCTCAACCCAGAAACGGTGAGAGTGCAGGTTCGGCAGGAAACGGCGTTTAGTCGCGTTCAGTGCGTGGGAACGGTTGTTACCGGTCACCGGACGCTTGCCAGTAACTTGGCAGACTCGGGACATGTCTATTCTCCAAAAATCAAATTAGCTCGAGCTTCGTATGGGGTATCGGCGCCTCGTCAGGCTTTACAGCCCGGTCATCGCATAGTTCTAAGTGAACTCTCGATTGCCAGGCCCAAATGCCAAACCCGAGATTCTCAAAGGTGGCGTAGTATACGCTGACCCGGCGTTATGCTCAAGTCCCGAACAGACAAAGATCCCGATGGATCGCGTAAAGTGCATTAAATCCAACCGCGTTCCGCAAAAGAAACGCACTCTCCGCGCCCAATGACCAGATGATCAAGCACCCGGATATCCATGAACTGACAGCATTTCACAACACGCTCGGTGATGAGTTTATCTGCTTTGCTCGGCTCTGCACACCCTGAAGGGTGATTATGCGCAAGGATCACTGCGGAAGCATTCATTTTTATCGCTTCGCGGACAATTTCTCGCGGATGTACCTCGACGTGGCTAATCGTACCGGAAAAAAGTTTACTGTGTTTAATCACGCGATGTTGAGAATCCATAAAGATCACAAAAAAGATCTCGCGTTCCTCTTGTGAGAGCTGACTTTGCAGAAATTCACGCGCCATTTCCGGGCTAAGTATTGCGCGCTCCTCAATCACCCGTACGTTGTAGTAACGCCTCGCCAGCTCCGCTATTCCCTTCAACTGTGCATACTTCGCGATACCGATGCCCTGAACATAGCTGAAATCCATGTAATCAGCAGACAACAGGCCATACAGCGAATCAAAATGCTGAAGCATCTCTTTCGCCAGCGTAAGCACATCTTTACCCAGCATCCCGGTGCGTAAAAAAAGAGCCAGTAGCTCAACGTCGCTCAGCGAGCTAGCGCCCTGCGCCAACAGCTTTTCCCGAGGCATTATACGTCCTGTATTTTCCATGCTTTTCCCCCCATTTCGCATCCGCATAGTGGCATAACGCCAGCGGAGAATCGACGCGCTGTTATCACTTCTTCGTAGCGCCTCGCAAACTGGATCGCGGGCAAAAGCACGACACATTGCGGATTGTGATAAAATATCCGCCTTCTGGTGAAACCCAACAGGAAAGATCATGATGAGCCTGGCCGGTAAAAAAATCGTACTTGGCGTCAGTGGCGGTATTGCTGCGTACAAAACCCCTGAGCTGGTGCGTCGTTTACGGGAACGCGGCGCTGACGTCCGCGTGGCGATGACCGAAGCGGCAAAAGCGTTTATTACTCCTCTGAGCTTACAGGCAGTTTCGGGTTATCCCGTTTCCGACAGCCTGCTTGACCCCGCAGCCGAAGCTGCGATGGGCCACATTGAGCTGGGGAAATGGGCCGATTTGGTTATCCTGGCCCCTGCGACGGCAGACCTGATTGCCCGCGTTGCCGCCGGTATGGCCAACGATCTGGTGTCTACGATTTGTCTGGCAACTCCAGCGCCTGTTGCCGTGCTGCCGGCCATGAACCAGCAGATGTACCGCGCTGCCGCTACCCAGCACAATCTGGGCGTTCTTGCCTCACGCGGTTTGTTCATTTGGGGCCCTGACAGCGGTAGCCAGGCATGTGGCGATGTCGGTCCTGGACGTATGCTGGATCCATTAACGATTGTGGATATGGCGGCAGAACATTTTTCACCTGTCAAAGATCTGCAACATCTCAACATCATGATTACAGCGGGTCCGACGCGTGAACCGCTTGATCCCGTAAGGTATATTTCCAACCACAGTTCCGGGAAGATGGGATTTGCTATCGCAGCCGCTGCAGCAAAACGCGGGGCAAACGTCACACTGGTATCAGGTCCGGTTTCGTTAACCACACCGCAATTTGTCCAGCGCGTTGATGTAATGACCGCGCTGGAAATGGAAGCCGCCGTGCAATCTGCGGTACAACAACAGCATATTTTTATCGGCTGCGCCGCAGTCGCTGATTACCGCGCTGAAACTGTCGCCCACGAAAAAATCAAAAAGCAGGCGACGCAGGGTGATGAATTAACAGTAAAAATGGTCAAAAATCCGGACATCATCGCCGGTGTTGCCGCACTGGATGCTAACCGACCTTTTGTCGTTGGGTTTGCCGCCGAAACAAATAATGTGGAAGAATATGCCCGGCAAAAACGCATCCGCAAGAACCTTGATGTGATCTGTGCGAACGACGTTTCGCTGTCTACTCAAGGATTTAACAGTGACAGCAACGCATTACACCTTTTTTGGCAGGATGGAGATAAAGTCTTACCGCTTGAGCGCAAAGAACTCCTGGGCCAATTATTACTCGACGAGATCGTGACCCGTTATGATGAAAAAAATCGACGTTAAGATTCTGGACCCGCGCGTAGGGCAACAATTTCCGCTCCCGACGTACGCCACTTCTGGTTCTGCCGGACTTGACCTGCGTGCTTGTCTTGATGACGCCGTAGAACTGGCGCCGGGTGCAACAACGCTGGTGCCAACCGGGTTAGCTATCCACATTGCCGATCCTTCTCTGGCAGCGGTGATGCTCCCGCGCTCCGGATTGGGCCATAAGCACGGTATCGTGCTGGGCAATCTGGTTGGTTTGATTGATTCCGACTACCAGGGCCAACTGATGGTGTCCATCTGGAACCGTGGTCAGGACAGCTTCACTATTGAGCCGGGCGAACGCATCGCGCAGATGGTATTTGTACCGGTCGTGCAGGCTGAATTTAATCTGGTGGAAGAGTTTGAAGCCACCGATCGTGGCGAAGGTGGCTTCGGCCATTCCGGGCGCAAGTAACCCGCAGAAAAGTATCCCACAGCGTAATAACGCAATAACATACCGCAAACAACCGTTTGCGGTCGCTGTGTGGATGCCTGCCTGGCAAGAGCTTATTTTCAGGGGTATTTTGTAACATGGTAGAAAAGCAAACTGCGAAAAGGAATCGTCGCGAAGAAATACTTCAGTCTCTGGCGCTGATGCTTGAGTCCAGCGATGGTAGCCAACGCATCACCACAGCAAAGCTGGCAGCCTCAGTTGGCGTATCCGAAGCGGCATTGTATCGCCATTTTCCCAGCAAGACTCGCATGTTCGATAGCCTGATTGAGTTTATCGAAGACAGTCTGATTACCCGTATCAATCTGATTCTGAAAGATGAAAAGGATACTAACGCGCGCTTGCGTCTAATCGTCCTGCTGATTTTAGGGTTCGGTGAACGTAATCCCGGCCTGACGCGCATTCTGACCGGACACGCGTTGATGTTCGAGCAAGACCGTCTGCAAGGCCGCATTAACCAGCTGTTTGAGCGAATTGAGTCGCAGCTACGCCAGGTTCTGCGAGAAAAAAGAATGCGTGAAGGTGAAGGCTACACCGTGGATGAAACGCTGCTGGCCAGCCAGTTACTGGCTTTCTGCGAAGGTATGCTGTCTCGGTTTGTACGTAGCGAATTTAAATATCGTCCAACGGATGATTTCGACACCCGCTGGCCGTTAGTTGCCGCTCAATTGCAGTAACACAGTTGCCCGGTAAGCTTAACGCTACCGGGCGATGACTTACACCCCAAACTCTTCGCGATACGCCCGGACTGCGGCCAGGTGCTCTGCCATTTCAGGTTTTTCTTCCAGATAGGCAATCAGATCTTTCAGGGTAATGATAGAAATCACCTTGCACCCATAATCGCGTTCCACTTCCTGAATCGCTGAAATCTCGCCGCGACCGCGTTCCTGACGATCGAGAGAAATCAGTACGCCTGCCAACGTCGCACCATTTGCCTGGATTATCTCCATGGATTCACGAATCGCAGTACCGGCAGTGATCACGTCATCCACCAGCATCACGCGCCCCTCAAGTGCGCTACCTACCAGATTACCGCCTTCGCCATGGGTTTTCGCCTCTTTACGGTTAAAGCAGTACGGCAAATCTTTATCGTGGTGTTCCGCAAGTGCTACAGCCGTGGTGGTCGCAATCGGAATACCTTTGTACGCAGGACCAAACAGCAAATCGAACTCAATACCGGAATCCACCAGCGCTTCGGCATAAAAACGGCCTAACAGAGCCAGATCGCGCCCGGTATTAAACAGTCCGGCATTGAAGAAATAGGGGCTTTTACGCCCGGATTTCAGCGTAAACTCGCCAAACTTTAGTACCTGCTTGCTAAGCGCAAACTCAATAAACTGGCGCTGATACGGTTTCATGGATTCGCTCCTCATCTCACTTTATTACAGACAAAAAAAAGGCGACTCATCAGTCGCCTTTAAAATCAATTTTCTAACGCCGCCTTCTGCGTCGCTACAATGGATTCGATTCCCCCTCGGGCCAACGCCAGTAGGGTGAGAAGTTCTTCATGGCTGAATGGCTCACCTTCCGCCGTGCCCTGTACTTCAATAATACGGCCATCTTCAGTCATCACCACGTTCATGTCGGTTTCTGCTGCTGAATCCTCAACGTACTCGAGGTCACAGAGCGCTTCACCGTTAACAATACCCACGGAAACCGCAGCGACCATCCCTTTCATCGGGTTAGTTTTCAGTTTACCGCTCGCGACCAGCTTGTTCAGCGCATCAGCCAACGCAACACATGCACCGGTAATTGATGCGGTGCGCGTACCGCCATCTGCCTGAATAACATCGCAATCCAGCGTAATAGTGAATTCGCCGAGCGTTTTCAGATCAACGGCGGCGCGCAGCGCGCGGGCGATAAGACGCTGGATTTCCATGGTACGACCGCCCTGCTTACCTTTCGCCGCTTCACGGGCGTTACGGGTGTGTGTGGCGCGTGGCAGCATGCCATATTCTGCGGTGATCCAACCCTGGCCCTGACCTTTCAGAAAACGCGGTACGCCTTCATCAATAGAAGCGGTACATAGCACTTTGGTATCACCAAATTCGACCAGCACGGAGCCTTCAGCGTGTTTTGTATAATTACGGGTCAGGGTGACGGGACGCACCTGATTGGCACTACGACCTGCTGGACGCATGATAAAATCTCCGGCTTGAAACGAATGTGGCTGCGCATTATACGGACTTCCGACTGTTATTCCTATCCTGACAAGACGTGGATGGCTATAATCCTCCCATCTCATCTTTAAAAACAGGAACGTCTATGATCCGCAGCATGACCGCTTACGCCCGGCGTGAAATCAAGGGTGAATGGGGTAGCGCTACCTGGGAAATGCGCTCGGTAAACCAGCGTTATCTGGAAACTTATTTTCGCCTGCCGGAGCAGTTCCGTAGTCTTGAACCCGTTGTTCGCGAGCGTATTCGCACGCGTCTGACGCGCGGTAAAGTCGAATGTACGCTGCGTTTTGAGCCTGATGCCAGTGCACAAGGCGAGCTGATTCTGAATGAAAAACTCGCTAAACAGCTCGTTAGCGCTGCTAACTGGGTCAAAATGCAGAGTGATGAAGGTGAAATTAACCCGGTTGATATCCTGCGTTGGCCAGGTGTAATGGCAGCCCAGGAGCAAGATCTGGACGCCATTGCCGCCGAAATCCTCGCCGCGCTTGACGGTACGCTGGATGACTTTATCGTTGCGCGTGAAACCGAAGGTCAGGCACTGAAGGCGTTGATTGAGCAGCGTCTGGAAGGCGTCAGCGCCGAAGTAACGAAGGTACGTGCGCATATGCCGGAAATCCTGCAATGGCAGCGCGAGCGTCTGGTAGCCAAACTGGAAGATGCTCAGGTGCAGCTGGAAAATAACCGCCTTGAGCAAGAACTGGTGCTGATGGCACAGCGTATCGACGTGGCTGAAGAACTGGATCGCCTGGAAGCTCACGTCAAAGAAACCTACAACATTCTGAAGAAAAAAGAGGCGGTTGGCCGTCGTCTGGACTTCATGATGCAGGAATTCAACCGTGAGTCGAATACTCTGGCATCGAAGTCTATCAATGCCGAAGTGACTAACTCCGCAATTGAACTGAAGGTATTGATCGAGCAAATGCGCGAGCAAATTCAGAATATCGAGTAAATACTTAAGAGCTATCACAAAGACGCACAAAACCAGCAAAGCCCGCATTTAGACGGGCTTTTTTGTTATCATGGGCTATCATAAAGACGCAACAAAGCGCATAGTTAAGGTGTACACCTAGGTGTACACATGGCGTTAGGTGTACTCAACTAGGTGTACACCCCTTATTAAAAGTTTGGAATAGTTTGGATATTCGCAAAATGCCAAAACTCACAGACATGCAGATCCGCGCATGGATAAAGGCCGGGGAGCGATTCGAGGGACGCTCTGACGGTAACGGGCTTTATCTTTCATACCGCGAAAACTACCAGACCCCCGTCTGGCGCTTCCGCTATAAATTCGCTGGGAAACCCCGCGCAATGATGATCGGCTCATATGCTGAGCTATCACTATCAAAAGCCAGAGAGACAGCCAAAGAGCTATCGGCGCGTGTTGCGCTGGGCTATGACGTCGCGGGAGAGAAGCAGGAACGGAAAGCCGAAGCGCTGGCGAAGATGGAAGCAGAGAGAAACGCCATGCGCGTTTCAGAGCTAGCGGCTGAATACTTTGAGCGCCAGATACTGCCCCGCTGGAAGCACCCCGACATACTACGCCGCCGGATCGACAAGGATATAAATCCCCACATCGGGCGAATGAAGGTGGAGGACGTAAAGCCGCGCCATATTGATGACATGCTCAAAGCGATAGTAGACCGTGGAGCGCCCACCATAGCGACGGACGTTTTACGTTGGACGCGCCGCATATTCGACTACGGAATCAAGCGGCACGCTCTGGAGATTAACCCATGTTCCGCATTTGAGGTTTCGGACGCTGGTGGGAAGGAAGTTAGCCGTGACCGCTGGTTAACCCGTGATGAGCTAATCCAGCTATTCAGGGCCATGCGCACCGCAAAGGGATTCAGTCGACAGAATGAGATCACTTTCAAACTATTGTTAGCCCTATGCGTTCGTAAAATGGAGTTATGCGCCGCCCGCTGGGAAGAGTTCGACCTGGACAAAGGCATCTGGCACTTACCAGAAGAACGCAGCAAAAATGGTGACGCAATAGATATTCCGCTGGCACCACCAGCAGTTGAATGGCTAAGAGAGCTTTACACGTTCTCATGCAACAGCGCATGGGTATTGCCAGCCAGAAAGATGCAAAACAGGATGATTCCACACATTCAGGAAAGCACTCTGCCCGTGGCGCTGGCAAAGGTACGCGCAGAAATGCCGGACGTGCCGAACTTCACCATTCACGACTTCCGCCGTACTGCCCGCACCCACTTAGCGGCGCTAGGTGTTGATCCGGTAGTTGCAGAAAGATGTCTAAATCACCGTATCAAAGGCGTTGAGGGTATCTATAACCGGCATCAGTATTTTGATGAACGCAAAGCAGCGCTGGCACAATGGGCCGATCTGCTGGTGGCCTTAGAGAGTGGTGAAGATTACAACGTAACACCAATCAGAATAGTGAAGTAAACAGACAGATTGAGCCTAGTCCGACGGGGCGAAAAGCGGAAGCCTTACCGCCTGACTCAATCCTATTTTAGGCATTGCGTGAAAGGTAACGTGATGAAAAGAGCAAAATATAGCGATATCACAGAGTGGTTTTCGCTGGAAAAATACGATTACATACTTGATTTGAGCGTTCAACATGTAATAGCTGAGGCCTTTATGATGGATGCTCACTATTCGTCTTTAGAATATCGAAAAGAGACATCTTTCGCTGTTTTCCCTTTTCCTCTCATTGGAGATATAACTCTGTTCCATGAAGATATAGGCGAGAATGAGCTATCATTTGATGATAGGGGAATAATGCCGTTACCGTTCTCCATGATTTGTGCCTTTGTTAATTCATGCTTGGTAGATGGTCGGATTTCCATTAATGAACATGGAAAATTGGAACCAAGAGCAGATATTGCCAATCATGATGTTTATAACCAACCGATGCTTTTCGATATTGATGACCCTAAGTCAGATGGTTCCACGGGAATATTTGTTGATATAGGCCTTGATCTAATGAGTGATGAGGAAATGATTGCCGGATTCAAGATCCTTCTAAGAAAATGGAGAGAGCAGACGGGGATTAAAGAACGCTCTAGCGATGCGCGAAAACGATTCGGCTTATCAACAATAGCAAAAATTCACCACTACAGAGTTATTCCTTATCTTGATATTGCGCGCTGGGCAAGAATTAATGACATGTCTGTCTCTAATGAGCTTTATGCCAGATTACTCTTTCCCAGTCCTTTGCCCAATGGTGAAGTAAAAGGAGGGGCTCATATTAGAGACACCGTTAAACCCTTTGCTGAATGTGCAAGAGATTTGCTTAACAGGACTGCGCTAAAAAAATACTACGCCGATAACCCACACATAGAAAACATGAGGTTTTCAGAGTTTCTGAAATTGGCAGATTTTCAGTAATTTTAAAATCTGCGGATTGTAATATTTTGGAACTGTATAGATAAGGACTGTTTTTTTCATCAGTATGCACCGTAACGAAGCAGCAACCATCGGCAAGAGGTTACGGGAAGCATGAACTTAGAAACTATCCCCACTAAAGGTTACATCCGACGCTTTCGCCTAGCTGAATTGCTGGGCGTTAGTGTATCTACTATCGACCGCAAAGTACGTGACGGCTCACTTCCTCGCCCGGTAAAACTAGGTGAAAAGATCACCGCATTTGACGCGGTAGAGATTCATAACTGGCTGGCAGAACGCCGCGGGAAGGTGGCGTAATGGAAAAGAAAAACCGCCCAGTACAGCAGGCGGCTAACTCAGATATTCGCGGATCCGATGTTACGCCACCAGCCCACTCTATTCAACAGATGAAGCGCACGCCGAAAAAGCATCGTGCCCGAGTCTATATGCTGCGCACTGGCGTAGAGGGATGGACAGAGAACGATATTCTACGCTACTGCCGTCTTTCGTCTGGCCGCAATTATGCGTCTGAAATCGAGCGCCGCCTCGATATTCAGCTTGAACGTATTGATGAGAAAAATCCGGATGGCATTGGCGCACACCTACGCTACCGCTTTGTAAGCCGTGGTGACGTGATGCGAGTTATCCAGTTGGTTAACAGCAACGCTGCCGCAGGTGGTTATCAGGGACTTACTCAGCCTGAAATAACCGACATTCTCAACCTCTACCCGGACGCATTCACCGCCGCATAACGGAGTATGAAATATGAAACTCGAAAAAAGCCGATTCACTTCGGAGGACGCCCCGCAATCTAACGTAGGCCAGAGCGTAATTATCAATAACGACTTTGCCGCTATTGTGCCGGTTAATTCAGGTCTGATTGGCGGACGTCAAACCAATATTGTGAGCGCCAGAGATCTGCATAAAGCGCTCGGTGTTGGCAAAGATTTCTCAACGTGGATCACCGACCGTATTACTGATTATGGCTTTGCTATTGGCAGTGATTACATCGTTAACAAAGCAATTTCCCCAAAATTGGGGAAAAGCCCTACTGGCGCGGCTTGCAGCCCGATTGCTGTAGGCAGGCCGGGTAAGGATTATTTGCTGTCTATCAGCACCGCCAAAGAAATCGCAATGCTCGAGCGCAACGAACAAGGCCGAGCCGTTCGCCGCTACTTCATCCAGTGCGAGGAGGAGTTACAGCGCAGCGTACCGGAGATTGCCGCCCGTTATCGCCAGCATCTTAAAGCCCGCATCAATGCGGCTGGTCGTTTCACCGCTATGTGTGAAGCGCTTGAATTGGCGCGAATGGAGCAAGGTAAAGCCACCCAGCGCCATCACTACACCAATGAGAGCAACATGTTGTCTCGCATTGTTCTTGGTGGCCTGACAGCTAAGCAATGGGCGCAGACAAACGGTGTAGATGGTGAGCCACGCGACAGCATGAACGCTGAGCAGCTAGAGCACCTTGCTTACCTTGAGAGTACCAACATCACGTTGATAGATATGGGCATGGAGTTTGATCAGCGCAAAGCAGAATTAACCCGCCTGTCACAGCGCTGGATGACTAAGCATCTGGGGGCTTCCAATGAATAAAATGTACCAAACCCAATCATCCCCGTCGGCGAAAGTTGGACCCACTCAGGCTGTTACCGTTAAGACATCAATAACTGCAGATGTGAGCGATATTTCCGTTATTCGTTTTGACGGTGTGAAAGTTCGCATCGTCAATATGGACGGCGATCCGTGGTTTATTGCCAAAGACGTTTGCGAGGCGCTGGAAATAGCCGATCACAAAGTCGCATTACGGCGATTAGATGCGGATGAAAAGGGGGAGTGTTTAACACCCACCCCCGGTGGATTGCAGATTATGCGTACCGTCTGCGAATCGGGCTTTTACAAATTAATCGCCCGTAGCCGTAAAGCCACCACCGAGGGGACTTTTGCTCACCGCTTCACTAACTGGGTATTCCGCGAGGTTATTCCATCTATCCGTAAAACCGGTTCCTACGGCGTGCCGTTCGCATTCCTGAACGACCATAGCAAGCGACAGGCTGCATATACCAAGAAGGCCAGCAACCTCGGTAAAGAACTTCAGGCCTGCAAAGGCGAGAAATCCCGACTTATCGCAGAAGAAGCCGAATTATGGCGCAAACATCAGCCACAATTGCCGGAGATTCACTAATGGTTAAGCCTATCAACACTCCGCGCCCACAACAGCGTTATAGGGACGCACACGGCGCTATGGTGACGGTTGAGAGTGTCATTTTTAACCGAGTGACATTTTACCGCGACGGATATCACTCACCATGCGTACAGCCGCTGGAACGCTTTACTAAGGAATTCCGGGAGGTGGCGCAATGATGGCTACCGTCCAGAGCAAGGGTTTTCTCCTGGCTGGCCTGTTAACAAATGTTAACCCTCAGAACCTTATAAAACTCAAGGTCACGAACGGCTGCCTGTTATCAATTGTTATGGTTAATGGCTTAGCAAAACTTAGCCTGAACCTCACAAAACCTGACATCCACGCACGGGGAATGACGACAAATGATGACATTTCAAACAAAAAAATAATCACCTCTAAAAAGCTGACTGTGGGGAATAAATTCCCCCTGCTGGCTGGTGGTATGAACTGGATTGCTATTGCCGGAAGTCACCACGCGGTGAATTTTGCGGTCAGTGCGCATGTACGAGAAGATTTATCTGACGTCATAGCGCACGGGGGCGCAATTTTCGTATGTCAGCCCTTCGGGTCTTCTTTCGTTTTTTTACGGTGTTCTGATTTTAGTTTACGGCTGCAGGCGTCTAGTACCCATGCTGAGAAGTTGGCTGTAGGGTTTTCGTTCTTTTCATTTTCTATGCTGGCATCTATCGATTCGACTAGGTCATATGGGAATCGGATGCCTTTGTATGCAGATTTATTGTTTCTATGTCCTGTTGCCATTGAGAAATCTCTCTTTTGGTGTTTTAACACTGCTGAGCATACAGGAGGGTTTAAAAAACAGGAAGTGTTTAAACACAAAGGGCTTGACGATAGTGCTATTCTCACACTAAAGTGTTTAAACACCTTATCCACAGGTAAGGCACAGGAAGTACAAAAAATGGCGAAGCCCGGAGATGCGCTAACATCTACCGAGCTTCTTACCACCAGCGTTATCTACAGTAACGAGGTAGCTATGAGCGATCATAACACACACCCGCAAGGGCGGGATTCTTACACCCTTAAAAAATTCACATGGCGTTTTCTCGCTATCAACCGCCACGACAAAAAGGCCAAACCATGCCGCCTGTCTGTTGAGGCTGAAACTGAGCGCGAAGCACGCAGCATCTTAGCCCCGCATTTCATTCTCTCTTTGGCTGCCCGCCTGCCAGTTGTCGGAGGGAGCAATGCGTAAAAAACCATTGAAAAGCAGCATTGCGATTGCCCTCAGATCCATTGAGCAGGCTTCCGCTGTACTGATTGCCGTCCGCCACGCAGCCGGAGAAATGGAGCCTTGCGATATTTCAGACGCTATTGATGCGTGTTCTGGTTTGGTCAATGAGGCGCGTTGTGAGCTGGCAATTCTGGAGGGTGAAGAATGAATAAGTACCGTGTGTTAGTTAACTGTTTCGACCGTGCGGGCGCACCGATCCCAGTGACATGGTATGGCAACGCCACCAGCCCCAGTGACGCAATCCAAAAAATGAACCATGAAGCGCAGAGCAATGGCTGGAGCGTTGGAAAAATCATTTGTGTACAGCAAAGAAAAATAAGTCAGGAAATGGAGGTCGCAGCATGAATATCAACGCAATCTATCGCCACCCGGCGGAACTGAATGCCGAAGAAATGCTAGCTCGTGAACATCCCTACCCCAAATCATTCGCGCTCGCCGAACGTACCGTGGAACGAATGAACCGCGCCCGTACAGGTCTGGCTCATGTGATGACGGAGTTGCTTCCCGAACTCGACGAAGAACAGGGGGTAGTACTGAATTGCTGGTTAAACAAAATCCTGACGATTATCGATATTGCCCGTATTGATGCGGAGGGGAGAGCATGAGCCAGTTACAACTTATTGATGCTACCCGCCAGGTTGAGCAGGCACAGGCCGTTTTATCTATGTGGGTGGAAAGAACCCCACAATGCCCAAGTCCAGAATTAACACGCCTTATCGGTTCAATTCTCACTTTACTGCATGGCGTTCCAGAGGCGATGAGCGAGGCAGAAAGCCAGCTGGCGGACTATGTGATGCGTGATTACAGGGAGAACAAGGCATGAATGAGATTAAAGCGATTCCTGAAGGAATAATTATCAACGGGAAGCTGCAGGCCTACTCGGACGTCATCAGTTTGTTTGAGAACGGCACATATGATTCCTGCCCGGTTGATGCTTATCAGGCTTTACAGGAAATAAATGAGGCCCATCAGCGTGGCTGGGTTGACCCCGATATGGACCAGCAGATTGTTATGTGGCGGTGGCTGGTGGCGGGCATGTTCATCCGTGAACTTGCTAAAAACGGTTGCGAGTCAGAAAGCATCACGCCGGGTGAGGATAAATATTACACCTACGCTGGGGGCGGGATCCCTGTGCCTCTGAGAATGAGGAATGTGCGCAATGCGCTTATGTGTCTGGTGGAAACGCAACTCCTGCAGATTTTGGGCAGTGATGAGGGCAGGGTTGCCTGTACAGAAGCCTACCGGGCAATGGTGACAAATTTCCCTGATGATGGTGGCTTGATTTTGTCTGCCGAGGGCATGAGACAAATCACCGGCTTTTTGGATGCTTTTGTCACTATGGCTGTTACCGGCGCGTTCCCTGATAACCGGGCCATTCACTGATGGAGAGGACTATGAACTATTTCGCAGAGGCCACTCCTGATGGCGTAACCATCGTAACCCGAAGTAATGCCGGAGTATGTGGGCATACTGCTCTCCTCGGTTTTGAGGAGGCTATAACGCGTCTGGATGCTGGCGAGTATGACAATAATTTAGATGAGGGTTTTGCAATCCATCTTGCTGTAGCTAAAGGTGGCAACGCTGGCTGGTTCGATTATACCGCTCAGCATAACGCCACCATGTGGCGATGGCTAATTGCTGCCGCATTCATTGCCGAAATGAAGCGCGAGAACGGTACAACCATTGTGACTGATTTAGACGGTACAGCCTCGTGGGCAGCGCTTTATTCCAATAGAGATACAACAATCCCGCTGTATCCCTTAGCTGAAAGACTGGCGATGGCAAACAACATCGAGGGAGCCATGCTCGAGCGTTACGGTGTTGAGCAAGGGACAGAGAATATCATTATTTTCTATCGTTCCATGCTGGATGTTGAGCTGGGCGAGCTAACGCCGTTCGGACGTGAAGTACTGGCAGAGCTACATGATCACTTTATTAGCGATCTGGAAGTAAACGGCTGGCCTGAAACGCCAGTGGCGCACTGAGGAGAGAGAGCGTGATTACTAAAAACTTTCGACTGAATGCGCTGGCTAACCAGTATGCGGCGGCGCTGTATGACCATATATCAGCGACCAACGGCGGTGATTATTTCATGATTGACGCAAATGGTGAGGCTGTTCGCGTGGAGGTTAAAGCAGCACCGTGAAACGTGTCTTGAAAAGGTTAAACGACCGCCAGTAAAGGTGGATGATTATGGTGATTTGCATAAACCTGCGACGGATACACAGCATCGCATGGGGATCGCTCAGCCAAACGGTAGCGCGTTCCGGCTGACTTGCAGGAAACAGCGTTAGGGCATCGGGTCTTATGGTTCGCAGTACGCATGCTGGTACGCAGCAAAAGTGCGCATTCTAACTGCGTACTTATATCCATAAGCCTGCCGCGCAGCAGAATACACCGGTTAACAGCAAAATTACCGCATTCACCTGGTAACCAGTTCGCAGTGAAGTTCGCAGCAAAATAGTGATTTCGCCAGAACCGAAACGGATACGACTGCGCAAACGGAAAATGAAATTACAGCCAAACTCAGGCTGTATGCTGCATAAACGATGATGTTTGCTGGTGCGAATTCGCAAAGCCTGTGCGCAATTAGCTCCTAAATACTCATATTATTTCGTATTCATTTTTGCGCAGTGCGCAGCGCAAATCCTAACATTTCCTAACATTGCTCAGAGCAGAGGACCATCAGTGAGAGACAGAACGCGCAACCACACAACTGACCTGCCCCGCATCGGCCTGCCCTTTCTGGCAAATATTCGCCGCATACTGGTGAATACCTCGCCTGGTACTCAGCTCTCCTGCCAGACTGAGAGCGGTACTCTGTATACCATGCGGCAGCCAGATGGCTATGTCATGACCATTAACGGCGTTACGCGGATAATCAGAATTTCTCTCACTGATGCTGGCTACGGTGTTCGGCAATGGTATACCTGCCCACACTGCGGGAAACGTGTAGCGAAGCTGTACATAGGGAAAGCGGATATCGCCTGCCGTAAGTGCTGGAATCTTCACTACACCAGTCAGAGCGAGGACAGGTTAGGCCGGATGCGAATGAAAATGCGCCGTCAACGTTATGCCGTCTGGGGAAACACCGAACAGACACGTAATTTGGCTAACGATCCCTGTTCCTTCCCGAAGCCAAAGGGAATGCGCTGGGATACATTCAACAAAAAAGTAGCGGCGCTGGTTCGCTATGAGAGTGCTTACTGGCAGGCTTTCACACCGGTGGTCGATAAAATCTGCGGAAGAGTAAAGAGGTTGGTCACTGCCAACTGACTCGTTGGAAGATAGTCTGTTAACCCTCCTATTCCATCAATTCCCCTTCTGGTAATGATCGAATTTGCTCTTTCATTAATTGCAATAAATATGGTGATCGTTTCATTTGTTGCAACTAAAATAACTGTATAAATATCAGGAGGTGGTAAATGTCTAAACAAAGCGTCAAGCCTGTATTGCTCAGTGATGCGCAGTTGCAGGCCATTCGAAATATTCAGGAGCAACAACGCAAACAGTCAGGGCTCGGGGTTGCGCCCTCTATTCATGAAATCGCTCGTGGGCTGGTGGACAGCGCACTGGCGATGCACGCAAAAATGAAGGTGTCCGCATGATTATTAACGAGCTGGCATACAAAGTCACAGTAAAAACAGATGAATTCCTGCATGGAAAGCGAAAGGTACAGGATGAAATCAGAAAGCTAAACCAGGAGTTGTCCCGCTCGGAAAAAGAGCGAGATAAAGAACTAAAAAAACAGCGGGAAGAACTTGAGAAATTCGGTAAATCCGCCGCCTCCGCTACACGCAACGTTATGGCAGCCGCTGCCAGCTTTCTCGGGCTAAGCGCTGGCCTTTACGGCATCAAACAGCTATTCACCTCAACCTCCAACGAAATCGTTCGTGCGAGCAATCAGGCGAAGTATTTCGGTACTGATGTGAATAAGTTATTCGGTGTTCGTCGTGGATTCCAGCAGGCGGGCCTTAATGCTGACTCCTTTATTGGCGCTTCTGGTAATGCCCGCATGGCGCTGGCTAATATCAAAGACCCGACAATCTTTGGCGGGCTCACCGGCGCGGCGCAAAGCCTGATGGTGCTTGGTGCTCGTACCGGCCTGAACATCAATAACCTTGGCGCCCCTAACAAGGCGCTGGGAGAGTTTACCCGCTACGGCAAATCCCACTCTCAGGAAAATCTGATGCAGGTGATGGCGGCAGCCGGATTCGATCCGACAGACGCCGCCAAGATTAAATCTGGCGAGCTAAAGTCTCTGGTCGATTCTGAAACGAAGAAGTCGAACATCACCGCCCGGCAGGTCAGGGAGCAGGAAAGAGTAGCTGTTACCCTTGGGCAACTGGATTCACAGTTCACGCGACTGAAAACTGATTTAGCGGCTGCCTTTGCCCCTGATGTCGTTAACGGAATGAAAGCGTTTGGCTCATGGATTGAGAATAACCACGGAAACATTATCGGTTTCTTTGATGATGCTGGTAAGACCGCCAAGCGATTTACAGAGGCCGTAGGTGGCGCTGAGAACGCACTAAAGTTACTGGCAGCAGCTTATGTAGGAAGCAAGGTAACAGGCGCGGGGATCCCTCCTTGGCTGGCTGGATTGGTTGCTTATGGCAATTACCTTTACAATGACCAGAACAACATCAAAGACAGCGCTGAGTCATCATTGAACTACGCAAAACGTAATATGGGGGATATGCTTCGAGGAATCGGAATTGATACCGATTTAGGGCGCAAGCCCGGCGCTGTGAATGGGGATAATATTCAGTGGGATATTCCAGGCTCCACTGATATTTTGGCCGATGCGATACGAAAAGTTGAATCCAGTGATGGAGCGCATCTATACAGCCCCAAGGGCGCTGTCGGCGAGTATCAAATCATGGCTGACACAGGCAGGGAGCTTGGATTACGCATTGACTCACAAGTGGATGAGCGGCTTGACCCTGAAAAATCCAGAGCAGCAACCTTAAGTTATATCAGCAAATTACTGAAGAAATACGATGGAAATCTTAATGACGCCCTTATGGCATACAATTGGGGTATGGGTAATGTTGACCAGTGGATAGAACAGGGAAGAGGCGCAGGATTCACTGACAAGGATGGTAACTGGCGTCCATTACCAAAAGAAACACGGGATTATACTGGCAAAATCAGGTCCGCTATGGGCTTGAGTGATGAAAATAACTCTACTGGCGCAGATAGCTACAGTAACTATTACGCGACGCAAACAAAGCTGGCTGCTAGCAGTTCATACCAACTTGCTTCAAGCGGTGGGCAGCCTCAAATACAAAATACTACTCACATCAACACCGTTAACGTGAACAGCAACCCACGCACAGTTGATGAGCTCAACGAGGGTATCAAGCGACAAAGTCAAAGGGCATCCACCAACGCAGCATTTTCAAGTGCCGTTAAGTGATAGCGCTCCTAATGTTCGTTGAAAATTATTTGGATAATGAGTTGGCTGATCTAATTATCTTAATTAAGAATGCGTATTCTTCTGAGCTTTTCCCATAGGCTCTTTCTGCTATTTTCAACGCTTCAACAAGAGGTATTCCGTGCTGGCCCTGTGTAATGTTGGCAACCATAACCCCCTGACATGCCAACATGCCATCAAGCTTCAGTATGGAATAACTTGTTGAAGCTTTTGGGGCATCTTGAGATAACCGTTCGCAGTGATTTTTTACTGTTAAACCATGTATCTTTTTTTGTGATGAGTAAAGCTCCAGTGCTGAAACTTTTTGCTCAGTTGTAGCATCTGATGGAACTGTGGGATAAGTAACCTGAGGTACGAGATCTGGGTGCTGACTGTAGTAATACTCGATTGCCATCTCAGAAGATGTATTGATGACATTAGTTTGGTATGTTTTTCTGTCATCATTGAACCCCCAAACAGATTTAACCTTGGCTATTTTCCACTGGTTTATTTCTTTTACATTTTTAGCAACAACTGCCGTTCTCATAGCGTCTATACAGGTAAGGTTCACATAAGACCTAATATCCGCAGGTGTTTCACCAATCTGTGCGAGTTCATCCCCTGATTTTTCGACAACTTGATCAGCGTATGAAGAGCATTTTTCAATAAGATCCAATCCCGTCACATTTTCAGCATTTGCCTTCACAGATAGGAATATGAGGAACATTATTACGGGTGCCGTTATTTTTTTCATCTCGATACCATTGTGTAATTTTGATGACTTTATCTATTAACTTGCTTTGCAACATGTGATTTATCGCACAAATGTGAGATTTCATAACGCGTCCAGCCGTTAATAGTTACGTTTGCCCACCCTACCGCATGAGATCTTAAGGTTTGTTAAGATTGTAAGTCGTTGAGATGGTGAGCTAGTTATTCTAATCGACAGCCTGTCAGAGCTCACCTTCAACAGAGCAAAAAAAGAGTAGCTATGCCGGTCGTGAGTTATCACATGGATGGCAATACAATACCGGACATTACCAGCATGGGGACAAATGATGACGCCACGAGAGATTGGATTACTGGCTATAGCAAAACTTGAGCATGACGGCCACCAGCTTACTCCTGCAGATCAGCGGGAGATAGAACGTACTGTTAATGCCGATATAGTAAGGCGCAACAGGTTCCAGGACATGATGAAAACACCGACCTACCAGTGGAACAAGCCAGCGCCACGGCGGTGACATGGCTATTTATCATTTCTTTTATGCGATTGCTTCCATTGTTCGTAATCGCTAAGCAACCAACGAGAGCTGCGACCAAACTTTATGGGGGGAGGTAGATTGCCTGTTTTTATTTGCCCGTAAAAGTATTTAGAAGTGAACCCAGAATCATTGGTCATGTAACGCATGTCTATCAAAGAGGTTGGTTCAAGTTGTCTGCCCATGCGTGCCTCTGCTTAGCTAGTGATGCCTACTTCTAACTTTTCTGAATTGATTCCCTACCACTTCCATTCGCTCCACCAGCGCCAGCATACGCGACTGTGGGTTATTCTCTGGCTGGTTTAATTTGCTGCGTAGGGCATCGAGTAGCCACGCTGTTTTGTCGCCACCAGATGCTGCTACAGACCCATTAAACGCATCCACCAATTCAGCCGGCACGCGGAACGCGACAAGGTTGGATTTACTCATGATGGCGACCGTATCAGTATGTTAGATCATTAGGAAGTTATTGGAGGGATTATGGCACCAAAGAAATTGACGCTAAAAGAGTGGAATAGCCGTTTACCACGCCCACGCAGCGAGGAGACAGTGCGCCGATGGGTACGTGAAGGGAAAATTTATCCAGCCCCTGTGAAGGATGGGCGCGAATATCTATTTGATGAAAATTCCGTACGTATCAACGAACAAAAAAACCGAACCCCATTATTAGAGAGAATTCATAATGATCAGCGTAAGAGCTAAGTGGATAACACATAGGGTCAATTACTTCTAAAGTGGCGCTGGAACGCTGAGCCTGCATAGCCTCCCATGTGGAGGCTTTTATATTTTAGATACCGCTTTTTTCTACTACCTAACCAACCCGCACACACTCACCTGATATGGAGTTATCAGCACCTCCAGTATCGCGCATCACATTACACTGACCGGGCAACCCATAACGGGAACAGTTACACCAGACACCGGCAGAATTGGCGCTGCCCTGTGTGGTGTTCTGCCGCTGTTCGTAGACCGTCACCTTATCTAACAGCCGATCAGCAACCATGCTTTCGAGCGTTCGGCGAGTAGATTCGAGCTGGTGACGCTTGCCGAACGATTCCATGCCGTGAAGAAGGTAGGCCACACCGGACACATCGAACGGAGGCGCTCCAATTTCCCCAGTCACCCATTCGAGGTTATCCGGTTCAAAGTAGCTGAGTATCTCTTTTTTGCGGCTGGTCATTCTCATGCTGGTGGGCTCCTTATTGTGGGATAGAGGTATCATACAATAATCAGAATGTGAGATATTGAGTCTCGCCGTTAGCGGTAGCGCCAGCAAAAGTCACCACACTGAACATCAAACCAATACATGGAGTGAGCAATGAACGAGCACCATCAACCATTTGAAGACTTACGACAATATGGAAGTGAAGGGCAGGAGTATTGGTCTGCAAGAGACTTGGCACCACTATTGGACTATCGAAATTGGCGAAACTTTCAAAACGTTCTGGCGCGAGCATCTCAGGCATGTGAAGCCAGCAACCAAGAGGTTTCAGACCATTTTGTTGAGACCATCAAAATGGTTGCTCTAGGGTCTGGCGCTCAACGAGAGTTAGAAGATGTTCATTTGTCCAGATATGCCTGCTATCTAGTTGTGCAGAACGGCGATCCTAGTAAGCCAGTTATTGCCGCCGGGCAAACATACTTTGCAATACAGACAAGGCGGCAAGAACTAGCCGACGATGAAACATTCAAGCAACTCCGCGAGGATCAAAAGCGGCTTTTTCTCCGAAACGAGTTAAAGGAGCACAACAAGCAACTTGTTGAGGCAGCCCAGCAGGCTGGTGTTGAAACAACGTTAGATTTTGCAATCTTCCAAAACCACGGATACAAGGGTCTCTATGGTGGGCTAGATCAAAAAGCCATTCACCAGCAAAAAGGGCTTAAAAAAAGCCAAAAAATACTCGATCACATGGGTTCTACTGAATTGGCTGCAAACCTATTCCGAGCAACTCAGGCAGAAGAAAAACTCCGAAGAGATAATGTTAAATCGAAGCAAAAAGCTAATGAAACTCACTTTGAGGTAGGCAGGAAAGTCAGGCAAACAATCCAGGAGCTAGGCGGGACAATGCCAGAGAATCTACCTGCACCGGAAAAAAGCATCAAACAATTAGAATCTGCCGCCAAGAAGCTGGATAAAAAGTAGACACACCCTTTAAGCACATCACTTTGCGGTGTACACAAGGGTGTACACAATCAGAAAAAGCAAATGACAAAACCCATCAATGGCGGGGCGTTGAGGCGTCTACTCAATAAACAGATTCAATCGAGTAATTTTGAATATCATCCCTATGCTATCGTAACGTACTAGATAGCCTGCTCAATGCAGGCTATCCGTACCGCCAGTAAGTGCTGACTTATATAAAATTGAATACTTATTTATCTGGCATATATTTGTCGTTATAAATACTCTTCAGAATATCAATCCGAACAGCATTACTGCTGTTCATATTCACGACTGTCAGTACTTCATCGGATCCCCTGAGACGCCAGCATTCTGCCTCAACATCACATTTTACCTGTTTTTCATAGCCCGCCATTGAGAGATATTTACTAATCCTCCCCGTATCCCTGGTATCATGGAACGTAACACTCCATACATCAGCCTTAGGACCAGAAATGTTCGTATAATTAAAGTCATACACTTGGGATATTCTCGGCATTTTTTTTAAAACTTGAGGAGTGTAATAATCATATTTGGCTTTATCAAACTCTGTATATTGTGCGTTACCTGCAAGTCTCATTTTTATATTAGGCCAGAAATAAGAGCTGCATATAGCTATTATCATCAGCACTATTATGACTGCCTGTTTCATATGTTTCCCTTTTTTACCAGTTAACGACCGTTCCATCTCTTGAAACTATTTTAACGTTACCAGAACTAAAGTCGCTGTAAGGTATCACTGTTCTCATGAATGAGGGTAAAACACCTTTTACAGGAAGAGCTAAAGCTGATTTCATCGGATCGGGAAATAATATCGGTTGGAATGAGGTGTTTTTAAAAGAGCCGATTGGACCATAATAATCCCAACGCCTGAGGGCTTCCTCTTTGCTGACGGGCTGCAATAGCGGGAATGGGTTACTATATGAGACTACGCGGTAGAACCCCAGCAAATCGGATACTAAATCCTCACCACTGAAACCGCTGTCGGTGTAAAGATAAAAGGGGAAATTTGACTGTAAACCTTCAAAACGATGAGCAAGCGCCATCATCATGGAAAGTGCTATACTATATCGTTCAAATAAACTTCGCCCTTTTCTAATTCTCCATCTGATGAACTTCCCAATTGTGAGCCCTCCTCTTCCCATACTTTGAGTGTATTTTACATCGTAATAATCCTTTCCTGAATGCTCGCCTTGGTGCATATCCGAGAGTAACTTTCTGACATCATCTCCTCGAGCATGTCCCATATCTATCCACCCCAAAACTTCGGTGTAGATTATCCCACTTCTTAAATGTCCAGCCTCTCTGCCATCCTGAATTTCCTCTCTTACGCTCATGTCTATCACTCCGACTGACTAAATGCTGAAGATTTTGCTGTATATGTGTCTACACGCATAGAAGCGATAGCTGAGGGGGGCATTTTTCAGAATAGAGGCCGCTGAATATCAGAGTTTACTTAGGATGACTTCTCTAATGGCTTCTGGAGTGTCAACTTGTCCAATGGTCGGGGGGATAGTTTTGTTGAAATATCATACGTGGCTCGCCAGTAAACGGCGGCGCTACGTGCTTTTCCGATGGGCATGTTTATAACTTCTCACTACGCATTATATTTTCTCATCACTTATCACCATAACTAATATCGTTATGCGCACAACATATGGCATTTTCTTAAAATAAACATTAGCTGTAGTTATTAGAATCACTTCACCTTAGAAAATCTCAATCGTGACAGTGCGCACAAATCGTTAAGCTTAGCCCCCAGCAAATCAGGGGGAATACATGCTGTTACACGTTTTATACTTAATTGGTATTACTGCCGAAGCCATGACCGGTGCGCTTGCGGCTGGGCGTCGTCGTATGGATACATTTGGCGTCATTATCATTGCCACCGCGACAGCCATTGGCGGTGGTTCAGTACGCGATATTCTTCTCGGCCATTATCCGCTCGGCTGGGTAAAGCACCCTGAATACGTCATTATCGTGGCGACCGCTGCGGTACTCACGACCATTATTGCTCCCGTCATGCCCTACCTGCGTAAAATATTCCTCGTACTGGATGCGCTGGGCCTGGTAGTGTTTTCTATCATTGGCGCTCAGGTGGCGCTGGATATGGGCCATGGACCGATTATCGCCGTGGTCGCTGCGGTCACGACCGGGGTTTTCGGCGGCGTATTACGTGATATGTTCTGTAAACGCATCCCACTGGTGTTCCAGAAAGAACTGTATGCCGGCGTATCATTTGCCGCTGCCGTGCTGTACATCGTGCTGCAGCATTATGTCTCCAGCCACGATGTGGTGGTTATCTCCACCCTACTTTTCGGCTTTACCGCCCGACTACTGGCGCTGCGCCTGAAGTTAGGTCTGCCTGTATTTTACTATCGCCATGAAGGCCATTAGAGCATAAAGCCCGCGATCCGCTGAGCAGCTAACCAGTTGCTCAGCGCTGTGACCTCTCGATCCTCCAGCCACTGGATCACCTGCCGAGCCCGCCGCTCCCCCATAAAAGGAAGCTGCCGCCAGCTTTGTTCACTACGCACGTGTAACTGCGACCATGAACCATCCCGACTGGCATTCAGCGTAGCCTGTGTTATCGGTATTCCCATAGCAATCAGCCAGCGCGTGAACGGAAGATCGCGCGACAAGTTGAACTGATGCCATAACTTCTTCCCTTTGCTTACACCAAATGTGGACTGTAGTTGTTCCTGAGTTAGCCCAAGCCAGGAAAAGATATGCTCAAAACGATATGCCTGATTGAGCTCCCGCCATCCCGCCTCGCCGATACCTTCCAGCCCCAATACCTCTTTGGTACCCAGCCAGACCAGCCTGGCAACAAACTGCTCATAACACTCCGGGGTAGCATAAAAACAGGTTAATGAATTAAAGCGACCCTCAGGTGGAGCTGGTTTAGTACGCTGAGTACTCCGCCAGACGACTTCGTCTATACGGGGGATCCCCTGCCCGGCAAGGCTTATCAGAATCTGATCGCCAGGCGCAATATCCCATTCATTCCAGCGTCGGACAGAGCCAATATTGACGCGCTGCACTCGTTTATCATCCAACATGACGGGGGCCAGCGATGCCACCACCGCAATTTTCCCGCTTTTGCCAACAGAGAACTCAATACCCATCACCTCAGACACCCTGGCCACGGGAGGATATTTCCACGCTGCCAGCCAGTCTCCCTGTCCGGGTAGCCAGTATCGCGCCTGCGGCTCTTTTCCCGTTCGCACAACTACGCCATCCGTCACAAAAGGTAATGCTGAAGTCCACCAACTGGCGCGTGCCTGCTCGACATCATCTGCACTCTTCACGGCCCTGGTAAAATGTTGCGTGAAACTGAACCCGGCAGCAGTGAGTTGTTCCAGTCTTTCAGACATGACCGCAGGACCATCGGGCCAGGCCCAGATAAAAATAGCCAGCGAGCCTAATAATTCCGGATTGCTCTGGCGCATCATCAATCCAACAACCTTCGAGCGGGCGTTCATTCCCCCTCTCTGCTGTTGGATATGTCCTTCCTGCTGCAAAAATATCTCACCCTGCAACGTACTGTTAGCCAGTTGCCCCCTGGTGACATGGGGTACGGAAGGGATCAGAAGAACCTTTTGCGTCCAGTCTTCACCTTTCAGGCCGTTACCTCGACTAATCGCCCGGACCAAATTGCCATTACGATAGACTAACGTCACTGCCACGCCATCCACCTTCGGTTGCACCCAGAGATCGCTGCGCGCGTGCATCCATTGCTGTAGAGCTTGCTTATCGGCAAGTTTTCGAACTCCCGTGTGGGGAACGGGGTGCGATACTGTGCCACCCATTGGTGGCGCAGACAGATCTGGTGGAACTTCATCACCAAAACAGCGCTGCCATTGAATTAGTTGCGCATTGAGCTGGTCATAAACGCCGTCATCTACGGCACTTTCACCCTGTTTCCAGTAACTGTCATTCCACTGTGTTATCTGCTGCTGTAGCCGTGAAATTTCCTCATTTGCCCGGGCAGGCGACCAGACGGGGCAAACCGCCCATACAGGTAAATTCCAGACCAGTAGAACCAGCCCTATGCATTTGCATAATCCCATACTACCTCCGCTGAACACTGCAATTCCAGGCAGATATAGCGCGAAATAATAGGGAAACAGAGTGGCAAAAAAGCATCCTGCGAGCACCGTTCCTGACATTTGCACGTATTGCTGCAAATCATCGATAAAACAGGAAACTGATACGCAAAACGCAATAAACATGCGCAAAAAGTGTGACAAGGGCTACGTCACATAGCGGCTACGTGTATAATAAGCCCGTATGTAGGCTCTCTTTCGACAATCACATACATTAAGATACTCATGGCTCAAGGCACGCTTTATATTGTTTCTGCCCCCAGTGGCGCGGGTAAATCCAGCCTGATTCAGGCTTTATTAAAGACCCAACCGTTGTATGACACCCAGGTTTCTGTTTCGCACACCACGCGCGCACCGCGCCCGGGGGAAGTGCACGGTGAACACTATTTCTTTGTGAACCATGATGAATTCAGAGCCATGATTGGCAGAGACGCGTTCCTGGAACACGCTGAGGTATTCGGTAATTATTACGGCACTTCGCGTGAGACCATTGAGCAAGTACTGGCATCCGGCGTAGACGTCTTTTTAGATATCGATTGGCAAGGTGCGCAGCAAATTCGTGAAAAAATGCCGCATGCGCGCAGTATTTTTATTTTGCCGCCATCTAAGATTGAGCTGGACCGACGTCTTCGTGGCCGCGGTCAAGATAGCGAAGACGTGATCGCAAAACGTATGGCGCAAGCTGTTGCAGAAATGAGCCATTACGCCGAATATGATTATCTTATTGTGAATGATGATTTCGATACCGCCCTGGGCGATTTGAAAACCATCATTCGCGCCGAACGTCTGCGCATGAGCCGCCAAAAGCAGCGTCATGACGCTTTAATCAGCAAACTGTTGGCAGACTGAACCCACATTCAGTATCATGCCCAGTCATTTCTTCACCTGTGGAGCATTTTAAGTATGGCACGCGTAACTGTTCAGGACGCTGTAGAGAAAATTGGTAACCGTTTTGACCTGGTACTGGTCGCCGCGCGTCGCGCTCGTCAGATGCAGGTAGGCGGAAAGGATCCGCTCGTACCGGAAGAAAACGATAAAACTACCGTTATCGCGCTGCGCGAAATCGAAGAAGGTCTGATCAACAACCAGATCCTCGACGTGCGTGAGCGCCAGGAACAGCAAGAGCAGGAAGCCGCTGAATTACAAGCCGTTACCGCTATTGCTGAAGGTCGTCGTTAATCACAAAGCGGGTCGCCCTTGTATCTGTTTGAAAGCCTGAATCAACTGATTCAAAACTACCTGCCGGAAGACCAGATTAAGCGTCTTCGGCAGGCGTATCTCGTTGCACGTGACGCTCACGAGGGCCAGACACGTTCAAGCGGTGAACCCTATATCACGCACCCGGTAGCGGTAGCCTGCATTCTGGCCGAGATGAAACTCGACTATGAAACGCTGATGGCTGCGCTACTGCATGACGTGATTGAAGATACCCCAGCCACCTACCAGGACATGGAGCAGCTTTTTGGTAAAAGCGTTGCAGAGCTGGTAGAAGGGGTATCAAAGCTTGATAAGCTTAAGTTTCGCGATAAGAAAGAGGCGCAAGCTGAAAACTTTCGCAAGATGATTATGGCGATGGTGCAGGATATCCGCGTCATTCTCATCAAACTTGCTGACCGTACCCACAATATGCGCACGCTGGGCTCATTACGCCCGGACAAGCGTCGCCGCATCGCCCGTGAAACCCTCGAAATTTATAGTCCGCTGGCACACCGTTTAGGTATTCATCACATTAAAACCGAGCTGGAAGAGCTGGGTTTTGAAGCGCTGTACCCGAACCGCTATCGCGTGATTAAAGAAGTGGTTAAAGCCGCTCGCGGCAACCGCAAAGAGATGATCCAAAAAATCCTCTCAGAAATCGAAGGGCGTTTGCAGGAGGCAGGTATTCCGTGTCGCGTGAGCGGGCGCGAGAAGCACCTGTACTCTATCTACTGCAAAATGGTGCTCAAAGAGCAGCGTTTTCACTCCATCATGGATATCTACGCTTTTCGCGTTATCGTTCATGATTCCGATACCTGCTATCGCGTACTCGGCCAGATGCATAGCCTGTACAAACCACGTCCTGGTCGCGTGAAAGACTATATCGCCATTCCAAAAGCGAACGGATATCAGTCTTTGCATACCTCAATGATCGGCCCTCACGGCGTTCCGGTTGAAGTACAAATTCGTACTGAAGACATGGATCAGATGGCGGAAATGGGTGTGGCAGCGCACTGGGCTTACAAAGAGCACGGTGGCGAAAGCAGCACCACCGCACAAATCCGCGCTCAGCGCTGGATGCAAAGCCTGCTGGAACTGCAGCAGAGCGCCGGTAGCTCGTTTGAATTTATTGAAAGCGTCAAATCTGATCTCTTCCCGGATGAGATTTATGTTTTCACACCGGAAGGGCGTATTGTTGAACTGCCTGCCGGTGCTACACCTGTCGACTTCGCCTACGCCGTACATACCGATATCGGTCACGCCTGCGTCGGCGCACGTGTCGACAGACAGCCTTACCCGCTTTCACAACCACTGTTTAGCGGTCAGACCGTTGAGATTATTACCGCGCCGGGCGCACGTCCGAATGCAGCATGGCTCAACTTCGTCGTTAGTTCGAAAGCACGAGCAAAAATTCGCCAGTTGCTGAAAAACCTCAAGCGCGATGATTCCGTCAGCCTGGGGCGTCGACTGCTCAACCATGCCCTGGGCGGTAGCCGTAAACTGGCTGAGATCCCACCAGAAAGCATCCAGCGTGAGCTTGAGCGCATGAAGCTCGCCACGCTTGACGATCTGCTCGCAGAAATTGGTTTGGGTAACGCCATGAGTGTGGTGGTTGCGAAAAACCTCCAGCAGGGCGAAGCAACGGCAAACGTCCCAGCGCAATCTGGTCACGGTCATCTGCCGATTAAAGGCGCAGACGGCGTGCTGATCACTTTCGCGAAATGCTGTCGTCCGATTCCAGGCGATCCCATCATTGCCCACGTCAGTCCGGGTAAAGGTCTGGTGATTCACCATGAATCCTGCCGTAACATTCGTGGCTACCAGAAAGAGCCTGAGAAGTTTATGGCGGTGGAATGGGATAAGGAGACGGAGCAGGAGTTCATCACTGAGATTAAGGTGGATATGTTTAACCACCAGGGTGCTCTGGCGAACTTGACGGCGGCAATAAACACGACCACCTCCAATATTCAAAGTCTGAATACGGAAGAGAAAGATGGCCGCGTCTATAGCGCCTTTATTCGCCTGACCGCCCGCGACCGTGTGCACCTGGCGAATATCATGCGCAAAATCCGCGTCATGCCTGACGTGATTAAAGTCACCCGTAACCGTAACTAGAACACGTTTTATGAATGAACAGCGCTATGCACGTATCCGCGAGATGCTCGCACGTCGTCAGCCCGATCTGACCGTCTGCATGGAAGAGGTCCACAAGCCTCATAACGTTTCCGCTATCATTCGTACTGCAGATGCGGTCGGCGTGCATGAAGTCCACGCCGTCTGGCCGGGTAGCCGTATGCGTACCATGGCCTCTTCTGCCGCAGGCAGCAATAGTTGGGTGCAGGTTAAAACGCACCGCACCATTAGCGATGCGGTCACACATTTAAAAAACCGGGGTATGCAGGTTCTGGCAACCCATCTGTCAGATAAAGCTGTGGATTTTCGCGAGATTGATTACACACGCCCCACCTGCATCCTGATGGGCCAGGAAAAAACCGGCATTACTCAGGAAGCGTTGGATCTGGCGGATCAGGATATCATCATTCCCATGACTGGCATGGTGCAGTCGCTGAACGTCTCAGTCGCCTCCGCGCTGATTCTGTACGAAGCGCAGCGTCAGCGGCAAAACGCCGGCATGTACCGCCGAGAAAACAGTATGCTGCCGCAAGATGAGCAGCAGCG
This sequence comes from Citrobacter sp. Cu096, assembly GCF_030332285.1. Classification (NCBI taxonomy): domain Bacteria; kingdom Pseudomonadati; phylum Pseudomonadota; class Gammaproteobacteria; order Enterobacterales; family Enterobacteriaceae; genus Citrobacter; species Citrobacter sp. Cu096. Next base: position 311,320 of record NZ_JAOWID010000019.1, read on the forward strand.
TTTGCTGTTTGAAGGCGGTTATCCTGTGCTGGCGAATGTCGCTAAACGCAAAGGCCTTCCCTACCCTCACGTAAACACGCAGGGCGAAATTGAAGCCGATGCAACGTGGTGGGCCACTATGCAGTCTGCGAGATAAACGCGATGAAAGGCCGTTTACTGGATGCCATCCCACTCAACTCTCTGACCGGCGTTGGCGCAGCGCAAAGCAGTAAACTGGCGAAAATTGGCCTGCACACCGTGCAGGACCTCCTGCTACACCTCCCCCTGCGTTACGAAGACCGCACGCATCTGTACCCTATTGGCGAACTGCTGCCGGGCGTCTATGCCACCGTTGAAGGCGAAGTGCTGAACTGCAATATCACCTTTGGCGGTCGCCGGATGATGACCTGTCAGATCAGCGATGGCTCGGGCATTCTCACCATGCGCTTTTTCAACTTCAGCGCAGCAATGAAAAACAGTCTCGCCACCGGGCGTCGGGTACTGGCCTATGGCGAAGCCAAACGCGGGAAATACGGCGCTGAGATGATCCACCCGGAATACCGCGTGCAGGGCGATCTCAGCACGCCGGAATTGCAGGAAACGCTCACGCCGGTGTATCCAACTACCGAAGGTGTTAAACAGGCTACGCTGCGTAAACTGACCGATCAGGCGCTGGATTTGCTTGATACTTGTGCCATTGCCGAACTGCTACCACCGGAATTACTGCAAGGCATGATGAGCCTGCCAGAAGCCCTGCGCACTTTGCACCGTCCACCGCCGTCACTGCAGTTGAGCGATCTGGAAACCGGTCAGCATCCGGCGCAGCGACGTCTCATTGTGGAAGAGCTGCTGGCGCATAACCTCAGTATGCTGGCATTACGCGCCGGGGCGCAGCGTTTTCATGCCCAGCCGCTGAGCGTAAACAACGCACTGAAAGATAAGCTGCTGTCGGCGCTACCGTTTAAACCGACGGGCGCACAGGCCCGCGTTACCGCTGAGATCGAACGTGATATGGCACTGGATGTCCCGATGATGCGCCTGGTACAGGGCGATGTCGGCTCCGGTAAGACCCTGGTCGCGGCGTTAGCCGCCCTGCGCGCTATCGCACATGGTAAGCAGGTTGCGCTGATGGCACCCACCGAACTGCTTGCTGAACAGCATGCGAATAACTTCCGTAACTGGTTTGCGCCGCTGGGCGTTGAAGTGGGCTGGCTGGCAGGTAAACAGAAAGGTAAAGCGCGCCAGGCGCAGCAGGAAGCTATCGCCAGCGGTCAGGTGCAGATGATTGTCGGCACGCACGCAATTTTCCAGGAACAGGTGCAGTTCAACGGAATGGCGCTGGTTATCATCGATGAACAGCATCGTTTTGGCGTGCATCAGCGTCTGGCGTTATGGGAGAAAGGCCAGCAGCAGGGTTTCCATCCGCACCAGCTAATCATGACTGCCACGCCAATCCCGCGCACGCTGGCGATGACCGCTTATGCCGATCTCGACACATCGGTCATTGATGAGCTCCCACCAGGACGTACGCCCGTCACTACGGTGGCGATTCCGGACACCCGCCGCAGCGACATCATTGATCGCGTACGCAACGCCTGTACCCACGAGGGGCGCCAGGCATACTGGGTCTGTACGCTGATTGAAGAGTCTGATCTGTTAGAAGCTCAGGCAGCAGAAGCGACGTGGGAAGAGCTTAAAATTGCGCTGCCAGAACTCCATATTGGCCTGGTACACGGCCGAATGAAGCCCGCCGAGAAACAGTCGGTAATGGCGGGATTTAAGCAGGGTGAACTGCATCTGCTGGTTGCTACCACGGTGATTGAAGTGGGTGTGGACGTGCCCAACGCCAGCCTGATGATAATTGAAAACCCGGAGCGCCTGGGCCTGGCCCAGTTGCATCAGCTACGTGGCCGTGTAGGTCGTGGCGCGGTGGCCTCCCACTGCGTCCTGCTCTACAAATCACCGCTGTCAAAAACCGCGCAAAAACGCCTGCAGGTTCTGCGCGACAGCAACGACGGGTTCGTTATTGCGCAAAAAGATTTGGAGATTCGCGGTCCCGGTGAGCTCTTGGGTACTCGCCAGACTGGAACGGCAGAATTTAAAGTCGCGGATTTACTGCGCGATCAGGCTATTATCCCGGAAGTTCAGCGCATTGCTCGCCATATTCACGAACGATATCCGCGACAGGCCGTAGCGCTAATAGAGCGCTGGATGCCGGAAACCGAACGCTACTCCAACGCATAGTCAATTCGGAGTGTCGGCGGATGTTACTCCGCCGCACAACCATTATTGCGCAAAAATCGGCAACAACAGATACAGCTTAATCACCAGCGCATTGACGATATCGATGAAGAACGCGCCCACCATCGGCACCACCAGAAACGCCATATGGGATGGCCCAAAACGTTCGGTAATTGCCTGCATGTTGGCAATCGCCGTTGGTGTCGCGCCGAGGCCAAAACCGCAGTGCCCGGCTGCCAGCACAGCGGCATCGTAGTTCTTACCCATCATGCGCCAGGTGACGAATATTGCGTACAGCGCCATGAAAATGGCCTGAACAACCAGAATTGCAAGCATCGGCAGGGCCAGAGAAGCCAGTTCCCACAGCTTCAGACTCATCAGCGCCATCGCCAGGAACAACGACAAACTTACGTTACCCAGCACCGAAACCGCACGCTCGAACACCCGATAAAAGCCCAGTAATGCCAGACCGTTACTGAGGATCACCCCAACAAACAGCACGCAGACAAAGGTCGGCAGTTCCAGCACCGTTCCGACCAGCATTTGCGCAACGATTTTTCCCACCGTCAAACAGATAGCGATCAGCGCGATGGTTTCAATCAACACCAGCGAAGTGATCATGCGCCCGACATCCGGCTTTTCAAACGCGGTCGGCACGGCCTGATCATCCGGTATGCCATCTGGCGTAGTGGAGTGTTTGACCAGATAGCGCGCCACCGGACCGCCAATCAGTCCACCTAGCACCAGGCCGAACGTTGCGCAAGCCATCGCCACTTCAGTCGCATTGGCGAAACCATAGCGCTCAATAAACAGTTTGCTCCACGCGGCTCCGGTTCCGTGTCCGCCTGAGAGGGTTATCGAACCGGCGATCAGACCCATCAGCGGATCCAAACCCAGCAGGGTCGCCATACCAATACCGATAGCGTTTTGCATCAGCAGCAGGCCAACAACCACAATCAGAAAGATACCCACCACGCGGCCACCTGCGCGCAGGCTGGCGATATTGGCGTTCAAGCCGATGGTAGCGAAGAACGCCAGCATCAACGGATCGCGCAGGGTCATGTCGAAGTTCACTTCCCAGCCCATGCTTTTTTTCAACACCAGCAGCGCAATCGCCACCAGCAACCCACCAGCGACAGGTTCAGGAATAGTGTATTTTTTCAGAAATGAGACAGACTGGACGAGCTTACGTCCGAGCAGCAACACAAGGGTTGCCGCAACCAGTGTTGATAACGTATCGAGATAAAACATTTACAGCTCCATTAGTGCGTTTAGCACAATCACGCACGATGCATTTCAGACCGATTTTTAGCTCTTATTGAGTTTTCGGGGTGGATTTTAAGCAGAAAATGATGAAAAGTTATATAAAAATGTTTGTTTATCCGTTTTAAATATTAAGAATACCCACTAGCAAACGTTTGCTTTTCAGCCCTGGTCAGATAAAATCACCGCTTTTCCACCATGGGATTGCCTCTGATGTCCGTTAACGCCGTAGAGTCAACAAATGCGCAACCGGTTGCGCAGACTCACAACAGTGAACTGATTTACCGTCTTGAAGATCGCCCCCCGCTAGCCCAGACCCTGTTTGCCGCCTGTCAGCACCTGCTGGCCATGTTCGTCGCGGTGATCACCCCTGCTCTGTTAATTTGCCAGGCGCTCGGTTTACCGGCTCAGGATACTCAACACATTATCAGTATGTCGCTGTTCGCTTCCGGCGTAGCCTCTATCATTCAGATCAAAGCCTGGGGGCCGGTCGGCTCGGGACTGTTATCCATTCAGGGCACCAGCTTTAACTTTGTTGCTCCACTGATTATGGGGGGTACGGCGCTAAAAACCGGTGGCGCAGATGTTCCAACCATGATGGCGGCGCTGTTCGGTACGCTGATGCTGGCAAGTTGCACTGAGATGGTTATCTCACGCGTACTGCATCTGGCACGTCGTATTATTACTCCGCTGGTCTCAGGCGTGGTGGTGATGATTATCGGCCTGTCGCTGATTCAGGTAGGTTTGACGTCGATTGGCGGCGGCTATGCCGCAATGAGCGACAACACCTTTGGCGCACCGAAGAATTTACTGCTGGCTGGCGTGGTGCTGGCACTAATCATCCTGCTTAACCGTCAACGCAACCCTTACCTGCGTGTTGCGTCATTGGTGATTGCGATGGCGGCAGGGTATCTGCTGGCCTGGTTTATGGACATGCTGCCGCAAAATACCGCACCGGTAAGTCAGGACCTGCTGATGGTGCCAACACCGCTGTATTACGGCCTGGGCATTGACTGGAGCTTACTGCTGCCGCTGATGCTGGTCTTTATGATTACCTCGCTGGAAACTATCGGTGATATTACGGCTACCTCCGATGTCTCCGAGCAGCCGGTTTCTGGTCCGCTATACATGAAACGCCTGAAAGGCGGCGTACTAGCGAACGGTCTGAATTCATTTGTTTCCGCCGTGTTCAATACCTTCCCAAACTCCTGTTTTGGTCAGAACAACGGGGTTATTCAGTTAACGGGCGTTGCCAGCCGCTATGTTGGTTTTGTGGTGGCGCTGATGCTGATCGCGCTGGGTCTGTTCCCGGCGGTCAGCGGTTTTGTACAGCATATTCCTGAGCCAGTACTGGGCGGAGCAACGCTGGTAATGTTCGGTACTATCGCCGCATCCGGCGTGCGTATTGTGTCCCGCGAACCGCTAAACCGTCGTGCGATTCTGATTATCGCGCTGTCGCTGGCCGTCGGTCTGGGCGTTTCCCAGCAGCCGTTGATCCTGCAGTTCGCCCCGGACTGGGTGAAAAACTTGCTCTCTTCCGGCATTGCTGCAGGCGGTATTACCGCTATCGTTCTGAACCTGATATTCCCTCCAGAGAAGCAATAAGCAAAATGCGGCGTTGATTCTGAATCGACGCCGCTGTAACGCTCTTTCACCATTCCCGCCTTGAGCATTCCATCTAAATCGTGCATAACTTGATTATGTGCACTTCGCAGGATGGAAGACCATGAAATTTATTGGAAAGCTGCTTCTTTACGTGCTGATCGCCCTTGCAGTGGCGATCCTCGGCCTTTATTTTCTACTGCAAACACGCTGGGGCGCAGAGCGCGTCAGCGCCTGGGTTTCACAGAACAGCAGCTACCATCTGGCATTTGATGCCATCGATCACCGGTTTTCTTCCCCTTCCCATATTCTGCTGGAAAACGTCACCTTTGGCCGGGATGGTCAGCCCGCCACGCTGGTCGCCAAAACGGTCGATATCGGACTGAGCAGCCGCCAAATCACCGACCCGCTGCATGTCGACACCATTTTGTTGCAAAACGGCACGCTGAATTTGTCCCAACAAACCGCACCGATGCCGTTCCAGGCCGATCGCCTGCAGTTACAGGATATGGCGCTTAACAGCCCCGGCAGCGAATGGACCCTGAGCGCACAGCGCGTTAACGGCGGCGTCATGCCCTGGAGCCCTGAGGCGGGTAAAATTCTCGGCAGCAAAGCGCAAATTCAGCTTAGCGCCAGTTCATTGACGCTGAACGACGTCCCGACGACCAACGTATTGATTGAAGGCAGCATCGACCATGACCGGGTGACGCTAAGCAATATTGGCGCGGACGTGGCGCGTGGGGCATTAACCGGTGTAGCGCAGCGCAATGCCGACGGTAGCTGGGTAGTGGAGAATCTGCGTCTGAACGATATTCGGTTGCAAAGCGACAAATCGTTGGCCGATTTTTTTGCCCCGTTAAGCACCATTCCTTCCCTGCAAATTGGTCGTCTGGAAGTGACGGATGCCCGTCTGCAAGGCCCTGACTGGGCGGTTACGGATCTCGACCTGAGCTTGCGCAACATGACCTTCAGCAAGGACGACTGGCAAACTCAGGAAGGAAAATTGTCAATGAACGCCAGTGAGTTTATCTACGGCTCGTTGCACTTCTTCGATCCGATTCTGAACGCTGAGTTCTCGCCGCAAGGTATTGCGCTGCGCCAGTTCACTACCCGCTGGGAAGGCGGTATGGTCAGAACGTCGGGTAACTGGCTGCGCAACAACAAAGCGCTGATCCTCAATGATGCCGCCATCGCCGGTCTGGAATACACGCTGCCGGAAAACTGGAAACAGCTGTGGATGAAACCCCTACCCGCCTGGCTAAATAGCCTGACGCTGAAGAAATTCAGCGCCAGCCGTAATCTGGTGATTGATATCGATCCGGACTTCCCATGGCAGCTCACCGCGCTGGACGGCTATGGTGCCAACCTCGGGCTGGTACAAAACAATCAGTGGGGGATCTGGAGCGGCAGCGCCACCCTCAACGCCGCGGCCGCCACGTTCAACCGCACTGACGTGCGTCGTCCTTCGCTGGCGCTGACGGCGAACAATGGCACCATCAATATCAGCGAACTGAGTGCCTATACCGAAAAAGGGCTGCTGGAGGCCACCGCCAGCATTTCGCAGTTGCCTCAGCGCCAGGCTCAGATCAGCCTGAACGGGCGCGGCGTGCCAATGACGATTCTGCAACAATGGGGATGGCCCGCACTGCCCCTTTCCGGCGACGGTAATATTCAGCTTACCGCCAGCGGCAATATTCAGGCCGATGCGCCACTCAAGCCAACGGTCAACGGCCAACTGCATGCAGTGAACGTGGAGAAACAGGAAGTAACGCAGCAGATGCAGGGTGGTGTGACGAAGTAACCAGGGCGAGGCGTTTACGCCGCCCTCGGGGTTGGCTCGGAGCCGCCCCGGCGCCGCCGCGCCTGGCCGAGCGACATACCAAATAGAGATAACCGAGCACGGAGCTCGCACAATCAATCCCCTCCGAAACCTGTTTTCATTTCCTGCCAGTTTGTGCCTATTCTTCGCAACAGGTTCCGCCCTTCAGCCATCCTTGCTATAACTCACTTACTGGAAGTGCATATCTATAATTAAAAACGCCCTACATTTAAGGAACCTCTATTATGTCTGGAATACGCCAACGTATTCTGGAGAATATGCAAACATTCTCCAGAGCGATGATAGGAGCAGTATTGTTTCTTCCTGTTATCGGTTTGATTCTGGCTTTAAGTTCAGTTCTTACTAATCCGACTTTGTTTTCCGAAACAGGTTTTTTTCACCAAATTGGTCAGCTATTAGGGGATACATTCTGGCCCTTATTTGGTAATTTGGGTTTGTTATTCTGCGTAGGAATTAGCTACGGCTTGGCAAAAGATAAAAAAACTGAAGTCGCCCTGGTTTCAGTAATGTGCTTCATTATGTTCCTCGGTGCCAACCACTCGTGGCTGGAGTTTACCGGTGGCATTGCCGAAAAAATTAACGGTGAATATTACGGCACCGGGCAAACGCAACTTCTGGGCTTTGTTGTTGTTGATATGGGGATATTTTTAGGAATTATTCTCGGCTGCACCATTGCCTGGGTACACAACAAGGTATCAGCCATTGAACTGCCCGGAGCCCTCTCAATGTACGGTGGTGCAAAACTGACACTTGTCACGATGACCCCCATCATTATTGCTTACGCGGTTGCTTTTACCTGGTTCTGGCCGTTCATGACGCATGGTATCGCCGCTCTCACCGGTTTTATGAAAAATGCAGGTGTTGCCGGAGTCTTTGTGTACGGCTTCTTTGAGAAATTCCTGATTCCAACCGGTCTGCACCACTTCGTCTGGTCGCCGTTCCAGTTGACGCAGATTGGCGGTACGCTGAGCGTCGATGGGCAAACGGTTTCCGGCACTCAGGCCATTTTCCTCGCCTATATGCGGCATCCGGATCTCACCCCGGTAATGAACGATGCGCTGCGTTTTTCACAACAGGGAATGACCACCATCTTTGGTCTTGCGGGCGCCTCACTGGCCTTCTATCACACGGCAAAGCCAGAAAAAAAAGTACTGGCGAAAGCCATTCTGCTGCCTGCGATCATTACCTCTATGCTCACCGGGATCACGGAGCCGATTGAGTTCACCTTCTTATTTGTATCACCGCTACTGTGGGTGATTCACGCCGCGCTAACTGCCGCCTCGCAGGCTATCTGCGATGTATTCACCGTCAGACCGTGGGGAGCATCAGGGCTGATTGAATTTATTATCTATAACCTGCCGCTGCCGGTGTCGTTAACGCGCTGGCCGGGTTACATCCTGATTGGCTGTGGTCAGTTCGCGGTTTATTACCTGATATTCCGTACTCTGGTTCTGAAGCTGAATCTTAAAACGCCGGGGCGTGAAGACGATGATGATGTCAAACTTTATAGTAAAGCAGAGTATCGAGAAAAAATAAAAGCCACAACCAAGATGGGAAATAGTACCACTGACGATATTATTCAGGGCCTTGGTGGTAAAGAAAATATTATTTCAGTAGATAACTGTTTTACCCGGCTTCGCGTGGCAATTCATGATCTAAATAAAATAGACGAGGCTCTATTAAGAACCACGGGGGCCAATGGAATAGTAAGAAATAAAAATGAAGTACAGGTTATATACGGTGTCAAAGTAGGACAAATTCGGACGCACGTTGATAACTGGCTCACTACGCATTAATTGAGGAAAATAAGATGAAATTAACCGTTTTAGGTGGCGGCGGCGTCCGCTCGGCTTTTCTGGCAAAATCTCTGGCCTGGAATGCACATCGTATTGGTTTAAAGGAGGTCGTTTTTCTCGATAATTCAACGGAAAATTTGGCCATCTTTGGTGAAATTGCACGCTATGTTTTTAATACGCTGCGTCCGGATATTCACTTCTCACTGACCACCGATCCCGTTGAGGCGCTGACCGGCGCCAACTACGTGATTACCACGCTACGCGTGGGTGGCGATGACAGCCGAATTCGCGATGAACGTATCGCGTTACAGCACAACACGCTAGGGCAAGAGACCACCGGCGCTGGCGGCTTTGCCATGGCTATGCGCTCTATTCCGGCTATCCTCAGCTATTGTAGGTTGATCGAAGAACATGCCGCACCGGACGCCATCCTGTTTAACTTCACCAACCCGTCGGGTCTGGTGACCGAAGCCATCATCAAATCAGGCTTTAAGCGCCAGGTTTACGGCATATGTGATGCACCATCAGAACTGATCCGCGAGCTGCCGACCATTCTTAACTGTGATGAAGAAGATCTGAAAGTAGAGTGCTACGGGCTCAATCACTTCTCCTGGTTCACCCACTTCACGGTCAAAGGCGAAGATGTCACAGAGCGGCTGGTGAACCTTCCTGCGCTCTATGAGCACACGGCGATGCAATACTTCTCTCCTGAATTAGTGCGCCTGTGTGATAACCAGCTGCTGAATGAATACCTCTACTACTACTACTACCGTGAAGTGGCGTTGGCTGCGATCCAAAACGCACCGGAAACACGCGGCGAGCAGATTGCCCGCATTAACCGCGATATGCGCGATGAGCTGGCTGCTGTAAACGTTAAAACCAACCCAGGCCAGGCTTTTGATATCTGGATGAAACACTATCTGCGCCGTGAAAACAGCTATATGCAAAGCGAATCGCAGCAGGAGAAATTCAACACGCGCGATGCGCTGACGTTACAGCAGTTTATTGATGAGCCTGATAGCGGCGGCTATGCAGGCGTCGCGCTGGATATTCTGGATGCAGTCAACAGCACCACGACCAAGCGCATCGTGGTGTCAATGTCTAACAACGGTACTCTGGATTTCCTGAAGTCAGATGATGTTATTGAAATCAGCTGCGATCTGAGCAAGAACGGGCTGCAGCCGGTCACACCGCATCACGTGCCGAACGCGCAAAAGAATATGATTTCTTGCGTCAAAGAGTACGAGCGACTTGCCGTCGCGGCGATCCTTAATCGCGACAGAGATTTAGCCGTCCGCGCTCTGATGGCGCATCCACTGGTGGGGTCATGGTCGCTGGCCACCGCGCTGGTAAACGACTACCTCAGCGACAGCTTATGTGAAGGCTGGCAGTAATCATGCTCAGGTAAGGGAACGACTTGTTCCCTTACCCTGTTCCTGATCGAACCACAGCTTAAGCAGACGTTCAAAACCCAAAATACAATAACCGAAAAACGGGTTACTCCAGTAAATATCATCATCATATTTCTGAGGGTCATGAATGATAAAGGATGTATTTGCTGCCTGCGATAATGGGCTCTGATAATCACCGGTAAAACAGACGAGATCGATATCCTTGCCATCTAATGCTTTCATCCAACTTAAAGATGAACTGCTGCGGCCAGATTTAGAAATAATCCAGATAGCATCAAATTTCGTCGCCGCTTTTTGTTCCAGAATTTCATAATCTGGCCACAGCGCCAGGCTGGCATTCACTCCCGTTACCAGGAATTTATTATAGATATACTGAGCAATTAGCTGTGAAAAACCACTACCATGAATAAGAATGCGCTGCTGGCGAAGATTCTGCAATAACTGCGGCAACCGCTCTGTTGGCTGAATGTGCATAAAATCAATGTCGTTGGTGACATCCAATCGTGGCAAGGTGATATTAAATTTAATGAAATACACCATTTCAAGCCAACCACTGAAATTAAGTTTCTTTGATAACCTGACTAATGAAGATGGATTACTGTAGCAACGTGCCGCCACTGAACGAATGCCTTCTCGCAAACACTGTTCGGGATCGTTTTGAATATAACGTAGCACCGTTAATTCTGTTTTATTGAAGGAGACATCACGGAATATATTTTCCAGCTCCATACCTACTCCGACGTTAAATAAAAATAGCATAGCTGATATAACGCTTACGGTCTGTGTATCAGGTCACTCATTCGGAATGATATAAATATGAACAGGCATTTTACCCTACTGGCGATGGTCTTTTTTCTATGGGGGATAATTACCTCGATAAATAGCACCATTATTCTTTTCTTTAGCCAATACTTTGCCGTTAGTTGGCAGCAGGCAATACTGGTGACAGTGATTTTTTACGTTGCACCGTTCATGGTGTGCTTGCCATGCGCGCAACTGATAACCCGATTGGGCTATCGCCGGGTCTTGCAGGGAGCCCTGCTGCTGAGCGCTACCGGGTCGCTAATTCTGGCGCAGATGGTGATGAAATCCACTTTTTTGGGCGCGCTATTCGGCATGTTTGTGATTGCTTCCGGGGTATCGGTGCTCCAGGTGGTCGTCAATCCTTACCTGACAGCACTCAGCACACCCGCACGTCAGGTTGGCAACCTCTGTCTGGCCTCAGCGGTAAACTCACTGGGTACCACGCTGGCACCGGCAGGAATCGCGCTACTATTTCGCTTATCGCCAGCGCAACAACCTGTGAGCGGGCTGTTTATCGGACTGGCGATGGTTGCGCTGACGCTGATGGCAGGCACCACGCTGTTTCGCCTGCCGGACGTTCGCATCACAACCCACACGCCATCGGTCGCCAGCCTGTGGCGGGTTCGGGAAATTTGGCTCACTATCCTGGCGATTTTTCTATATGTCGGGATAGAAGTATCGCTGGCCGCGAACCTGACGCCCTATCTTATTGCCTCAGGCGCCTGGAGCGCAGACACCGCGCTGTCGCTGCTCTCCTTCTACTGGGGAGGGGCGCTGGTAGGGCGTCTGTTGTTTGGCTTTATTGCTCATCCATCTCGTCATTCCGCCATCTTTCGCACCGTCACCCTGTCCGGCTTTGCACTAATACTTTTTGCCGTGGTGCTGAATAACGCCGCAGGTGGTATTGCTTTGCTAATGGTAGGGCTGGCAAATTCGGTGATGTACCCGATGATTTTTGGCCACGCATTGATCCGTTGGCCTACTCTCGCAAGTCTGCTGGCGGGCGCTATGGTAATGGCGGGAATTGGCGGCGCTGCGCTGCCGTTGGCGCAGGCATGGCTTGTCGAAGCGACCAGCTTACGACTGAGTTTTTTGCTGCCGATGAGCCTGTATCTTTTGTTGATGCTATGGGGGGAATATGTGATGAAACCAGAAAAACTCACCCTCTCTGCATTGGGAAAGGGTGAGTGTGAAACGTGAGTTAACGTTTAGAGGCTAATCACTAGTTCATTATCCTGCGCCGTAACCACCACGCCGAGTTCGCTAGCTGCTGGTACCCCGCCCAGCACGCTAGCCACCTGCTGAATATTACGCAGGCACAGCGTCCAGTTACGTGCCTCACCATTCCCTTGCACGGTGACGGTATTACCTACACGCTTTGCCTTCAGCGTGAAGATAACCGAGCCGTCCATCGCAGGCACTTCACACACCGCTTCCCGGCCCTCCTGCAGATGGAACAGCTGGAACGCGGTTCCTTCGTGCCAGGCGTAATCCGGCTTCTGGTTATTGCGGCCCAGCGCCAGCAGAGTGTTCTCGCGCACGTAGACTGGCAGACTCAGGAAGTCATGCTGTTGCTTATGCCAGCGGCTGCCAGACACCTCATCGTTATGCCACAGATGCGTCCAGCGTCCTTCCGGCAGGTAAAACTGCACATCGCCCGCCTCGCTAAACACCGGCGCAACCATTACGCTATCGCCCAGCATGTACTGCCGGTCGAGGTAATCGCACGCCGGATCGTCGGGGAACTCCAGCATCATCGCACGCATCATCGGCGTGCCTTGCTCGTTGGCGCGCGCCGCTTCGCGATAAAGATACGGCATCATGCGGCATTTCTGTTCAGTGAAATAGCGCACCACATCGCAGGATTCATCATCGTACGCCCACGGCACACGGTAGGATTTACTACCGTGCAGGCGACTATGGCTGGAGAGCAGCCCAAATGCACACCAGCGCTTATACACATGCGCAGGGGCGGTATTCTCAAAGCCGCCGATATCGTGGCTCCAGAAACCAAAACCAGAGAGACCAATGGATAAACCACCGCGCAGGCTTTCCGCCATCGATTCATAGTTGGCGTAGCAGTCACCGCCCCAGTGTACCGGAAACTGCTGTGCGCCCACCGAAGCTGAACGAGCAAACAGGACAGCCTCTTCTTCACCGACGGTGTCTTTCAGCACGTTCCACACCAGTTCATTGTAGATGTACGCATAATGGTTGTGCATTTTCTGTGGATCAGAACCGTCAAACCACTGCACATCCGTGGGAATGCGTTCGCCAAAGTCGGTTTTGAAGCAATCCACACCGATATCCACCAGACCTTTCAGCTTGTTGGCATACCACTCACAGGCTTGAGGATTGGTGAAGTCATAAATCGCCAGGCCCGGCTGCCATTTATCCCATTGCCACAGGGAACCATCCGGCCGCTTGAGCAGATACCCCTTCTCTTTCAGTTCGTTGAAAATCGGTGATTTTTGCCCGATGTACGGGTTGATCCACACGCACACCTTCAGCCCTTTCTCTTTCAGGCGGCGGATCATACCTTCCGGATCCGGGAAGGTCACAGAATCCCACTCAAAATCGCACCACTGGAAGGCTTTCATCCAGAAGCAGTCAAAGTGAAAAACGTGCAGCGGCAAGTTGCGCTCGGCCATACCGTCGATAAAGCTGTTGACCGTCGCTTCGTCATAATTGGTGGTGAACGACGTGGTCAGCCACAGGCCGAACGACCAGGCTGGCGGCAGCGCGGGACGGCCAGTGAATTGGGTATAACGGTTCAACACGTCCTTCGGCGTTGGGCCGTCAATAACGAAGTATTCCAGATACTCGCTTTCCACGCTGAACTGCACTTTCGACACTTTCTCAGAGCCGATTTCAAACGACACACACTGCGGATGGTTCACCAGTACGCCGTAACCGCGGTTGGTGAGATAAAACGGGATGTTCTTGTAAGACTGCTCGGTACTAGTGCCACCATCGCGGTTCCAGGTTTCTACCGTCTGGCCGTTGCGCACCAGCGCGGTAAAGCGTTCGCCCAGGCCATATACCGTTTCCCCGACACCGAGATCCAGGCGCTCAAACATATAGTTACGCCCGCTGTGGGCATCCTGCACGTAGCCGTTATTTTTCAGCTGACTGCCGGTAATACGCTCGCCATTACGCAGGAAATCCAGCGACCAGAACTCCCCTTTGGTGACGCGCACGCTTAAGTTGCCGCTCTTCAGCTCGGCAAACTCAACGGTGTTCTGCATCTCAACGTTAACGTCTTTCAGCACGTTCAGTGGGTAATGCGGGCCGGTATCCAGCGCACCCTGGAAGTGTTCCATACGTACGCCCACCACCCCTTCCTGCGGAGAGAAAAAACGCAGGGTAAACAATGGGGTATCCAGTTGCCAGGTACGTTCACGCACGTCGCGCGGCGCAACGTAGACAATCATCTCATTGCCCTGCTGTTCAACCTCGAACACCTGAATCGGGTTAATCACGTTCAGACCGGGTTGAATCAGCCAGTTTCCATCGCTTATTTTCATTGCTGGTTCCTTAGTTCTGTAATTCTTTCGTCGTGAAATCCTGCTGATTACGACGCGTCCCCTGAGACAGTTGACTCATGATTTCAGTCAGATACGGGGTTTTCAGGGTGTAGAAGCGCTTGGCAATCACGGCACTCAGCAGGTAGCAAATAGCCGGGACAATGGTGAACAGTGCGATGATGATACTAATGGTGGCGCTGTTCTGGGTTTTCGCTGCGGCGTCGTAGCCCCCACCTGCCAGCATCCAGCCAATCAGTGCCCCACCGAACGCCAGGCCCAGCTTGAGCACAAACAATGTGCCCGCAAAGCTGATCCCCGTCAGGCGTTTACCGTTGCACCATTCTCCGTAATCAACGGTGTCGGACATCATCACCCACTGGATTGGCGTTACGAGCTGGTGCAGTACGCCAATCACGAAGATAAAGGCGAACATGGTGATGCTGGCGTGCATCGGCACAAAGAACATCGCCAGGCTCGCCACCGCCAGCGCGGCGTTGGTCCACCAGAAGACGCTGACTTTGCATTTCCAGTCGGTGAGCGGCTTCGCCAGCGCAGAGCCGATCAGGTTACCAACGCAATAGGTGGTGAGGAAGGCGACAAACACCTCCGGCGTACCCAAAATCCAGGTGACGTAATACATCATCGCCCCGCCGCGAACACAGACGGCCAGGATGTTGAGGATGGTCAGCAGGCCAACGATGCGCCATTGATCGTTTTGCCAGATGTCGCGCAGGTCTTCACGCATCGAGGTGGTGCTCGGCGGCGCTTCCACGCGTTCTTTGGTAGTGAAAAAACAAAATGCCAGCATCAGGAAGGCCACCACCGAGAGCACGGCAATCCCGCCCTGAAAGCCGAACGCTTTATCCTCGCCGCCAATCAGATTCACCAGCGGCATCATCAGCACGGTGGAGAGCATGCCGCCCGCCGTCGCCAGCACGAAGCGCCATGATTGCAGGGAGATACGCTGCGTTGGGTCATTGGTGATGACACCGCCCAACGCACAGTAGGGGATGTTCACTACGGTGTAGAGCAGAGTCAGCAGGGTGTAAGTGATGGCAGCATAAATCATTTTACCGTTCAGGCTGAGATCTGGCGTACTGTAGGCCAGCACGCAAACCAGGCCAAACGGCAGTGCGCCAAACAGTACCCACGGACGAAATTTCCCCCAGCGCGACCGTGTACGGTCGGCAAGCAGCCCCATGCAAGGGTCTGAGATGGCGTCCAGCGCGCGCGCCAGCAAAAACATGGTGCCGACAAATCCGGCCGGAATACCAAAAATATCGGTGTAGAAGAACATCATATATAACATGACGTTATCGAAGATAATGTGGCTCGCCGCATCCCCCATCCCGTAGCCAATCTTCTCTTTAACAGACAGAATCTCACTTTTCATTACGCATCCTTGTTAGCACTTTCACACGCCCTGATACCGGTTACAGTTCTTGTAAACCATCCCTGTGAGCGCGGGTATTCCGATTTCTCGTTATCAAATTATGATTCTTGTTTTCTGTGATCAGGGTAGCGTCGAAAAATATGATGAAATGTAACTAACGGATTTATT
The DNA here is from genome assembly GCF_030332285.1 of Citrobacter sp. Cu096. Classification (NCBI taxonomy): domain Bacteria; kingdom Pseudomonadati; phylum Pseudomonadota; class Gammaproteobacteria; order Enterobacterales; family Enterobacteriaceae; genus Citrobacter; species Citrobacter sp. Cu096. The sequence goes on from NZ_JAOWID010000019.1 coordinate 327,345, forward strand.
GAGGATTTATATGAAATCGCTCATAGCAAGACAAAAGGGAAGTTAAAAAAGTGAGTGAGGGGGTGTGGAAACCCCAGGAAGTAGCTATAATGCGCCCCGCCTCCATGTAGCAATCGAGGCGCGGAAGATCGTCATCTCCGGTGAGGTGGCTGGACTTCAAATCCAGTTGGGGACGCCAGCGTTCCCGGGCAGGTTCGACTCCTGTGATCTTCCGCCAATTAGACTCTCCTGAACTCTCCCGAAGTCAATAAATCCCTTCTAATCCCTTATATATCAGGCATTCCTTGTATCCCGAGAGCAATCGACTTCAACCAGTTTCAAACGGTTTTTGGAGTATAAAATTGAAAAGTTCATATTTTTCAATTTATTGATGTATTTGTTCTAATCCCTTCGCCCTCCACGACCTATTTCTTACTGACTCTCATGATTCAATTATTCTTCGTAATTTCAATGTGTTTCTTTGTTTAACGGTCACTTACTGCACGAAGATAAAGGCTAAACCGATTGTGGGAGACGATCGGCGGATTTCGATACCACTTTCGGGAGATACCTCATATGAAACTAACAATCTACAGGAGCCAAAAAGAAATCTTTGACGCACACGGATAGTACGGTCTTGTAAAGGCTGGTTAATCCTTCCAATTCGCGATACCAGTTTCCTAAATATCACTTTTGTATCCGTCTGGTACGAAAAATTAATTATCATAAATTGGATTTATTTAATAAATTGCAAGGGATATGTTAGAGTGCTGGTCTGAAAATATACCAGTAAAAATAAAAATCACGTAATTAATTTTTAGAATATAATTCCATAGTTATCTTTTTTTGAATACAATATAAGATTTTTCATCCTGCATAAATAAAGTAGTCTTTTTACAGGTCAATTTTCTCTTATAGGCAGTAACATATTTTAAATAATTTAGACTTGGTCTGATTTAAAAAGGTACTTATTTATTTTATTAAAAATATCTTAAGGAGTTTGATTATTATCGATAATTTATTAAGGTGACTAGTTTTAGTCTCATTATCCGATCAAAACTTATGTAGATACAAAAAACATATGAATTAGTTTAGTATTTATACCATTTTTAATACTTGCTATGCTGAGTAGTTCGTGTGCCTTATTTATATTATGTCACGCTTGCTGAAAAACATGAAAAATATAGTTAGATAGACTTGAGTTGTACTGATTAAAATATAACACGAGATAGCTAATAATTTAAACGTAAAGATACGGGTGACAATTCAGCCAAGATACCTTTAACCTCGTTATGTATGCTGTAAGTTTGTAAGAAAATGTTTCTGTGTGTTTTGAGAATTTTCTCATTTTGAATAAAAGATGAAAGTGCGTTTTCACAAGTAGCGCTAAAAATACACCAATAATCGCATTAAAATTCCGATATCCATTAGTAATTCAAATCTAAGAATGAATGATTGATAGTTTTTAGCTATGAATGGCGAGGGGTTGATATCACATCCTTGTTGTGTAAAAGTTCATCTCATGCACTTAACAATATTAATAAAATCAATTACTCGATTGTTAGGCATTTTTTAGAGGGTAGATGTGCTTAAAAGTACACACTTACCTTTCCATGGATGAAATAGAGTTGTTAGAGGTTATGGAGGCTTCATGAAGTATCAACATTTCTGGCCACCAAATGATATTTACTTTGGAGTTGGTGTCGCTAGTGTTATTGATGAAATGTCACTGATTACAAACGAAAGAAATTATTTATTTGTGAATCTTAATCAATACAGCTTACATAGCACCTTGGTTTTTTTCTCACGGAATAAAAATATCAATAAAATCATAATCATCATTTCCAGTTCACGGTTGATGCCTTTGGCTCTTTTTTGGCTGGATAATATCAAAAATGTTATTGCTGTTTTCGATACCTCAACACCTGTGTCGGAGATGATTAAGAAAATAAGCCTATATCGAAATGGTGACAAGATAACGGCAGGGCGAAGGGAATGTAGCTTTAAGATTAGCAACAAAGATATCATGAAGATGAAGTACTTCTTAACCGAAAGCGGTATGGAGGAGCTTCAGGATAGATTCATGAACTCGCCGTCAACATTGTATCGTTGGAGAAAAGAAATCGCCCATAAATTCGGCGTGCGGGACCCTCGATATCTTCTATTGCCAAAATAAGCAGATATGCGTTATCTCAATAAGAATTACAATTAAAGCTCCGATCTTTAATTGTTGTTTTAGAACTGATACTGCATACGACCTCCATTTAACTAAAATTAGAAAATATAACATTTCTAGCCCTCCTTAGACTAGAAACTGTCGTAATTTCGATAAGAATAGATACGCTGGCTAAGATCGTCAGGGGCGGTAGCGTTCCAGAAAATATCTGGAATTTATTTAAAGTGAATAATTATTAAATAAGGGATTTATCAGTAATGATCAGCAAAGATGATGTGAAAATTGCCATTATTGGACTCGGGTATGTTGGTTTGCCATTAGCTGCTGAATTTGGGAAAATTCGTCAGGTGGTTGGTTTTGATGTTAATCAGAAACGTATACTTGAGCTAAAAGAAGGGATCGATGTCAATCTCGAAACCACAGAAGAAGAGCTACGTGATGCTCGCCATCTGACGTTTACCTCATCAATTGATGAAATCAGAGAATGCAATTTTTACATCATTACCGTCCCGACACCGATCAACGATTATAAGCAGCCAGATCTCACCCCTTTGATAATGGCAAGTGAAACTGTTGGTAAAGTACTGAGACCAGGCGATATTGTGGTCTATGAATCTACGGTATATCCAGGATGTACTGAAGAAGAATGCGTGCCGATCCTTGAGCGTATGTCCGCAATGACGTTTAACAAAGATTTCTTCGTCGGATATAGCCCAGAGCGTATCAATCCCGGCGATAAAAAATACCGTCTGACAACTATTAAGAAAATTACCTCTGGCTCAACTGCAGAAACGGCCTGTCTGGTTGATGAGATCTATCAACAGATCATCACGGCAGGAACGTACAAAACGGAAAGCATTAAGATCGCGGAAGCGGCAAAGGTGATTGAAAATACCCAACGCGATCTCAATATCGCGCTGGTAAATGAATTGGCGATAATCTTTAACCGATTAGAGATTGACACTGAAGCCGTGCTGCGAGCCGCGGGAAGTAAGTGGAACTTCCTGCCATTCCGTCCGGGACTGGTTGGTGGTCACTGCATTGGCGTCGATCCCTATTATCTGACTCATAAATCTCAGGGCATCGGTTACTATCCGGAAATTATCCTCGCGGGTCGTCGACTGAACGATAATATGGGTAACTATGTTTCGGGACAGTTGATCAAAGCCATGATCAAAAAAGGGATTAATGTTGAGGGTTCTAACGTTCTGATTCTGGGGTTCACCTTTAAGGAAAACTGCCCGGATATCAGAAATACCCGCATTATCGATGTTGTAAAAGAATTGGGCAATTACAGCTGTAATGTTGATATTTTTGACCCTTGGGTGGATGCTGAGGAAGTCGAAGAGGAATACGGGATTGTACCTGTATCGGAAATCAAGGCAGCTTCTTATGATGCTATTATTGTCGCCGTTGGCCATGAGCAGTTTAAGAAGATGGGGAGTAATGATATTCGTGGCTTTGGAAAAGATAAACACGTACTTTATGATTTGAAGTATATCCTTTCACCTGAGCAGTCAGATGTGAGGTTATAATCATGACAGCTTATGATGAATTAAAAATACAACTCGTTCTTGAACCAAAACGTTGGCTTATTACTGGCGTAGCAGGTTTTATCGGCTCTGGATTATTAGAAGAATTACTGTTTTTAAATCAAACTGTAGTTGGGTTGGATAACTTTTCAACTGGCTATCAACATAATTTAGAGGATGTGCGTGCCGCTGTCAGTGAAGAACAATGGTCCCGGTTTACCTTTGTTCATGGGGATATCCGATCGTTTGCCGATTGCCAGGCTGTTTGTGAGAACGTCGATTACGTTTTACATCAGGCCGCTTTGGGAAGCGTGCCACGTTCCTTGAAGGATCCTATCACGACAAATAGCGCTAATATTGATGGTTTTTTAAATATGTTGACGGCGGCGAGAGATGCACATGTATCTGGTTTCACCTATGCCGCAAGCAGTAGTACTTATGGTGACCATCCCGATTTACCTAAAATTGAGGAACGGATCGGCCGGCCATTAAGCCCGTATGCGGTGACAAAATACGTCAATGAATTGTACGCCGAGGTATTTGCTCGCAGCTATGATTTTAATGCTATTGGCCTACGCTACTTTAATGTATTTGGTCGCCGCCAAAACCCTAACGGAGCATACTCTGCAGTCATTCCTCGCTGGATACTATCGCTTCTTAAAGATGAACCAATTTATATCAATGGCGATGGCTCAACAAGTCGGGATTTTTGCTATATAGAGAATGTGATTCAAGCCAATCTATTATCAGCAACGACTAATGATTTAGCCTCAAAAAATAAAGTCTATAATGTGGCTGTTGGAGATAGAACTTCGTTAAATGAACTTTATTATCTCATTCGCGATGGGCTGAATTTATGGCGGGACGAACAAAGTAGAGCTGAACCAATTTATAAAGATTTTCGCGACGGTGACGTTAAACATAGCCAGGCAGATATCACCAGAATAAAAACATTTCTTTCATATGAACCTGAATTTGATATCAAAGAAGGACTTAAGCAGACTCTAAAATGGTATATCGATAAACAGACTGCTTTGTATTCCTGAGTATAACTACTCACTTTCCTTTCACGTGGATGAATTTAATGAAATCGTCAGGGATGTTTACGCTAACAGCCATTGGTAGTTGCCGTATTGTGAGTCCGGTAAAACGAGCTCAGCCTTATTTTAATTTTCAGGCTAACTTTAAAAAAGTATATGGTTTTACTCATACGAGCAGCGAGGCATTACAGCAGGTACGTTTTGTTTTGGGCTTGATAGATATTCCAGAAAAGGTCCGGCCTTTTATTTTTAGACCTGCCGTAAACTATTCAAACACCGATGTTCATAGTCGTTCTGATTTCTATATCGTCGAGATTTCAAGTCAGAAGAAGATTATGGCCTATGGTTTCTGCTTACAAATAAATTATTTAACTCGTCATTTCTATGAGTTTTTTAGCCAAACAGAGCGGGCGCGTGTGTACTGGTCGCTGGCCACGCAAGGAAATCAACATAAACTGCTGGCCTATCTCAAAGACGATCCCTGTTTTGCCGGAATGTCGGAAGACGATCGTGCCTTATTAAGCAATATCAATGTCGAGCAGATGGATGAGCATGCTATCGAACAGGATATGATCGAAATCGTTCAGCTTCTTGGTCACGATCGCGTTATGTTTATGACTCATGTTGATGCCGTGACTCGTGCCGGAACCGTCATTCAGTCCCGCAGTCGGTTAATTAAAAATGTCGACGCTATCGCCGCCAGAATGGGTATTCCTTGCGTTAACCCGACAAATTTGATGGAAAAGTGGGGGCAGAAACGTGCCCTGGAAAAAAATGGCGACGATCTTACTCATTATACCGACATGTTTGGTGACGCGATCGTTGCGGCTATTTTTAAGGGAGTGATCAACAATACCAATCATCATCTTGATGAGGGGCGGCAAGAGAAACAAGATAAAATACGTGAGATTACCTTATCGATCACTAAGCAGCTTGCAGATGGCGACATTATTGCTGCATCACAGCAACTTTTTGCCGCATTAAGAAATCAGCAGCAAGAGCCTGTTCTGATCCAACTTCGGTCCGTAATTTTCAGCCGTTTAGGTTATTATGAACAGGCTTATCAGGATATTAGTGATGTTGAGAAAATTATCGGTACGACGGACAGTACATTACGTTGTCGACTGAGGTCTCTACATGGATTAGCGCGTTGGCGGGAAGCCTTATCGACAGCCGAAATGATGCTTTCCAATGAAATTGAAGATGAAGAAGTACTTACTGTTGCCGCCGGCTCAGCCGATGCTTTACAACTGTTTGATAAGTCATATCAATACTGGAAACGTGTGCTGTTATTGAATCCTGAAACCCAAAGCGGATGGGTTAATTTCCTGAGCAGCACGCAATATTTCAATGATGGCACTGCATTCTCCGAAGCTTTCCATGCCGGCATTCAATCGCAGTGCCTAAATGATGCGTTTATGGAAACAGCGTTATCTTTGGCAATCAAATTTAGTGATGAATTGATTTTCATGCATGCGCTCGAGCAGCTACTCCGCCATGAGTCAGAATTTGCGCTGACGGTATTGTCGACGATTCATGATACCGGTCTCGTCATTCGCACAGCTTTCTGCATCAAAAATATGAGCTATCATCAGGCGCTTAGCACCTCGTATAAAGATAAACTCCACGACGTTTTTGAGGCATGGAACAATACCGCGCTGTCGCTACATTCGGTTGATAATTTTGTCTCACTGAGTACTTCGCTGGTGTACAGCTACTCTGCATTTATGGTTTATCCCCATGCACGTATTTCACGCTTTAATAATGAAGTTAAAACGGCATGGCGCGAGAAATTAAGAGAAATGTATGAGCGCGGGGATTATGAAAATATCCTGACAGGGGCGAAAATTGTGTGGCCACTTCTGGAGTTCGATCCCATTAGCACCGTATATTGTGCAAGAACTCTGGTGAATCTTGGTGCCTGGAAAGAAGCGTGCACGTTGGCACACATGACCTTGATTCGTAACTCGAACATTACCAGCCTGCAGTCGATTATGTTACGCAGCATACGTCATATTAACGACATTCCGTTCCTCATTGATTTGATTGCTAACGTCATGAGTATTTCTCCATCATTCCAGAATGCCTCGATGAACGAGTTGTTTGAGAAAGAGTGTCGCAATGTTGCAACCAGAGCACTTAAATATGTACGTCAAAAGAAAAGTGAAGGTCGTCTGGATGAAGCATTATCTGTATTGATTAGCCTGAAACGAATTGATCCTGATGCTTCTCGCCTGATGCGTGAATTTAAGCAAATTATCAGGTTATTTAATGAGTCACTGAAGGATGGCGGCAGTACTATCGCATCTTATGAACATCTAGATTATGCGAAAAAATTACTCGTTTTTGATAGCGAAAATGCCTATGCCTTGAAATATGCTGCATTAAATGCAATGCATTTACGCGACTACAACCAGGCTTTGCAGTATTGGCAGCGACTGGAGAAAGTGAATGGGCCAACGGATCCAGTGGCCAAGCAGATCTCGACCTGCATAACCGCATTACAAAAAAATACATCAGGGAAGTCGTAATGATTACGCAGGAAGAAAAGATAGCTGTGCTAGGTAAAACACTTTCAACATTGAAAAAAGAGAGGAAGCTTGAGCAAGCTATTACGTTAATTGACAATGAATTACCGGCTGAAGCTTTAACTTCATTAGCTATGCTAAAAAAAGCCGAATTTCTTCATGATTTCAATGAAACGGAGCGTGCATACGCGCTCTACGAAACGCTGATTGCGCAAAATAATGATGAAGCACGTTATGAGTATGCACGGCGTTTATATAATACGGGGCTAGCCAAAGATGCGCAGCTAATTCTTAAAAAGGTTAGCAACAACGTACAGAAAAAATATAACAATTATTTAGGCAAAATAAATAAGATCTGCGATTTGCTTGAACGTCTTGAAGGGGAAACGATCCCTGTGGGGACCAACACCCGTATTATTGCAATGAAGCATGCCATCTTGTTCTACCGAAATCGTCAACCTCGACAGCTTCCCGTCGGGTCTTTCGGTCGTCTTGCGCTCTGTACTGGTTCGCTAGGTAGCGGTGGTGCAGAACGTCAGATTTCCAGGCTGGCTATCGAGATCGCCAGAAAGTATCGGCAACAGGGGAAAATTGGCGACCTGAAAGTAGAAGAACCGGTAGAGCTCATTATTCGCTCCCTGACACCGGAACTCAGGCAAGATTTTTTCCTGAAAGAAGTGCTGGAAGAACAGGTCGAGGTGCTTGAGATCGCGAAGATTACCGGAAACTTCTTTGATGATGCGACAATAGAATCTCCGGAGTTGCGCTTATTGTTATCTCATCTGCCGCCGGTGTGTAATTACGGCATCAAGCATCTGGTCCCCCACTTATGCGAGCGCAAGCCGGATTATCTCTCCGTTTGGCAGGATGGCGCTTGTCTGATGATTGCGCTTGCAGCGTTGATTGCTGGCGTGCCCAGAATTCAACTGGGATTACGTGGGTTACCGCCGGTAGTGAGAAAGCGTCTGTTCAAGCCGGAATACGAGCCTCTCTACCAGGCACTGGCGGTTGTGCCTGGCGTTGATTTTATGAGTAACAACCATTGTGTGACCCGCCATTATGCCGACTGGCTGAAGTTGGAGGCGAAGCACTTCCAGGTTGTATATAACGGCGTCTTACCGCCATCTACCGAACCCTCTTCTGAGGTGCCACATAAAATCTGGCAGCAGTTTACGCAAAAAACACAGGATGCGGACACGACTATCGGCGGCGTTTTCCGCTTTGTCGGCGATAAGAACCCTCTTGCATGGATTGATTTTGCAGCACGCTATTTACAGCACCACCCCGCCACGCGCTTTGTGTTGGTAGGCGATGGGGATATGCGCGCTGAAGCACAGCAACGCGCTGAACAGTTGGGGATTCTGGAAAGAGTACTATTTGTTGGCGTTTCGCGTGACGTGGGATATTGGCTGCAAAAAATGAATGTATTCATTTTGTTTTCGCGTTATGAAGGGCTACCCAATGTGCTCATTGAAGCACAAATGGTCGGAGTGCCGGTGATTTCAACCCCTGCTGGTGGATCGGCAGAATGCTTTATAGAAGGTGTTTCAGGTTTCATTCTTGATGATGCACTGACGGTCAATCTTGACCAGGCTTGCCGCTATGCAGAACAGTTGGTCAATTTATGGCGCAGCAGAACCGGTATTTGCGAACAGACGCGGTCATTTTTACAAGAACGCTTCACCGTGGAACATATGGTGAGAACGTTTGTACAAACCATTTCCTCTCAGCCTCGTTAATTAATGGGCAGCATTTTTTCAGTTATTTCATTTATAAAATAAGCCATGAAAAAAATTATTATATTGTTAACGACGTTTTTCCTGCTTTCGGGATGTACTATTCCCAGGGCGGTATTTAAATCCAGCCTGATTAATCAGGACGATCCTCGTTATAATCTGGTCGAAGTCACTCCGACATTAAAAATGAGTGATACCGATACTGTGCCGAAAACTATTGTCGATCCGGTCTTTGTCGCAAATAACTGGCACTGGACATCTTTGGCTAAAGGCGATGTGCTGCATATCACTATTTTATCCTCGGGCGGGGCGGGGTATTTATCCAATAACGCGAGCGGCGACCGTGCGGATTTTGAAAATATTCTTGTGGCTGACGGTAATACCGTTCAGGTGCCTTATGCCGGGACAATCCCGGTTACTGGATTGGATGTGACGCAACTGGCTGATGAGATCAGACAGCGACTTGCGCGCGTTGTCCTGAATCCCCAAGTGCTAGTGACACTTACCGCCCGCACCGGGGCCATGGTGACGATCGAGGGCAGCGGGAAAACGGGTCGTTACCCTCTCGAACAGAGTATGAATCGTCTGAGTCATTTTTTGGCAACGGCAGTGGCAGTAGAAAATACCAGCGCAGATATGATGGAAGTTCACGTGACGCGCCAGCAGCATTATTTCACTGCGCGACTGTCAGATATTTATCAGTATCCCGAGCTGGATATTGCCTTACAGCCGGATGACCGTATCACTCTACGTCAAGTGACCGAGTATGTTAATGTGCTCGGCGCAGCGGGTGTTCAGGGGAAACATGCTCTGGTTCAGAGTCATTCCAGCGTGGTGGATGCTTTGGCACTGGCGAAAGGATTAAATGACAATCTTGCCGATCCGCAGGCGGTTTTTCTGTACAAGCATAACGAAGCGGAACAGGCGAAACAGCAGATGCGTAAGCTGAATATCTATCATGTCGATATGAGCCAACCTGACTCGGTGTTTTTAGCACAGGCCATGCGAGTGGAAAACGGCGATGTTATCTATATCTCGAACGCCTCTTTGACTGATTTCGCTAAGGTGAAAGCCGCATTCGATAGCTTTTTGATCCGCGGCTCAAACTCTTTCTAACGTCGCCATATGAATATTTTGAAAAATAATACTTATTATTTTATGAAACTCATTACTGTCTGTGAGTTAATCATTTTGTTAATGTCACGCGATATCAAAACACGCTATAACGGTAATTTGCTAAACTATATGATGGTGCTGGCCGTACCACTGGTATGGATAACCATTACCGTTATTTCTTTTCAATATTTAAATCGCACGGTGCCAATATTCACTGACGATATCAGCTTTGTTATTGCAGGTATATTACCGTATCTGTTATTTCGTTATACCATTACCGCAACTATGCGCACCCGTTCATTCTTTACATCGTTGGCGGTTGTCTCGCAGGTTAAGAAAAGGCATGTAATTTTTGCTCTTGCCGCAGTCGAATTTGTTAATGCGGTTATCATTTATATTATTGTTTCATTGATTAACTTTCTTATATTTTCTCGTTGGGAAGCCCAGAAACCGATCCTGATTTTTGAAGGGATGGTTATCGCATGGCTTCTGGGGTTATCGTTTGGTTACTTTTGTGATGCCCTGTCTGAACGGTTCCCGCTGGTCTACAAAGCCGTTCCTGTGGTGCTAAGACCTATGTTTTTGATTTCGGCTGTCTTTTATACGGCGAATGAATTGCCCTATTCATTATTAAGCATATTCAGCTGGAACCCTCTACTTCATGCTAATGAGATAGTCAGAGAAGGAATGTTTGAGGGGTATCACTCCTTGTACCTTGAACCTCTTTACCCTCTGGCATTTTCCGCAACGTTATTCCTCGCGGGCATCATTTTTCACCTGATCTGTGACGCTGAAAATCAATGACTTTTGCTTCAGGAGAGACGCGTTCGTGTTCGGTTTATTAGGTTGTACACGCTATTTTGAGTCTGATAAGGGCCCGCGGGTGGTCCTTGATAAAACAGATTTTGTCATGGATTACCATGAGCACATCGGTATTCTGGCGGCCCCTGGTTCAGGCAAAACGACGCTAACTCGATTGCTGTGCGGCATAGATGCTCCTGATGAAGGGGATTTTATTGGGTTACGGGGCGATGCGCTCCCGCTGGGGGCAAATGCTTTTGTTCTGCCAGGGTTAACCGGCGAAGAAAATGCGCGCATGATGGCAAGTCTTTATGGTCTGGATGGCGATGAGTTTTCACATTTCTGCTATCAATTGACCCAGCTTGAACAGCGTTATACCGACAGGGTGAGTGAATATTCTGTCACGATGAAAGCGCATCTGGCATTTGCCATTAATTTACTGCTTCCCTGCCGCCTTTATATTGCCGATGACAAGCTGTACACCGGGGATAATGCCTCACAGTTGCGTATGCAGGCGGCGCTAGCGCTTGAGCTGCAACAGAAAGGATTGATTGTACTAACGCGCAACCCTCGGCTTATTAAAGAACACTGTCATGCGTTTGGCGTTTTGCTACATGGAAAAATTACGATGTGTGAAGATTTAGCACAGGCATCTGCGCTTTTTGAACAAAATCAGTCAAATCAGGCGACGATTCAAGCTGATGATTATTCCTTTGATATATAGATAGAAAATATACGGATAGCGTGTGGATAATTCAGAACGTATTAAAAAATGGAAAGAGGAAAGGGCGAAGGTAGCAGAAGAAAGCCGGGCCTCGCGACTGCAACAAAAAGAGGATGAACGCGCCCTTAGCCAGACGGAAAAAAAGGCAGATTCGAAAAGTCATCATCGCCCAGACGCCGGATGGTCCGCGACGGATGCTGATTCTGTCCGTAGAGCGTCATTGGTTATTAAAGAGCGACGTGTTCAGCAAGCCAAACAATCGCTACGTCGGCTCTTTCTTTATATTGCTTTGCCGCTGCTGGTTATTATGCTTATGTCGTGGCTATTAACCTCGCGTTTTTATAGCGCGGATGCCACCTTTATTGTGCAAACGGATGCCAGCCAGGATAATTTTTCTGGAACAGCTTTCTTTGGCGCAGGCAATGAGATGTCGGAAAGCTTTCAGGTTCGCGAGTTTATACTTTCGAAAGAAATGATGGAGCGGATGGAAAAAGAGCTTGGCTTTTTATCTTATTTCGCGCAAGACGATATCGCATTATTTTCCCGCTACCATGCACCTCTGGGTATTAATAATGATCCTTACCGTTACTATTTATCGAAAGTCTCGGTTGCTGTCGATATTCAACAGGGCATGCTGCGTTTAAACGTGAAGGCGCGGAGTGCGAAACAGGCTGAATTTTTTGCCCAGCGTATTCTGGCTTTTGCTGAACAGCACGTTAATACCGTTTCAGCGCGGATGCAGCAGGAACGGATTTTATGGCTGGAAAACGATGTTAAATCGGCCCAGGAAAATCTGGGGGCAGTTCGGCTAGAATTGCTAAAAATACAGCATATACAAAAAGATATTGAACCGCAGGAAACCGTGACCGCGATTTATCAATTAATTGCTGGCTTTGAAACGCAGTTGGCGGAAGCGAAAGCAGAGTACGCGCAATTAATGGCTAATGGTTTGGATCAGAACCCCCTTATTCCTCGCCTGTCGGCCAAAATCAAGGTACTGGAAAAGCAGATCGGCGAACAGCGTAACCGCCTGTCAAATAAGTTAGGGTCGCAAGGCTCTTCAGAAAGCCTGTCCTTGTTTGAAGATCTTCGCCTGCAGAACGAGATCGCCAAAACACGCTGGGAATCTGCCTTACAGACCTTACAGCAAGGGAAGCTTCAAGCTTTACGTGAGAGACGGTATTTGCTGATTATTTCTCAACCGATGACGGTGTCTGACACCACTCGCTATGCCGATGGAACAAAGTGGTTACTGTTCTTCGTGTTGCTGGGCATCGCGTACCTGGTGACTTCTCTCCTGATAACCATCAGGCGGATGCGTGAATAAGGCAGAGTAAGGAAATACGATGAACTTGCACTCTACATGTGAAAAAATATCGCCAACCACCCTGCTCAAACGAGAGGATTGGGAGGGGCTATGCCACTATTTCGGTCAGCATCCCGAAAAAGTGCGAGATAGTGCTGGAAATGAGCAAAACATTATTCTCTTCGCTATCGCGTGTTTGCGTAGAGATGAAACAGATGTCGGGCTAACTTTGTTGTCTGACCGTGTTCTGACTGCAAAGAATGGCCGTGATTTATTGCGACGCTGGGTTATTTCGCCGCTGGCATCACATCGTCGGGATGCTGTACTACAGGTGGTTAATAAACTGCTGGCGGTGAATGTGTGCCAGTCGGAGGATGTCCTGCTGGTCGCAAGCGTGCTGCTTAAGAGTAAACAATATGCGACTGTTGCTGACTTAGCCGAGCGGGCATGGCTCGCTTTTTCGGGCAATAGCAAAATTTTTGCCCTCCATTTGCGCAGCCTGGCGCTGGTGGATAAAGAGTCACAGGCAATCTCATTGGCCAGAACACAGGCGCAGGAATTTCCCCCGCGGGGAGATATGATTGCAACCTGTCTCAGTTTCTTAAATAAAAGCCGCCGACAAGAAGATCATGACCTGGCTCGTGCATTGCTCCCTTTCTTCGCGTTAGAAAGTCAGGAGTCGGCGGGGCTGGCGGTTGATACGCTGTGCGCTGCCCGTAAATACCAGGAAGCCATTCAGACTGGGGAGTCCGCAATAGCCCGTGGGTTGGATGGTGCAACGCTGCGTCGTAGTCTGGGACTTGCCTACTATCAATTCGGTCGTGGCCGGGAAGCGAAGCTTCAGGCCGCTGAGCATTGGTCTCACGCCCTGCATTTTAATCCTGATAATTTACGTATCGTGACCCTGTATACCGATGCCTTAATCAGAACGGGTCAGAATGAGAAAGCCATTCCGTTACTGCAGCAGTCGCTCGCGACTCATCCTGACCTTCCTTATGTCAGAGCGATGTATGCCCGAGCACTGCGTCAGGTTGGGCAATACGCTGCTGCCAGCGATGAGTTTGTACAACTTGCAAAGGAAAAAGGGGCAACGAGTAAATGGAACCGTTATGCCGCGGCGGCGTTGTTACAGGCGGGGAAAACAAGCAAAGCGGAAGACGTCTTTGAGCACTATATTCAGGCCAGAGCGAGCCATCTGCCTCAGTCATTCGAAGAGGGGCTGCTGGCGCTTGATGGGCAAATATCTGCCGTTAACCTACCACCTGAGCGCCTTGACTGGGCATGGGAAATTGCTGGCAGGCAGTCCGGTATCGAGCGCCATGAATGGGAACGCCGGGCGAAGTGGGGATATCTTGCAGATAATTATCTCCTCGACTGGCTTGAATGCCGTGGAGAGCAGGCCGACGAACCGATGTACCGATTGGCCGATATATCGCATGTCGAGCAATTTTTCCAACGACTGCAGCTTGATCAACGTGGTTGCATTGTTGTATCGGCTCATCTGGGCGCAATGTATGCCGGGCCGATGATCCTGTCCTTGCTGGAAATGAACAGCAAGTGGGTGGCTTCCACACCTGGCGTGCTCAAAGGGGGCTACGGTGAGCGGTTGATTTCGGTTAGCGATAAAAGCGAAGCGGACGTAGTCAGGGCCTGCATACAGACTTTACATAGTGGGCAGTCACTTGTTGTGGCGATAGACGGCGCGCTGAATTTGAGCGCGCCGACTATCGACTTTTTTGGCCAGCAGATTACCTACTCCACCTTTTGCTCTCGTCTTGCCTGGAAGATGCACTTACCCACCGTATTTGGTGTTCCGGTGTGGCGAGATGGGCGCATCCATTTTGTTTTGGAGAAAATGGTCGATCCGCAGAGGTTCGAAAGCCAGTCTTCTTTCATTACACGCTGGAAAGACAATTACCTGAATTGTGTGACCGAAATCCTGAAAAGCGGTCCGGAAAATCTGAGACTTTCGGGGGGGATTTGGCGAAACATCACGCGCAAGGATGAATCATCTTTGGGCTGAAAAGACGTTTGCCCTGCAATGCCTTTGGCGCACCAGGCGATGCAGCCGCCAAGTAAAACTAAGTTATTCTATTTAGAAAGCATCCGTTCATTAACGTTCGGGTGCTTTTTCGTTCTAACGATATGAAAAATGGAGAATTATATAATAATTACGTTATACCTGATTGTAGTTCTGTTTGTCGGAGGGTTACCAGAAGACAGTATCCTGAAGTCCTCCCTCAGATAGGTTAAATAGGGCATCGAAATCCGCTTTTACGTCAAGCGTTCTTTTCCCTATGCAAATCTCTACAGCGATATCAGAGCATGACGCTTTAGTTATTGAAGCGCGGGGTGGTAATAGTGTGCCGTTATTGCGTTATCTTGAGGGTCAGGGAAAGCAAAGCGCGCTAACGACAAATCAGGTTGCCGACTGGCGGCAAGTTTCCATCTGAGTTGATCACAACGACATCGCCACTATTGAAATCTGGCAGCGCTATCGTGGGTAGATGCTCGCTACAATCAACAAGCTCTTACTGAAGCGAATAAATGGTTGCAGGCACATCCGGGTGCTGACGCCAATGCGCAACTTGCCTACGTATATCACTCTCAGGGGAAAAACTGGGACGCGCTGTTAGTTGCTAGTCAGGCGGAGGGAGTACCTACGGCAGACCCAGTGAAGCGCTGATTGCTGAGGTAGCTCAGGATGTAGTGCATACCTCTGCCTACCTCTGCAGCCCCTGGCATCGTCATAAGAGATCACTCATTCTCCTCTCACGCGATAATGCTCCTTAGGTTCACACCAGTATGCCTACCCCTCTCCCCATGTCACATACTTCCAGGCGTCCCTGAGGATTTCAAAGACATTCCAGACCTCACGATGCTTTTTTTACCTGTAACAGTGATGACGATGAGCCGCAGCCATTAACACTCCGCATGCTGACTGAGTCTGCAAAAGCGGGTAAATGGCTTTATGAATGAGCCTTATTGATGGATGCCGTTTATCCGACCTACCGCTTCGCGAATAAAAAAGCCGCCGATCGGTTAATCAGCGGCTTTTCCCTTACTTGCAACTACGTCAGAAGTTATATTTCACGCCCAGCATACCGCGGGTATCGCTGTAGCCTTTGTCGCCGATCTGTTGGGCCACGTTGCTCCACACGTTGAGACGCGGAGTGATTTGCCCTTCTACACCGACTTTCAGCTCGCCGATGTTCTTCGTGCCGCGCATATCGTTGTTCACATCATCCATCTTCACGCGAGTCGTCTGCGTGTTGTGGATCCAGTTGGCTTCGACAAACGGCTGGAATTCGCGAGATTTACCGTCGTCGATGGCGTTGTGACCGTTGATAAAGGCCTTAACGCCCAGGCGGGTCATCAGGTTGCCATCGGTGTTGTCTTTCACGCGGGTACCGTTCACTTCGCGATGACTGTCGGCCTGCACGTCCATCCACACCACTTGCGCTTTCGGTTGCAGCCAGTAACTGTTGCGCTCGTTTTCACCCAGTTTGAAGCTATAACCCGCTTCAACAGAAGCAGTTACCCCGCTGGATTTGTATTTCTCTGTCGCCTGCTCCTGGCCCATCACTTTGTTATCAAACCAGTTGTACAGCATCCAGGTGTCTACGTAAGTGCCGGTCTTGTCTGCGTCATTGGCATACCAGGTGCCGTACAGCCCTACGCTGTAACCGGTGACCTGACCACGTGAATGGTAGCCAGTCAGGCTGGACTGCGTGCGGTTCTGACTGTTGGCGTAACCTGCCATTGCGCCGATGTGCCAACGGTCAAGGCCGTCTCTACTCCACTGCGCCAAATCGCCGCCTAACTGCAGCACATAGCTGTTGCTTTGGGTTTTCAACTGCCCGCTACCGTCTTTAAAGCGGGTATGCGCCCCGACGTTACGCATCCACATACTGGTGACTTTTTTCTCGCCCGTCAGCATGTCGATGTACTGCGTCTCTCCCAGACGATCGTGCAGTCGGGTCATAAACAGCGTGTTTGCGGCGTAGTTATTCGCCAGATAACTACCCGCTTCCGGACGATACTGCTGCTCGGTGACCGGAGGTGCGACAGGTATTTCCGGTTCAGGGATTATCGGGTCAACAGGATCTACCGGGTCTGGATCGACAGGACCGGGGTCAATAGGATCAACCGGATCCGGGTCGATGGGATCTACCGGGTCCGGGTCTTCCGGATCCGGCGGAGCTGGAATAAAGCTGGTCAGATACCAGTTGCTGCCCTTTTGCACCAGGTTATAGTCGTACGCACCGGCAACAATACGACCCGCTTTCTCAAAAGTACCGTCAGAATTACCGGCCACTTCGATAATCTCAATACCTTCAACAGTCTGCGCCCCGGTTCCGCCAATGTTGTTCACCGCCACAAACGCGTTACCCGTGGTGTTGCCGAGCACTTTCAGCTTGTCGGTTTCGGAGGCATCGTCATTCAGGACTGTATTGAAAACCAGTTTGCCGCCGTTGCCGATGAAATCTTCATTAATGGTAAGCGTCTGCCACGGTTCGCCGTCAGCATGCCCAAAGTTCACCACTGACCCGCCGTTCAGCGTCAGGTCGGTGAGCGTTGAGCTGTTGGTCATATTCCAGCTCGCATCGCTCATTTGCAGCGAGATAACCCCCGTTCCTGCCGTGACGCTGGTGATGTATGACGCCCCACTCCACAGCGAGTTGTCGGTCATGTTGAGCGTAATGGTACTGTTTTGCTGCGGCAGGCTGCTGGTTGCAGCAGTCGCGCCAGCGGCATGAAGATCGCCGTCGATAAGGAAGCGCCCGCCAGCGGAGCCATCTACGGAGCCGCCCGTTTCGGTGCTGATGGCATAACTTTCATTGCTGTGATTGCCCGCCATGCTAATGGCAGCACCGCCAGCCAGATTTATTGCCCCGCGTGAAGTCGCATACAGGCCGCGTGGCGCTTTGCTGTTGTATGACGCTGCTTTCGCCGAATTGTTTACGTTGATCGTCGCGTTTTCACCGAGATTCACCGTCGCATTGGTGGAATAGACCGCATGGGCGCTGGCGCCGCTCACCGAAATGGTAGCGTTATTGCCCAGTTCGGTTTTGGACGATGTAGCGGCGTAGACCCCTATTGAGGAAGTGCCCGATGTCTCAATAGTGGCATCATTACCAAGGCGGATCGAGGACCCACTCTGCCCGGTGCGAAGACCTTCTGAACTGTCACCTATCGTCACAATGTGTGCCCGGTCACCGACGACAATCGTATTTTTGGCCTGCGTTTCGTCTCTCATCGCGTTTGCAGTGATACCGCGCCCCTGATAACCGGTGGTTTGAATATACAGATCGTCGCCAACGTAAATGTTGGCTGAACCTTTCCAACCCTGCCCCTGATTATAGGCACTGTAACCGGCGTTTATACCGTCGCCATCCTGACCGTCCACATAAATGCTGGTGCGATCTCCGGTGATGATAAAGACCGGGTTATCCGGTGAATTGACCCCGTGTGTGCGGATACCATCAACATCCTTACCATTATTAGCGGCATTCTTCGACTGCGTGCGGATCGTCAGGTCGTCACCAAAAATAACGCCCGGGCTACCCGTCGCGCTATTCTGAATAACGGTAATGGTGTGTTCGAAGGCTTCTGCTCCTGGCCCATTCAGCGTTAATCCATGGCCAAAAACAGGAATGGTGCCGGCACTCCATTGATAAACATAATTCGGCGTAGCGCTGGTTTTAGCGAAATTGGCATTCGCCTGTGCAGGAAATAAAGCCTGCAACTCCGGAGAAAGGCTGCTCACCAGTCCACTGGAAGGCAGACTGTCAATATCAATCCAGGCCGCGTGGGTTGAAAATACCATTGACGTTAACGCGGTCGATACCGCGATAGCAATGCGTGAATAATGCTTAGGTTTTTTCATAATAGCCTCCTGCTTTCGGGCGTAGGGCGTCCACCACATCGCGATGATGTGGAAATAATAAAAATGAGAATCAGCTATAAAATGTTAGAGAGTATTTTATGAATACTCAGACCTAACTTATCTTCAAGTCGAAGTTTGTAGACATATATTCTCTTAACATCAATATTATCTATTCTGGTGATTTGCTGAATACTTATCCCTGAAATAAATCGCTTGAGTAATATCATTTCCGTATAATTTAATGAACGCCCACGTTTGCTGTTGGCGAGATGCCCCCGGAATAAGCGACGTATTTTCTGATGTTGAACTTCATCACTATCATTGGAATAAATAATCCCTTGAATTTTATTGCTTTTCGATAACCAGTAATTGGCTAACGGTGCCAGGATCCGGTCCGCTATCAATACGATATGCATACCACTCTGCGTCAGGCGATCCACCCATTGCGGGTCGGTGAACAAGCGCAAGTTCGGGAATGAAAAATCGATAAAAATAAATCCATGGGATAAATGGTTATGATTATTAAGTAAAAGTTTTTCAATAATACCTTTTTTCAAATAATCATTACCCTCTGGCCAGACAGCAAAAGCGGCTCGGTGGCAATACTGTGCACGTACGGCAGCATCCGGAAATAATTCACAGGATAATTCACAGCTTATGCAACGAACACTCTGTAGCGGCTTTCTCTTCATCAACTATGCCCCTGTTATTTTCCATAAATATTTCATCGGTAAATAAATGTGTCAATCCGACACGTGGTGAAATCCGTTTCTGCTAATAACAGTCGAGTGGTGAACTTGTTATAAAATCCTATAGAAAAACAATCTCCACCTGTAAATGTCGTTATGTTGATAAGTATTACGAAGCTTTCTCTCAGACTAACAGCCAATATATTAGGAGTTTTATACACAAATCCAGACATCACGATAGACGTAAATACAGCACTATTTGCTAAAACAAAACCTTACAAAATGATTTTAGTAAATCTCAAGATTCCTAAAAACCAGAAACCTTTGTGATGTTATGTGATAAATATAATAACTAATCAGATAAACCTGTAATTAATTCTCATTATTTAACCTTAGTTAATTACCACCTAAGATATCATCAACATAACTCATTGTATTAAAAGGATTTAATAGTTGAACACAAAATTCTTATCTTTGATCAAGTACAAAGGTAGAGGCGTCTTATCCATTTCGATGTAATATTAAATGGGTATGTTAATGCAACATATGAGACATTTTCGTTACTAAGGGGCGGGCATTGTACCTTATCAACCAGTTGGTCGAATTTAATCCTGATAACAAAAGCCTGGTCAATCGACAGACAGGACGAACAATTCAACTGCAACTCCCTGCCTCGCTCTGTTTTCTCTATTTAATTACTCACGCAAGTGACATTGTTTCTCAGAACACGCTGCTCAAAGTAGGTTGGGGAGAAAGAAACAATGTGACCACAACCAATACTTTTTACCAGGCAATTTTGACGTTGCGCAATGCACTGGCGGATGTCGGATTGCCCCGTGATACCGTCAAAACTATTTCCCGGCGTGGACTCAGATTAAATGAGAATACGCATGTGGAGACGATCACACATTCCCAAATCGAGCCCCCCTTAGCACCATTTATTAAGGAAAACAAGGTTCCAGAGGTAATACCCTCTCCACCGCAAGTAGCAACGTCGACTCCCTGGTGGAACATTTTCTTAACCACCGGAGTGATTATTACTACTCTGATTATCTGGCTGGTGTGGTATCAGACTCGCCCTGTCATGCCGTTTAGTAAATTCGTGTCGGTTTCTATGCAAATTCCCTCACAGGAAAACTGTAAAATTTATTACTCACCGAATGAACACAATCTGGAAAGCTATTTCAGCCTGATGCAATCGCATCCCGATCTTTGTGAAGATAATAAACATGTATTTCTTTCAGGTTACCGTAAGGCACAAAGGATGGTGGCCTTTGTATGCGATAAGGATGCGCGGATAGATGTTCACGCGTTTTGTTCTACTCATTATTACTGGATGCGCGGGAAATGAACAAAATACACAATCTTATCTTGCTGGCGATCGGGGTGGTATTGATGCTGGGTTCAGGAGCCTGGTTATGGTATTCACGCTACGCCGACAGACCGTTGAACTGCGTCGGTAACGTGGAGTGGAACATTGGCAGCAACCGCTTTACCGGTACGGTGTCGTACCGACTGTACGACCATCAGGGACTGGCAACCTTAACCGGAAAACTGTACGGACGTCACGTCACAGGTATTAGCAGAAACATCTATTTTACCTATACCCAGCACCACGACGCGCGCGTGCTGCAGTCGACGCAACTGGTAAAAACCTTCTCGGACTCTGCCGATAAAGACGATATCAACGAGACTTTGCCCAGTTTTTATCGCGAAACCGGACAGCGTCTGAGTCTGGTCATGGAGGAGTATAAAGGGGCGTGGATAGTAGCGACTTCCACTGTTCCTTCGCTGTACTGCCGCAAAAGGTAATGTCATATCCAGATACAAAAAGCGCCCCCTCTCGTTGGAATTCATATATTCCATCATCAACTTACGCGACATGGGTCACTGAATCCTCTAATAACCCATTGCTATTCTTCATCCCGAATCAGGAAACATCCTGAATATCACGATATCTATTGCGTAATAATTAAGCGAAATGGGCGTTTTATTTTGCCCAGAAGACTTCAATCTACGGATGGATATTTAGAGAAGGCGTGGGCAGGGGCGTTTATCTCTCTCGCGAGCAATGTCTGAGGGTTCAGACGTTATCGCATTTCAGGAAACGGTATGTTTCCGGTGTATTTTTGGCGTACATATGAGGGATACGTAATGTTTACTTTTAAAAAGTGCCTGATTGCACTTTCTATAAATTTAGCCGTTGTTTCATCAGGTTTTGCTTGTACGACCCTGCTGGTCGGTAATGAAGCATCAGCGGACGGCTCCATGCTGGTAGCACGTAGCGCTGACAGCGATGCCCTGAAAGCGCAGCATTTTGTCATTCACCCGGCAAAACAGAATCAGACCGGGGTATACAGCACCAAAGCACATAACGGCGCGAATGACTTTACCTGGCCGCTACCCAAAAACTCGCTGCGTTATACCACTGTTCCAAACTGGAAAACCCAGTTGCACGGCGCGACCGGATTTAACGAACTGGGCGTCGGTGTGAGCGGTACAGAATCTATTTTTGCCTCACCAAAAGCGCTGGCCGCCGACCCGTATGTTGAGGATAAGGGGATTACCGAAGACGATATCCCGGATATTCTGCTGTCGCAAAGTAAAACCGCGCGTGAAGCCGTGGCGCTGCTGGGCCATATCGTTGAGACCGTCGGTGCGGGTGAAGGCTTTGGCGTTGCCGTCGTCGATGATAACGAGATCTGGTACCTCGAAACCGGCAGCGGCCACCAGTGGATGGCACAACGCCTGCCGAATAACCAGTATTTTGCCACCGGCAATCAGGGCCGTTTACAGGATTACGATCCGAAAAACCCTGACATGATGGCGTCAAAAAACCTGATTCAATTTGCGACCGAAAAAGGTCTGTACGAACCTGCAAAAGACGGTAAATTCAACTTCTCCAAAGCCTATACCCGTGATGACGAACGTGACCGTACGTATAACGACCCTCGCGTATGGACCATCCAGAAAGAGTTCAATCCTTCCGTAAACCAGGATATGGCCAAAGGACGTGAATTCCCGGTCTTCATGACGCCAGAGAAGAAAATGACGCTGGACGATGTGAAGGCCGTACTGCGTAACCATTACGAAGGCACCAGCCATGATCCCTACACCAACGGTCTGAACGGTAAAGAGCCATGGCGTCCGATCAGCGTCTTCCGCACCTATGAGGCGCACGTTATGCAGGTTCGCCCGTGGTTGCCAAAAGAAATTGGTGAAACGACCTATATTGGTCTGGGTATGGCCGACCTCACCGCCTTTGTTCCGTACTACAGCGGCCTGAAAGCGTATCCGGCTAATTACACGATGGGTAGCGATAAAGCGGACGATCAATCCATTTACTGGAAATACCGTAAATTACAGACGCTGACCATGACCGATTATCCGAAGCTCGCGCCAATCGTCAAAAAGGCCTACAAAGCGTGGGAAGACAAAGTAGCGAAGGAGCAAAAAGAGGTCGAAGCAGAGTATCTGAAGATGGCGAAAACCGATAAACCTGCCGCCGATAAGATGCTGAATGACTTCAACCTTCGCATCATGGCTGACGCCGAGAAGCTGACGGAAGATCTGACTAATCAGCTGTTTACCATCCGCACTAAAGACATTCAGTCTGATATTTTCTTTGCCAACGCAGCGAAAAAAGACTGAGTAACAACACGATAATATCCTGGCACAAAGTCAACATCAGAACTTTGTGCCAGCAGTATACTTACATTTCTTTCCAGGGTAGTTGATCAAGAACCGGGCTTCTAAGATGCGAGTTGGCCCAGCAGGCGGCCTGTGTTCGGTTATTCACAGAGATTTTTTTAAAAATATTATAAATATGCGTTCTCACTGTATTTTCACTGATAAAAAATGCGTTAGCAATTTCAATATTTGATGCCCCTTTCGACAACTCAGTCAGAACTTCATATTCTCTTTCGGTTAAACCTCCGTTGTCACTATCGGATGGTGTGAGGTTTATATTTTTTTGCGGCGGTGACAGTGAGCGTGGTGGACGAGAGGTTTTACGCCCCTCTTTAAGAAGCGTTAATAAATGTTCAATAGAGCAATTATTTGGTACGATTGACTCAAAATTTGGCCATAGCATGTTCTCATAGAGCGGGAGCGAACGCAGGCAATTAATAATATAAACACGCAAACCACATGCGCTTTCATTAAGTAATTTTGACCAGATATTTTTTAATTTACGACTAGATGCCTGAATATCATAGAGGATGATACTTTCCTCAGCGATAAAAGACATATCCGGTCTGCTAATGTTAACAAAATCAACCAGTATATCGCTTTGCTTATTGAGATAATCCAGCAACAGCTGCGTCTGTATTGATTGGTTACTAATCAGTATTATCTTACTGTCCATGTTAAGCATATGTGGCCTTCATTCAAATGAGGATTGACAATATTCCCTATTGTTATTGCATGGAAAACCAATAACAAGTCATTACTTAAGATTAAAGATAATCTGATTGAATTATGGAAATTTAGCTAATTGTGCAATACGATCATTCGCTTTTTCCGAATACAAAGTTCGATTTTTGTTTGCGACTTTTTGAAAATTTCAAAAGTGACAACTTAACATATTGTATTTTATATGTTTTAACATCACCCGTTGAGTTAAGAAGTATCTTAACCTCAATCATCTTACAGATGATAACAATTCATTAAGGCTCATATTTAACGATCATTGTTAATATCATAGGATGAGTGAAATACGTCCAATCTACGATGTACAACAATAATTTATCTAACATAATTGATAGCGGGCGACAGCCTTATAGGGCGCAAGACAAAATGTGCCCGGACAATGTTACTGATAATAGGGACGATCTATCTCTCAATGAGGAACGCATTATGAGTAAACTATCAATTATTACTTTAATTAGCTGTGCCATCGTAATTCCTTCCGCCATGGCAGATTTCGGACATGGCCCTAACCCGGATCCAAAAGGGAAAGTTAACTTCACCGGTCACGTTTATGCCAATTCGTGCATAATTGAAACCGGAGATCAAGATAAACAGGTAAAATTAAACCCGGTTCTCAATACATTAGTTAACAAATCTCATGCAACACAACTCCAATCATTTAGTATTAGAGTGAAAAATTGTTATATTAATGAAAACGCAACTCCAAAGTTATCCTGGAATGGTAATTCCCATTTAACTAAAGAGGGATATCTCAAAAATATGACAAGTAGTGGAGACAAAAATGTAGCGCTAGTTATCACGGATAATAAACAAAACAGTATTGATCTGAATAAAAACAGCAACCGATTTGGTCCTGAGGAAGGTTATCTCCGACATGAAAATGGTAGCCCAATTTTAACTTATAAATTCAATGTAGGTTACATTATATCGAAAGATAATAATTCATCATACGTTAAGCCGGGTCCTGTAAGCGCCCAGGCAAACTATAGCATTACTTATCTCTAAATACACAATGCTATAGCCTTCTGCGCTATAGCATTTATTTTAATAGAGGTCTCATGAAAATCTTTATTTATTTATTAGCTCTATTTTCGCTCTCGACTGCGCACGCAAACAATATCATTGTTAATGGTACCCGATTTATTTACGCTGAGGATTCTGCGGAAATAACGATACAAATGACCAATACAGGAAAATCCCCTTCGCTGGCCCAGATATGGTTAGATGAAGGAGACCCAGAAAAATTACCAGAAGAAATTACCACTCCATTTATTATTTCCCCGCCCATTGCTCGCATTGACGCAGGTAATGGGCAATCACTCAGAATAAAAAAAGTCGCTGATAAACATATTGTCGCTACTGACAGAGAGTCTATGTGGTGGCTAAACATACTGGACATTCCTGCCGTGGATAAGAATAACATCACGGAAAATTCAGCCATGCTCAATTTGGCTATTCGCTCGCGCTTCAAATTTTTCTGGCGACCCAGTGGGTTAGGTGACCGTCAGAATGCGGAAAGCAAGGTACAAATTCTGGCAAACCAACGAGACATAACACTGGTAAACCCTACCCCGTTCTTCATCACTGTTGCAGATGTTGTGACGTCATCAGGCCATGGACTCATAAACGAGGGTGTCATGATCGCCCCGAAAAGCAAAACCACTCTCAGTGCAAAACAACAAATTAGCCGGGGCGAGTCTGTTGTTTTACAAGCAATTACTGATTACGGCGGAATTGTGGAACACAAAACAACCGTTAATTAATAAAAAGGGATAAAAGGAATTAACAATGGGTTTATGTAAAAGGATCCTCACCATACCCTGTTTCGTTATTTTTCATGGTTCATTATTTTCAGTTGGACTTCACGCAGAAGACAGGTCTCGCTACGAGTTTGATAATGCCATCTTGATGGGCAATGCTTCGCTTAACGATTTACAATCATTCAATGCCGCTGGTTTATTACCAGGAACATATATTGTAGATATTTATATTAATGATAGTTGGCGCGGACGTCGTGAGCTCTCATTCAAAAAAGATAATCACGGAGAGTTAGTCAGTTGTTACTCTGAAGCCTTCCTCACAGGTATGGGTATTAACCCAGGGAAAATGAATCAAACGCTGGCACACCAACCAAAGGAGTGCCAACGTCTGGCTGATTGGGATACCAGCGGTAAAACAACTGAGAAGCTCAATACCAGCCAACTTGAACTGCACATCACCGTCCCCCAGGCCTATCTCGACAATATAGAAACTAATTATATCCAACCTGAATTATGGCAACCGGGAGTTCCGGCGATTAATTTCGGCTACAACGCAGATTATTACAGTACTCAGCAACGCGGTAGCAATCGCTCAAGTACGGACAGCGCCTGGCTGGGAATGGATATCCGCAGCTCCGCTGGCGGGTGGCTAATTGAACATTTTGGTAGCCAAAATTGGGACAGCAAAATGGGCAGCCATTACACGAATAATCGTACAACGCTAAAGCGGCCAATCACTAGTTGGAAATCCATGTTCAGCGCTGGCAAGTTCTATACTGACAGCCAGATGTTCGACAGTATTGCTATTCTTGGGATGGGGTTGGCTTCTGAGGATTTAATGCGCCCGGACAGCACGCTAAATTGGGCGCCAATCATTCGTGGCGTAGCAGAGACCAACGCCCGCATCACCGTTACCCAGGATGGCCAAACTATTCATCAGTCTTCGGTTCCAGCTGGGCCATTCTCGATTGAATCAGTGTTGCCCGCGAATACTGGCGGCGAATTGCTGGTCACGATTCAGGAATCAGACGGACGTATCCGCCGTTTTACCGTTCCATACTCTTCAGTACCACAACTACTAAAACCCGGCGTTTCGCGCTATGGCATCACCCTTGGGACCGTCAATGAAGATAATTATGATAAAGATCCGTTTGCCGCACAGGCCTACTGGCAGTATGGCCTGAACAACTATTTAACGTTGTATACGGGGGCATCCGGATTCGAGCGCTATCAGTCAGCCCTCATCGGTAGCGGGCTCAATTCCCAGCTTGGCGCATTCGCCCTTGATGTCACCCAATCTCGCCTGAATCTTGAGGACGATCGCCAGCAAGGACAACAATATCGTCTGACATGGAATCGAACTCTCCCTTGGTCAGAAACCTCGCTCTGGCTGGAAGCTAAATACAGTTCACATCACTTTTACGGTCAACGCGATGCGCTGGATGCCCTGGATACACAAGCATCCGTCAACCAATACCTCTCATTACGCGAAAAGCAGTCGTTTAGCGCCAGTATTAATCAGCCGTTATCCGACACCTGGGGCTCATTCTATTTATCTGGCTCTCTTAAGAAATTCTGGGATCAACAGGATAACTATCGCCAGTATGCCGTGGGTTATACCAATGCCTGGGGCAACTTGACCTGGAGCATATCCGCCCAGCGTTTCTGGAATGAGGATCAACAGGGCTCCGTCACCAAAGACGACCAAATCATGCTCTCATTCAGCTATTTCCTGCCCCGGGATAACGCCGGTTTTACACAAATCTCCTCTGATAGCTACAGCAATAACGGCAAAGCGAGCAATACACGCCTCGGCTTCACGACGTCGTCTGATGAAGAAAATAATATCGTTTGGGGCGTAAATACTGGCTATGCCCGTGGTGGTGATGTGGAATGGGGGACAAACGGCATGATACGTACGCCTTATACCTCTCTGAGCGGAACGTGGAGCCAGAGCAACTCATGGCACCAGGTCAGCGGGGGAATGAGTGGAATGCTGGTTGGCCACTCGGGGGGAATAACGTTCTCTCCAGAGCGCTCAGATACCGTCGCATTAGTCCATGCGCCTGATGCGCATGGCGCGCATCTTGATGGTGTGCCTGGAACCCGCTTCGATAAAAATGGCTACGCTATTCTGCCCTGGCTTCGTCCATGGCGCGTAAACGACGTCACTATCGATCCAAAAGGTTCAACTGAAGGCCTGAATTTTACCAAAACCCAGGCCAAGATTGCGCCGTATGAAGGTAATGTCATTCCAGTCACTTTTGAAACGATACTAAGAAAACAGAATATTATTTATCCTCGTCTGCAGGGTCAGCAGAAAATGCCATTCGGCGCCATCATCCGCGACAAAGCTAATAATCATGTCGGCTACGTTGGGCAAGGTGGTGCGCTTTATATTGATGAAACTACCTCACCAGAAGTGTTCGTTTCACTGGAAACGGGGAAATGCACGATCGTGTTAAAAAATCAGGAGGCCACATGTCAATAATACGTGTCGTTCTAATTCTGGGGTGTGTAATG
This sequence comes from Citrobacter sp. Cu096, assembly GCF_030332285.1. NCBI lineage: Bacteria > Pseudomonadati > Pseudomonadota > Gammaproteobacteria > Enterobacterales > Enterobacteriaceae > Citrobacter > Citrobacter sp. Cu096. Next base: position 355,576 of record NZ_JAOWID010000019.1, read on the forward strand.
GGCATTCATCAGACAGCCAGTGCTGCATGTACCCTGAACACACAAAAGATTATCTTGTCACCGGAAATCGTTAACGATAAACAGTCAATCCAGTCCGGAGGGGTTATTCAGACGCGCACACTTTCCCTACAGAATATTCAGTCGTCAGGTTGTAATGACAGCCATCCTTTTTCTGCCCAGATTATTGGGGATCTGTCCGCAATGAAACAGCCCGGTATTATGCGTAGCAATGTGAGCGGTATTGGCATTAAAGTCACCCTGGAAACCTCAACCGGACGAAAGATCCAGTGGCCATCAGATTTTAAAGCGACGGCAGATGAGTTCAGAAACAGCAAAATTAATATTGAGCTAATCAAGCTGGATAATCAGCTTGCGGCCGGGCCTGCTGCGGGTGCGATCAACCTGCAAATCAGAAGTGCCACTCAATCGTTGCCCGTGATGGATATTATTGTGCCGGCAAAATATATTACTATGCTCAACCGGTCATGCACGATCAAAGGTAACCGTACAATCAACGTAAAACTCCCCAGTGTAGCACTTGAGCAGTTTAGCGGCCCTGGCAGCACTGCAGGAAGAAAACCATTTACTATCGACCTTTTTTGTAAAAGTGATTTTACAACACCTTCTCAGATTATTCTAAGCTGGAGCGGCATAGAGAATAATCACAGCAGTAATAGTGGTGTTCTACAGAATATCCACCCCAAAGGTGCGGTTGGCATAGGTATTCAGGTTTTGGATCAACAACAAAGAGTTATCAACTTAAAAAATACCACGTATATCCATTTAGCGCATCAGAATAATGGAAACCACTCTATCCCGTTTTATGCACAATATTATCAAACAACTAACAAAGTTAGTCCTGGAATTGTGCGCTCAGTCTTGTATTTCAATGCTGAATACCAATAATCGTTCCTAATTTAGGCGTACTGCGAAGTCTTTGCTCCACGTAAGTGGAGCTTTTTTACATTACATATCAATGGGAATGTAATGTTCACAGGTAATTGTTTTATTGTTAATATCTTCTTGATTATATTTAAATATTTCAATATCATAACCTGTTTTTCTTTTTAATTTACTCTCTGGCAGTATTTTCAAATAAATATATCTTGAATAGAATGGATAGTCCTTTTTCTTAAACCGGAATGAAAAACAGGCATAAACCCCCGAAGGACAGTCATAACGATTATAGATATTTGGCGAATGATGCGTTTTATTGCCAATGATACTCTTTACTTTCAATCGCATCATTGAGTTTGGATTGGAAGAGAAATCGGTTAATGCCCACACATTTTGTTTTGAACTGGTAAGTTGCTCAAATATCAAATTTAATCGATGCAGATGCGAATCACTGGCGGGTGGGATTGGTGTATCATAGTTATACTGAAATCCGTAAACGGTATCAGCAGGCAAGGTACGAAGTTGTAATTCGCTGACAACAACATCACAGCGCTGTACAAATGATAGTAATGGTGCGAGATCCCAACTGGAATTTTTCCGATATTCTGTGGGAGTATAACCTGTTAGTTTTTTAAATTCACGACAGAAAGATTGCTGGGAATCGAATCCTACCCGCACTGAAATATCAATAATATCCATATGGGTAAGACGTAACAAGTTTGCCGCTTTGGTTACGCGTCGCTTACGAATATACAGCCCCACGGGCATATTAATTCGTTGTTTTAAAACACTCTGAATATGCCTTCGACTATATCCAGAAAACCGTGAAATATCATCAATATCGATGCCCGAAACAAAATTATCTTCTATATAATACAACACATCATTTATAGTCTTTGACTTCAATGTCCCCTCTCCTACCCAATAACAATAAAAACCGTAATAACAAAAAGCGTCAGTCCATTTAACAATTAGGTAAAGAAATAATTATATAGCAGAGTGCTTATTTCTTATATCGTAGCAACAGCATGTCGTCAAATCTATTTTGATAAATATACAATTCATTTAACCAATGACCGGGAATTTATTAACCAGCATATTATAAATGCCTCATTAATTAAAAGAATAATATTTATCTAGGTTACTATAATCAACAGTAATTAGCATTAAACTGATCGGAGTTCCGATCAGTTTAATGCTAAAAATAGAGAGTAGCTATTATTTATGCGTATAGATAAAAAAATAATACGCCTTCAGTTAGACACTTCCAGGGGAAATGCTCAGCACCTCACACCGTGATTTCACTGCGTCGTGCAGCAAACGGACCGCCGTTGAAAGCTGCTGCCGATGCGGGCAAATCATATTCAGCGGGACTGTCTCTCCCTGATAATCCGGCATCAGCAGTTGTAATCGACCGTCACGAACATCCTCGCTGACATCCAGCCACGACTTGTACGCCACGCCCTCGCCGGCAATCGCCAGGCGCCGGATCACTTCCGCATCATCGCTCATAATGGTGCCGTTAACCTGCACGATGCTGACCTCACCGTTTCGCGTAAACGTCCAACGATCGTGCAGGCGTCCACGTAATACGAAGGTCATGGCGTTAAGCTGCGCCAAGTCCCCCGGACTTTGCGGAGCACCGTTTTGCGTCACCCATTCCGGTGAGGCCACCAGCACGCGTCGGTTTCCAGGTGCAACAGGCAGTGCAACGTAAGACGCGTCCTCGTTGTTGCCATAGCGAAACGCAACATCGACGGGATCTTTAAAGACATCCGTCACCTGGTCGGAGAAAAATATCCGTAGTCGCAGCGCCGGATAGCGGCGTCGAAACGACTGAAACACTGGCAGCAGCAGGTTACGCCCGAGATCGGAAGGTACGGCAATTTGCAGCGTGCCCGAAACTTCATCTTCCGGGGTCTGTATTTTTTGCAGTCCGGCATGCATCACGTCCAGCATCTGGCGGGCATAGGGTAGCCAGACCTCGCCTTCCGGCGTGAGGCGCAGGCTGCGCGTGGAGCGGGCGAACAAACGGATAGCCAACGTCGACTCCAGGCGCTTGATGGCAGAGCTAACCTGAGCAGGCTGAACGCCGACTTCGCGCGCGGCATCGCTAAAACTATTCAGCGCCGCGGCGCGGACAAACAACGTGAGATCTTCAAGCCGGAACATTTTCACTCCCCGAGTATAAGTCCTGTCGCCGTGGAGCTATTTTTCCCGTTCTGCTGCCGCTTTACCATCGAATTATTCAACAGAGATAAGGTTTCTGAACCGGAGAGATTATGAAAGCCATCGCTATTACCCGCGCCGCGACCGACGGCAATAACATTGAATTTTTACAAGAGATTGACCTGCCCGTGCCGGTTGCCGCCGGGCACGATCTGCTGGTTGAAGTGAAGGCCATTTCCGTCAACCCCGTTGATACCAAGGTTCGCGAAGGTTTTAACGCTGATATCCCGCGCGTTCTGGGCTGGGATGCCGTGGGCGTGGTGAAATCCGTCGGTGAAGCAGTCACCCTGTTCTCACCGGGCGATGAAGTCTGGTACGCCGGTGCGCTGGGGCGTGCTGGCAGTAACAGTGAATTTCAGTTGGTTGATGAACGTATTACCGCGCTGAAACCGCAATCACTGGATAACGCTTCTGCGGCGGCGCTGCCGCTGACCGCGATCACCGCCTGGGAAATGCTGTTTGACCGTCTGGGGGTTGAGGAAAACGGCAATGAAAATGATGTGTTACTGATCGTTGGCGCAGCTGGCGGCGTCGGTTCTATCCTGACGCAACTGGCCAGTAAGCTGACCAGAATGACCGTCATCGGCACTGCATCACGTCCGCAAAGCCAGAAATGGGTACGTGATGCAGGCGCTCATCATGTCATTGACCACAGCAAGCCGCTGACGGATGAGCTGTCACGGATAGGGGTTAAGGAAGTGACGCACGTTGCCAGCCTGAACAATACCGAGCAGCATTATCAACAAATTATTGCCGCACTGGCACCACAGGGCAAACTGGCGCTGATTGACGACCCTGAATTCCTCGATGCCCGTCCGCTGAAGGCTAAAAGTATTTCGCTGCACTGGGAATTTATGTTTACCCGTTCGATGTTTACCACTCACGATATCATCGCGCAGCACCAGCTATTAACCCGTGTGGCGCAATTGATCGACGACAACACCCTCCGCACTACGCTGGGCGAGCATTTTGGCGCTATCAACGCGGCGAACCTGCAAAAAGCCCATGCGCAAATTGAAACTGGTCGTTCGGTCGGCAAGATTGTGCTGGAGGGGTTTTAACATGTCTGATTCAGAAGTGATTTCAATTATTGCGGTCTTGAAAGCCAAACCAGGGAAGATCGACGCACTGAAACAAGCGCTGCAGAACCTGCTGTTACCCACTCGCCGGGAGCCGGGCAATATTGAATATGCTCTGTTCCAGTTACGCGACACACCGGATGTATTCTACGTACGCGAATCCTGGCGCGGTCAGGCCAGTCTGGATGAACATATCACTCTGCCACATTTCCAGGCATTTATTCTGCAAATGAACGATCTACTCGCCGAACCGCTACGGCTGGATTATCTGACGCCGATTGCGCCATAAAATAACTGCCGAAGCCTCCCTACTGCGCGAGGGGGGCTGCACCAGTCATGTCTTACTGACTTCGATATCTCTGCTATGATGCCTGCACACAAATAAGACAAAACAACATGCAGAGGCAAAGATGAGTTCCACCAGAAGAGGGATGATGAACGTCCTGATTGCCGCCGTATTGTGGGGAAGTTCGGGCGTGTGTGCGCAGTACATCATGGAGCAAAGTCAGATGTCGTCACAATTTCTGACCATGACGCGCCTGATATTCGCCGGGCTGATTCTGCTGATGCTCTCTTTCGTTCACGGCGATAAAGTCTTCTCCATTATCAAAAACCGCAAAGATGCCATCAGTCTGCTGATTTTTTCCGTAGCCGGAGCGCTCACCGTACAACTCACCTTCCTGCTGACTATTGAAAAATCTAACGCCGCCACGGCAACGGTACTGCAATTTTTGTCACCGACCATTATCGTGGCGTGGTTTTCCGTGGTTCGCAAAGCACGACCGGGAATATTAGTGTTGACCGCGATTTTCACCTCGCTCATTGGCACCTTCTTACTGGTCACCCACGGTAACCCAACGTCGCTGTCTATTTCACCTGCCGCGCTGTTCTGGGGAATTGCTTCGGCGTTTGCCGCCGCGTTCTACACCACTTACCCCTCTACGCTTATCGCGCGCTACGGTACGCTGCCGATCGTCGGCTGGAGCATGTTGATAGGTGGCCTGATCCTGCTCCCGTTCTATGCCGGAGAGGGAACAAACTTCGTGGTTAATGGCAGTTTAATTCTGGCGTTTTTCTATCTGGTGGTCATCGGCACGTCACTCACGTTTAGCCTGTACCTGAAAGGCGCGCAGATGATTGGTGGGCCGAAGGCGAGCATTTTAAGCTGCGCGGAACCCTTGAGCAGCGCATTGCTGTCCCTGCTGCTGTTAGGCATTACATTTACCCTGCCTGACTGGCTGGGCACACTTTTGATCCTCTCATCGGTAGTACTGATCTCAATGGACTCACGTCGCCGCGCCAGAGCGGTTTAATCCCAATCGGCGCGGCAACAGGTCACGATTACCAGCCCGGAACCGCGCCGCCGTTAAAGATAGTTTCTGCCGCCTTTGCCACTTCCGGTGACTGATAAGATTGCAGGAATTCCTTCACATTCTCGGCATCTTTATTGTCTTCTCGCGCCACCAGGATGTTCACGTACGGTGAGTTTTTGTCTTCGATAAATACACTGTCATGTACCGGAGAAAGTCCGGTTTGCTGGATGTAGGTGGTACTGATAATCGCTACATCCACTTTCTGATCGTCCAACACGCGCGGCAACTGCGCGCCTTCCAGTTCCATAATTTTCAGATGTCGCGGATTATCAGTAATATCCAGCGCTGTGGGTAGCAAGCCTGTATTTGCTTTCAGCGTAATTAACTTCTCTTTTTGCAGCAGCAACAGCGCCCGCCCGAGGTTAGTAGGATCGTTAGGTATCGCAATCGTCGCACCATCTTTAAGCTCCGCAATGGTTTTGATTTTCTTCGAATAACCGGCCATCGGGAACACAAAGGTATTGCCCACCGCAACCAGCTTATAGTCGTGTGCTTTATTATCTTGTTCGAGGAACGGACGATGCTGGAAGACGTTGGCATCCAGCTCACCCTGATTGGTGGCATCGTTGGGCAGCAAAGAACCGCTAAACCCAATTAACTCCACCTCCAGGCCATATTTTTCTTTAGCAACTCTCTTCGCGACCTCCGCCACATCCTGCTCTGCGCCGTTAATCACCCCCACTTTGATATGCTTTGCATCACTGCTCTGCTGATCGCATCCTGCCAGCAATAATCCTGCCAGTAATACCGCCGTCCCAGCCCTGAAATAAGGTATCTTCAACTTCACGTTTTATCCTTTAGTAATAACCGCCTGATGAGTAATGAAATGACTATAGCGGCAAGGCCGCTGCGGTTTAAAAAACGAAAAAGCATCAGCAAGAGGAAAAAAGAATAAAGCAGACATATGTACAAAAATGCCCGGTGGCACCTAACGCTTACCGGGCATTTATTGTGTGCCATCCGGCGATAGCAACATCACACCAGGGTTTTGACTATCTCCATCAATCTGGCGACATCTTCAGGCCGGGTATTGCCGATTTGCGAGTCGATAATCGAGCTGTACACATGCGGCATGACCCGCGGTACGCCCGCCTCAAGACAAGTTCGCAGGATAATGCCGAAGTTATCCAGATCGATACCGCCGGTCGGCTCAATCAACGTCATGCCGTTGCGCGCCGCGGTCGTCGCCAGCGCGTAAAGCTCAGGCAACGATTTCTCACCGCCCATCGGGAAGAACTTCGCCGCATGCGCGCCAGAGTCCAGCATCATGCGCACTGCCGCATCACAAGAAACGCGGGCCGGCGTACCCCGACTGCTGCTGACGCCGGTGGAGATCAGCACCTCGCCAGGCGTTCCGGTCGGGCTGACCAGGGCGTTGATGTGGGTCTGCTCGCCACCCGTTGCAGCCAGCGCGCCTGCCGCAAAACCACAACCGGTAAAGGTCTGGTTGACGTGTGCCGGATGGACCTGTGAGGCAATCATTGCCGCTTTGTAATACTGCGCCGGATCGCCCGCCCCCAGCCCTACGGAAATTGACGGCACTTCAGCCATCCAGCGCTTCACTTCCACAACGCCTTCCTCAACCGAGGCAAACTGCGCGGAAAGGATGCCGATCGCCGCATGGCCTTCGGCGGCGTCATAGATTTCCCGGGCGTTGGCGATATCTTTTGCCAGCACGTTAATGGCCACTTTATTACGATAAAAATTAATGTGCTGCATGTTCTGCAATCTCCTTTAATCGCGCCACGATCAGCGCCATTTCCCCTTCTGCGACCGTACGCGGGTCGAGACTAAAGACACCCTGGTGAAGGTTATAACGACGCGCGTAAATCGCGATATCGCCCCCGCGCAGCTGTGCTTCTACGGCGTAGGCATCCAGCCCCAACTCCTGTGCATTAACCTGAATACGAACCCGCCAGATGGCGCGCCCGGCTTCGTCCTGCTCAATATCCGCCTTCAATCCGTGAATCGCTGAAATCGCCTGCGCCACAGGTTGCAGTTCTTCCGCGGTGACCACGGTTTGCCCCTGATGATAGTTTTCCAGGGCATACACCAGCCCGACCATATTCTCTTTGCCGATCTTCATCGCCCGGGCAATACCGTGGTGCTGCGCTTTACACGCGGCTATCCACTGTTTCTTTCCGGTGATAAACCCGGAGGTCGGCGCGTTAAAGGCTTTTGCCCCGCTGTAGATCACCATATCCGCCCCGCTCGCCACCCAGGCGTGTAAGTCTTCCTCGGCGGCGGCATCAACAATCAGCGGCAGGTTGTGAACCTGCGCAACCTGCACGAAGTCCGCAATGTCTAACATACCTTTCTGCACGCAGTGATGAGATTTCACATACAGTAGCGCGGCGGTGTTGTCGGTAATCGCACTCTCCAGCTGCCAGCGGGCCGCCAGATTACTTGAGCCAACCTCCACCACGCGTCCGCCGCCCAGGCGAATCGCACTGGTGATGGGCGCCCCGTAATCCACGTTATGTCCACGCAGCATAACCACTTCATTGGCCATACCTGCGCTATCTGGCATCAACGTGACTCGCGCCTGATCACCGCGGGTAATGGCAGCGGCAACGGCAATCGCAATACCCGCCGAGGCGCACGAAGTAACATAGCTGTCCTCCGCGCCGGTGTAGCGGGAAACCAATTGACCGGTACGGTCCACCAGCCGGTCAATTTCAACAAAGGCCGCAGCTGCCCGCGCGGTGGCTTGCATCACCTCCGGCGCGACGCTGGAAACGCCAAGAATCGTCATCTTGCCGCAGGCGTTAATCACCTGTTTTAGCCCCAGTTGTTGATAGATATTCTGTGTCATGGCTTACAACACTCCCAGCAGCGAACAGACCACGCTGAGCGCGACAATTGACAGCAAAATCGTGGTGTAACGCGGCCCTTTCTTCACCAGATAGAAGTAAATAGCGAACACCGCCGCCAGCGGCAACAGGCCGGGGGCAATAGAGTCGAGGATTTGCTGGACCACCACTTCAGAGCCTTTCAGGGCACTGAGTTTTAACGGTGTGGTGATCTTGACGTAGCTTGCCGACAGCGCGCCCATCATGATCAGGCCCAACACGTTCGCGCCGTAGATCAGTTCCTTAATTCGCCCTCCCTGCAGCAGACCGATAATCGAGTCACGCCCCAGCGTGTACCCTTTGTGCACCATACCGTAGCTGATTGCTAACGTAATGGCCGGGTAGAGGATTAACGGTACAATTCCGCCCATCGCACTGCCATTGGCGGCAAATGGGATGAAAATGGCAATTAACAGCGGCATCACGGCGGCCCAGATGATCGAATCTCCCATCCCGGCCAGCGGCCCCATCAAACCCGTTTTTATCCCGGTGATGGATGCGTCGCTGATCGGCTCACCGCGCGTTTTTTGCTCCTCCATCGCAATGGAGATCCCCTGAATTACCGCCCCGAACGTCTGCTCTGAGTTGAAGAAGTTCAGATGGCGTTTCAGCGCTTCTACCTGTTCCTCTTTTTGCGGGTAAAGCTTTTTGATGATCGGCGTCATCGAGGCGCAGAAAATCAGGCTTTGCAAACGCTCATAGGAGCTGGAAACTTCCGCGCCCAGCCAGTAGATAAACCAGGCTTTGGTGATATCGGCTTTGGTCAGCGTGCCGCTTTCACGCGCACGCTCCACCAGTTCGTGTTGCATTACGTCGCTGCTCATCATGCTGCTCCTTCATTTTTTGCCAGACCTTTAATCAGGAAGGCCACGCAGGTTCCAAAGATTGCCATCGCCATGATGTCCACCTTCAGGTACAGCACCGCGAAGAATCCGCCGATAAACCACGGCAGCAAGCTCTTTTTACCGATCACCATAATGGTGATGGCGAAGCCCAGCGCTGGCAGAATGCCGCCCATAATTTCAAAAGAGTGCGTCAGCCAGTGCGGCATCAGCTTAAGGAAGCTTTCCACCACGTCCTGACCAAAATAGTTGGCGGCAAAAACCACCGGGAAACGTAGTACCAGGCCAAGCAACGCCGGGTAGAGGAACGCACAGCGCATAATGCCCGCCATGTTGGCCGTTTCCGCATGCTTGTCGGCCATATGCACCCAGGCCGCGTTTAACGTGCGGCGTAGCTGGTCGAGGAACACGCCGATGACGCCAAACGGGATCGCCAGCGCGATAGCCAGGTTCGGGTCCATTCCGGCCTTCACGGCGATAGGAATTGAAATACAGGCGGCCAGCGCCGGATCCGACGGGACGTTACCGCCCGGCGTGGAGGTCACGCCGAGGTAAACCAGCTGCATACCTGCGCCAATGATCATCGCCGTTTCCATATTGCCTAACAGCAGGCCAACGAATACGGCAATGACCACCGGTTGCAGCAGCATAGCGGAGAAGGTGTAGCCAAGGCGTAAGCGGGCAAACCAGTAATACAACCCCATCAGGCTTGCAAAGACTAAAGTATCCATAATTAGTTACCCTGTTATCAAAGAGTTAGAATTTTTTCAGGATATCGTCCAGCGACTGCGGCTTATCCTCCGGGATGGTCTGGAAGAACACCTGAATACCGCGATTTTTCAGGTCGCTCAGAATGCCGACGTCTTTTTCATCCAGCGTAATGTTCTGGAATACTGCTTTGCGGTTTGGCCCTCCGCCCAGACCACCAACCTGAATGGTGGTGACATCAAAGCCTAACTGGACCGCTTCCTGAACCGCCGCCAGAGAGGGGAACAGCACCAGCACTTTGCCGTCACCAAGCTGGTTTTCTTTCCAGGCGGCAGCAAAACTTTGGTTACCGAAGCAATCCACTTTGATGTTCGGCGGCGCGGCCATCAGGTAGATGTTTTTCATAAACGGATCGGCATCCAGCTCATCGCTGACCACCGCAATCCGGTTGGCCTGAGATTGTCCAACCCACTTGGTCACCACTTGTCCATGAATCAGACGGCTATCGATACGACATAAGACGATGTTTGCCATGATGTTTATTCCTTATTGTGATTGTTGTAATTGACGCACGTGGGCAACAACGTCCAGGCAACTGCTACGCCCGGCTTCGACCAGTTCAGCCACGCAGCGGGTCAACTGGCCATGCTCGCGTTTGTCGAGCGCCTCCAGTAGCAAAGAGGCATTGAGCCCGGAAATCACTGCTACCGGGTAATCGGCACTCAGCCGCGCCGCCACGTTAGAAGTGGTGCCGCCAATAAAATCAGTCAGGATCAGTGAACCTTCCGGCATCGTTTTCACCACGACTTCAACACGCTGGTAAAACTCGCCGAGCGTATCAACGGGCATCAGCGCAATTTCCATCACGCCTTTGATTTCACCCATCACCATGCGCAGGCTGTTGCAAAGCTGTTGCCCCCAGCCGCCATGGGTCAGCAGCAGGATCTGGGGCAAGGATTCAGTGGTAGTCAAAATGGCCTCCTGGCTCGATTACATAGACATAGGTAAACAGAGCAAAGGTTGTGCCAGAATTTGTGTCACGCAGGGAAGAGAGGGGAACTGGCGAGGCAGAGAGCCGCGCCAGTAAACGGATTAGCTATACAGCAGTTCGTAGATATAAAAATATTCCGCGTCCGATAACCGAATGGCATAGGCCTCTTCGATCGGCAGGAAAGCAGATTTAATGACACTAAACGCGCGATTATCCAGATCCGGCTTGTTCTCCAGCGCCATCTGTAACGGTTTACGGTTAATCACGATACGCTCGACCATACAGCAGCAGTGGATCAGGAAGCGCAGTGTCACCTGACGACTCGGTTTCAGCGCAAGGGCGGTGGTCAGATGGTTAAGCACACCCTCCATCTCTTTCAGAATACGCTGCGGGTTGAGCACCGAAATATGATTAATGATGCTTTCCATGGTCAACGCGCTGATAAAGCGCATTGCACTGCGCTCCATCTCCACACGGCGTTCGCTGCTGGAGAGATCCGGCGTCAGCAAACTGAGCACCAGCTCGGGGCCTTGCTCAGAGAATAGCTCCTCAAGCGAGATAAACGGAATATCCGGCAGTCCTGGCTGGAAAGTACCAACAATACCCGCCAGACGTTCACTGGCATGCAGCGACTGCTGGACGCGTTCCAGACTACGGACTTCGTTGTAATCGAGGATCACCATCCGCGTGTCCTGCGACATCAGCTCGCCAAAGCTCTCCTCCAGCACCTTTTTGATTTTTTCCGCCGTTCCCATCCCGGTAATACAGGAGATCACCAGCACCTTACCGCCGTTTTCTTGCTGCGGAGTACACAGCTGACAGGGAATACCTTTGTTTTGCATTAACGCCGCCAGTTGCGTTAAATCACTGGTTTCGTAGCTTAAATCCAGCCCGATTTCCAGCAGGCTGGTGAGCGTGATATTGGGCATCAGCAGCACGTCTATCTGGAATAACTTACTGACTGTGCTGCCAAAATGCACCAGTGAGCCAATATCTACCATCAGGATCAATCGGCGATATTGTCGGGTCTGGATCATCTGCGTCAGGGCTTCCAACGTGTCATGCACCGACTGCTCAAAAGGCATATCGATAGCGCAGAACACCTCGCGCTCCAGCACGCGATTCACGTACTGCGCCTGGCTTGTCGCCGTCGTCGCGCCGTGGGCAATCAAAATCACCCCGCAGTCCGGACTGGCATCAATCCGTTGGCGGTAATGGCGACACTCTTTGAGGAACAGGCACAACCAGACCACTTCCGTCGCCGGACACTGAATATGCAACAGTTCATTGATTTTCCGGCATAACAGCGTGGCGTTGTCATATTCATCTTTACAGCGATCGAGGATCAGGCTGGAAGAATAAAGCTGGGGAATAAGCCCGCGCTGCACATAGCCAATCAGCGCCAGGAAGTGTTTACGCAGCGGGTTAATCAGATTCTCCGGCAGCGTGAAACCGAGCACCTGCTCAACGCAGCCGATCAGCAGCGTGACGCGCTCTTCTATCTGATCGCCATAGCGTGGCGGATGCCCCACGCTGTCACGGCTGTAGAGACCATATTCAAAAATGGAACTGAGTTTGTTTTTGAGGATCGCCAGCGTTTCGGCTGGCGGTACGTTGCTGTTACGCAGATTAATATATTCCCGGGTCAGGAAGCTGTAGAAGAGATCGCTCTCTTCTATTTCGGCTCCGGTCGCCAGTGAATTTTTCAGCGCGGGCAGCGTGCGGGCATCGATGCTTAAATGCTCTTTGCCTTCGAACAGCGCACCAACCAGCAAACGCTGTTCCGGCGTGGCATTAAATGAAATCTCCGCCAGGCGTTTATCCAGCTGTAGCGTGTCGCTGTGCTCGGTCATCCCTGAGGCCCAGGCCTGGGCGCAGAGAAACTGAATGTCGCTCTTAAGTTGACCAATGTTACCTTCCAGCGGCTTGTTCAGTAGCCAGAGCAGTAAGGTGCGGTCGATACTTACCGTACGCTCGATTTTGCGGCTCTCGCGCTGTAAAAAACCAACAATCAGCTCTACCTGCTCTTCCACCGAACGCTGGCGGATGCCGGGCAAATCGATACACACCTGGATACGTCGCTGGAAGGTACGCAACAATGCCGAACTCACCGGCTCGGTGGTGGCGCAAATCAGGCGCACCGAAATAGACCGCGCCACGGTGCTTGAACCCAGCGGCCGGTATTCGCCTTTGTCGAGAATAGAGAACAGCTTTTCCTGACCTTCATACGGCAGACGATGCACTTCGTCGAGCAGCAGATAACCGCCGTCGGCCTGCTCGATCAGACCGGGTTTATTTTCGTTTGCGCCGGTAAACGCCCCCTGTCGATGACCAAACAGGTGCGAAGAAAGCAGCTCCGGGTTGTGGGCGTATTCCGCACAGTTAAAGTAAACCAGCGGCGGTGGCGTTCCCACTGCGCGTTCGCAGGCAAAACGGTGCATCAGTTCGGCAAAAAAAGTTTTGCCGACGCCGGAGGGACCGGTCAGCAGAACGTGCAGCCCGTGGGGATACAGCACCGCCGCGCGGCCTTTTTCCACCGCGTCGCGCAGGCTGCGATCGTAACCAATCAGGCCAGAAAAGGGATCCTCTGTCGCCTGGTTTTCCTGAACAGGTAACAGGTCGGCAACTGTTTGCACTTCGCGCTCGGACTCATCGAGTTTGCGTCCCAGCAGCGTTTCAATCGCCTGACGATGCAGAAAGAATACCGGGCGTCCGCGGCTTTTAATCGCCAGGCCGTCGTTCCAGAGCTGATTGAGATCTTTACTGACCGAGTTGCGCGCCAGTCCGAGGTTAAAGCCGATAGCCTCTGCTGTGAACGCTGTTTCCTGCGCCAGATGGGCAAGATTCAGTCCTCGCGTCAGCCGTTCCAGCTCCCCCAGTATTATCTCAATCCGTCTCATCTCTTTACCGCTTAAGAAATAAATGATTGTTCAGAACATACACTATTCTGCTGCGCAAGAAAGTGAGGCGGCGTCCAGACCTTCCGGTCATCAAAACGTTTTCGACAAATAATGCCGCGCAGAGCCGGTTTCCGGAAAGTTATCGAGGGTCATTTGCAGCTGATAACCGTTTTTCTGATAAAACGGCAGCGCCTGGAAACTCATCGTGTCCACCAGCGCATGCAGGCATCCTCTCTCACGCGCTGTCTGTTCGGCAGACTGCATCAATTTTGTGCCGTAACCACCTTTACGCAGCGAATCATGCATCCACAGGAAATCTATACACAGCCATTCCCCTTTAATTTTGCCAATCAACCCGCCCAGAATTTCATTGCTTTCATCGCGCCAGTACACCGCCAGGTCGCCAAAGTTGGTGGTTCGCAGGAACTGGCGGTTGTAGGCGCGCAATCCGGCAAGCAGGGCATTTTGATCGTCTTCGGTAATGGTATCTGTAATCTGTATTTGCATCCTATCCTCCTGAAAAAATACAACTTCTGGCTGATTTTTTGTTTGAAAATTAACACAGGCTGATGAGTGAGACGCATGCCGTCTACACTTACTCTTGAGATGATGCGCATCGACAACAAGGATTATTATCATGAAACGAGCCGCTTTACCGCTTATTGCCATTCTTTTCACGCTGCCGGGTTTTGCGCAGGCCGATTCGGCTTATGGCTCTCTACAGTCCGTTCATGAAAAAAACACCGTATTAAAGGACTTACGCAAGATTTGCACCCCACAGGGATCACCCTCCGATGATGTGTGGGAAAAAACGATTATGTCTGATACACGCAATCAGCAGCATATCCGCGAGGCTATTCTGGCAATACAAAGAAATAACCAGAACAACTACTGGGAAGCGTTGGGCAAAGTTGAATGCCCGGATTTGTAACTATCGTATTGAAAAACGAGCGCTGTAACCGGTTTCTGCGTAGCAAAATCGCCTATTGTGTAGGGAAGTGAAATACATCAAGGAGCAAGATAATGCGATACCGTTTTCCTGATAACTTTTGGTGGGGGAGTGCCTGCTCGGCGCTGCAAACCGAAGGGGATAGCCTGAATGGCGGCAAAAGCCAGACAACATGGGACGTGTGGTTCGACCATCAGCCTGGGCGTTTCCACCAAGGGGTTGGCCCGGCGAACACCTCAACGTTTTATCAGCACTGGAAACAGGACATCGCACTGCTCAAACAGCTGAAACATAACAGCTTCCGCACCTCAATCAGTTGGTCACGCCTGATTCCGGACGGTACTGGCGAGATTAATCCTGAGGCCGTCGATTTCTATAACAACGTCATCGACGAGCTGTTGGCGCAAGGTATTACACCGTTTATCACCCTGTTTCACTTCGACATGCCGATGGTGATGCAGGAGAAAGGCGGCTGGGAAAACCGTGACGTGGTTGAGGCGTTTGGACGCTACGCGCAGACCTGTTTTAAATTATTCGGCAACCGGGTTAAACACTGGTTCACCTTTAATGAACCGATTGTCCCGGTGGAAGGCGGCTATTTGTATGACTTCCATTACCCTAACGTAGTGGATTTCAAACGCGCGGCTACCGTGGCGTATCACACTGTGCTGGCGCATTCCAAGGCGGTGCGAACGTATCGCGCCGGAAACTACGGCGGTGAAATCGGTGTGATCCTAAATCTGACGCCCTCTTATCCACGCTCGCAGCACCCGGCGGATGTAAAAGCCGCGCACCATGCGGATCTGCTGTTTAACCGCAGCTTTCTTGACCCGGTACTAAAAGGGGAATATCCGGCGGATCTGGTCGAACTGCTGACAGAGTACGATCAGCTACCAGCCTGTCAGCCAGGCGACTGTCAGCTCATCGCCGAGGGGAAAATCGACCTGCTTGGTATCAATTATTATCAGCCGCGCCGCGTGAAATGTCGTGATACTGCCGTTAATCCAAACGCGCCGTTTATGCCAGAGTGGCTGTTTGATTATTACGAAATGCCGGGGCGTAAAATGAACCCTTACCGTGGCTGGGAAATTTATGAGCCAGGTATTTACGATATTATTACTAATCTGCGTGATAATTACGGCAACCCGCGCTGCTTTATTTCTGAAAACGGTATGGGTGTGGAAAATGAGCAACGTTTCGTTGAGCATGACCAGATCAACGATAGCTACCGCATTGAATTTGTTTCCGGGCATCTTAAATGGCTACATAAAGGCATTAGCGAAGGTTGCAATTGTCTTGGCTACCATATGTGGACTTTTATTGATAACTGGTCCTGGCTCAACGGATATAAAAACCGCTACGGTTTTGTCCAGTTAGATTTAGACACGCAAAAACGTACGGTGAAGAAAAGCGGCGAATGGTTTGCCCATACCGCCGAAAACAAGGGTTTTGATTAAAAATAACCAGGATGCCGGATAGCGATCCGGCATACCGAGCTTAGTTTATTGCATACCCTTTATGCGAACTTTTGCTGCCACCAGAAGCGCCGTCAGCAGCATCAGGCTGCCGGAAAGCATCAGGGGCGAAAGCAATCCGAGGTTATCGAGCGCATAGCCTCCTACTGCGGCCCCACAGGTATTGGCAAGCTGGATCACGGCGACCTGGATGGATCCGGCTTTTTCTGCCTGATCGGCAAGTGAGCGCGTGATCCACGTCGACCAGCCTACCGGTACCAGCGCAAACGCCAGTCCCCAGATAATCGCAATGCCAGCCGCAACAACTTTGTCGCTGCCCCACAGGATCAGGACCAACGCACTGAACGCCAACACCAGTGGCGCGCCGGCTAACGCAAGTTTGACCGAGCGCTTCAGAATCACCGACGAAAGCGACGTACCAACAAAGCTGGCAATACCGAAACTGAGCAGCACCAGCGTCAGACCATCAACGTCAAAGCCCGCCAGATTCATATAGATCGGGCGAATATAGGTAAAGAAGGCGAACTGCCCGGCAAAGGACATAAAGATGGCAATCATCCCGGCCATCACCCCCGGGCGCTGCAGCAGACTGAACATATTTTGTTTTTGGTGCGAAGGCTCACCGGGCAGCGATGGCAGCGCTCTCACCACCCAAATCGTACACAGCACGCCCATGACCGCCGCCGCATTAAACACATTACGCCAACCGATAATGCCGCCCAAAAAACTTCCCAGCGGGGCGGCAATCACCAGCGCGATGGAGACTGCGCCAAAAATAACCGACAGCGCTTTCGGCACCGTACGAGCGGGAACCAAACGCATGGTCAGCGACGCCGACATCGCCCAGAAGCCACCAAGCGCCAGACCGAGGCAGGCGCGGCCAACGAGCAACAGCGAAAAAGAGTTGGCAAAGGAAACCAGCAGGCAGGAGAGCGTCAGCAGCACCGAAAACAGGATCACCACGTAGCGACGATCGGTCGCCTGGATGATTTGCGTCACAAACAGGCTGGCAAACATAGCGACAAATGCCGTCACTGTCACCGATTGTCCGGCAACACCTTCCGAAATACCCAGATCCTGTGCCATCGGCGTTAGCAGGCTAACGGGCAGAAACTCAACGGTTATCAGGCAGGCAACGCAGAACGCCACGGCGAATACCGCCGACCAGTTAGGTCGGATATTCACTTCAGCGCGGGATTTTTGTTCAACAGCTTCACTCATTTTGTTACCTGCGTGGGATTATTGTAGAAAAGTTACGCAGTGTAACATTAAATTTGTGACCTATTTAACGTTTCAACAACTTTCACGGCTGAATGGCGATGTGGCTTATTCCATCTACGGCAGGGCCCTTTTATCGGCCTGATAAGCGTAATGCCATCAGGCATTAATTACTGTCAGTGCAGCCAGTGCACGCCATCTTCGGGCTGGAAAAAGGCGTTATAGCGCATTTGAAACGCATTAAGCTCCTGCATATCCGGCTCCATTTCGCGCAGAAAGCCGAGCGCCAGACGCACTTGCACGTCGGTAATCGGCGCAGCCAGCCGAGCTTTTTGCAGCCAACGGTGCCACTGCAGCAGATTCGGCTCACTGCTGTCGACAATCACGATTTGCCAGATCAACAGCACCTGGGCAGCATTTTGCAGATGCGATTCGTCAGGCCGGTGCAGGTACTGTAAAAACGCCTCGCCCTGCACTTTTCCCATCTGATCGATCATCGATTCTACCGGCACGACATCAATATTCAGTCGCTCGCTCAGACGGCGAATTGCGCGTCGTGAACCGGACGTCAGCACCCGAAATCCCACCACAAAAACAACCACCAGGGTGGTCAGCATTATCCAAATCATGCGCACATCCATTACCAGACAGGATGCCCATCATAACGGCAAATTTATCGCTGTCGATGGATGAACGCCACGGCATAAAAAAGCCCGCCATTAAGGCGGGCAAAAGTTACCAATGCACACTTAACTTAAGCGACTTTCAGTTGTTGAATCTTTTTCTCGCGACGAATTTTACGTTCTTCGAACACAGCCACGATGGCCATCAGGCAGATACAGCCGATGGCGGCGGTGTCCAGCGCGGCGAAGGTTCCTGCCCAGTCGGTGAGGCCGAAAATCGGCGTACCGTCGGCAATCATCCCCAGGCCCAGCTTGGCGAAGCTGTCACCAATCAGATAGGCGAAAGTACCTTTAATCCCGTCGGCTGCGCCGATCGCTTTTTTCGGCACAAATCCGACTGCCGCCACGCCGATTAACAGCTGTGGACCAAACACCAGGAAGCCCAGCGCAAACAGCGACGCCAGATAGACATACTGATTGCTGGCATGCTGATAAACGCCTAACGTGGCGATGATTAATGCCAGCGCTACACAGGCCACCAGGGCACGACGACCGTTCGCCAGATCAGAGAGCCAGCCCCACAGCAGCGTGCCGACCAGCGCGCCGACTTCAAACAGAGTAAAGCCCTGAATCGCCACTTCTTTGGAGAGCTTCAGCTCCTGGAAAGCGTAGACGGTGGACCACTGGTCAATACCGATACGCACCACGTACAGGAAGATGTTCGAGAAACATAACAACCAAATCACTTTGTTTTTCAGCACGTACTCAACAAAGATCTGCCATTTGGTCATTTCGTTTTCTTCGGTCTCTTTGTCCTCTTCGCTGATCTCTTCACCGAACAGCTCTTCCGCTTTGCCGAGGCCGTAAGATTCCGGGGAGTCGCTGCCGTAGCGCAGGCCGATAAAACCGACAATCAGGGCGATAATCGACGGGAAGATAAACATCCCAATGACATGGCCGTCGAACAGATAGTTGGCGCCAAACAGTGCCACGCCCGCCGCGCCCGCACCGCCGAGGTTGTGGGAGATGTTCCACATACCGAGATACGATCCACGCTTACGACGCGGCGTCCATTTGGTGATGGTGGAATAGCTACACGAGCCGCCGGTACTCTGGAAGAAGCCGCTCAGCGCGTAAAAGGCGATCATCAGAAACAGGCTGGTCGAACCCGCGCCCATGCTGGCGCTGAAGCCGAGCATACAGATGGCGGAGAGGATCAGCATAAACGGCAGGAACTGCTTGGTGTTTTTACCGTCCGCGTAGTAGGAAACCAGCGTTTTACCCACGCCGTAGGTGATGGAGAAGCCCAGGCCAATCATCCCCAGTTGCGTCATGCTCAGCCCGTAGGTGGAGATCATGTCGTTCTGCGCGATGTTGAAGTTTTTGCGGATCAGGTACATGGTCAGGTAGCCGATGAAAACCACCAGATAAGACTGCATGAACGGTTTGAACCACATTTTGCGCCGCACATCGAGCGGCAGATCCAGGGTCGGCTTGCGTACCTGGTTTAGAAAGGCCAGCATTTGACACTCCCGAGCTAATTTTTATACCTGCGAATGGCAGGCATTGTAAAAATCAGTCGGGAGACACGCCTGAGACAGCGTCCAGGTGAAACCGGGAAAATTTCTTAGTTTTGCCCTACTCGGGGAAAAAAGGTGAGGTGCATCACGCTTCGCTGACGTCGCGCGGCGCCTGGGCGTTTAAAAAAGGCAGCAACAGCAGCGCGGAAATCCCCGCCGCAATGGCAATCACCACGAAAAATCCGGTCCAGTGCCAGACTTCCATTACCTTAGCCAGCGGCCATCCGGAAAGCGACGCGCCCAGATAAGCAAACAGTCCGACAAACCCGGTCGCCGCGCCTGCGGCCTCTTTGTGCGAGCACTCCGCCGCCGCCATGCCGATCAGCATTTGCGGGCCGAAAACGAAGAATCCGGTGGTGAAGAAGCACGCCGCCTGCATCACGTAACTGGCAAACGGCATCAGCCACAGCGAGCCCACCGAGAGCAAAATCCCGGCGGCGAAGATCAAGTTCATTGGGCCACGGTTGCCGTTGAACAGTTTATCCGATCCCCAGCCCGCCACCAGCGCGCCGATAAATCCACCCAGTTCGAACATCGTCACGGCAGTATTGGCGGTCACCAGATCAACGCCCAGCGTCTCCGACATGTACAGATTGCCCCAGTCATTGATCGCCGCACGCACCACGTACACCAGCACGTAACACAGCGAAAGCAGCCAGATATACGGGTTCAGCAGCACGTATTTAGTGAGGATCTCTTTGCGGCTCAGGCCTGCGCCTTCCTGCTGCTGGGCGATTTCCAGCTCATCATGCCGCCAGTCGCCAATCGGCGGCAGACCAATCGCCTGTGGTCTGTCGCGCAGCCGCCAGCAGAGGAAAATACCGACCACAATCGCCACCATCCCGGCAATCATCATCCCGGCACGCCAGCCATAATGCAGTGCGGCTGCCGCCATCACCATTGGGATTAATGCTCCACCAACATTATGTGCGGTATTCCACAGCGCCCACCAGCCGCCGCGTTCGGTACGCGAATACCACGCGGTCAATAAACGCGCGCAAACCGGCGACCCCCAGCCCTGGAAGAACGCATTGAGCGCCCACAGCACCGCAAAGGCCCATAGCGAGGTGGAGAAGCCAAACAGAATGTTCACCACCCCGGTAGCAATCAGCCCTATCCCCATAAAATAGCGGGCGTTGGAGCGGTCGCTGACGATACCAGACACAAACTTCGACAGCCCGTAAGTGATGTAAAACAGCGTGGCCAGCAGGCCAATGTCGCTGCGGGTCAGCACGCCGCTGGTGAGGATATCCGGCACGGCGGCGTTGAAACTCTTGCGTGTGAAATAGAACAGCGCGTAGCCGAGCCAGATGGTGATCAGAATATGCCGCCGCCAGTAGCGATAGCGGGTATCCACCTCGTGTTTATCGGTAATGAGCGGCGCGTTGGCCGGAGCTTTTAAAAACGCAAACATGGCCGCTCCTTACACATAACGTTGAGGCAGTGACACGCTGACCCGCGTGCCGTGGGTGCAGGAAATCGACAACGCCCCCCCGAGGGCGGTAATGCGTTCACGCATTCCGGTCAGGCCAAATCCCTGCTGATTCGACCCCGGTGGCAGGCCGCTGCCGTCGTCCTCAATCACAAACATCAGCCGCTCATCTTGTTGCCAGCCTTGTAACGTCACCGCGCTGGCGTTGGCGTGCTTCACAATATTGTTCAACCCTTCCTGGCAGACGCGGAACAGCGTCACGCGCTGGCTTTCGCTGAGAGCCGATTCATCAATATGCCAGTCAAGATGGCTGACGATGCCGCGGCTTTCCAGCTCCATTTCACGCATCAATGAGCGGATGGCCTGCTCCAGCGTGAGATCATCCAGTTGGCGAGGACGCAGACGACCCAGAAGGCGGCGCACCGAGTCGTAGACACCCAGCGAGAGCTGTTCAATATGCTTCCCGCTCTGCTTCACGCCCGCATTCTCCGGAGCCAGGCGCTGGACGATGCCCGCTTGCGTACGAATGGCGGTGATGGTTTGGCCGATATCATCGTGCAGCTCGCGCGCCACGTCGCGACGCACGCTCTCTTCGGTCTCCAGCAGGCGTTCAGCCAACCGATGGTTACGCGCTAACTCGTTTTGCAGCGACTGATTCAGCTCGCGCAGGCGTTGGATCCCTGCGCCGAGCAGCAGCCCGGTCAGGCTTTGCGCCAACAGCGAGAGCAGTAAATCAACGGGGTGATCGTGCCAGGTCTGGCTGGCAATCAGCGCAATGGCGTTCATCAACGTCGCAATCAGTGCCCCCTGCCAGCCGTAGTGCCAGGCCAATGCGATGATTGGTAAGGCAAGGCAGAACGGCGTAAAGCGCGAAAGCTCGGCGGGTAATCCCAGCTGGAGCCACAGGCTGATGCTAAACAGCAGTAGATACCAGACCAGATGCCGCCCGCGCCAGTTCACCGGCTGAGACACCACCGCCGGACCGAGTGGCAGCCAGGTGGTACTGGTCAGATAGTGCCAGAACACCAGGCAAATTGGGGCCAGCGTTAATCCACCGGTGAGGGTCAGCAGCAGTGCATTCCACGCAGCTTCCCCCTGCCCCAGCCACGGCAGCGACTGTAACAGCGCCGCCGCCGTCAGCGCCGCGCCCTGCAACAGCAAGGTACGCCAGTCGCGCTGATGGCGATAACGGGAGATCAGCGTCACCGGCAGCAGTGTGAGGAAGCTACCGATCATCAAAAGGGGCAAATGTTCTAGCGCCACTTCCTGCGTCAGCCAGAAAAGAAGCAGCCATTCCGCACCCAGCAACACCGGCCAGTAGCCGCGCGGACATTGCAGCATCAGCCCCAGACGCAGGCCAAATGGAAACAACAGAACCGCCAGCTCCGGGCGCTCAACCAGATGCAGGCTGATGCTCCACAGGCAGAACCACGCGGCAGAGAAGATAAAGAAGCAGGCAACAACGGTGATTAACCGGGAACAGAGCGTGTTCATTACCAGCCGTCAAACATCCGGCGGGCCAGTTCGACGTCGTTGCTGACACCCAGCTTTTCCATCAGGTTGGCGCGGTGGACGTGCACCGTTTTCGGCGACAGGCCCAGTTCGGCGGCAATTTCTTTGACCGCCATGCCTTGCGCCAGTTTTTCCGCCACCTGACGTTCGCGTTTAGTCAGCGGATCCTGACGACCGGCCGCCAGCTTGACGGCGATGTCCGGCGTCAAATAACAGCCGCCGGTCGCCACGGTATGCACCGCCGCGATCAGCTCATCCGGGCTACAGCGTTTGGAAAGGAAACCACGCGCGCCCGCGTTGAGCGCCTGCTCCACCAGCGCTGGACTGTCATGGACAGAGAGCATGATAATCGCCATTCCCTTTGGCAACTGGCTTAACAGTTCAAGGCCGGAGATGTCTGGCATCGAGATATCACAGATACAGACCTGCACGCCGCGCCCCGGTAATCCCGCCAGCGCCTCGCTGCCTGAGCCAAACTCAGCCACAACCTGCAAATCAGGCTCCAGACCGAGCAGTTGGGCAAAGCCGGAGCGGACGATAGTGTGGTCGTCGATAAGGGCAACGGTGATCATGGGTTCATCCTGGCGCTAAGACATGCCTGATGGCGCTGCGCTTATCAGGCCTACGGGCGGGTGCCGTTGTAGGCCGGATAAGGCATTAATACCGCCATCCGGCAAAAGCGCTTACCTTAACGATAAGTGCTTTGCTGTTCAAGCCTTGAGCGATCAGGCTATGCCCGTTGTGACGGTAAATGTGCGGGTGTGTTTCGGTTCTATCTGAATCAACGTCCCGTTTCGTTCCGCCGCCAGGAAGCCTTCAGGGCGACAGGTCGCGGGTAGTGCGAAGGCTGCCACCTGCTGATCGCCGTTATAGAGGATCCAACGGGTGACATAATTCAGCTCCGCGCTGGAGAAACGCGTCACGAACGTGGTGCCATCAGGTGCGATCATGCTAAATTCAGGCTTATCCGTGTATCTGTCCAGTTGGTCAGCGAAGAAAACGATTTCCGGATCGTAAAAATCGGGTTCATTAAGGCGCGCCAGCGAGGCCTCACCCTGAATAATTCGCTGATTAAACGCCAGCCACTGCTCGGTAGGCTTAACATGTGCGGGTACCGACTCACGCAGCGTTATGGCTTCATCCGGGATATTCTGGCTGAAGGTCGCTTCCGGGACGTAGGCATAGTTCATATGGCACATGTACTGCAACGGCATTGCCACTGAGGCGAGGTTAGTGACCGCCATCTGAATATCAAACAGCGCGCTCGCCTTGCGCATGACCACCGCAGGATGCGCCTGATAATGATGACCGAACCCCATCACATACTCGTAGCGTCCGCTCACGCGCAAATTCTCGCCTTCCAGTTCCAGCCAGGCCTCATCCATCGCGGCACAGGCCATTTCACCATGCAGCGGGTGAGAATCTTCCGGCGACGGGCAGCCATTAGCCAATAACCCCGAGTGGAAAGCAAAGCAGCCGTAGGTCGCGACCACTTCTGCAGCCGGTTTTGGCTGACTAAACATGTTGCGCATGGTCAGATCATGCCCGTCAAACTGAGCATCCCAGATCATCTGCCCCATCCAGGGCAGAATAACCAGATGTCCACGACTGTTTTCTACCTTCAGCCCTTCCACACCGCTGGCATAACGAAACGCGGTAACCGTGAAATCGCTATTTTTCAGTAAGATTCGCGGATGCTCGGCAAAGAGTTCCCGCCACAGCGTGATACGTGTTGTCATGATCGTTCTCCTCAGGAAACCGTCGCTTCAGCCAGATTATTGCGTACTTTGCTCTCACGCCAGAAGTAGATTCCGACGTACACGAAGCACAACATGGAGACCAGGAACGAGAGTTGCAGCGAGTGGAACATATCGGCCACATAGCCCTGAATTGCCGGAACTACCGCAGCACCGACAATTGCCATGACAATCACAGCACCCGCCATTTCAGTATGTTCGTTATCCACAGTATCCAGCGTACCGGCGTAGATTGTCGCCCAACAGGGTCCAAACAGGACGCTCACCAGCACGGCGACGTACACGGCACTGAAGCTGGGCGCCAGCGCAACATAGATGAGAAACAGTGCGCCAATGATGGAGTAGAGGATCAGCACTTTTTCCGGATTAAAGCGCGTCATCAATATGTTGGCGATAAACTTGCCGATAAAGAAGCAGGCAAAGCTATAGACCATGAAGGTTGAAGCGTCACGCTCGTTGATATCACCCAATTCCAGTGCCAGACGGATAGTGAATGACCACACCGCAACCTGCATCCCCACATACAGGAACTGCGCCACAATCCCACGGCGGAAACGGGCATTGCTGGCCAGATAACGCAGCGTGTCCATCGCTGACGGGCGCTTATGACTCGCCGTTTGCGCGACTTTGCAGGTCGGGAAGCGGGTCAGCAGGAACAACACCATCACCACAACCAGCACCATAATCATGTACTTGTAAGGTTCAAGGGTATTTTCCAGCATCAACACTTTAAAGTTGTGGATCTGTTCCGCGTTCATCCCAGCCATCTGTTTTTCCAGACTCTCACCTTCAGAGAAGACCAGATATTTGCCCAGCAGAATACCGGCAGCTGCGCCAATGGGGTAAAAGGTCTGGCTGATGTTCAGGCGCAAGGTGGCATACGCTTTTGGGCCTATCATGGAGCTGTAAGTATTAGCTGCCGTTTCCAGGAAGCTCAGGCCAATCGCAATCGCAAAAATTGCCGCGAGGAACATGGTGTAGGTGGCCATGTGCGATGCCGGGAAAAAGAGCGTACAGCCAACAATATAAAGCGTCAGTCCCATTAAGATGGCGATTTTATAGCTGGTCTTTTTAATCACCAATGATGCTGGAATCGCAATTAAAAAATACCCGCCATAAAAGGCACTCTGCACTAATGCCGAAGCAAAGTTGCTGAGTGAAAATACGCTTTTGAATTGCGTAATCAGAATATCATTTAATGCGGCTGCGCATCCCCATAATGGGAATAAACAGGATAACAAAATAAACTGGAACAGAGGTGTCTTATTCAGATAGCCGTCAGGCATCTGAATGATGTTTTTATCGTTCATAGTGCTACCTTTTACAATGCAGGAGTATTATTCGTTTAAGGTAAGAAACTCATTAAATTGTTCGATGCTTGGATAAGATGATTGAGTGCCTTTCCCGGTAACGCTAAATGCAGCGAAGAGAACGGCTTTTTTCATGGCGGCTTCGACATCACCGCTTTGAACGTAATAGTGGGCAAAACAACCGATAAAAGCGTCACCTGCGCCACTGGTATCGACAGCGTTCACTTTAAAGGCCGGCACATGGACTTCCTGGTCACGCGTCATCCACAGTGCACCTTTCTCACCCATGGTGACGATAATATTGTTCAGACCTTTATCAACCAGCGAACGTGCCGCAGCACGAATATGGTCATAGGTATCCACCGGCATACCGGTTAATATTTCAAGCTCGGTTTCATTCGGCACGAAGAAATCGCATTTACAGGCATAAGACATATCTAATTCCCGTAATGCTGGCGCGGGATTTAGTAACACTTCAATACCGTGTTTTTTACCAAATTCAATCGCGTGATAAACCGTTTCCAACTGAACTTCAAGCTGCAGGACAATAAGTTGACACTTTTTCAGATCTTCAGCGGCGCGATCGATATCCTCCGGAGAGAGAAATTTGTTGGCGCCTTTGATGATCAGAATGCTGTTGCTGGAATTTGCATTAACAAAGATCGGCGCAACGCCGCTACTGGTACAAGGTACCTTTTCGACATAGGTCGTATTAATCCCCCAGGATTCGAGATTACGAATGGTGTTATCCGCAAAAATATCATCACCAACTTTCGTCAGCATCAGTACTTTGGAATTGAGCTTAGCGGCCGCAACGGCCTGATTTGCCCCTTTACCGCCACAACCAATTTTGAACGCGGGCGCTTCCAGCGTTTCCCCTTCTTTGGGCATCTGGTTGATGTAGGTGATGAGATCCACCATGTTGGAGCCAATAACCGCGATATCCATTTTACTACCTCTCAGAAACAATCACACAACAATGATATTAAAATAACATTATCATGTTACTTTCGTATCATTTGTGACTAGGATCGCGATTGGGGGATCATTTTATTGTTTATTTATTCCGCTAAGTGTTGCACTTCTATCACATTCAAAATGATTAACTTGCTTACAATTGGCTAAAAATAAGCTGCATGTAATCAATAAAACGTGAAAAAACACGCTTTTATTTCACAATAGTCAGACGTATAGTAATGCAGCAATGTCATGTTCTCAGAAACACACAAATGTTACTGAAGGAACATGAGAACATGATTCGTGGAGAGTATGCATGGAAACCAAGCAAAAAGAACGTATTCGACGTCTGATGGAATTGTTGAAGAAGACCGACAGAATCCATCTGAAAGAGGCGGCGCGAATGCTGGAGGTTTCCGTGATGACCATTCGTCGGGATCTCAGCCAGGATGACGAGCCGTTACCGCTTACGCTGCTCGGTGGTTACATTGTGATGGTGAACAAGCCCGCCGCCAACGTTAATGCCCCAGTGCCTGCGCAAAAACAGTATCATCGCGACGACTTACCGGTTGCCATTCTGGCCGCGGGACTGGTAAGTGAAAACGATCTGGTCTTTTTTGATAATGGTGCGGAAATGCCATTAGTCGTCAGCATGATCCCGGATGATATTTCCTTTACCGGAATTTGCTACTCGCACCGGGTATTCGTGGCGCTGAATGAAAAACCCAATGCCACGGTGATTCTTTGCGGAGGCACCTATCGGGCGAAAAGTGACGCCTTTTACGATACCAGCAACCCCTCTCCGCTGGATGCGCTCAACCCACGAAAAGTATTCATCTCCGCCAGCGGCGTCCATGAGCATTTCGGCGTTAGCTGGTTCAACCCGGACGATCTGGCCACCAAACGCAAAGCGATGGAACGCGGATTACGCAAAATTCTACTGACGCGCCACGCCCTGTTTGATGAGGTCGCCCCCGCCAGCATTGGTCCGCTCTCCACTTTTGATGTACTGATAAGCGATCGTCCGTTACCGGCAGATTACGCAACCCACTGCCGGAACGGCTCTGTCAAAGTCATCACTCCGGACTCAGACGGCGACTAACTCACTCAAAGAAAACCGTGATTTTGTTAAACATCGACGGGTCGGACTGGTTGCGGGTCACCTTCACCACATCTTCCAGCTTGTCGATCTGGCTTATCATCTGCTCCAGACGTTGATCGTCGTTGACCAATAGCCAGATGCGGCTTTTATCGCTGCCCTGAATCGGTAGACAGAGAATGCCTTCCACGTTGAACGCGCGACGGGCGAACAGGCCGCAAACGTGAGTCATTACGCCGGGGTGGTTACGCACGGTGAGTTCCAGGATTACGTTGTCATGAGTCTGCTGTTGCATGGCTTATTCCCCCACCATCTCTGTGTTTGCCGCACCCGGCGGCACCATCGGGTATACTTTTTCATCGGCATCGATGCGTACGTGGATCAGCGCCGGGCCGGGACGATTGATAATGGCCTGCAATGCTGCCTGTGGGTCCGCTTCGTTATTCAAATCGCAGGTTTCGAGCCCAAACCCGGCGGCAATCTGCATAAAGTTAATCATTCCCGGATAGGTGGCGGCAAAAACGCCCTGCTTATAAAACAGGCTCTGCTGCTGATACACCAGACCCAACGCTTCGTTATTCATCAGAATGATTTTAATATCCAGCTGATTTTCGCTGGCTGTCGCCATTTCCTGAATGTTCATCATCAGGCTGCCGTCACCAGAGAAGCACAGCACTTTTTTATCCGGGTTCGCCAGCGCCGCGCCAATCGCCGCTGGCAGGCCAAAGCCCATGGTTCCCAGACCGCCGGAGGTCAGCCACTGACGTGGGCGGTTCAGCGGATAAGCCTGCGCCGCCCACATCTGATGCTGACCGACGTCGGTGGTAATGATCGCGCTGTCGTCCACGCAGGCGGCAACGGCGTTAATCAGCCCGTAATGGCTGAGCGGATTTTTTTCCTGCGGGATCGTGCATGGAAATTCTTGCTGCAGGTCAGACACCAGCTGATGCCACTCTTCACGCGGTTGCGCTTCAATCAATGGGATCAATTGCGCCAGAACCTCATCGACATCCGCCTGGATCGCCACGTGCGGCTGTTTGATTTTACCCAACTCTGCGCGGTCAATATCTACGTGGATGATTTTGGCATTCGGGCAGAACTGTTCGGTTTTACCAATCGCCCGGTCATCAAAACGTGCGCCAAGAACAATCAGTAAATCAGACTCTTGCAGAATAAAATTAGTGCTGCGCGCGCCGTGCATACCCAGCATGCCTAACGACAGCGGATGCGCTTTTGGCAACATGCCGAGCGCCATCAACGTCATGGTGGTAGGCAATTTTGCTTTTTCGGCCAGCTCACGAACGCGCCCCGGCGCGTTAATCACGCCGCCGCCGAGGTACAGCACCGGGCGTTTGGCGGCGTTAATCATAGCTGCAGCATCACGAATACTGTCCTGGCTGAATTCCGGCGCCGCCATTTTCTGCGCAGGCTCCGGCATTTCTTCAATGTCAAAAACAGCGGTTTGAATATCCTTAGGAATGTCTATCCACACCGGGCCTGGGCGTCCGGACTGCGCAATGCGGAACGCATCGCTCATGACCTGCGGTAATTCATTGATATGACGGACCAGATAGTTGTGCTTGGTGATGGGGATAGAGATGCCGTAGGTGTCAACTTCCTGGAAGGCGTCAGTGCCAATCATCGAGGCCGGAACCTGTCCGGTGATACACACCAGCGGGATGGAATCCAGACGCGCGTCGGCAATGGCAGTCACCAGGTTGGTTGCGCCCGGTCCGCTACAAGCCATACAGACGGCGGGCTTGCCATCGGTTCTCGCCATCCCCTGCGCGATAAACCCCGCACCCTGCTCGTGGCGCGCCAGGATATGACGGATTTGCGTACTTTGGCTTAAGGCGTCATAAACGGGAAGAATCGAGCCGCCTGGAATACCGGTGACGACCTGAATCCCCTGGCGCTCCAGGAAATGAACGATGAATTCTGCGCCCGTAAAACGCGTACGCTTGGATGTTATGCCCGAACTTGCCATGCTCCAGTCCTTTTATTCTGGGCCTTTGCTCCGGGCAGGTCTCTGAAACGAAAAACCCCGCCCGGTTTGCGCCGGCGGGGTTTTGGAATCGTGTGTTGTTCCGGACCCTACGGCGCATTGCCGACGACCACCACCACACGCACGACGACCGCTGCGCGAGATGGCGCAGTTTTTAGTAGGGTCGCAGTCAGCATAGAAGGGTTCATTAGGGACCTGTTTGTTTGTTGATTAACTGGATTCATACAAACACAGGTTTTTCAGTGTGACAATGGAAAAATTTTCATCTGCACAAAAATGCGTCAAGGATCACATTTCGCTGTGCCCAATTGAAAAACAAAAAACCCCGCCGGAGCGAGGTTTTTTTCAGCGCGGCGCGGTTGGTAGCCGCCGAACACACTGTGTTATGTCAACAAAAAAAGTATACGCGTTCTGCGAAGAACACGCAATTTCGGCACGAATTTTGATGGTTTTGAGTATGGAGCATGAATAGCATAACGTCCATAAAATACTGTTAATTTATACAGTATTTATCTATAATGTCTCGGTACGCAATGTGTTATGCGGGGGCCGCAGAGTAAACCGGCGCAACAAAGTCCTGGCTGAAACGGGTGGTGCCGTCAGCGCCTTAACCCCGTGTGAGCACACTGTGTTATGTCAATAAAGGTGCTGGCAACAGGCAGCGGCGAGGTACGCCAGCACCGTGCTCCTTGTACCAAAAGGAGAGCGTATGAGCCTCGTGGATATCGCTATTCTTATCCTCAAACTCATTGTTGCAGCACTGCAACTCCTTGATGCTGTTCTGAAATACGTTAAGTAACTCAGATTCAAGTCGCACCGAAGGGGGGCGGGTAACACTCCGCTCCCCTTTCACCTTCTCCCTGGTGCTTGTGTCGTACCAATGTGTTACGTTTTTATGACATTCTCAGGGAAGAATTCCACTATGACGCTTTCTGTTTTCTGCATTTTGCTGTTCGCCGCACTGCTGCATGCCAGCTGGAATGCCATTGTAAAAGCGGGAAACGACAAGCTGTACTCGGCTATCAGCGTCAGCGGAACCGCTGCGATTATGGCGCTGATTTGTTTACCCTTTGCGCCGCAACCCTCTGCCGCCAGCCTGCCGTTTTTAGCTGTCTCAACCGCATTACAGGTGGTCTATACCGTTCTGGTCGCTAAAACCTATCAGGTTTCAGATATGAGCCAGACCTATCCTCTGATGCGCGGCACAGCGCCGCTGCTGGTCGCAATTATCAGCGTCCTGTTCCTTGGCGATAGCCTCTCGTTACTCGCCTGGGTAGGGATTGCCACCATCTGTCTGGCTATTCTCGGGATGGCATTTAACGGACGTAGCGGTTCGCAACGGGGGATTATCCTGGCGCTCGTTAACGCCTGCTTTATCGCCGGTTATACGCTGGTTGATGGCACTGGCGTCAGGCTTTCAGAAACCGCGCTGGGCTACACGCTATGGACCTTCTTTCTGAACGGCTCTTGCCTGCTGAGCTGGGCGATGTTCGCCCGACGCCGGGAAGCGTCACGTTATCTGGTACAGCAGTGGAAAAAAGGTATTCTTGGCGGGATTGGTACGATGGGATCTTACGGCCTGGCGCTGTGGGCCATGACCCAGGCTCCGCTGGCGGTGGTCGCTGCGCTGCGTGAAACGTCGATCCTGTTTGGCGCGCTGCTCGCGTGGCTGCTGCTGAAAGAAAAGGTTGCCGGAATACGTCTTGTTGCAGCCGCAGGCATTGCTGTAGGCGCAGTTTTACTCCGCTTATCATGATCGCGTTGTAAACCCGATGCAATCCGGCAACATTTGTTGCCGCTTTTTGTTTACATTTCCTGCCGTCTATCACGTAAACTTTCCAGCCCACTATCTGACCTTCTTTTTCTGTTGTGGTAGATTCCACGCGCATTTACGGGAAAGTGCAGCACCTTATTCTTCTTTTTTCTCTTTTTTAAAAGTAATCAGCGAAATGAAAAGGCATAGAAGCGTCAATTTGTTGTTGATGTTGGTATTACTGGTGGCGGTAGGTCAGATGGCGCAAACCATTTATATCCCCGCGATTGCTGATATGGCGCGTGAACTGAACGTTCGCGAAGGGGCGGTACAAAGCGTGATGGCCGCCTATCTGCTGACCTACGGCGTGTCGCAACTGGTTTACGGTCCCCTTTCTGACCGCGTAGGGCGCCGCCCGGTGATCCTCGCCGGAATGTCTATTTTTATGCTGGCCACGCTTGTCGCGATTACCACCCATAGCCTGACGGTACTGATTATCGCCAGCGCCATCCAGGGGATGGGAACGGGCGTCGGCGGTGTGATGGCGCGAACGTTACCGCGCGATCTGTACGAAGGCACGCAACTGCGCCACGCCAATAGTCTGTTAAACATGGGGATCCTGGTCAGTCCGCTGTTAGCTCCGCTGATTGGTGGTGTGCTGGACACAGTGTGGAACTGGCGCGCCTGCTATATTTTCCTGTTGATTCTGTGTGCGGGCGTGACGTTTAGCATGGCACGCTGGATGCCGGAAACGCGCCCTGCGGGTGCGCCGCGTCCACGACTGATCGCCAGCTACAAAACCTTGTTTGGTAATAGCGCTTTCACCTGTTACGTGCTGATGTTGATCGGTGGTCTGGCGGGTGTTGCGGTCTTTGAGGCCTGCTCCGGGGTGTTGTTGGGCGCACGACTCGGTCTGAGCAGCATGGTGGTCAGTATCCTGTTTATTCTGCCCATCCCGGCGGCATTTTTCGGTGCATGGTTTGCCGGTCGTCAGAATAAGCGTTTCTCGACGCTAATGTGGCAGTCGGTGACCTGCTGTCTGGTAGCGGGTTTAATGATGTGGATCCCAGGGCTGTTTGACGTGATGAACGTCTGGACGCTGCTGGTTCCTGCCGCACTGTTTTTCTTCGGTGCCGGAATGTTGTTTCCTCTGGCAACCAGCGGCGCAATGGAGCCTTTCCCGTTCCTGGCAGGCACGGCTGGCGCGCTGGTTGGAGGATTACAGAACATTGGTTCCGGCGTGCTGGCATGGTTCTCTGCCATGCTGCCGCAAACCGGGCAAGCCAGTCTGGGTCTGCTGATGACCCTTATGGGGCTGTTGATTTTTGTTTGCTGGCTTCCGCTGGCGTCACGCGTATCGCATCAGGGACAGGCGGTTTAAGCGTATGATGGCCCGGCATATCGCCGGGCTTTTCGCATTCTGGCGCGATCATCGTCGTCAGCAACGGCTCCAGCGCCGGACGCCAGGCCCCCTCCTCACCATCATAGAACTGCGTATCCGCATTGATAGCATAGGGAATTTTCGCTTTTTTCAGCTCGCACGCCATAAAGCGTGCAAACGCCATTTGCGAAGCAGAAGGCGGGTTTCTGATGGTCTCTCCTGGCGACCAGCCTCCAACCCAACTGAGATGACCTGTTTTCTGCTGCCAATGAATGGCGGTATTGATACGCGCGCGAATGGCGGCCTTTTCTGCCACAGTCCCTGATGTCCACGGATATTTGCCGTTATTTTTCATCGGTCCCCACGGAAAAATATGCCATTGGGCCAGCACGGTATTCTGACTTTGCGGCGGCAGCTTTAGATTGGCCAAATCTTCCGGAGCGGCATGCAGTTTCGGCGCGATAAAAATCATTCGCTGTGGATCGATGGCATGGATGGTTCGAATGGTTTTGTCATACACGCGATTGAGCGATGCCTGATTATGGTAGAGCTTATCAGAGGGGTCATATATCAGGTCAAAACCCAGCAACGGCGAGCGTTGACCAAAATAATGCGCCACCGCCACCCACCAGTTAACCACCTCTTTTTCGTTACCGGCACTGGGGTCTTTTTTATATTCATCAGCCTGATAGGCAATGATCGGGATCACGCCATACTGCTCGCAGGCTTCTACCAGCTTGCGCAGATGAATCAGCCGCGATTCTGTGGGCTCTCCCGCCACACGAATGCGTACGTGGGCCAACCCTTTCGCCTTGTAGTCCCGCACCACCAGCGGATCAAATTCTCGGATACCCCGATCGGTGCGTGCCCAGTCTACGTCCATCCCAACGCCAAGCTGCTGCGCATATTGCGCCGCCGTCAGCGCAGGTTGCGCGGCACACACGGTGGCGCTGGCTAACAGTAAAAGGGAAACTATCGGCTTTAACACGGTCGTCCTTACGCAAATCATCAGGAGTGATATCACGTATTTAGCATGCTTTTTGACTTTCCGTGTAGTGAGAACGCGTAAAAATATTCGCAGTCCGCTTATTTAACCTGCTCCTGAAGCCAGCTGATAAATGCCTCAATTTTCGGCCATTGCCTGCCTGGCAATGTGGTGATGTAGTAATGCTGATGGCATTTCAGCGCCATATCGCCAAAAGGCGCGACCAGTTCTCCGCTGTCGAGACGTTTTTGAACCAACCGCTTTCGGCCCATCGCCACGCCGATATGGTTCATGGCGGCAATTACCGCTAAATCAGAGCGATCGAAACCAATCCCCGACGATGTCGGCAGATTCGCCGCAAAATGTTGTGCCCAACTGTGCCACTCATCGGTTCCTGAGTCGTTACTCCATGCCTGTCTGTCGTGCAGCAAGGTGCAGTGCGGCAAATTCACCAGCGAACCCGTAAGGTCATGGCGGCGAGCGTAGTCCGGGCTGCATACCGGCAGGATCTCTTCATCCATCAGGAAGTGGTGTGTAAGCTGCGCAGAGGGTGCATCGTCAAAATAGATAGCCAGATCGACACCGGCGCGCTGCAGATTGACGTTGTCGTTTCCGGTTAGCACGGTCAGAGAAATCGACGGATAGCGACGCGTAAAGTCGCCGAGTGCCGGAACCAGCCAGCACTGAGCGATAGAGGGCCGTGAGTAGACAGTGAGCGTCCCGGACAGCTCCTGATTTTTAATATCAAGAATCTCCTGGTTGAGCGTATCCAGCGACGATTTCAGCGCCCAGAACACCCGCTTACCCTCGTGGGTGAGTTCCACTTTACGGTGCGAACGGACAAACAACTGAATGCCCAGTTCCTCTTCCAGCTGATTAATGCGATGGCTAACGGCGCTGGGGCTTAACGATAACTCATCTGCCGCCAACGCAAACGATTGATGCCGGGCCGCCACTTCAAAGGTATACAGTTTTGACAGCTGCCAACCGTTGAGCAGCCGGTTTCTGACCTCGCGTAGGGGATCCAAATTCACCTCCTGTCCTCCTGATTCATTCGCCGGAGTGTAAAAAAGTTCGCTGTAAAAATCAGCATAAAGATGAATCAAGGTGAACCATATCGCATAAATGCAGCGTAATTAGACGCAAATCACTCATTTGATGCAATCTGGCTCATGTGAAAGGAGATTTATATCGTTTGTCAGACCGTGCCTTATTTTTGTCCAATAACCCTATATTAATCACAGGGCAAGGTGAGCTATGCACTCTCAAATCTGGGTTGTGAGCACGCTGCTAATAAGCATCGTGTTAATCGTTTTGACCATCGTGAAGTTCAAATTCCACCCGTTTCTGGCGCTGCTGTTAGCCAGTTTCTTCGTGGGTACGATGATGGGGATGGGGCCGCTGGATATGGTCAATGCCATTGAGAGTGGTATTGGCGGTACGCTGGGCTTCCTCGCGGCGGTTATTGGTCTAGGGACCATTTTGGGCAAAATGATGGAAGTGTCCGGCGCGGCCGAACGCATCGGCCTGACGCTGCAGCGCTGCCGTTGGCTTTCCGCGGACGTCATTATGGTGCTGGTCGGGCTGATTTGCGGTATCACGCTGTTCGTTGAAGTCGGCGTGGTGCTGTTGATTCCACTGGCCTTTTCGATTGCTAAAAAAACCAATACCTCATTACTGAAGCTGGCGATTCCGCTGTGTACGGCGCTGATGGCGGTACACTGCGTCGTACCTCCGCATCCGGCCGCCCTGTTCGTGGCGAATAAGTTGGGCGCGGATATTGGCACCGTAATTATCTACGGCTTACTGGTGGGTTTAATGGCTTCGCTTGTCGGTGGGCCGCTGTACCTGAAATTCCTCGGTAACCGTCTGCCGTTTAAACCGGTACCGGCTGAGTTTTCCGACCTGAAAGTGCG
Organism: Citrobacter sp. Cu096; assembly: GCF_030332285.1. NCBI lineage: Bacteria > Pseudomonadati > Pseudomonadota > Gammaproteobacteria > Enterobacterales > Enterobacteriaceae > Citrobacter > Citrobacter sp. Cu096. Next base: position 391,399 of record NZ_JAOWID010000019.1, read on the forward strand.
CGACGAAAGTACGCTGCCGTCGCTGGGCGCTACGCTGTTTACCGTACTCCTGCCGATTGGCCTGATGCTGGTCAAAACCGTCGCTGAGCTGAACATGGCGAAAGGCAGTACGTTGTATACGCTGCTGGAGTTTATCGGTAACCCAATCACCGCGATGTTTATTGCCGTTTTCGTGGCCTATTACATTCTCGGTCTGCGTCAGCACATTGGCATGGGGACGCTGCTGACCCACACCGAAAACGGTTTTGGCTCGATTGCTAACATTCTGCTGATTATCGGTGCAGGCGGCGCATTCAACGCTATCCTCAAGAGCAGCGGGCTGGCGGATACTCTGGCTCTGATCCTCTCAAACATGCATATGCACCCGATTCTGCTGGCGTGGCTGGTCGCACTGATTCTGCATGCGGCGGTAGGCTCTGCCACCGTTGCGATGATGGGTGCGACGGCAATCGTGGCACCGATGCTGCCACTCTACCCTAACGTGAGCCCAGAGATCATCGCTATTGCCATCGGTTCCGGCGCTATTGGCTGCACGATCGTCACCGATTCCCTGTTCTGGCTGGTGAAGCAGTACTGCGGCGCCACCCTCAATGAAACGTTCAAATACTATACGACCGCGACATTTATCGCGTCCGTTATTGCACTGGCTTGCACATTCCTGCTTTCCTTTATTATCTAAGCGCGAAGAGACTGACTATGGAAAACATTCAAACACTTATCGCCCAGCATCCTTTAGTGGAAGATCTGGTGGCTCTGAAAGAGACAACCTGGTTTAACCCTGGCACCACCTCTCTTGCGGAAGGTTTACCCTATGTTGGCCTGACAGCACACGACGTTGAGGATGCCCACGCGCGTCTGACGCGCTTCGCACCGTATCTGGCGCAGGCCTTCCCGGAAACTGCCGCTACCGGAGGCATTATCGAATCTGAGCTGGCCGCAATCCCGGCCATGCAAAAACGGTTGGAAAAAGAGTTCGGGCAGCACATTAACGGCGAACTCCTGCTGAAAAAAGACAGCCATCTGCCGATTTCCGGTTCAATCAAAGCGCGCGGCGGCATTTATGAAGTACTGACCCATGCGGAAAAACTGGCGCTGGAAGCCGGTCTGCTGACCACCAAAGACGATTACCGCATTCTGCTTTCGCCGGAGTTTAAACAGTTCTTCAGCCAGTACAGCATCGCAGTCGGTTCCACCGGCAACCTCGGGATGTCGATTGGCATCATGAGCGCCCGGATCGGCTTTAACGTTACGGTTCATATGTCTGCCGATGCCCGCGCGTGGAAAAAAGCCAAGCTGCGCAGCCACGGCGTGACGGTAGTGGAGTACGAAGAAGATTACGGCGTGGCGGTTGAACAAGGTCGTAAGGCGGCACAGTCCGATCCAAACTGCTTCTTTATCGATGATGAAAATTCCCGCACGCTGTTCTTAGGCTACGCGGTCGCCGGTCAGCGTCTGAAAGCGCAGTTTGCCCAGCAGGGGCGCGTAGTGGATGCCGAGCATCCGTTATTTGTCTATCTGCCGTGCGGCGTCGGCGGCGGCCCTGGCGGCGTGGCGTTTGGCCTCAAGCTGGCGTTTGGCGATAACGTGCACTGTTTCTTCGCGGAACCAACCCACTCCCCGTGCATGCTGCTGGGGATTTATACCGGGCTACACGATACCATCTCCGTACAGGACATCGGTATCGACAACCTGACGGCAGCGGACGGGCTGGCGGTCGGTCGCGCCTCGGGCTTTGTTGGCCGGGCGATGGAACGTCTGCTCGACGGTCTGTATACCCTGGACGATCAGACCCTGTACGACATGCTGGGCTGGTTGGCGCAGGAAGAAGGCATTCGCCTTGAGCCGTCGGCGCTGGCGGGGATGACCGGTCCGCAGCACGTTTGCGCCTCCACTGACTATCAGCACATGCACGGATTTAGCGCAGCGCAGCTCAATAACGCCACACACCTCGTGTGGGCGACCGGCGGCGGTATGGTGCCGGAAGCCGAAATGGCGCAGTACCTGGCGAAAGGGCGCTAATCTCAGCGCAGCATCGCCATCAGCTCCGCGGGTGAGCGATGCTGCTTAATGAGATCGCGCATTACGCGCATATGCGGCGCGGTATGGTTGAAAAAAGCGCTGTATCCGCCGCAAATCGCACTCTTTCCATTTCTGCCACGGTGCTTAGGGCAGTCGCCGTGGCAAAAACGCAGCAGCGAACACGCCTGACATTCCGCGCTCAGCGTGGTTCTCTTGGCCTGACCAAACTCCGCAGCCCGAGAGCTGGCATTGAGCTCACTCAGCGAGGTGTGATGAATATTACCCAGGCGATAATCAGGGTAGACATAGTGATCGCACTGATACAAATCGCCATTCGCTTCCAGGGCAAAAGCATGCCCGCAGGTGGAGCTTAGCGAACACATCTGCGCCGGATGCCCGCACCATACCCCGAGGGTTGAATCAAATAGCTGGACGAATACGCGACCAATATCTTCTCTGACCCAGATATCAAAGACGGAATTCAGAAAGGTTCCCCACGCCTGCGGCGGGACGGAGTCGGCGGTAAGCTCGCCTTTTTCATCATATTCAACCAACGGAATAAACTGCAGAAAGGGCGTGCCGCACTGGCGAAGATAACGATACATTTGTTCGGGCTGCTGGCTGTTCAGGCGGTTAATCACCACCAACAGATTGAACTCCACCTGATACTCACGAAGTTTAGCAATAGCCTCTATCACCTTATGATGCGTCGGTTTTCCGCTGCGGTTAACGCGATAAGCATCGTGCAACTCGGCCGGGCCATCCAGAGAGATCCCAACCAGCCAGCCGTTATCGCGTAAAAACTGACACCATTCGTCATTGAGCAAAATTCCGTTGGTCTGGAAAGCGTTATGGATTTGCTTCCCTTCTCCGTACTGTTTTTGCAACGTCACAACGCGGCGAAAAAAGTCTACGCCACAAAGAGTTGGCTCGCCCCCCTGCCAGGCGAACATCACTTCGGGCCCCGGCTGCGCAGCGATATGTTGGCGAATAAACGTCTCTAAGGTAGCGTCATCCATTGCGGGTTGAGTGGGTTTCTCAATGTAAAAACAGTAGCGACAATCGAGATTACAACGAGAGCTGGCCGGCTTGGCCATGACCTGACATCCTGTCATGCTAAATTCCCGATAAATGCCATAAGTTGGCGGACATGCGTTACAGCAAACAGTATTGCGAGGGATAACACCGCGAGGGAGATCATAAATTTGTCACGCACCGCGCGAGATTCAGAAAAATCGCTATGACTGACATCCATCAGGTTGCGACTGCGGGTATAGCGCCAAAGAACAATCGCCACCAGCGCCAGCACTACAATTGAAACCCAAAACAGGAAACCCGCCTGATGCCAGTTGTGCTTCAGCGCCAGCGCCATTAACGCGCCATAGCCCAACAACGTGCGAAACCAGGCCAGCGAGGTACGTTCCGGTTGTAAACCAGGATCGGCGATCCGTCGCGATTTACGGCTATCCGGCATACAGCACCAGCGCCATCACAATCACCGCAACTACCGTTAAAATCAGGCTGATGATTAACAGGCTATGAGTGTACGGCAAGTCCTCTTTCAGGCGCATTGCCTTTTCATTGCGCAACCAGCGCAGGTAGCCATAAATCGCCAGACCGCCGGCAAACAGACACAACAACAGTGCCAGCAGTTCACGAATCACCGGCGTGGCAAAATCCGGAGCCAGTTGGTCAAGACCCACACCCGCCGCCAGAAACCCCAGCGAGGTGCGGATCCACGCCAGAAAAGTGCGTTCATTTGCCAACGAGAAGCGGTAATCCGGCGCTTCACCCAGGCGGGAAATCTTCATCCAAACTCCTCTGGTTGTCATTGCCGGATGGTGGCTAGCGCCTTATCCGGCCTACAAGTAAGTTGCAAATAAGGATATTTGCGCCAACTGGCATTGTAGTCAGAACTTCTGCTTTTTCTCTTCCACTTTTACGCCCTGGGTCGGTAAACCGGTGTCGTAATCACGTACCACCGGAGAATAGCCGTCTTCAGGGCGCGGGCGGAAAGCCCCCATCCAGCGCGGTATGGCATCAGCACGCCACGGACGCAAACTCCACTGATAGGTGCGAAACGGATCGCGGATTTTATCCATGTAGTCCAGCAGCGCGTCGTGCATCTGGCAGCGAACGTCGGCCAATTGCGGCGAATCTATCAGGTTGTGTAGTTCATCTGGATCGTTACGCCTGTCGTAAAGCTCATCGCTGGTAAACAGATTTAATACCAGTTTCCAGTCGTCCGTCACCCAGCAGCGTACCGGGATAAATCCGCCAAAACTGTCATGTTCAATTTCATAACGGTTGAACTCCACCATCACACCGCGCGGCTTTTCAACGGCAAGAATGTTTTCACCTGGCAGGATTTGCGGCTTCTCAATACCCGCCAGCGCCATCATCGTCGGCAGCAGATCAATATGGCTGACCGGTGTGTCTACCTGTATAGGCTCCCCTTGCGGCGGGCGCATAATCAGCGGAATTCGTGTGATGTCGTCATACATCGCGGCCCCTTTACTGATGAGTTTATGCGCGCCCATCATCTCACCGTGGTCGGAGGTATAAATGACCCAGGTATTCTCTCGCTGCTGCGGCGTTAAGGCATTGATCACCCGACCTATCTGATCATCAACAAAGTCGTTGCAGGCAAAATAGAGCGGATGGTGGTAGCGCCCGTCATCGCTAACCGGGGATGGCATGGCTTGCGACCACAGACGATGGTGCTCGGGCTTATCGAGCAAAGAGTCATGCGCTTTCGCACCGAGATCGTAATAAAAGTCCTGATATTTCTGCAGATACTCGACCGGACAGGTAAACGGATGATGCGGCTCATCATAGGAAACCACCATCAGAAACGGTTCCTCGGCACGCGCAGGCTGATGGAGAAAATCGACCGCCCGGTTACTGATACGATGCGCCCAGGTGAACGTCTCATCAATGTTATTGGCCTGCAAATCTTCCACGCTATTGAGTCCGTTACGCCACAAACCGATCTCTTTATCCGTCAGTTCTGCGAGATAATTTGCCCCGTCATACCAGTAATCAGCATCCCACTCTGGCGGACATTCGCCGGTCCCAAAGTAGTCATGTCCGTCGAGATGCCACTTGCCGATATAACAGGTGTGGTAGCCCGCATCTTTAAAGTAGCGCCCCATAGTGGAGATGTTTTTCCCCGGCGCGACGTTATTGGTCCACGGCCCGGACTGGTTGGCATAAATCCCGGTAAACAGCCCTGCGCGGGCCGGCGTACACACTGGTGAACAGGTATAGGCCGAGTTAAAGCGAATACCTTCCGCTGCCAGACTATCAATATTATTGGTGTTCAGCGGCTTACCGCTGTAGCAGCCGACCATATTGGTCGCCTGGGTATCGGTCATAATGAACAGAAAATTGGGCCGGGTCATGCTTCATCCTTAGCGTCAGGGACACATTGTGCAGTCGCGTTACGCCGCGTCTGCCAACTGCTGTACATCAAATACATCATCACTGCCGCCGTAGTTGAGTAGCAGAGAATGGTCAGCCATTGCGTGTTGTACCCGCCGAACTGTGCGAGCCCGGCATAGACGCCGATCATCGCAGTCAGGATACCGACAGAGGCAAGTTTGGCGTTTTTCCACGGTTTCATATCTACCGCGAAAGCATCATGGAATTTAAACGGCGTGGCACGCGGCTTGATAACACCGATAACCAGCATGACCACCACGTTGATGCAGAAGGTACAGGCCAGTACGTAAAGGAAGTGAAAGTCGAATTTCACCAGATAGTTGATGGTGATGTAGCTGACAATACCGAGTCCCATGGCGACTTTTGCTGCCAGCGCGGGAATGCGCGGGAAAAAGAATCCCATAATGATGATGGTCACCAGCGGCACGTTATAAATACCGTTGAGCTGTTTCATCCAGCTGTAGAGCCCTTCTGGCGCATTAGCGATCCAAGGCGCTACCAGCACGGAAATTACCGCGATAAAAAAACCAAATTTACGACCAACGCGAACCAGCTGTTCCGGTTGTGCATGTTGATTAATAATTCGCCGGTATATGCCCATACTAAATAAGGTACTGGCGCTGTTTAAAAATCCATTGAACGTACTGATTACCGCGCCGAATAAAACCGCGCCGAAAAACCCCACTAAAGGAACAGGCAGCACGTTATTCACCAGTGTCGGATAGGCCATATCCGCCTTTGGCAGATCCTGGTACAGATGAAAAGCAATTAAGCCCGGTAATACCAGTACCAGCGGATCGAGCATTTTCAATACCGCTGTGAGCAATGCCCCTTTCTGCCCTTCAGCGAGGCTTTTGGAGGCCAGCGTACGCTGCACGATGCCCTGATTGGTACACCAGTAGAAAGTATTCACCAGAATCAAACCGGTAAAGGCCGCACCAATCGGCAACGGATCGTTCGCTCCGCCGATTGAGTTTAATTTCTCCGCATGCACGGTGGTCAGTTGCTCGATACCTTGTAAAAAACTGCCTTTGCCCATCGCAATCAAGCCAAACACGGGTACCATCAGTCCGCCAATCACCAGGCCAATACCATTGATGGAGTCAGCCACCGCCATTGCGCGCAAGCCGCCGATCACCGCATAAATAATTCCGGCAATGCCCAGCAAAATAACCAGTAACCAGATTGCGGCACCCTGAGAAATATTGAGTGATTCACCGATGTGAAAAAGACTGTTCAGCGCCAGCGCCCCTGAATAAAGCACAATCGGCAGGAAGCAGACGCCAGTGGCAATAAGAAAGCAAAAGTCGATAATAATCCGTGTTGTTTTATCGTAGCGTTCTTCAAGAAAATCCGGGATCGTAGCGATACCACGTTGCAGATAGCGAGGCAGAAAGATCAGCGCCAGAAAGATAAGCGTCACCGCAGAGGTAACTTCCCAGCCCATGACCGACATTCCGCTTTTGTAAGCCTGACCAGACAGACCAACCAACTGCTCGGTCGAAAGGTTAGTTAACATCAGTGACGCCGCAATCACTGGTGCTTTCAAGGAACGCCCGGCAAGAAAATACCCTTGTTGCGATCCGGTATCCGTCTTGCGTACCTTCCACCAGGTGATTACCGCCACCAGCAGCGTAAAGCCCACAAAGCTTAAAATTTGTAGCGTATTCATCTCATAGCCCTTTTTTTCATTATGTCCCGGTAGCTGTAGGGTGTAACAGGAGGTATTGCGCACCGGGTCAGGCAGTCAGATTTCATAAAATAAAAACGTCATATCCCTGAACGGGTTTTTTCTGTTAAGTTCAGGTTGTGGGCATAATTCTCCGGCGGGAAATTAAAATGAATGGAAAGATGCAAAGTTCGCATGTAAAAAACGAAACTACATACAATATTCCCCTGTTGATTAACGAAAATGTGATCTCAAGCGGAATTTCATTGATCTCGCTGTGGCACACCTATGCCGACGAACATTACCGGGTTATTTGGCCGCGCGATAAGAAAAAGCCACTGATAGCTAATTCTTGGGTTGCCGTCTATACCGTCCAGGGCTGTGGAAAAATCCTGCTAAAAGGCGGCGAACAGATTACTCTCAACGGGAACTGTATAATCTTTTTAAAACCGACCGATATACAGTCTTATCATTGCGAAGGGTTAGTATGGGAACAATACTGGATGGAGTTCACACCAACCAGCGTAATGGATATTCCGCTAGGCCAACAAAATATTATTTATAATGGTGACATTTATAATCAGGAGCTGGCTGAAGTTTCACGATTAATTACTTCTTCAGACTCAATGAAAAATAATCTGGCCGTCGCTTTTCTTACAAAAATGATTTATCAATGGATTTGTCTTATTTACGCTGAAGGTAAAAAAGACCCGCAGCGGATGCAAATTGAAAAACTGATTGCCACTCTACATGCCAGCCTACAAAAACGCTGGAACGTAGCGGAGATGGCAGCAACTATTCCCTGTAGCGAAGCCTGGCTACGTCGTCTTTTTTTACGTTATACCGGCAAAACGCCGAAGGAATATTATCTGGATGCCCGGCTGGAACTGGCGCTGTCACTGCTAAAACAGGAGGGAAATACGGTCGGACAGGTGGCGGATATGCTTAACTTCTTTGACTCGTTTCATTTCAGCAAAGCGTTTAAACACAAGTTTGGCTATGCACCGTCGGCGGTATTGAAACATGCGGACCGGCACCCAAAGGATGCCGGTCAACAGGATTAGTGCAATTCCGGCCAGTACGCTTTGTTGGCCTCGATCAGATCATCAAGAATCGCTTTTGCCACAGATGCGCTCGGTACGGTTTTCGACAAGGTGATAGCCTGCCACAAACGCTGATAAGAACGGTGCTCCCAGGCATCAACCACCAACTTCTCAACCGCTACCTGCTGGCTCATCAGCCCTTTCTGGAACTGAGGTATATCACCCACCGTCAACGGTTCCGGGCCGTTATGCCCTACCAGGCATGGGATCTCGACCATCGCTTCATCGTCAAAGTTATGAATGGCCCCGTTGTTCGGCACAATCAGCAACATTCTTTCCTGAGTATTAAAGGCAATAGCCGCCGCCAGATCGACAATGTAAGAAGCATGTTCGTCAATCTCCAGCTCACCAGCGGCAGAATTGCCCGCCTCAATGATTGCGCGGCAGGAACCGAACACCTGTTTTTCACGGTGGTCCATCACCTCATTGGCGCGCGTGCGCTGCGGATCAGAGTGCTGCACCACGTAATCCGGGAATAGATAGTATTTCAGATATGTATTCGGCATGGTATCTGGATCCAGCGCCTGTACATCTTTTGCCTTCGCAAAGGTATCGTTCCAGCTTGCTTCTGTGTGCGGGTCGTTTGACGGAGGAACATAACCATACTGCGCCACATATTCGCGCAGCTTCGGCATCAGATCGTTCCCCTGCAGATCTTCAATCGATGTCCACCAGCCGAAGTGGTTCAGTCCATAGTAACGCACACGCATCTGTTTGCGGTCTTTAAGGCCAACGATCTGCGCCATCCGCCCTTCAATACCGATAGGCATATCGCAAATATTGAGGATTTTCGCATTTGGACGCAGCCGACGCGTGGCTTCAGCAACAATTGCCGCCGGATTGGAATAGTTAAGCATCCAGGCATTTGGTGAATATTTTTCCATATAATCCACCAGTTCCAGCACGCCGCCAATAGAACGCATTCCGTAGGCAATCCCACCCGGCCCGCAAGTTTCCTGACCTAACACCCCGTGACGTAATGGGATTTTTTCATCTTGTTCGCGCATTGGGTATTTACCCACTCGGATATGCGCCATCACGAAATCGACATCGGTAAATGCTGCTTTAGGATCGGTGGTGTAACTAAACTCAATTTCCGGTGCCTTTTCTTTGAGGATGATTTTACACGCCTCAGCAATCACTTCCTGGCGCGCGCCATCGTTGTCATAAAATTTCAGCGCACGAAGCGGGAAACGGTCCTGATTTGCCAGCAACATCAGCACGATGCCCGGCGTAAAGGTACTACCGCCACCTGCGATAACCACTGAGAATTTTTTCATGATACTGCCTCCGTCATGGGGATCTGTTCGTTTGATAAAGAAGATTTCATTAGCATTTCGAGCTGCTCGCGTACCTGAGGAACGTGCAAACCAACAATGACCTGAATACCGTTGCCGCGGCGCACAACACCGTGCGCACCCAACGCTTTGAAGACGTCATCGCTTTGCGTTTGTGCCATGTCGTGAAGCGCAATACGCAGGCGAGTAGCGCAGTTATTAATACTCTCGATATTGCCTGCGCCGCCTAACGCCTGTAGAAAACCCGCAGCCTGACCCAGTTTGGTCTCCGGCGATGCGGCGGTGGTTTGCCCACGAGCAGCTTTGTAATCAGCTTTGGTATAGAGTTTGATTTCGCTGTCTTCTCGCCCTGGCGTTTTCAGGTTGAAGCGCAGGATCAGGGTGCGGAAGATGGCGAAATAGAGCACGGTAAAGGCCAGACCAATCGCTATCTGGGTGAACATCATTCCGGCATGGTTGTGGAACATTGGGATCCAGTTTTGCGGTAAGAACTGATCAAGCAGACCGCCGCCCATGTTGCCTACCACGCCGCAGAGATACATTACCGTCGCCATGGAAGCCGCCAGCACGGCATGTACAGCAAACAATAAGGGAGAGATAAACAGGAAGGTAAACTCCAGCGGTTCGGTAATCCCAACCAGCACAGCCGTGAGCGTAGCGGGGATCAATAGTCCCGCCACCTTCACCCGGTTTTCCGGGGCGGCGGTGAAGTAGAGCGCCAGAGCAATGCCTAATGAACCAAAGATTTTCGAGTTGCCGTGCAGGGCAAACCCACCTTCAGGGAACAGCGTTTTCAACGACTCAGTACTTTGGCTGAATTCCTGCAAATGTTGCGCCCAATAGACCTGGATGCCGCCTTCCACCGCGGCAGGGCCGAAAATAAATGGCCCATAGACGAAATGATGCAGCCCGGTCGGAATTAAAATACGCTCCAGGAAGGTATACACCCATACCCCCAGCGCACCTGCAGAACGCAGAAAAGCTTGCAGAGATTCAATCCCCATTTGCACCTTTGGCCAACCCAGCAGCGTCAGCCAGGCGCAGGGAATCATCACCAGGAAGGCAATGATCACCACAAACGATGTCCCCTGAAAAATACCGAGAAATACTGGCAAGGGTTTATCGAAATAACGGTTATGTAGAGCAGTAACAATACCGGAAATGACAATTGCGCCGATGATGCTGGTATCAAGCGTTTTAATTCCAGCCATCATCGTTAAACCACTGCCAGCAGTCGGGTCTGCGCTAAAATCCACGCCGAAGAAATGTCCCCATGTCATACCCATGGCATTGATGAAGTAATTCCACGTCAGAAAACTGACCAATACCGCCAGACAAGCGCGGCCCTGAGCCTGTTTTGCCAGACCAATAGGCAGACCAACGGCGAAAATCAGCGGCATATTACGAAATACCGTCCAGCCACCTTCTTCGATGATATGAACGATTTGGGCGAACAAACTGTTGGGATCGGTAAGCGCTTCGCCCACAAAGAGCGGGTTGCGCAACATAATAGCGATACCCACAACGATACCAGCAAAGGGAAACAGCAGCACCGGGGTGAACATCGCGCCGCCAAAGCGTTGTATTTGACTGAGCATTTTCACATCCTCATAGAACAACCAGTAGGGGGAGAGGCCTTTTTTTTCGTCATTGCTGGCCTGATACGAGAATAGAAAGTTGCGATCCTCCGGACATGGTATGCCGCTACGATTCGTGATCGCTTTCATGGTTTTAATTTCGACAATGAGGTCTACTTTTCACGTAAAAGTTAGACATCAAAAGGTCTATGGTGCGGTGATTAAAAGAAAAAAGAGGTCTGGTAGTGATCTACAAATCAATTGCGGAACGACTACGAATTCGCCTGAATTCTTCTGATTACAACATCGGTAGCCCGCTACCTGGCGAAAAAAAACTTGCCGAAGAGTTTGCGGTGTCACGAATGACGATCCGTAAAGCAATTGATATGTTAATTGGCTGGGGATTGGTCGTACGCCGTCATGGAAGTGGAACTTATGTAGCACGCAAAGATGTCCATCATGAAACCACCAATCTAACTGGACTGGCGGAAGTGCTGAAGAGACAGGGAAAAGAAGTCACCAGTGAGGTACTGGTTTTTGAAGTGATGCCCGCACCACCGGCAATTGCCAGTCAGCTGCGTATCCAGATTAATGAACGTATCCACTTCTCACGCCGTGTTCGCTATGTGGATGGCAAACCGCTGATGCTTGAAGACAGCTACATGCCGGTAAAATTATTCCGTAATCTGTCACTGGCACATCTGGAAGGATCAAAATTCGATTACATTGAGAAAGAGTGCGGGATAACAATCAGCGGCAACTATGAAAGTCTGACCCCCGTTCTTGCCGATAAGCAGCTCTCCGCACAGATGAACGTACCTGAACAGACGCCGTTATTACGCATTACCTCGTTGTCATACAGTGATAGCGGGGAATTTCTAAATTATTCAGTCATGTTCAGAAACGCCAGCGAATACCAGGTGGACTACCACTTACGGCGCGTCCACCCGGACCCGTCCTGACGTTAACCCATTCCCCAGAAGATCACCGCCAACAGTTGCGGGGTGATAATCCTCAGGAACATGACCAGCGGATAAACGGTGGCGTAGGAGAGCGCTGCCGCCCCGCTGGTGGCATGCAGGTTGTTAGCAAACGCCAGCGCAGGAGGATCGGTCATTGAGCCGGCCAACATGCCACACAGCGTCAGGTAGTTCATTTTGGTGAGAAGGCGCGCCAGCAGTCCAACGGTAATCAGCGGAATCGCGGTGATAAAAATACCGTAACCCACCCAGCTCAGGCCATCGCCTTGCGTCAGGGTATGAACAAAATCACCGCCTGACTTCAGACCAACCACCGCGAGAAACAGCACGATACCCAACTCTCGCAGCGCGAGGTTAGCGCTGGGAGGCATAAACCAGTACAGCTTACCGATGCTGCCAATACGTCCAAGAATCAAAGCCATAATCAGCGGCCCACCGGCCAGCCCCAGCTTTAACGCCACCGGAAAACCCGGAATGAACAGCGGGATTGACCCCAGCAGAACACCCAGTCCGATACCGATAAATACCGGCAGCATCTGCACCTGCTGCAGTTTTTGCTGCGCGTTACCGACAACATTGGCAACAGCATCAATCGACGAAGGCCGCCCTACCAGATTGAGAATGTCCCCGAATTGCAGGCTGGCATCGCTGCTGGCTACCAGCTCAACCCCCGCACGGTTCAGGCGGGAGATCACCACGTCGTAACGTTCTTTAAAGTGCAGATCGCGGATACGTTTACCCAGCACTTGTTCGTTGGTGACCACCACGCGCTCAACGCGTAAATCAGTCCCGCGCGTCGACAACGATGTGTCCACCTCCTGACCAATCACCACCTGCGCGTTGTGCAGATCGGCTGGCTGCCCGACCAGGTGCAGCAGGTCCCCCATCTGGATAACCGTTCCCGGCGATGGCACCATCAATGTTTCTTCACGTTTCAGTCGCGAGCAGATGATTTTATCGCTGTTCAGGATCGGAACATCCTGAATGGCCATATTGTTGAGGTTCGGGTTTTCCACGCGGATATTCATCGTCTGAATTAGCGCGTGTCCGTTGGTCAGTGTGGACTCATGCTGCCTGGCTTCAGCATCGACGTTAACGCGAAAAATCATGCGCATCAGCCACATGGTGAGCAAAATACCGCAAATACCAAATGGATAAGCCATGGCATAGCTCATCCCCATTTGATCTACCACATCGCCAGACGTACCCAAATCGCGCAGAATTTGCTGCCCGGCCCCCAACGCCGGGGTATTGGTGACCGCTCCGGAGAATATACCCAGCACCACGGGAAGAGGAATGGCAAAAAGCTTATGCAGAATAGCGGTGACCAGGCCACCCATGATGACAATCAGCACGGCAAACAGATTCAGCCGCAGGCCCGAAACGCGCAATGACGCAAAAAAGCCCGGTCCGACCTGGATACCGATGGTGTAGACGAACAAGATCAGGCCAAATTCCTGAATAAAATGCAGCATATCGCCGCTAAGGGTCATCCCTGCCTGATCGACAAAATGCCCGACAATAATACCGCCGAACAGTACACCTCCGATGCCAAAACCCACACCACGTATTTTTACGTTGCCGATCCATAATCCGACAACCGCCACTAATGCCAGAACGCTGACCGTCAATGCTATATCACTCATTATCCTGTTCCCTGTGAATAACATCATTAAGTAAATGGATTCTCGCAGAGTACAGTCGCAATGTATGGGTGGTAAAGCACAAAAAAGCCCCGTCATTTCTGGCGGGGCAAAGGCATGGAGCTATTTAACTATTTAATGCGGGACGTTCGCTGATAGCGATACGTTGTGGAGCAATGGCTTCAGGTTCATTACGGGTCAAATCGATATGCAGCAAGCCGTTAGTGAAGCTTGCGCCGGAGACCTCCATATTTTCAGCCAGCGTAAAGCTCAGGCTGAACGGCTGAGTGACCAGCCCCTGGTGCAACCATTTAGTCTCTTTTTCTGGCTGCTGCGGCGTCCCTTTCACGGTCAGACGCGTGCCTTCCAGTTGAATATCCAAATCTTCCTGGCGGAAACCGGCTAACGCAAGCGTAATGCGATAGTGGTTATCATCGCTCTTTTCGATGTTATAAGGAGGAAAGCTCTGGCTTTCACCGGTGTTTTGTAAGGCGTTGGCCAGTTTGTCAAAACCGATCCATTGACGCAGCAGTGGGGATAAATCGTAGTTACGCATAATAATCTCCTTCTAAGAAGCGAGTAGGTACATGTCGGCTCCCTGACGGCAAGCCGATGATTTAACAAGGCCGCCCGAAGCGGCCCACAGAATTAGTTGATTTCGATGCGGCGCGGCTTATTCGCTTCGGGAATTACGCGCTCGAGATCGATATACAGCAGACCATTCACCAGGTTTGCGCCGCGAACATGAATGTTCTCCGCTAACTGGAACTTACGTTCAAAGTTGCGCTCGGCAATGCCCTGATACAGGTAAGTACGTTCTTTTTGATCGTCCGCATGGGCGCCTTTCACCACCAGCAGATTGTCCTGGGCAGTGATTTCCAGTTCGCTTTCAGCAAAACCGGCAACGGCTATCGCAATGCGGTAATGGTTTTCGTCTACCAGCTCAACGTTGTACGGAGGGTAGCCGCCATTGCTCTGGCCCTGGTTGTTTTCCAGCAGGTTAAACAGGCGATCAAAACCAATAGCAGAACGGTACAGTGGGGATAAATCAAAGTTACGCATAATCAATAGCTCCTGAAATCAGCGAGGATAATGGACCTTCCATCATGGACAGGTCAGGTAGCCAGGACACCCATCAGGCATGCCCTTCATTTGCCTACATCCTAAAAGTGGGTCTTAAACCAAACTTTTCAAGCGTATTCATCTGACTTTTTTTGCAGTTTGTTGTCTATTGCATACACTGGGGGGAGCAGTTGTTATCGTTAAATCGCGATAGCCGCCACAGTGCGACGAAATGGTGATGTTATTTTCGCAACGGATCGCTTTAACTCACCATGCAAACACGATAAATACAGATGAATAAATGATGATAAAAAAAATGTTGGTAACACTGACAATGTGCAGCGGGATGGCGTTTGTGAGCGGCTGTTCCAGCATTATGTCGCATACCGGCGGCAAGGAAGGGACGTATCCCGGCACGCGCGCCAGTGCCACAATGATTAGCGAAAGTGATACAAACTGGGGAACCAAGTCGCTGGCGATTCTGGATATGCCGTTTACCGTTGTCCTGGATACGGTATTGCTTCCGTGGGACCTCTTTCGCAAAGATAGCTCGGTGAGATCCCGTGTAGAAAAGAGCGAGGAGAGGACGCAGGCCACAAACGCCGTTATCCCTCCGGCAAAAATGCCAGCACCTTAAGTTAACGCCCGGTTTCTGTCACCCACAGTTGGCGGAAACCCTCGACGTCTTCCATCCACGCAACCTGTTGACCATCAGGAGAGAAGACGATCGCATCGCCCGACGGCGGGTTGCCGTGACGCTCCGTTAAAAAATCAATATCTCCCGTCTGAGCATCACAACAAGCGATTCTGTTCTGCAGTACAAATCCCAGCCATTTTCCCGACGGATGCCAGTTGAATGCCGACTGGATATCCGTGTCGCAGCGGGTAAGCTGACGTGGTTCTCCTCCCTGTGGGGAAATCAACCATAGCTGCACTATACCGCCGTCATCACGCATTAAAAACGCAATCTCAGACGCCTGTGGATTACTGCGCACCCAGTGGCGCGGCTGATTCACCAGCCCAGGGAAAGCACGGTTATGGGTAAACGTCAGACGACACTGAACAACGCCAGACGGAGGCGCAGGCATTGTCGCCTCAGAACCCTCCAGCGGTGCCTCGCCCGGCTTTTTCCAGCCGTTTTCATCCCGTGGCAAATCGACGATAAACAGCTCGGGAACCTTCTCGCCATTTGCCGACAAGGTATCACCGATAAATGCCAGCGCATGATCCCCCACCCAGCCTTCTTCATAAGCGCGGTTAATCTCATCACTACCTGGTTTTGGCGTTGGTGTCGTCTGGCTCACCAGCACGCACCAAGAGTTCCCGCTGTATTCACGGGGATGCTGCGCGGATACCTTCACCGGACCATACGGCGCAGCCACACCGACATTGCGTAAATCCAGCGCCGGTGAACGCTCATGCAGCACATGATCGTTATAGGTGAAACTGACAAACTCGCCGTTTGGGCTAAAAACATGCACATGACTACCACCGCGCAGCGCGCCCGGCGTGTAAGGCGCAGTAATATCCATCGCATCCAGATTCTTCACTTCTGCCTGCGTAGCAATCACTCCACGCCGATGATGGAAGTCGTAATGCCATGATTCATCTGGATTTTCAGGTCCATGAATAAATACATACTTTTCCGACTTTGGATGAACGGTCACTACGCCAACATGCGATCCCTGTGTCGCGCGATAAATCACCTCCAGCTCGCCGGTGTGAATATTGATGCGTTCAATCGTCTCTCCGGTAAACGATGCGCCGGAAGGACGTACATCAAAAACCAGCCACTGGCTGTCCGGTGTCCAGGTGTTGATATTGGTAAGCTGATGATTACGCGGCGTAAAGGTGATTTGCTTCATGGAATGCCCTGATACAAGACGATTTCAGCAATCATACTTCACAAGCACTTCACTTTCAGGCTTTAGCGTATCGTCATCTTCATTTTTGCGGACAGAAAGATGGAACATTTTGACGTAGCGATTATCGGATTAGGCCCGGCAGGCGCAGCGCTGGCGCGGCAGTTGAGCGGAAAAATGCGCGTGATCGCGTTGGATAAAAAACGTCAGTGCGGCAACGAAGGTTTCACTAAACCCTGTGGCGGCCTGCTGGCCCCGGATGCCCAGCGTTCGTTTATCCGCGATGGGATAACCTTACCCGTTGATGTCATCGCCAATCCACAGATATTTAGCGTTAAAACGGTTGATGTTGCAGCCTCTTTGACGCGTAACTACCAGCGAAGTTACATAAACATCAACCGCCATGCCTTTGATTTATGGCTTAAATCTCTCATTCCCGACGATGTACAGGTGTATCACGACAGCTTGTGTCGGAAAATCTGGCGCGAGGGCGATAAATGGCATGTTATCTTCCGCGCCGACGGTTGGGAGCAACAGATCACCGCACGTTATCTGGTCGGGGCCGACGGCGCGAATTCACTGGTGCGCCGTCATCTCTACCCCCAGCATCAAATTCGTAAATATGTCGCTATTCAACAATGGTTTGCAGAAAAACATCCTGTGCCGTTCTATTCCTGTATTTTTGATAACGACGCAACCGACTGTTATTCCTGGAGTATCAGCAAAGACGGCTATTTTATCTTTGGCGGCGCCTACCCGATGAAGGACGGCCAGTCACGCTTTGACGCGCTGAAAACGAAGATGGAAGCGTTCCAGTTTCAATTCGGCAACCCGGTGAAAAGCGAAAAATGTACGGTGCTATTCCCCTCACGCTGGAAAGACTTCGTCTGTGGTGAGGAAAACGCATTTTTGATTGGCGAAGCGGCCGGTTTTATCAGCGCCAGCTCGCTGGAGGGGATTAGCTATGCGCTGGACAGCGCGGAGATTCTCAAATCTGTACTACTGCGGGATGCGCCAGATATGAATCTCGCTTACCGCAAAGCTACCCGTAAAATACGTCTCAAACTGTATGGCAAAATCCTTAAAAGCCGGGCACTTACGTCAGCGTTTTCCCGTAAATGGATAATGCGCAGCGGCGTGGCACATATTCCCTTAGGTCTGGAAGAGCAGCCCGCCATAACGTCTGACGGGCTGGTTAAAGAACATTAACCGACGCGCTTCACATCCCCCACCAGCAGGATGTAAGACAACGCGCCAAGCAGCGCAACGGCAGAGATGTAGACCAGCGCAGGCGCAAACCCATAATCCTGCGCAAGGTAACCGACTACCAATGGTACGGTGATTCCGCCCAATCCTCCAACGAAGTTAAACACACCGCCAGTGAGACCAATCAGGCGCATGGGTGCCAGTGAAGAGACCAGCGACCAAGTGATAGAGGCAAAACCATTGCCGAAGAACGCGATGGCCATCAGTGTCATAATCCATACCGGATCGTTGGTGTAGTTCGCCCCCATAATGCAAGTGGAGATCAGTAATCCGCAGATAATCGGCGTTTTACGCGCCATTCCCAGCGAGAAGCCTTTTTTCACCAACTTGTCTGCCAGCCAACCAGAAAGCAGTACGCCAAAGAAAGCCGCCAGGAACGGGACGGTAGTCATAAATCCAGCTTTCAGCGCAGTGATGCCTTTTTCCTGGGTTAAATAGTTGGGGAACCATGTGAGGAAGAACCAGAGCGTGGAGGTCACCGCAAACTGGCCCAGATAGACGCCCACCAGCTTACGGTGGAACACCAGCTTCCAGTCGGCTTTGGTCAGTGGCTGACGCGCCTCTTTCTTCACGGGCGCATCACCATCCACCAGGCCACCACCGTCACGAATATAATCTAGTTCAGCCTGGGTGATACTTTTCGTCAGACGCGGCGGCTGGTAAACCTTAAACCAAATAAGTGACCAAATAATACCGAGCCCACCGGTAACAATGAATACCCAGTGCCAACTCAGCATTTCTTGGATCCAAATCAGCAGCGGTGTAAGAAATGCCAGTCCCACAAACTGTCCTGATGTATAAAAACCTACAGCAGATGCACGTTCATGTTCAGGAAACCAACTGGTCACCATACGGTTATTGGTGGGAAATGCGGGGGCTTCAAAAATGCCGGTTATCGCACGTAGGCCAATTAACGACATTAGTCCGGTTGCAAATCCCTGAAACAGGGTTGCCACCGACCAACCAAAGATGGCAATAAAGTAGGTCAGGCGAGAACCTACACGATCGAGAAACCAACCGCCCGGGATCTGGCATAATGTGTAAAGCCAGGCAAAAGCAGAAAAGACATATCCCATTTCCGCTTTAGTAATACCGAATTCTTCCTGAATATGTGCCGATGCCACGGCGAGATTAGCACGGTCAACATAACAAATAACCACAGTAATAAAGATCATAATTAGCGTCAGATACCGACGACGCCCGGGTTTTGCAGTAGTAACTGAAATATCCATCGCAATCTGTCTCCAGATTTTGGGCATAGCGATACCGCTCACCATGCCCTGTAATTTACAGAGGGTTTATTTAAATTTTTTATTAATAACTCAACTGCAATGCGCTAAATAATTCGTGCTGGGTGAAGGCAGCAAGTTTTCACATCCCCGGGAGCATACGACCAGGGTAAGAAAATACAGCCAACGAACCACCAGTGCGAAGTATAACGCGCATTTACCATTCGGCGACGCTGCCATCCTCATGCCGCCACAACGGATTACGCCAGTCCGGTGCATTTTTGCTGAGCTCAATCACCCGAGCTTCATCAATTTCTACGCCCAGACCCGCTTTCATTAGCGGTTTAAA
This sequence comes from Citrobacter sp. Cu096, assembly GCF_030332285.1. Taxonomy (NCBI): domain Bacteria; kingdom Pseudomonadati; phylum Pseudomonadota; class Gammaproteobacteria; order Enterobacterales; family Enterobacteriaceae; genus Citrobacter; species Citrobacter sp. Cu096. The sequence continues at coordinate 410,900 of NZ_JAOWID010000019.1, forward strand.
GAATCCACCTTCCATATTGAAATCTTCTTTGTTTTTCACAAAGTCGAGTAACTCAGCGCCCTTATTGTAGTGAATACCCATGCTTTGCTCCTGGAATACCGCGTTTCGCGAGACGAAGTCAATGTGCAGACAGGCAGCTAACGCAATTGGCCCCAGCGGGCAGTGCGGAGCCAGCGCCACATCGTAAGCTTCCGCCATTCCGGCAATTTTATAGCACTCGGTAATACCACCAGCATGTGACAGGTCGGGTTGTAGAATTGCCAGGCCACCAGCTTCCAGCACGCGTTTAAATTCGAAACGTGAGAACATGCGTTCACCGGCAGCAATAGGAATATGTGTTTGTGCCGCCAGCTTCGGATAATATTCAGCCTGTTCAGCCAGTACCGGCTCTTCAATAAACAGAGGTCGGTATTGTTCCAACTCTTTAATTAATACTTTTGCCATCGGGGCGCTAACACGACCATGGAAATCAAGGCCAAACTCAATTTCATTGCCAAAGGCTTCGCGAATTTGCGCCACTGTATTTACCGCAGCGTCCACGGCTCGCGAATTGTCAATGACGCCCATCTCTTCACAGCCGTTCAGTTTGAAGGTATCAAAACCAATGCTGCGCAACTTCTTAATACCGTCAATCACTTCTGCTGGACGATCTCCACCAACCCAGCTATAGGCTTTGATTTTATCGCGAACCAGCCCCCCCATCAGTTGCCATACAGGTGCATTCAGCACTTTACCTTTGATATCCCACAGCGCCTGGTCAATACCAGCGATTGCACTCATCATGATAGGACCACCGCGATAAAAACCAGCCCGGTACATCACCTGCCAGAGATCGTTAATACGCGCGGGATCCTGGCCAATCAGATAATCACCAAGCTCGTGAACCGCCGCTTCCACAGTGCGTGCCCGCCCTTCAATGACCGGTTCACCCCAGCCAACAATCCCCTCATCTGTTTCAATCTTTAAAAACATCCAGCGCGGGGGTAAACGGTACGTGGTGATTTTAGTAATTTTCATTTCATTGCCTCTCGATACGCTTTTACAAATGCCACAGCCTGCTGCACGGTACGTTCAACAGACTGCCCGGCGCGATAGAGATCGCTGCCCAGTCCTGCACCTACACAACCTGCATTGATCCATTGATTCAGGTTTTCCGGCGTCACACCGCCAACGGCAAACACAGGAACATCTGGCGGAAGTACCGCTTTCAGCGCTTTGATATAGTCAGGGCCAAAAGCGGATGAAGGGAATATTTTTAGCGCCTGCGCGCCAGCATCCAGCGCAGTAAAGGCTTCACTAGCGGTCGCACAACCAGGACAAACTGTCATGCCATAGCCCACCGCTCGACGGATCACCTCGGGTTGAATATTGGGCGTGACGATAAGCTTACAGCCCATTTGTGCAAGCTGGTCAACTTGCTCCGGTTTGAGCACGGTTCCAGCGCCAATTAGAGCCTTGTCGCCATACGCATCCACAATTGCCGGAATGCTCTTTTCCCACTGTGGGGAATTAAGCGGGATCTCTACCGCATCGAAACCCGCGTCAATGACCGCACCGACGTGCGCCAGCGCTTCATCGGGCGTTACACCACGTAATATTGCAATTAGCGGAAGATTAGTTTGCCACTGCATGAGCGATACTCCTTATGCCTGCCTGAAATGCCGCGTCGCCGGATACTGCAGATACCTCACGTCCAATGGCGTGAAATGCCTGCTGATAACGTGAGGTCAGGGCTGAACCTGCGACGAGAGTAATAGCCTGCCCGGCAGCGAATTGTTCGCTCATACTGGCGACTTCTGCGCCAATCAGCAGGCCGGAGAGAAATTCGCTAACCTGCTCTCGCGGGAGTGTTCCCAGTACATGCGAGGCACGAACTTCAAAGAGTTGCGGCAAAACGGCTGGCGTGGCGAGACCGCGCATCAGTCCCGCAGAGAATGCACCGGCCGAGGCTTCCTGCTCCGGCAATCCCGCCCCCAACAGTGAATGGCGCAGCAGCAAATGATGTAACTCACCGGTCATCACGGTACGGAAATCATGAATTTGCTGTGCATCCGCCAGAACCCATTTGCAATGAGTACCCGGCATGACATAGACAGGAGAGGGTGAAAGTGTACGGGCGCCCAATAGCTGGGTCTCTTCGCCGCGTATCACATTGTGGTTATCCTCACGAGAAACGCAAAGTCCGGGAATAATCCAGATATTGTCGCCAACAGAGGTTAACTGCTCGCCAATGGCAGAGAATTGGGCGGGAACGGCCAGATAAGGAGCCTCTTTCCAGCCCACGTTACTGCCTACCATTCCCGCCATCACCACAGGGGTGGCGCTGTTGCGCCAGTTTTGTGTAACCTCAGCTAACACCGCTGCGGGAGATTTACCGTTCAGACGCGTAACGCCTGCTTCTGATTGCCTGCTCTTCAGGCATTTGTCGCCCTGGTAAAGCCAGGCGCGCAAATTGGTTGATCCCCAGTCAATTGCGATGTAGCGAGCTGTCATGTGATGTCCTTGAGCCTTCGTGTTGAGCTGGCGATCATAGTTAAAGCCGCCTGCTCTGCCGCATTGCTATCCTGGTGCCGTATCGCATCGAATAGCGCCTTATGTTCCTGGAGTGTCTTCGGCATGTTGGCCTCATCCCCCATCCAGGTTCGTTCAAAAACCGCGCGTTGTAGCGAACTAATCGCTATGCTAAGTTGTTGTAAAACAGGGTTATGTACCGACTGTAAAACCGCCTCGTGATAGCGAATATCAGCTTCATTAAAAGCATCCCTGTCCTGGTTGTTGGCAATCATGTCATTAAGCGCCGACTCGATTTCAGCCAGATCGCTCGAGTTCGCCCGCTCCGCTGCCCAGCGAGCAATCGCCGGTTCCACCAGATTACGAACTTCACTCATCGCGCTAATCAGACGCGGGTCATAGTCGTTTTCCAGCACCCATTGCAGTACATCTGTATCGAGGTAATTCCACTGGTTTCGTGGTGCAACAAATGCCCCGCGGTAGCGTTTCATTTCAATGAGCCTCTTCGCCATAAGCGAACGGAACACTTCACGAATGATGTTGCGCGAGGTTTCAAATTCCTCGCATAAATCCGCTTCCGCCGGTAGTGCCGACCCCGGTACGTATTTGCCACTGATAATCTGTTTGCCCAGCGTGATAACAATGCGATCGGTCTTGTTGAGAGTCATGGATAGTCCTTGTGCTCTGAATGTTCTGCTCTACTTTACCGTCACCGCTGAAATTCACCTCAATTTTGTAGTACGACCATGATATCTATCATCGTTGTCACACGACCAATGTAGTACAAACAATAAATGTTGTACTACAATTTAGATCACAAAAACCACAAATGGTAAAAGGGATGTTATTTGGACGGTAAAAAGAGACATAAAAAAACCCGCGCTTAGCGCGGGTTGTAACCTGACGAAGCGGACTTAATTCAGCGCAAACTTCTCAATGGCATACGCGACGCCATCTTCGAGGTTAGATTTGGTCACGAAGTTGGCGATTTCTTTGACTGATGGAATAGCGTTGTCCATGGCAACGCCCACACCTGCGTATTCAATCATCGCGATGTCGTTTTCCTGATCGCCAATAGCCATCACCTCTTCGGCTTTAATTCCTAACGCGTCGGCCAGCGATTTTACGCCAGTACCTTTATTGACGCGTTTATCGAGAATTTCGAGGAAATACGGCGCACTTTTCAGTACGGTGTACTTCTCTTTAACTTCTGCTGGGATGCGCGAGATGGCTTTATCGAGGATCTCCGGTTCGTCAATCATCATCACTTTCAGGAACTGGGTTGCGGGATCCATTTTCTCGGCTTCACAGAACACCAGCGGGATGGTCGCGACAAACGATTCATGCACCGTGTAGTAGCTGATATCGCGATTAGCGGTATACAGCGTGTTGCGATCGAGAGCGTGGAAATGCGAGCCGACTTCCCGGGAAAGTTGCTCCAGATAGCGATAATCGTCATAGCTTAGCGCAGTTTGCGCTACGGTACTGCCATCCCCGGCTTTCTGCACCAGCGCTCCATTGTAGGTAATGCAGTAGTCACCGGGCTGTTCCATATGTAGTTCTTTCAGATAGCTGTGGACGCCGGCATAGGGGCGCCCCGTGGTCAGCACCACATTTACGCCACGCGCTCGCGCTGCGGCAATCGCCGTTTTGACCGCAGGTGAAATGGTGTGATCGGGCAGCAGAAGTGTGCCATCCATGTCGATAGCAATAAGTTTGATAGCCATGAGTTCCCCGGATTAAATGAGTCCATCCTCATGCTAACGCGATTCCGCTCAAAAAACAGCTACGAAAAGGGGCTGAATAACGACAAAGCAATCCTCATTACCGTTTACGCACACGCGTTAACCGACAAAGTTAATCATTAACATTGTGTATGATTATTAAAATTAAATCGACAATAGATATTAAATCACAAACTCCGCCAACTTCCAGACAATAGACACGTTAACATTTTATTTTAAATAAAACGGTATCAGTAGATAAACCATCACAAACTTCAATATTAAAAATCTATTATTTAATGTTTTTTATTCACAATAATTATGCATATTCCATTGCTTTCACATAATAATTATTTTTCCTTTCAGGAGTCATGAATAACACGATGAAAAACAAGGAAAAAACAACATATCACATTCATTTTTTTATACACAAAATATTTTGTGTATTTCTTTGCTTCATGTAAGTGTGAATTTCCTCACGGAAATTAATATCATTTTTGAGTCTTATGCATACAAAACAGCGTTTCATTTTTATAGATTCACTGTTTCTTAAAATCATTAACTGTATACATGAGACCAACAATGAAAATTAAGAATTTGCGATGGTATATCATCGTCCTTGTGATGCTGGGCACCATTACCAACTATCTCGCAAGAAGCACCCTCGGGGTAGCTGCTCCTGAGATGATGAAAACATTAGGGCTGTCGAGCGAGCAGTATTCCTGGATTGTCTCTGTCTTCCCCTTCACTTATGCGATTGGCGGCATCGCATGCGGCTTTATTATCGATAAATTCGGTTTGCGATTAAGTTTTGCTCTACTGGCGGCCCTGTGGTCAATCTTTAATATGCTCACAGGCCTATGTAGCACCTGGTTGCCAATGGCATGGCTGCGCGGTGGTTTAGGGTTAACGGAGGCCGCCTTTAACCCGGCGGGTATGAAAGTTACCGCCGAGTGGTTTCCAGCAAAGGAAAGAGGATTAGCCTGTGGCGTTTATAGTCTGGGAACCTCCGTCGGTGCGATGCTGGCGCCGCCGTTAGTCGTGTGGGCGATCGTTAATTACAACTGGGAAATGTCATTTGTCGTTACTGGTGCAATAGGAATTGTATGGGCGGTAATCTGGTACATTTTCTATCGCTCACCAGAACAACATCCTGCACTGATCAAAGCGGAACATGATGCAGTCCTTGCCGACCAAATCGAAGTGGTAAAAGAAAAAGCGACGCTTCGTTCTATTATCACTAACCGCAATTTATGGGCTATCTCATTACCCCGCTTTATGGCCGATCCTGCATGGGGAACGCTGCATTACTGGATGCCGCTGTATCTTGTCACCGTTCGCCATATGGATATGGCACATATCGCAATGTTCGCCTGGCTCCCCTTTCTGACGGCTGATTTCGGCTGTATCTTTGCGGGTTATCTGTCTCGCATACTGGTTAATCGAGGTTTCTGTGTACTGAATGCAAAACGGATCACCTTCACGTTCGCCTCTATTTTGATGTTATCGATGGCAGCCGTTGGCTTTGTTACCGATGTTTATATTGCGATTGCCCTATTCTGTGTTGCGGGCTTCGCCCACCAGTGCCTGTCTATCACGGTCATCAGTATGTCTTCCGATCTGTTTCCTAAACAGGAAGTAGGGACTGCAACAGGCTTTGCCGCATTTACCGGTAGTATGGGTAATTTCTTATTTGGTTTGTTCCTCGGCGCCATGGTTACTGTTATCGGTTATAACGCCTTTTTCGTAGGATTGGGCGTTTTCGATTTAATCGGCGCACTTTTCCTGTGGACCCTAATAAAAACACCTAAAAAAACCACACAAGCCATCACGGCATAAATTATCGGCAAGGAAAACTTTTTATGAAAAAAACAGCTTTATTGCTGGCGGCTTGCTGCTGCCCTATCGTCGGCCACGCCATGACATTTGATATGCGTGGCGGCTATAAAGAGGCCAGCCATAGTTACGAGTCTCGCTTTAAAATGAGCCAAAGTTTTAAATCCGGTTACTGGCTGAGTATGGAAACCGATAATAAGCAAGGTAACGATAACCTCGATCAATCCACGATCAGTTACAATGAAATTGAAGGGAACTATAAATATAAACTAAGCCCAATGGTGGCAATACAGCCGGGGATAGTTTATCACTGGAGCACCGATGGCGCACAAGTTCGCCCTTACGTCAAAATAATCTGGAATATGACTGATACGGTCTACTCTGGAGTTCGTTTTCGTTATGACTGGAATCAGTATGACTCAAAAGATCTTTCGGGTACTCAGGATAAAGGAAGCGTTGAACGACTGGATTTATATCTCGGCTGGCAGAATGAATACTTTAGTATTCAGGATAACCCCGTGTTCTATCGCTATGTGAATGATTTCCATTATAACAATGGCAAGAAAAGTGCCTATGAAAATGATCTGGTCATTAAATATAAACTCAACAAAACATTTCAACCTTATGTTGAGTGGGATTATATGGAGCAACAAGGAAAATATAATAGCGAGTCAGGATTAACAGAAAACCGCTTCCGCATCGGATTAACCATCAACTTCGAATAAACAGGCTAAAAAAGATGAAATGTAAAATACATTTTCTGGCATTAATTGTCAGCGGGGTTTTCTGTTCACAAAATACTATCCTGGCCGCTCAACATGACCCTTGCCTGACTTATGATTGTGAACAAATGTTGAGCATCAAGCAAAGCATTAGTCAACACGATGTCCAATACACACCAGCCTGGCAAGCACTGTTGCAACAGGCTGACATGGCGCTCACTCATTCCGTGTATTCGGTCATGGACAAAACCTTAACGCCGGTTTCTGGAAATAAACATGACTACTACAGCTTTGGTCCCTACTGGTGGCCAAATCCTGATAGTAAAAATGGCATGCCCTATATCCGTAAAGATGGACAAATAAACCCGGATTCTAAAACGAACGGTACCGACAGTAAGCGCATGGTGCAATTCTCCGATGATGTTCGGGCGCTGGCGCTGGCGTGGTTTTACAGTGGCGAGGATAAATATGCGAAAAAAGCGCAGCAATTGTTACAGGCCTGGTTTCTCGACAGTAAAACCCGAATGAACCCTAACTTAAACTATGCACAGGCGATCCCCGGAAAAGTCGACGGACGTGGAATTGGGATTATCGATACCCGCGTTTTGATCGATGTGGCTGACAGCATTGTTTTGCTGGAAAACTCGGGTCATATCCCCTCGCAGGCGCTGAAAGGGTATAAAAAATGGTATGCAGACTATACACAATGGTTGTTAACGAGTCACAACGGCTTTGAAGAGTCGAACTGGTATAACAATCACGGCGCATGGTATGACGCGCAGGTTACAGCATTTTCTCTGTTTACCGATCAACAGCAGCAAGCATCACGGCAGGTGGAAATTTTCAAATTGCGCCACCTGATTTCTCAGGTAAACGCTGTCGGGGAAATCACATCTGAAACCGAGCGCACACGCTCGTTCCATTACACTAATTTTGCACTATCCGCTTATGCACACATGGGACGCTATGGCGAGAAAGCGCAAAATGATGTCTGGGGTTTCGAATTGGATAACCGCACGATGAAAAAAGCCTTTTTGCTAATAAGCGAACAAACCGGCAAGCCGCAGACAGCCTGGGGGCATGAAGATATCCGCTATACGCCTTCTGAAGCAACAGGACCATTACTCGCGGCTGCAAGAGCGTATCAGGATGTGAGCTTCATTAAAAATGCAGCCATTATGACAAAGGAAAACCCTAAGGATATCAATATCCTGATCCCAGGATCGGTGCTGGTGAAATAACGAGGACGATATGAAGCAGTTTACACAAAAGCAAGTACTGCAGGCCCGTGAACTCGCCAGGCCAGAGATGATAAACGCGCTGAGAGCAAGCAACAGCGATGTTATCAATAATCCGGTTCTGGTTCCTGAAACGGGATGCGCGACCTGGAACCACTACTTTTTTTGCCCGGAGCACAGCGTACGTTTAATGTGGGATCGCCATTCGCCAGAAGTGCATCGCTGCCCCGTGGATGGTACAACATTTTCCGGTGAGCCTTATGATGGCGCATGGTGGCGCTGGCTTAATGGCTTAAATGCAAAAGCGTGTTATGAACTGGCGGTACTGTGGTTGCTGACCGATGAGGCCCGTTATCTCAGCAAAGTGCGGGATATTCTGATGCTTTACGCCAGATATTATCCGGATTATCAGGAGCACGGCGGAATTCCCTACAATGGCCCCGGAAAAGCAAATGCACAGACATTATGCGAGGCCAACTGCCATTCCGATTTTGCCAGAGGCTTCGACATTATCCGCAATAAACTCACCGCAGAGGAAGACCTGTATATCGCTGAACGTCTCTTACGTGCGGGAGCAGATTTCCTTATGCAACATCGCTGTAATCAGATCCACAACCATGAAGTCAAAATCAGCGCTGCAATCGGCATTATTGGGGCTGTGCTAGATGATAAAACGTATCTCGAATTTGCGGTTAACAGCCAGTACGGGCTTCGATACCAGTTAGAACATGCCTTAATGCCTGACGGTTTGTGGTTTGAAGGTTCTCTGCATTACCATTTTTACGCGCTGCAGGGATTTTTCGCCTATGAAAAAGTCGCCCGTGGTTCGGACTACAGTTTGCTGGAAACCGCCTGGTATCCAAAAATGTTGAGCGTACCACTGACGCAGTTAATGCCAGATATGACGCTGCCGAAAATTAACGACTGTGTGAACGGCCAGGAAAAACTGACGCATAGCGATATTTATGAGTTTGCCTGGTGGTATTACGACACACCAGAATATGGACAGCTATTAAAACAGATTTACAGCCAGCACCCTCGAAACAGTATTGATGCAGTATTTTACGGGAAAACGCTCCCTTCACAGGCTCTTTTACCACCACAGGAGACGCTGCATACAGCAGAAAGCGGTCTGACGATTATCCGGAATAAACTTGGGCGTGCTATTTGTGTCAAACACACACCTTATGGCGGCGAGCACGATCACTATGATCGACTGGGGTTAACCGTGTTTAATAATGGCCGGGCAATTTTTCCGGACCTTGGTACCACAGGCTACGGCGCACCGCTGCATTACGGTTACTTTAAGAACTCTTTTTCACATAACACACTCTGTATTAATGGGAAAAACCAGGCACCGGCAAATCCCAGCGTGGTGCTATACCGTGAAGAAAATGGCACGGTACAACTGGTTACCGAAGTCGAGTGGCAAAGTATGCCAATGCTCCCTGACAGTAAAACCCGCGTCGAATGGGATGCAGAGGCCTACAAAGACGTGGTTTTTCGTCGAAACATCACCACAAGTAGCGACTTATTAATTGATATTATTACAGTTGATAACCCGCACAATCAGGAGATTAATACCAGTTACCTGATTAATGCTGAACCGCTCTGCACCAGGCACACCGTCACGCTCTTCCCGCACATTATGGCTGTTGATGCCGTTAATCTGGATACCCCCGTAAAATTGCGCTGGCAGTCGCCGGATAAGTTCACGGTTTATTGCTTATCGGCAGGTAATAGCGTGCTCTTCCACGGCAAAGGGCCAAACAATCCCTCAATATCAGAGCTGACGTATCTCACGATGCGTTCAACAGAAAAGCGGGTCATTCATATCACTGTCACCGACTTTTCAGGAGATGATGATATCCAAATAAATATTGAAAATGAGAACCTTATCGTTACGGTGAATAATATAGTCGCTCACTGCATTCCTTTTGGCCGGCAGATTATCTAATCACCTTCAGACAGACCATAAAAAAACGCCTGAACAAATTCAGGCGTTTTCGTCAGGATCGTAATGTTCAAAACGACTTAGATATCGATATTCGCCGCTTTCAGGGCATTCTCTTCGATAAACGCGCGACGCGGTTCAACGGCATCGCCCATCAGCGTGGTGAATAGCTGGTCAGCGGCAATCGCATCTTTCACGGTAACGCGCAGCATGCGACGGCTTTCCGGATCCATGGTAGTTTCCCACAGCTGTTCCGGATTCATCTCGCCCAGACCTTTATAACGCTGGATAGCGAGGCCGCGACGTGATTCTTTCTGCAACCATTCCAACGCCTGCTCGAAGCTGGCAACCGGCTGACGGCGCTCGCCACGTTCGATAAACGCATCGTCTTCGATAAGACCGCGCAGCTTCTCGCCGAGCGTACAAATACGACGATATTCGCCACCGGTCACAAATTCATGCTCCAGCGGATAATCGGTATCAACGCCGTGGGTACGCACGCGGATCACCGGCTCGAACAGGTTCAGTTCAGCGTCTTTACGCACAAAGCTGTTCCAGGTGCTGCCGTGAACTTCGTTTTCATTCAGCACGTTAACCAGCTGGGACACCCAGGTAGTGACTTTCGCTTCATCAGCGAGATCGGCTTCAGCCAGCGTCGGTTGATAAACCAGTTCTTTCAACAGCGCTTTCGGGAAACGACGTTCCATACGGCCAATCATTTTCTGGGTCGCGTTGTATTCAGAAACCAGTTTTTCCAGTGCATCACCCGCCAGCGCCGGAGCGTGGGCATTGGTGTGCAGCGTGGCACCATCAAGGGCGATAGAGATCTGGTACTGATCCATCGCTTCATCGTCTTTGATGTACTGTTCCTGCTTGCCTTTCTTCACTTTGTACAGCGGTGGCTGTGCAATGTAAACGTGGCCGCGCTCAACGATTTCCGGCATCTGACGATAGAAGAAGGTCAACAGCAGCGTACGGATGTGCGAACCATCGACGTCCGCATCGGTCATGATGATGATGCTGTGATAACGCAGTTTGTCCGGGTTGTACTCGTCGCGACCGATGCCGCAACCCAGCGCGGTGATCAGCGTCGCCACTTCCTGAGAAGAGAGCATCTTGTCGAAGCGCGCCTTCTCAACGTTAAGAATTTTACCCTTAAGCGGCAGAATCGCCTGGTTCTTACGGTTACGCCCCTGCTTCGCAGAGCCGCCCGCTGAGTCCCCTTCCACCAGGTACAGTTCAGAGTGAGCCGGGTCGCGTTCCTGACAGTCCGCCAGCTTGCCCGGCAGACCCGCTAAGTCCAGCGCACCTTTACGGCGGGTCATTTCACGCGCGCGACGAGCAGCTTCACGAGCACGCGCAGCATCAATGATTTTGCCGACGACGATTTTCGCGTCAGACGGGTTTTCCAGCAGGTATTCGCTCAGCAGTTCGTTCATCTGCTGTTCTACCGCCGATTTCACCTCAGAAGAGACCAGCTTGTCTTTGGTCTGAGAGGAGAATTTCGGATCCGGCACCTTCACGGAAACAACGGCAATCAGGCCTTCACGGGCATCGTCACCGGTGGCACTGACTTTGGCTTTTTTGCTGTAGCCTTCTTTGTCCATGTAGGCGTTCAGGGTACGGGTCATCGCCGCACGGAAACCTGCAAGGTGAGTACCGCCGTCACGCTGCGGAATGTTGTTGGTGAAGCAGTAGATGTTTTCCTGGAAACCATCGTTCCACTGCAGCGCAACTTCAACGCCGATACCGTCTTTTTCAGTGGAGAAGTAGAAGATATTCGGATGGATCGGCGTTTTGTTTTTGTTGAGGTATTCAACAAACGCCTTGATGCCGCCTTCGTAGTGGAAATGGTCTTCTTTGCCGTCGCGCTTGTCGCGCAGACGAATAGACACGCCGGAGTTCAGGAATGACAGCTCGCGCAGACGCTTAGCCAGAATGTCGTATTCGAACTCAACGACGTTGGTAAAGGTTTCGTGGCTTGGCCAGAAACGTACCTGAGTCCCCGTCACTTCGGTTTCGCCAGTGACCGCCAGCGGCGCCTGCGGCACACCGTGCATGTAAGTTTGCTGATGCACTTTGCCTTCACGACGAATCACCAGCTCCAGTTTCTGCGACAGGGCGTTAACGACGGAAACACCTACGCCGTGCAGACCACCGGAAACTTTATAGGAGTTATCATCAAATTTACCGCCTGCGTGCAGAACGGTCATGATAACCTCCGCCGCCGAAACGCCCTCTTCCGGGTGAATACCGGTTGGGATACCACGGCCATCATCGGTAACGGACACGGAGTTATCAGCGTGAATCGTTACCACGATATCTTTACAGTGACCCGCGAGCGCTTCGTCGATAGCGTTATCTACCACCTCGAATACCATGTGGTGCAGACCGGTGCCGTCATCCGTGTCGCCGATATACATACCCGGGCGCTTACGCACCGCATCCAGTCCTTTCAGGACTTTGATACTGGAGGAGTCATAAGAATTCGACATCAACGTTTCTCGCTCATTTTATCTTGGGTTAATCCGTTATTTTACCCTTTTCCACGGTAAACATCTTCGAATTTTCATCGGACATGTCTATAACGTGTTCAGCGCTGATTGCGCTGACAAAGACTTGAGATTGCGTAGCTTTTAAGCGGCTGGCCAGCAGCCCACGACGCGCATCATCCAGTTCAGAGGCAAAATCATCTATCAGGTACAGGCAGCGCCGTCCGCTTTCGCGGGTCAGGAACTCCCCTTGCGCCAGACGTAAGGCGCACATCAGCAGCTTGAGCTGCCCACGCGACAACGTGTCTTCCACCGGCGCGCCGTCGGCACGAATGCGAAAATCCGCCTTATGCGGACCGTGCGCGGTGTAGGTCAACATGCGATCGCGTTCAAAACTGCGTTCCAGCACTTCGGCGTAATCTGTCTCTTTCTCCCAGCCGCGCTGGAATGAGAAGGAGAGAGAGAACTCGGGAAGAAACTGCTGGCAGGTATCCGCCATATCTTGCGCGATACCGGCGCTGTACTCCGCGCGCCAGGCGCTGATTTGTTCCGCCAACGGGATCAGTTCTTTATCCCACGGGCGCAGTTGCTCATAACGACTTACCTGGCGCAGTGCCGCATTGCGCTGCTTGAGCAGCCGCTTCAGATTGCTCCAGGCAGTGAAAAAGCCGGCTTCATTGTGAAAGCATCCCCAGTCAAGGAATGCTCTTCTGTATTTGGGGCCGCCATTGAGTAAAGTAAACCCTTCAGGCGTTATCAGTTGCATCGGCATCAGGTGCGCCAGCTCGGCGACCTTGTGCCCGTCAGTGCCGTCAATGCGCACTTTGCTGTCGCCCAGTTTGTCTTTCGTCAGACCAATCGACGTCTCACGCTCATTACCCTGCAAACGCCCGTGTAAAACAAACGATTCTTGTTCGTGGCGAATCACGCGGCCAATTTGCAAACTACGAAACGCCCGGCCGTGGCCGAGCGTATAGATAGCTTCCAGCACGCTGGTTTTGCCGCTGCCGTTAGCGCCTACCAGGAAGTTAAAGCCGGGAGATAAAGCGAGATCCGCATTTTCAATATTGCGGAAATCTTTAATCAGGAGTCGGGATAGCGACATATCAACTCATAACCAGGGCGTTATCGTCGCAGTTAGTCTGGTTACGGCCAGCGCACAGCAACCGGAGCGTACTGAAGTACGTGAGGATTGCGAGCACTGCCCGGAGCCAGAATAACAAGTAAGATAGCCCGATATTCTTTACAAGCGCATAGGCATGACGACATAGGCTGCAGATTGTGACGCTGCATCTTCAATCTGTACGCTCGATACGGAATCGGTCAGCAGAATACGCACATTCTCGCACTTCAGCGCGTTCAGAACGTCCAGCACGTAGCTAACGTTAAACCCGATTTCCAGTTCAGTACCCGGATAGGAGACATCCAGAATTTCTTCGGCTTCTTCCTGCTCCGGGTTATTAGCGGTGATTTTCAGCTGGTTTTCGCTGACATACAGACGCACGCCGCGGAATTTCTCGTTAGAGAGGATCGCCGCACGAGCAAACGCCTGCTTGAGGATATCGCAACCGGCTTCCAGATGTTTGTCCGGATTCTTCGGCAGTACGCGGCGATAATCCGGGAAACGACCGTCAACCAGCTTGGAGGTAAAAATGAAATCCCCTACGTGCGCACGAATGTTGTTGCTGCCAATCTGGACGCGCAGCGGGTTGTCGCCGCCGTCAAGCATACGCATCAGCTCAATCACACCTTTACGCGGTACGATCACCGAATGGCTGGGCAACGGCTGACCGACAGGCATTGAACAAACCGCCAGACGGTGACCGTCGGTCGCCACAGTACGCAGCTCTTCCCCTTCGGTTTCAAACAGCATGCCGTTTAAGTAGTAACGCACATCCTGATGCGCCATCGAAAACTGCGTGGCTTCAATCAGGCGCTTCATCGTGGCCTGCGGCAGGGTGAATTCGACTTCGCTCTGCCAGTCATCCAGATTAGGGAAGTCGGCGGCAGGCAGCGTGGACAGCGAGAAACGGCTGCGACCAGAGCGTACCAGCATGCGGTCGCCTTCCAGTTGAACGGCTATTTCCGCGCCTTCCGGCAACCCGCGGCAAATGTCGAAGAATTTACGTGCCGGAACGGTGGTCGCACCAGGTTCATGGGGCTGGATCAACGCCACGCGCGCCACCATCTCCATTTCGAGATCGGTACCGGTCAGAGAAAGCGCACCGTCAGCGACCTGCAGCAGCAGGTTTCCGAGGATCGGCAGTGTAGGACGTCCACCCAGCGGGCCGCTGACCTGCTGAAGCGGTTTTAATAAATGTTCACGTTCAACGGTAAATTTCATAGCGTCACGAAGATAATGTTCTGATTAAATTGGAGAAATCTTCTTTAATATCATGGCTTTCTTCACGCAACTGCTCAATCTTGCGGCAGGCATGAAGCACGGTAGTATGGTCACGCCCACCAAACGCGTCGCCAATTTCCGGCAGACTGTGGTTGGTGAGCTCTTTTGCCAGCGCCATCGCCATCTGGCGCGGACGAGCTACCGAGCGAGATCGACGCTTTGACAGCAGATCCGCAATTTTGATTTTGTAATACTCCGCCACCGTCTTCTGAATATTGTCGATGGTGACCAGCTTTTCCTGCAAAGCCAACAGATCGCGCAGCGCTTCGCGCACGAAATCGATGGTAATCGCCCGGCCGGTAAAATTGGCGTTGGCGATCACACGGTTCAGTGCGCCTTCCAGTTCACGCACGTTAGAGCGTAGACGCTTGGCAATAAAGAACGCCACTTCCCCCGGCAGACGAATGTCGTTTTCGTCGGCTTTTTTCATCAGGATCGCCACGCGTGTTTCCAGCTCTGGCGGTTCGATCGCGACAGTCAGCCCCCAGCCGAAGCGGGATTTCAGTCGATCTTCAACACCATTGATCTCCTTCGGATAACGATCCGACGTCAGGATGATCTGCTGATTACCTTCCAGCAGGGCGTTGAAGGTGTGGAAAAACTCTTCCTGCGATCGTTCTTTATTGGCAAAGAATTGGATATCGTCAATCAGCAGCGCGTCAACGGAACGGTAGTAGCGTTTAAACTCTTCGATCGCATTGTTTTGCAGGGCTTTAACCATGTCCTGCACAAAACGCTCGGAGTGCATATACACCACTTTGGCGTTTGGCTTACGCGCCATAATGCCGTTACCGACAGCGTGCAACAGGTGAGTTTTACCCAGACCCGTACCGCCATAAAGGAATAACGGATTGTAGGCGCCCCCTGGATTGTCCGCCACCTGACGTGCCGCCGCGCGCGCCAGTTGGTTAGATTTACCTTCAACGAAGCTATCAAACGTGTGTTTGACGTTGACGTTAGAACGATAGGTAGGTTCAGCCGGAGCCGGGACGTTATCCCAGCCAGAACGCGCTGCCGGAGCGGCACGTTGCGGTTGCACTTGCTGGGTCACGTGGGCGGGCGCCACAACGTTGTTGACCGGCGTTTTCAGCGTTTGCGTGACGGGTTTAGTACCGACTTCAAAGCGCAGCTGTGGGGCATCCGCTCCGCAGAAATTATTGAGTAATCCATTAATATTATTGAGGTATTTATCCCTTACCCAATCGAGCACGAAACGGTTTGGCGCATACAAAGCCAGCGTGTTATCGCTCAATTCCGCCTGCAACGGGCGTATCCACATACTGAATTCTGTGGCTGGTAACTCATCCTGCAATCGGGCAAGACACTGCTGCCAAAGCGAAAGTGACACGGCGGACTCCACTCGAACAAAAGTCGATAAATGACAAAGGCTGAAACATTCATGATTGTTGACGCACACCGACAAGACCCTATGCAAAGGGTGACGTGCGAATTGCTATCTGCAATTTTTACCCGATCAGGATCCATGGAAACGATCGGGACCGCGGATCATAGCGTAAACTGAGAAAGAGATCTTCTGTTTCTCACAGATTCTTCCCGATTTATCCACAGGATGATCCAGAATCGGCTAAGTGTAAACGATCCTGGAGAAGTGCTGCAGGTTTTAGCGCGCATATTGAAAAAATTAATGAGTAAAGATGCTTTACTGCTTAAACGATCTAATAAAGATCCCGGGCGATCCTTGCGCTTTATCCACTAGCCCGTATAATTCTTACCCCCAGCGAGTAACGGTCGCCTAACGGCGTCAACGCTGCCTGTTTTTTACGCGAAACCGTGCGGAAAAAAGCGGGAAATAAGGAAAGAGAATTGACTCCGGAGTGTACAATTATTACAATCCGGCCTCTTTAATCACCCACACTGTGGCGTAAGTCGTTCGAAACTCGTTCGGGTATACGCAAAAGTCAGTGAATTTATTCAAGTTTAGGTAGAAATCGCCATGAAACGCACTTTTCAACCGTCTGTACTGAAGCGCAACCGTTCTCACGGCTTCCGTGCTCGTATGGCTAATAAAAATGGTCGTCAGGTTCTGGCACGTCGTCGTGCTAAAGGCCGTTCTCGTCTGACCGTTTCTAAGTAATAAAAGCTAGCCCCTGAGTGGTTAAGCTCGCATTTCCCAGGGAGTTACGTTTGTTAACTCCCACTCATTTCACATTCGTCTTCCAGCAGCCACAACGGGCTGGCACGCCGCAAATCACCATCCTCGGCCGCCTGAATTCGCTGGGGCATCCCCGTATCGGTCTTACTGTCGCCAAGAAAAATGTTAAACGTGCGCATGAACGCAATCGGATTAAACGTCTGACGCGTGAAAGCTTCCGTTTACGTCAGCACGAACTTCCAGCAATGGATTTCGTGGTGGTGGCGAAAAAAGGGGTTGCTGACCTCGATAACCGTGCTCTCTCGGAAGCGTTGGAAAAATTATGGCGTCGCCATTGTCGCCTGGCTCGCGGGTCCTGATAGCCCTCATTCGGGTCTATCAACGCCTGATCAGTCCGCTGCTTGGGCCGCATTGCCGTTTCACTCCAACCTGTTCGAGCTACGGAATTGAGGCATTGCGCAGGTTTGGAGTGATAAAAGGCAGTTGGTTGACGGTGAAACGCGTATTAAAATGCCACCCTTTACACCCTGGTGGTGACGATCCCGTCCCGCCCGGACCATTTGATACCAGAGAACACTAACGATGGATTCGCAACGCAATCTTTTAGTCATCGCTTTGCTGTTCGTGTCTTTCATGATCTGGCAAGCCTGGGAGCAGGATAAAAACCCGCAACCTCAGGCCCAACAGACCACGCAGACAACGACCACCGCAGCGGGTAGCGCCGCAGACCAGGGCGTACCGGCCAGTGGCCAGGGGAAACTGATTACGGTTAAAACTGACGTGCTTGATCTGACCATCAACACCCGTGGTGGTGATGTGGAACAGGCTTCGCTGCCAGCTTACCCGAAAGAACTTGGTTCTACCGAACCGTTCCAGTTACTGGAAACCACGCCACAGTTCATCTACCAGGCACAGAGTGGCCTGACAGGTCGTGACGGCCCGGATAACCCGGCAAACGGCCCGCGTCCGCTGTACAACGTCGAAAAAGACGCGTTTGTACTGGCTGACGGTCAGAACGAACTGCAGATCCCGATGACCTATACTGACGCAGCGGGTAACACGTTCACCAAGACGTTTGTACTCAAGCGTGGTGAGTATGCTGTCAACGTTAACTACAGTGTGCAGAACGCCGGCGAAAAACCGCTGGAAGTCTCCACCTTTGGTCAGTTGAAGCAATCCATCAATCTGCCATCTCATCGCGACACCGGTAGCAGCAACTTTGCGCTGCACACCTTCCGTGGTGCGGCGTACTCCACGCCGGATGAGAAGTATGAGAAATACAAATTCGACACCATTGCTGACAACGAAAACCTGAACGTCAATGCTAAAGACGGCTGGGTTGCAATGCTGCAACAGTATTTTGCCACGGCATGGATTCCGCGTAACGACGGCACCAACAACTTCTACACCGCTAATCTGGGTAACGGCATTGCTGCTATCGGCTATAAAGCACAGCCGGTTCTGGTACAGCCTGGTCAGACTGGCGCGATGACCAGCACCCTGTGGGTCGGCCCGGAAATTCAGGATAAAATGGCGGCCGTTGCACCGCACCTGGATCTGACCGTGGATTACGGCTGGTTGTGGTTCATCTCTCAGCCGCTGTTTAAGCTGCTGAAATGGATCCATAGCTTCCTGGGTAACTGGGGCTTCTCCATCATCGTTATCACCTTTATCGTTCGTGGCATCATGTACCCGCTGACCAAAGCGCAGTACACCTCCATGGCGAAGATGCGTATGCTACAGCCGAAGATTCAGGCTATGCGTGAGCGTCTGGGCGATGACAAACAGCGTCAGAGCCAGGAAATGATGGCCCTGTATAAAGCTGAGAAGGTTAACCCGCTGGGCGGCTGCTTCCCGCTGATCATCCAGATGCCAATCTTCCTGGCGTTGTACTACATGCTGATGGGCTCCGTTGAACTGCGTCATGCGCCGTTCATCCTGTGGATCCATGACCTGTCCGCACAGGACCCGTACTACATCCTGCCGATCCTGATGGGTATCACGATGTTCTTCATCCAGAAGATGTCGCCTACCACTGTGACCGACCCGATGCAGCAGAAGATCATGACCTTCATGCCGGTTATCTTCACTGTGTTCTTCCTGTGGTTCCCGTCAGGTCTGGTGCTGTACTATATCGTCAGCAACCTGGTAACCATTATTCAGCAGCAGCTGATTTACCGTGGTCTGGAGAAGCGTGGTTTGCATAGCCGCGAGAAGAAAAACTCCTGATACTCTTCATTCTTCAAGCCGCAGGTGCGTTGGCTGCATTTGCTTGTCCCAGGAGCTTACGGAAGTCAAGCTCCTGGGGCTCACAAACTTGCCGCCTTCCTGCAACTTGAATTATTTCGAGTATTCACGGTAAAGTTAATGCCAGAGAAGGCGGTCAATAGACCGCCTTTTTTACATTTATAAGAGAACTATCATGAGCCATAACGACACCATCGTCGCTCAGGCCACCCCTCCGGGACGTGGTGGCGTGGGTATCCTGCGTATCTCCGGCCTAAAGGCGCGTGAGGTCGCAGAAACCGTACTGGGGAAACTACCAAAACCGCGTTATGCCGACTATCTGCCGTTTAAAGACGTGGATGGCAGCGCGCTGGATCAGGGGATTGCCCTGTGGTTCCCCGGCCCGAACTCCTTTACCGGTGAAGACGTTTTAGAGCTTCAGGGTCACGGCGGTCCGGTAATTCTTGATCTGCTGCTCAAACGTATTCTGACGATTCCCGGGCTGCGTATCGCCAGACCGGGCGAATTCTCCGAGCGCGCGTTTCTCAATGATAAGCTCGATCTGGCCCAGGCAGAGGCCATTGCTGACCTGATCGATGCCAGCTCAGAGCAAGCCGCCCGCTCGGCGCTGAACTCATTGCAGGGCGCATTTTCCGCACGGGTAAATCATCTTGTGGAAGCGCTCACTCACCTGCGTATCTATGTGGAAGCGGCAATCGACTTCCCGGATGAAGAAATCGACTTCTTATCTGACGGCAAGATTGAAGCGCAGCTCAACAGTGTTATCAGCGATCTCGATGCTGTTCGTGCCGAAGCGCGTCAGGGCAGCCTACTGCGCGAAGGGATGAAGGTGGTGATTGCCGGACGTCCTAACGCCGGGAAATCGAGCCTGCTGAACGCGCTGGCAGGTCGTGAGGCGGCTATTGTGACCGACATTGCGGGGACGACTCGCGACGTATTGCGTGAGCATATTCATATCGACGGTATGCCGCTGCACATCATCGACACTGCGGGCCTGCGCGATGCCAGCGATGAAGTTGAACGCATCGGTATCGAACGTGCGTGGCAGGAAATCGAACAAGCCGACCGTGTGCTGTTTATGGTTGATGGAACCACCACCGACGCCGTAGATCCGGCTGATATCTGGCCAGACTTTATTGCCCGTCTGCCAGCCAAACTGCCAATTACCGTGGTGCGTAACAAAGCGGATATTACCGGTGAGACGCTGGGCCTTAGCGAAGTAAATGGCCACTCACTGGTTCGCCTCTCTGCACGTACTGGTGAAGGCGTTGACGTGTTGCGTAACCATCTCAAACAGAGCATGGGCTTTGAAACTAATATGGAAGGCGGCTTCCTTGCGCGTCGTCGTCACCTGCAAGCGCTGGCTGAAGCGGCGGAGCATCTCGAGCAGGGCAAAGCCCAACTGCTCGGAACATGGGCCGGAGAACTGCTGGCGGAGGAGCTACGTCTGGCGCAGCAAAACCTCAGTGAAATCACCGGGGAATTTACCTCCGACGATCTGCTGGGACGAATTTTCTCCAGCTTCTGTATTGGTAAGTAATTCTTCAGAAATTGGCCGTTAATGAAAAATCCCGCCAGCACGTTCTCTGGCGGGAACTACATAAATTATCATTTCATCGACAGCAATTTTTCATAGCTGGGATAAATATGCGGGATCTTTTCACTACTGCCATCGGGATAAGTTGCCGTAAGTTTGCCTGGAGCATCTGGAGGTGTCAAAGTAACAACTTTATCGAAATGAATGACTGGCTCAATAAGGATGGTTTGAGTATCCCTAAGCCGAAAACGTCTTCGCCATTTTTCGGGGCCGGTATTTCCACCAAATAATTTCAAACTCGTTGTGTTATCAATATGGTTTGCCACCATAGGGAAAAAATCCGTTTTTAAATCAAGATCTCCACTGACCTCTTTTGCCCTCCCTGTCCCATACCCATCACTGAGGCCATAATCTCCAAAATCAAAGATATAACTGGTCTCAATGACTTCTTTTCCTTTCACCAACGGAATATTATCCGCAATCCTGAAACTTACTCTCAGTGAATTTAGCTGCCACTGGCACGGCCCACCACCATCAATGGCAATACTGGTCTGCCACAGCCCCCCCATTCCCTGCCGGACGAAAGGCTGCGTAAAACCGTTGTATCCCCGCACAGGGTAAGATTCAAAGCTGGAGTTATAGCTTTTATCCATACACTTTTCAGAGCGGTAAAGTACCTGCATCGGCATTAGAGTGATGCCCTCAGGCATCCGGAATGACACGCTGACACGTCGGGCATTATCAGGAGGGGAAAGCGTCTGATCCGTGTTATCTCCGCACCCACAAAGTAGTGCGATAGTTAACACAATGACGTTAATTCTATTAAAATAATTCAACGCTTTCCTCCGTCACCGCCGCGAAACGGGTCAGGGCATTGCGGCCAACTTCATCAGACTCCATGAGTTGCAGGGCTATCGGCAGTAAATCCTGAAGCATCAGAAATTCACGGTTACGCTGGATCTCATCCGGCTGCCCGTTACTGGATGCACTTTTCTCAACCTCATCGCGAAATCGCATCCGCATCTCTTTTCTTCTCATCTTTAGCTCCGGATTTGCCAGTTCAAGCAGTTGATTATGGATGTAGGGCAAATAGCGGTGCGCCATCGAATGACTTTGCGGATCCGTACCTAAACCGTTCAGAGTCGGATTGGTATTTTTTGGAAAGGTCTTTGTCAGACTGAGCGGAGTGAGGCACTGGATGAACGTTTCCTGATGCTCACCGCTAGATTTCAGACATTCATCATTCAGAGAAGGAACCAGATATAGTTTTACGCCCACAAAATGGCGTGTGTAGATCTGTCCGTCGAGAAGGCTTTTGTGGTTCTGGCTGGCAACCCGCATTGAACACTGCTCTGCCCGGAAAAAAATCACCGTTTTACCGTGATGCCAGTATGGATCTTTTTTCTCTACAAGCCCCACAGATTGATACGCTAGATCCCGCACAGCGCCCCCAAGACCGGCAGTCGTCGTCAGTGACCAGTCAAACCCCAGCTTATCCCCTAATGGTCCCCATTTCTCATAAAACGCATTATCCAGATCGGCATCCGGAGGGATTTGCGTGATTGAGTCATTGTCGTTGACGTGCCGGTAATGGGTAATGCTACCCAAAAAAGATATTGCCGCACGGGTAAATGTACGCGGCATTCCGTAGGTATACAGTATAGGCTGATTGGTTTTCATCTCTGCGGCATATAGCAATGCTAACGCACCGCCTAAGCTATGCCCGCAGATAAAAAGTTTTTTCTCTTTATCTAAAATTGCCTTAACAGAATCTAGCTGTTCCTTAAATTTCCGTTTAGCCAGCTCATAAGCCTCCAGAAATCCCCCATGAACATTTCCCGCCCCAGCCAGTTCCGGCAAACAACGCTTTGGTGCAAATGATAAATCAGTTAGCACATTCAACAGACTATCAGTCCCACACCATGCAACCAGCACATGCGTGCCACATTCCACCGTAAAGAGCCGGGTGTCCCCCTCCGGTTGCTCACTATCTTTCGTGCTCAGATACACTGGTGGGAGATAGCGGTCATGAAAAGGGACATCGACCGCCAGCGTGTGGTACCAGGAAGGAAATTCAGCGAACAGAGGAATGCATGATAGATCCTGACACTTATTCCGGAAGAAATAGTTGATAGTTTTATTATCTTTTTCTGCCGCATAAACCAAGTCAGCCATAATGCCGAGATTCAGTGCGTTGGCGAGGTCATAGTTTTTTGTATCGTGCAGTGCCAATACCCATGCCCGAAATGGACAGATTTCAATAACGTGTCTTTTTTCCAGCAGTTCACAGGGGATCTCCGTCCCCCTCAGGGAGCGATTCGGTGGGAAATGAAATTCCGGAGGCTCCGGTTCATCCCAACCTTCAATCAACGGTAGGCGGTCGCATAACTCCCCGATAGTGACATAGTGATACACATGATTAGCCGCTTCTGTTTTTTCCTGTGCATTTGAGCGCCAGATATTGTCACGGATGCCCGACCAGAACATATTTTTACTCTCTGGCTGGCTGTTAGGATTACGTCTGACACCCAGTGGCCGCAGTGTCATCACATCAGCCAGTTGCTGCCCATCCGTCTTAACATCTACAGTTATCCAGTAAAGATCATCAAACCGGACCAATCCTTGATTGTCGGTAACGCCCGCTGGAGGGTTGGGAGGAGGTGTTGAGTTGTAGCTATTTTCACGCTGATGCCATACTGATGATGTCAGCGGACGATATTCCAGCCTGACATTAAGCCCGCATACAGGAATGTTATTCTCATCGACAAACTGCAGTTCAAGCCAGTATTTATGCGGCTCACCACGGCAATAAACGATTTTTCCTTTCGGTTTTATACTCGTAACGCAGGTATTATCACCAATAATTTCCATGTCAATCCCTTGCATTTTGTATTGCTATTTTTAACCCATCTTATCTCGTACATTTATTAACCAATATAAATACATTCCGAATCAACAATGGATTTCCTCTTAGGAAATCACGGTTGTCCAAATGGCAACTCGCACAGACAACCCTCTCCCCGTATTCTTAGCGCCACTTTCCTCATGAGGTCGCTATGACACGCTTTCTAATCTGCAGTTTTGCCCTGGTTCTGCTTTATCCCGCTGGAATTGATATGTATCTGGTGGGGCTGCCCCGTATTGCGGCCGATTTACAGGCCAGCGAGGCGCAACTGCATATCGCGTTTTCGGTATATCTGGCGGGAATGGCAACGGCGATGCTATTCGCCGGTAAAATTGCCGACCAGTCAGGACGCAAACCCGTCGCCATTGCGGGTGCTCTCATTTTTATTGTCGCCTCCTCGCTATGTTCGTTCGCCGAGAGCGGTACGCCGTTTCTTGTTGGCCGCTTTATTCAGGGTGTAGGCGCAGGCTGCTGCTATGTGGTGGCTTTCGCCATTCTGCGCGATACGCTCGACGATCGCCGCCGGGCGAAGGTGCTGTCGCTGTTAAACGGTATCACCTGCATCGTGCCGGTGCTGGCGCCGGTGATGGGGCATTTGATTATGCTGAAATACCCGTGGCAGAGCCTGTTCTACACGATGATCGGCATGGGAGTAGTCGTTTGTCTGCTGTCGGTGTTTGTCCTGCGAGAATCGCGCCCAGCGACGCTCCCGGCATCTGCAGAAAAGAACCACTGCGCTGAATCGCTGGTGAACCGTTTTTTCCTGAGCCGTCTGGCCATTACCACTCTCAGCGTGTCGGTGATCCTGACCTTTGTGAATACGTCTCCTGTTCTGCTGATGGAAGTGATGGGCTTCGACCGCGGTGAGTACGCCACTACGATGGCCATGACTGCAGGCGTCAGTATGGCGGTCTCTTTCTCTACACCATTCGCCCTGAGCGTGTTTAAGCCTCGCGTTCTGATGCTGACCTCGCAGGTGCTGTTTCTGTGTGCAGGCGTGGTGTTAATCCTTGCTACTTCACACGCGGTAACGTTGTTCGGGTTAACCTTAATCTGCGCCGGGTTCTCGGTCGGCTTCGGCGTCGCCATGAGCCAGGCGCTGGGGCCGTTCTCGCTGCGTGCGGGGGTGGCAAGCTCGGCGTTAGGCATAGCTCAGGTTTGCGGTTCCTCGCTGTGGATTTGGCTGGCAGCGGTGCTCGGCCTTGATGCGCTGAATATGCTGATCGGGATTCTGATTGGCTGTAGCATAGTGAGTATCATGCTGATTATCACTGTTGCCCCAAACCGGTCCGCGCTCACTCATGAAGAAATCCCTCAGCAGTCTCGATCTTAATTTATTGCTCTGCCTGCAGCTCCTGATGCAGGAGCGCAGCGTCACCAAAACCGCCAAACGAATGAACGTCACGCCGTCGGCGGTCAGCAAGTCGTTGTCGAAGCTGCGAACCTGGTTTGACGATCCGCTGTTTGTGAACACCCCCCTTGGGTTAACGCCAACGCCGCTGATGGTCAGCATGGAGCAGAACCTGGCGGAATGGATGCAAATGGGCAACCAACTGTTGGATAAGCCACACCATGAATCGCCTCGTGGGCTGAAGTTTGATTTGGTAGCCGAAACGCCACTGGTGATGATCATGTTCAATGCGCTCTCCCGGCAGATTTATCAGCGTTATCCTCAGGCGACGATTAAAATACGCAACTGGGACTATGATTCGCTGGATGCAATCATTCGTGGCGAGGTGGATATTGGCTTTACCGGGCGCGAAAGCCATCCGCGTTCGCGTGAGCTGTTAAGTTTGCTGCCGTTGTCGATCGACCATGAAGTCCTGTTTTCCGATCTCCCCTGCGTCTGGCTGCGTGAAGATCATCCGGCATTGCAAGAAGAGTGGAATCTGGACACATTTCTGCGCTATCCGCACATCAGCATTAGCTGGGAGCAAAGCGATACCTGGGCGCTGGATGAAGTCCTGCAAGAAATGGGGCGTGAGCGTAATATCGCGTTATGTCTGCCCGGTTTTGAGCAGTCGCTGTTTATGGCCGCGCAGCCAGATCACGCGCTGATAGCTACAGCCCCGGTCTATTGCCGACGTTATAACCAACTCTACCAGCTCCCGCTCGTGGCGCGACCGATGCCATTTGATGCCGCACAACTGGAAAAAATGCGCGTACCGTTCACTCTTCTTTGGCATAAACGTAACAGTCATAATCCTAAGATCGTCTGGTTGAAAGACACGATCAAGGCGCTTTATCGCGATATGTCCTGACGATCCGCCGCTACGATGTTGCTGTATCGACCACTTTTGCAACAGAAATGTAAATATCGCGTAATGAATCCCATTTTCGACTACTTTTTAGGCAGTAAAGCCTGCCCGAAAGCCGCGTAAATGTTACTCTGGTGATAATCACGGACCATTAATCACGGAGCGAAAATGGCGACACATTTTGCCAGAGGGATTCTTACGGAGGGACACCTAGTATCAGCTCGCCTCCCTTCTCCATGTCATATCGAAGCAAGAGATCTACCTGCTCATCGCCGGACACGTTTCCTGGCTTCCCGAAGTCTTCTCGCTGAACTGATGTTTATGCTTTACGGCACCAGTACGCTGCCCGAGATTGCTACTCACTCCAAAGGAAAGCCCGTTTTTCGCGATAAGAACCTGCCGGGATTTTCGATTTCTTATGCCGGCAATATCGTCGGCGTTGCGCTAACCACGGAAGGAATATGCGGCCTGGATATGGAGCTTCAGCGGGCGACTCGCGGCTTTCACAATCCGAATTCAGCGGAAACCTGGCGCTTTTCCAACAACGAGAATCTGTGGATAAACAATCAAAACGATCCTAACGAAGCGCGCGCGCAGCTCATTACATTGCGCCAGAGCGTACTCAAACTCACTGGCGATGTATGCAATGACGATCCGCGCGAACTCCAGCTTTTACCCGGCGCTGGACGCCTGAAATGTGCCCATGTTGCGCAGATTGAAGCCATTTGCGACGCGGAAGATGTGCTGGTGTGGTCGGTTGCGGTTTCGCCAGCCATTGAAAAACTCAAGGTTTGGGAGTTTGATGGTAAGCAGGACTGGAAAAGTTTGCCTGATATCCAGACTCGCGCCAATGAGCCAACGGGTCGTCTGATCCGGTTCTCGCAATTATGCGCAGCGAAGAGCCATACGCTTTGATTTAACCTTTATGATGAAACAGGAGTCACCATGTCTGAAACAATGAATGTTGTTACGTTACTGGGAAGTCTGCGCAAAGGTTCGTTTAATGGAATGGTTGCCCGTACGCTGCCCAAGATTGCTCCAGCGGGAATGGAAGTGAACGCACTGCCGTCGATTGGTGATATCCCACTGTATGATGCCGATCTCCAGCAAGATGAAGGTTTTCCGGCCAGTGTAGAAGCGCTGGCAGAGCAAATCAGGAAAGCTGACGGTGTCGTCATCGTCACACCAGAATATAACTATTCTGTCCCTGGAGGGCTGAAGAATGCCATCGACTGGCTGTCCCGCCTGCCCGATCAGCCATTAGCCGGCAAGCCGGTGCTGATCCTGACCAGCTCCATGGGCGCTATTGGCGGCGCGCGCTGCCAGTATCATCTGCGTCAAATCCTGGTGTTCCTCGACGCGATGGTAATGAACAAGCCGGAATTTATGGGTGGCGTGATTCAGAATAAAGTGGACCCGCAAACAGGTGAAGTGATCGATCAAAGCACGCTGGACCACCTGACCGGCCAGTTGACCGCATTTGGCGACTACATTCAGCGTGTAAAAGCCTGATAACAAAACTTGCCAACTACTCTTAAATAATCCAGTAAGCGCTTATGCATCTGGATTATTTTCTTATTTTATTTGCGTAAATCTGTCTATAAATCACTGTTGTCTGTTTTTTCCCCTTCATTATTGTGCCATAGTGTTACCATCATGGCTGTTGCAATAAAATCAATAAATATATCTAATATTTTTCCGACATTTTGTCTACCGTGAACAATGGATATACCATGGACAGGACATTTTCACATCTAAGGACCGCATTATGTAGCAGTACACAACTGGAGAAATCCATGTATGCCTGCCTACAGTCGATACCTGATTCAATTGTTTGTGATGGTATTTTCTTTAACTATTATCGAAGTGATATTCGCTGTATCCAGTTTTTAGCATTAGCGACGCACAAAACAGCGCGACTGAAACGGGATATCATCCCGATTCCTGAAAATATAGCCAAGCGATTCAATCACTCAGATAACTTCTCTACCCAAGTGATCGATACTCTGAGCCAATGTCCGCTGACTGAATATGTCGTTAATACCTGCTTTCGTAATATCAAATCTCTAATCCTGATGCGTATGCACCTGGATGGTCTACGGCTTGGCGCGATGGGTATATTTAGTCACCGAGCTAATGCTTTTACACCTCAACATGCTGAATTATTCGAATCAGTACGGGGAGAGCTCTCTTTACTGGCCTTTATTGCCCTTTCCCGACATAATCTTTTATTAAATAATACGCCTCCTGCTATTCCCGAGCTATATGCCACAGAAGAGAGTGAAAAATTTGTCGTCAGTCAAACTAATCTTCCTCTGTTTCAGTTGTATCATTCATTGAATAAGCTGGCAAACAGTGAACTGCCTGTTTTATTACTGGGAGAGAAAGGGGTTGGAAAAAACTCACTCGCTTCCGAGCTTCAGCAACAACGTTCAAAGCGCAGTGGTTATTATGGATTGATTAATCCTCAGGGGCAGTTGATCGTCATGAAAAATGGTGTACTGAACCGCACAATAACTATTGATTTCAACAAACCACCTAACATAGCTTCATTTTTGATCTTGCATCAGGGATCTTTACTGATAAAAGAAATAAATTCTTTTCCGGATCGTTGGCAAACGTTTTTACTGGCGCTGCACTCAAATTACAGTGAGTATTGCCAGCTACAGATTATTGCCATACAAACACTTCCATTTTCAATGGTAAAAAACACACTTCATCACGATATATCCACTCACTGTCTGACAAACCAACATTATGCAAACACCCTTTGTCAGGTCGTTACATTGCCACCTTTGCGGCATCGCTATGATGATATTCCTCTGCTGCTGACCTATTACCTGAGGAAGCTATCAAGCCAGTATAAACGCACTTCTTTACCTGTTCTGGGTGATGATTCACTACGCTTATTATTGAAGTATCACTGGCCGGGCAACATTACGGAATTGATAGGATTATTAGAAAATGCGTTTTTCCGTTGCACGGGCAATGAGTTACACATTGTCCTACCAAAGGAGAGAAATGCGATAGCCATCCCTCCGCTTGATGACGCAATGCGCCAACATATCCAAATGGCGTTACAACAAAGTCAGGGGAAAATATCAGGTAAAGGCGGTGCAGCAGAGTTACTTGGGGTTAACAGCAACACGCTATACAGCAAAATAAAAAAACTGGGCATTGTGGTGAAAGAAAAATAATCTGACGTCCCCTTTCCCTCTTCAGGAAAAGGGGAGCAGCCTTTATTTTTGTTTTCTGGCGCGATGGAAACCGTCGAGCATACCTTTAATCAGTGCCCCCGGCGTATCCCCCGTACTACATAAATAGAGATGCACGATGATAAATGCCACCATCACGACAGCCAAAGCGTAATGGAGCCAGGCCACAACCTGCTTACCCGGTAACGCAAACAGGGTTTCTGGCGTATAACCGGGGTACATCATCAGTAATCCGGTCACAATGAGCAGCGGCAATAACAGGAACATCACGCCAATATAGCCCAGTTGCTGGAGAATATTGAATTTAGCCGCTGGCGACGCATGTTCCGGGTGAGGTTCACCCCGGAAAATGCCATACAGGTAGTAACGAGTCTGACGGATAAGTCGCCCCGTAATACCCTGCCAGCGCACCTGATAATGATGCCCGTTGCCGCACATCGCCACCAGGATAAAACCCAGCCATATAACACACAGCGATACCCCTGCAATATTGTGTACATCAACCCACAGCGAGAATCGCGCACTCACCCAGTGCAAGGCACAGCCGCTGATAATTAGCACGGCAAAACAGAGTGCGTTCAGCCAGTGCCAGCAGCGAACAGGCAGCGTGTAGAGGTAACTTTTCTCCAGCGGCATATCTGCCTTGCGACGCGACATGATTAGCCGCCCCAAACCATGACAGAGTAGCAACACTACGAAGCCGCCCAGCGCCCAGGCAATGAAGCGATCGGCCTGACCGCTGCCGTTATTACCAATCATGTAGGTATCGGTAAATAACACACCATCTATCTGACGAACAGCGGGAACAGGAGGCGCCACCGCCGTCAGTTTTTCTCTAAGAGAGACATCATCAAATAATCCTTTCCCTAACAAGCTACCTGCCATGGCATTTTCATCAGGCGCGAACGTTTTTCGCCGAGCGGTTAGCAGCGTTCCATCGCCATGACACTGTACACAGCTGATGGCTTTTGAAGCAGGCAGAATACGATGCAAAGTGGTATCCGCAGCATCGGCATGGCAGTCGATGCAACGTAAACTGTTGAGATGTTCAGAAGCATAAGGCAACGCAGAGTGCGCCATATCCTGAGATGTAGATCTTTTCCCACCAGACAGCTGTGTAAAGACTCCCGCCCGCGAATGACAATTCGTGCACATCAAATTGTCGTCGGCAACCCGTTGTTTACCCGGATGGTTTAGTTCTCCCGCCGTCATGGTGTGCGCGTTATGGCATGAGGTACAAGAGAAGAGTCCTTTGGCTATCTTTTCACTGTGGACACTCTGCTGTACGGCATGCACCGTATCGCGCATGGCCACACCATGACAACTTTCGCAGTTTTGGTCGTCGCCCGGCTTCAGAACATGCGGGGTGACAGAAAATCCCTCGCTTCCGGGTTGACTCTGATGGCAGGCGATACACGGCACTTCACCATGCACGCTGTCGTGATATTTATCGGCAGAGACAACTAAATTCGCCTGCACTTTGTCCGTCGAGATCCCCTGAATATCGCCATCAGCGTGGCATGCCAGACAAGGTTGATTGAGCTGCGCTGCCGGCACTGGCGCACAATATCCCGACAGGGGTATCCATCCCACCAGCAGAAAGAATAGCCCTCTTGTTAATAATCCGCGCATGATGTCCCTCATGGCTTCATATCCGGGTATTTAAAGAGATGGCAATTATTACAATAAATTACCGAGGGTTTATGTTCGTTATGACAAGCGGTACAAGGAACATCTTTGCCGTAGTGCATTGAATCATGCGGGTTGGGCTCAGCATTCTTGTCATGCGGATTGGGTTGCGTTAACTCAGCAATCTGGTCGCGCGAACCGTGGCAACTCAGGCAGGACTTATCATTCGGCGCCGCGACGGGCGTGCTGGAACCGTGACATAACTGACATGACGTATTGCGTCCGGTGGACTCCAGTGAATGGTGATAAGGCTTGACGTTCATTGTATTCAGTTGCTGATGAAAAGCAGCTTCGTCGTCAGTCGCAGCGATGACCTGGGAAAAACCACCAATACACAGCAACAGCAGGGCTATCCATAATTTTGCCATATTAAATTCCCTCAACGTCAAAGGCTTCATCCGCAGCAGTTGCTGAGGCAACGCTAAGCCCCGCAATTCGGCCAAAAACCAGGCAATCCGCAACGGCGCAGCTCCCCAGACGACTTCCACCATGCGAACCTGCTGTCGCTTCTCCGGCAGCGTACAGACCGGGGATGGGTTTGCTATCAGCCGCGTTGAGTACCTCTGTGCGCATACTGATCTGCACACCACCCATGACATAGTGCACTTTAGGCCATACGCGTACGGCAACAAATGGCCCTTTGTCTAACGGAACCGCACGACTCACATCTTTTTTCATGCGATCGCCACCTTTGCGCGCAACGGCCGCATTGTAGGCCTCCACCTCTTCTTGCAGGACGTCGAAAGGTATGCCGAAATGCGCCGCCAACTGATCCAGTGAGTCAAACTGCCAGGCGACACCATAATGCAAGGCATGCTTCAGACTTTGAGCCAGTTTCGCACCTTCAAGCGTGGTGAAGCAGATGGGATAAAGTGGATCCCCTTTCTCATCCACCTGCGCCAGAATCCCCTCTTCACGCTCTTTACGATCAGCAAGCTCATTTGTGAAGCGATGACCAGAACGAGGGTTAACCATAATTCCGTTAGGAAAACCTGAGATGGTATTGAACTGCGAAACGTAGCCAAATCCGCGTTCGTCTGGCGAAGACCAGGGGCCTAGCTGGATAAGATCAAGCTGCACCGGCGTTGCGCCAATACGTAGCATTTGCACCAGACATTCCGACGTAGCACCAGGGTGGTTGGTGGAATCGACACGCTCATCCAGCATGGGGTTTTGCATTTTACGAAAACGCAGATCATTGGAAAAACCGCCAGAACACATCACCACGCCGTAACGCGCGCCGTAATGCCTTATCTTGCCGCTCTGTTCATCCGGAAAACGATAGCCGTCACGTACCGTCAGACCGATAACACGTCCTTGCGAATTTTGCAGAAAAGATTCCAGCTTGCATTGGGCGCGAAAAATAACGCCCATTTTCATGGCGGACTCTTTTAGCGGCCGAGTGATCCCCGCCCCGGAACTCTCTACCGTTTGCAACGTACGAGGGACAGAGTGACCGCCAAAATGCTGTACGAACGGTTTATATTTTACACCGTGTTGTAGGGTAAACTCATATGCAGCGGTCGTGTTGTTAACGAGAATCTTCAACTGGTCTTTATCATTTAGCCCACGCCCAGCTTTCAGCATGTCCTTAAACATCAACTCTGGTGAATCGACGATCCCTTCTTTTTTCTGCGCAGGCGATCCGGCTACGGCAACCGCACCGCCGTTAATCGCTGAGTTGCCACCAAAAACGGGCATCTTTTCAATCACCAGCACGCTGCGGCCAGCCTGAGCGGCTTCAAGTGCAGCAGCCAGTCCGGCAAAGCCGCTTCCGACAACGATCACATCATAGACTTTATGGTAACGAACCGACGAAGCCGGGGCACAGTTATCCTGCGCCAGCGCCTTTCCAGTCAGCGCCGTAAGTGCGCCGCCGGTCGCCAGGAGGGTACTTTTCGTCAAAAAGGCTCGCCGCGACGCATTAACGGTTTTTTTCATTGTCGTCATTTGCTCCCTGCTTGCGTACTGACCAGGGAACCGGAAGGAAACGATGCAACTAACGCGGATGAATCAGCAATGTTGTCAGTAAAAATCCTATCCTGCACAACAAACGGTACTTTTTCACGATAGGCGGCAAAGAGTTTGCCGGTCATCTCACCCAACTTCAGGTCAGGATTTTTCTGTTTCCGTAGATCGACAGCCTGACTGGCGTGCAACAGTTCCAGACCATAAATACTGCGCATATCATCCGCGATTTGACTCAATCGCTTGGACGCCCGGAGATTGTTGGTGTAGGTATCTTCAATCGTTCCCGCCATCGGTTGCCCATCCAGTGATACCGGGTTAACCAGGTCGCGAATATCCGCCAGTAACGCAACCTGTGGCTTCTGAATAGCGCCGAAGGCATGTCCCTGCTGATTGGTGTCGGAAGCGAGGAAACGACTCAGTCCGGTAAAATGATCGTCAGATAAATGCAAAGTGCGCTGCACGCTGTTATGCGCCAGATGTCCCATCGCCAAAGACAGATTCTGAATCGCCAGCGCCAGAGGCAGCGGTTCAAAATTAGAGGTCGGGAAAATCGCGCCGCTGAGGGTTTCGCCATTGGCCTCTTTTGCGCTCACGAAATACTGCTCAACCTGGCTATTTTCCGCCAAAGAACGATCGGCATTCACGATTACTGCGGGATTGTCGTCCGAGCTGTTCATCTGGATTTCCAGCATTTGCCAGGCTTCATTCCATTCGCGACGCGCTTCATTAAGCACAAATACCGTCGTACGGAAAGAGAGCGGGTCCTGCAAAGGACGTCCATCCTGATGTTGCCAGAGATAAGAACCCGTAAGCGCAGTTCGAATCGCTTCGGCAGTATCCTGAATGCCAGGGAAAGGTCTAACGCTTAAACTCTGGTACAGGAATGGCGCAACGTTACCATTCAGCGCTTCCAGTGATAAACCGAACACCGCCGGGGTGACGTTAATAATCTGTCTGGACTCCAGCAGAGCCTGCGCAGAATAAGCCGTTGATACTGCATTGGAAGAAAGAATCGACAGCGCATCTTTGCCGAGTGGTTCCAGCTTATCAATACCCGCCTGTTTCAGCGCTTTTGCCGAATCCATCTCGACACCTTTCACGCGAACGCGCCATTCACCAATCATCACATCGCCGATATGAGAGGCAAGCGTGATATCAGCTTCACCCACAGAGCCCCGTGAGGGCACGACGGGGGTAATGTGCTTATTGAGAAACTGCTGATACATTTTGGCAACCTGCGGTTGGGCGCCGGTATTTCCCGTTAACATCGTATTCAGGCGAATCACCATAGCCAGACGCACCAGTTCATCCGGCATGTCTGGACCAACGCCCGCCGCATGCGCATGCAGCGCGTTGATATTAAACTCACGAGAGGCCTGAATAACCTCCGGAGTCAGTTTTCCATGCGCATCAAACAAAGATTTGTCTTTATTGAGTCCCACTCCTACTGTCAGTCCGTAAACGGGAACGCCTTTTCCGGCAGCAATCATTAAAAGTTTATTGGCTTTATCGACGCGATCCATCGCAGTGGCAGCGATCTCAACCTGTTTTTCCCCCTGAGCAATGGCCCAGGCATCATCCAGTGTTAATGAATGACCATCCAGCGTCACGCTGGTGGTAGCGCTTGCGAATAGCGGAAAAAACAGAGAGATACAGAACGTCGCAATGACAGTCTTCTTCATTTCTAAACTCCTTTTAATAGAGATAAGAAACAGTAACGAAAAATGCCTGTGCGAAAGTTGAAATAGCCCCTGCATTTACTAAGGCTATTTTTGATATTTCAAAAAAACCAAAGTAAAAACATTTCAATCTGTTAACAGATAATTCACCAGAAGAAACCACAACTCGCTAAAACACGGGCATAAATTACAAAGATGATTTGTCCGCAGAGAGATAATTTTCAGGCTTGATATTTTGGGGCAGGAATAAAAGACAATCAGACAGGAAATGCTTCAGCCTTGATAACAAAGCCGAAGCATGTTCTACATTAATGCGCGTCGATAAACACAATCTTCAGTACAAACAGCAGCGCAACAACAATGACGCACGGGCTGAGATCGCGGAAACGTCCAGTACCGATTTTCATCACACAGTAGGAAATAAAGCCCAGTGCGATACCTTCGGTGATCGAGAAGCTAAACGGCATCATCACGGCGGTAATAAACGCCGGAACCGCTTCGGTCAGGTCTTCCCACTTCACGCGCGACAGGCTTGATGTCATCAGGACACCAACGTAAATCAGCGCACCGGCGGCGGCATATCCCGGCACCATTCCCGCCAGCGGCGACAGGAAGATAACCAGCAGGAACAGCAGGCCAACGACGACTGCAGTCAGGCCGGTACGGCCACCAACCGACACCCCGGAAGAGGATTCAATATAGGCAGTAACGGAAGAGGTACCAATAAACGCGCCGGTAACAGAGGACACGCTATCCACATACAGCGCCTGCTTCATGCGTGGGAACTTGCCCTTCGCGTCTGCCAGGCCGGCTTTATCCGTCACGCCAATCAGCGTACCGGAGGAGTCAAACAAGTTAACCAGCATGAACGAGAAAATCACGCCTGCAAGGCCAATGTTAAACGAACCGGCCAGGTCAACATGCCCGATAACCGACATCACGCTCGGCGGCGCGGAGACGATCCCGTTGTAATGGACATCACCCAGCATCCAGCCCAGCAGCGTGGTCACAATGATAGAAATCAGTACTGCTGCGTGAATGTTACGTGACGCCAGAATCGCAATGATAAAAAAGCCCAAAATACCGAGCAGCACGCTGTGGGACGTCAGGTTGCCAATCGACACCAGCGTGTCTTTGTTGGCGACGATAACGCCGGCGTTTTTTAGCCCCATCATACCGATGAACAGACCGATACCGCTGGTGATCCCCACGCGCAGGCTAACCGGGATGTTGGCAATCATCCAGTAACGTACGCGGAAAATTGTCAGTAGCAGCAAACCTACCGCACCCCAGAAGATTGCACCCATACCGATCTGCCATGACAGGCCCATCGCGCCAACGACCACGAAGGCAAAGAATGCGTTCAGGCCCATAGCAGGCGCAAGTGCGACCGGCAGGTTGGCAAAAAGCCCCATCAGGATGCTACCAAATGCAGCAATAAGGCAGGTGGTAACAAAGACGGCGCTGGTATCCATGCCAGCCACGCCAAGAATTTGCGGGTTAACAAAAACGATATACACCATCGTCAGGAAAGTGGTTAAACCGGCGATCACTTCGGTCCGTGCCGTTGTGCCATGTTCGCGCAGTTTGAACACGCGTTCCAGCATCCCCTGGCCAGAAGCCTGGGTTGTGTGTTGTTGACTCATTATCAATTTCCGAACAAGGAGGGAAAATTCGTCGCTATCCTATACCAAAATGCGACAATAGGGTTGGGTTATGAGCAACTTTTTTCATTGATTTTGCTTATACGGCAACGATTGCGTGGCGTAAATAAGCATGACGTAAACGTTAAACTAGCGATAAGAGGAAGGCATGTCCCAGATAGAAGCGGTATTTTTTGACTGCGACGGTACGCTGGTCGACAGTGAAGTGATCTGTTCCCGCGCGTATGTCGCCATGTTCCAGGAGTTCGGTATCAAACTCGATCTCGAAGAGGTGTTCAAACGCTTTAAAGGCGTAAAACTCTACGAAATCATCGATATCATCAACGAAGAGCACGGCGTTACGCTGGAGAAAGCCAATTTAGAGCCCGTTTATCGCGCTGAGGTCGCGCGCCTGTTCGACTCGGAACTGGAGGTTATCGCTGGGGCAAATGCTCTGCTGGACTGCATGACAGTACCGATGTGCGTAGTATCAAACGGTCCGGTCAGCAAAATGCAGCATTCGCTGGGTAAGCTGGGCATGTTGCACCATTTTCCTGATTTACTGTTCAGCGGCTACGATATCCAACGCTGGAAGCCCGATCCGGCCCTGATGTTCCATGCGGCAAAAGCAATGGATGTTAACGTTGAGAACTGCATTCTGATTGATGATTCCAGCGCAGGCGCGCAGGCGGGAATTGCCGCGGGGATGGAAGTGTTCTACTTCTGTGCCGATCCGCATAACAAACCGATCGAAAACCCAAAAGTCACGACCTTTACCGATCTGGCGCAGTTGCCGGAATTGTGGAAAGCGCGGGGTTGGAATATTACGCGTTAAGTTGAGATAGGGCGGGTAAGCGTTAACGCCACCCGCCACAAACATCACTCTTTCGGGTCTTTGCCCGCCAGCAGTTTATCAAGCTCATCTCCGCCCACGTGACGGAAGTCTTGTCCCTTCACGAAATAGAAGATGTATTCGCAGATATTCTGGCAGCGGTCACCGATACGCTCGATTGAACGTGCGCAGAACAGTGCGGTCAGTACGCTTGGAATGGTACGCGGGTCTTCCATCATGTAGGTCATCAGCTGACGCACGATGCCTTCATACTCCTGGTCGACTTTCTTATCTTCGCGATAAATACGTACCGCTTCGTCGAGATCCATACGCGCAAACGCATCCAGCACGTCATGCAGCATTTGTACGGTGTGACGGCCCAGCGACTCCAGGCTTACCAGCAACGGCTGATGCTGTTGCGAAAACTTCTCCAGCGCGGTGCGGCAAATTTTGTCGGCAACGTCGCCAATACGTTCCAGCTCGGCAATGGTTTTGATAATCGCCATCACCAGACGCAGGTCGCTGGCGGTAGGTTGACGCTTGGCGATGATGCGCACGCAGGCTTCGTCGATCGCCACTTCCATCATATTGACGTTCTTATCGCCTTCAATGACGCGCTTCGCCAGCTCGCTATCCTGATTGTGCATGGCGGTAATCGCATCAGAAAGCTGCTGCTCTACCATGCCCCCCATGGTCATCACCTGGGTACGGATGCTTTCCAGCTCTGCATTGAACTGGCCGGAAATATGTTTATTAAGGTTTAAATTGTCCATCATTTCTCCAGATGCCCGGGCATATCAACCGTAGCGGCCAGTAATGTAATCTTCAGTTTGTTTCTTCGCGGGCTTGGTGAACAGATCGTCCGTATTACTGAACTCAATCAACTCGCCCAGGTACATAAATGCCGTGTGATCGGAACAACGCGCAGCCTGCTGCATGTTGTGGGTAACGATAACAACGGTGTAATCTTCTTTCAGCTCAGTGATCAGCTCTTCAATACGCCCGGTAGAAATCGGGTCGAGCGCTGAACACGGCTCATCAAGCAGTAGCACTTCCGGGCGAATGGCAATACCGCGCGCAATACACAGACGCTGCTGCTGACCACCGGAGAGAGAGTACCCGCTCTGGTGTAATTTATCTTTGGTTTCATTCCACAATGCGGCCTTGGTCAATGCCCACTGCACACGCTCGTCCATATCCGCACGAGAGAGTTTCTCAAACAAACGTACGCCAAACGCGATGTTGTCGTAAATAGACATTGGGAACGGCGTCGGCTTCTGGAACACCATGCCGACTTTGGCACGCAGCAGCGCGATATCCTGGGTGTTGGTGAGAATATTGTCACCATCCAGCAGGATTTCACCTTCCGCACGCTGCTCTGGGTACAGCTCAAACATTTTGTTGAAAGTACGCAGCAGCGTCGACTTACCACAACCTGACGGCCCGATAAACGCTGTGACCTGGTTTTTCGCGATATCCAGGTTGATGTTCTTCAGGGCATGGAATTTGCCATAGTAGAAGTTCAAATCACGAACCTGAATCTTACTTGGGGCAGTATCAACCATACTCATTTCAATCTCTTCCTCATCCGGCGCCGCATCCGCCACGCCGTAAAAAATTAACCGTGTTTCTTCTTCGCGAAAATGACGCGCGCCAGAATGTTCAGCAGCAGTACGCACAGGGTAATAATCAGTACCCCAGCCCAGGCCAGTTGTTGCCACTCAGCAAACGGGCTCATTGCAAACTTAAAGATAGTGACCGGCAGGTTGGCAATTGGCTGCATCATGTCGGTGCTCCAGAACTGATTGGAGAGCGACGTAAACAGCAGCGGAGCCGTTTCACCGGCGATACGTGCAATAGCCAGCAGAACCCCTGTAATGATGCCCGAGACAGACGCCTTCAGGGTGATTGCAGAAATCATCTTCCACTTCGGCGTACCCAGCGCATAGGCGGCTTCACGCAGGCTATCCGGCACCAGCTTGAGCATGTTCTCTGTGGTACGAATAACAATAGGCACCTGCAGCAGCGCCAGCGCGATTACGCCCGCCCAGCCGGAGAAATGCTCCATTTTTGCTACTACGATGGTATAAACGAACAGACCGACCACGATGGATGGCGCAGAAAGCAGAATGTCGTTGATAAAGCGGATGACCTCAGCCAGCCAGGACTTACGCCCATACTCCGCCAGGTAGATACCCGCCATAATACCAAGCGGGGTACCAAACACGGTCGCCCACAGAATCAACAGACCGCTACCGGCCAGGGCGTTCGCCAGACCACCACCCGCCGTATTCGGCGGCGGCGTCATTTCGGTGAACAGCGCCAGCGACATACCGTCAATACCACGGGTGATCGTGGACATCAGGATCCAGATCAACCAGAACAAACCGAACGCCATGGTCGCCATTGAGAGCGTCAGCGCGATGCGGTTCTTCAGGCGACGACGCGCCTGCATTTTACGACGGGATTCCGCAAGCTGAGCGGTGTTTTGCATTTCAAGCGTAGCCATTAGCGTGCCCCCTCGTTCTTCGCAAGGCGCATGATCATGAACTTAGATGCCGCCAGCACGATGAAGGTGATCACAAACAGAATCAGACCCAGCTCCATCAACGCGGCAACGTGCAGCCCAGATTCCGCTTCGGCAAATTCATTCGCCAGCGCAGAGGTAATACTGTTGCCCGGCATGTACAGCGAGGCGCTATCGAGCTGGTAGGTGTTGCCGATGATAAAGGTGACCGCCATGGTTTCACCGAGCGCACGGCCCAGACCGAGCATCACGCCGCCGATCACGCCATTTTTGGTGAACGGCAGGACGATGCGCCAGATAACTTCCCAGGTGGTGCAACCGATGCCATAGGCTGACTCTTTCATCAGCACCGGCGTTTGTTCGAATACATCGCGCATTACCGCCGCAATGTACGGGATGATCATGATGGCGAGTATCACGCCAGCCGCCAGAATACCGATCCCAAATGCCGGGCCGGAGAACAGCGCGCCAACAAACGGAATGTTGGAAAGGATGTTTCCGACCGGTTCCTGGAAATAAGTCGCAAACAGAGGGGCAAAAATAAACAACCCCCACATGCCGTACACGATACTTGGAATTGCCGCCAGCAGTTCAATAGCGATGCCCAGCGGGCGACGCAGCCAGCCAGGAGCAAGTTCAGTCAGGAACAGCGCAATGCCGAAACTCACCGGAACGGCAATCAGCAACGCAATAAGTGAGGTAACCAGCGTACCGTAAATCGGTACTAAAGCACCGTAGATATCGTTCGGCGCATCCCATTCTTTAGTCCACAAGAATGCGAAGCCAAATTTTTGGATACTTGGCCAGGAGGAGATGACCAGGGAGACAATAATGCCACCCAACATCAATAGTACAATCAGCGCAGCCAGTCTTACCAGCGCGCTGAAGATCATGTCACCTTTTTTACCCGGTGGGTTAAAAGCAGGCTTGGTTGCAGCCATAAATCACTCTTTAAGTTTGGGCCAGGAAGCACGCATTTTATCGTGCTTCCCGGCTAACGTAATGCCATACCCTAAATAATTCGAGTTGCAGCAAGGCGGCAAGCTTGTGACAAATTCGTCAGGAACGAATTTGAACAGCCGGAGGCTGCCTTCGGTGAGGGACAAGGATGTCCCTCATTAATCCCCAGGAGCATAGATTCAATATGTGACTGGGGTGAACAAACACAGCCAACACCGCTGCGACTCGAAGTATGACGGGTATTTAGTACAGCGCTTTACCGCTGCTGTCTTTCACGTTGGTCTTCCATGCAGCACGAACCTGCTCAACCACGCTGTCCGGCAGGCTGGCGTAATCCAGGTCGTTAGCCTGTTTGCCGCCGTTTTTGTACGCCCAGTCGAAGAACTTCAGCACTTCTGCGCTCTGCTCTGGTTTCTTCGACTCTTTATGTACCAGAATGAAGGTGGTGGAAGTGATTGGCCACGCGTCGTCACCTTTCTGGTTAGTCAGATCCTGAGCGAAGGTTTTGCTCCAGTCAGCGCCTTTTGCGGCGTTAGCGAAGCTCTCTTCGGTCGGGCTTACCGGTTTACCGTCAGCAGAAACAAGCTTGGTGTACGCCAGGTTATTCTGCTTAGCGTAAGCGTACTCAACGTAGCCGATAGAGCCCGGCAGACGCTGTACGAACGCGGCGATACCGTCGTTACCTTTACCACCCAGACCGGTCGGCCAGTTAACAGTAGAGCCGGAACCAATTTTAGATTTCCACTCTTCGTTTACTTTTGCCAGGTAGCTGGTGAAGACGAAGGAAGTACCGGAGCCGTCAGCACGACGCACAACGGCGATATTCTGTGAAGGCAGTTTCAGACCCGGATTCAGTTTGGTGATGGCTTCATCATCCCACTTTTTAATTTTACCGAGGTAGATGTCGCCCAGCGTTTTACCGTCCAGCACCAGCTCGCCGGATTTCAGCCCAGGGATGTTCACCGCCAGCACCACGCCACCGATCACGGTCGGGAACTGGAACAGGCCTTCTTGCGCCAATTTTTCGTCAGATAACGGGGCATCAGAGGCGCCGAAATCAACGGTATTGGCCGTAATTTGTTTTACACCACCGGAGGAGCCGATACCCTGGTAGTTTACTTTGCTACCGGTCTCTTTCTGATAGGTATCTGCCCATTTGGCATACACTGGCGCAGGAAAGGTTGCACCTGCACCTGTCAGGCTCGCTGCAGCAAACGCAGAGAACGCGCTCATGGATAAGGTCGCGGCGACAACAGTTGCGACAGTGGTACGCATAACTTTCATAATGTCTCCTGCACGGTTTTCGTAAATTGTTGTTTGAGTTGCTACTGTGAGCAAAATAGGACAAACAGGTGACAGTTAAATGTACGAAATATGACAGTTTTATGACAACGAAAAACGTTCTTTTAACTACATGAAAAAATTGAAATTAATTCATATGATATTCGTGGAAATGCCATTTTTTTTGCGACGAATGAGGTCCGGGCGGGGAAATATGACAGCGACTGTCATAAACAGCCGCCCCATGAAAGATCAGTTTTTTATTTCCACAATGATGGTAGCCTCAGCGGTAAAGATACCCGGCTGTGGTCGTGTGCTGGTGGTGCTGGCTGGCGCGGCTGAAAAATTAAACTCCCCCGTCTCACGTCCTGAGACGATTCGCCCCATGTCAATGTCCATGAGTCCGCCGTTAACATCGGTGGCATTGCCATACTCATCATACATAATGATCCCAACATTGGGATTGTCTGTGCTAATCACCTTAGATAACGATCCGGACTGCATGGCATGCAGCGACATATCAATATTTTGTCCGGTAGACATGCCCGTACATTTAACCGCCACCTTCACCGGGATTTTTCGGCTCGTTATCGCCGTGCCCGGCACACTGCTGAACTCTGAAGCGGGGATTTTGTTAAAATCGACGACAATAGTCTGTCCGCCGTTGATTTCACACTCCTGAGGTGCGGTGATATCGCCGGAAATATACACATCAGCCAGCGGGCGAGCATAATCAATGGGTGTATCATTACTGATCGTCGCATATAACCGACTCATTAGCGTTGGCGGAATAGT
Organism: Citrobacter sp. Cu096; assembly: GCF_030332285.1. Lineage (NCBI taxonomy): Bacteria > Pseudomonadati > Pseudomonadota > Gammaproteobacteria > Enterobacterales > Enterobacteriaceae > Citrobacter > Citrobacter sp. Cu096. The sequence continues at coordinate 453,433 of NZ_JAOWID010000019.1, forward strand.
AACAGTTCCAATAAAGGGTTCCCGGATATAAAAATAAATGGTTGCGGAGTCACCGCTCGTAAAATCAAGGGGCTGAACACGGCCACAGTCATAATAGGTTCCTTGATGAATATTCTGTTCCATTTCGAAAGGCGCATTAATTTTCCCTCGCCCCAACACTTCTATCGCAATACCCACGTCAAGGTAGTCATTCAGTTGATAATAATGAACACCGCTGCGTACAGCCGTAGGTGTCAGAGCCTCATTCATGATGGCAGTATAATAAATGTAATAAAACCGAGCGGATTTACCCAGAGAGCATTCACAATGCCCGGGATAACTATCTGATGTCGATGTCGGAAAGTTAAACGTCTGGCCTTTTTTGTTCTGCACTGTGCTTATTTTTTTACCATAAAAGGGTAATACACTATGAAACGGCGTACCTGACGAGGTAACACACATACCTTTATTTGCTTCAGCCATTACGGGATCTGACATCAATATCAGAGGAAACAGCAACGCTAAATAGTTTTTTTTCATTGTAAAATCCCTTTAATGACACGCGGTATTAAGCTGAACTAAACTCGTATCCTGCGGTTTAGCTGTAAATGAGTAATGTGCCATACATTTGTCCGTGGCATTATTTCCCCAGCTTAATGCGAAATCACCCTCTTCCGGCATCCCGGCAAGATACACTTCGCCGTTATCGCCCACAATGCCCGTCACCGTACCGGCTTCCAGTTCAGCCGAAACCATCGAACCAAATGGCGCGGGCTTGCCATTGGCTAACGTTACCGTAAACAGCACGCGATATCCCACATGGGTAACAAATGTTGCTTTCACCACCGCACCGCGCGTCGGCACCAGATTCACCACCGTGTTATCCAGCTCAACATTGGCGCGCGAGAAGTAGCGGCTGTCGATGGCGACCCGGTTTTCACCGTAGGCATTCATCTGGGTTTTCACCGTATAACCCCGCCAGTCGGTCGACACGCCGCCTTCATTTTCCACTGATAGCCCTGCCGCGCCAGGCGCTTCCACCAGTGCAACCGTTTCTCCCAGTTCCTGTGAGAACGTCACACCGCTGCCATGTACCAGAATGCCGCCACGAGCGCCATAGTTAAAGGTTTGAGTGTCGCGGCTCCAGGCATAGCTGCCGTTAATGGAACCATAAGTGCCATCATAGTCGAGGCTAGCATTGCTGCTGTAGGCGGCGTTATCCGCGTTATTCCAGGCGCCCTGAACGTTATAAGAGAGGTTGCGATCTTCCAGCAGCGTACCGCCGATCCCCGCCTGTATGGAACTGTCATGGTGATTATTCTGCATCATGGAGTAGTCGACGTAGCTGTTCGTCATACTTCCTGACAGCGGGAAGGAGAGTGTAAGCATAACCGTCTGTTCGTGGTCGTTATTATTCTCGTTTGCGTAACCATTATTGTTAGCGTAGTAGGTGCCAACCGAGTCGATATAATTCCATGAAAGGTTCCATGACACTGTTCGCCAGCGATTGCTATAGCCAAACTGCACCATGCGATCGACGGCGTTGGTCTTCCAGTACTCCTGGCGGCTTAACGTTAAATAAAGACTGCCATACCCGTTGGGAAATGCTTGCGTCCAGGTACCTTCAAGCCGGCTGCGCCGGTTCCCGGTGTTCCAGAAATTTTCGCTGTCGTTCTGACGAGAGGCCCACTCATTGAGTGAGTAGTATCCCTGCGTTGAATAGCGGTAGCCCACCAGGCGGAAAGTGGTATCGGTATTATCGAAGCGTTTAGAGTAGAGAAAACGATAAGATTGCCCTTTTTCATCATCGCTATCGTCAAAATGAGAATGCGCCTGAGTCACGTCAAATGAGAGCGCGCCGAGTGAGCCCATATCTTTACCAATGCCTAGCGCAACGGCAGAGTAATCCTGCGCGATTTGCGTGCCGCCATAGGCAGTGATACCCCACGGTAGGCCGCGCAGAATCTGTGCCTGGGCAACCTTGGGTCTGAAATGGTTTTCATCGCGCATTTCCCCCACGCTTATATCAACGTCGGTTTGCCCTTCTCGCTTCATAATCGCTAGCGTGGAGTAGGGTTGGGTAAAATGCTGTTCGCTACCGTTTTCTTCTTTGATGGTCACGTCCAGATCGCCACCGGTGCTGGTGGTGTTAAGATCGGTGATCTCAAATGCTCCCTGAGGCACAGCCGATTGATAAATCACATAGTTATTCTGACGAATAGTGACCGTGGCGTTACTTTTAGCAATACCGCGCACCACCGGTGCAAAGTTGTTCAGATTCGACGGCAGCATGTCGTCGTCAGTGTAAAGTCTGACACCGCGGATCTGGGTGCCGTCAAATACATCGCTCGCCGTCCAGGTGTCGCCAGCCATTATCTGGCTACGCAGGGTGGCGATATCGCGTTGCACGTAGTTGTTGGCAGAGCGAACATCAATGCTGCTGTTGGTGGCATTCACCGTGCTGTAGTTACGAAAACGCCACGCGCCGATATTCAGCCCGTTTCGCAGATTCAGGTAGTAGGTATCGTCATCTTCCGAACCGTAATTTGATTTAAGGGTATGCGAGCCGGAAAAATCATAGTTGACCATTAGGGCGTTAATACCTTCATCCCAGCGGGAGGGAGGAATATAACCCTGAGCGGTTGAATCAAGGTAAATTTGCGGCACGGAGATATTTAATGCCAGCGCATTGGCATCAAATACCCATTTAGATCCCTCAACCAGCGGCATCGGGTTGACGCAGGCGCTGTTATCGACATCGTTGAGCGTTTTTAACGCCTCGACTTTCACGCCAAGAGCAGACAACGCCTCTTTCACGGCCACAAAACACGGATGAAGTTCCGACTCGGGAGGGTCCTGTACAAAGCGAATAGTTTGTGGCTCAAAGGCTTTGCCGTTCACCACCACATCAACTTTATATTCCCCAGGCGGCTGCATATTCGCGCGATTAAACTGGCGAATATCAATATCCACCGGGTGGTCAATTTCCAGCAGTCGTGGGTTAAATGAATACCCCTGTGCGTCAACCTGAGTTGCCGCACATAAACACGCACCGGAAATAAGTACGGGAAAAAGACGTGAGCCTGGCATAAAACTCCTTCTCAAGACCATCACAACGCTTGTTTCTGAGCCTTGCTCACTGCGCCAGTATCATAGATAAAGCGCCAGTCCAGTGAATGGCCGCCGCTGCCAGAAGGCAAAGGCAGGGTTAAGGTTTCAAAGGGGCGAATCATATTGAGCGGTACATCTTTTCCATCAATCAGCACATCCATGATATTGATATGAATAGGGTTGTTATTCTTAACAATCAGGTTATTTCCCTGCTTATGCCATTTCACGTTGGCAACGGCTTTTTCCGGCGTGAGCGTAATGCCCGCCGGGCGCCAGAAAAGTTTGATTTTGGTTTTCACCGCAATTTCCAGCTTACTGCTGTCTTTGTCGGTGCTGGTAGGGGGAATATTTTTCACACTCAGCCAGAAAAAAGATTCGCAATCTTTCGGTAAATCACCGGCAGTTTTAATTATTCGCAGGATCTTTTCCTGGCTGGCTTCCAGGCGAGACACCGGAGGAACAACAGTAAAAGGAGGTTTACTTTTATCTTTACTGTCAAACGGCTCAACCCATGCCTGAATAAGATAGGGAAGCTCAGTCTCTTTGTTATAAATAGAGATCGTTGTATCCATCTCACTGCCGGGGAAAATAACTCGCGTACCACCAATCACGATCCCCGCAAAACAGGATGAAATATTAACCAATAACAGTGCAGCAATGATTCCTTTCAGTAACCGCATAATCACAACAATTTCTCCTTAAAAAGACGCCCACTGTTCATAATTTTTATCAACATGAGCGTCATTCATTTCATGATTGTCTATTACTTGGTGTAAATAACGGTGAACTGCGTATCGGCGTTCGCGGTACCCGGCGTTACAGTCGCAGAAGTTGCAATATAACGCGCGATAAATGGCATAGAGGCCTTCCCTGAAGAAATAGTCACAGGGGTAGAATCGTCGCCAATTTTGAGATGGGAGTTATCGCTGCTGTTATAAAGACGAATCGCCACGCCGGTTGCCGCCGCTGCGGTACCTGTTCCCGTAAAATCGCCCGGCGCTGTCGATTCCACGGGGAACCCTACCGTTACGTCGCCATCGGCATTGCCTTTAAATGTACCGTTTGTATCAACGGCATCAAAGCGAACGGCAGCCTTGGTATAAGTTGCCGGACATTTATCCAGATCAATATGGAAATTAGCTGGCGCAGCCGTGCTGCCGACGCCGGTAAATGCGGTTTTATTAACTTTCCCGAGTTTGACAGTTTGATTTGCTGTCTCCGTCGTCACTTCGCAGGTGCTGTCGATAACTTCGCCAGTGAAGTGAACATTCCCATCATTTGCAATAGCATAACCAGCAGACAGGCTAAAGGATAAAATTAATACGCGAGAAATTGAATTAAGTTTCATTATGACACTACCAATAATATTATATATTTGCGTTCCATTTAAAATAATGAAACACGCTATCCCTACGGCAGCAATAATACTCAACCTGTCACAATAAGCAATTAAATCAATATTAATTAAACAAGTTTAAATATAAGCAAAATAAAATAAACACAAAAAAACAATACTTACTTTTATAATATTAGCACGAGATATACAATCAATTCAAAACAGACACTTGTTTTCATGTGATTTTCAGATTTAATTTACATAAAACACAATGATAATTCATAAAGTAAATTAATAAAAAATTAACAACAATTTTTTATATCAATTAAAAACACAAATAAACAAACAGGTATAAAAAAAACAAATAAAATACAAAAAAGTAGTTATTTATAATAACAACCAAAACATAGTGTTTTGTATGCAGACATAAAAAAAGCCACCGGAATCCCGGTGGCTTATGTTGGCTCAAAGCATTACTCTACAGTAACTGATTTCGCCAGGTTACGCGGCTGATCCACGTCGGTGCCTTTAATCAGCGCCACGTGATACGCCAGCAGTTGCAGCGGAACTGTGTAGAAGATGGGTGCAATCACCTCTTCCACATGCGGCATCTCAATGATGTGCATGTTTTCGCTGCTGGTAAAGCCTGCATCCTGATCGGCAAAGACGTACAGCTGACCGCCACGCGCGCGAACTTCTTCAATGTTAGATTTCAGTTTTTCCAACAGTTCGTTGTTCGGTGCGACCACGATAACCGGCATATCAGCATCAATCAGCGCCAGCGGACCGTGCTTCAGTTCGCCTGCGGCATATGCTTCAGCGTGAATATACGAGATCTCTTTCAGCTTCAGCGCGCCTTCCAGCGCGATGGGGTACTGATCGCCACGGCCAAGGAACAGCGCATGGTGTTTGTCAGAGAAACCTTCCGCCAGAGCAGCAATGCGCTTGTCCTGAGACAGCATCTGCTCAATACGACTCGGCAGCGCCTGCAGACCGTGAACGATCTCCTGCTCAATAGACGCATCCAGGCCTTTCAGACGAGACAGTTTCGCCACCAGCATCAGCAGAACAGTCAGCTGGGTGGTAAATGCCTTCGTGGAGGCCACACCGATTTCGGTACCGGCATTGGTCATCATCGCCAGGTCAGATTCACGCACCAGAGAGGAGCCCGGAACGTTACAGATAGCCAGCGATCCCAGATAGCCCAGCTCTTTAGATAAGCGCAGGCCCGCCAGGGTATCCGCCGTTTCACCGGACTGAGAAAGGGTAATCATCAGGCTGTTACGACGCACAGCAGATTTACGATAGCGGAATTCGGAAGCGATTTCGACATCACAAGGAATACCCGCCAGCGATTCAAACCAGTAGCGGGACACCATACCGGAGTTGTACGACGTACCGCAGGCGATAATCTGGATATGTTCAACCTGAGACAGCAGCTCGTTGGCACGCGAACCCAGCTCGCTTAAATCCACTTCACCGTGGCTAATGCGCCCGGTCAGCGTATTTTTAATCGCGTTCGGCTGTTCGTAGATCTCTTTCTGCATGTAGTGGCGATAAATACCTTTTTCGCCCGCGTCATACTGCAGATTCGATTCGATATCCTGACGTTTCACTTCTGCGCCAGACTTGTCGAAAATAGAGACAGAACGACGGGTCACTTCCGCGATGTCGCCCTCTTCCAGGAAGATAAAGCGACGGGTTACCGGCAGCAGCGCCAGCTGGTCGGAAGCGATAAAGTTCTCACCCATGCCCAGACCAATGACCAGCGGGCTACCAGAACGGGCCGCCAGCAGAGTTTCTGGGTTACGGGTATCCATGATCACTGTGCCGTAGGCACCGCGCAGCTGCGGAATAGTACGCAGCACGGCTTCACGCAGCGTTCCACCCTGTTCCAACTCCCAGTGCACCAGGTGAGCAATCACTTCGGTGTCGGTTTCAGAAACAAAGGTATAGCCACGGGTTTTCAGCAGTTCACGCAGTGGTTCATGGTTTTCAATGATGCCGTTATGCACCACAACAATGTGTTCAGAAACATGGGGATGCGCGTTCGCTTCTGAAGGTTCACCGTGTGTTGCCCAACGGGTATGAGCGATACCTGTACCACCATGCAGCGGATGTTCTTCCGCAGCAGCAGTCAGCATCTGAACTTTACCCAGACGACGCAGACGAGTCATGTTACCTTCAGCATCGACGACGGCCAGACCAGCAGAGTCATAACCACGATATTCCAGACGACGTAAACCTTCGAGAAGGATTTCAGCTACATCACGCTGCGCGATAGCGCCAACAATTCCACACATATTTTTTGATTCCGAATTTAGGCATTATGCCTGTCGTTGTCGCTGACCTGTATTTGCCCTTTCCGGGCGCCCCGAGCCTTGTAGAGAGTGGGGTTATTTTTATAGGTATTACTAGTGGGCGGGAGATATATGTTTATCTCCTCGTCCCTTATCTGCCGAATAAACACGTATGCCATTCGGCAAAAAACTAAATTACTTCTTCTTCACCGGACGCTGCCAGCCCTGTTTATGGACCTGCGGTACACGGCTTAATACCAGTTCGTTATCGGCGACATTACGCGTAACAGTGGTCCCGGCGGCAATGGTCGCACCTTTACCCACAGTGACAGGCGCTACCAACTGAGTATCCGAACCCACAAACACATCATCACCAATAATGGTTTTAAATTTATTAGCACCATCGTAGTTGCAGGTGATCGTCCCTGCACCGATGTTCACGTTATCGCCAATTTCCGCATCGCCCAGGTAGGTCAGATGACCGGCTTTGGAGCCTTTACCCAGACGCGCTTTTTTCATTTCAACGAAGTTACCCACGTGTGCGCCTTCCTGCAGCTCAGCACCTGGGCGCAGACGCGCGAATGGACCGATGGTGCAAGCAGCTTCCAGATGGGCATCTTCCACCACACTGTATGGGCTAAGCTCGCAACCCTCACCAATAACGCTGTTTTTGATGATGCAGCCAGCGCCAATCTTGACGCGATCCCCAACGGTTACGTTACCTTCAATGATAACGTTAGTATCAATTTCAACATCTCGCCCGTGAATAAGCGTACCGCGAAGATCAAAACGTGCCGGATCGCGCAGCATCACGCCCGCCAGCAGCAGTTTTTCTGCCTGCTCGGACTGATAAACACGTTCCAGACGGGATAGCTGAAGACGGTTATTCACCCCTTCTGTTTCGCTAATGCGTGCTGGATGTACTGCAGCAATTTCACGTCCTTCCTGATACGCCATCGCAATGATATCGGTGATGTAATATTCACCCTGAGCATTATTATTGGTCAGTCTGGACAGCCAGCGCTTCATGTCAGCACCGTTGGCAATCAGGATACCAGTGTTTATTTCCTGGATTTGACGTTGCTCGTCGGTGGCATCTTTATGCTCGACGATACCCGTGACGTTGCCGTTATCGCGGGTAATTCGCCCATAGCCGGTTGGGTCATCGAGTTTTACCGTTAGCAAGCCAATGCCGCCCTGCGGTTTCGCTTCACGCAGGTGACGTAACGTTTCGGTGGAAATCAGCGGCACATCGCCATAGAGCATTAAAATGTCTTCGTCATCACCAAAGAATGGCGCCGCCTGCTGCATCGCATGGCCGGTACCCAACTGCTCCGCCTGCAGAACCCAGTTCAGGTTGCCATCCTTCAGCGTTTGCTTGAGCAAATCACCACCGTGTCCGTAGACCAGATGTACGTGAGTCGCACCTAATTCATTAGCTGCATCAATGACATGCTGAACCATCGGTTTTCCTGCGAGGGTATGCAGCACTTTAGGGAGATCGGAATACATACGCGTGCCTTTGCCTGCGGCAAGGATCACGACGCTCATAGCATTATTCAACATACACGTCCTGACTGTAATTTGAGAACGAATTTATACCGTTTCACATTGAAAATACTACATTTTTTTCAGCGTAAAATGGACCGAAGATAAAACGTTCAATCGGGGAAATTCCCCATCTGATAACTCACCATTTTCGTCTATATCAGTGTCTTTTGTCTTCAAAAAACCTGGGACCTGCTCTTATTAAAGCCTTAGGTTAATGTTTTTGCTATTTTTTTACCGCATGAATAAAGAGTTACGAATGCATGGTCCGATTTTATTTTGTGATTCAGTGAGAAACCGAAAATGCGTAAGCAAAAATAAACATTTGAGGCAGAGGAGTAGGGGGAGGGGATTTATTACAACAAGGGGCGCTGGCTGATAAACCGTATCAAGCATCGCGCCACAGGACATGCAGGTAAAGGCTAAAAGCTCATATTGCTGAACATGGCGATGATTTTATTGAGTAATTTCATGTTGGCATCTCTTTTTATCCGAGTTCATTTTGTGACATACATCACATAAAAAAGAGTCTACGCCGCATTTTTTAGCCAATCAATGTTTTTATGATCTAAATCACAAAACAGCTTTTAATTTAAATGTTCTTGCAACAAAACCAAAAAAAAAGCCAGCCTGGAAACCAGACTGGCCTTTGTGCTTTCAAGCCGGTGTTACATCGCTTTTTTGGTCAACTCGATAACGCGCAGTTTCGCGATCGCTTTGGCCAGTTCCGCAGATGCCTGAGCGTAATCCACGTCACCATGAGAGCTCTTGATGTGCTCTTCAGCCTTACGCTTCGCTTCCAGGGCTCTCGCTTCATCGAGATCCTGTCCGCGAATCGCGGTATCAGCCAGAACGGTCACGCTGCCTGGCTGCACTTCGAGAATGCCGCCGGACAGGTAGATAAACTCTTCATGACCGAACTGTTTAACGATGCGGATCATACCAGGCTTAATGGCGGTGAGCAGCGGTGCGTGACCAGGGAAAATACCCAGTTCACCTTCACTACCCGTTACCTGGATTTTTTCGACCAGACCAGAGAACATTTGTTGCTCTGCGCTGACGACGTCCAGGTGGTAAGTCATTGCCATATCACCCTCCGATTAAGGCGTTAAAGTTTTTTGGCTTTTTCCACGGCTTCGTCGATAGAACCAACCATGTAGAACGCCTGCTCTGGCAGGTGGTCGTATTCGCCTTCCATGATGCCTTTAAAGCCACGGATGGTGTCTTTCAGGGAAACGTATTTGCCCGGAGAACCGGTGAATACTTCCGCAACGAAGAACGGCTGGGACAGGAAGCGCTGAATTTTACGCGCACGTGCTACCACCAGTTTATCTTCTTCAGACAGTTCATCCATACCCAGGATGGCGATAATGTCTTTCAGTTCCTGATAACGCTGCAGCAGGGACTGTACGCCACGCGCGGTGTCGTAGTGTTCCTGACCAACAACCAGCGGATCCAGCTGACGGCTGGTGGAATCCAGCGGGTCAACTGCCGGGTAGATACCCAGAGATGCGATCTGACGGCTCAGTACCACGGTTGCATCCAAGTGAGCAAAGGTGGTTGCTGGGGATGGGTCAGTCAAGTCATCCGCTGGTACGTATACCGCCTGAACGGAGGTGATAGAACCGGTTTTGGTGGAGGTGATACGTTCCTGCAGAACACCCATCTCTTCCGCCAGGGTCGGCTGGTAGCCTACCGCTGATGGCATACGACCCAGCAGTGCAGATACTTCTGTACCGGCCAGGGTATAACGATAGATGTTATCAACGAACAGCAGAACGTCACGACCTTCGTCACGGAACTTCTCAGCCATGGTCAGACCGGTCAGCGCAACACGCAGACGGTTTCCCGGCGGCTCGTTCATCTGGCCATATACCAGAGATACTTTGTCCAGAACGTTGGAGTCGGTCATTTCGTGGTAGAAGTCGTTACCCTCACGAGTACGTTCACCTACGCCCGCAAACACAGAGTAACCGGAGTGTTCGATCGCGATGTTACGGATCAGCTCCATCATGTTTACGGTTTTACCTACACCCGCACCACCGAACAGACCAACTTTACCGCCCTTAGCGAACGGACACATCAGGTCGATAACTTTGATACCAGTTTCCAGCAGTTCCTGAGAGCTTGACAGCTCTTCGTAGGAAGGTGCCGCGCGGTGGATAGCCCAACGCTCTTCTTCACCGATATCGCCTTTCATGTCGATCGGATGCCCCAGGACGTTCATGATACGACCCAGAGTTGCTTTACCTACCGGGACTTCGATCGGGTGCTCGAGGTCTTTAACTTCAAGACCACGACGCAGACCGTCGGAAGAACCCATAGCGATGGTACGCACGATACCGCCGCCGAGCTGCTGCTGAACTTCCAGCACCAGGCTCTCTTTACCATTCATAACCTCAAGAGCATCGTACACGCGCGGTACGGCATCCTGAGGGAATTCGACGTCAACCACGGCGCCGATTACCTGGACAATTTTTCCAGTAGCCATCTTGAATCCTCTACGAATTAACCTGGTTATACCGCGGATGCACCACCGACGATCTCGGTGAGTTCCTGAGTAATGCTGGCCTGACGAGCTTTGTTGTATACCAACTGCAGCTCTTTAATCAGGCTGCCGCCATTGTCGGTCGCGGCTTTCATCGCCACCATACGTGCGGCCTGCTCGCTGGCCAGGTTTTCTACCACGCCCTGATAAACCTGAGACTCGACATAACGACGCAGCAGGGTATCCAGCAGCGCTTTCGGGTCCGGCTCATACAGGTAATCCCAGGATTTACGCTTCAACTCATCATCATCTGATGCCGGCAGAGGCAGCAGTTGCGTGATGGTTGGCGTCTGAGACATGGTGTTAATAAATTTGTTGCTGACAACGTACAGTCTGTCCAGGCGACCTTCATCGTAGGCCTGCAGCATCACTTTAACCGGACCGATCAGTTCCGACAGGGAAGGGTTATCTCCCATACCGGTTACCTGAGCAATCACATTACCGCCAACGGAATTAAAGAAAGACACGCCCTTAGAGCCGATCATTGCGATATCGCACTGAACGCCTTTATCGGACCATGTTTTCATATCCGCCAGCAGCTTTTTGAACAGGTTAATGTTCAAGCCACCGCACAGACCACGGTCGGTCGACACCACCAGGTAGCCCACGCGTTTAACGTCGCGTTCTTCCAGGTAAGGGTGCTTATATTCCAGATTACCATTCGCAAGGTGACCAATCACTTTGCGCATGGTCTCTGCATAAGGACGGCTGGCCGCCATGCGATCCTGCGATTTACGCATTTTGGAAGCGGCGACCATCTCCATCGCTTTAGTGATCTTCTGCGTGTTCTGGACGCTTGCGATCTTACTACGTATCTCTTTTGCGCCGGCCATGAGCTTCTCCTCAATGCCTTGCGGTCCGCCCTAAAGCAGACCGCCAGACGTTACCAGGACTGGGTTGCCTTGAAGGAATCGAGGATAGCTTTCAGCTTGCCTTCGATTTCATCGTTATAGCCACCGGACTGGTTGATCTCTTGCATCAGCGGAGCGTGGTCACGGTCAACATAAGCCAGCAGAGCGGCTTCGAAGCTACCGATTTTCGCCAGTTCCACATCTTCGAGGTAACCGCGTTCAGCCGCGAACAGCACCACACCCTGCTGTGCAACAGACATTGGGGCATACTGTTTCTGCTTCAGCAGTTCAGTTACTTTCTGACCGTGGCTCAGCTGCTTACGCGTAGCTTCATCCAGGTCGGAAGCGAACTGAGAAAACGCTGCCAGTTCACGATACTGCGCCAGTGCGGTACGAATACCACCGGACAGTTTCTTGATGATCTTGGTCTGCGCTGCGCCACCTACACGAGATACGGAAATACCCGGGTTAACTGCCGGACGAATACCGGAGTTAAACAGGTTAGTTTCCAGGAAGATCTGACCATCGGTAATGGAAATTACGTTGGTCGGAACGAACGCAGAAACGTCACCCGCCTGGGTTTCGATAATCGGCAGAGCGGTCAGGGAGCCGGTTTTACCCTTAACTTCACCATTGGTGAACTTCTCAACGTATTCCGCGTTAACGCGGGATGCGCGTTCCAGCAGACGGGAGTGGAGGTAAAATACGTCGCCCGGGAATGCTTCACGTCCTGGCGGACGACGGAGCAGCAGGGAAACCTGACGGTAAGCCACAGCCTGTTTAGACAGGTCATCGTAAACGATCAGCGCATCTTCGCCGCGGTCACGGAAGTATTCGCCCATTGCGCAACCGGCATATGGTGCCAGGTATTGCAGTGCAGCGGATTCAGACGCGGTAGCCACAACAACGATGGTGTTGGACAGTGCGCCGTGTTCTTCCAGTTTACGCACCACGTTAGAAATGGTGGACGCTTTCTGGCCGATAGCCACGTACACACATTTAATGCCGGAGTCACGTTGGTTGATGATGGCATCGATTGCCATTGCGGTTTTACCCGTCTGACGGTCACCGATGATCAGCTCACGCTGGCCACGACCGATTGGGATCATGGCATCAACAGATTTATAACCGGTCTGTACTGGCTGGTCGACGGACTGACGTTCGATTACGCCAGGTGCGATAACTTCGATTGGCGAGAAGCCATCGTTATCAACCGGACCTTTACCGTCAATCGGGGAACCCAGAGTATTCACCACACGACCCAGCAGACCACGGCCAACCGGAACTTCCAGAATACGACCCGTACACTTAACCTTCATGCCTTCGGCGAGGTCAGCGTATGGACCCATCACAACTGCACCTACGGAGTCGCGCTCCAGGTTCAGTGCGATAGCGTAACGGTTACCCGGCAGGGAAATCATCTCACCCTGCATACAATCGGCCAGGCCGTGAATGCGGATAACACCGTCACTTACAGAAACAATAGTACCTTCGTTGTGAGCTTCGCTCACAACATTGAACTGAGCAATGCGCTGCTTGATCAGTTCGCTGATTTCGGTGGAATTCAGTTGCATGCTCCAGTCCCCTTAAGACTGCAAGACGTCTGCAAGGCGCTCAAGACGGCCGCGTACGCTGCCATCAATGACCATATCACCCGCTCGGATGATTACGCCTGCCATTACAGACTTATCGATTTTGCAATTCAGCTTAACTTTGCGTGACAGACGTTTTTCCATCGCTGCACTAATCTTCGTAAGCTGTTCATCACTCAGTGCATTGGCAGAAGTGACTTCTACCTCAGAGATAGCCTCACTGGCTGCACGCAGGTGAATAAACTGCTCAAGAACATCCGGGAGCGCATTCAGACGGTTATTTTCAGCCATTACCTTAATCAGGTTTTGGCCGCTTTCGTCCAACTGCTCACCGCACACGGCGATAAACGACTCAGCGAGCGTTTCCGGCGCCAGCGCGCCAGAAAGAAGCTCTGCCATTTGTTCGTTTTTTGTCACCTCAGCGGCAAACGTCAGCATATCCTGCCAACGGTCAACGCTTTGGTGCTCAACGGCAAAGTCAAAAGCTGCTTTGGCGTAGGGGCGAGCTACCGTAATAAATTCAGACATCAGCCCCTCCCTCCTTACAGTTCAGCGACAAGTTTGTCCACGATGTCGCTATTAGCAGCTTCATCCACGGAACGTTCGATGATCTTCTCGGCGCCAGCAACAGCCAGGATAGCAACTTGCTTACGCAGCTCTTCGCGAGCACGTTTACGCTCGGCGTCAATTTCCGCCTGCGCCTGTGCCACGATTTTAGTACGTTCCTGCTCTGCTTCAGTTTTAGCTTCGTCCAGGATCTGAGCGCGGCGTTTGTTCGCCTGCTCGATGATTACCTGAGCTTCCGCCTTCGCTTTTTTCAGCTGGTCGGTCGCGCTGGCCTTTGCAAGGTCAAGATCCTTATGTGCTCGTTCTGCAGAAGCAAGGCCGTCAGCAATTTCTTTTTGACGTTTTTCGATGGCAGCCATTAACGGCGGCCATACGTACTTCATGCAGAACAGAACGAACAGGACAAACGCGATGGCCTGGCCGAGGATTGTTGCGTTAAGATTCACAGCACAATGCCTCTATCTAGTTAACGTTCTGATATTGCTCTTAATTCAAGCAACGCTTACTACGCGACAGCAAACATCACGTACAGACCCAGACCTACAGCGATCATTGGGATTGCATCCACCAGACCCATAACGATAAAGAACTGAGTACGCAGCAGAGGAATCAGATCCGGTTGACGCGCTGCGCCTTCCAGGAATTTACCCCCGAGGATGCCGATACCGATCGCAGCACCGATTGCCGCCAGACCCATCATCACAGCGGCAGCAATGTACAGCAGATCCATATTCAGGTTTTCCATGACAGTCTCCAGTTTGTTTCAGTTAAAACGTAGTAGTGTTGGTAAATTAATGCTCTTCAGATGCCATCGACAGATAGACAATCGTCAGAACCATAAATATGAAGGCTTGCAGCGTGATAATCAGTATGTGGAAAATGGCCCACGGCACATTCAGGATCCACTGTGACCACCACGGCAACAGACCAGCAATCAGAATGAAAATCAGCTCACCAGCGTACATGTTACCGAACAGTCGCAGACCAAGTGAGATTGGTTTGGACAGCAGGCTTACCCCTTCAAGGATTAAGTTGATAGGGATGAACGCCCAGTGATTGAACGGCTGCAGCGTCAACTCTTTCGCGAAGCCACCGATGCCTTTCATTTTGATGCTGTAGAACAGAATGAGGATAAATACGCCCAGCGCCATCGACAGGGTGATGTTCACGTCAGCAGACGGAACCACACGCAGAGCCGGCAGGCCAAAGATATGCTCACCGATGTACGGCAGCAGGTCGATAGGCAGTAAATCCATAAAGTTCATCAGGAATACCCAGACGAAAATCGTCAGGGCCAGCGGAGCAATCAGCTTGCTTTTGCCATGGTACATGTCTTTCACGCTACCATTCACAAAGCCGATTACCAGCTCAATCGCGGTCTGAAATTTACCTGGTACGCCGCTGGTCGCCTTTTTGGCCACGCTACGGAACATAAGCAGGAACAACAGACCCAGAACCACCGAGAAGAAAATGGAGTCAATATTGAGCGTCCAGAAGGTGGCTGGGGGGTTGTGCGGATCCACCAGCGAGAATGTACGTAGGTCCAACTGAAGGTTATTCAGATGGTGTCCTATGTAATCCTGCGGCGTCATATTTTCTGAAGCCATGATGCCTTTACCCTTTGTTGTTAATTACAGCCGGCGCCAGTATCTGAACCACCAGCACCAAAACCCACGTAACGATCAGCGGCATGAATACCGCTTTCAAAACAGCCAACGCCACCACCAGCAAAACCAGCATCGCTAACACCTTGAAGGCTTCGCCAAAAGCGAACGTCCAGGCTACTCGACCTTTAGCTGGTGTATGCGCCTGGTGACGCCAGGCAAATATCATAAACAACACATTAGGCAGTAACACTGCCAATCCACCGCACAACGCGGAGATGCCCCAGAAAGGGTCTTTGAGGCTAAACAGCAGTCCACTTGCTGTTACCGCCAGAAACTGTGTGAGCAAAAGCTTACGAGCAACGTTTCGACTCAAGAGCGACATAGACATCACGTTTTTACTCCTGCTCCCTTCGAGGTATGCCGCGTGTCGTATAAAACGTTCTTTATGGCTTAGAGTCAAGCATCAAAAAGCGGTCAAATTATACGGTGCGGCTTCTCGATTTCAAACAATAAGTAGCTAAAAAGTGAATAAATGTTTAAATATTTTTCGCTACCCCACATTTATCACTTTTATGCAAACTGTGAACGATCATGCAAAACTGCAAAAGCCGCGTAAATACTGGCTGCAAAGCGTGCACCAGATCACATATTAAGCATATTCGCCCCGACACTATTTATTTACTTGGCAAATGATGCCATTTCAACTTTTTGATATTTAAGCCTAAAATTCGTTACTGTTTTAAAAATAGCGAATAACAACAAAAAAACCACCCATTGACATTTATAATAAAAAATTAACACGAACGGTGATTCTTTGAATCTATTTTTAGCAGGCTGATATTTTCATAGCTGACTTGTTTCGCTTTTAACAAAAAACGCTACGTTATAGTTATGATGCAAAACCGTAAGACACTAGTGAAATGTAACGACATTTAACCACACTATTCCCTATGACTTTTAACACCTGAAGAGCCGTTTTTTTTCTATTTTTTTTGATAAAAATTAAATTTTGTTTGGTTTAATAACCACCAGATGACGTTCACCATCCAGTTGCGGAACGCGTAATTTTTCGACCGACTCGACGCTGAATTCTGCAGGCAACGAGGCTATTTCATCTTCAGGTAACTGCCCTTTTAGCGCATAAAAACGCCCATCCTGACCTGGTAAATGATGGCACCAGCTCACCATATCATTAAGTGACGCAAAAGCACGGCTAATCACCCCATCAAACGGCGGTTCTGAAGGGAATTCTTCAACGCGACTTTGCACAGGAGTGATGTTAGTAAGCTCAAGCTCATGCTGCACCTGACGCAAGAAACGAACGCGTTTTCCCAGACTATCCAGCAGTGTGAAATGCGCTTCAGGACGCACGATGGAGAGAGGGATCCCCGGTAGGCCCGGCCCAGTACCGACATCGATAAAACGCTCGCCCTTCAGGTACGGCGCGACGACAATGCTGTCCAGAATATGGCGCACCAGCATTTCGTTGGGATCCCGCACCGACGTCAGGTTGTACGCTTTGTTCCATTTATGCAGCATATCGACATACGCAATCAGCTGATTTTTCTGGTGATCGGTAAGAGAAATACCGGCATCAGCCAGCAGACGAGAGAGTTTGTTGAGCACGGTCGTTACCTGTAAATAATCTATTGCCCGACGCGCTGTCGCTTATCGGGCCGACAAATATGTAGGGCGGGCAAACGAAGCGCTCCCGCCAAAAAGTGATATCAAGCGCTGCGACGCAGCATACCTTGTTTTTTCAGCCATACCAGCAGAATGGAGATGGCGGCAGGTGTTACGCCGGAAATACGCGATGCCTGGCCGATCGATACCGGTTTGTGATCGTTCAGTTTGGCAATGACTTCATTCGACAAACCTGAGACCTGACGATAATCCAGCGTTGCAGGCAACAGGGTGTTCTCATTACGCTGTTGTCTTTCGATCTCTTCCTGCTGACGGGCGATATATCCTTCGTATTTCACCTGAATTTCAACTTGTTCCGCGGCCTGAGCATCGTTAAGCGCAGGTGCGAACGCAGATAAAGAGGTCAACTGGGCATAGGTCATATCCGGGCGACGCAGCAAATCTTCACCGCTGGCTTCACGTGACAAAGGCGTAGCCAGGTGAGCATTCACTTCTGCTGCAGACTCCGCTAACGGGTTAACCCAGGTTGATTTGAGACGCTGGCGTTCTTGTTCGATGCGCTCCAGTTTCTCGTTGAAGCGAGCCCAGCGCTCATCGTCCACCAGTCCCAGCTCACGGCCAATTTCGGTCAGACGCAGATCGGCGTTATCTTCGCGTAGCATCAAACGGTATTCAGCGCGTGAGGTGAACATACGGTACGGTTCTTTCGTACCCAGCGTACACAGATCGTCCACCAGTACACCCAGATAAGCCTGATCGCGACGCGGTGCCCAGCCGTCTTTGTCAGCAGACAAGCGTGCGGCGTTCAGACCTGCCAGCATCCCTTGCGCGGCAGCTTCTTCATAACCAGTCGTACCGTTGATCTGACCAGCAAAGAACAGACCCTGGATGAATTTGCTTTCCAGAGTAGGTTTAAGGTCGCGCGGATCGAAGAAATCGTACTCAATAGCGTAGCCGGGACGAACGATTCTGGCATTTTCCATTCCCTGCATAGAACGGACAATTTGCATCTGCACATCGAACGGCAGGCTGGTGGAGATGCCATTCGGGTAAATTTCATTAGACGTCAGTCCTTCCGGCTCAAGGAAGATCTGATGCTGGTTACGATCGGCAAAGCGCATCACTTTGTCTTCGATCGACGGGCAATAACGTGGGCCGATACCTTCGATCACGCCTGCGTACATCGGGCTACGATCGAGGTTATTGCGGATCACGTCATGGGTTTTTTCATTGGTATGCGTGATGTAGCACGGCATCTGGCGCGGATGCTGAGAGGCATCGCCCAAAAACGAGAAGACCGGCATCGGGTTATCGCTGTTCTGCTGACCGAGTACGCTGAAATCAATCGTGCGCGCATCGATACGCGGCGGCGTACCGGTCTTCAGGCGGCTGACGCGCAGCGGCAGTTCACGCAGACGGCGTGACAGTGGAATAGACGGCGGATCGCCGGCACGGCCACCGCTGTAGTTATCCAGACCAATATGAATTTTGCCGTCAAGGAAAGTCCCCACGGTTAACACGACCGCTTTGGCACGGAACTTCAGACCCATTTGGGTCACTGCGCCCACAACACGATCGTTTTCAACAATCAGATCTTCAACCGCCTGTTGGAAGATCATCAGGTTGGGTTGATTCTCCAGTGCGGTACGTACAGCCTGGCGATAGAGCACACGATCGGCCTGAGCGCGAGTAGCTCGAACGGCAGGCCCTTTGCTGGCGTTTAGTATCCTAAACTGAATGCCTGCATGGTCGATCGCTTTTGCCATCAACCCACCAAGCGCATCCACTTCTTTTACCAGGTGTCCCTTCCCAATACCGCCGATCGCCGGGTTGCAGCTCATTTGCCCCAGAGTGTCGATATTGTGTGTCAAAAGCAGGGTCTGTTGGCCCATTCGCGCCGCGGCCATCGCGGCCTCAGTGCCTGCATGACCCCCGCCAATGATGATGACGTCAAAAGGATCCTGATAAAACATGGTAATTGCCTCGCATAACGCGGTGTGAAAATGGATTGAAGCCCGGGCCGTGGATTCTACTCAACTTTAGTCGATGGAGAAAGACCTGGGATCCTGGGTATTAAAAAGAAGATCTTTTTATTTAGAGATCTGTTTTATTGTGATCTCTTATTAGGATCGCGACTTTCTGTGGATAAGGGCGATCCTTTGAATAAGATCAACAGGTTGTTGAGGATCATTAGCTGTGAATGATCGGTGATCCTGGTCCGTATAAGCTGGGATCAGAATGAAGGGTTATACACAACTCAAAAACTGAACAACGGTTGTTCTTGGGATAACTACCGGTTGATTCAAGCTTTTAACCAGAGTTATCCACATAAAAAAGTACGATCTTTACAAATCTCTGAGCAATGGATGCCAGGATCCCAGCCAAATTTCAGCCGGATCTTCCGGAATTTCATGTTCCAGTACGTTGATCCTGAGCGTTTCGCCTACCTGTTTTGCCCCACAGGCTTTCAGTTCGGCTTCCAGCTTGTCGATTGCGCCGCAAAAAGTGTCATATTCACGACTGCCGATCCCGATTGCGCCAAAGTACACTTGTGACAAGTCCAGTTTCTGCTCGCGTAAGGCATCATATAAAGGCTGCAGGTTGTCAGGAATGTCTCCTGCTCCGTGTGTGGAGCTAATCATCAGCCAGATCCCGTCAGTCGGGACCTCTTCAGGCATTGGTCCATGCAGTATTTCGCTGGAAAAACCAGCGTCGTCCAGCTTTTCAGCCAGATGCTCTGCTACATATTCCGCACTGCCAAGCGTGCTGCCGCTGATAAGAGTGATGTCTGCCATTGATCGCCCACCTTTATAAAGAGGGCGTATTGTACGCTGTGAGCGAGCTGGGATCTACCTGTGGAAAAATGGGGGATTAAAAAAAACGATCATGGCTTGATGGTGCGCATGATCGGGTTCTGCAGGACGATCAGGGTTTCAGTGGACTGAATTTCATCAATTGTTTGGATCTTGTTGATAAGTACCTGCTGCAACGCATCGATCGATTTGCACATTACCTTAATAAAGATGCTGTAGTGCCCGGTGGTGTAATATGCTTCGGTCACTTCATCGAGGCTTTCCAGTCTGGCCAGCGCCGACGGATAGTCTTTCGCACTTTTCAGGATGATGCCGATAAAGCAGCCAACGTCATAGCCCAACTGTTTGGGACTGACATCAATTCGCGCGCCGGTAATGATCCCAGCCTGCTTCATCTTTTCTACACGAACGTGAATTGTCCCCGGGCTGACGCCGAACTGTTTGGCTAATTCAGCGTACGCGGTGCGTGCATTTTCCATCAGGGCGTCAAGAATGCCGCGGTCCAGATTGTCGATCTGATAATTTTCCATAGGTTTTTCTTATATAGATTAATGATTCATTCTATTTTAGCCGCTATTTTTAACGAATCAAAATCGAAGTCGGCTTTTTGTTTGTTGATTATTGAATATTACCTCCATTCTGTTGCTTAATCATAGGCAACAGGACACAGGAGTACACATAATGAAAACCGCTTACATTGCCAAACAACGTCAAATTAGCTTCGTAAAATCTCATTTTTCTCGTCAGCTGGAAGAGCGTTTAGGCCTGATTGAAGTTCAGGCACCGATCCTCAGCCGCGTAGGAGATGGCACGCAGGATAACTTGTCGGGCTGTGAAAAAGCGGTGCAGGTGAAGGTTAAAGCATTGCCGGACGCTCAATTCGAAGTGGTTCATTCCCTGGCGAAGTGGAAGCGTCAAACGTTAGGACAACATGACTTTAGCGCAGGCGAAGGGCTGTACACGCACATGAAAGCCCTGCGTCCCGATGAAGATCGCCTCTCCCCGCTGCACTCAGTGTATGTTGACCAGTGGGACTGGGAGCGCGTGATGGGCGACGGCGAGCGTCAATTTTCTACTCTGAAAAGCACGGTAGAGGCTATCTGGGCAGGAATTAAGGCTACCGAAGCTGCGGTTAGCAAAGAGTTTGGTCTGGCACCGTTCCTGCCAGAGCAGATCCACTTTGTTCATAGTCAGGAGCTGTTATCTCGTTATCCGGATCTTGATGCAAAAGGTCGTGAACGTGCGATCGCTAAAGAGTTGGGCGCGGTATTCCTGGTGGGGATCGGCGGCAAACTCAGTGATGGTCATCGCCATGATGTGCGTGCGCCAGATTATGATGACTGGAGTTCAGCGTCTGATCTGGGCCATGCCGGTTTGAACGGAGATATTCTGGTCTGGAACCCGGTACTGGAAGATGCGTTTGAGCTGTCTTCTATGGGGATTCGTGTGGATGCTGACGCTCTGAAACACCAGCTGTCTTTGACCGGTGATGAAGATCGCCTGAGTCTGGAATGGCACCAGGCGCTGCTGCGCGGTGAAATGCCGCAGACGATTGGTGGAGGGATTGGGCAGTCGCGTTTGACCATGCTGTTGCTGCAATTACCGCACATTGGTCAGGTTCAGTGTGGCGTATGGCCGGCTCAGGTACGTGAAAGCGTCGCTTCTCTGCTGTAAGAATTAACGCCGCCAGCGTCTGAGCAGGCGACTTCGCATCCCGGTATCAAAGCGCCAGATATGATCGAAAATGCGCATGATGCCGGGTTTGCCGTGTGCTGACATCGCCACTGCATGAAAACGATGCTGGTGAACTCGCTGCAATTCACCCACTTTATTGACGACCTCATCGGGTAATCGCTGAGCGATAAAATCTGAGATCACCACCGCATCGGCATCAAACCATTCCCGACCCTGCATGCGCTCAATAATGGCGCGAAAACAGCTGGCGATATCTGTACCGCCGCGAAAGCACTGACTTAAAAAACGGATCGCCTGTTCGATACCCTCCGGACCGGACAGCTCATAGCGCACCACTTCTGTTGAAAACAGCATAATGAAACAGCGCCGGTTATCGGCAAGAGCGACGCGCATTAGCGCCAGGCAAAAGGCTTTCGCACATTGCTCATTAAATCCGCCCATCGATCCCGAGGTATCGACGCAGACGATAAAAGGCCCGCGCGGCTGCTCGTCAAAATCCTGATGCACCACAGGCCGTTCCGTGACTTTTTCACGCCACGCTTCGCCGTGCAGGCGATAGGTCAGCAGTTGTTTTTCCACCAGCCGACGGTAGAACTCGTATTCCAGTTCGGTAATGCCCAGCGTCGCCAGTTCAGGCGGCAGCAGGCGCAGGATATCGTCGCTTTGCTGGATGCCATCCACTTGCTCCGGTACGGTTGCCGGTTCGCGCACCAGCGTACGGAAGGTTTCCATTGGCGCATCTTTACGCGGCACGGATTTCGCTTCTCTGGAACGACCTAATTGCTCAGCCAGACGCTGGAGTTCAGGTTGTTGCGTCAGAAATTCGCCGTATTTCACCATCAGCTGATAATCACCGCGCTTGATTTGACCAGCGCTCATATCCCACAACCGACCCGCGGCGTTGTCATTTTCTGCCAGGACGGGTTCCAGTTGCCCGCTGAGAGTCATCCGCTCCTGTACTTCGCTGAGCAAATGTTCACGCTCTTCTTCCAGCAATTGTTGATTCAGCGTGGTGGTTTGCACTACCAGACTCAGGCGCCAGCGCTGGAGAAAAAGCGTATGCAGGGCGGGCGTAAACGTGTTGTTGTCATCGACTAACTGCTGCGCTTGTCCGGCCCACGGTGAATGGAGGCGGTGCAATAACGACAATATTTGCGGTAGCTGGACGATAAACTGTGCATGAGAGAGGAGCTGACTTTGTTGATAACAAATGACCTCTTCCGCCAACTCCGGCGGCACATGGGTATCTTTGAGCCGACTACGCAAAGATTCACGCCAGCGCGGTATATCTTCAGCGATCGCTTTTTTGAGGCGCGGGAATTTTTTAAAAAAAACCACCATCTTCGGAGAAGCCAGCAGGGCGACGATCATCTCTTCGATCATCGCCTCTTCGCTGACTGCCAGCATGATGTTGAGCGTATCAAGGGTTAGCATTGTTGCGCCTGGCGGATTTGCATCCCGACATCCTGTAGACTGGCTTCTATGCGGCCTAACCAGTCATTATGAATAAACATGCACTTTTGTTGTTCGCTAAATGCGCTGTGCTGCTGGTGCCACTCGTTATCAAGCGCTTCAAGCTCTTGTTTTATCTCTGCAGGCATACTTTCTTGTGATGAACCTGGCAGCGCCAGACGAGATCCTTGCAAACTGACGTCGCGTACGACCAGGTGTTGTGCGCTATCCACTTCCATGTTCAGCGTCTGAGCAAAACCGATTCCGTTTAATTTTCCGCGGATCTCACCGCCTTTGGTTAGCCACAGTTCCAGTGCGCTACGATCAAAAGCAATATGGATGACTTCCATATCATGCAGCTTCAGGGGCTTTTGCAGCAGTAATGTCAGGATTGAGGATGTGGCTTCTGGCGGTAAATCATAATGAGGACGACGGCTGAACATGCCGCCCTGACGGATCACCGTGAACGCAGTTTTATCGCTTTGCTGCTGCTGGAGTTGAATGCGACGTTGCACAATGCTGCCCAAACGCGTCAGCATAGCCTGCTGCTGCCAGGCGTGCCCGGTCATCAATATTTCCAGCTGCTGCTGCATCAGATTCAGGCTTTGTGCGTCGTACCACAGGCAATCTTTCAACAGGATGAGGTCAATAGGGACGACCGCATCACGTCCGCTAAAGAAGGCGCTGGCCTGGAGCAAGCGAATGGCTTTTTTCCAGCGACGATCGGACACGTACGGGGCATTCGGTAGCGTGTCCAACTGCTGACGTAGGGTGAAAATAAGCTCAAACACGCGATCGGGAAGCTTGATGGCGCCAATGTCTTTTTGCCACTGGTAATACTCTTCATCCGTCACCTGTAATGACGCCGGGACCGGGTTGTCGCTTTCATCTTGCTGACTTAGCAGCATTGAGCGGAAGTTGGCTTTGTCCTGAACTTTATCCAGCCACAGGCGTATCAGCATACGGTCATACAGCGCTTCCAGGCTGCTGTCTGCTTCTGGCAGTTCGTTGGAGGCTGCCACCAGCAGGCGCATCGGGATTTTCTCTTCATGCGCGCCGTTGCGGAAGTGGCGTTCGTTAATGGCGGTCAGCAGGGTGTTAAGAATCGCCGGGCCCGCCTTCCAGATTTCATCAAGAAAGACGATTTCAGCTTCAGGAAGATAGCCTGCCGTTAAGCGTTCATAGCGACCTTCGTCTTTAAGCGCCTGAATGGACAGTGGGCCGAAGACCTCTTCTGGCGTAGAGAAGCGCGTCATCAGGTATTCGAAAGCGCGCGCATTTTGAAAAGCAAACTTCAGTCGGCGGGCAATTAAGCTTTTCGCTATCCCGGGAGGGCCTAATAAGAAAACGCTCTCGCCGCTGAGTGCAGCCAGCAGACACAGACGAATGGCGTGGCTACGTTCATAAAGTCCCTTTTCCAGCGCATTGCTCAGACGGGAAATTCTTTCCGCTAATAAATGTGGGTGAGCCATAATGAAGTGGCGTCCTTTCGCCAAATGTACTGCGTGAACTGCGAGTATAGATGCTCCACACCTGTACATTAATAGACTGAAGGTGCGCTAAGTTTTCTTTGAGCCAGATTAATCTGGTCACATTTAGGGGTACGATTTTATGATTAATCGTGCATACTGTGCGCCTTTTTGTGGGCCAAGGGACGACGCACACATTTCTTATATATACACCAAATCAATCAATCTACACCAAGGTGGCAATGGAGTTTTCTCCTGGGATGGGGAAATAACGAATGCAGCCCAGACGGAGTGGCGTGAAAGATGAGGTGTATAAACGAAAGACGAGTCTATGAGCACTGATAATAAACAATCATTGTCTGCGATTACCCTTGCGGCCATTGGGGTTGTCTACGGTGATATTGGTACCAGCCCACTTTATACGCTTCGTGAATGTTTATCCGGCCAGTTTGGTTTTGGCGTTGAACGTGATGCAGTATTTGGCTTTCTCTCGCTGATTTTCTGGCTGTTGATCTTTGTTGTCTCTATTAAATACCTGACGTTTGTCATGCGCGCTGATAACGCCGGAGAAGGTGGGATCCTGACGCTGATGTCATTAGCCGGGCGCAATACCTCGGCGCGAACCACCTCCATGCTGGTGATTATGGGGTTGATTGGCGGCAGCTTCTTTTATGGAGAAGTGGTGATAACGCCTGCCATTTCGGTGATGTCGGCGATTGAAGGCCTGGAGATCATTGCCCCGCAACTGGATACCTGGATTGTTCCGCTCTCGATAATCGTACTGACCCTGCTGTTTTTGATTCAAAAACACGGTACCGGCATGGTCGGTAAGCTGTTTGCGCCGATTATGTTGCTGTGGTTCCTGACACTGGCGGTATTAGGCGTGCGAAGTATTATTGGCAATCCGGAAGTACTACAGGCGCTAAATCCGTATTGGGCGGTGCATTTCTTTCTCGAATTCAAAACATTGTCCTTTATTGCGCTGGGGGCCGTGGTGTTGTCGATTACCGGTGTTGAAGCGCTGTATGCGGATATGGGCCACTTCGGTAAGTTGCCGATTCGTCTGGCCTGGTTCTCTGTGGTGTTGCCTTCGCTGGTACTGAACTATTTTGGTCAGGGGGCGTTACTGTTAAAGCATCCTGAGGCGATCAAAAACCCGTTCTTCCTGTTGGCGCCGGAGTGGGCGTTGATCCCGCTACTGATTCTCGCCGCGCTGGCGACGGTAATCGCTTCGCAGGCGGTTATCTCCGGCGTCTTCTCGCTGACGCGTCAGGCCGTACGTCTGGGATATTTATCGCCAATGCGTATTATCCATACCTCGGAAATGGAGTCGGGCCAGATCTACATTCCTTTCGTTAACTGGATGCTCTATTTTGCGGTGGTTATCGTGATTGTGAGCTTTGAACACTCCAGTAATCTGGCCGCGGCGTACGGGATTGCGGTAACGGGGACGATGGTACTGACGTCTATTCTGTCTACCACCGTGGCGCGTAAAAACTGGCACTGGAATAAATACTTTGTCTTCCTGATCCTGGTAGCGTTCTTATGCGTCGATGTTCCGCTGTTCTCCGCGAACCTCGATAAACTGATTTCCGGCGGTTGGCTGCCTCTGACGCTGGGTCTGGTGATGTTCACCATTATGACCACCTGGAAAAGCGAGCGTTTCCGTCTGCTGCGTCGCATGCATGAGCACGGCAACTCTCTGGAGGCGATGATTGCCTCGCTGGAGAAATCCCCACCAGTACGCGTGCCGGGAACGGCGGTATATATGTCCCGTGCGTTGAACGTCATCCCGTTTGCGCTTTTGCATAACCTAAAGCATAACAAGGTGTTGCACGAACGCGTGATTCTGCTAACGCTGCGTACTGAAGATGCACCCTATGTACACAACGTGCGTAGGGTGCAGATTGAGCAGTTATCGCCAACCTTCTGGCGCGTAGTGGCCAGCTACGGTTGGCGTGAAACGCCGAACGTCGAGGAAGTGTTCCATCGCTGTGGTCTGGAAGGCTTAAGTTGTCGGATGATGGAAACCTCCTTCTTCATGTCGCACGAGTCGTTGATTGTTGGTAAGCGACCATGGTATTTGCGCCTGCGCGGCAAGTTGTATCTGCTGTTGCAGCGCAATGCGCTGCGTGCGCCAGACCAGTTTGAAATCCCACCAAACCGGGTTATCGAGCTCGGTACGCAGGTCGAGATTTAATCTCATGGACGCCCTCTTTCATCGCGAAAGGGGGCGTTTTGTTTTGTTCCTCCCAGTTTTCATTTCATCGAATGATAATCCTTGCGAAACGTTTCGATGGTGATCACATTTTCGTAACGTCGCGGTGGTTTTCTGTCCACTCTTCGAACTACACTTATTTTCAGCGAAACGTTTCGCTAGTGGGGAAAGAAAATGAAGAAAGGCACGGTACTCAACTCTGAAATTTCATCGGTGATCTCTCGTCTGGGGCATACCGATACGCTGGTGGTGTGTGATGCAGGTTTACCCATCCCTAACAACACAACGCGTATTGATATGGCATTAACTCAGGGCGTACCTTCTTTTATGCAGGTATTGGATGTGGTTACTCGTGAAATGCAGGTCGAGGCGGCCATTCTCGCGTCGGAAATTAAACAACATAATCCGCAACTCCACGAAACGTTGCTCAGTCACATTGAGCAACTGCAACAACACCAGGGAAACACCATAGAAATTCGTTACACCACGCATGAACAATTCAAAAAACAAACCGCAGACAGTCAGGCGGTAATTCGCAGCGGAGAATGTTCTCCGTATGCGAATATCATTCTCTGTGCTGGCGTCACGTTCTGAGGCCATCATGAACGCATTACTGCAACTCAAAGGGATCGATAAAGCGTTCCCGGGCGTAAAAGCGCTATCCGGCGCCGCGCTGAATGTCTATCCAGGCCGCGTAATGGCGCTGGTGGGCGAAAACGGCGCGGGCAAATCCACCATGATGAAGGTGCTGACCGGAATCTATACCCGTGATGCCGGTTCCTTATTGTGGCTGGGGAAAGAGACCACTTTTAACGGCCCAAAATCTTCCCAGGAAGCCGGAATCGGTATTATCCACCAGGAGCTGAACCTGATCCCGCAACTCACTATCGCCGAGAATATTTTTCTCGGTCGCGAGTTTGTGAATCGCTTTGGCAAAATAGACTGGAAGAAGATGTACGCCGAAGCCGATCTGCTGCTCGCCAAACTGAATCTGCGCTTTAAAAGCGACAGACTGGTCGGTGAGCTGTCGATTGGCGATCAGCAGATGGTCGAAATTGCTAAAGTGCTAAGCTTTGAATCGAAGGTCATCATTATGGATGAACCGACGGATGCCCTCACCGATACTGAAACCGAATCCCTGTTCCGCGTCATTCGCGAACTGAAATCCCAGGGACGCGGCATTGTCTATATTTCTCACCGCATGAAAGAGATCTTCGAGATTTGCGACGACGTAACCGTCTTCCGCGACGGGCAGTTTATTGCCGAGCGTGAAGTCGCATCGCTTACCGAAGACTCGCTGATTGAAATGATGGTGGGACGTAAGTTGGAAGATCAGTACCCGCGTCTGGAAAAAGCGCCGGGTGATATTCGCCTGAAGGTCGATAATCTGTGCGGTCCTGGCGTAAATGATGTGTCATTCACGCTGCGTAAAGGTGAGATCCTTGGCGTATCGGGGCTGATGGGGGCTGGGCGTACCGAGCTGATGAAGGTGTTGTACGGCGCATTGCCGCGTACCAGCGGCTACGTCACGCTTGATGGCCATGAAGTTGTCACCCGTTCGCCGCAGGATGGACTGGCTAACGGCATCGTCTATATTTCTGAAGACCGTAAACGCGATGGTTTAGTGCTCGGCATGTCGGTGAAAGAGAACATGTCACTGACCGCACTGCGTTATTTTAGTCGCGCAGGTGGAAGCCTTAAACATAAAGACGAGCAGCAGGCTGTAGGGGATTTTATTCGCCTGTTCAATGTTAAAACGCCATCGATGGAACAGGCTATCGGCCTGCTCTCCGGCGGTAACCAGCAGAAAGTAGCGATTGCACGCGGTCTGATGACCCGTCCAAAAGTTCTGATCCTCGATGAGCCGACGCGCGGCGTCGACGTTGGGGCGAAAAAAGAAATCTATCAGCTTATCAACCAGTTTAAGGCTGATGGGTTGAGTATCATTCTGGTCTCTTCTGAGATGCCAGAAGTATTGGGCATGAGCGATCGAATTATCGTTATGCATGAAGGGCATCTCGGCGGTGAATTCACTCGCGAGCAGGCCACTCAGGAAGTATTAATGGCTGCCGCTGTGGGCAAGCTTAATCGCGTGAATCAGGAGTAAAAAAGATGACTACCCAGGCTGTTTCTGGTCGCCGTTATTTCACTAAAGCATGGCTTCTGGAGCAAAAGTCGCTCATCGCTCTGTTAGTGCTGATCGCGATTGTTTCCACCATGAGCCCTAACTTTTTTACCGTTAATAACCTGTTCAACATTCTCCAGCAAACGTCGGTGAATGCCATTATGGCCGTCGGGATGACGTTGGTTATCCTGACGTCGGGTATCGATCTGTCCGTCGGTTCCTTGCTGGCGCTGACCGGTGCGGTTGCGGCTTCGATTGTAGGGATTGAAGTCAATGCGCTGGTGGCTGTTGCTGCGGCTCTGGCGCTTGGCGCTGCCATTGGCGCGGTAACCGGGGTGATTGTCGCGAAAGGCCGCGTGCAGGCCTTTATTGCGACTCTGGTGATGATGCTGCTGCTGCGCGGTGTGACCATGGTTTACACCAACGGCAGCCCGGTAAACACCGGGTTTACTGATAATGCCGATCTGTTTGGTTGGTTCGGGATTGGGCGTCCATTAGGCGTTCCTACGCCAGTGTGGATCATGGGGATTGTCTTCCTCGCAGCGTGGTACATGTTGCACCACACGCGTCTGGGTCGTTATATCTATGCACTGGGTGGTAACGAAGCGGCAACGCGTCTGTCCGGAATCAGCGTCAGTAAAATCAAAATTATCGTTTACTCACTGTGCGGTCTGCTGGCATCGCTGGCGGGTATCATTGAAGTCGCGCGCCTCTCCTCTGCGCAACCGACGGCAGGTACAGGCTATGAGCTGGATGCTATCGCTGCGGTGGTATTAGGCGGTACCAGCCTCGCGGGTGGTAAAGGACGAATTGTTGGGACACTGATCGGCGCATTGATTCTTGGTTTCCTCAATAATGGTTTGAATTTGTTAGGTGTATCCTCCTATTACCAGATGATCGTCAAAGCGGTGGTGATTTTGCTGGCGGTACTGGTAGACAACAAAAAGCAGTAACAACGATTACAGGACATCTTAAATATGAACATGAAAAAACTGGCTACCCTGGTTTCTGCTGTTGCGCTGAGCGCCACCGTGAGCGCGAATGCGATGGCGAAAGATACCATTGCGCTGGTGGTCTCCACCCTCAACAACCCGTTCTTTGTCTCTCTGAAGGATGGGGCGCAAAAAGAGGCAGATAAGCTGGGCTACAACCTGGTGATTCTGGACTCGCAAAACAACCCGGCGAAAGAGCTGGCTAACGTTCAGGATTTAACGGTTCGCGGGACCAAAATTCTGCTGATCAACCCGACTGACTCCGATGCAGTGGGTAACGCCGTGAAGATGGCGAACCAGGCGAAAATTCCGGTTATCACCCTTGACCGCGTAGCGTCTAAAGGCGAAGTGGTAAGCCATATTGCATCTGATAACGTGCTGGGCGGCAAAATTGCGGGTGATTACATCGCGAAGAAAGCAGGTGAAGGCGCGAAAGTTATCGAACTACAGGGTATTGCCGGTACTTCTGCGGCGCGTGAGCGTGGCGAAGGTTTCCAGCAGGCCGTTGCGGCGCACAAGTTTAACGTCCTGGCCAGCCAGCCGGCAGACTTCGACCGTACTAAAGGTCTGAACGTCATGCAGAACCTGCTGACCGCGCATCCAGACGTGCAGGCCGTATTTGCTCAGAACGATGAAATGGCGCTGGGTGCGTTGCGCGCGCTGCAAACGGCGGGTAAATCTGATGTGATGGTGGTTGGATTTGACGGCACTCCAGATGGCGAAAAAGCAGTAAATGATGGCAAACTGGCTGCGACCATTGCTCAGCTGCCGGATCAAATCGGCGCAAAAGGCGTTGAGACTGCGGATAAAGTCCTGAAAGGCGAGAAGGTTCAGGCTAAATATCCGGTTGACCTGAAGCTGGTCATCAAGCAGTAATACCGATTCAGGTCGCTCGCGACCTGATGGAGACATAAATACGCCATCCATGGATCTTGTTCTGAGGATGAAAGCGTAAAAAGAAAAGCAGGGCACGCGCCACCCTAACCCGGTGGCGCACTTTGACTTGGAACACCAAATATGAAAACCGCAGGCAACCTCGTTGTTCTTGGCAGTATCAATGCCGATCACATCCTCAACCTTAACTCTTTCCCAACACCGGGTGAAACCGTAACCGGTAGCCATTATCAGGTGGCATTTGGCGGTAAAGGCGCGAATCAGGCTGTTGCTGCGGGTCGGAGTGGCGCGAATATCGCATTTATTGCCTGTACGGGCGATGATGATATTGGCGAAAGTGTTCGTAAACAGTTAGCCAAAGATAATATCGATATTGCTCCGATTAGCGTAATTTCGGGGGAATCGACCGGTGTGGCGTTGATTTTTGTGAATGGTGAAGGCGAGAATGTCATTGGCATTCATGCTGGTGCGAACGCAGCACTTTCGCCCGCACTGGTGGAAGCGCAGCATGAGCGTATTGCGCAGGCGTCCGCTTTGCTGATGCAGTTAGAGTCTCCGATCGAAAGCGTACTGGCTGCGGCAAAGATTGCCCATCAGAATAAGACTCTGGTCGCCCTTAACCCAGCTCCGGCACGTGAACTTTCTGACGAGCTGCTGGCGCTGGTGGATATTATTACCCCGAATGAAACCGAGGCTGAAAAGCTGACGGGGATCCGGGTTGAAAATGATAAAGATGCGGCCAAAGCGGCGCAGGCATTGCACGCGAAGGGGATCCATACTGTATTGATTACCTTAGGGAGTCGCGGTGTGTGGGCCAGCGTAAACGGTGAAGGTCAGCGAGTACCGGGTTTTAAAGTTGATGCTGTGGATACCATCGCCGCCGGGGATACCTTTAACGGCGCGTTAATTACAGCGTTACTGGAAGAGACTCCGCTGCCTGAAGCGATCCGTTTTGCGCATGCGGCTGCGGCGATTGCGGTCACCCGTAAAGGCGCTCAGCCTTCCGTTCCATGGCGCGAAGAAATAGAAGCGTTTTTAAGTCAGCAGAGGTAACGCTTGGCTACAATGAAGGACGTCGCCCGCCTGGCGGGAGTTTCCACATCGACGGTTTCTCACGTCATTAATAAAGATCGCTTTGTCAGTGAGCCTGTTACTGACAAAGTTGAAGCGGCGATTAAAGAACTTAACTACGCGCCCTCTGCACTGGCGCGTAGTCTCAAGTTAAACCAGACCCGCACTATTGGCATGTTAATTACTGCCAGTACCAATCCCTTCTATTCCGAACTCGTACGCGGCGTTGAACGTAGCTGTTTTGAACGCGGTTATAGCCTGGTGCTGTGTAATACCGAAGGTGATGAACAGCGCATGAACCGTAATCTGGAAACGTTGATGCAAAAACGGGTGGACGGCTTGCTGTTGCTCTGCACGGAAACACATCAACCTTCCAGGGAGATAATGCAACGCTATCCTTCTATACCGACCGTCATGATGGACTGGTCGCCTTTTGATGGTGAAAGCGATCTGATTCAGGATAATTCCTTGTTGGGCGGAGATTTAGCCACTCAACATCTGATTGAAAAAGGGTTTACGCGTATTGCCTGCATCACCGGGCCGCTGGATAAAACCCCGGCGCGTTTACGTCTGGAAGGATATCGTGAAGCAATGAAGCGGGCGGGTTTGCTTGTTCCTGAAGGTTACGAGATTACCGGTGACTTTGAGTTCGGCGGCGGCTTTGAGGCTATGCAGACGTTGCTGTCGCATAAACTGCGACCGCAGGCCGTTTTTACCGGCAATGATGCCATGGCGGTCGGCGCGTATCAGGCTCTGTACCAGTCAGGATTACGCATTCCGCAGGATATGGCGGTGGTGGGATATGATGATATTGAGCTGGCGCGCTATATGACGCCGCCGCTGACGACTATCCATCAACCAAAAGATGAATTGGGCGAACTGGCCATCGATGTATTAATTCATCGAATGGCGCAGCCCGCATTGCAGCAACAGCGCTTGCAGCTTACTCCTGTTTTGATGGAGCGGGGGTCGGTTTAGGCTTATGTCGCTCTTTAATCAGGTTACGTCCATCTTTGGCTTTTAGCAGCATGAACATCAGCGCGGACACTACTGTGGTAGCGCCCATCGTCATAAAGGTGTAGTGGAACTGCTCGACCGTATTCGTTCCTTCCATACCTTCATAGATACGCAGAACGGCGGCGCTGATGGCGACCCCTAAACTGATTGATAACTGCTGCGTAACGGCCAGCACGCTGTTGCCGCTGCTGGCGTTTTCATCGGTCAGATCCGCCAGAGTGATGGTATTCATTGAGGTAAACTGAGTGGACATCGCCATACCTAAAATGAACAACGGCAGAATTAGCATCCAGACCGGCATGGCGGGAGATTGCAATGCGAACTGCGCAATCATCAGACCAATAAATACTGTAACACCCACCAATGTTGTCCTGTAACCGAGTCGGCGCAGCACCTGAGTCACCATCGATTTCGCCAGTATTGAACCCAGCGCTGTTGGCGCCATCATGCAACCGGCTATCAGCGCCGGATATCCAAAGCCTACCTGCAACATCAGCGGCATTAAGAACGGTACGCACCCTGTACCCAGACGTGTGGCAAGGTTTCCGGCGATCCCGACGGAAAAGGTTCGGGTCTTAAATATAGGTAGCGATATCAGCGGCGTTGGATGACGGCGTGCGTGTCGAATGTAGGCGAGTAGTAACAAAACGCTGGCAAGAATAATGCTGAGCGCTATCCAGGTTGCGACCAGCTTCTCACCGAACAGCTCAACTCCACTGGAAAACAGCACCAGGCTCAAACCAAACAGAAAAAAACCGGTCATATCAAAGCCACGGCGTGGTGTGGTGAAGTTCGGCATATATTTGCGTGCATAGAAGATACCGGCAACGCCAATTGGAATATTAATCAGGAAGATCCAGTGCCAACTGGCCCACGTGACCAAAACCCCGCCTAAAACCGGGCCTAAAATCGGCCCCACAAGTCCTGGCATGGTTACGAAGTTAAGTACAGGAAGTAGTTCACTGCGAGGGTAAGCGCGCAATAATGCCAGACGGGCAACCGGCATCATCATGGCACCGCCGATACCCTGAATAACGCGAAAAATCACCAGTTCGCTTAGGGAGCTGGACAGCGCGCAGGCCAACGATCCCAGCGTAAACAGGCTAACTGCTATCATAAAGACGCGCCGGGTGCCGAACCTGTCTGCCAACCAGCCACTCACTGGGATCAGCATTGCCACCGTCAGGGTATAACTGATGATGGCCGATTGCATGGCAAGTGGGGAACGGTTGAGGCTGTGTGCGATTGCGGGTAACGCAGTATTTAGGATAGTGGCGTCTAATGCCTGCATAAAAAAGGCCATGGCAGCTATCCACGGTAGTCCGGCCATACTGCGTGATTTCTTTTCTGACATATTATTTATCCGGTAGCACGTTCGGTGCCATCAGCAATGCCTGACAGGCAGTGAAAGCGCGATCCCCATTGCTATCATCTATCGCATCGACAATGGCCTGGTGCAAATCCAGCTTAACCACATCGTTATATGTAATAGAAGTAAAGTAGGTTTGGTAAACAGAATGGAACAGTGATGCAAAGGAGATAAGGAACGGATTAGCACTCATTTCATAGATGTGTTCATGCCAGGCGATATCAACCTCAATCCAGCGCTCACGTCTGAAGTTTCTTTTCAGCTCAACCATCTCTTCCATCAGCGTGTTGAGATGCGCTTTCTGTTCTGCCGTGCCGATAGTTGCCGCCAGTAAACATGCCTGAGGCTCCAGGCTGATACGCATCACCAGAAAATGTTTAATGACCTGTGGGAAGTTATCTTCCGTCATCCACCAGGTGAGCAGTTCCTGGTCGAGGAAGTTCCAGTTTGCCTGCGGCATGACGCGTGTACCAATACGCGGGCGCGGTAATACCATACCCTTTGCCGTTAACGTTTTTACCGCTTCTCTTACTGCGGTACGACTTACGCCAAACTGATCGCCCAGCTCTATTTCTCCAGGTAGTATCGCGCCTGGTGCATATTCACCTTTTAGTATTCGCTGAGCCAGCTTTTCGGCCAAAACGTAGGACAGGTTTTTCTGTGCGGCTAGCTGTTGGGCATTTAACGGCATGAATGTTCTTCCTTACTCTTTTTCTTATTCATTAGTATGCCACCAGGAACTGTGATTGCGGCTGCAAAAACGGCAATTTGCTTATTTTATGGCATGTTAATGGTGGTTTTGGTGAAAAAATACGCGTTCAGAAAGTTATTTTAAATTTCCCCTTGTCAGCCTCAAATAACTCCCTATAATGCGCCTCCACTGACACGGAACAACGGATTACAAGCCGCCGGGTCAGCGGGG
>NZ_JAOWID010000020.1:0-27113 GCF_030332285.1 Citrobacter sp. Cu096
CAGATCGATAACGCGCCGGAAGAAAAAGCTCGTGGTATCACCATCAACACTTCTCACGTTGAATATGACACCCCGACTCGCCACTACGCACACGTAGACTGCCCGGGCCACGCCGACTATGTTAAAAACATGATCACCGGTGCTGCGCAGATGGACGGCGCGATCCTGGTTGTTGCTGCGACTGACGGCCCGATGCCGCAGACTCGTGAGCACATCCTGCTGGGTCGTCAGGTAGGCGTTCCGTACATCATCGTGTTCCTGAACAAATGCGACATGGTTGATGACGAAGAGCTGCTGGAACTGGTAGAAATGGAAGTTCGTGAACTTCTGTCTCAGTACGATTTCCCGGGCGACGACACGCCGATCGTTCGTGGTTCTGCTCTGAAAGCGCTGGAAGGCGAAGCAGAGTGGGAAGCGAAAATCATCGAACTGGCTGGCTTCCTGGATTCTTACATCCCAGAACCAGAACGTGCTATCGATAAGCCGTTCCTGCTGCCAATCGAAGACGTATTCTCCATCTCCGGTCGTGGTACCGTTGTTACCGGTCGTGTAGAGCGCGGTATCATCAAAGTTGGTGAAGAAGTTGAAATCGTTGGTATCAAAGAGACTGCCAAGTCTACCTGTACTGGCGTTGAAATGTTCCGCAAACTGCTGGACGAAGGCCGTGCTGGTGAGAACGTTGGTGTTCTGCTGCGTGGTATCAAACGTGAAGAAATCGAACGTGGTCAGGTACTGGCTAAGCCGGGCTCTATCAAGCCGCACACCAAGTTCGAATCTGAAGTGTACATTCTGTCCAAAGACGAAGGCGGCCGTCATACTCCGTTCTTCAAAGGCTACCGTCCGCAGTTCTACTTCCGTACTACTGACGTG
The DNA here is from genome assembly GCF_030332285.1 of Citrobacter sp. Cu096. Taxonomy (NCBI): domain Bacteria; kingdom Pseudomonadati; phylum Pseudomonadota; class Gammaproteobacteria; order Enterobacterales; family Enterobacteriaceae; genus Citrobacter; species Citrobacter sp. Cu096. Next base: position 871 of record NZ_JAOWID010000020.1, read on the forward strand.
ACTGGTACCATCGAACTGCCGGAAGGCGTTGAGATGGTAATGCCGGGCGACAACATCAAAATGGTTGTTACCCTGATCCACCCAATCGCGATGGACGACGGTCTGCGTTTCGCAATCCGTGAAGGCGGCCGTACTGTTGGTGCGGGCGTTGTTGCTAAAGTAATGAGCTAATTATTGATTAATTAGCTTTGAGCTTAAAAAGGGCGCTTCGGCGCCCTTTTTGCTGCCTGCTATTTAGTGATTGTCATATTTATTCGCATTTTTTATTCATTCTCACACCGCGTAAATAGCGTTGTGCTATTGTAATCATAACTATTCTCATTTACAATTTGCACAGAAATTGAACGGGAGCGATCATGTACGTTTGTTTGTGTAATGCGATAAGTGATAAAAAAATACGTCAGGCTGTTCGCCAGTTTCACCCTCAGTCTTTTCAGCAGTTACGTAAATTTATTCCTGTTGGAAATCAATGTGGTAAATGCATTCGTGCTGCTCGCGAAGTCATGCAGGATGAATTGACACAAATGCCAGAATTTAAAGAAATCGCCTAAGTCACACTCTTTTTTTTGACATCCCTGTAGCCCCATCTACGCTCTAAGAGTGGAAGCGGAGGGACTATAAAATGAAAGGTGATGTTAAAATCATAAATTATCTCAATAAACTATTGGGAAATGAGCTTGTCGCAATCAACCAGTATTTTCTCCATGCTCGTATGTTTAAAAACTGGGGACTGACTCGCCTCAATGATGTTGAGTACCATGAATCTATCGATGAGATGAAACACGCTGATAAGTATATTGAGCGTATTTTATTTCTGGAAGGGCTCCCAAACTTACAGGATCTTGGTAAGTTGGGTATAGGTGAAGACGTTGAAGAGATGCTGCAATCCGATCTTCGACTCGAACTCGATGGTGCTAAAGATTTACGCGAAGCCATTGCCTATGCTGATAGCGTTCATGACTATGTCAGCCGGGACATGATGATCGAGATCCTGACTGAAGAAGAAGGTCATATTGACTGGCTCGAAACAGAGCTGGACCTGATTGCAAAACTGGGCTTGCAAAATTATCTGCAGTCGCAAATTAAAGTCAGTGACTAAACGCCCTGTAGCAGATTTATCCCGCCAATAACATAACCCGCAGCCGCCAGATATGGCCCAAATGGCAGCGGGTTTTTTAACGCCTGTCTCCCGCACCAGACGCAGGTGATTCCAGTGAGGCAACAGGCCATGCCGGCGGCAAGTAAAACCAGCAGGGGTAATGATTCCCAGCGATGCCATGCGCCTAGCGCGGCAAGAAATTTGACATCACCAAAACCTAATCCTTCCTGTCGAAATAGCAGACGATACCCCCAGTAGAACAGTGAAAATGCACCATAACCTGCTACGGCCCCCCAAAGCGCTTCGGATAACTGTGCCGGTCTGCAACACTGATGATAAATAAGACCGCTCCACAAAAGCGGGCAGGTAAATTTGTCGGGCAACAATCCGGTACGTAAATCCTGAACTAAGAGCAGCGCTGATAGCGAAACATAAATCAGCAGAAAGGGGAGGTCGATGTACATAGGCAAGCCTCGTGCGGCAAAAAGGTTACCCTCGGGTAAAACCGGCGGCCATACAAGTCTGGGATGTTAGTTATGTAAATTCCCTTCCACGGAAAACACGCGACGCCATAGCGCATACAGTCGGAGTGGAAGGGGGTTCGCATTTGCGAGTGATTAATTTCTACGCGGCACTTGCTTAAGACTGAGATTTACGTATAATGCGCGGGCTTGTCTAATATTGACAGCGGTTCGATATGAGCCACCGGTACTGCGAAAGCAATACCAGACAATGTTCCCAATCGGGGAACTCTGTAAGAACGGTTACACTCTCCCATCAATCGTAATGGGTTTGAGGAGTAACTATTTCGTCTATAAAATAATTGGAGCTCTGGTCTCATGCAGAACCAAAGAATCCGTATCCGTTTGAAAGCGTTTGATCATCGTCTGATCGATCAATCAACCGCGGAAATCGTCGAGACTGCCAAGCGCACTGGTGCGCAGGTTCGTGGTCCGATCCCGCTGCCGACCCGCAAAGAGCGTTTCACCGTTCTGATCTCCCCGCACGTTAACAAAGACGCGCGTGATCAGTACGAGATTCGTACTCACAAGCGTCTGGTTGACATCGTTGAGCCAACTGAAAAAACCGTTGATGCTCTGATGCGTCTGGACCTGGCTGCCGGTGTAGACGTGCAGATCAGCCTGGGTTAATCAGGTCATCGAGCGATTGAGAGGTTGATACAATGATTGGTTTAGTCGGTAAAAAAGTGGGTATGACCCGCATCTTCACTGAAGATGGCGTATCTATCCCAGTAACCGTTATCGAAGTTGAAGCAAACCGCGTTACTCAGGTTAAAGATCTGGCTAACGATGGCTATCGCGCTGTTCAGGTTACCACTGGTGCTAAAAAAGCTAACCGTGTAACTAAGCCGGAAGCTGGTCACTTTGCTAAAGCTGGCGTAGAAGCTGGCCGCGGCCTGTGGGAGTTCCGTCTGGCAGATGGTGAAGAATACACCGTTGGTCAGAACATTAGCGTTGAACTGTTTGCTGACGTTAAAAAAGTTGACGTAACCGGTACCTCTAAAGGTAAAGGTTTCGCTGGTACCGTTAAGCGCTGGAACTTCCGTACCCAGGACGCTACTCACGGTAACTCCTTGTCTCACCGCGTTCCGGGTTCTATCGGTCAGAACCAGACTCCGGGCAAAGTGTTCAAAGGCAAGAAAATGGCAGGTCAGCTGGGCAACGAACGTGTAACCGTTCAGAGCCTGGACGTAGTACGTGTTGACGCTGAGCGCAACCTGCTGCTGGTTAAAGGTGGTGTTCCGGGTGCGACCGGTTGCGACCTGATCGTTAAACCAGCTGTGAAGGCGTAAGGGGATAGCAATGGAATTAGTATTGAAAGACGCGCAGAGCGCGCTGACTGTTTCCGAAACTACCTTCGGTCGTGATTTCAACGAAGCGCTGGTTCACCAGGTTGTTGTTGCTTATGCAGCTGGTGCTCGTCAGGGTACTCGTGCTCAGAAGACTCGTGCTGAAGTAACTGGTTCAGGCAAAAAGCCGTGGCGCCAGAAAGGTACCGGCCGTGCGCGTTCAGGTTCTATCAAGAGCCCGATCTGGCGTTCAGGTGGCGTGACCTTCGCTGCTCGTCCACAGGACCACAGTCAAAAAGTTAACAAAAAGATGTACCGCGGCGCGCTGAAAAGCATTCTGTCCGAACTGGTACGTCAGGATCGTCTGATCGTTGTCGAATCATTCTCTGTTGAAGCGCCTAAAACTAAGCTGCTGGCACAGAAACTGAAAGACATGGCTCTGGAAGATGTGCTGATCATCACCGGTGAGCTGGACGAAAACCTGTTCCTGGCTGCGCGCAACCTGCACAAGGTTGACGTACGCGATGCAACTGGTATCGACCCGGTTAGCCTGATCGCCTTCGACAAAGTCGTAATGACTGCTGATGCTGTTAAGCAAGTTGAGGAGATGCTGGCATGATTCGTGAAGAACGTCTGCTGAAAGTGCTGCGCGCACCGCACGTTTCTGAAAAAGCGTCTACTGCGATGGAAAAAACTAACACCATCGTTCTCAAAGTTGCTAAAGACGCGACCAAAGCAGAAATCAAAGCTGCTGTGCAGAAACTGTTTGAAGTCGAAGTCGAAGTCGTTAACACCCTGGTAGTTAAAGGGAAAGTTAAACGTCACGGACAGCGTATCGGTCGTCGTAGCGACTGGAAAAAAGCTTACGTCACCCTGAAGGAAGGCCAGAATCTGGACTTCGTCGGCGGCGCTGAGTAAGTCGGAGGAGTAATACAATGGCAGTTGTTAAATGTAAACCGACATCTCCGGGTCGTCGCCACGTTGTTAAAGTGGTCAACCCAGAGCTGCACAAGGGCAAACCTTTTGCTCCGCTGGTTGAAAAAAACAGCAAATCCGGTGGTCGTAACAACAATGGCCGCATCACCACTCGTCACATCGGTGGTGGTCACAAGCAGGCTTATCGTATTGTTGACTTCAAACGCAACAAAGACGGTATCCCGGCAGTTGTTGAACGTCTTGAGTACGATCCGAACCGTTCCGCGAACATCGCGCTGGTTCTGTACAAAGACGGTGAACGCCGTTACATCCTGGCCCCTAAAGGCCTGAAAGCTGGCGACCAGATTCAATCTGGCGTTGATGCTGCAATCAAAGCAGGTAACACCCTGCCGATGCGCAATATCCCGGTTGGTTCTACCGTTCATAACGTAGAAATGAAACCAGGTAAAGGCGGTCAGCTGGCACGTTCCGCTGGTACTTACGTTCAGATCGTTGCTCGTGATGGTGCTTATGTCACCCTGCGTCTGCGTTCTGGTGAAATGCGTAAAGTCGAAGCAGATTGCCGTGCGACTCTGGGCGAAGTTGGCAATGCTGAGCATATGCTGCGCGTTCTGGGTAAAGCAGGTGCTGCACGCTGGCGTGGTGTTCGTCCTACCGTTCGCGGTACTGCGATGAACCCAGTCGATCACCCACATGGTGGTGGTGAAGGTCGTAACTTTGGTAAGCACCCGGTAACTCCGTGGGGCGTTCAGACCAAAGGTAAGAAGACCCGCAGCAACAAGCGTACTGATAAATTCATCGTACGTCGCCGTAGCAAATAATTTTAGAGGATAAGCCATGCCACGTTCTCTCAAGAAAGGTCCTTTTATTGACCTGCACTTGCTGAAGAAGGTAGAGAAAGCGGTGGAAAGCGGAGACAAGAAGCCCCTGCGCACTTGGTCCCGTCGTTCAACGATCTTTCCTAACATGATCGGTTTGACCATCGCTGTCCATAATGGTCGTCAGCACGTTCCGGTATTTGTTTCCGACGAAATGGTCGGTCACAAACTGGGTGAATTCGCACCGACTCGTACTTATCGCGGCCACGCTGCTGATAAAAAAGCGAAGAAGAAATAAGGTAGGAGGAAGAGATGGAAACTTTAGCTCAACATCGCCATGCTCGTTCTTCTGCTCAGAAGGTTCGCCTTGTTGCAGACCTGATTCGCGGTAAGAAAGTGTCGCAGGCTCTGGATATTCTGACCTACACCAATAAGAAAGCGGCTGTACTGGTTAAGAAAGTCCTGGAATCTGCCATTGCTAACGCTGAACACAACGATGGCGCTGACATTGACGATCTGAAAGTTACGAAAATTTTCGTAGACGAAGGCCCGAGCATGAAGCGCATTATGCCGCGTGCAAAAGGTCGTGCAGATCGCATCCTGAAGCGCACCAGCCACATTACTGTGGTTGTGTCCGATCGCTGAGACTCTGGAGACTAGCAATGGGTCAGAAAGTACATCCTAATGGTATTCGCCTGGGTATTGTAAAACCATGGAACTCAACCTGGTTTGCGAACACCAAAGAATTCGCTGACAACCTGGACAGCGATTTTAAAGTACGTCAGTACCTGACTAAGGAACTGGCTAAAGCGTCTGTATCTCGTATCGTTATCGAGCGTCCGGCTAAGAGCATCCGTGTGACCATTCACACCGCTCGCCCGGGTATCGTTATCGGTAAGAAAGGCGAAGACGTAGAAAAACTGCGCAAAGTCGTAGCGGATATTGCTGGCGTTCCTGCTCAGATCAATATCGCCGAAGTGCGTAAGCCTGAACTGGACGCAAAATTGGTTGCTGACAGCATCACTTCTCAGCTGGAACGTCGCGTTATGTTCCGTCGTGCTATGAAGCGTGCTGTACAGAACGCAATGCGTCTGGGCGCTAAAGGTATCAAAGTTGAAGTTAGCGGCCGTCTGGGCGGCGCGGAAATCGCACGTACCGAATGGTACCGTGAAGGTCGCGTACCGCTGCACACTCTGCGTGCTGACATCGACTACAACACCTCTGAAGCGCACACCACTTACGGTGTAATCGGCGTTAAGGTATGGATCTTCAAAGGCGAGATCCTGGGTGGTATGGCTGCTGTTGAACAACCGGAAAAACCGGCTGCGCAACCTAAAAAGCAGCAGCGTAAAGGCCGTAAATAAGGAGCGTCGCTGATGTTACAACCAAAGCGTACAAAATTCCGTAAAATGCACAAAGGCCGTAACCGCGGTCTGGCTGCTGGCGCGGATGTTAGCTTCGGCAGCTTCGGTCTGAAAGCTGTTGGCCGTGGTCGTCTGACTGCCCGTCAGATCGAAGCAGCACGTCGTGCTATGACCCGTGCAGTTAAGCGTCAAGGTAAGATCTGGATCCGTGTATTCCCGGACAAACCGATCACTGAAAAGCCGCTGGCAGTGCGTATGGGTAAAGGTAAAGGTAACGTAGAGTATTGGGTTGCCTTGATTCAGCCGGGTAAAGTCCTGTATGAAATGGACGGCGTACCGGAAGAGCTGGCCCGTGAAGCATTCAAGCTGGCAGCAGCGAAACTGCCGATTAAAACCACCTTTGTAACTAAGACGGTGATGTAATGAAAGCAAAAGAGCTGCGTGAGAAGAGTGTTGAAGAGCTGAACACCGAGCTGCTGAATCTGCTGCGTGAGCAGTTCAACCTGCGTATGCAGGCTGCAAGTGGCCAGCTGCAACAGTCTCACCTGTTGAAGCAAGTGCGTCGTGATGTCGCACGCGTTAAGACTTTACTGACTGAGAAGGCGGGTGCGTAATGACCGATAAAATCCGTACTCTGCAAGGTCGCGTTGTTAGCGATAAAATGGAGAAATCCATCGTTGTTGCTATCGAACGTTTTGTGAAACACCCGATCTACGGTAAATTCATTAAGCGTACGACCAAACTGCACGTACATGACGAGAACAACGAATGCGGTACTGGTGACGTGGTTGAAATCCGCGAATGCCGTCCGCTGTCCAAGACTAAGTCCTGGACGCTGGTTCGCGTTGTAGAGAAAGCCGTTCTGTAATACAGTAGGCATTCTCAACGAATAAACGGCTCAGCGATGAGCCGTTTATTTTTTCTACCCATATCGTTGAAGCGGTGTTATAATGCCGCGCCCCCGATATGGGGCTTTTTTAACGACCTGATTTTCGGGTCTCAGTAGTAGTTGACATTAGCGGAGCACTAAAATGATCCAAGAACAGACTATGCTGAACGTCGCCGACAACTCCGGTGCACGTCGCGTAATGTGTATCAAGGTTCTGGGTGGCTCGCACCGTCGCTACGCAGGCGTCGGCGATATCATCAAGATCACCATCAAGGAAGCAATTCCGCGTGGTAAGGTCAAAAAAGGTGATGTGCTGAAGGCGGTAGTGGTGCGCACCAAGAAGGGTGTTCGTCGCCCGGACGGTTCTGTCATTCGCTTCGATGGTAATGCATGCGTTATTTTAAACAATAACAGCGAGCAACCTATCGGTACGCGTATTTTTGGGCCGGTAACTCGTGAACTTCGTAACGAGAAGTTCATGAAAATTATCTCTCTGGCACCAGAAGTACTCTAAGGAGCGAATCATGGCAGCGAAGATCCGTCGTGATGACGAAGTTATCGTGTTAACCGGTAAAGATAAAGGTAAACGCGGTAAAGTTAAGAATGTCCTGTCTTCCGGCAAGGTCATTGTTGAAGGTATTAACCTGGTTAAGAAACATCAGAAGCCGGTTCCGGCCCTGAACCAGCCAGGCGGCATCGTAGAGAAAGAAGCAGCTATTCAGATCTCTAACCTTGCTATCTTCAACGCGGCAACCGGCAAGGCTGACCGTGTAGGCTTTAGATTCGAAGACGGTAAAAAAGTCCGTTTCTTCAAATCTAACAGCGAAACTATCAAGTAATTTGGAGTAGTACGATGGCGAAACTGCATGATTACTACAAAGACGAAGTAGTCGCTAAACTCATGACTGAGTTTAACTACAATTCTGTCATGCAAGTCCCTCGGGTCGAGAAGATCACCCTGAACATGGGTGTTGGTGAAGCGATCGCTGACAAAAAACTGCTGGATAACGCAGCAGCTGACCTGACAGCAATCTCCGGTCAAAAACCGCTGATCACCAAAGCACGCAAATCAGTTGCAGGCTTCAAAATCCGTCAGGGCTATCCGATCGGCTGTAAAGTAACTCTGCGTGGCGAACGCATGTGGGAGTTCTTTGAGCGCCTGATCACTATTGCTGTTCCACGTATCCGTGACTTCCGTGGCTTGTCCGCTAAGTCTTTCGACGGTCGTGGTAACTACAGCATGGGTGTCCGTGAGCAGATCATCTTCCCAGAAATCGACTACGATAAAGTCGACCGCGTGCGTGGTTTGGATATTACCATTACCACTACTGCGAAATCTGATGAAGAAGGCCGTGCTCTGCTGGCTGCCTTTGACTTCCCGTTCCGCAAGTAAGGTAGGGTTACTGAATGGCTAAGCAATCAATGAAAGCACGCGAAGTAAAGCGCGTAGCTTTAGCTGATAAGTACTTCGCAAAACGCGCTGAACTGAAAGCTATTATCTCTGATGTGAACGCGACCGACGAAGATCGTTGGAACGCAGTTCTCAAGCTGCAGTCTCTGCCGCGTGATTCCAGCCCGTCCCGTCAGCGTAACCGCTGCCGTCAAACAGGTCGTCCGCATGGCTATGTGGGCAAGTTCGGGTTGAGCCGTATCAAACTGCGTGAAGCCGCCATGCGCGGTGAAGTACCAGGCTTGAAAAAGGCTAGCTGGTAATTACCAATTGAATCACGGGAGTAAAGACAGATGAGCATGCAAGATCCGATCGCGGATATGCTGACCCGTATCCGTAACGGTCAGGCCGCGAATAAAGCTGCGGTCACCATGCCTTCCTCCAAGCTGAAAGTGGCAATTGCCAACGTGCTGAAGGAAGAAGGTTTTATTGAAGATTTTAAAGTTGAAGGCGACACCAAGCCGGAACTGGAACTTACTCTCAAGTATTTCCAGGGTAAAGCTGTTGTAGAAAGCATTCAGCGTGTCAGTCGCCCAGGTCTGCGCATTTATAAGCGTAAAGACGAGCTGCCGAAAGTTATGGCTGGCATGGGTATCGCAGTTGTTTCTACCTCTAAAGGTGTTATGACTGATCGTGCAGCGCGCCAGGCTGGTCTTGGTGGCGAAATTATCTGCTACGTAGCCTAATCGGAGGAAAAAATGTCTCGTGTTGCTAAAGCACCGGTCGTTATTCCTGCCGGCGTTGATGTAAAAATCAACGGTCAGGTTATTACGATCAAAGGTAAAAACGGCGAGCTGACTCGTACTCTCAACGATGCTGTTGCAGTAAATCATGCAGATAATGCACTGACCTTCGGTCCGCGTGATGGTTACGCAGATGGATGGGCTCAGGCTGGTACCGCGCGTGCCCTGCTGAATGCAATGGTTGTCGGTGTTACCGAAGGCTTCACTAAGAAGCTTCAGCTGGTTGGTGTAGGTTATCGTGCAGCGGTTAAAGGGAATGTAGTAAACCTGGCTTTAGGTTTCTCTCACCCAGTTGACCATCAGCTGCCTGCGGGTATCACTGCAGAATGTCCGTCTCAGACTGAAATCGTGCTGAAAGGCGCTGATAAACAGCTGATCGGTCAGGTTGCAGCAGATCTGCGCGCCTACCGTCGTCCTGAGCCTTATAAAGGCAAGGGTGTTCGTTACGCCGACGAAGTCGTGCGTACCAAAGAGGCTAAGAAGAAGTAAGGTAACACTATGGATAAGAAATCTGCTCGTATCCGTCGTGCGACCCGCGCACGCCGCAAGCTCCAGGAGCTGGGTGCAACTCGCCTGGTGGTACATCGTACCCCGCGTCATATTTACGCACAGGTAATTGCACCGAACGGTTCTGAAGTTCTGGTAGCTGCTTCTACTGTAGAAAAAGCTATCGCTGAACAATTGAAGTACACCGGTAACAAAGACGCTGCTGCAGCTGTAGGTAAAGCTGTTGCTGAACGCGCTCTGGAAAAAGGCATCAAAGATGTTTCTTTTGACCGTTCCGGGTTCCAATATCATGGTCGTGTCCAGGCACTGGCAGATGCTGCCCGTGAAGCTGGCCTTCAGTTCTAAGGTAGAGGTGTAAGATGGCTCACATCGAAAAACAAGCTGGCGAACTGCAGGAAAAGCTGATCGCGGTTAACCGCGTATCTAAAACCGTTAAAGGTGGTCGTATTTTCTCCTTCACAGCTCTGACTGTAGTTGGTGATGGTAACGGTCGCGTTGGTTTTGGTTACGGTAAAGCGCGTGAAGTTCCAGCAGCGATCCAGAAAGCGATGGAAAAAGCCCGTCGCAATATGATTAACGTCGCGCTGAACCACGGCACCCTGCAGCACCCGGTTAAGGGTACTCACACGGGTTCTCGTGTATTCATGCAGCCGGCTTCCGAAGGTACCGGTATCATCGCCGGTGGTGCAATGCGCGCCGTTCTGGAAGTCGCTGGAGTTCGTAACGTTCTGGCTAAAGCGTATGGTTCCACTAACCCGATTAACGTGGTTCGTGCAACTATCGATGGTCTGGAAAATATGAAATCTCCGGAAATGGTCGCTGCCAAGCGTGGTAAATCCGTTGAAGAAATTCTGGGGAAATAAACCATGGCAAAGACTATTAAAATTACTCAAACCCGCAGTGCAATCGGTCGTCTGCCGAAACACAAGGCAACGCTGCTTGGCCTGGGTCTGCGTCGTATTGGTCACACCGTAGAGCGCGAGGATACTCCTGCCGTTCGTGGTATGGTCAACGCGGTTTCCTTCATGGTTAAAGTTGAGGAGTAAGAGATGCGTTTAAATACTCTGTCTCCGGCCGAAGGCTCTAAAAAAGCGGCTCGCCGCCTGGGTCGTGGTATCGGTTCTGGCCTCGGTAAAACCGGTGGTCGTGGTCACAAAGGTCAGAAGTCTCGTTCTGGCGGTGGCGTACGTCGCGGTTTCGAGGGTGGCCAGATGCCTCTGTACCGTCGTCTGCCGAAATTCGGCTTCACTTCACGTAAAGCAGCGATTACAGCCGAAGTTCGTCTGTCTGACCTGGCTAAAGTTGAAGGCGGTGTTGTAGACCTGAACACGCTGAAAGCAGCTAACATTATCGGTATCCAGATCGAGTTCGCGAAAGTGATCCTGGCTGGTGAAGTCACTACTCCGGTAACTGTTCGTGGCCTGCGTGTTACTAAAGGCGCTCGTGCTGCTATCGAAGCTGCTGGCGGTAAAATCGAGGAATAAGTAGCAGATGGCTAAACAACCGGGATTAGATTTTCAAAGTGCCAAAGGTGGCTTAGGCGAGCTGAAACGCAGACTGCTGTTTGTAATCGGCGCGCTGATTGTGTTCCGTATTGGCTCTTTCATTCCGATCCCTGGTATTGATGCCGCTGTACTTGCCAAACTGCTTGAGCAACAGCGAGGCACCATCATTGAAATGTTTAACATGTTCTCTGGTGGTGCTCTCAGCCGTGCTTCTATCTTTGCTCTGGGGATCATGCCGTATATTTCGGCGTCGATCATTATCCAGCTGCTGACGGTGGTTCATCCAACGCTGGCAGAAATTAAGAAAGAAGGGGAGTCTGGTCGTCGTAAGATCAGCCAGTACACCCGCTACGGTACTCTGGTGCTGGCGATATTCCAGTCGATCGGTATTGCTACCGGTCTGCCGAATATGCCTGGTATGCAGGGCCTGGTGATGAACCCAGGCTTTGCATTCTATTTCACCGCTGTTGTAAGTCTGGTTACAGGGACGATGTTCCTGATGTGGTTGGGTGAACAGATTACTGAACGTGGTATCGGCAACGGTATCTCAATCATTATCTTCGCCGGTATTGTCGCGGGACTCCCGCCAGCCATTGCCCATACTATCGAGCAAGCGCGTCAAGGCGACCTGCACTTCCTCGTGTTGCTGTTGGTTGCAGTATTAGTATTCGCAGTGACGTTCTTTGTTGTATTTGTTGAGCGTGGTCAACGCCGCATTGTGGTAAACTACGCGAAACGTCAGCAAGGTCGTCGTGTCTATGCTGCACAGAGCACACATTTACCGCTGAAAGTGAATATGGCGGGGGTAATCCCAGCAATCTTCGCTTCCAGTATTATTCTGTTCCCGGCGACCATCGCGTCATGGTTCGGGGGCGGGACGGGTTGGAACTGGCTGACAACAATTTCGCTGTATTTGCAGCCTGGGCAACCGCTTTATGTGTTACTCTATGCGTCTGCAATCATATTCTTCTGTTTCTTCTACACGGCGTTGGTTTTCAACCCGCGTGAAACAGCAGATAACCTGAAGAAGTCCGGTGCATTTGTACCAGGAATTCGTCCGGGAGAGCAAACGGCGAAGTATATCGATAAAGTAATGACCCGCCTGACTTTGGTTGGTGCGCTCTACATTACCTTTATCTGCCTGATCCCGGAGTTCATGCGTGATGCAATGAAAGTACCGTTCTACTTCGGTGGGACCTCACTGCTTATCGTTGTTGTCGTGATTATGGACTTTATGGCTCAAGTGCAAACTCTGATGATGTCAAGTCAGTACGAGTCTGCATTGAAGAAGGCGAATCTGAAAGGCTACGGCCGTTAACAGTCGCCCGAGAAGTTACGGAGAGTAAAAATGAAAGTTCGTGCTTCCGTCAAGAAATTATGCCGTAACTGCAAAATCGTTAAGCGTGATGGTGTCATCCGTGTGATTTGCAGTGCCGAGCCGAAGCATAAACAGCGCCAAGGCTGATTTATTCGCATATTTTTCTTGCAAAGTTGGGTTGAGCTGGCTAGATTAGCCAGCCAATCTTTTGTATGTCTGTGCGTTTCCATTTGAGTATCCTGAAAACGGGCTTTTCAGCATGGTGCGTACATATTAAATAGTAGGAGTGCATAGTGGCCCGTATAGCAGGCATTAACATTCCTGATCAGAAACATGCTGTGATCGCATTAACTTCGATCTACGGCGTCGGCAAGACCCGTTCTAAAGCCATTCTGGCTGCCGCGGGTATCGCTGAAGATGTTAAGATCAGTGAGCTGTCTGAAGAACAAATCGACACGCTGCGTGACGAAGTTGCCAAATTTGTCGTTGAAGGTGATCTGCGCCGTGAAGTTAGCATGAGCATCAAGCGCCTTATGGACCTTGGTTGCTATCGCGGTTTGCGTCATCGTCGTGGTCTCCCGGTTCGCGGTCAGCGTACCAAGACCAACGCACGTACCCGTAAGGGTCCGCGCAAACCGATCAAGAAATAATCGGGGTGATTGAATAATGGCAAAGGCACCAATTCGTGCACGTAAACGTGTAAGAAAACAAGTCTCTGACGGCGTGGCTCATATCCATGCTTCTTTTAACAACACCATCGTTACCATCACTGATCGTCAGGGTAACGCACTGGGTTGGGCAACAGCCGGTGGTTCCGGTTTCCGTGGTTCTCGCAAATCCACTCCGTTTGCAGCTCAGGTTGCAGCAGAGCGTTGCGCTGAAGCCGTAAAAGAATACGGTATCAAGAATCTGGAAGTTATGGTCAAAGGACCGGGTCCAGGTCGCGAATCTACTGTTCGTGCTCTGAACGCCGCTGGTTTCCGCATCACTAATATTACTGATGTGACTCCGATCCCTCATAACGGTTGTCGTCCGCCGAAAAAACGTCGCGTATAACGCTGTCGTTTCTAGGATTGTTGGAGAAAGAAAATGGCAAGATATTTGGGTCCTAAGCTCAAGCTGAGCCGTCGTGAGGGCACTGACTTATTCCTTAAGTCTGGCGTTCGCGCGATCGATACCAAGTGTAAAATTGAACAAGCTCCTGGCCAGCACGGTGCGCGTAAACCGCGTCTGTCTGACTATGGTGTGCAGTTGCGTGAAAAGCAAAAAGTTCGCCGTATCTACGGTGTGCTGGAGCGTCAGTTCCGTAACTACTACAAAGAAGCAGCACGTCTGAAAGGCAACACCGGTGAAAACCTGTTGGGTCTGCTGGAAGGTCGTCTGGACAACGTTGTATACCGTATGGGCTTCGGTGCCACTCGTGCAGAAGCACGTCAGCTGGTCAGCCATAAAGCAATTATGGTAAACGGTCGTGTTGTTAACATCGCTTCTTATCAGGTTAGTCCGAATGACGTTGTTAGCATTCGTGAGAAAGCGAAGAAGCAGTCTCGCGTGAAAGCCGCTCTGGAGCTGGCTGAGCAGCGTGAAAAGCCAACCTGGCTGGAAGTTGATGCTGGCAAGATGGAAGGTACGTTCAAGCGTAAGCCGGAGCGTTCTGATCTGTCTGCGGACATTAACGAACACCTGATCGTCGAGCTTTACTCCAAGTAAAGCTTAGTACCAAAGAGAGGACACAATGCAGGGTTCTGTGACAGAGTTTCTAAAACCGCGCCTGGTAGATATCGAGCAAGTGAGTTCGACGCACGCCAAGGTGACCCTTGAGCCTTTAGAGCGTGGCTTTGGCCATACTTTGGGTAACGCACTGCGCCGTATTCTGCTCTCATCGATGCCGGGTTGCGCGGTGACCGAGGTTGAGATTGATGGTGTACTACATGAGTACAGCACCAAAGAAGGCGTTCAGGAAGATATCCTGGAAATCCTGCTCAACCTGAAAGGGCTGGCGGTGAGAGTTCAGGGTAAAGATGACGTTATTCTTACCTTGAATAAATCTGGCATTGGCCCTGTGACTGCAGCCGACATTACCCATGATGGTGATGTCGAAATCGTCAAGCCACAGCACGTGATCTGCCACCTGACCGATGAGAACGCATCTATTAGCATGCGCATCAAAGTTCAGCGCGGTCGTGGTTATGTGCCGGCTTCTACCCGAATTCATTCGGAAGAAGATGAGCGCCCAATCGGCCGTCTGCTGGTCGACGCATGCTACAGCCCTGTAGAGCGTATTGCCTACAATGTTGAAGCAGCGCGTGTAGAACAGCGTACCGACCTGGACAAGCTGGTCATCGAAATGGAAACCAACGGCACAATCGATCCTGAAGAGGCGATTCGTCGTGCGGCAACCATTCTGGCTGAACAACTTGAAGCTTTCGTTGACTTACGTGATGTACGTCAGCCGGAAGTTAAAGAAGAGAAACCAGAATTCGATCCGATCCTGCTGCGCCCTGTTGACGATCTGGAATTGACTGTCCGCTCTGCTAACTGCCTCAAAGCAGAAGCTATCCACTATATCGGTGATCTGGTACAGCGTACTGAGGTTGAGCTTCTTAAGACGCCTAACCTTGGTAAAAAATCTCTTACTGAGATTAAAGACGTGCTGGCTTCCCGTGGACTGTCTCTGGGCATGCGCCTGGAAAACTGGCCACCGGCAAGCATCGCTGACGAGTAACCGGATCACAGGTTAAGGTTTTACTGAGAAGGATAAGGTCATGCGCCATCGTAAGAGTGGTCGTCAACTGAACCGCAACAGCAGCCATCGCCAGGCTATGTTCCGCAATATGGCAGGTTCACTGGTTCGTCATGAAATCATCAAGACGACTCTGCCGAAAGCGAAAGAGCTGCGTCGCGTAGTTGAGCCGCTGATTACTCTTGCCAAGACTGATAGCGTAGCTAATCGTCGTCTGGCATTCGCCCGTACTCGTGATAACGAGATCGTGGCAAAACTGTTTAACGAACTGGGCCCGCGTTTCGCGAGCCGCGCCGGTGGTTACACTCGCATTCTGAAGTGTGGTTTCCGTGCAGGCGACAACGCGCCGATGGCATACATCGAGCTGGTTGATCGTTCAGAGAAAACAGAAGCTGCTGCAGAGTAATCTGTAGTAACGTAAAAAAACCCGCTTCGGCGGGTTTTTTTATATCCGTCATATCCCCGCTTATCTACAATATCAGTACTCTTTTTGTTCATCCCCTGGAGTGTTGTATGTGGTTACTGGACCAGTGGGCAGAGCGGCATATTATTGATGCACAGTCTAAAGGTGAGTTTGACCGTTTACCTGGTACAGGTAAGCCGTTGGTTCTTGATGACGATTCCCATGTTCCACTGGAACTGCGAGCTGGATTCCGTTTATTAAAAAATGCAGGCTGTCTTCCTCCTGAGCTTGAGCAGCGCAGAGAGGCAATACAGCTGCTTGAATTACTCACAGGGATCCGCAAAGATGATCCTGGTTATCAGGAGGTGAGCCGAAGACTGTCACTACTGGAACTTAAACTTCAACAGGCTGGACTTAGCACTGAGTTTTTACACGGTGAATACGCAGATAAGCTGCTACATAAGGTCAACGACGAATAGCGGAGAGAGCATGTACCGTATTGGTGAATTAGCGAAACTGGCTGACGTAACGCCTGATACCATCCGCTACTATGAAAAGCAGCAGATGATGGAACATGAAATACGTACAGAAGGTGGGTTTCGCCTCTATACGGAAAGCGATCTTCAGCGTCTGAAGTTTATTCGTTATGCCCGTCAACTTGGTTTCACTCTGGAATCGATCCGCGAGCTACTTTCGATCCGAATCGATCCTGAACACCATACCTGTCAGGAATCAAAAGGGATCGTCCAGGAAAGATTGCAGGAGGTTGAAGCGCGAATAGCGGAGCTTCAGGCGATGCAACGATCGCTTCAGCGATTGAATGATGCATGTTGTGGCAAGGCGCACAGCAGCGTTTACTGCTCTATCCTTGAAGCTCTTGAGCAAGGCGCCAGCGGAACTACATCAGGTTGTTGATTTATTGAACGACCAGGTCTACACTCGCGGCGTAAACTATTACAAACTGGAGATAATATGAGTCGTTATCAGCACACCAAAGGGCAGATAAAGGACAACGCCATTGAGGCGCTTCTGCATGACCCACTGTTCAGACAGCGCATTGAGAAAAATAAGAAAGGGAAAGGAAGTTATCTGCGTAAAGGTAAACATGGTAATCGGGGTAACTGGGAGGCCAGTGGCAAGAAAGTGAATCACTTTTTTACCACTGGCCTTCTGGTTTCAGTGAGTGCTTAAGAACGATTATTTTGTTCTTTCAGCAGGTCACGAATTTCACTCAGCAATACTTCTTCTTTCGATGGAGCAGGCGGTGCTGCCGGCTCTTCCGCTTTTTTACGGTTCAGTTTGTTGATTAGCTTGATTGCCATAAAAATAGCAAACGCAACAATAATGAAATCAAAGACGTTCTGAATAAATACACCGTAATGCATGACAACCGCTGGGATATCTCCCTGTGCATCACGTAGCGTTAAAGCAAACTGTTTAAAATCGATGCCACCAATTAACAACCCAAGCGGCGGCATGATGATATCAGCAACCAGTGATGAAACGATCTTACCAAATGCCGCACCAATAATGACACCCACTGCCAAATCGACAACATTCCCGCGCATCGCGAATTCGCGAAATTCTTTAATAATGCTCATTTTATTCTCCCTATGCAGCTGACGTTTATAAGTTTAACAAATGTTTAGGCAATTTCCATTTATGTATTGCTCAAAGGAAAATTTATTAGACCCTGATAAATAAAGGGAAATAAAAAGGGCGCGGTATTCGCGCCCAAATTATTACAAGAAGAAAGGACTTGGCTGGAATAACCGCTCGACGTCGGTAATAAACTTTTTATCTGTCAGGAACATAATTACGTGATCGCCCTGTTCAATACGCAGGTTATCGTTGGCAATCATCACATCGTTGCCACGCACGACGGCGCCAATAATGGTTCCGGGTGGAAGTTTTATCTCATCAATTGAGCGACCTACAACCCGCGATGTTGTTTCATCACCGTGTGCGACAGCTTCAATAGCTTCCGCGACACCGCGGCGTAGTGAAGAAACACCAACTATATCAGCTTTACGCACGTGACTGAGCAGCGCAGAGATAGTTGCCTGCTGCGGCGAAATCGCAATATCGATCACGCTGCCCTGCACCAGATCGACGTACGCTCTGCGTTGGATCAACACCATCACTTTCTTGGCCCCCATCCGTTTGGCAAGCATCGCTGACATGATGTTAGCTTCATCGTCGTTGGTGACCGCGATGAACAGATCAACCTGATCGATATGTTCTTCCGCCAGCAGCTCTTGATCCGAAGCATCTCCAAAGAAGACGATCGTATTTTGCAGTTTCTCCGCAAGCTCGGATGCTCGCTGTTGATTACGTTCGATCAGTTTGACGCTGTAATCTTTTTCCAGACGATGTGCCAGACCAGCACCGATATTACCACCACCCACTAACATAATGCGTTTGTAAGGCTTTTCCAGTCGCTGCAATTCGCTCATTACGGCGCGAATATGCTGTGATGCTGCAATAAAGAAGACTTCATCACCTGCTTCAACAATGGTAGAACCTTGCGGACGGATCGGCCGATCATGACGGAAAATCGCCGCCACGCGGGTATCAATGTGTGGCATATGTTCACGCATTGTTGATAGCGCATTGCCGATTAGCGGCCCGCCGTAATAGGCTTTCACGACCGCAAGGCTGACTTTCCCTTCGGCAAAATTTACTACCTGTAATGCACCCGGATATTCAATCAGTCGATAAATGCTATCGATAACCAGTTGCTCAGGCGCAATCAGGTGGTCGATAGGCACGGCATCGGATTGGAATAGCTTGTCCGCATCACGAACGTAATCCGGTGAACGAATACGGGCGATGCGATTAGGCGTATTAAACAGTGAATAAGCTACCTGACAGGCAACCATATTTGTTTCATCTGAGCTGGTTACGGCAACCAGCATATCGGCATCGTCGGCGCCGGCTTCACGCAGAACGCGAGGATGTGAACCGTGCCCTTGTACGACGCGGAGATCAAACTTGTCCTGCAAGCTGCGCAGGCGTTCACCATTGGTATCGACTACCGTGATATCGTTGTTCTCTCCGACCAGGTTTTCAGCCAGCGTACCGCCAACTTGCCCTGCGCCCAGAATGATAATTTTCATCAGTCGCGACCCGTTATCTCATCACTTTTGATTAGCTTAGCGTAAAAGAAGCCATCGCCATCTTCCGCACCTGGTAAATTCTGACGTCCAGGTTTTTCCGGCGTACCGGTTTCGCTTAATACCGCATCCGGATTACGAGCAAGGAAGGCGGCAATTTGCTGCTGGTTTTCTTCCGGCAGGATAGAGCACGTTGCATAAACCAGCGTGCCGCCGGGTTTAAGGTGTAACCAGGTGGCATTCAGGATCTCGGCCTGCAACTGCGCAAGTTCGACAATATCCCGGTCGCGGCGGAGCCACTTGATATCCGGATGGCGACGAATAACGCCTGTGGCAGAACACGGAGCATCCAGCAAAATACGATCAAACTGTTGTTCACCGCACCACTGCTGTGGATAGCGGCCATCACCCTGCTTTACGGTTGCCTTCATGCCCAGACGTTTCAGATTGTCGTAAACGCGTGATAAACGTTTTTCATCGACATCGACGGCCATTACGTTAGCGTGAGGAGCAACTTCCAGAATGTGAGTGGTTTTCCCGCCCGGCGCGCAGCACAGGTCGAGGATCTGTTCACCGTCTTCCGGCAACAGATAGGTCATGCATCCTTGAGCGGAAGCATCCTGAACGGTTACCCAGCCTTCGTCAAAACCAGGCAGGGCGTGCACAGGAGCCGGCGTTTCCAGACGCACTGCATCCGGATACGCCGGATGCGGGAAGCCGGTTAATCTCGCTTCGCTAAGCAGGTCCAGCCAGGCATCGCGCGTATGGTGGTTACGATTGACACGCAGCCACATTGGCGGCCGTTGGTTATTAGCTTCAAGAATGGCTTCCCACTGCTGCGGATAAGCGGCCTTAATACGTTTCACCAGCCAGGAGGGGTGTAAGAAACGTAAATCGCTTTGTGCGAACTCGGCCAACAGTTCATCCTGGCGGCGTTGAAACTGGCGCAACACGCCGTTGATCAGCCCTTTTAACTGCGGGCGCTTAATAACGACCGCGCCTTCTACGGTCTCTGCCAGTGCAGCATGCGGTGGAATACGGGTATGCAGCAGTTGGTAGAAGCCCACCATGATCAGATAGTGAACGGTGCGCTGTTTGCCCGTCATTGGACGTTCCATCAACTGCTGGATCATCCACTCCAGTTGGGAGAGAGTGCGCAATACGCCGAAGCAAAGTTCCTGCAACAACGCTTTGTCTTTATCAGCAACTTTTTGCTGCATGGCAGGCAGTACGTTGCTTAATGACTGTCCTTTTTCGACAACCTGTTCGACGGCCTGGGCCGCCATACTGCGTAAATTAAGATGTTTTTTCATAAGCGCAAAAATAAAAATGCCCGGAAACACCGGGCTTAAAGAGATGAACCGTCAGAACAGACGATTACCGGGTACAAACCATTCCCGGCGTGAATTAAGCAGATCCTGCGCACTCATGGCTTTTTTACCGGCAGGCTGCAAAGAGAGGAGGTTCAGGATGCCGTCGCCCGTTGCGATCTGGATACCCTGCTTTGTTGCCTCCAGAATGGTACCTGGCGCAGCCTGGGTGTTTACAGCAATGACCGAAGCTTGCCAGACTTTCACCGGCTGACCGTCGATTTCTAGCCAACTCATTGGCCACGGGTTAAAGGCACGAATGCAGCGTTCCAACTGAGCGGCTGAAAGCGACCAGTCGATACGGGCTTCTTCTTTGCTGAGTTTTTCTGCATGTGTAACCAGAGATTCATCTTGTACAACCGGTTTTATCGTACCAGCTGCCAGCTGTTTTAGCGTTTCAATCAACCCCTGCGGCCCTAAATCTGCCAGCTTATTGTATAGCGAACCGCTGGTATCTTCCGCCGTAATTGGGCAGGAAAGCTTAAGCAGCATATCTCCGGTGTCGAGGCCAACATCCATCTGCATGATGGTCACACCGGTTTCTGCGTCACCTGCCCATAGTGAGCGTTGAATTGGTGCTGCGCCACGCCAGCGTGGAAGTAGGGAACCGTGAACGTTGATACAACCCAGACGTGGCATTTCCAGTACGGCTTTTGGCAGAATCAGGCCATATGCCACCACCACCATCACGTCTGCGCATAAATCAGCAACCAGCTGCTGGTTTTCCTGAGGGCGAAGAGAGACGGGTTGGAAAACCGGTATCCCTTTTTCTTCCGCCAGCACTTTTACCGGGCTGGGCATCAGCTTTTTACCGCGTCCCGCCGGGCGGTCCGGTTGGGTAAACACGCCAACGACGTTGTGTCCAGAAGACAACAGCGCGTCGAGATGACGCGCTGCAAAGTCAGGTGTACCCGCAAAAATAATACGTAGTGAGTCTGACACGTTGATTCTTGTCCTTAAGCTCGGGCGTTCAGGCGGTCGAGTTTTTCAACTTTCTGACGAATGCGTTGTTGCTTCAACGGAGACAGATAATCGATAAACAGTTTACCGACCAGGTGATCCATTTCATGTTGAATACAGATAGCCAGCAGGCCATCGGCTTCCAGTTCAAAAGATTTACCGTTGCGATCGAGCGCGCGAATTTTTACTTTCTCAGCACGCGGTACTAACGCACGCTGTTCAGGAATCGACAGGCAACCCTCTTCAATGCCGGTTTCGCCGTCTTTTTCCAGCAGCTCTGGGTTAATGAGTACCAACTGCTCGTCGCGGTTTTCAGAGACATCAATAACGATGATGCGCTGATGAATATCGACTTGCGTTGCTGCCAGGCCGATACCTTCTTCGGCGTACATCGTTTCGAACATATCATCAACGATACGCTGAATTTCTGCATTCACTTCTTCAACCGGTTTTGCGACTTTGCGAAGGCGCTCGTCCGGAATATGTAACACTTGCAAAACTGACATAGTTATCCAGAGTTGTGTTCAGGAGTTGAAAAGATTATTACCTCTATTCTAGACAAAACCCCCTCTGATTGACAGCATCAGTGACCAATCGCAAAGATTGCCAGGACTGCTTGTGGCAGGGGGGAGCAGGGATGACCCAAATCGAAATTTGGCTACGTTTAGCGCAAGTGAATGAACTATATGGTGATGAGATGGTGCGCATTGCGCATTGGCTCAATACTCAACCGTGTATTAATAATACGGTACTTCATCATGCTGGATTCTCTCCCCGCCAGGTCAGACGGTTTTTAACTTTTTCACAGCAGACGCTGGAAAAAACGTTGCGTTGGCTTGAGCAGCCCAACCATCATTTTGTGGTTGCCGACAGTGAGCATTATCCCCCACAGCTCCGTGCGATTGTGGATTATCCTGGGATGCTTTTTGTCGCAGGAAATCCCGCATGCCTCCCCTCATTTCAGGTTGCCGTTGTCGGTAGCCGACAACACTCCTGGTATGGCGAACGATGGGGGCGATTGTTTTGTGAAAAGCTTGCAGCATGTGGTGTGACGATCACCAGTGGTCTGGCCCGGGGGATTGATGGTGTGGCGCACAAGGCTGCGATAAACCGCCAGGGCACAAGTATTGCGGTGTTGGGAAATGGGCTTGAGACCATTCATCCACGACAGCATGTCCATCTTGCTGAGCGACTGATTGAGTCTGGAGGCGCACTGGTGTCTGAGTTCCCACTGGATGCGCTCCCTTTGCCGCGCAATTTTCCCAGACGAAATCGTATTATCAGCGGTCTAAGTAAGGGAGTCCTGGTTGTTGAAGCTGCGCAGCGTAGCGGGTCACTGGTCACTGCGCGTTGCGCGCTGGAACAAGGGCGGGAGGTTTTTGCTCTGCCGGGAGCGATTGGGAGCCCGGGAAGTGAAGGTCCACATTGGCTTATTCAGCAGGGAGCTACGCTTGTGACGGCCCCAGAAGAAATTCTGGAAAATTTGCAATATGGGCTGCCATGGTTGCCAGATGAACCTGAAAAATCAATTTATTCGCCAGATCACGAAGAGGTGGCATTGCCATTTCCTGAGCTCCTGGCTAACGTAGGAGATGAGGTAACACCTGTTGACGTCGTCGCTGAACGTGCCGGCCAACCTGTGCCAGAGGTAGTAGCTCAACTGCTCGAACTGGAGTTAGCAGGATGGATCGCAGCTGTACCCGGCGGCTATGTCCGATTGAGGAGGGCATGCCATGTTCGACGTACTAATGTATTTGTTTGAGACATATATCCATAACGAAGCTGAGCTGCGTGTGGATCAGGACAAACTGGAACGGGATCTTACCGACGCTGGTTTTGATCGTGAAGACATTTACAACGCGTTACTTTGGCTGGAAAAGCTTGCTGATTATCAGGATGGTCTTGCTGAGCCTATGCAGCTGGCATCCGATCCTCTTTCTGTACGTATTTACACGGCAGAAGAGTGCGATCGACTAGATGCAAGCTGTCGAGGGTTCCTGCTATTCCTGGAGCAGATTCAGGTGCTAAACCTCGAAACGCGAGAGATGGTAATTGAACGCGTCCTCGCACTGGATACGGCAGAGTTCGATCTGGAAGACCTGAAGTGGGTGATCCTGATGGTGCTATTCAACATTCCAGGTTGTGAAAATGCCTATCAGCAAATGGAAGAATTACTCTTTGAAGTGAATGAAGGTATGCTGCATTAATCAATTTTCATTCAGTATGAGTTGTTATGGCTAAATCAGCACTGTTCACGGTGCGTAAAAATGAGCCCTGCCCACAATGCGGGGCTGAACTGGTTATTCGTTCCGGGAAACACGGTCCGTTTCTCGGTTGTTCACACTATCCAGAATGCGATTACATCCGTCCGCTGAAATCTTCTGCGGACGGACATATTGTCAAAGTTCTGGAGGGTAAGCTTTGCCCTGCATGTGGCGCAGAACTGGTGCTGAGACAGGGAAGATTCGGAATGTTCATTGGATGCAGTGATTATCCTGCGTGTGAACATACTGAACTTATCGACAAGCCTGATGAAACAGCAATAACCTGTCCTCAATGCCAGACTGGCCATCTTGTTCAGCGGCGTTCCCGTTATGGCAAAACCTTTTATTCCTGCGAGCGCTATCCGGAGTGCCAGTTTGTCATCAACTTCAAACCGTTAGCTGGGGAGTGTCCCGAGTGTCATTATCCACTGCTCATCGAAAAGAAAACCGCGCAGGGTGTGAAGCATTTCTGTGCCAGTAAACAATGTGGAAAGCCGATTTCGGCGGATTAAAAAAGTGAATAATAACCTGCCCGCAGAACTTATCGCTGATGCGATAGAGGTTCTGAAACAAGAAAGAGTCATCGCCTATCCAACAGAAGCTGTATTTGGTGTCGGCTGCGATCCTGACAGCGAAACGGCTGTCACCCGTCTGTTGGAGTTAAAACAACGCCCAGTCGATAAAGGCTTAATTTTGATTGCAGCAAACTTTGACCAGCTTAAACCCTATATCGACGATAGTATGCTAACCGAGGCCCAACGTGAGGCTGTTTTCGCCCGCTGGCCTGGACCTGTTACTTTCGTTTTCCCGGCGCCCGCGACTACGCCTCGTTGGTTGACTGGTCGTTTTGACTCGCTGGCCGTGCGTGTCACCGATCATCCGCTGGTGGTTGCACTCTGCCAGGCCTATGGCAAACCATTAGTCTCTACCAGTGCTAATTTGAGTGGCCTGCCGCCTTGCAGAACAGTTGAAGAAGTTCGCGCGCAGTTTGGTACAGACTTTCCTGTGGTTGAGGGGGGGACTGGAGGTCGTTTGAATCCTTCGGAGATCCGTGATGCTCTGACGGGTGAACAGTTTCGACAGGGGTAATATGAAAGAAGCCTATGCTGTTTTTGGTAATCCGATAGCGCACAGTAGATCGCCCTTTATTCATCAGCAATTTGCAAAGCAGTTGAAGATTGATCATTCCTATGGGCGTGTACTGGCACCCATCAATGATTTTGTGAATACGCTGAACGCTTTTTTTGCTGGGGGTGGGAAGGGGGCAAATGTCACCGTGCCTTTTAAAGAAGAAGCGTTTGCACGTGCCGATGAGCTCACGGAGCGGGCATCGCTTGTAGGAGCGGTCAATACTCTTAAGCGGTTGGAGGATGGACGTTTACTGGGAGATAACACGGATGGTATCGGCTTATTAAGCGATCTCGAGCGTTTATCTTTTATTCGTCCCGGTTCGCGAGTTCTGTTGATTGGTGCAGGCGGCGCATCCCGTGGTGTATTACTACCTCTTCTTTCTATGGATTGTGCGGTGACCATCGTTAACCGTACACCTTCCCGTGCTGAAGAACTGGCACAAATATTCTCCCACACCGGCAGCGTGCAGGCGGTGGGAATGAACGACCTTGATAATTGCAGTTTTGATTTGATCATCAACGCCACATCCAGCGGAATAAGCGGTGAGATACCGGCCATTCCAACATCTCTTATCCACCCTTCTGTCTATTGTTATGACATGTTTTATCAGAAAGGGAACACACCGTTTCTTTACTGGTGTGCTTCGCATGGGGCGAAACATTATGCCGATGGTTTGGGGATGCTGGTGGGGCAGGCTGCGCATGCAGTTTTACTCTGGCATGGCGTTTTGCCACAGGTTGAGCCTGTCATAAAAAGCCTGCAACAGGAATTGTCGGCATGAATCAGGCGATCCAGTTTCCCGATCGAGAGAAATGGCAGGTAGATATTAGTGCTGTTGTTTTTCCGGCGATGGTCCATGGTATGCAGTTAACATGTGCCATATCAGGAGAGAAGTTGGCGTCCCGCTTTGGTGGCTCTACGCCTGAGCAGTGGTTGGAAATATTTCAACAGCATCGCTGGGACCTGGAAGAAGAGGCCGAAGCATTGATCCAGGACCAGCAGGAAGACTCTCAGGGTTGGGTTTGGTTACTGTGATTTAAATACTCATCTTTCCATTTAACATAGTTATTAGCAGAGTATTGTAAGCCTGCCTTCTCTTCATCGCTTAATGGACGGATCTGTTTAACCGGGCTTCCCAGATACAGATACCCACTCTCCAGGCGTTTATTTTGCGGAACCAGGCTTCCAGCCCCAATCATAACGTCGTCTTCTACCACCACACCGTCCAGTAAAATCGATCCCATACCGACTAATACGCGGTTGCCAATGATGCAGCCGTGCAACATGACTTTATGACCGACCGTCACATCTTCACCCACGATCAATGGATTACCCTGCGGATTTGATGTGGATTTATGCGTGACATGCAAAACGCTGCCATCCTGAATGTTCGTACGGGCGCCAATTTGCACAAAGTTTACATCGCCACGAATCGCAACCAGCGGCCAAATTCCGACGTCATCAGCTAAACGCGTATCACCAATCACAACACTGCTGGCGTCGATCATCACGCGTTTTCCGATCTGTGGGAAAAGATCCTTATAAGGACGTAATACATCAGACATGTTCACCTCAACGAAAATAGAGCAGTAAAGAAGACTTTGGTTGGATTACCGAGACTACGCAAGTGATTTAGCTATCAAAAATCAGCCAAATTGCGCAGGAATGTAGCGAAAGGGGTGAAAAACAAGCATTCAGCAAAAAAGATCCAAAAAACACTTGTGCTAAAAAATGGGATCCCTATAATGCGCCTCCATCGACACGGCGGATGTGAATCACTTCACACAAACAGCCGGTCCGGTTGAAGAGAAAAACCT
>NZ_JAOWID010000021.1:0-32829 GCF_030332285.1 Citrobacter sp. Cu096
CATTATAGGGAGTTTCCTGCAGCCCGCAACCCTTAAATGACAGAAAAATGACTGAGTGCTGCATTCCACAGCAAAACCCCACTTTATACCCATTTGCACACAGAGTTATCCACAAACTCACCCATTACTTCTGCGATCCTTTCTGTATATGTACAGTCTTCAGCGGTCGAAACGAGGGACAAAAGTGAAAAATAAAAATTCGCGAGCGTTGCGCAAACGTTTTCGTTACAATGCCCCCGCACAACAAGGATGCCCCGTAAGGGGCGTTAGCTGAGTTTTTAGCCAAGAATTCACCTAACGCTCTCTGTAATAGTCAAATCCAGGGGATTTACCATGCAACAACGTCGTCCAGTCCGCCGCGCTCTGCTCAGTGTTTCTGACAAGGCCGGTATCATCGAATTCGCTCAGGCACTTTCCGCACGCGGTGTGGAGCTACTGTCTACAGGTGGCACTGCCCGCCTGTTAGCGGAGAAAGGTCTGCCAGTGACCGAAGTTTCCGATTACACCGGCTTCCCGGAAATGATGGATGGACGCGTGAAGACCCTGCATCCAAAAGTCCACGGCGGCATTCTTGGTCGCCGTGGTCAGGATGACGGAATAATGGAGCAACATGGTATCGCGCCTATCGATATGGTGGTTGTTAACTTGTACCCGTTCGCCCAGACCGTCGCCCGCGAAGGCTGTTCTCTGGAAGATGCCGTAGAGAACATTGATATCGGCGGCCCGACCATGGTGCGCTCTGCAGCCAAGAACCATAAAGATGTAGCTATCGTTGTGAAGAGCAGCGACTACGATGCCATTATTAAAGAGATGGATGCCAACGATGGTTCTCTGACCCTCGACACGCGTTTCGATCTCGCGATTAAAGCCTTCGAACACACCGCCGCTTACGACAGCATGATCGCCAACTACTTTGGCAGCATGGTTCCGGCCTATCACGGCGAAAGCAAAGAAGCCGCCGGTCGCTTCCCACGTACGCTGAACCTGAACTTCATTAAGAAGCAGGATATGCGTTACGGCGAGAACAGCCACCAGCAGGCTGCCTTCTATATAGAAGAGAATGTTAAAGAAGCCTCCGTTGCCACCGCGCAGCAGGTACAGGGCAAAGCACTTTCCTACAACAACATCGCCGATACCGATGCGGCGCTGGAGTGCGTGAAAGAGTTCAGCGAACCGGCATGCGTTATCGTTAAGCACGCAAACCCGTGCGGTGTAGCGGTAAGCACCTCTATTCTTGACGCTTACGACCGCGCTTACAAAACCGACCCAACCTCCGCATTCGGCGGCATCATCGCTTTTAACCGCGAGCTGGATGCTGAAACCGCGCAGGCGATTATCTCCCGCCAGTTCGTGGAAGTGATCATCGCGCCTTCCGCTACCGAAGAAGCATTGAAAATTACCGCTGCCAAGCAGAACGTTCGCGTGCTGGTTTGCGGCCAATGGGCGCAGCGCGTACCGGGTCTGGACTTCAAGCGTGTGAACGGCGGCCTGCTGGTCCAGGACCGCGACCTCGGTATGGTGAGCGAAGCTGAACTGCGCGTGGTAACCAAACGCCAGCCGACCGAGCAAGAACTGCGTGATGCGCTGTTCTGCTGGAAAGTGGCAAAATTTGTGAAATCCAACGCCATTGTTTACGCCAAAGAGAACATGACTATCGGCATAGGCGCAGGCCAGATGAGCCGCGTGTACTCAGCCAAAATCGCCGGGATTAAGGCCGCCGACGAAGGTCTGGAAGTGAAAGGTTCCTCTATGGCTTCCGACGCCTTCTTCCCGTTCCGCGATGGGATTGATGCCGCTGCTGCCGCTGGCGTAACCTGCGTGATCCAACCGGGCGGTTCAATCCGCGATGACGAAGTGATTGCCGCCGCAGACGAGCACGGTATCGCGATGGTATTCACCGACATGCGCCACTTCCGCCATTAATCCACGGAGCAGACGATGAAAATATTAGTGATTGGCAATGGCGGGCGCGAGCACGCCCTCGCCTGGAAAGCGGCGCAGTCGCCAAAAGTCGAAACGGTATTTGTCGCCCCGGGCAACGCGGGCACCGCGCTGGAACCCACGCTACAAAACGTGGCCATCGGCGTAACGGATATTCCGGCGCTGCTGAGCTTTGCCCAGAACGAGAAGATCGATCTGACCATCGTTGGTCCGGAAGCGCCGCTGGTGATTGGTGTGGTTGATGCATTCCGCGCCGCCGGTCTGAAAATCTTCGGCCCAACCGAAGGTGCCGCGCAGCTGGAAGGCTCCAAAGCCTTCACCAAAGATTTTCTTGCGCGCCATCAGATTCCAACGGCGGAGTACCAAAACTTCACCGAAATCGAACCTGCGCTGGCTTACCTGCGCGAGAAAGGCGCGCCGATCGTTATCAAAGCCGACGGTCTGGCCGCCGGTAAAGGCGTGATTGTGGCGATGACGCTGGAGGAAGCGGAATCCGCGGTTCATGACATGCTGGCCGGTAACGCGTTTGGCGACGCGGGCCACCGCATCGTTATCGAAGAGTTCCTCGACGGTGAAGAAGCGAGCTTTATCGTGATGGTCGACGGCGAGCACGTGCTGCCGATGGCCACCAGCCAGGACCACAAACGCGTGGGCAACGGCGATACCGGTCCTAATACCGGCGGGATGGGTGCCTACTCTCCAGCACCGGTAGTGACTGACGAAGTCCACCAGCGCACCATGGAACGCATCATCTGGCCAACGGTGAAAGGCATGGCGGCGGAAGGGAATACCTACACCGGTTTCCTGTATGCGGGTCTGATGATCGACAAGCAGGGTAACCCGAAGGTTATCGAGTTCAACTGCCGCTTCGGCGATCCGGAAACCCAGCCGATCATGCTGCGCATGAAGTCCGATCTGGTGGAGCTGTGCCTCGCCGCCTGTGACGGCAAGCTGGATGAGAAAACCTCCGAGTGGGACGAACGCGCATCTCTGGGTGTGGTCATTGCCGCCGGAGGTTATCCGGGCAATTACAATACCGGCGATGAAATCCACGGCCTGCCGCTGGAAGACGTCACTGACGGTAAAGTGTTCCACGCCGGCACCAAACTGTCTGCTGACGATCGCGTGCTGACCAACGGCGGTCGCGTACTGTGTGCCACCGCGCTGGGTAACACCGTGGCAGAAGCGCAGAAACGCGCCTACGCCCTGATGACAGACATCCGCTGGGACGGCTGCTTCAGCCGTAACGACATCGGCTGGCGCGCTATCGAACGTGAGCAAAACTAACGGCTGAGCTTAGCCAGCAGTGTTTTGCGCGTAATACCTAACTGACGGGCGGCTTCGGTTTTATTGCCGCCCGTTTTCTCCAGTGCAGCCAGAATCACCTCTTTTTCGACATCCACCAGCGGTTGGATCTCGCCACTGTATTCCGTTTTTATCGGCGTCGCAGCAATCGCCATTGGCAGCTCACGTTCAGAAATATATTCCCCCGTTAGCAGCACCACCGATCGCTCAATCGCATTTTCCAGCTCACGGATATTGCCCGGCCAGTCGTAATGGATCAGGAGATCCATCGCCTGCGGAGTAAAGCCTTTCACCGCTTTTCGGTTACGCTCGGCAAAACGCTGGAGAAAATATTCGGCCAGCAGTGGAATATCTTCCCGACGCTGGCGCAATGCTGGCATTTCAATGGTGACGACGTTCAGGCGATAGTAGAGATCCTGGCGAAAGCGCCCGGCACTGACTTCCTCCGCCAGATCTCGATGCGTGGCGGCGATCAGCCGGACATCAACTGCAATGGTCTGGTTGCTGCCAACCCGCTGTACTTCCCGCTCCTGGATCGCTCGCAGCAGACGCACCTGCATCAGCGGTGAGATATCGCCAATTTCATCAAGAAACAGCGTGCCACCATCGGCTTCCACAAAGCGACCTTCCCGGCGTTTATCCGCCCCGGTAAACGCACCTTTCTCGTGACCGAACAGCTCAGATTCCAGCAAAGATTCATTGAGTGCCGCGCAGTTCAGCGTGACCAGTGGTTTATCGCTGCGTGCGCTGCTGGCATGTAGCGCCCGGGCCACCAGTTCTTTGCCCGTCCCGGAGTCTCCGTGGATGAGCACCGTGGCGTCCGAGGGCGCAACCATCGCAATTTCGTTGAGCAACTGCTGCATCGCCGGACTACGACCAATCATGCCAAACTGCGCCGCCGACGCTGACGGCAATTCAGCGCTCGTTTCCCGCGTGTGCGCCAGCGCTTTTTCCAGCGTCTCCTGCAACCGGTCAAAGTCCAGCGGTTTGATCAAGTAGTCCAGCGCCCCGGTTTTCAGCGCCTCAACGGCAGTCTCCACGCTGGAGAACGCCGTCATGATCAATACCGGAATCGCCGGATTCAGCGCTTTAATCTCTTTCAGCGTAGCGATACCGTCCATCTCTGCCATGCGCACATCACACAGCACTAAATCAAATACACG
Source organism: Citrobacter sp. Cu096 (assembly GCF_030332285.1). NCBI lineage: Bacteria > Pseudomonadati > Pseudomonadota > Gammaproteobacteria > Enterobacterales > Enterobacteriaceae > Citrobacter > Citrobacter sp. Cu096. The sequence goes on from NZ_JAOWID010000021.1 coordinate 4,410, forward strand.
TTCGCGCACCTGTTCCAGCGCCGCTCGCCCGCTATAAGCCAACGCAACGTCATAACCCCAGCCGCGCAGCAGCGCCTGTAAAATGGTGCAGTGGCTGATATCGTCATCCACCACCAGAATAGTGATTTTTCCGTGCGTCATCCTTGTTAATCCTGTTGTTTCGCTTTAGTCGGCAGCCAAAAGGTAAAGGTCGCGCCTTTGCCCTCAACGCTTGCCACCTGAATGGTGCCGCCGTGCTGTTCAACTATATTCTGCACCACCGCCAGCCCGAGGCCGGTGCCGTCAGCTTTGGTCGTAAAGTAAGGCGTAAAAATGGCCTCCAGCTGTTCTGGAGCAATCCCCTTCCCGCTATCGGTCACCACGATTTTAACGCGATCGCCGCTGCTTTCACTTGCTTCAACCACTATTGTGCCCTGACGACCAATGGCATGAATGGCGTTCAGATACAGATTCAACAAAATCTGCGTCAGCCGGTCGGGGTCGGCCTGAATCGCGGGCAGCGTAGGATTAGCCGAAAAACGGAGCTGGATTTCGCGACTTGCCGCATCCTGGCTCACCAGATGTAATGAGTGGGTGATAACCTTGTTAAGATCCACCTGTTGCAGCGTCAGATGCGCTGGCTTCACCAGCTCCAGCAATTCGCTCACCACCCGATTTAAACGGTCCGCTTCTTTCGCCATTACCTGAGCCAACTCATGTGACTCGCCACCTGGCGGGGTTCGTTCGGCAAAATATTTTGCTAAACCTTTGATGGATGAAAGCGGGTTACGAATTTCATGTGCGACTCCGGCCGCCAGGTGTCCGAGCGCCATCAGTTTTTCTTTACGCTTCATCGCATCCTGCAGTTCTTTGTACGAACGCTGATAGCGCTGATACCAGAAGAACGTCAGCACGGTGGCCAGTAACACGGCTGCCAGCGCGGACAGGACAATCAGGGTGTTACGCCACTCTCTTGCCTGAGTCGCTGCCAGATCGCTGGCATCAAAGGCGATAAATATGGTTTGTGCAGGGATGTTAAGCTGCCTGTCATCGTTGGCGCAACGCGCCATGCCATGACGTCCTGGACCATACGTCGGCTGAAACTGGCGATAAATTTCCAGGGCCGGCGTGTTTTCACCGCTCCCCACTGGAATGTCAATATTTCGCCAGTTTTCTTGTTCTCCGGGATTAAGCTGCCGCAGGACATCCGGTGAATAGAGCGTTTTCCCGACCATCGCGGAATTGCTGTGAGTAATAACAACGCCATGCTCATCAACAACGGCAAACCATAGCACACCTGGTTGTACGGCCATTTGTTCCAGCAGCGTCTGCTGTTGAGCATGATGCATGCGCATCCCCATACCTACGCGCGTACCAGACTCCAGAGCGCGAATGAGCACGCTGCCTTTTTCCAGTAGCGTTTGCCGTGCAGCACCGCTTTCCCGCCCATAGTCCCGAATGGTCATAACCGAAAACCAGCCGACCAAAATCAGGATTGCCGCCAGCAAGAGTCGGCTCAACCACTTTGCAGCCGTGTCCTTATAAAGACGCATACGCTCTCCCTTTACCCTACCTGTTCCTTTCATCGTTACAGGTATACAGCAGAAATCATGCCATTTTTTCCTCCTGATAACCCTGCCCTCAAACACAAACTGCTGAAAGTACCGGGTAAAAATGACCCGCTGGCGCGTTCTGGCGAGTCATTTTTACCCGTTTTCCTGCAAAGACGACACGTACAACGCCCGCAGGACAGGGATTGCCGCTTTGGCACGGAAGATGCAAAAGGGAATGTAAGCTAACCAACAGGAGAATGAACAATGAAACGGAACAACAAACTGGCACTGATTGCACTCTCTCTTCTGGCTCTGGGCTCTACCCCAGCGCTGGCACAGCATCACTGGGGGTATGGTGATGGCATGCAGCAGCGGGGCGGTGCGCCAATGACCGCTGAGCAGCAGGCAACCGCGCAGAAAATCTATGATGATTACTACTCACAGACCAGCGCATTGCGCCAACAGTTGACCTCCAAACGTTATGAGTACAACGCGTTGTTAACAGCCAGCTCGCCAGACACGGCAAAAATTAACGCCGTGGCAAAAGAGATGGAAGCGTTGAATCAGTCCCTGGATGAGCAGCGTGTTAAACGCGATGTCGCCATGGCGCAGGCAGGCGTGCCTCGCGGAGCGGGAATGGGTTACGGTGGATGCGGCGGTGGCGGTAACCATCGCGGCGGCGGCCATATGGGAATGGGCCACTGGTAACAGTATTACCTGATGGCAGATTATCAGAAGGTTTTGGCTGTAGGCTGCCAGCGACAAAAATCTTCATTAGCGACCAGCAGTAGCTGCGACCCTTCGGGCGCTTCCAGCCATGCCACACTCACCTCGACGGATGAATGGCTCTGGCGGCGCTCAATATGGTTTATCGCCCACGATTCCAGATCGGGTTTCAGCGTCTCACCTTCACAGGTCGTAACCGTGTGATTCGCATGCCAGCGTCCCTGATGCAGTATCACCCGTCCCTGACGCAACGCATCGCTTGTCTGGCGGATTTGATCGGCTCGATAGCGGTAAAGCGCGATTTGATCGCTGGAAAGCTGCTGCTTAAGACCGTCGACTTCACGCTGCATGAAACTCAGCTCACCCCGGTCATCGAAGCGTATACGGACATGTTCTTGGGGTTTACTGTAGGTGTTGAGTTCTATCAAAGAGAGCGTATCACCCTGCCAGCGATATTCACTGGTGGTGGTATCACCTTTACGCCACGGACTAAATACCGAGAGCAAGTGAACACCGTCGCTGGAATCTTTACGCCAAATGCGTACCGCCCCCTGATCGCCAACATAGCCGCTGGCTGTGAACGGAGGAAGCTCAGAGTGGCGACTACAGGCAGACAGTAACAGAACACCTGAAAGCCAAAGCGAGTGACGCCAGATGGACAAAAGGGGCGAAACCGCCCCTTCGATAAAACTGTTCACTGCCACGCGAATTACTTAACCGCGTCTTTCAGTGCTTTACCAGAAACAAATGCCGGTACGTTAGCTGCGGCAATTTTGATTTCTTTACCGGTCTGCGGGTTGCGGCCAGTACGCTCAGCACGGTGGTTCACTTTGAAGGTACCGAAACCAACCAGTTGTACAGCATCGCCTTCTTTCAGAGACTCAGTAATAGCAGCCAGAGTGGATTCCAGAGCAGCTTTAGCCTGTGTTTTAGACAGTTCTGCTTTGTCTGCAATTACATCAATCAGTTGAGTCTTGTTCATAAGTTATCCTTACAATGTGTTTATCGCTTGCTAAGCATCGAGTGCGACGGAAATGCCAGAAAAGCACTCTCCTGCATACACGCACCGATAGCCACTTTTTTTCGCCCCCCAAATGTAGACCAGACCGGGGGCAGATGGGAAGCCTTCAGGCATGACAAATCAGGCGTTAAATCACGTTTTGTGGTGTCATTGCTGAAAATTTATACCAATATTGCTCTCGCCAGCCTCGCGCAGGTCTGCACGAAGCCCTTTTATCAGCTCAATATCGCGTTCTTCACAATCGGCTAAAAGTCGGAATATTTCCCACTGAATATCCCATTCTTGCTCAACGGCTGGGTTCTCTTTGAGCTCTTCATCGGTCATTTCGCGACCAGCTTGCGTCATTTCCAGCATCGCGACGGTGGTAATAGAAGCCTTACTGACTTCAATTGCGTGTTCCAGCGTTTCACCACTCAGACGCGAATGCATCAGTTCGCTTAATGCCACACAGGCATCGATCGCCGGGTACACGCCGTACAGATCGTAATCATCTGCAGAAGGAATGGCCTCTTCAAACTTTTCCAACTGACTATCGAAATTGATTTTCGCGTCTTTCACCGTCAACGCTTCCCAAATAAGATCCAGAATTCGGCGATAAATCTGACCATCGCCAAATTCGGTTTGCTTGCAGAACATAGCGTAGTTTGGGTACATGCGCTCGCACAGACAGGCCATAAACGTAACATGCTGCCAGCTTTCCAACTTCTCCAGACGCAGGTGAATCGGGTTTTGTAACATGATGAGTTCTCAAATACGGAAATTAGCGGCAGTTTACCCGATATGGGGCGTTTTTGCTGCAAGCCGCGTAAAAGCCGGGCGTTCAGATGCGACTGCATCTGCCCAGCGTGTTGGTTCCGGCAGACGATAACCGTTCATACAGCGTTGTACCCATGCCAACGCGCGGTCCAGGCTCACGCGATGACCCGTAGAGATAAACAACGGGTTACAGCGTGCTTTGCTGCGCCAGACCCACGCCAGCTGTTCGTCTTTATCCAGCAACGGCGCTAGCGCTCCGGGTTCGGCAGCGAGCGGCTCAAACTTGCCGCATAACCGTTTTTTCGCCACGCCAATCGTCGGGACATCCACCAGCAGACCAAAATGGCTGGCTACGCCCAGGCGACGCGGGTGAGAGATACCGTGACCGTCAACGAACAGCAGATCGGGCTTGTGCGAGAGCAACTGCCAGGCAGCCATCAACGCGGGCGTTTCACGAAAGGAGAGAAAGCCTGGAATGTAAGGCATGGTGGTGGCGATTCGCGCCACCTTGTATTCAACCAGTTCCAGCGTCGGGTATTTCAGTAAGACCATTGCGGCCCGCGTCACTTCGCCGCCCTGCTCAAACCCTACGTCCGCCCCGCCGATCAGATCCGGCGGATCGTTCTGCAGGCGATCCTCGCGGATCACCGAAGAGGCCAGTTCAAGCTGCTGCGCGCGCAGCGATGCGAGATCCATTAGCGGTGGTACTGCGCCGACAGGCGATGTACCGCCTCGACAAAGACACCCGCATGTTCTGGCGGTACATCCTGATGAATGCCATGGCCCAGGTTAAAGACATGGCCTTCACCCTGACCAAATCCGGCCAGAATTGTCGCCACTTCTTCTTCGATGCGGGCTGGCGGCGCATACAGCATGGATGGATCCATATTGCCCTGTAGCGCCACTTTATGACCCACACGACGACGCGCGTCGGCAATATCAGTGGTCCAGTCGAGGCCTAACGCATCACAGCCGGTTTCTGCCATCGCTTCCAGCCACTGACCGCCGCCTTTGGTGAACAGCGTCACCGGTACACGACGACCGTCGTTCTCGCGCAGCAGACCATCGACGATTTTGTGCATGTAGTACAGGGAGAACTGCTGATAGTCGCGACCGGTCAGCACACCGCCCCAGGTATCGAAAATCATCACCGACTGCGCGCCCGCTTTGATCTGCGCGTTCAGGTACAGCGTGACGCTCTTCGCCAGCTTATCCAGCAGCAGATGCAGCGCTTTTGGATCGGCGTACATCATCTTTTTAATCACGGTGAAGGCCTTGCTGCTACCGCCTTCGACCATATAGGTCGCCAGCGTCCACGGGCTACCGGAGAAGCCGATCAGCGGCACTTCGCCTTTCAGTTCACGCCGAATCGTGCGCACCGCATTCATCACATAACCCAGCCCATCTTCCGGGTCCGGGATCGGCAGTTTGTCGACATCAGCCTTGCTGGTAATCGGTGAGGTAAAACGTGGACCTTCTCCGGCTTCAAAATACAGCCCAAGCCCCATCGCATCCGGAATCGTCAGGATATCCGAGAAGAGGATCGCGGCATCAAGCTTATAACGACGCAGCGGCTGCAGCGTGACTTCGCAGGCCAGCTCGGCATTTTTGCACAGCGCCATAAAATCGCCCGCCTCGGCGCGCGTGGCTTTATATTCCGGTAGATAGCGGCCCGCCTGGCGCATCATCCATACCGGAGTGACATCAACGGGCTGGCGCAGCAGCGCACGCAGATAACGATCGTTCTTCAGTTCGGTCATTTTTGCAGTTCCTTATTGCGTCAGTCCATCAGTGTATCATCACTCGTTCTTTACTCGTACTCAGCCCGACACATTGCCACAGTGTCTTCAATCAATCGACGCGCGACGGTGCCTGGCGGGGGAAGCAGCGGTAAATTATCGTAGCGATACCAGTTCGCCTCCAGCAGTTCTTTCGGGTCGATAACAATCTCCCCGCTATCATACTCTGCCATAAATGCGGTCATCAAAGACTGTGGGAACGGCCACGGCTGAGAAGTGACATAGCGCAGGTTTTTAACCTTAATGCCGCTCTCTTCCATGACTTCACGCGCCACCGCCTGTTCAAGGGTCTCACCCACTTCGACAAAGCCCGCCAGCACGGTATGCACGCCGTTGCGATGGCGAACATGTTGGGCAAGCAAGATAGCGTCGTCACGGCGGATAGCGACGATAATGCAGGGAGCAATTTGCGGGTAGTAGCGTTCCCGGCAGTGGCTGCACAGCATCGCCCATTCCGTTTTACTCGGGTGCATCGTGTGCCCACAGTAGCCGCAGAATTTATGCGAGCGGTAAAACTCAGCCAGCTGTACGCCGCGTCCGGCCAGTTGAAACAGGCCAACATCCTGGTCTATAACCTGGCGCACCGACCCCATATCGTGTCGACGTTGCTGCTGCACCAGCCAGACCGTTTCCCCTTCCCATTCGCCGATAGAAAGTGCGCGCTGCCCGATCAGATCAAAACGTGCCGCGTCACCGTGAGGCAGTTCACCATGCGGCAACCATAACTTTTGCTCATGACTGACAATCCACCAGCCGCTATCTAATTTTTCAATTATACGATCCATATCTCTTGCGCAACCTTTGCTTCACAGGCATGTTGTTTACATTATTTTTACATTTACGGGTGAGCAGTTCTTAAACACCATCTTGCGGAGTCAATCATGTTAAACCAGCTGGAAAGCCTGACGGAGCACGTCGGAGGAAGTAATAAACTGGTTGATCGCTGGCTACATGTACGTAAGCACCTGCTCGTGGCTTACTACAATCTGGTTGGCATTAAGCCTGGCAAAGAATCGTACATGCGGCTCAATGAAAAGGCGCTGGATGATTTTTGTCAGAGCCTGGTCGATTACCTCTCCACCGGACACTTCAGTATTTATGAACGTATTCTCCATAAATTGGAAGGGAACGGGCAGCTTTTAAAAGCGACAAAAATTTGGCCGCTGCTGGAAGCCAACACACAACAGATCATGGACTACTATGACACCAGTCTGGAGACCGCCATTGATCATGATAACTTCCTTGAATTTCAACAGGCTTTATCAGATATCGGCGAGGCGCTGGAAGCCAGGTTCGTACTCGAAGATAAGCTGATCATGCTGGTATTTGATGCGATGCACGAGAGTGGCACTCTCAAACGTCCTGCTTGAGATTTGTCGCATTAACGCGTAATTTACATTCATTACCTCTTTACTGAGGTTACTTCTTGTCGGAGTGCTTATTTTCCACAACAGCATGAGTGGAAAAGGCTGAGACCGTTAATTCGGGATCCGCGGAACCTGATCAGGTTAAAACCTGCGAAGGGAACAAGAGTCAATCTGCAATAGCATCGCCCCCGGGCGAGCCTATCTCTTGCTTCATCCGTCGTCTGACAAGCCATATCCTTACTTTTATTTGGAATGAGCTATGTCTGCCACTACTAAACCATCACGCCGCGAACAGCGCGCTCAAGCCCAACACTTTATCGATACCCTGGAAGGGACCGCCTTTCCGAACTCAAAACGCATCTACATCACCGGCTCGCAGGCGGATATCCGCGTTCCGATGCGCGAAATCCAACTTAGCCCGACGCTGATTGGCGGCAGCAAAGACAATCCGCAATTTGAAGATAACGAAGCCGTACCGGTGTACGACACCTCCGGGCCGTATGGCGATCCTGACGTGGCGATTAACGTCCAGCTGGGGCTGGCGAAACTGCGCCAGCCGTGGATTGTGGCGCGTAACGATAGCGAAGAATTAGACGACCGTAGCTCCGCTTACACCAAAGAGCGCCTGGCCGACGATGGCCTGGACGAGCTACGTTTCAGCGGCCTGCTGACGCCAAAGCGCGCCAAAACCGGTAAGCGCGTGACCCAACTGCATTACGCCCGTCAGGGGATTATCACGCCGGAAATGGAGTTTATCGCTATCCGTGAAAACATGGGGCGCGAGCGTATTCGTAGTGAAGTGCTGCGCCACCAGCATCCGGGGATGAACTTTGGCGCTCGCCTGCCGGAAAATATCACTCCGGAATTCGTGCGTGATGAAGTCGCTGCAGGCCGGGCGATTATTCCTGCTAACATCAACCACCCGGAATCCGAGCCGATGATCATCGGCCGCAACTTCCTGGTAAAGGTGAACGCCAACATCGGTAACTCGGCGGTCACCTCCTCTATCGAAGAAGAGGTCGAAAAGCTGGTATGGTCAACCCGCTGGGGAGCAGATACGGTGATGGACCTCTCCACCGGTCGCTATATTCACGAAACCCGCGAGTGGATCCTGCGTAATAGCCCGGTGCCGATAGGCACCGTACCGATCTACCAGGCGCTGGAGAAGGTCAATGGGATCGCCGAAGATCTCACCTGGGAAGCATTCCGCGATACGTTGCTGGAACAAGCCGAACAGGGCGTCGACTACTTCACCATTCACGCGGGCGTGCTGCTGCGCTACGTGCCGATGACCGCTAAACGCCTGACCGGAATTGTCTCGCGCGGCGGCTCAATCATGGCGAAATGGTGCCTCTCCCATCACAAAGAGAACTTCCTGTTTGAACATTTCCGTGAGATTTGCGAAATCTGCGCCGCCTACGACGTTTCACTCTCTCTTGGCGATGGTCTGCGTCCGGGTTCGATTCAGGATGCCAACGACGAAGCGCAGTTCGCCGAACTGCATACGCTGGGCGAGCTGACCAAAATCGCCTGGGAATACGACGTGCAGGTGATGATCGAAGGCCCAGGGCATGTACCGATGCAGATGATCCAGCGCAACATGACCGAAGAACTGGAACACTGCCACGAGGCGCCGTTCTACACCTTAGGGCCGCTCACCACCGACATCGCGCCGGGCTATGACCACTTCACCTCCGGCATTGGCGCGGCGATGATCGGCTGGTTTGGCTGCGCGATGCTGTGCTACGTCACACCAAAAGAACATCTCGGTTTACCGAACAAAGAAGATGTGAAACAGGGGCTGATCACCTACAAGATCGCCGCTCACGCCGCTGACCTCGCCAAAGGGCATCCGGGCGCGCAGATCCGCGATAACGCGATGTCGAAAGCACGCTTCGAATTCCGCTGGGAAGATCAGTTTAACCTCGCGCTCGACCCGTTCACCGCCCGCGCTTATCACGATGAAACCCTGCCGCAGGAGTCCGGTAAGGTCGCCCACTTCTGCTCCATGTGCGGGCCGAAGTTCTGCTCGATGAAAATCAGCCAGGAAGTGCGTGATTATGCCGCCGCGCAAACCATTGAATTGGGGATGGCGGATATGTCGGAAAACTTCCGCGCCAAAGGCGGCGAAATCTACCTTAAAAAAGAGGAGGCGTAATGTACCAGCCTGATTTCCCGACCGTGCCGTTCCGCCTCGGGCTTTATCCGGTGGTGGATAGCGTGGCATGGATTGAGCGTCTACTGGAGGCGGGCGTGCGCACGATCCAGTTGCGTATCAAAGATAAACGCGATGAAGAGGTGGAAGCGGATGTTATCGCTGCCATCGCGCTGGGGCGTCGTTATGACGCCCGCCTGTTTATCAACGACTACTGGCGGCTGGCGATTAAGCACAACGCCTACGGCGTGCATCTGGGCCAGGAAGATCTCGAAACTACCGATCTGCAGGCCATTCAGGCGGCGGGCTTACGCCTGGGGGTTTCCACCCACGATGATATGGAGATAGACGTCGCACTGGCCGCTAAGCCTTCTTACATCGCACTCGGCCACGTTTTCCCCACGCAAACCAAGCAGATGCCTTCCGCTCCGCAGGGGCTGACACAACTGGCGGGTCATATTGCGCGTCTGGCCGACTATCCAACCGTCGCCATCGGCGGCATCAGTCTGGAACGTGCGCCCGCGGTGCTGGCAACCGGCGTCGGCAGCATTGCCGTGGTCAGCGCTATCACCCTTGCGGCCGACTGGCAGGCAGCCACGGCGCAGCTGCTCGACATAGCAGGAGTCGGCGATGAATGACCGCGACTTTATGCGCTACAGCCGCCAGATTCTGCTTGGCGATATCGCGATTGAGGGCCAGCAAAAGTTGCTCGACAGCCATGTGCTGATTGTCGGTTTAGGCGGGCTTGGTTCGCCTGCCGCGTTGTATCTGGCGGGAGCAGGTGTCGGCACGCTGACGTTGGCGGACGATGACGACGTTCATCTGAGCAATCTGCAACGGCAAATATTGTTCACCACCGACGACATTGCTCGCCCAAAAGCACAGGCGGCAGAACGCCACCTGGCACGTCTTAACCCGGACAGCGAGCTGGTCGTCCTTGAACAGCGACTGACGGGTGAGGCGCTGCGGCATGCGGTTGCGCGGGCCGACGTGGTGCTCGACTGTACCGACAACATGGCCACGCGTCAGGAAATTAACGCCGCCTGCGTGACGCTGAATACGCCTTTGGTTACCGCCAGCGCCGTGGGTTTCGGCGGCCAGTTGATGGTACTCACCCCGCCGTGGGAACAAGGCTGTTACCGCTGCCTGTGGCCGGATGATGTCGAACCTGAACGCAACTGCCGTACCGCCGGTATCATCGGCCCGGTTGTCGGCGTGATGGGCACCTTGCAGGCGCTGGAAGCCATCAAACTGCTTAGCGGCATTGCGACGCCCAGCGGCGAGTTACGCCTTTTTGACGGTAAAACCAGCCAGTGGCGCAGCCTTGCGCTGCGTCGGGCCAATGGCTGCCAGGTATGCGGAGGGCAACATGCAGATTCAGTTCAATGATGAGCCGATGCAGTGCGCCGAGGGACAAACCGTCAGCGGGCTGCTCACCGAGCTTAATCAGCTCAAACCGGGCGCGGCGCTGGCGCTCAATCAGCAGATTCTGCCGCGCGAGCAGTGGCAGCAGCATATCATGCAGGAAGGCGACCAGATCCTGCTTTTTCAGGTTATTGCAGGGGGTTGATATGTTACGTATTGCCGACAAAACGTTTGATTCACATCTGTTCACCGGTACCGGAAAATTTGCCTCATCACAGCTGATGGTCGAGGCGATTCGCGCCTCCGGCAGCCAGCTGGTGACGCTGGCGATGAAGCGCGTGGATTTGCGCCAGCATAACGATGCCATTCTGGCCCCACTTATCGACGCGGGCGTGACGCTGCTGCCTAACACCTCCGGAGCGAAAACCGCTGAAGAAGCTATTTTCGCCGCCCAACTGGCGCGTGAAGCGCTGGGCACAAACTGGCTGAAATTAGAAATCCACCCGGATGCCCGCTGGCTATTGCCGGATCCGATTGAAACGCTAAAAGCTGCCGCATCGCTAGTGAAACAGGGCTTTGTGGTGCTGCCTTACTGCGGTGCGGATCCGGTACTGTGCAAGCGGCTGGAAGAAGTGGGCTGTGCGGCGGTGATGCCGCTCGGCGCACCCATCGGTTCAAATCAAGGGCTGGCAACCAAAGCGATGCTGGAGATTATTATCCAGCAGGCTACCGTGCCGGTGGTGGTCGACGCCGGGATCGGCGTGCCCAGCCACGCCACACAAGCGCTGGAAATGGGCGCCGACGCGGTGCTGGTCAACACGGCAATCGCCGTGGCGGATGATCCGGTCATGATGGCCACTGCCTTTCGTCTGGCAGTTGAAGCGGGCCTTCTGGCGCGCCAGGCGGTACCCGGAAGCAAAAGTTCGCAGGCAAGCGCCACCAGCCCGTTAACGGGATTCCTGGAGGCCTTCGCATGAAAACCTTCACCGACCGTTGGCGACAGCTTGACTGGGACGACATCCGTCTGCGTATCAACGGGAAAACCGCCGCCGACGTGGAACGCGCCCTCAACGCTTCGCAGCTTAATCGCGATGATTTGATGGCACTGCTCTCCCCCGCCGCCGCCGACTATCTGGAGCCGCTGGCGCAGCGGGCGCAGAAACTCACCCGCCAGCGCTTTGGCAACACCGTGAGCTTTTACGTTCCGCTGTATCTTTCGAATCTCTGCGCCAACGACTGCACCTACTGCGGTTTTTCGATGAGCAACCGTATCAAACGCAAAACGCTGGATGCAGTAGAAATTGCCCGTGAGTGCACGGCTATTCGTGAGATGGGTTTTGAGCACCTGTTGCTGGTCACCGGTGAACATCAGGCAAAAGTCGGGATGGACTATTTTCGTCGCCACTTACCCGCTATTCGCCGCCAGTTTGCCTCATTACAGATGGAAGTACAGCCGCTGTCAGAGGCTGAATATGTGGAGCTGAAGAGGTTGGGGCTGGATGGCGTGATGGTGTATCAGGAGAGCTATCATGAGGGAATTTACGCCCGCCACCATCTGAAGGGTAAAAAGCAGGACTTCTTCTGGCGGCTGGAAACGCCGGACAGGCTGGGCCGCGCAGGGATCGACAAAATCGGTCTTGGCGCATTAATTGGTTTGTCCGACAGTTGGCGAGTCGATTGCTATATGGTGGCTGAACATCTGCTGTGGATGCAGCAGCATTACTGGCAGAGTCGCTACTCCATCTCGTTCCCGCGCTTGCGCCCATGCACCGGAGGCGTTGAGCCCGCATCGATCATGGATGAGCGACAGTTGGTCCAGACCATTTGCGCATTTCGTTTACTGGCGCCAGAAATTGAGCTTTCGCTCTCAACCCGCGAATCGCCATGGTTTCGTGACCATGTGATTCCATTGGCGATCAACAACGTCAGCGCCTTCTCAAAAACCCAGCCCGGTGGTTATGCCGATAACCACCCCGAACTGGAACAGTTCTCCCCGCATGATGCTCGTCGCCCGGGAGCCGTGGCTGAAGCACTGATGGCGCAGGGATTACAGCCCGTGTGGAAAGACTGGGATAGCTATCTGGGACGCGCTGCACAGATGCTCTAAGTCCAACGCTATCACATAAACGAAAAAACCCGCTTTCGCGGGTTTTTCTTCACTTGCACTTGACTGCTCAGGCTCTGGCCTTCATCGCTATCGTAAGCGTTCGTGAAATTATCGGCGATTACAGCGCGACAACGTTAACAGCAGACGGGCCTTTAGCGCCATTCTCCACGGAGAACTCCACTTTTTGACCTTCGTCTAACGTTTTAAAATCGTTACTCTGGATAGCGGAGAAATGTACAAACACATCCTTGCTACCGTCCTGAGGAGTGATGAAGCCGAAACCTTTCTCAGAGTTAAACCATTTTACTAAACCAGTCATTTTGTTAGACATAGATACTTCCTTTCATTTTTTTGAGCCGCTTATGCAGCGAAGATGGCCTGTTTTGCAGAAATTAACTTATGGGGCACTTAGGGAGGAGGCTCATGAAGAAGAGTATCTGAGGATAACGCTTGAACTGAGAACTGCTTTACTAAAACTGCTTACATAAGGTCTGTGTACCAAACCGATGTCGCTATAGTAGACCTACTTCTAATCATTAAGCAAGCATTAATTTTTTTAATACTCATTAAGTAGTGAAATGTTAAACCCTCACGGTTGGGCATCCCGGATAACAGATTGATCTACAACGAACAAAAGCCCTGACCATTGCAGTCAGGGCTTTAAGTTACTACACACTTCAGATTTAACATTAATAAACTTAACGATTTAATACTGCTGATGGTACTACTTTAAAATGTACACGTTTACTACAGATAATATTGGATATTGATACTAACTAAAACCGTCCTCTATTTACCGTTATACACATTCCACCCGCTTGATAATAGAACTCAAGGCTGGTGACCTAAACAAGTACACTTCCCCTCGCGACATATACTCTTTGATGCGTTGCCTTATTTACCTTTGCGATAACCAGAAAAAAAGAAATCGCAAACATTTACTATTAAAACATGGCGTTACATCGTCGCGTTTTACTCATTTTTTGCGATTAGATAAATCAACTACGTGGCCTGAAAGCATTGTCGAAGTGAAAAAAAACGTTTTCAGCGTCGACTATCCCATACAAAAATACTTCGTGGCCTTTATCGCAACCCCCAATAAAACTCTACTAACACTTGCTACGTTAACAGCAAACTACAATTTCTCCGCTGTTAAGTATTAACATACGGGTTTAAAAAACGCTGTCAATACTGTTTTTTATAACATGTCTTTATTGACAGTAATTATATATTCCCGCATGGGATAAGCGAATCAAAAGCCACTGGCCTTGGTCCAGAACGTAGGGTTTTATCTCTTCCTGTAACCGGTTTCAGAAAAAGCGCTTTTCTTTGTGATGCCTTGCACACAATTGCTGCAAAGCAGTTGTTGCTACCGCTGGCTCGCGATAATTATCAACCCACACATGTTGATCGAGACTGCTTATGAAAAACATCGTTTTATGCTGTGCCGCCGGAATGTCCACCAGCATGCTGGTGCAAAGGATGAAAGACGCCGCCCAGAAAAGAGGGGTCGACGTCACTATTAAAGCAGTGCCGGTGGCTGAGTTTGAAGAGAATATCGCCACTGCGGATATCGTGTTGCTCGGTCCACAAGTTAAGTATGAGCAGGCCAAGCTGCAGACGCTCGCCGACCCGCTGGGAAAAAAGGTCGCCGTCATCGATATGATGGATTACGGCATGATGAAAGGCGATGCCGTACTGGACAAGGCGCTGAAACTACTGGAGTGATGGCATGGAAGAGTTAGAAACAATCATCATGGAATTATTGGTAAATGCCGGCGCTGCACGCAGTCAGGCCCTGACAGCGCTGCAACTGGCGCGTAAAGGTGATTTCGCTGGGGCAGAACAAGCGATGACAGAATCACGCGAGTACGTTAAGCAAGCGCATAAAATCCAGACCCAGCTGATCGGAATTGACGAAGGTACCGGCAAGCTACCGGTTAATCTTATTACCGTCCATTCGCAGGACCATCTGATGAACGCGATGGTGATTCAGGATTTGGCGGGCGATATGATTGAGCTGTATCGGCGGTTACCGCTAGCCAGTTAACAGACATAAAAAAACCCGCCGAAGCGGGTTTTTTTATTATGGTCAGCAACGATTAATCGTTGTCAGAACCGCCCAGGCCTGCGTTCAGCAGTTCTGCCAGGCTGGCAGACGCATCTTCAGCAGTCACCTGCGGAGCAGCTGGCAGTTCGCCCGCTGCGCGACGGCGCATACGATCCTGGTGGTACGCGTAACCGGTACCTGCCGGGATCAGACGACCCACGATGACGTTCTCTTTCAGACCACGCAGTTCATCACGTTTACCTGCAACAGCGGCTTCGGTCAGGACACGCGTGGTTTCCTGGAACGATGCTGCAGAGATGAAGGACTCGGTTGCCAGAGACGCTTTGGTGATACCCAGCAGATCGCGGGAGAACGTTGCACCCACTTTGCCGTTCGCTTCCAGATCGCGGTTGGCAATCTTGACGCGGGAGTATTCAACCTGCTCGCCTTCCAGGAAGTCGGAGCTACCAGCGCTTTCGATGGTGGCTTTACGCAGCATCTGACGAACGATAACTTCAATGTGTTTATCGTTAATCTTAACGCCCTGCAGACGGTATACGTCCTGAACTTCGTTAACGATGTAACGAGTTACAGCATGCACACCACGCAGACGCAGGATGTCGTGCGGCGCTTCCGGACCGTCGGAAACCACGTCACCACGTTCTACACGTTCACCTTCGAACACGTTGAGCTGACGCCATTTCGGAATCATCTCTTCGTACGGTTCGCTACCGTCTACCGGGGTGATAACCAGACGACGTTTCCCTTTGGTTTCTTTACCGAAGGAAATGATACCGCTGATTTCAGCCAGGATTGCTGGCTCTTTCGGACGACGGGCTTCGAACAAGTCCGCAACGCGCGGCAGACCACCAGTGATATCCTTGGTACCGCCGGATTCCTGCGGTACACGCGCCAGGGTGTCACCAGAGCTGATCTGAACGCCATCTTCCAGCTGAACAATCGCTTTACCCGGCAGGAAGTACTGAGCCGGCATATCGGTGCCAGGGATCAGAACGTCGTTGCCCTGAGCATCAACAATTTTCAGTGCCGGACGCAGGTCTTTACCACCCGCAGTACGCTCTGCAGAATCCAGAACCACCAGAGAAGACAGACCGGTCAGCTCGTCGGTCTGACGAGTAATGGTCTGGCCGTCGATCATGTCAGTGAAGCGGACGAAGCCACTCACTTCGGTGATAACCGGCATGGTGTGCGGATCCCAGTTTGCTACGGTTTCGCCGCCAGCAACCTGTTCGCCATCACCCTTCGCCATAACGGAGCCGTAAGGCACTTTATAGCTTTCTTTGGTACGGCCGAATTCGTCGATCAGTTTCAGTTCGGTGTTACGTGAGGTGATAACCAGTTTACCGCTGGAGTTAACAACCGACTTCGCATTGCTCAGACGGATGCTACCTTTGTTTTTCACCTGGATGCTGGATTCAGCAGCCGCACGGGATGCCGCACCACCGATGTGGAACGTACGCATCGTCAGCTGTGTACCCGGTTCACCGATGGACTGTGCCGCGATAACGCCGATCGCTTCACCTTTGTTGATGATGTGGCCACGCGCCAGGTCACGACCGTAGCAGTGCGCACACACACCAAAGTCGGTGTCACAGGATACAACGGAACGTACTTTGACGGAGTCAACGGAGTTCTCTTCCAACAGGTCACACCACTGTTCGTGCAGCAGCGTGTTGCGTGGAACCAGAATGTCCGCCGTACCCGGCTTCAGAACGTCTTCAGCAGTCACACGACCCAGAACGCGATCGCGCAGCGGTTCTTTAACGTCACCACCCTCGATAACCGGGGTCATGGTGATGCCTTCCAGCGTGCCGCAATCGTCTTCAGTAACTACCAGGTCCTGCGCGACGTCAACCAGACGACGAGTCAGATAACCGGAGTTCGCTGTTTTCAGTGCGGTATCCGCCAGACCTTTACGCGCACCGTGAGTAGAGATGAAGTACTGGAGTACGTTCAGACCTTCACGGAAGTTCGCGGTGATTGGCGTTTCGATGATGGAGCCATCTGGCTTCGCCATCAGACCACGCATACCAGCCAGCTGACGAATCTGTGCTGCAGAACCACGCGCACCGGAGTCAGCCATCATGTAGATGCTGTTGAAGGAAACCTGCTGCTCTTCTACGCCGTCACGGTTAATCACGGTTTCGGTTTGCAGGTTATCCATCATCGCTTTGGATACACGATCGTTCGCCGCCGCCCAGATATCGATAACTTTGTTATAGCGTTCGCCTGCGGTTACCAGACCAGACTGGAACTGCTCCTGGATCTCAGCAACTTCAGCTTCCGCTTCAGAGATGATCTCGTGTTTCTTCTCTGGGATGACCATGTCATCAATACCAACAGATGCACCGGAACGCGCTGCATAAGCAAAACCGGTATACATTGTCTGGTCAGCGAAGATAACGGTCGGCTTCAGGCCCAGAATGCGGTAACAGGTGTTCAGCATTTTGGAGATTGCTTTCTTGCCCAGCGCCTGGTTGACGATGGAGAAAGGCAGACCTTTCGGTACGATCATCCACAGAATGGCGCGACCAATGGTCGTGTCTTTCAGGCTGGTGTGCGCAACGAATTCGCCGTTTTCATCTTTTTCATATTCAGTGATACGCACTTTAACGCGCGCATGCAGAGAGGCCAGGCCAGCGCGATAAATACGCTCAGCTTCTTTCGGGCCAGTCAGCACCATGCCTTCGCCTTTAGCGTTAACACAGTCACGGGTCATGTAGTACAGACCCAATACAACGTCCTGAGACGGAACGATGATAGGTTCGCCGTTCGCCGGAGACAGGATGTTGTTGGTAGACATCATCAGCGCACGCGCTTCGAGCTGGGCTTCCAGCGTCAGCGGTACGTGAACAGCCATCTGGTCACCATCGAAGTCGGCGTTATATGCCGCACAAACCAGCGGGTGCAGCTGGATAGCTTTACCTTCGATCAGTACCGGTTCAAATGCCTGGATACCCAGACGGTGCAGGGTTGGCGCACGGTTCAACAGTACCGGGTGTTCGCGGATAACTTCGTCCAGGATATCCCAAACGACAGCTTCTTCACGCTCAACCATTTTCTTCGCGGCTTTGATGGTGGTGGCGAGGCCACGCAGTTCCAACTTGCCGTAAATGAACGGTTTGAACAGTTCCAGTGCCATTTTCTTCGGCAGACCGCACTGATGCAGACGCAGGTATGGACCTACGGTGATTACAGAACGACCGGAGTAGTCAACACGCTTACCGAGCAGGTTCTGACGGAAACGACCCTGTTTACCTTTGATCATGTCGGCCAAAGATTTCAGAGGACGTTTGTTAGAACCGGTGATCGCACGACCGCGACGACCGTTATCCAGCAGGGCGTCGACCGCTTCCTGCAGCATACGTTTTTCGTTGCGTACGATGATATCTGGCGCAGCCAGATCCAGCAGGCGCTTCAGACGGTTGTTACGGTTAATGACGCGACGATACAGATCGTTCAGGTCAGAAGTCGCGAAACGACCACCATCCAGCGGAACCAGCGGACGCAGATCTGGCGGCAGAACCGGCAGAACGGTCAGGATCATCCACTCTGGCTTGTTGCCAGACTGTACGAAGGCTTCCAGCAGTTTGATACGCTTGGTCAGCTTCTTACGCTTGGTTTCGGAGTTGGTTTCGTTCAGCTCTTCACGCAGAGTTTCACACTCTTGCTCCAGATCCATGCTCTTCAGCAGGGCCTGGATTGCTTCCGCACCCATCTTCGCATCGAATTCGTCACCGAACTCTTCCAGCGCGTCCAGATACTGCTCTTCAGTCAGGATCTGTTGACGTTCCAGGTTAGTCATACCGCCTTCGATAACCACATAAGATTCGAAGTACAGTACGCGTTCGATATCACGCAGCGGCATATCGAGCAGCAAACCGATACGGGACGGCAGAGATTTCAGGAACCAAATGTGAGCGGTCGGAGACGCCAGCTCAATGTGGCCCATACGCTCACGGCGTACTTTAGTCTGGGTCACTTCAACGCCGCACTTCTCACAGATCACACCACGGTGTTTCAGGCGCTTGTACTTACCGCACAGGCACTCATAGTCTTTTACTGGCCCAAAGATACGGGCGCAGAAAAGGCCGTCACGTTCAGGTTTGAACGTACGGTAGTTGATGGTTTCCGGCTTCTTAACTTCACCGAAAGACCATGAACGGATCATGTCTGGCGAGGCCAGAGCAATTTTGATCGCATCAAACTCTTCGGTTTTAGTCTGCGCTTTCAGAAACTTTAATAAATCTTTCACGGATTTGCTCCCGTCGGAGTTAGCACAATCTGGCGCTGGCAGTTACGCCAGCACCAGTGACCTGTTTGATCGAGAGTTACTCGTCTTCCAGCTCGATGTTGATACCCAGCGAACGAATCTCTTTCAACAGTACGTTGAAGGATTCCGGCATGCCTGGTTCCATCTGATGGTTGCCGTCCACGATGTTTTTATACATCTTAGTACGACCGTTCACGTCATCAGACTTAACGGTGAGCATTTCCTGCAGGGTGTATGCCGCGCCGTATGCTTCAAGCGCCCACACTTCCATCTCCCCGAAGCGCTGACCACCGAACTGCGCCTTACCACCCAGCGGCTGCTGAGTAACCAGGCTGTAAGAACCGGTAGAACGCGCATGCATTTTGTCATCAACCAGGTGGTTCAGTTTCAGCATATACATGTAGCCAACGGTAACCTGGCGCTCGAACTGCTCACCGGTACGACCGTCGAACAGTGTGATCTGACCAGAAGTTGGCAGGCCACCCAGCTGTAACAGTTCCTTGATTTCAGACTCTTTCGCACCGTCGAATACCGGCGTTGCGATCGGCATACCTTTTTTCAGGTTTTCAGCCAGACGCAGAACTTCTTCATCGCTGAAGGTATTCAGGTCAACTTTCTGACGAACATCTGAACCCAGATCGTAAGCACGCTGGATGAATTCGCGCAGTTTCGCGACTTCTTGCTGCTGTTTCAGCATGGCGTTGATCTTATCGCCAATACCTTTCGCAGCCATACCCAGGTGGGTTTCAAGGATCTGACCGATGTTCATACGCGATGGTACGCCCAGCGGGTTCAGTACGATATCTACCGGTGTACCGTTAGCATCGTGTGGCATATCTTCGATCGGGTTGATCTTAGAGATAACACCCTTGTTACCGTGACGACCTGCCATCTTATCACCAGGCTGGATCCGACGTTTAACCGCCAGATAAACCTTAACAATCTTCAGCACGCCCGGTGCCAGATCGTCGCCCTGAGTGATTTTACGGCGTTTCGCTTCGAGTTTTTTCTCAAACTCGTGCTTCAGTTCGTCGTACTGTTCAGCCAGCTGTTCCAGCTGATTCTGTTTCTCTTCGTCGGTCAGGCCGAGTTCTAACCAGCGGTCACGCGGCAGTTTGTCGAGCTTCTCTGCTTCAACACCACCGGAAACCAGCACAGCGTAGATACGGCTGAACAGGCCAGCTTCGAGGATCTGCAGTTCTTCAGACAGGTCTTTTTTCGCCTGCTTCAGCTGCATCTCTTCGATTTCCAGCGCACGTTTATCTTTTTCTACGCCATCGCGAGTAAAGACCTGAACGTCGATAATCGTACCGGAAACACCGTTTGGCACGCGCAGAGAAGAGTCTTTAACGTCAGACGCTTTCTCACCGAAGATCGCACGCAGCAGCTTCTCTTCTGGCGTCAGTTGGGTTTCACCTTTCGGCGTTACCTTACCAACCAGAATGTCGCCACCGGTCACTTCCGCACCGATATAAACGATACCGGATTCATCCAGTTTGGAGAGCGCAGCTTCACCTACGTTCGGGATGTCAGCGGTGATCTCTTCCGGCCCCAGCTTGGTGTCACGAGACACACATGCCAGTTCCTGGATGTGGATGGTGGTG
Source organism: Citrobacter sp. Cu096 (assembly GCF_030332285.1). NCBI lineage: Bacteria > Pseudomonadati > Pseudomonadota > Gammaproteobacteria > Enterobacterales > Enterobacteriaceae > Citrobacter > Citrobacter sp. Cu096. The sequence goes on from NZ_JAOWID010000021.1 coordinate 25,186, forward strand.
AAACGGTCTTCCTGGACAACACGCTCGGATACGAGGATGGAGTCTTCGAAGTTATAACCATTCCATGGCATGAATGCCACGCGCATGTTCTGACCCAGCGCCAGTTCACCGAGGTCGGTGGATGGACCGTCTGCCAGCACATCACCACGTTCAACCGGCTCGCCCAGAGATACGCAAGGCATCTGGTTGATACAGGTGTTCTGGTTAGAACGGGTGTATTTGGTCAGGTTATAAATGTCGATACCTGCTTCGCCCGGGTACATCTCGTCTTCGTTAACTTTGATAACGATACGGGAAGCATCCACGTACTGAACAGTACCGCCACGTTTAGCAACTGCAGTAACACCGGAGTCAACGGCAACAGAACGTTCCATACCGGTACCAACCAGCGGCTTATCAGCTCGCAGAGTCGGAACCGCCTGACGTTGCATGTTCGCACCCATCAATGCACGGTTGGCGTCATCGTGTTCCAGGAACGGGATCAGGGACGCACCGACGGATACCACCTGCTGGGTGGATACGTCCATGTAGTCAACCTGGTCACGGCTGAACAAGCTGGATTCGCCTTTGCTACGGCAGGTAACCAAATCTTCTACAAAGTGGCCTTCGTCATCCAGGTTGGAGTTCGCCTGAGCGATAACGTAGTTGCCTTCTTCGATAGCAGACAGGTAATGAATTTCGTCAGTTACAACACCGTCGGTCACTTTACGGTACGGAGTCTCGAGGAAGCCGTATTCGTTAGTCTGTGCATACACGGACAGGGAGTTGATCAGACCGATGTTCGGACCTTCAGGCGTTTCGATTGGACATACGCGACCATAGTGAGTCGGGTGTACGTCTCGAACTTCGAAGCCTGCGCGTTCACGCGTCAAGCCGCCTGGGCCGAGTGCAGAGATACGACGTTTGTGCGTAATCTCAGACAGCGGGTTGTTCTGGTCCATAAACTGAGACAGCTGGCTGGAACCAAAGAACTCTTTCACTGCTGCAGAAATCGGCTTGGCGTTGATCATATCCTGAGGCATCAGGGTATCCAGATCGCCCAGAGACAGACGCTCTTTCACCGCACGCTCAACACGCACCAGGCCAACGCGGAATTGGTTTTCCGCCATTTCGCCTACGGAACGGATACGACGGTTGCCGAGGTGGTCGATATCATCGACTTCGCCTTTACCGTTACGGATATCGATGAGCTTCTTCATCACTTCGATGATGTCGTCTTTGCTCAGGATACCGGAACCTTCGATTTCGTCGCGCAGCAGAGAACGGTTGAACTTCATACGACCAACCGCAGACAGGTCATAGCGGTCTTCGGAGAAGAACAGGTTCTCAAACAGGCTTTCAGCAGCTTCACGAGTCGGCGGCTCACCAGGGCGCATCATGCGGTAGATTTCTACCAGCGCGCTCAGACGATCGTTGGTTGGGTCGACGCGTACAGTTTCAGAAATGTACGGACCGTGGTCCAGATCGTTAGTGAACAGCGTTTCGATACGTTTGTGGCCAGACTGGCTCAGCTTAGCCAGCAGATCCAGGCTCAGCTCCATGTTAGCTGCGCAGATCAGCTCGCCAGTAGATTCGTCAACGTAGTCTTTAGCCGCAACTTTACCAGCAATGTATTCAACCGGAACTTCGATATGTTTGATATCGTCTTTTTCCAGTTGGCGAATGTGGCGCGCAGTGATGCGACGGCCTTTTTCGACGTAGACTTTGCCATTAGCTTCGATGTCAAAGGAGGCGGTTTCACCACGCAGGCGTTCCGGCACCAGTTCCATCTGCAGCTTGTTGTCACGAATTTCGAAAACAACTTTCTCAAAGAACAGATCAAGGATCTGCTCAGTGGTGTAGTTCAGCGCACGCAGAATGATGGTCGCAGGCAGTTTACGGCGACGGTCAATACGTACGAACAGGTTGTCCTTCGGATCGAATTCGAAGTCCAGCCAGGAACCACGGTAAGGAATGATGCGCGCGTTATACAGCACTTTACCCGAAGAGTGGGTTTTACCTTTGTCGGAGTCAAAGAAGACGCCAGGACTACGGTGCAGCTGAGAAACGATAACACGCTCAGTACCGTTGATAACAAAGGTACCGTTGTCAGTCATGAGCGGAATTTCGCCCATGTAGACTTCTTGTTCTTTAATGTCTTTTACGGTGCCTTCCGGCGCTTCGCGCTCGTAGATCACCAGACGCAGTTTTACGCGCAGCGGTGCGGAATAGGTCACGCCACGGATCTGACATTCCTGAACGTCAAACACCGGTTCGCCAAGGCGGTAGCTGACGTATTGCAGCTCGGAATTACCGCTATAGCTCTGAATCGGGAAAACGGAACGGAAGGCTGCTTCCAGACCATACTGCCCTTCAGGATCTTGCTCGATGAACTTCTGAAACGAGTCAAGCTGGATAGAAAGGAGATAAGGTATGTCCAGTACTTGTGGACGTTTACCAAAATCCTTACGAATACGTTTTTTCTCGGTATAGGAGTAAACCATTAGGGTTCCTCAGCTCGCTGACAAGTCGACCCATCTGTCCGACGAAGGGACAGTTTGTGCAACACTATTTTGTTGACCGGAAAATCGAATACTTTCCGCAATGCCTGTTGCTATCACGCTTAAACCATTTCATTGCGATTTACACAGAACGGACGCTCTGTCGCAGTATATTAAGACGTCGATAGAAACAAGCATTGAAAGGCACAACAGTAGTCAAACAGTGTGAAATGCTACTGGCGCCTTACAGCGCAAAAAGGCTGGTGACTAAAAAGTCACCAGCCATCAGCCTAATTTCTTAGGCTGCAACCAGAAAAGTTGGCTTATTTAACTTCAACTTCAGCGCCAGCTTCTTCCAGAGATTTTTTCAGTGCTTCTGCGTCATCTTTGCTCACGCCTTCTTTCAGCGCAGCCGGTGCAGATTCTACCAGGTCTTTAGCTTCTTTCAGACCCAGGCCAGTTGCGCCACGTACTGCTTTGATAACAGCAACTTTGTTAGCGCCAGCAGCTTTCAGAATTACGTCGAATTCAGTTTTTTCTTCAGCAGCTTCAGCCGGGCCAGCAGCTACAGCTACAGCAGCAGCAGCGGAAACACCGAATTTTTCTTCCATTGCAGAAATCAGTTCTACAACGTCCATTACGGACATAGCGGATACTGCTTCAATGATTTGATCTTTAGTGATAGACATTTAAATTGTTCCTGAAAATCAGAATAAGTTTATACGTAAGCAGATGCTTGAGAAAGATAACTGCGATTAAGCAGCTTCTTTCGCATCGCGTACAGCAGCCAGAGTACGAACCAGTTTGCCAGCCGAAGCTTCTTTCATGGTTGCCATCAGGCGTGCAATTGCTTCTTCGTAGGTCGGCAGGGTTGCCAGGCGATCGATGTTCGATGCCGTGATCAACTCACCTTCAAAGGCTGCGGCTTTGACCTCAAATTTTGCATTCGCTTTCGCGAACTCTTTGAACAGACGAGCAGCAGCGCCCGGGTGTTCCATAGAGTATGCAATCAGGGTCGGACCAACAAACGTGTCTTTCAGGCACTCAAACTGAGTACCTTCAACGACGCGGCGCAGCAGGGTGTTACGAACAACACGCATGTATACGCCAGCTTCACGACCTGCTTTACGCAGTTCAGTCATTTTATCTACAGTTACGCCACGGGAATCCGCAACTACTGCAGACAGCGCGCCTTTGGCTACTTCGCTGACTTCAGCAACAATCGCTTGTTTGTCTTGAAGATTTAAAGCCATTAGCTTTGCTCCTGGATGTTTGCCGGAACCCATGTTCCGGAACTCACTTCACTCTCCCCAACGGAGAGAGCGTCTAAATACGGTGAGCAGAAACAAGCCAGAGTATCAGAAATAATCTTAGCGTTCTGTCACCGTCTACGCAGGGCATTAAGTTTCTGACGAAACACCTGCGGTCTTCGACGGAGGCCTGGATAGGCCAGGCTCCAACGAACAAATCTTGTCTATCTGTCGTTATTCAATCTGTGGCGGCGTTGACTGTCTTCGTTCACACCAGTCACATAGTTAACTATGCTCCTGGCGATTCACTCAGTTGTCGCCTTGCCACAGCCTGAATATCTCGGATATACGTCTGCAATTAGCAGAAACGTGGGGGTAAGATTGTAGACAAAATCACCGCCCACGTAAAGGCGAATATTAGTTCGCCACAGTCGCAGTCAGACCGGACTGATCAACGGCAACACCAGCACCCATGGTGGTGGAGATGCTAACTTTCTTGATGTACACGCCTTTTGCCTGAGTCGGTTTTGCTTTTTTCAGCGCAACCAGCAGAGCTTCCAGGTTTTCTTTCAGTTTGTCAGCGTCAAAATCCACTTTACCGATGGTGGTGTGGATGATGCCGTTTTTGTCGTTACGGTAACGAACCTGACCCGCTTTAGCGTTCTTAACCGCTTCAGCAACGTTAGGGGTTACAGTACCAACTTTCGGGTTTGGCATCAGGCCGCGCGGACCCAGAACCTGACCCAGCTGGCCAACAACGCGCATTGCATCCGGAGAAGCAATAACAACGTCAAAGTTCATTTCGCCTTTCTTGATCTGGTCAGCCAGATCTTCCATACCTACCAGCTCAGCGCCTGCAGCTTTAGCAGCTTCAGCGTTTGCGCCCTGGGTAAATACGGCTACGCGAACGGAACGGCCAGTACCGTGCGGCAGTACAGTTGCACCACGTACGTTCTGGTCAGATTTACGAGCGTCGATGCCGAGGTTAACAGCAACGTCCACGCTTTCTACGAATTTAGCAGTGGCCAGCTCTTTCAGCAGAGCGATAGCTTCGTTGATGTCGTACTGTTTAGTAGCATCAACTTTGTCACGGATCACGGACATGCGCTTGGTCAGTTTAGCCATTTCTTAGTCCTCCACTACCAGGCCCATGGAACGTGCAGTACCTTCAATGGAGCGAGTCATCGCTTCAATGTCGGAACCAGTCATGTCGGCAGCTTTGGTCTGCGCGATTTCCTGCAGCTGAGCGCGGGAAATTTTACCCACTTTGTCTTTGTTCGGCTTGCCGGAACCAGACTTGATACCAGCCGCTTTCTTCAGCAGAACTGCTGCCGGAGGCGTTTTGGTAACGAAAGTGAAAGAACGGTCAGCGTAAACGGTAATAACAACCGGAATCGGCAGACCTTTTTCCATGGAGTCAGTCTTAGCGTTGAACGCTTTGCAGAATTCCATGATGTTCACGCCTTGTTGACCCAGTGCTGGACCTACCGGCGGACTCGGGTTAGCCATACCAGCTGCAACCTGCAGCTTGACATAGGCTTGGACTTTCTTAGCCATTCTAAATTCCTCTGATTGGGTTATAGCGCCTCGAAGAGGCTCCCCGTGATTAAATTCGTTTTACGGATAGGATCCATAAAAACAAAAGGCGCGAAATTGTATTCCAATCTCGCGCCTTGTGCAACGATTAAATCGTCGCTTTTTTGATCGGCGTATTAGGCTTTTTCAACCTGCGCGAAGTCCAGTTCAACCGGAGTCGCACGACCGAAGATAGATACGGAAACTTTCAGACGAGACTTCTCGTAGTCCACTTCTTCAACGACGCCGTTAAAGTCAGCAAACGGACCGTCGCTAACACGAACCATTTCACCTGGCTCAAACATCGTTTTCGGACGCGGCTTATCGCCAACCTGCTGCAGACGGTTCATGATCGCATCAACTTCTTTGTCGCTGATCGGCGCCGGACGATCAGATGTACCGCCGATAAAGCCCATCACACGCGGCACGCTGCGCACCAGGTGCCAGCTTGCATCATTCATCACCATCTGGACCAGTACATAGCCCGGGAAGAATTTACGTTCGCTCTTGCGACGCTGGCCACCACGGATTTCAACCACTTCTTCGGTCGGCACCATGACTTCGCCAAAAAGCTCTTCCATATTTTGTAACTTGATATATTCGCGCAGCGACGTGGCTACGCGGCCTTCAAAACCGGAAAACGCCTGAACGACGTACCAGCGCTTTTTAGGGGCTTCAGACATCTTAGAACCTCAGGCCAGTGATAAAGGATACCAGGCGAACCAGAATACCATCCAGTCCCCACAGGATCAGTGACATTACTGCGGTAACCGCAGCCACAATTAATGTGGTGTGCAATGTTTCCTGGCGAGTTGGCCAAATGACCTTACGGACTTCGGTTCTCGCTTCACGGGCAAAAGCAACGGTCGCTTTACCTTTTGTTGTCAACAGCGCGACACCACCCGCTGCGGCAATCAGAATCACTACGGCCAGCGCACGCAGCGGCAGCATCATGTCACGATAGAGGTAGTTGCCAACGATAGCTACAAGCAGCAATACAGCGACAACAACCCACTTCATCGCTTCCAGGCCGCGCCCGCTTCCTTGAGCTTCGGTATTCGCACTCATAAACCAACCTGTCAGAAGTATTCTACAAACATTTTCACCCCGCGTAAGCGAGGCGATCCAAACCGAAATGCTCTGGTGCGTTTCGGACTAAACGCCCTCTTCAGAGCCTGTCTCAGCAATGATTATGACAAAAAAAATCACTGATGAGCCAGGTTCTGGTGTGAAAGCGTGCAAAAAGGGCATCAAATGATGCCCTTTTATTGCGCATTGCGTCAAATGTTATTCGGCAATTAGCTCATTACTTTGGCAACAACGCCCGCACCAACAGTACGGCCGCCTTCACGGATTGCGAAACGCAGACCGTCGTCCATCGCGATTGGGTGGATCAGGGTAACAACCATTTTGATGTTGTCGCCCGGCATTACCATCTCAACGCCTTCCGGCAGTTCGATGGTACCAGTCACGTCAGTAGTACGGAAGTAGAACTGCGGACGGTAGCCTTTGAAGAACGGAGTATGACGGCCGCCTTCGTCTTTGGACAGAATGTACACTTCAGATTCGAACTTGGTGTGCGGCTTGATAGAGCCCGGCTTAGCCAGTACCTGACCACGTTCGATTTCTTCACGTTTGATACCACGCAGCAGAACACCAACGTTCTCACCAGCACGGCCTTCGTCCAGCAGTTTGCGGAACATTTCAACGCCAGTACAGGTAGACTTGGCAGTCTCTTTGATACCAACGATTTCAACTTCTTCACCAACTTTGATGATACCGCGCTCTACACGACCGGTAACAACGGTACCACGACCGGAGATGGAGAATACGTCTTCGATTGGCAGCAGGAACGGCTTATCGATAGCACGTTCTGGTTCTGGGATGTAAGAATCCAGGAAGCCAGCCAGTTCGATGATTTTCGCTTCCCACTCTGCTTCGCCTTCCAGCGCTTTCAGAGCAGAACCACGAACGATCGGCGTGTCGTCGCCCGGGAAATCGTACTGAGACAGAAGTTCACGAACTTCCATTTCTACCAGTTCCAGCAGCTCTTCGTCATCAACCATGTCGCATTTGTTCAGGAACACGATGATGTACGGAACGCCTACCTGACGACCCAGCAGGATGTGCTCACGAGTCTGCGGCATCGGGCCGTCAGTCGCAGCAACAACCAGGATCGCGCCGTCCATCTGCGCAGCACCGGTGATCATGTTTTTAACATAGTCGGCGTGGCCCGGGCAGTCTACGTGTGCGTAGTGGCGAGTCGGGGTGTCATATTCAACGTGAGAAGTGTTGATGGTGATACCACGAGCTTTTTCTTCCGGCGCGTTATCGATCTG